>NZ_LRHX01000025.1:0-588 GCF_001758645.1 Janthinobacterium sp. MP5059B | reverse complement strand
TTATTATTCGTAGTAGAGAAAACCCGTCAAGCAATTGGCGGGTTTTTTTTCGTCTGGTGATTTATTCTCCAGGTATTACCAGAAATGCAGACATCAACTGCTGTTCAAACCATTATTGAGGCTGCTGTAGTTGCCTGGCCGGTGCCGACCTGGTGCAACTGCATGTGAATCGCACCTATTACGCAAGCGTCAATGGATACCAGGGTGTCCCGAATGGTGTTACCCAGTCAATTTGATGGTGATATAGCATCGAAGCATTAAAATTTGCACTTTCTTAGAATAAACCTTGCTGCCTGCGTATAGCTTTGCTATAGTTCGCCTCCCCAATGAGACGCCGCAGTTTGCGAAACAACGGGATCACTGGAAACGGTGAAGGTAGTAAAAAAGAAGGTTGACGGATTTAGCGAAATGCTTCATACTCTTTCTTCTTCGCAGCTGACAAACACAACGCTTTGTCGATAGCGCGAAAGCAGTAACCGAATACAGTTCTTTAACAACTAACAGTCGATAAGTGTGGGCATTTGATGTAAGTGCAGCGTCAATCTTCGGATTGGCGTCTAACTTAAAATATCAAATGTTCACAAAAAA
>NZ_LRHX01000024.1:0-1175 GCF_001758645.1 Janthinobacterium sp. MP5059B | reverse complement strand
GAGGCTAACGTTATAGGGACAAGCGAATAAGTGCACATGGTGGATGCCTTGGCGATTACAGGCGATGAAGGACGTAGTAGCTTGCGATAAGCTGCGGGGAGTGAGCAAACACACTTTGATCCGCAGATTTCCGAATGGGGCAACCCACCCTTTTAGGGTATTGCATACTGAATACATAGGTATGCAAGGCGAACGCGGCGAACTGAAACATCTAAGTAGCTGCAGGAAAAGAAATCAACCGAGATTCCCAAAGTAGCGGCGAGCGAAATGGGAAGAGCCTGTACGTGATAGTCGGACCGATAACAGAATCCTCTGGAAATAGGAGCCATAGTGGGTGATAGCCCCGTATGTGAAATCGGACCGGTGATACTAAGCGTACGACAAGTAGGGCGGGACACGTGACATCCTGTCTGAATATGGGGGGACCATCCTCCAAGGCTAAATACTCGTAATCGACCGATAGTGAACCAGTACCGTGAGGGAAAGGCGAAAAGAACCCCGGAAGGGGAGTGAAATAGATCCTGAAACCGTGTGCATACAAACAGTAGGAGCGGACTTGTTCCGTGACTGCGTACCTTTTGTATAATGGGTCAGCGACTTACATTCAGTGGCAAGGTTAACCAGATAGGGAAGCCGTAGAGAAATCGAGTCCGAATAGGGCGATCAGTCGCTGGGTGTAGACCCGAAACCAAGTGATCTACTCATGGCCAGGATGAAGGTGCGGTAACACGCCCTGGAGGTCCGAACCCACTAATGTTGAAAAATTAGGGGATGAGCTGTGGGTAGGGGTGAAAGGCTAAACAAACTTGGAAATAGCTGGTTCTCTCCGAAAACTATTTAGGTAGTGCCTCAAGTATCACCATCGGGGGTAGAGCACTGTTATGGCTAGGGGGTCATTGCGACTTACCAAACCATTGCAAACTCCGAATACCGATGAGTGCGAGCTTGGGAGACAGACGTCGGGTGCTAACGTCCGGCGTCAAGAGGGAAACAACCCAGACCGCCAGCTAAGGTCCCAAAGATTGGCTAAGTGGAAAACGAAGTGGGAAGGCTAAAACAGTCAGGATGTTGGCTTAGAAGCAGCCATCATTTAAAGAAAGCGTAATAGCTCACTGATCGAGTCGTCCTGCGCGGAAGATGTAACGGGGCTAAGCCAGTCACCGAAGCTGCGGATA
>NZ_LRHX01000023.1:0-236638 GCF_001758645.1 Janthinobacterium sp. MP5059B | reverse complement strand
CAGCGCCGTTACTTTGGCCGTGCCCGTCAGGGTGGCGCCCGTCGTGGCGTCGTAGACTTTATTCGCCGCGGCCACGCCAGTGATGACCACGCTGGCCTTGCCGATGTCGGCCGTGACCTTGCCCGGTTGCACGAGCTCATAGTTGCCCGCGTCCGCGCCTTGCAAGACAAAGCCGTCGACGGTGACGGTTTTGCCTGTTCCGGCGTTCTTGTCGGCAAAGCGGGCATTGCCGCCCGTCACGCCGAGCTGGTCGTCGCCCAGCGCCGTTACTTTGGCCGTGCCCGTCAGGGTGGCGCCCGTCGTGGCGTCGTAGACTTTATTCGCCGCGGCCACGCCAGTGACGGTGACGCTGGCCTTGCCGATGTCGGCCGTGACGTTGTTCGGTTGCACCAGCACATAGTTGGCCGCATCCGCGCCTTGCAAGGCAAAGCCATCGAGGGTAACGGTCTTGGCGCTGCCGGCGTTCTTGTCGGCAAAAGATGCGCTGCCGCCGGCGACGCGCAGTTCGTCGTCGCCCAGCGCCAGCACGGTGGCCGTGCCCGTCAGGGCGGCGGCCGTGGTGGCGTCATACACTTTGGTTGCGGCAGCCACGCCAGCGACGGTGACGCTGGCCTTGCCGATGTCGGCCGTGATGTTGCTCGACTGCACCAGTACATAGTTGGACGCATCCGCACCCTGCAGGCTGTAGCCATCAACGATGACGGTCTTGCCCTGGCCTGCGTTCTTGTCGGCAAAGCGGGCCACGCCGCCGGCCACGCTCAACTGGTCGCCACCCAGCGCTTGTACGCTGGCTTCGCCCGTCAAGGTGGCGCCGGTGGTGGCGTCATAGACTTTATTCGCCGCGCCCACGCCAGTGATCACCACGCTGGCCTTGCCGATGTCGGCCGTGACGTTGTTCGGCTGTACCAGCACATAGTTGGCCGCATCCGCGCCCTGCAGGATGTAGCCATCAACGATGACAGTCTTGCCCATGCCGGCGTTCTTGTCGGCAAAACGGGCGGTGCCTCCGGATACGCTGAGCTGGTCATCGCCCAGTGCCTGCACGCCGGCCGTGCCCGTCAGGGTGGCGCCGGTGGTGGCGTCATAGACTTTATTGGCCGCTCCCACGCCCTGCACATTCAGCGTGGCGCGGTTGACGGTGGCGCTGTGCTTGCCGCCCTCCAAGGTGTAGTTGCTGGCCTGCCCCGTGCTGCCGTCCGCCAGCGCCAGCGTGCCGTTTGCCATGGCCTTTTTTCCACCCGCGTTTTTGTTGTCGAGGATACCGCTACCCGACAGCAGCAGGTTCTCGCCTTGCACCAGGCCGTTCAGTGTCAGCAGACCGGCCGCCATGCTGGCGCTGCCGTCATAGGTGCGCGTGCCGTTCAGACTGATGACGGCCCGGTTGATCGTCAGGGCGCCCGCCTGCAGATCGATGTCATACCCTTGTTGGCCGGAATACAGGTAGGTGCCGACGGCGTTGTAGAGACCGGCATCGCGGATGGCGCCGTACAGGCTATTGTTTGAGGAAAAGATTTGCCCGGAACCGGCAGCGCCGGCGACCGAATAACGGGCATTGGACAGGCCGCCCGCATAACTTTTTCCATCGTAAGTCTTGCTGACAGCATCCGAGGTGACGGTCAGGGCGGTCAGGAAGCTGCGCAGCAGCGGCGCTGTCTGGCCTTCATAGATGCGCCAGATGGCATGGCTGCCGGCGGTGGACGCCATGTCCCAGCCGTCGAAGCTGGCTTGCGAACGCATCTGCGCAGCGCTCAGGCCGCGCACATTGCTCAGCGTGCCTTCGTTCTCGGCGATGCCGGCTGCCAGGGACTCGCCGCGCCAGAAACTGTCGCGTACCACGCCCGCGTTGTAGCCGACCAGGGCGCCCGTGCTGGCATTGCCGTGCACGTCGCCCGTCGCGTAGCTGTTGCTGACGCTATCGGTCGAGCGGGAATTGTAACCGAGCAAGCCGCCCACATCGCGGTCACCGCTCACCGCGCCGCTGGCGTAACTGTCGGCGATCGTACCGCTCTTGTTGTAGCCGACCAGGCCGCCCGCATTGTCTTCGGTGGCCGTGACATTGCCGTTGGCATAGCTGCCGCGCACGGTGGCGACAGCACCATCATAGCCGCGATTATCCCCTACCAGGCCGCCGATATTGCGCAAGCCGCTGGCATTGCCGCTGGCATAGCTATCGATGATGCTGCCGCTATTCTGCCCGGCCAAGCCCCCCACTTTGCCACTGCTGCCGCTGACGGTGCCGCTGGCATGGCTGGCGCTGATGGTGCCGTCGAAATTCTCGCCCACCAGGCCACCGACACTGCTTTCCCCGTTGACGGTCGTCGTTGCGTAGCTATTGCTGACCAGACCTGCATTCGAACCGACCAGGCTGCCGACGGCGAAGGCGCCGTTGACGCTGCCACCGAGCAGGCCGATATTGCTGATGAGCGAAGTCCTGTCTGTATAGCCGATCAGGCCCGCATAGTCGTCGCTGGGGCGGTTGATATACAGGCCGCTGACGGTATGGCCCTGGCCATCCAGGCTTCCTGTGAACGCGTTGTGGCGCGTGCCGACGGGAACGAAGCCGGCGCCGCCCCAGACATCCTTGCCGTTCGCCGTGCCGCTGGCGTCGATGTTGCTACCCAGCACATACGCGGCGCCTGGCGCCATGGCCATCAATTGCAGTTGGTGGGCATTCTGGATGGTGGTCGAGTACTCGGATGCCAGCATCGGATATGTGGCGCCGGCCGCGCCACCGGCATTGTTCAGACCGCCGTCCACGTTGACCAGCACCCAGTTGTTGCCCGTTGCGCCAGGCGTGGTGGTGAAGTTAAAGCCCGTGAAACTGCTGGCCGTGCGCATTTGCGCATCCGTCAGGCCGGTGCCGCCATCCGAACTGGCCTGGCCAGTGCCGCTGATGGACCAGAAACTGTTGCTGACCTTGTTGGAATAGGCATTACTGCCAATCAGGCCGCCGACGCCGCTGCCGCCATCGGTGAGGACCAGGCTGCCTGTGGCGAAGCTGGTGCCGACACTGCCCCAGTTGATGCCAATCAGGCCGCCGATATAAGTCTGGCCCGCCACGCTTCCCGTGGCATAGCTGTTGCTGATGCTGCCGCTATTGTTGCCGACCAAGCCACCTGTCTGAGCCTGACTCCTGACGGTGCCGGTGGCGTGGCTATTGTCGATGCTGCCATTGTTGCGCGCCACCAGACCGCCGCTGACGGAGTAGCTATCGACGTCGAGCGCAGCATAGCTGTTGCGGATGGTGCCCGCGTTTGTGCCGACCAGGCCGCCGGCTACATACGTGGCCCAGATACTGCCGCCATTCAAGCCCACATTCTGAATCAGGGCATTCTTGGTGGTGATGGAAAACAGGCCGCTGCCCTGGTTGCGCGAGGCTCTCATACTGAGTTGATTGATCGAGTGGCCGAGCCCATCGAACACGCCGCTAAAACCTGTGTCGCCGCCGAGTGGCGCGAAGCCAACGCTCCAGCCGGCCTGCCAGCCGGCTGCGGCGGAGGCGTCGATGTTTGCGCCCAGCACATAATTCCCATCCAGCTTGCCATTAATGCCTTGCAAGTCGGTGCCAGTGACGCTGCCGGCTGCTCCCAGGGCGGTAATCACCGTGTAGCCGGTGCGCACGCCGTCCGCGCCCAGTTTGGTGCTGAAGTTTTGCCCGGCGGGCAAACTCACCTGCGCGCCGCTGCCCAGTTGATACACGGCCGTGTTGCCGGCGGCAGCAGCGCCCTGGCCGTATTCCAGCGCCAGGCTGGCCGTGCCGGAACCGTTCAGGTTGGCATTGATATTGATGTTGCGCTGGGCATTCAGGGTCAGCTGGTTGGCCGACCAGCTGACCTGGTCGTTGACATGCACGTCGCCCGCCGTGCCACGGCTGCCTTGCGTGCTCTGGATGACCACATTGCCGTTGCGCAGATTGTTCGTCAGGGCGGCGCCGCTGATGTCGCCGCCGCTGGCGGCGATGGTGAAGTCGACGGGGTCGATCAGCCAGGTGCCGGCACGGCCCGCCGGTGCTGCCGTGCTGATGCGGGTGTCGTTGCCGATCTTCACGTGGGCGGCACTCGTTTCGATGAAGCCGCCATTGCCGCCAGCGGCGGCGCTGGCGTCCAGGGTGCCGGCCACATGGGTGGTGCCTGCGCTCATGCCGCCGAGCAGGATGATGCTGCCGTCGCGCTGTTCCACGCCGCGCGCTTCGATGACGCCCGTGTTGTTGACGACGCTGGCCAGCAGCGAATCGCGGGCACCTGCGCTCATCAGCACCTGGCCGCCATCAGCGCGGATCAGGCCGCCGTTCTCGGCCAGGTTGTTCAGGGTGCTTTGGTCGATCTGCAACTGCAGCAGGCGCGCACCGTCAAAGCTCAGGGTGGCGGCGCTGCCGGCGCCCAGGGCGATCGTGCCGAGGCGGGCCGCAATGCTGCCGTGGTTGCTCACTTGCCGGCCCAGCAGGGCGACATAGCCGCCGTCGGCCGCGCGCAGCGTGCCTTCATTGACGACCCGGCCAGTACCATTGCCGCTAAATGCATGCTTAGCGCCGCCCAGGCTGGCGTTGTCGACGTCGAGCGTCGAGGCCACCAGGCCGCCCACGTTGACTTGCGCGCCGCGGCCGAACAGCACGCCGTTCGGATTGATCAGGTACACCTGGCCATTCGCGTTGACCCTGCCGAGAATTTGCGTGCCATTGCTGTCGAAGATGCGGTTGACGGCCAGCGCGCCGGCCGAGGGCTGGACGAAGTTGACGGTTTCATTCGCGCCCACGTTAAAACTGTTCCAGTTCAGCGCTGCCTGCTGGCTCGATTGCTTGATCGTGGTGCTGTTGCCCTGCTGGCTGATGCTGGCCGTGCCTGCCACGACTTGCCCGCCCGTGGGCGCGGCCTGCGCCGGCCCTCCCAGCGCCAGCGCCGTCATGGCGGCCGCTGCCGCGGCCAATTTGCGGCGGCTGCCCTTGCCGCGTCCGCGCGAGGTTTCCGCGACGGCGACCCAGGCGTTCAAGACGTGGCTCCAGACGAGGCGGTAGATGTGATTCAACGATCCGTGACGGTGCATGCGATGTCCTTGTTGAGATGAATGGGGAAACGCCCGCGCATCAGCGGGCATGGCCGGGCTGGCGCGAACGGGAAAGGGGGAAAGAACGGGTCAGGAACGCGGCGCGAACAAGGAGTGGCCGGTGCGGTGGCTGGCGAGTTGGTTGCGATACATGTTTTCCCTGTGCTGTGCGTGGACGGCGTCCGTTAGCGGCTGTATTTGTTGCTTTTTTAGATACGATTGTTATAAAAAGCTACAAAAATTTCTGAGCGGAAAGATATCAGAACGGGGAAATTTAAAATTGAGCAAACCTGAGCGATTCCCGACTGATTTTGTCGGGAATGCGGGAGAGAGTCAGACGGGCAGGCGCAAAACGAAACTGATGGTGCCGTCGTTGCCGGCGCTGGCCAGCGTGACCTGGCCGCCGTGCAATGTGGCGATGCGTTGCACCAGATACAGGCCCAGCCCGGCGCCGGGCTTGTGCTGGGCGATGCGGCCACGGAAATATTTCTGGAAAAGGCGCGGGATTTCATCGGCAGGCAGCGGCTCGCCGTCATTGCTGACGGCAATCTGCACGTGGCCGTCCTCGAGCGTACCGGCCTGTACGCGGATCGCCAGGGCTTGCGGCGCGTGCCGGTCGGCATTGCTGAGCAGGTTGCGCAGGGCCACGCGCAGCAGGCTGGCATCCACCACGGCGCTGGCGGGCAGCGCCTGCACGCTGGCCTCGATGCGGCCCGGCGGCCACTCGGCCAGCACGGCCGTCAGCAGGGCGGGCAAGTCGCACGGCAGGGGCCGGAAGGTTGCCGCGCTCGTTTCCATGCGGTCGGCGCTCAGGTATTCATCCACCAGCGCCGTCATGCGGCCGCTGGCTTCGCGCAAGTTCTGGCAGCGCTGCAAGGTTTTTTCCCGTGGCGCGTCCGCGTTGCGGGCAATTTGCTGGGCCGTGGTATTGATGATGGCCAATGGCGTGTGGAATTCATGCGACACCATGGCAACGAAATCCTGTTGTTCTTCGCGGGTGCGGGTTTCCACTTCCAGCGCGGCGCGCAATTCGCCCTCGAGCACGGCGCGCCGGCCGATTTCCTGCCGCAGCGCCACGGTGCGCAGCGCCACCTGCTCTTCCAGGCGTTCATTCAGGGCGCGCACGGCGCTGACCGCCTCGGCTTGCGCCCGGTCCTTGGCGCGGCGCAATTCGGCGTAGCGGCGGTTGAGGCGCAGGCTCATCAGCATCATGTGCACGAAGGCGCCCAGGGTGGCCGCATGGTTGGTCCAGAAGTTCGGTGGCACGATGGCCATATTGCGCAGGAAACTGATCACTACCCCCGCGTAAAAGATGCCGAAGATAAACAGGAAGGCATGCGCCGGTCGATGCCCGCGCAGCGCCAGCCAGCTGGCCAGGGCGATGAACAGCACGATCAATGGCAAGGCCGTCATTTGCACGACGAGCACGCCAGCGGCATAGTCGCCATGCAGCACCAGCAGCGCACCGCACAGCGCGGCAGCGGCCGTCAAGCCCACCACGACGCGGCTGAAGCGGGGAGACAGGGCGGGTAGTTCCAGTTGCAAGGTGGAAAAACGCGCACCGACGGCGATGGACATCGCCATCGACACGCCCAGCATGGGATCGGAAAGCCAGTTCGGCATGTTGAAGATTTGCTGGGGAATGGCGATCGTCAAGGCTTCCGTCGTGGCATTCGTCAGCACGTACAGCAGATACCAGCCGCTGTGGGCTTCGCGCGTCATGCGCCAGAAAAAGATATGGAACAGGATCAAGAGCAAATAAGTGCCGAACTGCAAGCCGTAATACAGGTATTCGCGGCGCGAGGCGTTGTCGAAGGCATCGCTGGGCAGCAAGGTCAGCTCCGTCGACATGGCCTTTTTGCTGTGCAGGCGCACCAGCCAGCGCTGTGGCGTATCGGCTTGCAGGCGCAGCGGGAACACCACCTGGCGCGCATCGATGGGCCAGTTGCTGCGCGCCACGTCGGCGCCCGCCTCCTGCAAGATCCAGTGGCCCGCCGCATCCCAGCGGTATAGCCGCACATCGTCGAGCACTGCGTTGCTGAAACGCAGGACCCATTCATCGGGGGCGGCCGCCGCGCGTGCCACGTCCAGGCGCAGCCAGACGGCGTCCTGCGTGTAGCCGGCGCTGACGGCGCCGGGCAAGGTGCGCCAGCCGGGCGCCGCCAGTGCCGCATCGGGGCCCAGCCTGCCCGTGGCATCGCGCAGCATCTGCAGGTGGCCGCTGGCGGACACGGGCTGCCCGCTGGCCGGCAGCAGCAGCGGCGCAGGCACGGGCGCTGCTGCTGCAGTGTGGGGGAACAGGGTGGCGAACAACAGGCAAATGGCGAGCAGGATTTTCATGGCGAGGCAGCTTACCACGGCCATCGGGGCAGTCAGAAAGACAACTTCCCGGCCCCACGGCGATCGGTTATCCTTGCGCCATGTTGAACCTCATCCTGCTTGAAGACGAAGCCGTGCTGCGCCACGAGCTGACCGAGTTTCTCGGCGATTGCGGTTACCGCGTCAGCGCCGTGGCCGACCTGGCCGCCTTCCATGCCTGCTACACGCCGGCCCTGCACCGCATTGCCATCATCGACCTCGGCTTGCCCGATGGCGAAGGCATGCTGCTGGTGCGCGCCTTGCGCGAGCAGGGGCAGCCCATCGGCATCGTCGTGTTTACGGCGCGCGGGGCGACGCAGGACAAGGTCAACGGACTGGGCGGTGGTGCCGATTACTACCTGCCCAAGAGCGCCGACCTGGACGAACTGGCCGCCACCCTGGGCGCGCTGGCACGGCGCCTCGGCGCGCCCCTGCCCGCCGCCGTGCCGCCGCCCGCCACGGCGTGGGTGCTGGAACTGGGACCGCGCCGCCTCTTGCCGCCCGGCTGTGGCGCCATTGCGCTGTCGCAACAGGACGTTACCGTGCTGCACGTGTTGATGGCCGAGCCGGAACGCATCGTCAGCCGCCAGCAGATCGTGCAATCGCTGGGCGAGGATTTTCTCAGCTACGACCAGCGCCGCCTGGATACCCAGATCAGCCGCTTGCGCCGCAAGGCGGAACAGGCGACGGGCCTGGCCTTGCCCATCAATACCGCCCGCAATGCCGGCTACCGCTTCTATGCGGACGCCGAAGTGCGCCCCTGAGTTTCCCGCCTGCCGCCGCGAAAGCGCTGTGGATAAGCCTGTCGATAAGTGTGCTCGCAACTTGTTGGCAAGCTGTGTGTAGCTGGTGCACAAGTTTGCCTTGCCACATCTTTACGCGTTTTTCATGCTGCTGCGGCACCGCGCGGGCCAGGTGACGGTGGCGCCTGCCTTACTCCCCCTGCCTGCCAGCCATGGCCAGCCCTCGTCACCCCTGTGTATAAACCTGTGGGCAAGTGCGGCATAAGCGGTGGAAAAGCACCGTATAAATCTGTGGGCAAGCGGTGGGCAAGCAGTGGATAAATATCATCGATGAATCACACGGTGATGCGCGTCTCGAATTTGCTGCGGAAGGTGGAAAAATAACTCTTCACGTTGCGCACATTCGCGTGCGCGGCGAACAGGCGGTGCGCCAGCGCGTGATAGGCGGGCATGTCGGCCACCTGCACCATCAGCACGAAATCGGGCCCGGGCGAGACGCGGTAGCATTGCAACACGGCGGGCTCGTCCGCTACGAGTTGTTCGAATTCCGCCATGCGTTCCGCCGCCTGCACGTCGAGCGTGATTTCCACGATGGCCGTCAGGCGCGCGCCCACCAGCTGCGGCGCGACGATGGCCACTTGCCGCTCGATGACGCCGCTTTCCCGCAAATGCTTGACCCGCCGCAAACAGGTGGGCGCCGAAACGTGCACCGCTTGCGCCAGCTCGCTGTTGGTTTGCGATGCATCAATTTGCAGGGCGTTCAGGATGCGACGATCGATCTCGTCGAGGGTAATGTTGCTATCGTTCATGATTGTGATGAATTGGAAAATAAATCGATTCTAAATGAAATAATATTTCATCGCAAAATAAGTGTGAAATATTCAGTCAAAAATACACGGATTTAGAAAGCATATTTCTTTCACTCTGCATTAGCATGCGTGCATTGATTAAATTTTAGACAGAGGTTTCCATGTGCGGCATCGTCGGCGCGGTAGCGCAACGTAATATCACTCCCATCCTGGTCGAAGGCTTGAAGCGTCTGGAATACCGCGGCTACGATTCCTGCGGCATCGCCCTGCATGCGGATGGCCGTCTGCAGCGTTCGCGCTCCACCTCGCGCGTGGCCGAGCTGGAAAAGCAGATCGCCGAAGAAGGCTTGAGCGGTTTTACGGGCATCGCCCACACGCGCTGGGCCACGCATGGCGCCCCTGTCTCCTTCAATGCCCACCCGCACTTTTCCCCAACGGAAGAGAATGCCCGCGTGGCGCTGGTGCATAACGGCATCATCGAAAACCACGACGAACTGCGCGCCGAACTGACGGCCCTCGGTTACGTCTTCCAGAGCCAGACGGATACGGAAGTGATCGCCCATCTGGTTGAGCACATGTACAACGGCGATTTATTTGAAACCGTGCAACAGGCCGTGAAACGCCTCGACGGTGCGTATGCGATCGCCGTCTTCTGCCGCGACGAACCGCACCGCGTGGTCGCCGCGCGCCAGGGCTCGCCCCTGATCGTCGGCCTGGGCAATGGTGAAAACTTTGTCGCGTCGGACGCCATGGCGCTGGCCGGCACGACCGATCAGATCATCTACCTGGAAGAAGGCGACGTGGTCGACCTGCAACTGTCGCGCTGCTGGATCGTCGACGTCGATGGCAAGCCCGTCGAGCGCGAAGTGAAAACCGTGCATGCGCACACGGGCGCGGCAGAGCTGGGCCCGTACCGCCATTACATGCAGAAGGAAATTTTTGAACAGCCGCGCGCCATCGGCGACACGCTCGAAGGCGTGACGGGCATCATGCCGGAACTGTTCGGCGACGACGCCTATAAAATCTTCAAGCAGATCGATCGCGTGCTGATCCTCGCCTGCGGCACCAGTTCGTATGCGGGCATGACGGCCAAATACTGGATCGAGTCGATCGCCAAGGTGCCCGTCAGCGTGGAAGTGGCCAGCGAATACCGCTACCGCGACAGCGTGCCGCACCCGAACACGCTGGTGGTGACGATTTCGCAAAGCGGCGAAACGGCCGACACCCTGGCCGCCCTGAAACATGCGCGCAGCCTGGGCATGCAGCACACCTTGACCATCTGCAACGTGGCCACCAGCGCCATGGTGCGCGAATGCGCCCTGGCCTACATCACGCGCGCCGGCGTGGAAGTGGGCGTGGCCTCCACCAAAGCGTTTACCACGCAGCTGGCCGGCCTGTTCCTGCTGACCCTGTGCCTGGCGCAAGTCAATGGCCACTTGAGCGAAGAACAGGAAGCGGCGCACCTGAAAGCCATGCGCCACCTGCCCGTCGCCATCGCTTCCGTGCTGGCGCTGGAACCGCAGATCATCGCCTGGTCCGAAGAGTTCGCCCGCAAGGAAAACGCCCTCTTCCTTGGCCGCGGCATGCATTACCCGATCGCCCTGGAAGGCGCGTTAAAGCTGAAGGAAATCTCGTATATCCACGCCGAAGCGTATCCGGCCGGCGAACTGAAGCATGGCCCGCTGGCCCTGGTGACAAATGAAATGCCCGTCGTCACCATCGCGCCGAACGACGCCCTGATCGAAAAGCTGAAGTCGAACATGCAGGAAGTGCGCGCCCGCGGCGGCCAGCTGTACGTCTTCGCCGACGTCGATTCGCGCATCAGCTCCGGCGAGGGCTTGCACGTGATCCGCCTGCCCGAGCACTACGGCGATTTGTCGCCGATCCTGCACGTGGTCGCGCTGCAATTGCTCGCGTATCACACGGCACTGGCGCGTGGCACGGATGTGGACAAGCCACGCAATCTGGCCAAATCGGTGACGGTGGAGTAAGCGGGCCGGATGTTGCCCTTCTCCGATGTCGCCAAACAATACGGTCTAACATCAGACAATACGGTTCGACATGACCTAAAGCAGTTTGACATTGATTTTTATGTCAATATCGGCCTTTTGATGAAAATAATAAAGTCTGAAACAAGATGGCAGGTGTGATGTTTGGTCGTTTCAACGCCCCCGACCTGTGGGGGCGTACATGCGGCGCCCCAGGCAAGGCGCCGCACCAACGCACTCAGGGCGAAGGGCGCAGTGTCGGTGACGTTCATTTCGCTGCTCGGTACCCTGAAAAGGGAGATAAATGTCTTCTTGTGATTGGGCTTAGCCTAGAGCAAATGGTAGCTAGATACCCTTCCAGTGCATAAAACGATGGGAATTCCACGACTGTACCGTTGAGGTTCCCAGGAATGGGGCCCACACTGCCACCCAGCGTGGAAATCACCAGGCGATGTGTGGCCTGGATGGTAACCTCGGCGTTTTCGCTGATGCGCCGCCATGTCGGGAACGTCACCGCTTCGGTGTATACCTTGTCGTAGGATGCCAAGCGCGATGGGCAGGTCGAAGATTTCGGCGTATTGTATTGATACGAAGAATAGCTTTATAAATCAACGTAGTTTCGTAGCTAACCTTTATCTACCTGACAGAAACGGTGTCCGGCTTCAAAAGCCATTGGGTGTCAGCTTGGCGTGCGAATCAGTGTTCAGGTTGATGATGAGGCTACTCGGAAATTTCTACCCTCATCATAGGTTAGGACACCGTCAACTTCGAGGCGTTTAACCCATCGCAGCGCTTGTTCAGGCATGACGTCTAACATTTCAGCTACCTCTCGGCGCCTTGCAGACGGAATTTCCTCTTGATGTTCTTGGTTTCCTTAATTATTAATTACTCCGGTTGGGTAGCTTAGTTCCGGTGGATCTTGGCGTAGCGATGGCCGCAGGTAATCACACGGCCGTCAGTAACGCTTTGCACGACATAGACGCCCATCTGGTTGCTGTGGCGCTTCACAAAATCAATCCCCATGTTTTGTTCAACGAGCTTCCGGCCGCGGCGATCGAGGTACTTCACGACACCGCCCCGGTGGTCGTATTCGCGGCTGCCGTACCTCAGCACCAGATCGACAATTACGGATGGGATACCCCGCTGCTGTTGCCGAACTTTCCCGTGATTTTTGCTATTCATCCCTATTCCTGATCTCAGTTGGTGGTATCCAACACTCCGCGAAAAGCGTGCCAAGATAAATTTCTTAATGAAATCAGATGGTTATATTTCTCAACCGCCGATGAAAGTTCGAATTCACGCATAAATATACTGAAAACGAGCAAAATTATTCTTATAAAAAAATGCAGCGAATATTTGCTCGAAAGTTGGCTATATAATGCTCATCAAATAAGTAGTCAGATACTAAGTGATTGATTTTTTTGGTGGGAGACTCCTGGCACGCCGATTGCATATAGACGCTCACTCATCCACCTGAACGAAAGCGATTCTTGGTTATGTTGACTCAACGTATTGCACGCTTGGCTGAACGCCTAGACCTCCCTCTACCCCGCATTGCCGGGCAAACGCGGTTGGGGCTTTCCGACACCCTGCGAGTGCACGGCGCAATTCCCCTGACCTGCTCGACCAAAGTGCCGGAACTTATCAAGAAAATCGACCCGGCGCTGAACTTCACGGTTGCCGTGGAGTTGCTCAATCAGTGCGATGTCTGGACCTGGTTCCAGACCAAAGGCACCGACGGCAAATTCAAGGCGACGGCTTTTCGCGAGCCCGCCAGCCTCGGGCTGGTACAAGCCAGTGAGGGCAAGTTGCCGCCGAATGATTTTTGCGTGGTGCTGGCAACCAACCAAATCGCGTTTGCCTGCAGCCCCGCGCACGACGGCCTGAGCCTGCGCGTGTTCAGCGCCTTTCGCCTGAAAACGCCGCCGGTCGCGCGCCTGCTGGTGACCAGCTTCGCTGAAGGCAATCTGCATGGCTTTGACGCGGTGGGCTTCTGCCAGATGGTGGCGGCGCAGACCCGCTTGCGCGCATGCATCGATCCGCGCGAAGCTGTGCGCGAATCGGACAAGGACCGCAACTTCATCAGCAATGTGCGCCGCTACCTGGAAGCGCTGCGTAACTACACAGAGTCTTCGGCGCCGCGCGCACGCTACGCACTGGCCGACCGCGCGCCAGTGCGTCTGCGTAACCTGGATACGGACGAGTGGCCACGCGCCTTCACCCGCGCGGGCACTCGGATTGAGATCCCGACCAGCAACGGCAAGAGACACACGCTGTCCTTCGACGATATTTCAGATGACGGCGAGGTGCTATCGACCGACTTCATTGACGACAGCGAAGAGTTGCTGGCAGAAGGCGAACTGCGCGTCAAGCCCGGTGATGACGCCTTCAAGCGCATGCGCGAAGCGCTCGACGCCATGGCGATGGGCAAGGATGAAGCCTATGGCCGTCTGCTGGAGGCGCTCACGCGCCCTGACGGGCTGCAGGAAATACCTCGGCCGGACCTGCCGTCCGGCGACCCGCAGACGCAGCGTCAACTGCAGGCCAGGGAGCTGGCACTGAACACGCCCGATATCGCCCTCATCCAAGGGCCGCCGGGCACCGGCAAGACCACCGTCATTTGCGGCATTATCGAGGAGCTGGTAAAGGCCGGTAAGCGCATCCTGCTGGTGGCGCCGACCCATGTTGCGCTGGACAATGTGCTGGAAGGCGTGGGTGACCGTCCCGGTGTTACCGCGATCCGCCTGGGTTCGGTAGAAAATGTCGAGGTGCCAGCCCAGCGCTTCCTGCTGCAGAACCGCAGCCGCGACCTGGTCCGCCGACTATCGCAGAAGCTCCGCAGCGCCGCCGGCGATGAGTTGGCGCAGGATCCCGTGGCCCGGGTGCAGCGCGAATGGGCCGAGCGCATCAAGGACGACGATGAAATCGGCGTTATGCTGCTGCTCAACGCCAATCTGCTGTGTGCCACGCCGATCGGCATCGCCATGGCGCGCGAGTTTCGCGAGGTGGAAGCGGTGTTCGACGTAATGATTATGGACGAAGCTAGCAAGGCGACCCTCACCGATTTCCTCGTCCCGGCGGCCCGCGCGCGCAAATGGATACTGGTGGGCGACCATCGCCAGCTGCCGCCGTATGTCGACCTGGGCGAACTGGAAGCGGTGGCGTCGGAACGCGCGAAACGGGCCGATCTGGCCGCGCCGAATCCTGTATGGATACGCGAAGTGAGCAGCCGGCTGCGACGGCATTTCGACGAGCGCATGCACCCCGATCCGGTGCGCAGGGAACGCGCCTGGCGCGCTTTGGTGGAGGAGCTGTGCCAACCCTTTGAGATCGGCGAGGCGGAGCGCGAGGAACTGGTGCTGCTGGGCTCCGATCCGGAAAAATGGCGCAATGAACTGAAGCGTACCGAGGTATCCCGCGCCGGCCACAGCAAGTTGAACGCCACGCTGCGTCTGGGTGCCGAGATGCTAGAACTGCAGAAGCTGGCACTGCCGAGTGTGTTTGAGCACCTTACCAAGTTGCCCGCCAGCCGGGTGGTCAAGCTCAATTACCAGCACCGAATGGCACCACAATTGGCCGAGTTTTCGTCCGAGCTGGTCTATGATGGCGACTACCCGCCGGCGGACACAACCGATCAGCTGGGCCTGGACATTCCCGGTCTGCAGACGCCATCGATCTGGCTCGACACCGCGTATCAGCCGGCCAAGCGGCGCTATGAATACCCGCGCGACACCAACTGGACAGGCGGCAACTACACCAATCCGCTCGAAATCGATGTTGCTATCGAACTGGTCGACACCTGCGCCTCTTGGGCAGTCCAGAGCTGGCGCGGCGACCTGCGCAAACGCGGGCGCGGTCCCGACGCGACGTTCGAGATCGGCGTAGTCTGCTTTTATCTGGAACAGGCACGCAGTCTTCGCCAGGCCATTTTCCGCCGCCTTCGCAGCGGCAGCGACCCGTGGCGCCGGCAATGGGATAGCCCGGCGGCAAACAATGCTCCCATCGATATTCACATCAGCATTGTCGACCGCTTCCAAGGGCGCGAGAAGGATTTGGTGATCCTGTGCACGACGCGCAGCAACCCAAACGGCAACCGCGGCCACGTCGACAATCTCAACCGCCTGAACGTGGCGGTCACGCGCGCGCGCCACAAACGCATCGTGATCGGAGACTCGACCACGCTGGCCGGCCAGGAGGGCGGCCGCCGGCGCGATCCCGGGGACCTGCTGGTTCGCCTATACGAGGGCAGCGAGCAGAAGAAGAAATGGGGTCGTGCATTGGGAGGCCAATAATGAGCGCACTGGACTTTCACGCGATTGAGGCGTCGCTGCACCACGCTGGTGTCCCCGGCGTGCCCACCGCAATCTTGGCGCGGGAGGTGCCGCTGTACGAAGTCGAATTTGCGGCACTGGAATGCGCGGAAGAGCGCAAGCTCCGCTCGGCTGACTGGGCAACCCTAGCGCTGGCGCGTGCGCTGGGGCGGATTTCGCCGGCGCTGGTCGATGAATACCTGGGTTTGGGTGACACGGTCTCGGAAGCCGCCGTCCACCGTTTGCTGGGCGACCAGCTGTTGCAGCACTTCCAAGCCGAGCCGGCGCAGGCCGACGAGAGCATGCTGCCCTTCCTCAGGCATTTTTTGATGTCCATGCCGCTCGCCGGCGACGCGCCGACGCAGGTAGCACCGGCGCCGACGCAGGCGCGCAAACTGCATACCTCGCAGGCATCGGACTCGCCGCTGTGCCAGTTGAGCGACCTGGGCAACACAGCACTGGAACGCGGCGCCTTTCCGCAACGGCGGGAGCGCCCGGCACGGCTCGTGTTCCTGGCTGAGCCGCTGCTGTTCATCAAGGTCGAAGATGAAAAACAGCAACGCAATACGCAGTATCAGCGCCGGCTGCCGCTGCCGCCGGAAGAAGTGCCGCCGTCACTACGTGCCTTGGACAGCACATTGTCCTTGCCGGCAGACGAGCGCATGACAGCCTGCGGCATTGGCGCCAGCGTGAGCGGCCTAAGGGGCCAGTTGGTGCGCATCGTGCCGGGTTCGCAGTGGGAAGTTCGGAAAGTCAGCCGCCCCGGCAACGAGAAACAACAACAGAAGACCGCGGCGCTGGTGCTGGCGGCATTTCACTCCACGTCCGGCGGACTGGTTTGGCGCACCTTCCTGCGGCACGGCACGCAGACGCGAGCCTGTCAGCAGATTGATGCCGCCGGGTTGATCAACGCTCAGGCGCAATATTCGGCCGGACTGCTGGCTGCCGTCAGCAGCGCCCTGGCGCTCCCAGCAGCCACCCGGCTGCGGGGCGACGGCGCGTACGAGCTGCCATGCGGTGGTGAACACATAGCCAACCTAATCAGTGGAAGCGACCGGCCGTGCGATGTCCTGCTGCCGGTGCAGCTCGACCAATGGCAGGCAGTCCTGCGCATTCACGCAGTTCCTGCCGATGGTGAGGCGGCGCGCCAGGCCTTTTACGCTTTCCTTCTGCGAAGTGACGCTGCGTTGCGGCGCAACTTCGACAGCACTTGCGTGGAAGTTGCGGCCCTCCTTACCGACTATTGGGAATGCAACCACGAGCTGCCGTCGGCCGACGAAGCCGCGATGAACGCATGGTCTCAGATTGAACTGCGTGCTGCGCTCTGCATGCGCCGCCTGCAGCGTGATCTGGTCTTTCCTTATGCAGCCAAAGAAGAACAAACATGACTGAAGACATCAAACAAGCGTCACAACCGGCCGCCGCCCCCATTATCGAGCTGGGCCAGCAGCGCGTAAAAGGTGTGCTGTTTATGCCCGCCAAATCGCCGGAACCGGCAGTCGGCTACTACGCGCAGGACACGGGACGTCTCGACATCGTGCATGTTTCCACCGACGACCTCAGCCAGTCCGCGCACATTCGCAATCGGCTGATCGCGCATATCCGGGCGGCCAGCGAGAAGGTGCTGTTCTGCAGCTTTCTGTTTGCCGACGAGGACATCGTACAGGCGCTGTGCGAAGCGGCGGAGCGCCTGCATGGAGGAGTCTACATCCTCACGGCGCTAGAAAAGCACCTGCGCGCCGAAGTGCTCGAGCTGGACGACGAGATTGACGCGCAGACCGCAAAACTGCAGGAACGCGCCAAACGTCACGAAGAGCACCTGCGGCGGCTGTCGCATGCCGGCGCTTGGCTGCGCAGCGCCGAAGACTGCCACGCTAAGTTCTGCGTTGTCGATGACACCTGCGCCATCGTCACCTCCGCGAATTCAACCAAGGAAGCCTACGAGATCAATCCCGAAGACGGCCTGGCCATCCACCAGCCAGTGACCGCGCGCGAGTTCGGTCGCCTTTTCGCCTACATCTGGCAGCAGCTGACCACCCTTGAATCGCTACCCGGCGCCAGCCTGGATGTGCACTCGCTGCCGGTTCCGCCCATCGTGCCGTGGCGCACGCTGACCAGCGCCGGCGAGAGCCGCTGTGTGACTACCCTGCGCCAACACGAAACCTCGCTACTGGATGCCGCCGTCGAAGTAATCGACCGCGCCCGCAGCCACCTAGCGATTGCCACCTACAGTTTCATGGGGATGGAATATCATCCAGTGGGCGTAGCGTTGCAACGCGCGTTGGCGCGTGGCGTTCGTATCGACCTGCTGGTGCAGCCACGGAACCACATCGAAGCGCAGCGTGCCTGCTTGGCCTGGCTGCTCGAGCTCGCGCCGAATCAGGTGCACATCCATGGCCATCGCCGCACGCATACCAAGTCCATCGTCGCGGATGGGCAGACCGTGCTGTTGTGGACCGGCAACCTGGACGCTAAGCATGGTTGGCATGACGGCATCGAGGTTGGAGTGGTGGTGGAAGACAGCGGCGTGGCGACGGCGGTCGGCCGCTGGACCCGCAACGTCATGCAACGCCGCACGCATGTGGCAGTGAGCGCACCGTCGGTACGTCAGCTGGCTGACGCGGGGTTCCCGACGGCCTTATCCGGCGACTGGGAGCTGCGGCTTCCCCCGAAGACGGCTATCGGACCGCTGATCGCCTCACTGACGCACCACCCCGTTGAACTGATGGAAGCGCCTGGCCAGCAGATGCTACGCAGCGCCGACGGGCAGGTGATGCACATTAAGGTGGATACTGCCAATCGCCACATCGACGTGCTGCGCCTGCAGCACGCCAACGGCAATGGCATCGCCCGTAGCAAGGGCTGGCTGGCGGACAGCATGCTGAAGATACGCGTGTCCCATCCACCCGCGCAGCAACAGGTACGCAAAAGCAAAGGACAACGATCATGAACCCTGAAAAAATCAGCGTATCGTGGGTATCGTTCAATAACGATCCCTACCGCCGTGAAAGGGACGGCTACTATAGCTATCAAAACAACGAGCGCGAAGCCGGTCCAACACTGGAGTTCCTGCTGAATCTGGGCTCTCCTGTGGCCGGCCAGATTAAGAAACACTATTTGCTGGTGCGCCGCCGGCGCACGCCCGAGGCTGGCGGACGGGACTTCCAACCATCTGAGGTGGACGTGGCCAAGGAACTGATGCGAGAGATAGGCCAGCAGAAAGGCCCCGAAGTGGAGCTGGTCTACTGGGACACGGACGTCGCACCGACTAACCATCAGGAATTGTTCCGCTTTACCGCGCCGGCGCTTGCGAAGATTAGACGCACCCATCCAAAGGCGCAGATCATCGTCAATCTCAGCCCTGGCACGCCGGCGGCGCAGACGGTGATGCTGGTCGCGTTGCAGGCTCGGATCTTGGGCGACAATGTCCGCGCCTATCAGGGCATTCCAAGGGATAAGAGGCAAACTGGGGAGGTCCTGCAGGAAGTTCACTGGAACCTGCTTGCCGAACTAGCAAGGAGCGGCGAAGATGATACTGCCTGTGAAGAATGGAGCATCGCTAATGCTCAATCGGAAAGCCTGCGAAAGGTCGCCGGGCTGGTGCAACGCTACGGTAAAGTGCCGTTTCCAGTATTGATTATCGGCAGCCGCGGATCCGGCAAGACCCATATCGCCGAAAGCCTGCGCCAGAACTATCTTGAGTGGAAGATGAAGCCCGTAAAGGAGTGGCACTACCAGATGAACTGTGCCGAGTTCCGTGGCGATCCGACGATACTGCGCAGCAGCCTGTTCGGCTATGCCAAGGGTTCCCACAGCACCGCCAGCAAGGACAGCAACGGCTTGCTGCAGCTGGCCCAAGGTGACTGCGTGTTTCTGGACGAGATCCACTGGATGGACCCACAGGCGCAGGGCGCCCTGCTGCTCGCGCTGCAACGCAACGGCAGCTTCCGCAAGATAGGCGGTGAGGAAATCATCAAGTCTAACTTCCGGCTTATTGCCGCCACCAATAAGTCGCGCGGCGCGCTGCGGGAGGTCCTAGCGCCGGATTTCCTCGACCGTATCTCGGAACTGGTCATCGAGTTGCCAGACTTGCGCGATTGTCGCGAGGATCTGGAAAACATATGGAAATCCGTGGTACGCCGCGCCTGTGAACAACTGGTGGAGCGCGATCCGGAGCTGGTGGTCAAGAGCGACAGCAGCGCCCCACTTATCAGGGACTACATCGAACAGTTCCGTCCGCACCAGCACTATATCGCTCGAGCGCTCCGGTCCATGCGGCTGGAGGGCAATTTCCGGGATCTGGAACGGCTGGCCAGACGCCTACTGGTGGGTGGTTTGCAGGAAGGGCGTCTGCTGTCGATTAGCCGCGAACTGGTCAATTCAGAATTGGAAATTCTAAGAAAGGAAGAGCTGGCCGAGGATGAACAAAGCGCTCGATCGCCCGTGTCACTGCAGGATGAGCTACCCACCATCTCTCGTTGTACAAGCTACCTGGGCGAAATGCGAGACAAAGGCAGGGTGCTGGCAGGTCCGGACTTGGTTGCAGAATGGGAGCGGCGACTGCTAGTGGCAGCCCAAAAAGCCACTAGCAGCGGCACGAAGGCTGCAGAGCTTCTGGGCATGAATCCCCGGACTTTTAATGCCAAGATGAAGGAGATCCAGCAAGACTGATTGTGGTGCCATACCGAGGATATGGAAATCTCACAGCTGGATGGTCCGGTGTTTTTGGTCATCCCCCTGTGTCAGCATAGATGTCGCGTCACTTGAATCACTTTAATCCATCCGGGGGCGGAAAAAAGACATGCAGTGAATCAGTATCCAGCCGAACGCAAGGAGGCCATCCTTCGGCAAATGATGCCGCTACACAACAAGCCGGTATCGACCTCGCAATTTGGAATGTAATGAAGTTGTAGCTTTCTGCCAAACGGAAAAACGTGCGCCAGCGTGACGGACGCAGAATCCACGGCTACTAGGATCACGTCAGGCTATTCTCCGGCGGAACTGTAAAGGTCGAGGAACATGTCGCCGTTGAAATGGATGAGGTGAGTCTGGTCGGACGAAAAGTTCTTGTTAATCCGTTTTATCACCGATCCGGTAGTACCGGCGGCAGTTATAAGTTTTTGTCGAACCGTATTAAAAAAATTCTAGCTGCGGCGTTTCATTAAATGTTTGATTTATAAGGAACTGCGTTGTCAAACCGTTTTAATTGTCCACATCTGGCGGCGCGCTGCCGCCGGAGAGGCGGCGCCTACATCGGATGCTCAAGGGCCTGGGCCGGTACGAGCACGGTACTGCTCTATCCAATTCACGGATTGTGCGATGCCGCCAAAGGGAAAGAAATGCAGGCTGACCTCGCCATGGGCTTCGGTCAGGCCATTGGCCAGGCGCTCGACAAACAGATCCGGTCCTGCCGTGCCGAACAGCTTGCCGATGGACACGCCGTACTTGGACCACATCGATGCGCAGGCGCTGACGCCGCACACGGCGGCATAACGGGCCAGCACCGCGATGCTCGCGGGGCCCGGCACGCCCACGCGCACGGGATGGTCAATGCCGCGCTCGCGCAGCGTTTTCAACCACGTCAACACGATGTCGGCATCAAACGCAAACTGCGTGACGATCAAGGGCGCCATGCCGCGCTTGCCGATGCTGTCGCACTTGCGTTCGAGCACCTCCCACTGTTCGGCCGTGCTCATGACCGGATGGCCTTCCGGGTGGCCACCCACGCCGATTACCTGCATGCCCGCGCGCTCGAAAATGCCTGTGTCGATCAGCGCGGCACTGTCGGAAAACGGTCCCATCGCGGTGGATGGATCGCCGGCGATCACGAAGCAGCGCTCGACGCCCGCTTCGGCGACCGCGCGCTGGATGAACGACTCAAACTCGGCGAGCGAGGCGATACGGCGCGCAGACAGGTGCGGCATGGGCTCGAAGCCGAGCCTGCGCACGGTGCGGGCCGCGGCCAGCCGCGCGTCGTTGTCCTCGCGTGGCAGGTAGGGAATGGCAATGGTTGACGCGGGCAATATCCGGGGAGCCGCCGCGTTCAATGCAGGCATGTCCTTCGCACTGATTTCCAGGGAATAGGCGTGCGTGATGTTGCCAGCGGCCCTGAGCTGAGCGGGATGCATCAGGAGATGACCCATGGCGTCGCTGCGGTCACTGCGCACTGGCGCTGGCAGGCTGGCGCGCCAGTGCGATGAAGGCCCGCACGTAGTCGATGGCGGTGTCCGTCTCGCGTGCCCCCAGGAAAATCTGCTTGGCGATGCCGTGCACACCCAGCCGCACAGGCACCACGTCCATCTTGGCCGCGTATTCCTCCACCAGCCAGCGCGGCAGGGCGGCCACGCCGCGGCCGCTGGCCACCATTTGCAGCATGATGTCGGTGGTTTCGATGGCTTTGTGGCGCTTGGGCGTGACACCGGCCGGCAAGAGGAACTGGTTATAGATGTCCAGGCGTTCGATGTCCACGGGGTAGCTGATGAGCACTTCCTGGGTCAGTTGCTGGGGCCGCACATAGGCCGCTGACGCCAGGGCATGGCCCTTGGCCACGACGAGCACCTGCTCGTAGTCGAACACGGGTTCGAATGTCAGCCCCGGCTTGTACAGCGGGTCGGGCGTGACCAGCAAGTCGATTTCGTAGCCGAACAGCGCGCCGATCCCGCCGAACTGGAACTTCTGCTTGACGTCTACATCCACGTCGGGCCATGCGGCCAGATACGGCGACACCACCTTCAGCAGCCACTGGTAGCAAGGGTGGCACTCCATGCCGATGCGCAGCGCACCGCGCTCGCCCTGCGCGAACTGGCCCAGGCGCTCTTCGGCCAGGTCCAGTTGCGGCAGCACCCGGTTCGCCACCGCCAGCAGATACTGGCCGGCCTGCGTCAGGCGCAGGTTGCGCCCTTCGCGCAGCCAGACGTCGGTGCCCAGTTGCTGCTCCAGCTTCTTCATGCTGTGGCTCAGGGCCGACTGGGTCAGGTGCAGCACGCCTGCGGCAGCCGTCAGCGACCCTTGTTTTTCGACCTGCTGGACGATGCTGAGGTGGATGCGTTCAAGCATTGAGATGAGCCATGTTCATGGATGTATGAAATAAGACCATTATACTTCATCGATTCCCGCCGCTATCATCGATTCCCTTGTTGCCTGCACTCTTACGGCCCTGGCGCATCCATCCACATGAAAGCAAACATGACACGTCCACTTCGTTTAGTCGCGGTTTCCGGCGGGCTGCAACGCCCTTCCAAGGCAGCAGCCCTGGCCGAGCACCTGATGGACCTGATCGCCGATGAAGTGCTGTGCGAACAACGCCTGGTCGAATTGGGCCAGCTCGCACCGCAGCTTGCCGGCGCGGTCTGGCGCTCCCACCTGCCCGATACGGTGGAGCGGGAACTTGCAGCGGTCGAGCAAGCCGACATCCTGGTGGTGGCAACACCGGTCTACCGCGGCGCGTACACGGGACTGTTCAAGCACTTCTTCGATTTCATTGACCAGGACGCCTTGATCGACAAGCCGGTCCTGCTGGCGGCCACCGGCGGCAGCGAGCGCCATGCCCTGATGATCGACCACCAGTTGCGGCCGCTGTTCAGCTTTTTCCAGGCACGCACATTACCGCTGGGTGTGTATGCGACCGACAAGGATTTCCTCGACTACCGCCTGCAGGACGAAGCCCTGATCCAGCGGGCCACGCTGGCGGTGCAACGGGCATTGCCCTTGCTCGACTTGACGCGTCATGCGAGATCTGCCACCGCTGAAGAGCTGGTCGCAGCCTGATACGCATCACGACGCTCAGCCATCAACACATACATTATTCGCAAAAATCAGGACACCAGATCACCATGAGCAAAGATTTTATATTCAGTATCAAGAGCATTGTTTTCGATGAAAACTATCACCCATCGGACAATACGCGCCTGACGACCAACTTTGCCAATCTGGCCCGGGGAAACAGTCGCCAGGAAAACCTGCGCAATACCCTGAGGATGATAGACAACCGCTTCAACAACCTGGCGCATTGGGACAACCCGAACGGCGACCGCTATTCGGTGGAGCTTGAAATCATCTCGGTGGAGCTGAATATTGATGTCGAAGGCAGTAATATCCCGTTGATCGAGATATTGAAACCGACCGTTATCGACAAAAAAACCGGTGAGCGCATCGATGGGATCGCGGGGAATAATTTCTCCTCCTACGTGCGCGATTACGACTTCAGCGTGCTGCTGCCTGAGCATAACAACAATCAATCCACCTTCACCGCTCCCGACGATTTCGGCGATTTTCATGGCAAGCTGTTCCGGCACTTTGTCAAATCACATACGTACAAAGAGCGCTTCAGCAAGCCGCCTGTCATTTGCATCAGCGCCTCGAGCAGCAAGGTCTATCACCGGACGGGGAATCAGCATCCCGTATTGGGCGTCGAGTATCAACAAAATGAATTTTCCTCGACGGATCAATATTTTGAAAAAATGGGCATGCAGGTTCGCTACTTCATGCCGCCAGATAGCGCCGCCCCCCTGGCGTTTTATTTCATCGGCGACCTGCTTGGCGACTACACCAATCTTGAGCTGATCGCCACCATCAGCACGATGGAGACGTTCCAGAAGATTTACCGCCCCGAGATTTACAACGCCAATTCGGCGGCAGGCAAGTCGTATCAGCCGAGCCTGAAGAACCAGGACTATTCATTGACGCAGATTGTCTATGACCGGGAAGAGCGCAGTCAGCTGGCAGTCAAGCAGGGAAAATATACGGAAGAGCATTTCATCAAGCCATACAAAAATGTCCTTGAACAGTGGACTGCCAGCTACGCTCTCTGACCAACCAACACACGAAATCACCACCATGAAAAAATTATTGCCTACCTCGACCGCCGGCAGCTTGCCGAAACCTTCCTGGCTTGCCCAACCTGAAAAACTCTGGTCGCCGTGGAAATTGCAGGACGAGGAATTAATCGAGGGCAAACAGGATGCCTTGCGTTTGTCACTGCAGGAACAGCAGCAGGCAGGCATCGATATCGTCAGCGATGGCGAGCAGACGCGTCAGCATTTTGTCACCACGTTCATCGAGCATCTGAGCGGCGTCGATTTTGACAAACGCGAGACCGTCAGAATCCGCGACCGCTATGATGCGAGTGTGCCGACAGTCGTCGGCGCGGTAAGCCGCCCGAAACCGGTGTTTGTGGAAGACGCCAAGTTTTTACGCCAGCAAACCACGCAGCCGATCAAATGGGCCCTGCCAGGTCCGATGACGATGATCGATACGCTGTATGACAGCCACTACAAGAGCCGCGAAAAGCTGGCCTGGGAATTCGCCAAGATCCTCAATCAGGAAGCCCGGGAATTGGAGGCGGCCGGCGTCGACATCATCCAGTTTGACGAACCCGCGTTCAATGTCTTTTTTGATGAGGTGAATGATTGGGGGATTGCCACCCTGGAGCGGGCGATCGAAGGGCTCAAGTGCGAAACGGCCGTGCATATTTGCTATGGTTACGGCATCAAGGCCAATACGGACTGGAAAAATACGCTGGGGTCCGAATGGCGTCAATACGAGGAATCTTTCCCCAAGCTGCAGAAATCGAATATCGACATCATCTCGCTGGAATGCCACAACTCGCGTGTTCCCATCGACCTGATTGAACTCATACGCGGCAAAAAAGTGATGGTCGGGGCCATTGACGTGGCATCCAATACCATTGAAACGCCGGAGGAAGTGGCCGACACCCTGCGCAAGGCGCTGCGCTTTGTCGATGCCGACAAACTCTATCCAAGCACCAACTGCGGCATGGCGCCCTTGTCGCGCCGGGTAGCCAGAGGCAAATTGCAAGCGCTCAGTGCCGGCGCAGACATCATCCGCAGGGAAATCTTGGCCTAGCCGCGCCGTGGCAAACTGGATTGTTGATTGACATGGATCAGGTCACGTAACAGGAAGCAGCCTATGCTGCATGACGCCACAGGCGCCGAGAGGCACCTGTGGCGTTGCTGCCTTAGAACTCTTCCCAGTCGGACGATGCCGTGGCGGCTGGCGCAGTTTTCCTGGCCGCCGGCACGCGCAGGGCAACGGCTTGCTGGCGCGGTACGGTTGTCGCGGCGATTGCCGGCTTGCTTGCCGGTGCGCCGGCGTCGAGCTTGAAGGCGCTCACCACCTGCGCCAACGTAGCCGCCTGCTCCTGCATGGCAGCGGCGGCGGCCGCCGATTCTTCCACCAGGGCCGCGTTTTGCTGGGTGACGTTGTCCATCTCGCTGATGGCCTGGTTGATTTGCTCGATGCCGGCCGTCTGTTCCGCGCTGGCCGAGGTGATTTCTTCCATGATGTCGGTAACGCGGCGCACGCTGTCGACCAGGTCGCTCATGGTGTTGCCGGCCTGATGCACGAGCTCGCTGCCCGCCGCCACGGTCCGGGTCGAGTCGTCGATCAGGGTCTTGATTTCCTTGGCCGCGGCAGCGGAGCGGTGCGCCAGGCTGCGCACTTCCGTGGCCACGACGGCAAAGCCGCGGCCCTGCTCGCCCGCGCGCGCCGCTTCCACGGCCGCGTTCAAGGCCAGAATGTTGGTCTGGAAGGCGATGCCATCGATGACGCCGATGATGTCGGCAATCTTGCTTGACGAAGCATCGATTTGCCGCATGGTCGCCACCACTTGCGCGATGACGGCGCCGCCGCGTTGCGCCACGCCGGAGGCCGTATCGGCCAGCACATGCGCCTGGCGCGCATTGTCGGCATTCTGCTTGACGGTCGAGGTCAGTTCTTCCATGGAAGAGGCTGTCTCTTCCAGCGAACTGGCTTGCTGCTCCGTGCGCGCAGACAGGTCCAGGCTGCCTGCCGCCACTTCGGACGAGGCCGAGGCGATCGTTTCCGTGCCGGCGCGCACCGTGCCCACCGTTTGCGCCAGGTTGTCGTTCATGCGCTTGAGTGCCTGCAACAGTTGTCCCATTTCATCGCGCGAATGCACGGTGATCTGGCTGCGCAAATCGCCTGCGGCCACCGTGTTGGCCACCTGCAGCGCCGTGGTGACGGGGCCGGTGATCGAGCGCGTGATGCCATACGCCAACGCCGCCGCGATGGCCAGTGCCGCCAGCGACATGCCGATCAGCAAGGTGCGCGTATTGGCATAAGTGGCATTGGCGTTGTCGCCCGCCGTGTTGGCCAGGGTGTTTTGCAAGCTGATCTGTTCAGCAATCAACTGTTTATAGACGAGCAATACGGGACGCAGCTGGCCGTACAGGTAAGCGCTGCTGTCGTCCGGCGTGCCACCACGGATCAGTTCAAGCAAGGCCTCCTGCCCCTGCGCGTAGCGGGTGTTGGCGTCGTTCATCTTGGCCAGCAACGCGCGCTCTCGGTCGGAATCGAGCATGTTCGCGAGCTTGCCGAGATTGCCGGCCGCCGCCTGGCGCGCAGCCAGGATGGCGTCCGTTTGTTTGCGTTGGTCGGCCGGATCGGCGCTAAGCATCATGTTGCGCAGGGCAATGGCGATATCGTTGATGTTGGCCGACACGCTGTTGGCGAGCTCGATCTTGGGCATGCTGTCATGCACGATATGGCCGGTGCCCTGGTTGATCTTGCCCAGCATGGCAATGCCCAGGCAAGAGATGATGATCAGCATGGCGCCGATGGTGCCAAAGCCTGTGGCGAGGCGTGTGCCGATGGTCAGATGGGATAAAAACTTCATGGCTGTCTCAATACGGAGGGAATGGTGAAAAGGTCGGCGGCGTACAGATGGCTGCCGCGCCGCCAAGCGGACGACGATCCTAGACCTTTTTGAATGATATTTCCATAGGGCAATATGCCTAGTTTCTCCCCGGGGCACACGCCAGTTCCGCCTGTCCTGCGGCTTGCCCGCGTTTTCAGCTATATTGGCAGACACCTGCCGGGCAGCACGCCATGACTGGCGCTGCTGCCAATCCGGCCGTTTTTCTCATTTCCAGCCATAGGTCCGCATGACTTCTTTCCGTCTCCGTTTCTTCCCCTTCCTGTTGGCCTTGCTGCTGGCGTGCTCGCTGGCCCCGCCGCCCGCCTGGTCGCAGCCCGTCGATGACGCCGCCACGGCCGACCAGCGTCTCGATGGCTTGCGCAAGCAGATCACCGGTATCCAGAAGGCGCTCGATGGCGAGGCTGAGCTCGATGATGCGACCCTGTCGCAGATGCGGGCTGATGCGCTGGCGGCCAGCGCCGAGGCGGACAAGGTGGCCGATGCGCTCGCGCCGACGCTCTCCAGCGTGCAGGCGCGGCTGGCCGAGCTGGGCAAGCCGGCGGCGGGTACGAAAGATGCGCCCGACGTGGCGGCGCAGCGCAGCCAGCTGGACCGCACCAGCAGCGCGCTCGATGCGCAAGTCAAACTGGCGCGCCTGCTGGCCGTGGAAGCGACGCAGGCCTCGGAACAGGTGTCGACGGTGCGCCGCGCCCAGTTGCAGGCGCGCCTGGGCGAGCGCACGGCCTCGATACTCGCCGGTTCGTTCTGGAAACAGCTGCATGCGGAATTGCCGCAGAACCTGCAGCGCTTGCGTGCGCTGGAGCTGGAATTGGCGAATGCGGCAGGCGCCACGCCGTGGTCGGCCTGGGGCGGCTTGCTGGCCGCCATCGTGGCCGTGATCGGCGCCAGCGTCTGGGCATCGCGCTACTTGCTGGTGGTGACGTCCACGCGCGTGCCGCACGGCCGCTTGCGCCGCTCGCTGCATGCGCTGGCCGTGCTGGTGCTGGCGCTGGCCACGCCGGGCCTGGTGGCGGAATTGCTGGCCATGGGGCTGCGCTGGGAGGGCGGCCTGTCCGAAAAAACCTCGACTTTCCTCAGCAGCTTGATCGGCATCATCTGCTTTGCCGGTTTTACGGCGGGACTCGGCCACGCGCTGCTGTCGCCGCGCCGCGTGTCGTGGCGTCTGCTGCCCCTGCCCGATGCGCTGGCGCACCGCATGCGCAACTTCCCGTCGATGTTTTCCTTCATCGTCGTGCTCGTGTGGGCGACGGAACGGGTCACCATCGTCATCAATGCGGGCCTGTCGACGGCCGTGGCCGTCAACTGCATCGTCGCCCTGGTGATGAGCACGACCATCGCCTATGGCTTGATGCGCGCCGAGCGCTGCTGGCGCCAGTTGCGCGAGGCCGATCCGGCCACCCTGGTCACGCCCCTGTGGCTGCGCTGCGTCACGGTGCTGTTGTGGCTGGCGCTGGCGTCGAGCGTCATCAGCTTGTTGATCGGCTATGTGGCGTTCGGCAGCTTTGTCGCCAAGCAAATCGCCTGGGTCATCGTGGTGGTGTGCAGCACCTATCTGTTGACGGTGCTGGTGGACGATATCTGCATGCTGCTGGCCTCCACGCCACCGCCGCCGGACGCAGCCCATCCTGTACTGGCCACGCCCAAGGCGCGCGACCAGGCGGCCGTGCTGCTGTCGGGTATCGGCCGCGCCATCGTCGTGCTGCTGGCCCTGATGCTGCTGCTGGCGCCGTTCGGTGAAGGTCCGGGCGAGCTGTTCCAGCGGGTCGGCAAGCTGCAGGATGGCCTGGCCATCGGCGAGGTGGCGATCCGCCCTGCCGCGCTGATCCAGGCCCTGCTGGTGCTGCTCGTTGGTTTTGTTGCGCTGGGCCTGTTCAAGCGCTGGCTGCAAAACAGTTATTTGCCGACCACTAATCTCGATACGGGCATGCAAGTGTCGTTCATCACCTTGTTCGGCTATATCGGCGGCGTGCTGGCCGTGGCGCTGGCCCTGTCGGCGGCCGGCATCGGCCTGGAACGCATCGCGTGGGTGGCGTCAGCCTTGTCGGTGGGTATCGGTTTTGGCTTGCAGGCGGTGGTGCAGAACTTCGTTTCCGGCTTGATTTTATTGGCCGAACGTCCTGTGAAAGTGGGCGACTGGGTGTCGCTGGGTGGCGTGGAGGGCGACATTCGCCGCATCAACGTGCGCGCCACGGAAATTCAACTGGGCGACCGTTCCACGGTGATCGTGCCGAACTCGGAATTCATTACCAAGACGGTGCGCAACGTGACCCTGGCCAATCCGCTGGGCCTGGTGCAGGTCAAGCTGCCGCTGCCGCTGGGCACGGATGCGCAGGCGGCGCGCGCGCTGATCCTGTCCGTCTTTGTCGACAATCCCGACGTGCTCGACACGCCGGCGCCCAGCGTGCAGCTCGATGGCATCGACAATGGCCTTTTGCTGTTCAATGCCACCGGCTTTGCCTCGTCGCCGCGCTTGACGTCGGGCATCCGCAGCGCGCTGCTGTTCGAACTGCTCAAGCGCCTGGACGAGGCGCACATCGCGATTGCCAAGCCCAGCACGATGGTGCTGAGCACGGTGCCGGCCCAGCCGGAGGCACCGGCCATGTCGGCGGTGGCAGCCGCACCGGCACCCACACCCGTGCCGCCGCTGACCTCTTAACGCACGGTCGACCACAGCAGCGCCGCCAGGTACAGGCCGATGCCGAACGCCGTGTGGGCCATCAGGCTGCGCAGGCGGGCGGCCGTCGGATGCGGCGTCTTGCTGGCGGCCAGGCCGGCGCCCATGCCCGGCTGCAAGATGCAAAATGGCGCGGCCACGCTCAGCACACCCGCCAGCAGGGCCGGCGCGAACGTCGGCCCTTGCACCCATTCCTCTCCCACCAGCGCCAGCAGCACGGCCGCAAACAGCACGCCGATCACATAATGAAACGTCCAGCCCAGGATGGCTTCATCGCGCACGGGCGCCGTCTGGGCGATGTTGGTGTGCGTGATCGTGCCGCGCGGCAGATGTCCCAGCCAGCGCCCCACCATCGCAAAGTTCAGCGAAGGAATGCACCAGAAGCGTTTTAACGCCACCGCCCACACATCCATCACCGCCGTCGCGCCCACGCCGATGGCCAGCGCATCGAGCCAGAGTATTTGCATTGCCGCTCCTAACATTCAATTAATTGCTTGAATGTTATAAGGGTGCTAGCATCGTGTCAATGAAAAATGCCGATATCGAATTTCTCACCGGTTCCGCCGGGTTTGCCCATATTTTAGGCAGTGCGCCGCGATTGCGCCTGCTCGAGCAGATCGCACATGGCGAATATGCGGTGGAGCAGTTGGTGGAGTTGACGGGTTTGTCCGTGGCGAATACTTCCCAGCATTTGCAGCAGTTGCGGCGCGCCGGTTTTGTGCAGGCGCGGCGCGACGGCAAGCGCGTGCTGTACCGGCTCGGCAGCGGTCCCATCGTGCAGCTGCTGGCCGCGCTGGACGTGTACGCGCAGCATCAGCGCAGCGAATTGCAGGCGCTGAGCCGGGGCGACCACGTGGAAGCGATCACGGGCAATGAGTTGCTGGAACGCATGCACGAAGCCAGCATCACCGTGCTCGACGTGCGGCCCGCGCAGGAATTCGCTGCCGGCCACTTGCCCGGTGCGATCAATATTCCTTTTGATGACTTGCAGCGCCGCCTCGGCGAATTGCCCGCGAACGCAGAGATCGCCGCGTATTGCCGCGGCCCGTACTGCGTGCTGTCCGTGCAGGCCGTGGCGGCCCTGCGCCAGCACGGCTTGCATGCGCGCCGTCTCGGCAGCGGCTACGATGACTGGCAGGCGGCTGGCTTGCCGGTGAGCCGGGCGGCGTGATGGCGATCCCCGACAGCAAGCAGGAACTCATCGAGGCCATCAACAGCACGTATGCAAAATTGATGCAGGAGCTGGCACGCGTACCGCCCGCGCTGGCGCGGGATCCCGTGCTGGAAGGACAAGTGGCGGGCACGCGCATGAGCGTGTGCGACCTGCTCGCCTATCTGGTGGGTTGGAACGAGCTGGTCTTGCACTGGCATGCGCAGCTGCGTGCCGGCAAACGCATCGAGGACATCGCCTTCCCGGCAGAAGGTTTCACGTGGAACGCTCTGGGAAAATTGGCGCAGCGCTTCTATGCGGACTATGCTGAACTGGGCATGGACGACTTGCTGCAGCGCCTGGAACAGGCGAAGAACCAGCTGCTGGCGCTGATCGAGGCGCACGACGACGCGCAATTGTATGGCCTGCCCTGGTACACGCATTACACGATGGGACGCATGATCCAGTTCAACACGGCGTCGCCGTATGCGAATGCGCGCACGCGCTTGCGGGCCTGGCTCAAGACCTTGTAGCAGCCGACCGGCAGGCTTGCACGATTGCATCAGTACGCTCAGAAAACTTTTCAGGCAGGATAGTGGTTTCACGCGTAACCAATGAAGGATCACCATGCTGACCATCGCCCTCGCGCAGATGAATCCCACCGTGGGCGATTTCGACGCCAATGTCGCCGCCATCATCGCGCGCATGCAGCGTGCCAGCGACGATGGCGCCGACCTGCTCGTGTGCCCGGAACTGTCGCTGTGCGCGTATTACCCGGGCGACCTGTTCGAGGATGCCGCCTTCCTGCGCGACATGCAGCAGGCGCTCGATACGCTGCTGCAGGCATCCACGCGCTGGCCGGCGCTGGTCACCGTCATCGGCACGGCGCGGCCCAATCCCGGCGTCGGCAAGCCCCTGTACAACGCCTTGCTGGCGCTGCGCGACGGGCGCATCGTGGCCGAATACTACAAGCAGCTGCTGCCCACCTACGGCATCTTCGACGAGGGGCGGCATTTCGAGCCGGGCCCGCCCGGCGCCTGCACCCTCGATATCGCCGGCTGCAAGGTCGGCTTCATGATTTGCGAGGATGGCTGGAACGACGATGGCCGCGCCTACGCCGTCAACCCCTTCGACGCCTTGCACGCGGCGGGGCCCGACCTTGTCGTCAGCATCAACGCCAGCCCGTCCGACATCGGCAAGCGCGCGCAGCGCCACGCCGTGTTTGGCGCCGCCTGCGCGCGCGTCAAGCTGCCCTTGCTGTTCGTCAACCAGGTGGGCGGCCAGGACCAGCTGGTGTTCGACGGCGCCTCGTTTGCCATGTCGCCGAGCGACGGTGTGCAATTCGAGGCGGCCCGCTTCGTCGAGGATTTTCCCTTGCTGCGCTTTGCCGATGGCCGTTTTACGCGACCCGATGGATCGGCGTTTCCCGTGCCGGATCCGGATGGCATCCCCGCCGTGGAGTTTGCGCGGCGCCAGATCGTGCTCGGTTTGCGCGACTATGCGCGCCGCTGCCGCTTCACGAAAGTCGTCGTCGGCTGCTCGGGCGGCATCGATTCGGCGCTGACCCTGGCCCTGGCCGTCGAGGCGCTGGGCGGCGACAACGTCGTGGGCATCACCATGCCGTCCGTGTTTTCCAGCGCCGGCTCCGTCACCGATTCCGTCGCCCTGTGCGCCAACCTCGGTATCGTCCTGCACACGCACCCGATACGCGACATCGTGGCGCAGTACGAAGCCGGCTATGCCCAAGCCTTCGACGGCAGGCTGCAGGGGCTGCCGCTGGAAAACCTGCAGGCGCGGGTGCGCGGCACCATCCTGATGGAATACTCGAACGCCTTCGGCGCCCTGCTGCTCACCACCGGCAACAAGAGCGAAATCTCGGTGGGCTACTGCACCCTGTATGGCGACACGAACGGGGGACTGGGATTGATCGGCGACCTGTATAAAACGGAGGTGTTCGCCCTGTCGCGCCACCTCAACGCCAGCGCCGGGCGCGAGCTGATCCCCGCCGCCGTGCTCGACAAACCCCCGTCGGCGGAACTGGCGCCGGGCCAGCGCGACACCGATAGCTTGCCGCCGTATCCCGTGCTCGATGAAATCTTGAAATGGCATATCGAGGGACGCCGCCTGCCGGCGGCTGAAAGTGCGCAGGCGCTGACCCTGGTCGACCAGCTGCGCGAGACGGACGAGGGCCGCGCACTGGTGACGCGCATCCTCGGCATGGTCGCCCGCAATGAGTACAAACGGCGCCAGGCGGCGCCCATCATCCGCGTGCGTTCGCGCGCCTTTGGCAGCGGGCGCCAATTGCCGATCGCCGCCCACTACCCCACCGGAGACGACGCATGAGCTCATCCTATCCTGCCGACGCGGCCATCCTGATCGGCCGCTTCCAGCCTTTTCACCATGGCCATGCGGGCTTGTTGCAGAAGGCGCTGACGACGGCCGCCCAGGTGGTGGTGGTGCTCGGTTCCGCCTTCCATGCGCGCAGCCCGAAGAACCCGTTTACGTGGCAGGAGCGGGCCGCCATGATCGCCGCCACCCTGCCCGAGGCGCAGCGCGCGCGCGTGCATTACGTGGCCGTGCGCGATTACTACGACGATGGCCTGTGGGCCGATGCCGTGCGGCGCGCCGTGGCGGGCGCCGTGTCGACGGCGCAGCGCGTCACCCTGGTGGCTTGCTTCAAGGATGCCACCAGCTACTACCTGCACCACTTCCCGCACTGGCAGTTATTGAATCTGGAGATCGATCCCGGTGCGCCCATCGGCGCGACGGCCATCCGCAACGTGCTGTTCGAAGCGGAAGACGTGGATGTGTCGCTGAGCGCCGTGGCGCAGCTGCTGCCGGCCGCCATCGGCCAGTATGTGAAGGCGTGGACCTTGTTGCCATGGTACGCACCGCTGGTGCAGGAATACCGCGCCATCGAAGCGTATAAAGCGCGCTGGCGCGCGGCGCCGTATCCGCCCATCTTCACGACTGTCGACGCGCTGGTGCAGACGGGTGGCCACGTGCTGCTCGTGCGCCGCGGCGGCTATCCGGGCAAGGGCTTGTGGGCGCTGCCCGGCGGCTTCCTGGAGCCGCGCGAACGCCTGCTGCAGGGCGCCCTGCGCGAACTGGCGGAAGAAACCCAGCTGGGCGTGCTGGCGCCCACCCTCGTCGAGGCGCTGGTCGGCGTAGCCGTGTTCGACCATCCGGACCGCAGCCAGCGCGGGCGCACCATCACGCATGCGCATTATTTTGACTTGAAGACGCGCCAGCTGCCGGCCGTGAAGGCGGCCGACGATGCGGCGCTGGCGCAGTGGGTGCCGGTGAGCGCCCTGCCGGCCATGGAAGAGCAGTTCTTCGAAGACCACTTCCACATCCTGAACCACTTCCTCAAGCTCACGCACGAGGGGCGCTGAGGGGGCTATCCCCCTCAGCGCGCATCAGGACGTGATGCGTTCCCAGCCATGTTTGACAGCCGCCTTGAAGTTGTCCCACGCTGATTGCGGATACGTGTGCTCCCACGTGGAACGCAGGTCCGCTTCCACGTCGTCCCACGGGCGGCCCCGGTAGCTGTCGCTGCTGGCCATCGAATGGCCATAGCGGTAGGCGGGATCGTAGTCCTCGAAGCGCGCGCCGGTGGCGACATAGGTGGCGCTCCAGTGGCTGCGGTAGTACTGCTCGTCGTCGTAGCTGGTGCCTGGCAGGTTGTCCGCGCTCGGGTAGCGGCGCGCGTTGGCGCCCGCGCCCGATGACGGCGGTGCCATGCCGCCCGCAAATTGCTGCGATGCCGCCGCTTCGTTCAGGTTGCCCTGCTGCGATGGCGCGCTGGATTGCATGCTGGCGCCCTGGCGCATTGCGCTGTCGTCGTGCGGCGCGCCTTGCCAGCCGCCGGCGCGCCAGTGGTCGGCGTGCGCATCGATGTCGAGCGGCGCGTAGCGCTCGACGAGGTCGGTGGCGCGCTGGATATCGGCGTCGCTTGCGCCTTCCAGTGTCAGCACGACATGTCCGCGTCGCACGGCTTCCGCATAGATGTGGCGGTCGGCGTGGCTGCCGAACAGATCCGTAAAGAAATGCTTGATATTGTCGAGCAGGCTGTCGCTGTCGTCGCGGCGGATGTTTTCCGTGGCGGAAAAGTCGTCACTGCCCGCATCGTGCAGGCGGATGCTGGCGCCGGGAAAGCCCGCCGTGATCAGGTCGTGCCGGGCGCGCTCGGCCATGTCGCGGACGGCGAAAACTGCTGCCAATGTATGTGCCATGATGGTCTCCAATCGGTGAACAACGTCCTTCCAGTGTAGGCCGTGAAAACCGAAAGGGGCGCTCGTTTGCCCCTTGGAAACCGTTGTCTTCGTCAAATATTGACGAAGTGAAATCTCAGTCCGGCGTGCCCACAAACGTGCGCAAAAAGTCGATAAAGGCGCGCACCTTTTCCGCGATATGCTGGGTGTTCGGATACACGGCATACACGCCCTGCTCCGGGAAGGCGACGTCGGGCAGCAGGCGGCGCAGGCGTCCCGCGCGCACTTCTCCTTCCACCTGCCATTGCGGCAGCAGGGCCACGCCGCAGCCGCCCAGGGCAAAGCCCAGCAGGGCCGAGGCGGAGTCGGAATGGATGGCGGCGTCGTCCTGCACGGCAAAGGCGGCGGGGCCATCGGGCGTGTGCACGTCCCAGCGCAGGGGCGTGCTGAGGCGGCTGTGCGCCAGCCAGCGCGCGCGCTGCAAGTCGGGCAAGGTGGCAATATCCCTGCCGGGCAGGCTGGCCAGGTAGGCGGGCGAGGCGACGGGCCAGATCGCATACGGCTCGATCAGCGCGGCGCGGTAGCTCGAATCGTTGAGTGAACCCATGCGGATGGCCAGGTCGTAGCCGCCCGAGATCAGGTCTTCATGCGACGACGACGAGGAATGCTGGATCTGCAGCTGCGGATGGGCGGCGGCAAAGGCGATCAACGCGGGGATCACCGTGCGGCTGCCGTATTCGACGGTGGTGGTCAGGCGCAGGGTGCCGCGCAAGCCCTGATGGCCCTGGCGCGCCGTTTCGATGGCGCCCTGGGCTTCGCTCAGCACGCGCTGGCAATCCTCATAAAAGCGCCGTCCCACGTCGGTCAGCGCCAGGCTGCGCGTGCTGCGCGTCAGCAGCGACACGCCCAGCTCCGCCTCCAGCTGTTTCAAATTGAAGCTGACGACGGCCTTGCTCTGGCCCAGCACGGCGGCGGCGGCCGTCAGGGAGCCGGCGTCGACGATGGCGATGAAAATACCCAAACGGTCGAGACTGATCATAAATAAAAATGAGTAAACATGCGGCTTCCAGCGGTTTGTCAAAATTTCTTTGACAGTGTAATCGGGGCTGGCCCGTTACGCAAATGGCGCTGGACGCTTAAGCTGGCCGTTTGCCATTTGGAGCACCATGGACTATCGCAAAAAGGTGGCGGCCATCTATCTGCTGGGGTTTTTCGTCGACCTGATCAACATGTTCATCACCAGCGTCGCCTATCCCGACATCGGCCATGCCTTGCACGCCTCGGTGGCGCAGCTGGCCTGGATCAGCACGGCCTACATCCTCGGCCTGACCATCGTCATCCCGGCCAGCGCCTGGCTGGCTGCCTATTATGGCAGCAAAACCGTGTTCATGGCATCGTTGCTAACTTTTTTATGCGCCAGCATCGGCGCCGGCCTGGCGCCATCGATCGAGGCGCTGATCGCCTGGCGCTGCGTGCAGGGCCTCGGCGGCGGCTTGCTCATTCCGCTGGGACAAAGCATGACCTACCAGCTGTATCGGCCTGCCGAGCGTCCCGGCCTGTCCTCCGTCATCATGCTGGTGGGCTTGCTGGCGCCCGCCCTGTCGCCCGCCTTGGGCGGCGTCATCGTCGACAGCCTGTCGTGGCGCTGGATTTTTTACCTGAACGTGCCTTTTGCCGCGCTGGCGCTGCTGCTGGCCGCCTGCTGGCTGCGCCCCGACCCGCCGCGCGCGGCCGTTCCCCGTCTCGACGTGGGCGGCCTGCTGGCGGGCAGCACGGCCATTCTGCTGTTGTTGCTGGGCTTGACCATGCTGGGCACGCCAGGCGAGTGGCTGGCCGGCGCCGCCATGCTGGCGCTGGGCGTTGCCTGCGCATGGGGCTATGTGCGCGGCGCCCTGCGCAAATCCACGCCGCTGCTGAACCTGCGCCTGGCCGCCGAACCGCTGCTGCGCATCGCCATGCTGATGTATCTGCTGGTGCCGGGCGTCTTCATGGGCGTGAGCCTGCTGGCCATGCTGTATTTGCAGGGCGTGCTGGGCATGTCGGCGTCGACGGCGGGCGCGCTGATGCTGCCGTGGGCGCTGGCCTCGTTTGCGGCCATTTCGCTCACCGGCAAAAGCTACCGCCGCGTGGGGCCACGGCCGCTGTTCCTCGCTGGGGCGCTGCTGCAGGCGGCGGGCATGCTGATGCTGCTGCGCGTGGCTGCTGCCGACCAGTTGTTCTGGCTGGCCGGCGCGTATGCCGTGATGGGCTTTGGCGGCGGCTTGTGCAGCAGCACGGCGCAAAGCACGGCGTTCCTGCGCACGCCCGACGCGCAGCTGAGCCAGGCCAGCGCCGTGTGGAATATCAACCGCCAGCTGGGCTTTTGCCTGGGCGTGGCGCTGCTCAGCGTGCTGCTCAACGGCTTGCTGGCGGCGCAGGGTATCGCCACCCTGGACGACCCTGCCCTGCATGCGCGCGCGGCACAGGTGTTTCACTGGTGCTTTGCGCTGGCCGCCGCCTCGTGCGTGTTGCCCCTGGCGCTGTGCATGCGCATCGATAACCGCGCCGTTCTCGACCTTTTACATCACCATGGAGCAAGCAAAAAATGAAGACAACGAATCCCTGTTTTGACGACGTGTTATCCACGCATGTGCTGATCCGCGAGTGGCTTTCCGGCGAGGCCACGGCGCCGGAACATTGCGCTGATTTGCTGGCGCGTTTTTCGCCCGCGTTCACGATGGTGTCACCCGGTGGCAAGCAGCTCGATCATGCCGGCTTGACGGCGTTTTTCCAGGGCGCCGGTGGCAGCCGTCCGGGCCTCGTCATGCGCATCACGGACTTGCGGCTGATCCAGGACAGCGCCGCCGGCGCCACCGTGTCTTACCGCGAGTATCAATCGCTGCCCGGTGGAGAAAATACCGAGCGGCTGTCGACCGTCGTGTATGAGAAAACGCCGGCTGGTAGCCTGCTGTGGCGCCATTTGCACGAGACGTGGGTGGCGCGGGCGGATTGATCTTGCCACGTGGTGGCACGCGCGCTGCCTGAAGGACGATGCGCGTATCATGCGGTTCTTGCACTCGGAGAAAACAAAGATGCGCATAGACACGACATCGGACTCGCCAAGCTGGACCAAGGTCTTTGACATTGGTCATGAACTGCGGCAGCTTGGTCCTTTGATGGAAGAAAAATATCCTGATCTCGACTGGGAATTGTTTGTCTGCCTGCGCTGCGTGCCAAAAGACTTGCAGCGAAAAACATTCTGCCGCTATTACGCCAGCGACAAAATGTTTGGCCTCGATATCGCCATGGAAGAGGAAGACTTCGTGCCGGTGAAAAAAGACACGCCTGGGCAACGCAAATTGATCGGCACCGCTTTCTTCACTTTTTTTGCCGCCAGCATCCGGAAATACGAGAAAAAACTCCCGGGACTCCAGCCCGTTTCAGCGCAACTGATCGCCGATGTGCGGCAATGGTGCATCGATAATCAGTGGACGGATTCCGCCGTCTGATCCGCCATGCACACACGGGCACTCAAGTGAGGTCGTGCAAGTCCTTGCGCTGGGCCGGGCCCACCGTAAATTGCGAAAACGCGACCTCGAGGCCGGCGCGTTCCGGCGTGCAGCACATGGGCCCGACAAGGTAGCTGCTGGCCTCGGGAAATGGCGCCAGGCGCAGCAGCGGCCATAGCTTGCCATCGGTCGAATACTGCACCCGGATCACGCCCTTTTCCACCGTCACGCGCAGCCAGAAACCGTCCGGCATGGCGGGAGCGATGCTGACGGCCCAATCCGATGTGTCCACCGTCAGCACAGTGCTCAACAGTAACTGGCCGTCGGAAAATTCGACGCCGCATTTGATCCAGTTTTCCGCGTCGATGCGCACCATCATTCCCGCCTGGTCGTACAGCGCTGCGTACTGCGCCGCCACATGCAGCTGCGCCGTGAAATCGCCTTTGATGTCAGTGCCGAAAAAGTGGCCGCTGTCGCGGATAAACCCATACGCGGTCTTGCGCCAGAAATCCGTGTTGGCATCCGTCGTCACGCGCAATTGCGCGCCGTCGGCGGACCAGTTTTCCGGTGGATTGAGCCAGCTGCCTTGCGTGAACATTACGTGCCTTTCCGAGCTAAAAAGATCACATAGTTTGCCCCCATCCCAGCGCCTTGTACAGGGCAATCGCATCGATATAGGACGCCGTTTCCGTCAGCAGCGCTTCGCGCCGGATATCGTATAAGGCGCGCTGGTTTTCCAGTACGGCCTGGTAGCTGCCGGAACCGCCCTGATAGCGCGTGCTGGCGATGCCGAGGGCCGCGTTGCCGTGGCGTGCCGATTCCAGCAGGGAAGCCAATCGCGTCTGGTTTTGCGCCAGCTGCGTGACGGCATTTTCCACGTCTTCCTGCGCCAATAACATCGTTTGTTCATAGCGCGCCAGCGCGCCTTGCGCTTCGGCCTGCGTGCCGCGCAAGCGCGCCTTGACGCTGCCGAGGCGGAAGGCCGGATAGCTGACGGAGGGCGCCACCTCGAAGGCGCGCGCGCCGCCGTCGAACACGCCGCTGCCGCGCAGCGCAAAGAAGCCCAAAAAGCCGCCCAGGCTCAGGCGCGGATACAGGTCGGCCGTGGCGGCCCCCACGTCTTCGCTGGAGGCGGCCAGCAGGCGCTCGGCACGCACCACGTCGGGCCGCTGCTTGATCAGGCGGTTCACGTCGCCGAGCGGCAGCTGGCCCGCCAGCGGCGCTTCCTGGCGCGGCATGGTCGCCAGCGAAATGGCGCCCGGCGCCTGGCCGCTCAGCACATCGAGCCGGTACTGCGCCTGGCGCAATCCCGCCTGCAATGGCGGCAGCATCGCCTCGCTGCGGGCCAGGTTGGCCAGCGCGTTGTGGCGCTCTTCCGGCAAGCCGCTGCCGGCACGGATGCGCGCATCGATCAGGGCGACGGTGTCGCGCCAGCTGTGCACCTGCGCCTGCGTCAGCGCCAGGTTTTGCTGGTAGCCCAGCGCCTCGTAGTAATTGCGCGCCACCTCGGCGGCGATCGTCAGCTGCACTTGCCGCAAGTCCGCCTGCACCGCTTCGGCGCGCGCCTGCGCCGAGCGGCTGATATGGGCCAGGCGGCCGAACAGGTCGATCTCCCATTGCGCGTCGAAACCCACGCGCGTGCTGGCGCTGGCGGCGCGGCTATCGGGTGTGTCCTGTCGCACCTGGCGTTGCCATCCCGCCTGGCTGGTGACGGCAGGCAGCTCATCGAGCCGGCGTTCGTCGAAGACGGCGCGCGCGGCCAGCAGGTTCGCTTGCGCCTGGACGATATCGAGGTTGTGTTCGAGCGCGCTGGCGATCAGCTGCGACAGGCGCGCATCGTCGAAAAACGTCCACCAGGCGGCTTCGCTGACGGCGCTTGCACCGGGTGCGAATTGCGCCTGCTGTGGGCTGGCCAGGGTGATGGCGGGCGTGCCCGGCGTGACATAGGCGGGGCTGACGGCGCAGCCGGCCAGCAGGGGGAAAAGGGAGACGAGATAGCGGTAATTTTTCATGGGGATTCCTTCAGCGCCTGGGACAGGTCGCGCGCGCGCGGCGTGGCATGGTCGGCCGTGTGGCGGCGGGCCAAAAAGGTGTACACGGTGGGCAGCACGAACAGGGTGAAGAAGGTGCCGATCAACATGCCCGAGACGATCACCACACCCAGCCCGAAGCGGCTGTTGGCGCCGGCGCCGGAAGCGAACAGCAGCGGCACCAGGCCCACCACCATGGCGGCCGTCGTCATCAGAATCGGGCGCAAGCGGATCTGCGCCGCCTTGCGGATGGCCGTGATGCGGTCGAGCTGTTCATGTACCTGCAATTCGTTGGCAAACTCCACCATCAGGATGCCGTGCTTGCTGATCAAGCCGATCAGGGTCACGAGGCCGATTTGCGTGTAGATGTTGACGGTGGCGTAGCCGAGGGCCAGCGGAATCAGGGCGCCGCAGATCGACAGCGGCACGGTGATCAGGATGATCAGCGGGTCCGTCAGGCTTTCATACTGCGCCGCCAGCACCAGGTAGATGACGACGACGGCCGCCAAAAAGGCCAGCAGCAAGGCATTGCCTTCCGTGGCGAACTGGCGCGCATCGGACTGCCAGTCGTAGCTGAAGCCCGGCGGCAGGGTTTTCGCCACGCCGTCGAGAAAGGCGACGGCGTCGCCCAGGGTCACGCCCGGCGCCGGCACGCCCTGGAAGGTGGCCGCATTTTGCTGGTTGAACTGGGTCAGCATGTTCGGCTCGATCTGTTCCGTCACGGACACCACGGCGGACAGGGGCAGCAGGCTGCCGTCGTCGGCGCGCACGTACTGCTGCGTCAGGGCTTGCGCCGTCAATCTCTGTTCGCGCGGGCTTTGCGCGATGACATCGTAGGCGCGGCCATCCATGCCGAAGCGGTTCAAATAATTCTCGCCCACCAGCACGGCCAGCGATTCGCCGATGTCCTGCATGCGGATGCCCAGGCTGTTCGCCTTGGAACGGTCCACGCGTACTTTCACGACGGGGTTGTTGTAATCGAGGTCGCTGTCGACGACGGCAAACAGGCCGCTGTCGCGTGCGCGCTGCTTGACGTCTTCCATGGTGCGGAACAGGGTGGCGTAATCCTGCGCGCTGCGCAAGACCATCTGCACGGGCAAGCCGCCGCTCGATCCCGGCAAGGGCGCCAGCTGGAAGGTGAAGATGCTGGTGCCTTCCACGTCGCCCACGGCGTGCTGCAATTCCGCCTGGATGACGGCCGCATTGCGCGAACGCTCGGCCCACGGCGTCAGGTTGATGCCGCCGATGCTAGACGCAGGCCCCTCGCCGCCGTTGATGATCCAGCGCGAGTCCGTTTCGGGGATATTCTTGTAGATGTCATCGAGCTTGTAGGAAAAGCGTTCCACGTAATCGAGGTTGGCATGCTGCGGCGCCTTGATCGCCGTCAGCACGCTGGCCTGGTCTTCCGCCGGCGCCAGTTCGCGCTGCGGCAGCAGGTACAAAAACGGCAGACTGACCATCACCAGCGCGGCGAAACCGGCGCTCAGCCAGCGGTGGTGCAGGGAGCGGTCCAGCAGGCGCGCATAGCGCGAGGTCAGGCCTTCGAAGAAATGCTCGGCGGCGCGCGCCATGCGCCCTTCCGTCTGTTTCGGCTGCAGCAGCAGGGAGCTCATTACGGGAGACAGGGTCAGCGCCACCACGCCCGACACCACCACGGCGCCGGCCAGGGTCAGCGCAAATTCCTTGAACAGCGCGCCAGTCAGTCCCCCCATCATGCCGATCGGCGCATACACGGCCGCCAGGGTGATCGTCATGGCGATGACGGGGCCGGCCACTTCGCGCGCGCCCACCAGGGCGGCCGCCACGGGCGTCTTGCCTTCCTCGATATGCCGGTGCACGTTTTCCACCACGACGATGGCGTCATCGACCACCAGGCCCACGGCCAGCACCATCGCCAGCAAGGTGAGCAGATTGATGCTGAAACCGAAGGCCAGCATCAGCGTCGCCGCGCCCAGCATCGACAGCGGGATGGTCACGACGGGAATCAGCACGGAGCGCAGGGAACCCATGCACAGGTAGATGACGATGACGACGATGAGCAGCGCTTCGAGCAGCGTATGCGCCACCTCGTCGATGGACGACTGGATGAAGCGCGCCGTCTCGAATGCCAGTTCGACCTTCACTCCGGGTGGCAGGGTTTTCTGGATCTCCGGCAGCAGCTTCCTGATGCCGTCGACGATCACCAGCGGGTTGCCGCCTGGCGTGGGCGACAGGCCCAGGTACACGGCCGGCACGCCGTCCATGATGCCGCTCGTCTCCGTGGCGGCCGCGCCCAGTTCCACCGTGCCCACATCCTTCAGGCGCACCAGGGCAGCACTGTCATCGCCACCCTTGCGAATGACCATGTCGCGGAACTCCGCCACGCTGGTCAGATCCGTGTTGACGCTGATGTTCGAGACGACGAATTGTCCTTTCACCTTGCCGGGCGCCGCCTGGTAGTTATTGCGCCGCACGGCGTCGGCCACGTCGGCCGCCGTCAAGCCGCGCGCGGCCAGCTTGGCCGGATCGATCCACAGGCGCATGGCCAGCTGCTGGCCGCCATACACGTCGACCTTGGCCACGCCGTCGATGGTGGCGAACATTGGTTGCACCACGCGCGCCAGGTAGTCTGTCAGCGCGGGCGCGGACACGCTCTCGCTGGCAAAGCCGACATAGGCGACGGCCGAGGAATCGCCGGCCGAGCGCTCGATGACGGGGTCAAACGCGCCTTCGGGCAGCTTGTAGCGCACCTGGTTGACCTTGGCCATGACTTCCGTCAGCGCCTGCGTGGAATCGCGGTTCAGCTCCATGCGCACGGTGACAGTGCTGCTGCCCTGCACCGACGACGAGGTCAGGTAATCGATGCCTTCCACCGACGATACGGCTTGCGCGATGGGCTGTGTGACAAAACCCTGCATCAGTTCCGCCGAGGCGCCCGGATACGTGGTTTTCACCGTGATGGTGGACGATTCGAGCATCGGATATTGGCGGATCGGCAGCTGCAGGATGGCGATCACGCCCAGCATCAGGATCAATGTGCTGATCACCAGCGCCAGCACGGGGCGGCGTACGAATAAATCGGTAAATTTCATGGTGATGGCCTTCCCTTACGAGCCGGCCTTGGGCGCGGCGCGCTTGGCCTCGTCCAGGGTATTGGCCACGGCTTGCACTGCCATGCCGTCGGCCAGTTTCAACTGGCCCGAGGCGACCACGCGCTGGCCTTCGCGCAAGCCGTCAAGAATGGCCACGCGGCCCCCGGCCCGCTCGCCCAGTTTCACGCCCACGCGCTTGACGGTGAGCGGCTGTTTTCCTTCCTGCTGCGCGACGAACACGGTGTCGCCATACGCGCTGTAGGTCACCGCCGTTTCCGGCACCGTCAGTTGCTGGCCTGCCTCGCGCGCCACGCGCACATTCGCATACATGCCCGCTTTCAGCGCGCCGCGGGGATTGCTCAATGCCGCCTGTACCTGCACCATGCGCGAGCGGGCGATCAGCGGGTCGATGGCGTTGATCTTCGCCGTGAAGATGTCATCGGGATAGGCGTCCACCAGCACTTGCACGGCCTGGCCTGGCGCCAGCTTCGCGCTGCTCTGTTCATCGAGGGCGAAGTTCACCATCAGCGACTTCGTGTCGATCAGGCTGGCCACCGTGTCGGCCGCGTTCAGGTACTGGCCCGCGTGCACCTTGCGGATGCCCAGCTGCCCGGCGAACGGCGCGCGGATGGTCTTTTGCGCGATCAGCGCTTCCGTCTGGCGCACGTCGCCCAGGGCTGCGTCGCGCGCGGCCAGGGCCGTGTCGAGCTGCTCCTGCGTGGCCGCCTTTTCCTTGACCATCTGCACCGTGCGGGCATGGCTGCTTTCCGCGTTTTTCAGCTGCGCGCGCTGGCGCAGCAGGGCCGCCTGTTCCGGTGCGTCATTCAGCTGCACCAGGATGGCGCCGGCGGGCACGGTCTGGCCCGACTCGAAGCGGATCTGCGTGATGCGCCCGCCCGCCTCAGCCGCCACCTGCACCTGGCGCGCCGCTTCCAGTTCGCCCACGCCAGCGAAGTAGCGTTCCTGCGTGCCCAGCATGACGGGTACCAGCGCCACCTTGGTGGCAGGATAGGCGGCGGCGTCGGCCGCATGCGAGTCGGCACGCGGATACAGCGCGGCACCGGCGACGGCCAGGGTGATGGCCAGCGCGGAGGCGCCGACGATTTTCGTATTCATGATGAAGTCCTTTACTGCAGTCAAAGGGAGAAGAGGCGCAGCGGAGGCTGATCAGGTCCGCTGCGCGTTGAAAAGTACAAACAGGGCGATGGTCCACAGCAGCAGCACCAGATGCGTCGTCTGCAAGCCTTCCTGTGCGATCCAGTAGCCGAACCACAGGCCGCCCAGGTGCATCAGCAGCAAAAATGCGGCCATGGCGCACAAGGCCAGATTTAGCCAGGGCAAGGCAGCGGCCAGGCCGTCGCCGGCAAACAGCGCCACGCCCGTCCAGGCGGCAATGGCGGCCAGCAGTTGCAGCGTCAGCACCACGCCCAGCGACAGCCGATGCAAGCTCAAGGATGTGAGCGCGCGGCGCAGCAGCGGCGTCTGGATGGTCGGGTCCTGGCGCAGCGGGTCCATGCGCATGGTGTTGCCGATGGCCCAGACGGAGCCGTGGAAGGCGTGCAAGTTGTTGATGGCGGCCAGGGTGAGCCAGATGGCCAGGCCGGTAGCGAGGATGGCGTGAAACAGCCAGATGGAGTGCTGCAGCTGCATGGGATTCCAGTCCAAAGAGTGTCTTGCTGGCACGCGGACGTGGAAACTCCTCGACAGCGGGGAGCTACCGGCCTATTATGCAAGCAATTAGTTGGTTAACTGGCCCCATGATAGTTGAGCGAAATGAATTACACAAGTAAACGTTTGGATAATAGCGAGGCGCCGCAAACGACGGAGCGCATCCTGTATTTCATCAAGACCAAGGGACCCGTCTCCACGGCAACCCTGGCCAAGACGCTGGACATGACGGGCGAGGCGGCGCGCCAGCAAGTGCAAAAGCTGGTGGCGGCGGGTTTGATCGAGGGGCGCCAGGAAGCGCAGGCGGGCGCCGGACGGCCGCGCCAGAACTGGGTCTTGACGGAGGCGGGCAATGCGCGCTTTCCCGACACGCATGCGCAGCTGACGATCAAGCTGATCGGCTCGGTGCGCCAGCTGTTCGGCGAAGCGGGGCTGGATAAACTCATCACCCAGCGCGAGGAGGAAAGCCGCAGCGCGTATGCGTTGGCGTGCTCGGCGCCGGATTTGCCCACGCGCTTGCAGCAGCTGGCGGCCGTGCGCGATGAAGAGGGCTATATGGCGCGCGTGGAAGCGGACGGCGACGACTGGCTGCTGATCGAAGACCACTGCCCCATCTGCGCCGCCGCGCGCACCTGCCAGGGCTTTTGCCGCTCCGAATTGCAGCTGTTCCAGGAAGTGGTGGGGCCAGGCGCCAGCATCGTGCGCGAGCAGCATGTGCTGGCCAATGCCATGCGCTGCGTCTACCGCATTTCTGTCTTGCCCTAAGCCTTGGGAAACAGGGGCCAGGTGCCTAGCGCCACCAGCCCCGCCAGCCACCACACGACGGGCCAGCTGCTGGCCGCCAGCAGGTGCGGGATGGCGATCGGCGTAAGGAACAGCCCCACGTAGACCGCCGTGTTTGCCATGCCCAGAGCCGTGCCCGCGTTGGCGCCGCCCGCTTCCGTGGCCAGCTCCGTGTAGGCCACGCCATGCCAGGCGGATACGGCGATGCCGGCAGCCACCACGGCGGCCATCAGCAGCCAGCCCGGCGCGTCCAGCCAGGCGATGCATCCAAGCACAATGAACGACGTCAGCGCCACCAGGGCCGAGCCGCGCAGCCAGGCGGGCCGGTTCGCGTGGCGGTCCGTGTGGCGTCCGCTCCAGATGCGCATCACCATGGCGCCCGCCTGCAGGGCCACCATCACGGCCGTGATGGCCGCCAGGCCCAGGTGGCCATGATCGTGCAGGAAGACGGTGGCGAAGCTGAGCACGGCAAATTGCGGCACGCACAGCAAGCCGATGGCGGCCACCATGCGCCAGACTTTACGATTCCGCAAAGGCGGCGCAGGCTTGACCTCCATCAGGCCCGTGGACGCGTTGTGCGGGCCCGTGGCAGCCTCGGCAGAGAAATCGGGTTCATGCATCCAGCGCCACGTAAAAAACGCCGACAGGGCGCATACGAGGGCCAGGGCGCCAAACACGGGCATGAAGCCATAGCGCGATGCCAGGCTGGGCAGGACGAGGGCGCCGAGGCCGCCGCCCAGGGGCACGGCCGTCTGGCGGATGCTCATGGCGAAACCCCGTTCGCCGGCGCCGAACCAGCGCATCACGGCGCGGCCGCTGGCGCCATTCACGCTGCCGCCCAGCACGCCGACCAGCGCCAGTCCGGCCGCCAGCGCCCATAGCGGTGGCACCGTGCCCTCAGTCGGGGTGATCCATAGCAGCAAGGTCAATAGTGCCAGCATGGACCCCAGCAAGCCCGTCAGCAGCACGGGGCGGTCGCCCCAGCGGTCGGTGGCCATACCCCATGGCAATTCGGTCAGGGCCACGCCCAAGCCCATGGCGCCCAGCGCCACGCCCAGTTCCGTATTGCTCAGGTGATAGCCGCTGCGCAGCCAGATGGCCGTCGTGGGCATGCCGTTGGCGGCGGCGGAAAAGCTGGCATTGGCGGCCACGCCGACGGCCAGCACCTTCCAGCGGTGGGCATTGCCCAGCGCGGGCGCGGTGGCGGGGACAGGAACAGGAACAGGAACGGCTGGGCAGCTGGTGGTCATGGCAGGGAGGGGAAAGTGGTTGACCCTGACAGTGTTGCGCAGTACGATCGTTCTGAATATCAGATAATTTACCAGTCACCATCCCATAAAACAGGACAATCTCCGTCACGCCATGAGCTTGCTGAATTTCGACATCGCCTTCTTGCGCAGCTATGTGGCTGGCATCGAGCTGGGCAGCTTTGCCCGCGCGGCGGACAAGGTGGGCCGTTCCACCTCGGCCGTCAGCGCGCAGCTGAAAAAACTCGAGGAGCAGGCGGGCATGCCCCTGTTCCGCAAGGATGGCCGGGGACTGGCGCTGACGCCGGCCGGCGAAGTCTTGCTCGGCTATGCGCGCCGTTTGCTGGAACTGAACGACGAGGCGGCCGTCGCCTTGCGCGGCGCGGAACTGGAAGGCTGGATCCGGCTGGGCTTGCAAGAGGATTTTGGCGAAGCCTTGCTGCCCGACGTGCTGGGGCGCTTTGCCCGCGCGCATCCGAAGGTGCGCATCGAGGCGCACGTGGCGCGCAACACGGCCTTGATGCAAGGCCTGGCCATGGGCCAGCTGGACCTGGCCCTGCTGTGGGGCGGCGCGTGCATCGCTGACGTGGCCGAGTATCCGTCGCAGCAGCGCCAGCATATTGCCGAACCGGCGATGCGCTGGATCGCCTCGTCCAGCCTGGCCTGGCGGCCCGAGTCGGGCGAACCGTTGCCGCTCATTGCGTTCGACCGCGACTGCCTGTTCCAGCGCTGCGCCACGCAAGCGCTGGACCATGCCGGCATCGCCTGGCGCACGGCGTTTACCAGCCCCAGCCTGGCCGGTCTGTGGGCGGCGGCCGCAGCCGGGTTGGGCGTGACGGTGCGCACGGGCCTGGGCTTGCCCTCAACCGTGCGCGCGCTCGATCACGTGGCGGCGGGCTTGCCCGCCCTGCCCCCGTTGTCGCTGGAGCTGCTGCGCGCCTCCAGCGTGTCGAGGCCGCCCGTCGAGCGGCTGGCTGGCTTGATCATCGAATCGCTGCAGAATGGGGCGATTGAAAACGCCTGAAATTCAAGTGCGCGCAATCAACACCTGCACGGGCGCCATGGGGAAATCGCTGGCGCTGTATTGTTCCACTTCCCGCCAGCCCGTGTCGCGCAGCAACTGCGCCAATTCTCCCTGTAGAGTTACCGTGCGGCCCAGCATGCGCATCGGCAAGTAATACGGCAGCACGCGCGCCGCGTCGCCGGCTGCCGGGGCGATTTCCGCCTGCACGCAGATGAAGACACCTCCGGGTTTCAAGGCTGCATGGATCTTGCGCAAGGCCGCCGCCATGTCGGGCACGAAATGCAGCACGGACGAGCACCAGATGAGATCGTAGCCACTGCCGATATCGTCGCTGTCCAGGTCGCCACCCAGCGTTTCCAGCCGGTCCGATAGTTGCGCATGGGCGATGTTCGCTGCCGCCACGGCCACCGTTTCCGGCCAGTCGAAAACGCAGCCGTGCAAGCCCGCATGGGCTTGCGCCAGTGCAATGGCAACCCAGCCCGGGCCGCCACCCACGTCAAGCAGGCGCAAGGGCGTGTTGCCGTTCGCAAACGGGGCGATGCGCTGCATCACGGACAGGGCCGCGCGCATGGTGACGGCGCGTTGTTCCTGGCCAATCTGCTGCTGCGCGGCAGCGGCCCAGTTGACCCCAGTCGCCGTGTTGTACGGTGCGGCCTTGCCACCCTCGCGCACCAGTGTACTGAGCTGCGTGGCGAAATGGCGCAGCGCATGCAGCCGGTACAGCCAGGCGTCGCCGCAAAAGGCCACGGAGGTGCGGCAGAAATACTGCAAGGTGGCGGCCGTGCAGCGGTAGCGCTGTGCCTCGCCATCGGCCGCATCGCGTTCCAGCACCTGCATGCTCCAGAGTAATTCCAGCAGCAGGGCCGTGTGCGGCGCGTGCAGCGACAGGGTGTCGGCCAGCTGCGCCGGCGTGTGCGGCGTGACCAGCAGTTCAAAAATGCCCAGTTCCAGGGCGGCGGCCAGCCCGTCCGCCTGCACGGGGGCGACGGCCAGGTCCCAGTAGGGTTGCAAGGCGTGTTGTGAGGTGAACGGCATGGTGCTTCCTTTCTGCGTAGTGGGCACGAGGTGTGCATAACGCTATTTTATGCAACAATGAGAATAATTATCATTTGCATTTGTGTGCGACCCGGCGCATTTCGTATGCGCGACGGCGCGCGCGAAAACAGGAGGAGCGATGATGGAACAGGACAGGGAAGCGGCAGGCTGGACGCGGCGCCAGCTTGATCCCGGCATGGGCGAGTGCCGCGCCGACCAGCGCCAGGTCGATCAGGGCTTGCTGCTCGTGCATTCCGATTACCGCCCGCGGCTGGCGCTCGTCGAGCAATCGAAGCATGACGATGCGGGCGGCATGGTGATCACCATCGGCCTGCAAGGCGTGTCCGGCTACACGACGCGCGATGGCGAACAATTGCGTTTCCGGGGGGGGCATACGACGGTGACGGCGTTTCGCCACGTCAGCGGCGAGCGCCGTTTCGAGGCGAATCAACGGGCGGCGCAATTGCGCGTGCTGGTCGCTGAAGACGCGCTGGCGCGCTACTGGCCGGAGGGCCTGGCATCCCTGCTGCCCAACGGAGGCGCGCGCCAGCTGGCGCATGCGGCCACCACGGCGGCCTCCGCCCTGCAGGCGCGGGCGCTGCTGCGTGCGACAGACCCGCTGGCCGTGCATATCGGCGTGCTCAGTGTCCTGGCGGAACAGTTGCGGGCACTGCGCCCGGCGCCCGCGTCCGCTCCCGCGCCGCGCTGGCCCGAGGCCGAGATGATCAAGCTGGAGCGTGCCTACGCGCTGATGCAGGAGCAGATGGCGCAAGACCTCACGCTCGATTACTTGTGCGCGCAAGTGGGGCTGAGCCTGTTCAAGCTCAAGCAAGGATGGCGCTACCGCTACAACGACAGTCCGCAGCGCACCCTGCTGGCGCTGCGCATGCAGCGGGCAAAGTTACTGCTGGAAAATGGTTGCCAAGTCGCCCAGGCGGGCTGGCAAACGGGCTATCGCCATCCGTCCAATTTCAGCGCCGCGTTCAGCCGCTATTTCGGCTACGCGCCGAAGACCGTGGGACGCGCTGGCACGTAAAAAGCCGGTGTAGAATCGGCGGGCAGCACACTCATACGACCCACAAGGAGACATGATGGCCCGCAAAATCTTTGTCAATCTGCCCGTCCAGTCGCTGGAACGTTCCGTGACGTTCTTCACGGCGCTGGGCTTCAGTTTCAACGCCCACTTCACCGATGAAACGGCGACGTGCATGATCGTTGCCGACGACATCTTCGTGATGCTGTTGACGCACGACAAATTCCAGCAATTTACGCCCAAGCAGCTGTGCGATACCAAGGTGGCGACGGAAGTGCTCGTGTGCCTGTCGGCCGAGAGCCGGGGCGAAGTCGATGAGCTGGTGGCGAAGGCCGTCCAGGCGGGCGGCAGCATCTACAAGGAGCCGATGGATTTCGGCTTCATGTATGGCCACAGTTTCCAGGACCTGGATGGACATCAGTGGGAGTTGATGTACATGGAACCAGGCGCCGTACCTGGCTGATAGGTGGTGGTGTCTGGTGGTGTCGGATTACGCGGCGTGCCGCCGCTAAGCCGACCTACGCGACAGATCGGGTAGGTCGGATTAGCGCGGCAACGCCGCGCGTAATCCGACGTCTCCGGCCAGCTCAGGAAGCCAGCGCCAATAAATCGACCACTTCCAGTCCGGCCAGGTCTTGCGTCGTGTTGCCCGCAAACGCGGCGCGGCTCGGCTGGCCGTTCTTCAGCCAGGTGCGCGTGACAGCCTTGATCTGCGCCAGGGTGCAATTGAGCACGCCGGTGCGGAATTGCTGGCGCACGGCTTCCGTCGTGCCGCGCTGCTGCATGTTCCACGCCGTCAGCGCTTCCGCGTATGGCGAGTGCGGCTTGTCGAGGCCCTTGATGACGCAGATGATGGCTTCTTCCACTTGTTCCTGCGAGAAATCGCCGTCGAGGATTTGATCCAGGGTCGTGCCGAAGTCGGCGTACGTGCCGGCCAGGCGCGGATCGCGGTAGGAACTCAACGTGAACGTGCCGGCGCCGGCCGCATAGCTGGCGCTGCCGCCATACGCGCCGCCTTTTTCGCGCAGGGCCGTATGCAGCACCTGGTTGGTCATCAGTTCGGCGGCCACGGCCAGGGCGGACGCGTCCGGGTTGTGCACGCCAGGCACGGCCCAGGACACGAAGCAATGGTTGATCTGGCTCGTCGCATGCAGGGCCGTGTTGGCCAGCGGCAAGGCATTTGGCGTTGCCGTGTCGCTTGGCGTCGTGGCATCGGTGCTGGCTGCCGGCAATTCCAGCAAGCGGGCCAGGGTGATGCCATCTTGCTCCAGGCCTGCGCACAGCACGGTCGGCTGCTGGGCGATGATGTGCGCGTGCAGGGTGTCGAGTTCGCGGGCGATTTCCTGCAAGCCTGCCGACGTCTTGCTCAATTGCTGCAAGCGGCGGTAGAACGGCAGCGCTGCCGGGCCGCCGACGATGTCGTCGAAGCGGCGCGTGGGCGACAGCGGCGCCGCCGCAGCCAGCATGGCGTAGCGGTTGCCCGATTCGGCCAGGCTGCTCAATTTGTCCTGCACCAGGCTTTCGATCAGGAAAGCCAGGCGCTCTTCTTCATCGAAGCGGGGCTTGGCGATCCAGGCCGACAGCACGGCGGCGATCGCCGCGTGTTCTTCACGCAAGCCGCTGGCCGAGAACGACAATTCCACGCGCATCGCTTGTTGCGGGCGGGGAATGGCTTCCAGGCCGATGTGGAACGAGGGAACCATGCTCTGGCGCCAGGCGCTGGCGTCGTCGAACGACATGTCGCCCACGCCCAGTTCCGGCGCCAGGTCCGTGTACAGGCGCAGCCAGGGCCACGACGCTTCCGGCAGGTTCGACACGTCGTACAGTACGTTGGCATAGCTGATGCCGTTCGAGGCGATACTGAACGCCACGGCGCCGTCGACGGCGGCGGGAATCGGCAGTGCCGGGCGCGGCAGCGCACTGACGTCGCCGGGGCGGATGCGCGGCAAGACTTCGGAATTCGATGGCAGTTGCTGATGCGCTTCCAGCGCGGCGGACTCGGCCACGATGTGCTCGCGTTCCGCATCCGTCAGCGTCGCTTGCAGGGCCGCCAGCTTGGCGTCTTCCTGTGCGGCGCGGTCCGTGAAGTAGGCGCTGTCGGGCACCACGTGGGTCGTCAAGCGGGTCGGATTGGCGATCAGCTCGCGCACCAGCTGCTTGAAGAATTCCGGGTCTTCGATCTGTTGTTCCAGGGTTTCCAGGATGGCCGCGTTGTCGAACGCATCCATCACGTCGCCGCCGTACATGGCCAGCGGCAAGGCGTGCAGCAAGCGGCCCAGGCCGTATGGCATGCGGCCGCTGCTGATTTCGCGCTGGCTGTACTTGATGTCGCGCAAGGCCGCGTGCAGCACGGCGGCGGGAATACCCTCTTGCGCCGTCTCTTCCAGGGCCGTCCAGATGCGCTGGTGCGCATCGGCGATTTGTTCTTTGGTTAAACCTTCCATGCCGATGTGGAACACCATCTGGCGGATGCCCGCGTCGCGGCCATTCATATCCGATGGGCGGCCATAGCCGGCCGATTCCATGGCGCGCATGATGGGCGCCGACGATTCGCCCAGCAAGCCGTGCGACAGCAGATGCGCGTGGTAGTACGCGATGGGGTCGCTCGACTCGCCCATCAGCCAGGCGAATTGCAGGCCGAACTCATCGTCGCGCGCTTCCTGCGACGGAATCTTGACGATGTTTTCCTGCGGCGTGGTCCACGCGGGCGCCAGCTGCGGCAGGCGGCGTTCGGAGAAACCGCTGAGCTTGGACAGCACGCGCTCGGCGACTTGTTCCTGCACGGCCGACGCTTCGATATTGCCGGCGGTCATGATCACGGCTTGCGACGGATGGTAGTGGCTGGCGTGGAATTCTTTCAGCATGTCATGCGTCAGTTCCGGGATCACCAGCGGATCGCCGCCCGACTCCACTTCATACGTCGTACCCTTGAGCAAGGCGCTGGCGATGCCGCTGTCGAGCGCGCGCATGGGGCTGTTGAAAGCGCCCTTCATTTCATTGAAGACGATGCCCTGGTACACCAGCTTGTCGCCTTCGAACGCATGGCGCCAGCCTTCCTGGCGGAAATTCAGGTAATCGAGGTTCGGGAAGAAGGCCGCGTCCAGGTAGACGTCGAGCAAGTTGAAGAAATCCTTGCGGTCGGTGCTGGCGAACGGGTACACGGTGCGGTCCGGATAGGTCATCGCATTCATGAACGTGGCCGTCGAGCGGCGCAGCATCGAGAAGAAGGGGTCGCGCACCGGGTAGCGGGACGAGCCGCACAAGGCCAGGTGCTCGAGGATGTGGGCGCGCCCGTCGCTCACTTCCGGCACAGTGGGAAAGGCCACCAGGAACACCATCTCAGCCTGCTCGGTATGCATGTGGATATGGCGCATGCCCGTTGCTGGCTCGACATATTGTTCGATGGTTGCCTGCAAGACTGGAATGAAGTTGCTGCTGACTTTTTCAAATGTGCTCATGCGGTATGGGATCTCTGCGGTAGGTGATTCGGAGTGTCAGTGGGGCTGCATCACATATGGGGGCAAACTGGCGCAATGCCAGGGCGGGCCCCAGTTTGATGCCTGTATGAAGCTTTTCTCTATTGTACTAGGAGTATTCGTGCGCCGCCGCCGGGGCCTTGCTGGCGGCTGGAAAAGCGACAGTGTTGCAAAATTGATCATTTCAGAGTGGCTGGCGTCTCCGAATGAAAGCTTAGCGTACCATGCGCCTTTTACTGTCCAGACTGAACCGAAGGCGCCTACCTTGTCCCGACTTTCCTTTCGCCAACTGTTATTTGCCGCCTTCATTTTGACGACGGGCATTTTGACGGCCACCTCCGTGCAAGCCCTGCTGACCCTGGAACACCTGGCGCGGTTGGGGCGCGAGACGGCGGCGCAGGCGATTGCCTTGACGGAACAGTCGCAGCGCCTGTCCGAGCGCACGCTGGCCATGGAGCGCAGCGCGCGCCAATTCCTCGTGCTCGACGACCCCGTGTTCCGCGAGCGCTACGCGGCGGCCCGCGACGAAGCGACGGCGGCGCTGCAAGTGCTGAACCGGGCCACGCCCGAGTTCGCTCCCCAGCTGGCCGACGAATGGACGGTGCAGGCGCAATCGGCGTGGGAAGTCTTGCAAGCGGGTAAGCGCCGCAAGCGCGATGGCCATGCCGTCGTGTACCGCGCGTTTGCCCGCATGACGCAGATCAATGACAGCCTGGCGCGCGAAAGCAAGACGGAAATCGGCAGCCGCAACGACGCCCTGCTGGCCGAGCTGGAACGCCAGCGCCGCCTGCTGGGCGTACTGGTGGGCGGCGCCGTGCTGCTGGCGGCCGTGCTGGCCACCTGCTTTGGCTTCTTGCTGTCGCGCCCGCTGCGTCGCATCGAGACGGCCATCGAGCGCCTGGGCGACAAGCGCTATGACCAGCCCATCGTCGTCGGTGGACCGGCCGATACGCGCCGCCTGGGCCAGCAGCTCGACTGGCTGCGCCAGCGCCTGGCCGATCTCGATGCCGACAAGGAGCGTTTTTTGCGCCATATTTCGCATGAGTTGAAAACCCCGCTGGCAGCCCTGCGCGAAGGCGTGGCCTTGCTGGAAGACGAGGTGGCCGGCAAGCTCAGCGACAGCCAGCGCGAAATCGCCGGCATCCTGCAGCAAAACACGGCCTCGCTGCAAACCCAGATCGAAGACTTGCTGCGCTACAATACCGCCGCTTTTGACGCCCAGCACCTGGCGCGCAGCAAGGTCGATCTGCTGGTCTTGCTGCAAGATGTGGTGGCCGGGCAGCGCCTGCAATGGCTGGCGCGCCGTTTGACGGTCGAGGTGCAGGGCGAGTCGCTGATCGTGCAGGCCGACCGCGACAAGCTGGCGACGGCCTTGGCGAACCTGTTGTCGAATGCCGTGCGCTTCAGCCCGGAAGGCGGCACCATACGGTTTACCCTGTCTTGCGAAGGCGGCCGCGTGCGCATCGACTGCATCGACGAGGGAGCCGGCGTGGCGCCCGAGGATGCTGCGCGGATTTTTGAACCGTTTTACCAGGGAGTGCGCCAGGCGGCCGGCGCGCGCAACGGCAATGGCATCGGCCTGTCCATCGTACGCGAATATATCGCCGCCCACGATGGCAGCGTCACTCTTTTACCGCGCCCCGCCGGCGCGCATTTTCGGATAGAACTGCCCTTATGATGACGAGAATTTCCCTGGCCGGCATGGCCGCCAGCGCGCTGCTGTTGGGTGCTTGCGCCGCCAAGCCCCCCATCCAGACGCCCGTGCTGGTGCAAACGCCGCCGCGCGTGGTGGTGGTGGCCGATCCTCAGCTGACCGAATTGCTGGCGTATCAAGGCGCCTTGCGCCTGATGACGCCGTCGGAACTGGTGAAAGCGCAGCTGGACCTGGCCAAGGCCGATCACGCGCCGCACAACACGCTGCGCCGCGCCATGCTGCAAGCGGCCTTGCGCGGTCCCGGGGACCTGGCCCGCGCGCAAGCCTTGCTGGAACCGCTGGCCACGGCCACGGGCAAGGACGCGCAATTGCTGGCGCCGTTGGCGCAATTGCTCGGCAGCCAGTATGCGGAGCTGCGCCGCCAGGAAGAGAGCATCGACAAGCTCAACACGCAGTTGCGCGACGCCCAGCGCCGCATCGACCAGCTCAATGAAAAACTGGAAGCACTGAAAAACATCGAGCGCAGCCTGTCCGTGCGCCCCGCCGCGGGAGCGCCGAAATGAGCGAGCACGCCCACATTCTATTGGTCGACGACGATCCCGACCTGCTGCGCCTGCTGACCATCCGCCTGAAGGCGGGCAACTATCGCGTGACGGCCGTGGGCAGCGCGGAAGCGGCACTGGCGCGCCTGGCCGTGGAATTGCCGGCCTTGGTCATTACCGACGTGCAATTACCGGGCCGCGACGGCCTGGCCTTGTTCGATGAAATCCGCCGCCAGCATTCGGCCCTGCCCGTGATTCTCTTGACGGCGCACGGTACCATTCCCGATGCCGTCGAGGCGACGGCGCGCGGCGCGTTTGCGTATCTGACAAAGCCGTTCGACGGCAAGCTGCTGATGGAAAAAGTGGCGTATGCCATCAACTTGTCCACCGTCATGCCGGCCGCAGCGTCCGGTGACGAGAGCTGGCGTGCCGAGCTGATCAGCCGCAGTGCGCAGATGGCCGAACTGCTGGCCGAAGCCAAGCTGGTGGCCGGATCGGACGCCAGCATCCTGATCCGCGGACCCTCCGGCACGGGCAAGGAATTGCTGGCGCGCGCCCTGCACAACGCCAGCCGCCGCGCCAAGGCGCCGTTCATTGCCGTCAACTGTGGCGCCATTCCCGAGCAGCTGCTGGAATCGGAACTGTTTGGCCACGTCAAAGGCTCGTTTACGGGGGCCGTCGGCAACCGCGAAGGCTTGTTCCAGGCGGCCGATGGCGGCACCCTGTTTTTAGATGAGATCGGCGACATGCCCTTGCCGCTGCAGGTGAAACTGCTGCGCGTGCTGCAGGAGCGGGCCGTACGCCCCGTGGGCGCCGACCAGACGCGCCCGGTTGACGTGCGGCTCCTGTCCGCCACGCACCGCGACCTGGACGTGGCCATGCAGGAGGGGCAATTCCGCGAAGACCTGTATTACCGCCTCAATGTCGTGACCTTGACCCTGCCGCCGCTGGCCGAGCGCCGCGAAGACATTTCTCTGCTGGCGAACCATTTCCTGCAGAAGCTGGCGGCCAAGTACCAGAAACCCCTGAATGGCTTCGCGCCCGATGCCTTGACTGCCCTGGTGGCCGCGCCATGGCCCGGCAATGTGCGCCAGTTGGTCAATGTCGTCGAGCAAGTGTGCGCGCTGGCCACGGCGCCGCTGGTGCCCTTGTCCCTGGTGCAGCGCGCGCTGCGCGTGCCGTCCTTGGAGGCGCTCAGCTACAACGAAGCCAAGCAGCGCTTCGAGCGCGACTACCTGATCCAATTGCTGCGCCTGACGGATGGCAACGTGGCCGACGCGGCCCGCTTGGCCGACCGCAACCGCACGGAGTTCTACCGTTTATTACAGAAATACGAGCTGACGCCGGCCCTGTTCCGGCTTGACGGCGACCCTGTCGCTGAATAGCGACAAAAATAAAGCGTTGAAAATCAGGGGCTTGGCGTAAAACATTGACGGTCTTGCCACAAGCTGTCGCTGTCAGGCGACAAAAAGCCCCGTTTTTTCGGCCAGATCCGTCTCAAACGGGCTGGAAAAATCGAGTTAGAATGTAAGTCGTTGATTTTCAAGGAAATTTAAAAGCTGGCACGGTGCTTGCTGTATGGGTAGATGTGACGCTTCAAAGTGTTGCTTTATCCAAGTAAGAAGCTTTTAACTTCATTGAGAGGAACTACCATGCAAACATCGAAACTGTTCAATACCCTGGTTGCCGCTATCGTACTGTCGGGCGCCTCGATCACCGCTTCGCATGCAGCTGACTCCGCCCCAAAAGCACAAGCTCCTGCTGACACCGTAGTGGCCGCCAACGCTGCCGCTGCCGTCCCTGATGAAACCATCACTTCCTCGGCCAAGGCCGCCCTGAGCGCCGATGCGCAAGCCGCTGCCCTGCCAGTCAAGGTAGCAACCCAGCAAGGTGTGGTCGTCCTGTCGGGCGACGTGCCGAGCGCCGAAGCGGGTGACCGCGTCGTGCAGATCGTCGCTTCCGTGAGCGGCGTGAAAGAAATCAAGAACGAGCTGAAAGTCAAAGCCGCCGGCTAATCCCCGCGCGGTAACGCCTCGCGCTGTACTTTACTCCGGGTTGCCCTGTCTGCGGACAGGGCATTTTTTTGTCCGCCCGGTTTGCGCCGAAAAGCCAGGCCATGCCATCAGGCAAGGAATTGGGCAATACAGGTAGAATAGCCAGTACTGGCGCCGCTCCCGGCGCTGTTTGTCATCCCCGGCACAGCATGCTGTTGCAAGGCTGCACCGTTACCAGGCTACCGCATGTCTTCTTTTTCCCCCGCTGCCCTGTTGCGCAATCTGAAACCCGATAATTTCACCATCGCCCTGCTCGTCACCGTGGGGCTGGCCACATTCCTGCCCTGTACGGGCCAGACGGCCGTGGTCTTCGGCAACATCACCACGGTTGCCATCGGCGCCCTGTTCTTCCTGCATGGCGCCAAGCTGTCGCGCGAAGCCGTGGTGGCCGGCGCCATGCACTGGCGACTGCACTTGCTGGTGCTGGCCAGCACCTTTGTCCTGTTTCCGCTGCTGGGCCTGGCCCTGCGTCCGCTGGCGCTGACCTTCCTGACGCCCGACCTGTACATGGGCATTTTGTTCCTGTGCGCGCTGCCCTCTACTGTGCAATCATCGATCGCCATGACGGCCATGGCGCGCGGCAACGTACCGGCCGCCATCTGCAGCGCCTCGGCCTCGAACTTCATCGGTATCTTCCTCGCCCCCATCCTGGTGGGCTTGCTGGTGGCCAAGGGCGCGGAAAGCAAGTCGTCGGTGGACGCCGTGCTGTCCATCGTCATGCAACTGCTGCTGCCATTCCTGGCCGGCCAGTTCCTGCGTCGCTGGATCGGCCGTTGGGTTGACCGCCATAAAGCCACCCTGAAATATGTCGATCAGGGTTCGATCTTGCTGGTGGTCTACACGGCCTTCAGCGAAGCCGTCAGCGAAGGCCTGTGGCATACGATTTCGGTGGAAACCCTGGTCGCCCTGGGCTTGATCAGCCTGCTGCTGCTGGCGCTGGTGCTGGGCATTTCCACCTTCATCAGCCGCCGCCTGGGTTTCAACAAGGAAGACGAAATCGCCATCGTCTTTTGCGCCTCGAAGAAAAGCCTGGCCAGCGGCGTGCCGATGGCCAAGGTGCTGTTTTCCACCCGTTCGCTGGGCATGGTGATCTTGCCGCTGATGTTGTTCCACCAGATTCAGCTGATGATCTGCGCCGTGATCGCGCAACGCTATGCGCGGCGCGATGAGGGGCAGGAAGTGCCTGCTTCAACGCTGTGATGGCTATCCTGCCCTAGCAGCAGCGCCTGCCGCAACCCCGCCACGATCACTTCGTAAGCCTGCCGCCGGCTCCCCTCATCCGGCGCGCGCAGCACATACGAGGGGTGATATACGGCGACCACCCAGCGTCCATCGTGCCGGATGGGCGTGCCGACCAGCGGCGTCATGCTTGCCGCGCCGTCCTGCAGGATGGACTTCAATGCCGTGCTGCCCAGCGCCACGATCACTTGCGGTTTCACGCTGGCCAATTCCTGTTCCAGCCAGCCATGGCAGGCGAGGATCTCGCGCTGCGCTGGCGTCTTGTGCAGGCGGCGCTTGCCACGAGGTTCCCACTTGAAATGCTTGACGGCATTGGTCAGGTAAATACTGTCGCGTGCCATGCCCGCTTCCTGCAGCGCCTGGTCCAGCAGCGCGCCGGCCGGGCCCACGAACGGCAAGCCTGCCAGGTCTTCCTGGTCGCCCGGCTGCTCACCCACCAGCATGATGCGCGCCTGAGAAGGCCCCGTGCCGGGCACGGCTTGCGTGGCGTGCTGCCACAGCGCGCAGCGGCGGCATTGGTCCAGGGTGGTGGGCAGGTCGCGCGGGGGCTGGGCGCGCTCGGCGGAGACCGGGATCATGGTCGCGCCGCTGCGCTGGCCCACGCTGGCCGTCTGGCCCGTGCGCCGTTCGCCGTTGGCGGCGCCGCTGAGCATGGCGGGCACGATGGCGCCTTCCGGCAAATTCTTCCAGAAACGCGAGGGGATATGGCTGCGCAGCAGGCCGGCATTGACGCGCGCGGGATTGAAGATGCTGCGGTAGTAAGTCAGCCACAGGGCTTCGCCCGCATCGTCGATATCGGCCGCGCCGCGCAGCAGGGCCGGTCCCGCGTGCAAGGTCGTGCCATCCCACAGCATGCTGGCGGTCGGCGTGGCGATCATCCAGCTGTTGGCTCCCATGCGGCGGGCGAAGTGGCGCGCCACCTGCGGCAGCACGTCGTGCGTGGGCTCGAACCAGGCCACGAAGCGGGGCGCGCCCTCGCTTTCCGCCCGCTCGCGGAAGCGCACATACGCATGCATGTCGTGCTCTTCGCGGTGCACGGCCTTGGCCATGGCATGCAGGCGCGCGCCGTCCGCGTCGGCCGGCGACATCACGTCATGCTGGCCCAGCTGCCAGCGCCAGAGCACCTGGTACAGGAATGCCCAGCGGTCATGCACGTTGAAACAGGCGGCGCTTTCCAGCAATTCCACCAGGGAACGGGGCAGGCGCAGCAGTGGCGCGCTGGTATCCGTCGCATCTGGCGTCGAGGAAAACAGGTCGCCATCACCAGGCTGTGACTGCCAGGCAACGTCGGCAGGTGGCACGCCGCGCGCGATCAGTTCGCGCGCGGCCGCGCGCCACTCGTCGAACGATTGGGCCAGCCGCACCACCGTACTCATGCGGCCTGCAGCTCAGGCCACAAATTCATCTGCTGCGGCGCTTCCGCCATGGCGCGGCGCAGGTGTTCCGAGGCGGTGGTGTCGCGCGCGGGAAAGTAGTCGGCCGTGATGATGAAGGGGGCGATTTTCTTCATGCTGCAGCGCAGGCGCGACAGGTCAGCGTAGCGCACTTGCCGCAACTGGCGCAGGTCGACGATGCGCTGCGCGTTGCGCAGGCCGATGCCGGGCACGCGGGCGATCATGTGCTGCGCCGCGCGGTTCAAGTCCAGCGGAAAATGTTCGCGGTGCGCCAGCGCCCACGCCAGTTTCGGATCGATATCGAGCGCCAGGTTGCCGCCCGTGGCGGGCAGCAGTTCGCTGGCCTGGAAACCATAGCTGCGCAGTAAAAAGTCGGCCTGGTACAGCCGGTGTTCGCGCAGCATGGGCGGCGGCGCCAGCGGCACGCTTTTCGGGCTGTCGGGGATGGGACTGAACGCCGAGTAGTACACGCGCTTGAGCTTGTAGCTGCCGTACAGGGTCTCGGCCGTGGAGAGGATTTGCTGGTCGTCGCTGGCGTCGGCGCCGACGATCATTTGCGTGCTTTGCCCGGCCGGCGCGAAACGCGGCGCGCGCGGTTCTTCCGCTTTCTCATCGAGCTTGCGGCGGATGGCGCCCATGGCCAGCTTAATCGTATGCACGCTTTTTTCTGGCGCCAGCTTTTGCACGCTGTCCTGCGTCGGCAGTTCGATATTCACGCTGAGCCGGTCGGCATAGCGGCCCGCCTGCGCGATCAGGGCGGGATCGGCGTCGGGGATGGTCTTCAGATGGATATAGCCGCGGAACTGGTGCACCTCGCGCAACTCGCGCGCCACCTGCACCAGCTGCTCCATCGTATAGTCGGCCGACTGGATGATGCCGGAACTGAGGAACAGGCCGTCGATATAGTTGCGCAGGTAAAAGTCGGCCGTCAGCTTGACCACCTCGGCCACCGTAAACCGCGCGCGCGGCACGTTCGAGCTGCGACGGTTGACGCAGTACTGGCAATCGTACAGGCAGTAATTCGTCAGCAGGATCTTGAGCAGCGAGACGCAGCGCCCGTCCGGCGTATAGCTGTGGCAAATGCCCATGCCCGAGGTGGCGCCAAAGCCGTCCTTGCCGATGGAATCGCGTTTGGGCGCGCCGCTGCTGGCGCAGGACGCGTCGTACTTGGCCGCATCGGCCAGGATTTCCAGCTTGTCCGTCAATTCCATGGCTCACCCCGATATACTGTGTTTATATACAGTATATCAGGAATGTGCAGCGACATTGCCTGCAAAGGGCCGTGTCTTTTGAATATGGAAGAATGGCCTGAAAACGGTAAGGACATTACGTATAAGCAATGAAATATAGTGCTAACATGTCAATGTTAGCTGGCGTTTCATTCTTTGAGACGCTTAGCCAAAAATACCTCCGATTCACTCTCATGTTCAGCCTATTCCAGAAAAAACTCGTTTTAGTATTCCTCATCCTCTTCTTCCAGAGTCCGTTTGCACAAAGCTACACCATGCCCACGATCACCGTTACCGCCGAGCGGGAACGGCAGGCCTATGAAGACTGCGTTGCCATGAGCGGTGTATTTTGCCGCTGGCCCGGCGACATGTTCGACCTCTACAACCGTCCTTCGCGCGGTGCCGGCACGCCAGGCCCCGCCAATACCGATGCCGCGCCATCGAATGCCAATACGAATATCAATCGCTGCGGTGCCATGACGGCGCATCCGGTGGTCATTGCCACCGGCGAGAAGATCAAGCCTGAGGTGGATTTCCAGTCCTTGGGCCTGTACGGCCTGGGGCTGAAGCGAACCTATCGCAGCAAGCATGCGGTCGGCACCCTGTTCGGACCACAGTGGCTGTCCAACGTGGATGTGCCCAGGTTGAATGAACCGAATTGCGGCAATACGGGAACGGGGCGATGCATACCCCGTTCCGTGACGGTGACCGATCCCACCGGCAGCACGACCAATTATCAATTTGTCGGGGAAAACGAGTTCCCCTCCACCTTGGACCCGAAAGCCGGTTCTTACTTATACCTGTCAGGAAAATCGGCGCGCAGGGGAGAAATGGTCTACACGCCGGGAATGGGATGGGTCCTGTGGGCCAATGGCAATACGTATACCTATAATAAAGTGGGTGCCATCGTCTCCATCATGGAAGGTGCTAGCGCGCAACTCAATTTCCAGTACGGCGCCAATCCCAACCAGCTTGCCAGTGTCAGCAACAGCAGCGGCCAGCTGATCCAGTTCACCTGGGGCGGCAATGGCAAGGTGAGCCGCGTGCGTGATCCGGCGGGCAATGATTGGAATTATGAATACCATGCCAGCGGCATGCTCGCCAAGGTCACGGCGCCAGCCAGCCAGGAGGTACGCGAGTATCACTACGAGACGGCCAATCCCGTTTTGTTGACGGGGATCAGCATCAATGGGCAGCGCCATGGCCGCTATGCGTATTTCGCCGATGGCCGGGTCAGCGAGAGCGGCCTCGAGGGTGGAGAGGAGCGCGAGACGTTCGTCTATGGCGCCAATCAAACGACGGTGACCGATGCGCGTCAACAAGCGACCACCCACAAGTTTGCCCTGATCGGTGGCGAGCTGAAGCCGACATCGGTTTCCCGCGCCGGCACGGCGACGTGCGCCGCGGCGGCCGCCAGCACCGCGTATGACGCCAACGGCTACGTCGACTATACGCTGGACTGGAATGGCAACAAGACGGACTACAGCTATGACGCCGGCGGCCGCCTGCTGAGCCAGACGACGGCGGCAGGCACGGGCGCGGCGCAGACGGTCGTGCATAGCTGGAATGGGAATGAAATTGAGAAGACCGAATACCGCAATGCGGGCAACGTAGCCTACTTGCGCGTCAGCTATACCTACTACCATGCGTGGGCCCCGTCGGGAAAGCTCGAGAGCGAAACCTGGGATGATCTGAAGACCGGCAAGCAAAAGAAATTCGTGCACACGTACACGTTTTATCCGAACAGCACCATGTCGAGCTGGACAGTATCGCGCAGCCTGCCTGGTGGCGCCGCAGTCACGCGCTATGACTACGACACGCGCGGCAACCTGACTGGCATGACGAATCCGCTGGGCCACCAGCAAGCGTGGGCAGGCCATGACGGCATGGGGCGCCCATCGAGCTATACCGACAGCAATGGTGTCGCCAGTACCTATGCTTACGATGACATGGGCCGCCTACTGGCAACGACGCTCAATGGCAGCCAGACGACGCATCTTGCCTATCATGCGGGCGACCTGGTGCGTTCCATCAGTTATCCAGACGGCAGCATGACGCAGTATCAATACACTGCCGGCGGCCGGGTCGAATATGTCGGCAATGCGCTGGGGGAATTCACGCATATTGCGGTGAATGTTCCCGACAACAGCGTGCGTGTGAGTTCTGCCCTGCATCATGCGGAGGTGAGTGCTGGCGTGCCAGTCCCGGTTGCTGCCGGTGAGATGAGCGCCACGATGGAAATGGATTCCTTGGGCCGTCCGTATAGTGAGCTCGGTAATAATAGTCAGCGTCTCGACAAACGATACGATCACAATGGCAATCTCGTGAGCGTTACCGATGCGGCTGGCCGCTCGACCTCATATGCGTATGACGCCGCGAATCGTCTCGTCAAGATGACCGCGGCCGATGGCGGGGTAACCGTAAGGGGCTATGATGCCGAAGGCAGGCTGGCATCGGTGACTGATCCGCGCCCCTTGCAAACGCGTTATACCTATAATGGTTTTGGGCAGGTGACCAGCATCGTCAGTCCAGATACGGGTACCGCCACATATGGCTATGACCCTGCGGGCCGGTTGGAAAGTGAAACACGTTCCGATGGCAGAGTTACCCGCTACACCCTGGATAGTCTGGATCGTCAAATATCACGCAGTAATAGTGGTGAAACCGAGAAATTTACCTATGACGAGGGACGGTTTGGCAAGGGGCGCCTGACTGGTTTCACGGATCTTACGGGGTACACCGGCTACGCCTACAACGCATCTGGGCAGCTCACTGTACAAGTCAATAATATATACGGCACCAGCTATACGACTGTCTGGGACTATGATGCCGCTGGTCGCCTGGAGGGCATCCATTACCCATCGGGCACGCGTACCTTTTATTCGTACGATGCTTATGGCCGCGTGAGTGAACTGTTGACGAATGCGACCGGTGTGTGGACGAAACTCGTTGATTCAGTCCTGTATCAGCCGGTCAGCGGCCAGCCTCATGCATGGCGCTACGGGAATAATTTACCACGCAGAGTGACGCTGGATGCGGATGGCCGCATTACGCGCATTTCCGGCAATGTGGAAAACGTGGAATATCGCCATAACAGTACGAATCAGATCATTGCCATGATCGATTCGGGCAATGAGCATATGAATCAGGGAATTGACTATGATGCTGCTGACCGCGTAGGACTGGTGACGCGTCGGATCGACTATCAGAGTTTCTCCTGGGACCAGGCTGGCAATCGTACAGGCCAGGCCAGGAAAGGCAGCAATTATAGTTTCGTGCTCGATAGCGGCAGCAACCGGCTCGCATCATGGAGCGGCAATGGCGAGTTTCGTAACTTCAGCTACAACCCCGTGGGCACGCTGGCCAGCGAATCGCGCCATGATGGCAGCCGTTCCTATACCTACGATGGATTCAACCGCATGCGTGGCGTGATCGTCAATGGCCGTTATGTCGGAGACTATCGTACCAATGCGCTGAACCAGCGTGTGCAAAAAGATGGAGCCGGTGGCATCACGCAAGCCATTTATGGTCCAGGCGGTGAACTGCTGGCAGAAGTGGGAGCGCAAACCAGTCATTATTTCTGGTTCAACGGCGAGCTGATTGGCATGGCGCGTGCCAACCAGGTTTACTTTAGTCACAATGATCACCTGGGTCGCCCTGAAGTCATGAGCAATGCCAGTGGTGCCGTTGTATGGCGCGCCGCCAATGCCGCATTTGACCGCGCCGTCATCGTCGACACGATTGGCGGCCTGAATATCGGCTTCCCGGGCCAGTACTACGATGCCGAATCGGGCCTGTGGTACAACTGGCACCGCTACTACGATGCATCGCTGGGGCGGTATTTGCAGAGCGATCCCATCGGGCTCCGAGGTGGCATCAATACCTACGCATACGTTCAAGGGAACCCGCTCCGCTATACGGACCCGCGTGGATTGAATCCTGTCGGCGGAGCCGTAATTGGAGCAGAAATTGGAACTGTTGTGTTTCCAGGTGTCGGCACAGTAGTGGGTGGTGCCATCGGGTTAGGCGTCGGCCTGTGGGTCGGCGATAAGATAATAAAAGGAATTTCGCAACCAAAGTCCGCTAGCAGTTTCCTTCCAGGAGTTTGGCCAGGAGATAAGGGCGCGGATGAATGGGGGCGAAGGAATGGATTAGGTCAGAAGGAAGGCAGGGGGCGGTTCCACGGAATCAAACAGGACTGCCTAGGGAGTAAGCCGACGGACGTCTTTGGTGTCAATCCCGAGACTGGCGACGTTTTTGATCCGGACGGCGAAGTAGTTGGAAACCTTGAGGATGCCAAACGAAAATGAAGGAAATGGATATGAAAATCGACGTTTCGGTTTATCTGCGTGGTGACTCACTAGACCCGGTTACAGTGTCTTCCTTACTCGGTATCGAACCTTCAAAATCTCGGCGCAAAGGGGAGTGTTGGACGACGAGTTCGAACCGGGAGGTGACGGCCAAAATCGGCATTTGGGCTATTGTTGCTGACGCAAACTCTTCAGGGCTGCAGGCCGTAGTTGACGAAGTAACTACAAGATTTAGGGATAACCGGATCAATTTGTCGGAAATCAATGGTGTCGAAGAAGCATACGTGGACGTATTTGTGGCGATCGACGCCGAGGCCGACGGCGGAGGGACTTGTAATTTTCAGTTGAGTAAGGAAAACGTCTCGGCTCTGAATTCGCTCGGATTGCCTGTTCGGTTCACTGTCTCAGTTATCAAATCGTAAAAAAGCGCGAGCGGCGGATCAGTCCCGATAAACGTACACGAACGGAGCAGTAAGGTAAAAATTGGCCGCATCGACGTCAGTTGACGGCGGCCGTATCTTGTTCGTATCTTGCTCGTATCGTGTCGTGGTCTATTCGTATCCTAGTCGTATCCCGTCCGGGCGGCTGAAAAATTCCGCCCTGGTACGAAGACTCGCTCGAAACACGATGGCGGCGGGGTGCGCGGGGAACCTGCCGTGACGCCGCTGGAGCAGCGGGCGATCGATGGGGATGGCAAGGCCATTGCCGAACTGCGCCAGGAATATTTGAAAAAAGGCGAAGTATCCACAGCGAATTACTGGCTGTATGCGGGAGCCCTGCGCGGGAATGCCGCATTGGTGGAGGAATATGCGCAACGGTTTGCGGCGATGCCGGAAGACAGGCAGGCGGCGCAAATACAAGGCATCAAGACCAGTTCCGCCTCGCCCGCGCAAAAAAAGGCCTTGCTTGAGAGGCTGGGCAGGAATTGATCGCTTCATCTGAGCGGTGAAATTACTCGGCTGGGTGCTGTCACGCTTCATCGGCGTACCGCAGCCGGCCTGTCCTCTCCCGGCGCCGGCTGCATTTTCCTCTTTTGCCGATTTGCCATTGCTTGACCCACGCGATGGCAGAACGCTATATATAAGTGTATATTACGGTCCTTGTCACCGTTCACTTACAAGGATACGATCATGCGCCTCACCTCCCTCGCCCGCCTGCTTGGCACCGCTCTTCTCGCTACTGCCGCCAGCTCCGCCCTTGCCGGCGAAGTGGTGGTGTCGGCCGCGGCCAGCCTGACGAATGCGTTCAAGGATGCGGCGCAAAGCTATGAGGCGCAGTATCCGGGCAGCAAGGTGTCCTTGAACTTTGCCGCCTCGGGCGTGCTGCTGCAACAGATCGTCAAGGGCGCGCCCGTGGACGTGTTTGCTTCGGCCGACCAGGAAACCATGGATGCGGCGCAAAAGCAGGGCCTCGTCTTGCCGGCCGACCGCATGGATTTCGTCGGCAACAGCCTGGTGCTGATCGTGCCGCACGATAGCAAGCTGGGCATCAAGAGCCTGGCTGACCTGGCGCACAAGGGCGTGACCCGCGTGGCCATCGCCAACCCGGCCAGCGTGCCCGTCGGCCGTTATTCCGAAGGCGCGCTGAAGAAGGCCAAGCTGTGGGACGCCGTGCAGACCAAGGCCATCGGCACGCAGAACGTGCGCCAGTCGCTCGACTACGTGGCGCGCGGCGAAGTCGATGCGGGCTTTGTCTACGCCACCGACGCGGCCATCATGAAAGACAAGGTCAACGTGGTGCTGGACGTGCCATTGGACGCGCCCGTGCTGTATCCGATCGCCACCATCAAGGGCAGCAGCAATGCCGCCGAAGCGAAGCGCTTCGTCAGCTACCTGCAGACGGCGCCGGCGCAAGCCATCCTCGCCAAGTACGGTTTCAAGAAGCCATAATTCAGGTAGGCGCCTGCATGGATATCGCCTGGACCGCGCTGGCCCTGTCGCTCAAGGTGGCGGCGTGGGCCACGGCGCTCAATTTGTTGCTCGGCATCGGCACGGGCTATCTGCTGGCGCGCACGCGTTTCCCCGGGCGCGAGCTGCTCGACGCCCTCCTGACCCTGCCGATGGTGATGCCGCCCACCGTACTCGGCTATTACCTGCTGGTGCTGCTGGGCCGGCGCGGCACCCTGGGCGTCTGGCTGCAGGACAGCTTCGGCATCAACCTGATTTTTACCTGGCAAGGCGCCGTGATCGCTTCCACCGTGGTCGCCTTTCCCCTCGTCTTCAAGCCGGCGCGCGCCGCCTTCGAGGCCGTCGACGGCCAGCTGGAGCAGGCCGCCCGCGTGCTGGGCATTTCGGAAATGGCGATCTTCTTTCGCGTGACCTTGCCGCTGGCCTGGCGCGGCATCCTGGCCGGCGTGCTGCTGGGCTTTGTGCGCGCCCTGGGCGAATTCGGCGCCACCCTGATGGTGGCCGGCAGCATCCCCGGCAAGACGCAAACCCTGTCGGTGGCCGTGTATGAAGCCGTGCAGGCGGGCCAGGATGACGTGGCCAATACGCTGGTCCTGATTATCTCCTTTGTCTGCATCGTGGTGCTGTTGTCGGCTGGCCGCCTGGCGCCCGGGCGCATCGCGCACAAATGACGGCTATGATGACGCCTATGCAACTCGACCTCGACATTCGCGCCACCTTGCGCTCCGGCAAACGCCGCTTCGACATGCAAGTGCAATGCACGTCCGATAGCCAGCGCATCGCCATGTATGGCCCGTCCGGCGCAGGCAAGAGCATGACCCTGAAAGCCATTGCCGGACTCTTCACGCCTGACGCGGGCCATATCCGCCTGAACGGGCGCACCCTGTTCGATGCCGCCGCCGGCATCAACCTGCCGCCGCAGCAGCGCAATGTCGCCTACCTGTTCCAGGATTACGCGCTGTTCCCGCACCTGACGGTGCGCCAGAACGTGGGATTTGGCCTGGCGCGGGGCTGGTTCAATCCGCGCGCGCGCGAAAAATTGCAGAAGGTCGAGCATTGGCTTGACGCCTTCCACTTGCAGGAACTGGCGCACCAGTTTCCCGACGAGTTGTCCGGAGGCCAGCGCCAACGGGTGGCGCTGGCGAGGGCGCTCGTGGCCGAGCCGACCGCGTTGCTGCTCGACGAGCCGTTTGCCGCCCTCGATCCTGCCCTGCGTGTCAAAATGCGTTTGGAACTGAGCCAGTGGCAGCAGCGCCTGGACGTGCCCATGATCCTGATCACACACGATCCGGAAGATGCGCGCATCCTGGGCGAGCATGTGCTGTACTTGCGCGACGGACAGATCGATAACAGGGAAGAACACATGGCATTGGGTGAACGCATTGGATAAATCAGCGGCAGCGGAAATCGGCTTGCAAGGCTCGGTATGGATGACGGTGGGCGGAGAAAACCTGGGCGGTGCCGGCCGGGTGGAATTGCTGGGCGCTATCGCCGAATGCGGCTCCATCACGCAGGCGGCCAAGCTTGTGAAGATGAGCTACAAGGCGGCCTGGGACGCCATCGACGCGATGAACAACCTGGCCGGCGAGCCGCTGGTCGAGCGCCTGACGGGCGGCAAGGGCGGCGGCGGCACGCGGCTGACGCAGCGGGGGCGCCAGCTGGTCGACAATTTCCGCATCATCGAGCGTGAGCATGCCCGCTACCTGCGCCAGCTGGGCAGCCAGGCGGAAGGCATCGCCGACGATCTTTTACTCATACGGAGAATGGCCATGAAAACCACGGCACGCAATCAATTCCTGGGCAAGGTGGCCGAACTGAAACAGGGCGCCGTCAACGACGAAGTCACCCTGGAATTGCCCGGCGGCCAGCAGATCGTCGCCATCGTCACGCAAGGCAGCAGCGCAAGCCTGGGCCTGGTGTCGGGCGCGGAAGCGTTTGCGCTGATCAAGGCCTCGTCCATCATCCTTGTGGCGGACAGCGAAGGCGCGCGCTTTTCCGCGCGCAACCAGCTGGCCGGCACCGTCACGCGGGTGCAGACGGGCGCCGTCAACACGGAAGTGGTGCTGGACTTGCCGCGCGGCGGCACGATTGCGGCCATCATCACCAACCAGAGCAGCACCGACCTGGGCATCGCCATCGGCAGCAGCGTGACGGCGATCTTCAAGGCATCCAGCGTGATCCTGGGCGTGCCCGCCTAAACCCAAAGCAAGGACTGGGGTCGTACCCTGAGGGTACGACCCCGGCCTTTATCTCTTGGGTTCAAACGAGCTTAATCCTTCAGCCTGGACAACCAATCCGTCGCCGCCGCCAGCGCCTGCTCCAGTTCCTGCGCCGTGTGCGCCAGCAGCGCCGGCACCTCGTCCAGGCGGCCCGCGTCGATGGCTTCCTCGGTGGCGAACGCGGCGCGGATCAGGCGTTTCGTGCCCAGGGTGCCCACGGAGCCGCGCACGCCGTGCAGGATGCGCGCCACGTCGCTGTGGCGGCCCGATTGCAACGCTGTTTCGGCGTCGCGCACGGGCGTCATGCCCTTGTTCAGCGCGTCTTCCACCATGCGCCGCAGCACGCCGCGCCCCTTCGCGTCGCGTCCCATCACGCGCATCAGCGGCGCCATGGAAAACACTTCTTCATCGGCGACGCGTACCGGCTCGGCCGCCTGCACTTGCGGACGCTTGGGCAGGTGGCGCAGGATGACTTCCATCATCTCTTCCACCACCACGGGCTTGGCGATGAAGTCGCTGATGCCGGCCGTCATGCAGCGCTCGCGCTCGGACGCCAGCACGCCGGCCGTCATGGCGATCACGGGCAGGTTCAGGCGCAGTTCCGTGCGGATGATGTGGGTGGCGCTGAAACCGTCCATGACGGGCATCTGCATGTCCATCAGCACGATGTCGTAGCGCAGCGCTTCCGTGCGCAGCCGTTCCACGGCTTGCAAGCCGTCGCCCACCACGTCCAGGGTGGCGCCCATGTGTTCGAGGATGCCGCGCGCCACGGCCTGGTTCAAATGATTGTCTTCCACCAGCAGGAAATGCACGCCGGCCAGTTCCGTGCCCAGCGGCTGGTGCAGGATGCGCTGCTCGCCGCCGTCATTCTTGGCGATCAGCGCCTGGTGCAGGGCATCGAACAGGCTGGAGCCCGTGATCGGCTTCATCAGCACGACATCGGCCTCGGCCGCGCTGGAGATTTCCTCCAGGTGGTTGCGGGCGAAGGCGTTGACCATCACCACGATGGGCTGGCGCTGGCCGCTGGCCGCCTGGCGGATGGCCTTGGCCGTGGCCAGTCCGTCCATCACGGGCATGTGCCAGTCGGCCAGCACCACGTCATACGGCTGCTGCTGCGCCAGGCGTTCGCGGTACAGTTCGATGGCGGCAAAGCCGGAGTCCACTTCGTCGGCCAGCCAGCCCCACGCCTCGATCAGCTTGACGATCAGTTCGCGCGTGGTGCGGTTGTCGTCGGCCACCAGCAGGCGCAGCTGGCCCAGGGCCGGCGTGCGCCGCGTTTCGGCCGGCTGCGCCAGCATCTCGAAGGGCACGCTGAACCAGAAGCGGCTGCCCTTGCCTTCGCTGCTGGCGACGGCGATGTCGCCGCCCATCATGTGGATCAGCTGCTTGCTGATGGCCAGGCCCAGGCCCGTGCCGCCGAAACGCCGCGTGATGCTCTGGTCGCCCTGCGAAAACGCGGCAAACAGCTGCTGTTGCTGCAGTTCCGTCATGCCGATGCCCGTGTCGCGCACTTCGAAGCGCAGCCAGGCGCGCCCGTTTTCGCTTTCGGCCAGGCTGACGGCCACCACCACTTCGCCGCTCTCGGTAAACTTGATGGCGTTGCCGGCCAGGTTGACGAGAATTTGCTGCAGGCGCTGGGCGTCGCCCACGAGGCGCCGCGGCACGTCGGGCTCGACGGCGATGGCCAGTTCCAGCTCCTTTTCGCCCGCATTCATCGTCATCGTCGTGGCCAGGGTATTCATGACTTCATCGAGGTCGAATTCGACGGGCGACAATTCCATGCGGCGCGCCTCGATCTTCGAATAGTCGAGCACATCGTTGAGGATGCCCAGCAGCGACTGGCCCGCCACTCTGACCATGGTCAGGTACTTGCGCTGTTCCGTGTCGAGCCTGGTATTGCCCAGCAAATACACCATGCCCAGCACGGCATTGAGGGGCGTGCGGATTTCATGGCTCATGTTGGCCACGAAATCGCTCTTTGCGCGGTTGGCCGCCTCGGCCCGGTCGCGTTCCTGCTCCAGCTCCGCCGCGCGCGCTTCGAGTTCCTGCTGCAGGCGGTCGCGTTCGCTCATCAGGCCATTGAACGCTTCCGTCAGTTCGCCGATCTCGTCGCGCTGCTGTACCGGCACGGGGGTGAAACGGCTGCCGCTGGTGCGCAGGGCCAGCAGGGTGTCGCGCAGGCGCACCAGCGGCGACAGCAGGCGCACGGTGACCAAGCCCAGAACAAAGGCGGCCAGCAGCGAAGCGAGGATGCTCCACAGCACCAGCCGGTACAGTACGCCATCGAACGGTTCGAAGGCATCCTCGACGGGCAGCGAGGCGGCCAGCAGCCAGTTCACGGATTTCAGGCGCTTGAAGCTGTTGACGGCCGTGATGCCGCGGCTGTTGGTGCTGACCATGCTGCCTTCGCCATCCTCCTTCAGCAGCTGGGTGGTCGTCAGGTTGGCGTTCGGCTTGCGCGGCTGCAGCAAACGGCTGGTATCGGGGTGCAGCACATAGCGCGGCACGGCGCCGCGCGTGAGGATGAAGTAATAGCCGCTCTTGCCGATCTTTTCCGAGCGCAGGCGGCCCAGCAGATTGTCCTTGTACAGGCGCAGCACGCCGATCACCACGCCGGCCACCTGGCCATCGGCGGCCAGCACGGGCGCCACCATCTGCACGATGGGCATACCGCTCGACTTGCCCAGCATCGGCTCGGTAATCATGGGCTGGCGCGTGCGCAGGACGGTCTGGAAATACTCGCGCTCGGCGACGTTGATGCCGGCGCGCCCCGCCACTTCCGGCATGTCGGCCACGATGGCGCCATGCGCGTCGAGCACCAGCACGTCGTCGAACAGCACCAGCATCGAGCGGCGCGCATAGTATTCGCGCAGTTTGGCTGGCTGGGCGATCAATTCCGGCGGCGTCTGCCTGGCCGTCAGGGTGACAATCTGCAGCAGCATGCCCAGCTTGTCGTCGAGCTCGGCAGCGGTGCGGCTGATCAGGGATGACTGCTGGCTCAGCAGTACTCGGGTGAAGTCGTCGCGCATGTGCTGCACCTGGATCATGGTGACCAGCGCGATCATGGCGATCGAGGTCAGGCTGGTGGCCAGCGCGACTTTTGCTTTAATGCCGAGAGGCTTCATGATTTCCTTTTCAGTGCCGGGCGGCACAGGCGGCAGATAATGCTGTCAGGAATTTTCCTATCAATACCCCAGCTTGGCAAGCGCCGCCGCGCAAATTGCCCGCCCCGTATGGGCTTTTGACGATGTTGCCATATAATTAAAGGCTGGACGTCGTTTATTCGCCGAATTTACGGTGAAATTGGCATACGGCAACCCTGTATGCAGCTGTATGCAGTAAACTTGTTGTTGCATTTTCTAAAAGGTACCGACATGACTGAAGCGCTACTCACTCCCACCTTGCCCACCGTGAACGTGGAGGCGTTGCGTGCACGATGCTCGACCTGCAGCATGCATCAATTGTGCCTGCCGATGGGGCTTGATGTGGGCGACATGGATAGGCTGGACCAGATCATCGGCCGCCGCCGCAAGATCGTGCGCGGGGCCTCGCTGTTCCGCATCGGCGACTCGTTCCAGAACCTGTACGCGATCCGCCTGGGGCACTTCAAGACCTACCAGATCAATCCGGGTGGTGAAGAGCAGGTAACGGGTTTCCAGATGGCCGGTGAACTGCTGGGCATGGATGCCATCAGCGCCGACCGCCACCACTGTAATGCCGTGGCGCTGGAAGACAGCGAAGTGTGTGAAATTCCGTTTTCCAGCCTGGAACAATTGCTGGGCAATATGCCGACCCTGCTGCGTCATTTCCACCGCATGATGAGCCAGGAAATCACGCGCGAGCAAAGCGTCATGCTATTGCTGGGCAATATGCAGGCGACCCAGCGTTTTGCCGCCTTCATCGTCAACCTGGCGTCGCGCTATGAAGCACGCGGCTATTCGGGCAGCAATTTCCAGCTGCGCATGTCGCGCGAGGAAATCGGCAACTATCTGGGCCTGACGATCGAAAGCGTCAGCCGCTTATTGTCGAAATTCAAGAAGGAAGGCTGGCTGCGCGTCTCGAACCGCGAGATCGAAATCCTGCAGCCGGCCAAGTTGAAAGCCATTACGGCCGGCACGGACGTCTGCAAATAAGACTTACAGTTCCTCGTCCGCATGCAGCGCGATGCTGCGTTGCAGGGGCCAGGTCCAGATGCCGGACAGGCGCCACTCGCGTTTGTCGTTTTCCACCAGCACTTGCCAGCGGCTGCGCTCGAGCATCGGCAGTGCCACGGAAAAATTGCCGGCCGCATCGGGCTGCACCAGCAGCTTGATATCCTTTTCCGGCAGGGTCGCATGCGCCAGGTGCAGCTGCAGCGGCGCCTGATAAGCCTTGCCGAAGCTGTGCACGGAACCACTGAGGCGCGCTGCAGCCACGTCATATGACAGGCGCGTATCCATGGCCAGGTCGCTGGCGATCGTGTCGCGCTTCAAATCCTGGTTGATCGCCTTGCCCTGCTTGTAATAATCGCCCACCACCAGCGCATCGGGCTGCGTAAACGCGATATAGCCCATGAAGCTGCCGACGACCACGGACAGGCCGGGACCGATCATCAGCAGCCATGGCCAGCGATGCTTGTACCACGGTGCAACGGGGGGTTGCAGTTTCAGACTGTCGGACATGGTGTTTCTCCTGTTTAATCAGCCAGTCCCCGCATGGGGACCGGCCTTCCTGCAACTTCGTGGCGGCGGCGAGGGCACCCGGTCCCCGTCCGCCTTTCCTTGTTAACGTGGCACGATGAATACCGCGCTTTCACGCACATGCAGCGATGGATCGTCCAGCGATTGCAATTCGATCGCAATCTTGTTCGAGCCCTTCTCGCCGACGCCGTGCGGCACGCGCAGGCGGATCGGCCAGCCCAGCGTTTCCGTCGGCTGCAAGGTCACTTCTTCGCGCGTCAGCAAGGTCAGGCCCGGCAAGCCGGAAGCGCTGATTTTAAAATGCTGGCTTTGCTCGGACGTATTCATGATCTGCAGGCGGTAGACGTTTTCGATCATGCCGTCTTCGACTTCGCGTCCCATCGAACCGCGGTCGCGGATCACGTCCATTTTCAGGGGCGTGCGCAGGGCCAGCGAGGTACACACGGCGATGATGATCAGGGCCAGGATGGAAGTGTAGATCAAGACGCGCGGGCGCATGGCGCGCTGGCGTATCTGCTTCGAATTGAAGTTGTTTTCCATCGCATGGTCGGTGCTGTAGCGTATCAGGCCGCGCGGCCGCTCGACCTTGTCCATCACGCTGTTGCAGGCATCGACGCAGGCGGCGCAGCCGATGCATTCATACTGCAGGCCGTTACGGATATCGATGCCGGTCGGACACACCTGCACGCACAGGGTACAGTCGATGCAATCGCCCAGCTTGTCGTTGTTGCCGGCCTTCTTGCTCATGGCGCCACGCGGTTCGCCGCGCTTGGCATCGTAGGTGATGATCAGCGTGTCCTGGTCGAACATGGCGCTCTGGAAGCGCGCGTAGGGGCACATGTATTTGCACACCTGCTCGCGCAGCCAGCCCGCGTTGCCGTAGGTTGCCAGGCTGTAGAACAAGACCCAGAACCATTCCCAGGGACCGAAATTGAGGGTGGTCACCGACTGCGCCAGTTCCTTGATCGGCGTGAAGTAGCCGACAAAGGTAAAGCCCGTCCACAGGGCGATGGCGCCCCATACCAGGTGCTTGGCCGTCTTCTTGAAGGCCTTGCGCACGGAGGGGCCCTGCTTGTCGAGGGCCATGCGCGCGCTGCGCGTGCCCTCGATGCGGCGTTCGACCCACAGGAAAATTTCCGTGTATACCGTTTGCGGGCAGGAGAACCCGCACCACACCCGCCCGGCAATGGCCGTGACGAGGAACAACAAATACGCACAGATGATCAGCAGGGCCGCCAGATAGATGAAATCCTGGGGCCACAGCACGACGCCGAAAATGTAGAACTTGCGCGTGGTCAAATCGAACAGCAGGGCTTGCCTGCCATTCCAGGTCAACCACGGCAAGCCGTAGAACGCCAGCTGGGTAAGCCATACGCATACCCATCGCCAGGTAGCGTAGCGTCCTTTGGCCTCGCGAGGGTAGATTTGCTCGCGGGCCGCATACATCTTGATGACTTGAGGTTCCATTTTTACTTTGCGGGCGCCTGCGGATTCGACAGGCTCCAGACATACGCCGACAGCACGTGTACCTTGGATTCGCCGAGGAAATCGCTGAAGGCCGGCATGGTGTTGCTGCGTCCCTTGCGTACGGTTTCCATGATGGTGTCGGCGCTGCCGCCGTACAGCCAGGTCTTGTCCGTCAGGTTCGGCGCGCCCAGCATCTGGTTACCCTTGGCATCGGCGCCATGACAGGCCATGCAGGCGCCGAACTTGGCCTTGCCCAGCACGGACTTGACGGGATCCGAGGTCGAGCCGGACAGGCTCAGCACATAATGGGCCACGTTCTCGACATCCTTTTCGGAGCCCAGGGCGGCGCCCATCGGTGGCATCTGCCCATTGCGGCCGTGCATGATGGTGGTCTTGATGATGTCGGGTTCGCCGCCATACAGCCAGTCCTTGTCGGTCAGGTTGGGGAAGCCCTTGTTGCCGCGTGCATCCGAACCGTGGCATTGCGCGCAGTAGGTCAGGAACAGGCGCTGGCCGATGGCTTGCGCCTGCGGATCGGCGGCCACCGTCTTCAAGTCCTGGCTCAGGTACTTGTTGAACAGGGGACCGTAGTCGGCTTCCGCCTTCTTCAGTTCTTCCTCGTACTGGCCCGTCGATTTCCAGCCCAGGCTGCCGGCATAGTTGCCCAGGCCCGGATACAGGAACAGGTACGCCAGGGAGAAGACGATGGTGATGTAGAACAACCACATCCACCAGCGCGGCATCGGCGTATTGAGTTCCTTCAAGTCCTCGTCCCAGACGTGGCCCGTGGTGCCGTCAGCGGGGGCGCCCTCGACCACTTTGATTTTCGACTGCGAGTACAGCAGCACGCCGCAGCCGATGATGCCCAGCAGGGACAGCACGATGATGTAGATATTCCAGAAGCCATTGGTAAAGTCAGCCATGGTTATGCTCCTTCGCCAGGGTCATTTCGGCCTCGGCCGGATAGTCGAGCGCGTCGTCGGCGAACGGCAGGCGGGCCGCCGCGTCGAAGTCGCTGTTGCTGCGGCTGAACGTCCACCACAGGATGCCCACGAACGTCGTAAAGGAAACCACCGTCATGACGCTGCTGGCGCTGTCAAACAGGTTTTCGATTGCCATGCTAATTCCTTGTTTTGATTAATGTACCGAGGCCTTGCAGATAGGCGACCAGGGCGTCTTCTTCCGTCTTGTCCTGCAGCTGCGCGGGGCCGGCGGCGATCTCTTCATCGCTGTACGGCTGGCCCAGGCGTTTCAGGGCGCGCATCTTCGGCATGATGTCGTCAGGCACCAGCTTGGTCTTCGCCAGCCAGGGGTAGGACGGCATGTTCGACTCGGGCACCACGTCGCGCGGGTTGTTCAAGTGCGTGCGGTGCCATTCGTCGCTGTAGCGCGCGCCCACGCGGGCCAGGTCGGGGCCCGTGCGCTTGGAACCCCACTGGAACGGACGGTCGTAGACGAATTCGCCGGCGACCGAATAGTGGCCATAGCGTTCCGTTTCCGCGCGCAGCGGACGCACCATCTGCGAGTGGCAGTTGTAGCAGCCTTCGCGCACGTAGATGTCGCGGCCCGCCAGGCGCAGCGGCGAGTACGGTTTCAGGCCGGCGACCGGCTCCGTCGTGCTCTTCTGGAAGAACAGGGGAACGATCTCGACGGCGCCGCCGATGCTGATCACCACCGTGACCAGGGCGATCAGCAGCCAGGGGTTTCTTTCAATCCATGCATGTGAAAATTTCATTTGCTTTCGCTCCTATCAGGCGTGCGCCGCGTTCAGTTCCGGAATGCGGGCGACGGGGAGTTTGCTGCCGCGCAGCGTCATCCAGGTGTTGTAGCCCATGATGCACATACCCGACAGGTACAGCAGGCCACCGGCCACGCGCACCACGTAGTACGGATACGTCGCTTTCACGCTCTCGACAAAGGTGTAGGTCAGGGTGCCGTCCGGATTGACCGCGCGCCACATCAGGCCCTGCATCACGCCGGCGATCCACATTGCGGCGATGTACAGCACGATGCCGATGGTGGCCACCCAGAAGTGCACGTCGACCAGGCGCGTGCTGTGCATCTGCGTGCGGCCCGCCAGGCGCGGCAGCAGGTAGTAGATCGAACCCATGGTGATGAAGCCCACCCAGCCCAGGGCGCCCGCATGCACGTGGGCAACGGTCCAGTCGGTGTAGTGCGACAGCGAGTTGATGGTCTTGATCGACATCATCGGACCTTCGAAGGTGGCGATGCCGTAGAACGACAGCGAGACGATCATGAATTTCAGGATCGGATCGGTGCGCAGCTTGTGCCAGGCGCCCGACAGGGTCATGATGCCGTTGATCATGCCGCCCCAGCTTGGTGCCAGGAGGACCAGCGAGAAGACCATGCCGATCGATTGCGTCCAGTCAGGCAATGCCGTGTAGTGCAGGTGATGCGGGCCGGCCCACATGTAGGTGAAGATCAGCGCCCAGAAGTGGACGATCGACAGACGGTACGAGTACACGGGGCGCTCGGCCTGTTTCGGGATGAAGTAGTAGACCATGCCCAGGTAGCCGGCGGTCAGGATGAAACCCACCGCGTTATGGCCGTACCACCACTGGATCATCGCGTCCTGCACGCCCGCATACGCGGAATACGACTTGGTGAACGAGGCTGGCATGACGGCGCCATTGACCACGTGCAAGATCGTCACGGCCAGGATATAGGCGCCGAAGAACCAGTTGGCCACGTAGATGTGCTTGACCTTGCGCTTGATCAGGGTGCCGAAGAAAACGATGGCGTAGGCGATCCAGACGACGGCGATGAGGATGGCGATAGGCCATTCCAGTTCGGCGTATTCCTTGCCGCGTGTCATGCCCAAGGGCAGGGTGACGACGGCGCACAGGATCACCGCTTGCCAGCCCCAGAACGTGAAGGCGGCCAGTTTGTCGGAAAACAGGCGCACCTGGCAGGTGCGCTGGACAACGTAGTACGAAGTAGCGAACAGGCCGCAGATGCCGAAGGCGAAAATCACCGCATTCGTGTGCAGCGGACGCAAGCGTCCGTATGTCAGCCATGGTATGTCGAGGTTCAGGGCAGGCCAGGCCAGCTGAGCGGCGATGATAACGCCAACCAGCATGCCGATGATGCCCCATACCACAGTAGCGACCGCGAATTGCTTCACGATCTTGTAGTTATAGTTCAGCGATTGATCCACAAAGACTCTCCCTGGAATTACTATTTATGATGGTGGCCAGAGAGTAAGTGTTTGACCGCGAAAAAACTTTGATGTGGATCAAAATTCCCCGGATGAAATAAGCGTAGCGAACTGGCATCGAAATAAAGTGATATTTCGGTCAAAAAAGCCATGCAAGATCCCGGCAATCCGGGCGGGTGAAATCAGGGATGCGGTTCGCCGGGCGCCGGCTTGGCCGTCGTATCGTCGTCCTGCAGCACGCGCAGGCCCGGTCCGACGAGGTCGTCGAACTGGCCGCCGTCCGAGGCCGTGAAATACACCCACAGGGCGATGAAGACGACCACGACGCTCAAGGGGATCAGGAGGTAGAGTGCTTCCATGTTCAGGCTTTCCGCAGGCGCAGGGCGTTGGCGATGACGACGGCCGAGCTGGCAGCCATGCCGACGCCGGACAGCCAGGGGTTCAGGAAACCCAGCGCGGCGGCCGGGATGGCCGTCAGATTGTACAGGGTTGCCCAGCCCAGGTTTTCGCGGATGATGCGCATGCTGCGCGCCGCTGTTTTCGCCGTGTCGAGCACGGAAATCAGTTGGCTCGACAGCAGCACCGTGTCCGCATGCGCCTGCGCCAGGGCGGCGCCGGAACCCATGGCGAAGGACACGTCGGCACCGCTCAGCACGGCGGCGTCGTTGATGCCGTCGCCCACCATCGCCACCACGGCGCCCGTCGCCTGCAACTGCTGCACGAAATCGAGCTTTTCATCGGGCAGGCATTCGCCGCACGCCGTGTTGATGCCCAGTTCCGTCGCCACGCTTTGCGTCAGCGCTTCCTGGTCGCCACTAAGCAGCACGACCTGCTTGCCGCGCCGGTGGAAATACGCGACCACGTCGCGCGCCTCGGGGCGCAGCGCATCGCTGAGTAAGAAGCGCGTCAGCCAGCGCCCCTGCGTACCCAGGTACAGCGGCGTCATGCCCTGCATGCCGACGGCCGTGTCGCCCAGCGGCGGCCCGGCGATGGCGGCGACAAAGGCCGCGTTGCCCAGGCGGTAGCGCACGCCATTGATCACGCCCTCGAGTCCCTGGCCCTGCACTTCCTGCAAGTGCTCTACATGTGCGCGCGGCTGCTGTATTGGCAACCCTTCTGCCGCTGCCAGGATGGCCTGCGCCAGCGGATGGGCGCTGCCCGCTTCCAGCGCGGCGGCCACCTGCAGGCAAGCGTCCTCGCTCATGCTGCCGAGTCCCTCGATTTGCCGCAGCACGGGCCGGCCCAGCGTCAAGGTTCCCGTCTTGTCGAAGACGATGTGGGTGGCGCGGTGCAGGGTTTCCAGCACATGCGGCTGGACGATCAGCACGCCGCGCCGCAGCAGGCTGTCGGTGGCCGCCGCCAGCGCCGTCGGCGTGGCGAGAGACAGCGCGCAGGGGCACGAGACGACCAGCACGGCGATGGCCACGGGCCACGCCTGCGACGGGTCGTGCCAGCTCCAGAAGGCGAACACGGCGATGGCAAACAGCAGCAAGCCCAGCACGAACCAGGCGGCGACCTTGTCGGCCCACTGCGCGATCTGCGGCTTGCCGCTGCCGGCCCGTTCGATCAGTTTCAACAGGTCGGACAGGGTGCTTTCGCGCGCCGGTTTCAGCACGCGCAAGATGAGCGCCGCGCTGGCGTTGATCGCCCCGCCCGGCACCCGCTCCCCGGTTTTCCTGCGCTGCGCCGCGCTCTCGCCCGTCAGCAGGGATAAATCGAGCGCGCTCGTGCCTTCGACGATGATGCTGTCGGCGGCAATCGCCTCGCCCGGTTTTACCAGGATGACGTCACCGATGGCCAGGCTGCCGGCAGGCACCAGCGTGGTGGCGCGGTTGTCCGGGAAGCCCGCCATCAGCGACGCGGAGGCGGGCAAGGCGTGCTGCAGGCGCTCGAGCGCCGAGGCGGCCTTGCGGCGCGCCTGCAGCTCGAAATAGCGGCTGCACAGCAAGAGGAAGATGAACATTGTGGCCGAGTCGTAATACACCTCGCCGCGGCCCGTAAAGGTCGCCACCACGCTGCCGAAGAAGGCCGCCAGGATGCCCAGCGCCACGGGCACATCCATGCCCAGGGTGCGCGCGCGCAAACTGGCCCAGGCGCCCTGGAAAAACGGCATGGCCGAATAGCAGATGGCCGGCAGGGTCAGGAGCAGGCTGGCCCAGCGCATCAGGCTGGCCATATTGTCGTCCAGCGTGCCATCCTCGGCCAGATAGGCGGGCGCCACGTACATCATCACCTGCATCATCGACAGGCCGGCCACGAACAGCTGGCGGCCCAGGGTCTTGCTGGCTTTTTGCAGGCGTTCGCCATGGCGCACGGCGTCGTACGGATAGGCCGTATAGCCGACTTGGCGCACGGCTTGCAGGATGTCGCCCGGCTCGCATTCGGCGCGGCTCCAGCGCACGTACAGGCGCTCCGTGGCGACGTTCAGGCTGGCTGCCTGCACGCCGGGCAGGCGCGTCAGCTGGCGCTCGATCAGCCAGACGCAGGCGGCGCAGCGGATGCCTTCGACGGACAGGGTCGCTTCGCAGCTGCTGGCGTCGCGCGCGAATTGTGCATCGTCATTGCTGTACAGGCGCAGCTCGGGCGGCATCAGGGTGGCATCAAACGCGTTGACGGCGTATTCATCGCGGTCGCGGTAGTACGCGCTCTGGCCGATGTCGACGATGGTTTGCGCCACCGCTTCGCAGCCGGGGCAGCACATGGCGCGCGGCACGTCGTCGATGGTGACGTTCCAGCTGGAACCGCTCGGGACGGGCAAGCCGCAATGGAAGCAGGCGGAGGGTTGTAAAACAGCATTCATAGGTTTGGTTTCATGCGTCTTTTCATGGATGGCCCGTGACGCACAGGGCGTCGAGCCAGCCCAGCGATACGCCATTCGCGGCGCGCAGCAGGCCCAGCACGCCAAAGCCCAGCACCAGCAAGCCGCTGGCGATGCGCACGGGACGGCGCTGCATCTGCGTGCGCAAGCGCGTGCCCAGCAAGCCCATGCCCAGCAGGGTGGGCAGGGTGCCCAGGCCGAAGGCGGCCATGGCGGCCGCGCCGTTCAGGGCAGAACCTTGCATCATGGCCGTCAGCAGCGCGCTGTAGACCATGCCGCACGGCACCCAGCCCCACAGGCCGCCCACGGCCAGCGCCTTGAACGGCGTATCCATCGGCATCAGCGGTTTCAGCAGCGGGCGCACGCGGCGCCAGACGACATTGCCTGCCGCTTCCAGATGGGCCAGGCCGCGCCAGGCATCCATCAGGTACAGCCCCAAAGCCACCAGCATCAGGTTGGCCAGCCAGTAGCCGGCCACCTGCAATGACGCCAGGTGCAGCATGCCGGCGCCCGCCAGGCTGCCGGCCATGGCGCCAGCCAGCATGTAGCTGCCTATGCGTCCGCCGTTGTACGCCAGCACGCGCAGCACGTTCGCTTGCACGCTGGTCTGCAATGCGGGGCGCGCCACGGCGATGGAAATGACGGGGCGCACGGGCGCCGCCGGTGCGCCCCCGCCCAGCGACAAGGCGCCGACGATGCCGCCGCACATGCCGATGCAGTGCACGCTGCCGGCCAGGCCGACCAGGAACATGGGCACGAGGCTGAGGGCATTCATCGCGCTGCGCTACACCGTTTTCGAGTAGCGCAGCGGCTGCACGGCGTCGGGCGCCGTGTTGGCGCGCGCCAGGGTCAGGTAGCGGTCGAAGACCATGCAGATATTGCGGATCAGCAAGCGTCCTTTCGGCGTCACCGTCAGCCAGTCTTCCTCGATGACGAGCAAGCCGTCGCGCGCCAGTTCGCGCAGCTTGTCCAGTTCGGCGGCGAAATAGCTGCGGAATTTGACGGGGTGCGCTTGCTCGATGCTGGCGATCGACAATTCGAAATTGCACATCAGCATCTGGATGATGATACGGCGCAACAAATCGTCCGTGTCGAGCTTGATGCCGCGCGCGATCGGCAGCACGCCTTCGTCGAGCTTTTCATAATACGCGTCGAGCGTTTTCTCATTCTGGCTGTACACGGCGCCGACGGAACTGATGGCCGACACGCCGCAGGCGATCAGGTCCGCTTCCGCGCGCGTGGAATAGCCCTGGAAGTTGCGGTGCAAACGGCCCTGGCGCTGCGCCACGGCCAGATCGTCCGTCGGCTTGGCGAAATGGTCCATGCCGATGTAGACATAGCCGGCGGCCGTCAGGCGCGCGATGCACAGGCCCAGCATGGCCAGCTTGGTGGCGCTGTCGGGCATGTCGGCGTCGAGGATGCGGCGCTGCGGCTTGAACAGGTGCGGCATGTGCGCGTAGTGGTACAGGGCGATGCGGTCGGGGCTGGCGGAAATGACCTTGCGCAAGGTTTCCGTCATGGTATCCAGGCTTTGCTTGGGCAGGCCGTAGATCAGGTCGATGCTGATCGAGCGGAAACCGGCATCGCGCGCCGCCTGCATGATGGCCACCGTTTCCGCTTCCGGCTGGATGCGGTTGACGGCCTTTTGCACGTCGGCGTCGAAATCCTGCACGCCCAGGCTGATGCGGTTGAAACCTTGCGCGCGCAGGGAAAACACGCGCTCGCGCGACACGGTGCGCGGATCGATCTCGATCGAATATTCCCCGTCTTCATCGGACGCGAACTCGAAATGCTGGCGCAAATGCGCCATCAGTTCGTCCATCTGCTTTTCGCTCAGGTAAGTGGGCGTGCCGCCGCCGAAATGCAGCTGCTCGATCTGGTTCATGCCGGCAAACAGCTTGCCCTGCATGGCGATTTCCTGTTTCAGATAGCTGAGATAGGTAGCGGCCTTGCTGCGGTCTTTCGTGATGATCTTGTTGCAGGCGCAGTAGTAGCACAGGGTGTCGCAGAACGGCACATGCACGTACAGCGACAGCGGACGGCGGCCGCCGCGCATGCGCAAGGCGGCCAGCGCTTCGAGGAAGTTGCCGTAGCCAAAGTCGGCATGGAAACGGTCGGCGGTCGGATAGGACGTGTAGCGCGGGCCGGACTGGCTCATCTTGCCGATGATGACCGGGTCGAATTCGACGACGGCGTCCAGGTCGGCGGAAGCACTGCTGAGTAGTGTAGGCATGGTGTGTATGAAGTCTTGAAAGGTTTAGGCGGCCAGGCGTTTCATGGCGGGTTTGCCGGCGTTCGCGGCGCCCGCAGCACCCGATTTGCCGCCAGGCATGGCGACGCGGCGCGGTGGCGGCATCTTGCCGAAATTGAACAGGCTCACGGCTTGCGACAGGCTGGCAGCTTCTTCCGCCAGGCGCGTGGCGGCCGCGGCGGCTTCTTCCACCAGGGCCGCATTCTGCTGCGTCACCTGGTCCATATGGGCGATGGCCTGGTTGACCTGGTCGACGCCGATGCTCTGTTCGCGCGAAGCGATGGAAATTTCCTGCATGATGGCCGTCACCTGCTTGACGGAGCTGACCACTTGTTCCATGGTGGCGCCGGCGCGGTTCACCTGCAGCATGCCGGCGCCCACCTTGCCGACGGAAATTTCAATGAGTTGCTTGATATCCTTGGCTGCCACGGACGAGCGCTGCGCCAGGTTGCGCACTTCACCCGCCACGACGGCGAAGCCCCTGCCCTGCTCGCCGGCGCGCGCCGCTTCCACGGCCGCGTTCAAGGCCAGGATGTTGGTCTGGAAGGCGATGCCTTCGATCAGGCCGATGATGTCGACGATTTTCTTCGACGAGGTGTTGATCTCGTCCATGGTGGTGATCACTTCGGAAACGATCTCGCCGCCCTGCACGGCCACTTTCGAGGCGGCCACGGCCAGTTCATTCGCCTGCACCGAGTTGTCCGCATTCTGTTTCACGGTCGACGAGAATTCCTCGATGCTCGAGGCCGTCTCTTCCAGGCTGGCGGCCTGCGATTCCGTGCGGCCCGAGAGGTCCATATTGCCGACGGCGATTTGCTTGGTGGCCACGGCCATGGTTTCCACGTTGATGCGCACGTCGCGGATGGTGGCGATCAGGTTGCTGTTCATCTGTTGCAGCGCGCGCAGCAGTTGCCCCACTTCATCCGTGCTTTCCGTTTCAAAACTGCCCGACAGGTCGCCGGCGGCAATGGCCCGCGCGCCGTTCAGGGCCTTGCCCAGCGGCTTGAGCACGGACATGCGCAAGGTGTACCAGAGGAAGACGTTGATCAGGAAGCCGAACAGGGTGGCGCCGAAGATGGCGTAATTGGTGATCTTTCCGCCGCTGGCGAACAGGCTGATGACGCACACCAGCAGCTGCAGACAGTTGACGATGGAGGTGGCGGCCCAGATGCGTAGGTTGAGCGACATGTGCGTCAGGTTGTGCAGCAGGTGCGCCAGGCCCGGGCGCACGATCTGTCCGTTCTTGATGACGATGTTGCCGCCTTCCTTGTTGCGGATGGCCGCATAGGCTTCTTCGGCCGTCTTGACCTGGTCCTTGTCCGCTTTCACGCGCACGGACATGTAGCCGATGGTCTTGCCCGCTTCGCGGATGGGCGTGACGTTGGCGCGCACCCAGTAAAAGTCGCCGTTCTTGCAGCGGTTCTTGACCAGGCCCGTCCACGGCGTGCCGGCCTGGATCGAGGCCCACAGGTCGGCAAACGCTTCTGCCGGCATGTCCGGGTGGCGCACGATGTTCTGGGGCGAACCGAGCAGCTCTGCCTCGCTGAAGCCGCTGACCTGGCTGAAGTAGGGGTTCACATATACGATATTGCCGTTCATATCCGTTTTCGACACGATGGCCTGATCGTCCAGGACGAGGACTTCACGGTTAGTCACTGGCAAATTTTGTCGCATGGTCGCGGCTTCCTGATCAGTTAAACAAGCAATTGGTGAGTAAGACTTGCACGATTGCAAGAATGGAGATCAGTGTAAGGAGTCGCCTGCGCAAATTTATTGATGTAGATCAAAATCCTCCAGATTGGTCGTGCTTGCACGCATTTAGCGATAGCAATGCGGCATTGTTTTAAAGGCACTGGTTGTCGGCAGCGGCTAATCGACACCCGCCGTCAGGGGGCGCAGGCTGCCCACGGCGTAGCCTTGCGCGTAGTCGATGCCCAGTTCGCGGATGACGGCCAGGGTGGCATCGTCTTCCACGTATTCGGCCACCGTTTCCAAGCCCATCACGTGGCCCACCTCATTGATGGCCTTGACCATGGCGCGGTTGATGGCATTGGTGGCGATGTCGCGCACGAAGACGCCGTCGATCTTCAAATAGTCGACGGGCAGGGCCTTCAGGTAGCCGAACGAGGAAAAACCGCTGCCGAAGTCGTCAAGCGAAAAGCGGCAGCCCAGGGCCTTGAGCTGGCGCATGAACACCTGCGCCTTGGGCAGGTTGGCGATGACGGCCGTTTCCGTGATTTCAAAGCATATTTGCTCGGGAGCAATCGCGAATTCTACGAACTGCTCGGTGATGTAGTCGTGCAAGCCGGCATCGGCCAGCGACATGCCCGACAGGTTGACGGAATACAGGGCCGGTGCGCGGCGCCGGCTTTCCGCCAGCGCGTCCAAAGGCGGCAGGCTGTCGCGCACGCTCTGGATATGGTGGCAGACGGCACGGATGACCCAGCGGTCGATGGACAGCATCATGTCGTAGCGTTCGGCGGCCGGAATGAAGGCGCCCGGCAAGATCAGGTCGCCCTGGCTGTTGTGGATGCGGATCAGCACTTCGTCGTGGTGTTCCGGGCTGTCGTGCAGGTGCACGATGGGCATGGCGTACAGGCGGAAATAATCGTGTGCGAACGCTTCGTTCAGGCGCGAGATCCACAGCATTTCGCCATGCCGCTGCGCCAGCATGACGTCGGACTCCTGGTAGACATGGATGCGGTTGCGGCCCTGCTCCTTGGCCAGGTAGCAAGCCTGGTCGGCGGCGCTCAGCAGCTCGCTCATGGACTTGCTGTCCTCGTTGATTTCCACGATGCCGATGCTCACGCCCAGCTCGAAGCTGCGGTTATCCCAGGCGAAACGGAAATCGCGGATGGACTGGCGCAGCTGTTCGCCGATCTGGCGCGCATGCTCGAGCGGACAGTGCGGCAGCAGCACGCCCAGTTCATCGCCGCCGAGGCGCGCCAGGATGTCGCTGTCGCGCATGCGCGCCTGCAGCATCTTGGCCAGCAGCTGCAGCAGCACGTCGCCGGCGCCATGGCCGCTGGTGTCGTTGATGACCTTGAACTGGTCCAGGTCCAGGTACAGCAGCGCATGCATGTGGCCATCCTGCTTGGCCGTGTGCAGGGCGCCGGCCACCAGGTGTTCGAATTCGCGCCGGTTGATCAGCCCCGTCAGGGCGTCGTGCGTGGCTTGCCACGATAGTTGCTGGCTCAGCTTGCGCTCGTGGCTGACGTCGCGAAACACGACGACGGCGCCGAGGATATCGCCGTCGCGCGACCAGATGGGCGCGGCCGATTCTTCGATGGCGATACGCCGCCCTTCGCGCGTGATCAGTTGCGAGCGGGGCGAAATGCCGATGGCCTGGCGCTGTTGCAGGCAGCGCATGGCCACGTGTTCGCGCGCTTCGCCCGTGCGTTCATCGGCCAGCGGCATGGTCTGGCCGATGTCCCTGCCCTGCGCCAGCGCGTTGCTCCAGCCCGTCAATTGCTCGGCCACCCGGTTCAGGTAGCGCGTCTTGCCGTGCGGATCGGTGGTGATGACGCCGTCGCCGATGGAACTGAGCGTCACTTCGGCCAGTTCCTTGCGCTCGGCGATCATGAGCTCGCGCGCCATGTGTTCGGTGATATCCCAGATGATGCCCAGGGTGCGTTCGGGTTTCCCGCCGGCATCCATGAAGATGTGCGCCTTGGCCGCCAGCCAGTGTTCGCTGCCGTCGGGCCAGACGACGCGGTATTGCAGGGCGTAGCCGCCGCGCCGGCGCACGCCGTCCTGCAGCACTTTGATCACCTTGTCGCGGTCGCCGGTGTGCACGCAGTCGAGAAAGCTGCGAAATGGCTGCGTCAGCGCGCGCTCTTCCAGGCCCAGCAAGGTGGCGCCCTTGGCCGACCAGCTGACCGTGCCGTCGATGACCTGGCCAGCGACGATGCGCGAATCCCAGATCGCCATGTGCGCTGCCTCTAGTGCCATCTGTAAACGTTTCTGCTGGTCGCCCATCATCCTCTCCCGACATGGATACAGGAATAGACGCGCTGCTTCTATTTAAGTTCCCGGTGCCTCGGCGGGCGAGGCGGCCGAGGCACGCGCCACGTCGCGCACATTCTTTTGCACGGCGACGGCGGCAAACAGGCTGAGCAGGAATGCCATGGCATAGAAACCCTTTTCGCTGTTCTGCAGGGTGGCGTTCCACAAGCCGACCGTGAGCAGCAGCAAGGCCAGCAGCACGGAAATCCAGCACAGGCCGAAATAGATGCCCGTCACGGCGATGCCTTCGGCGCGGTCGCGCACGGATTTTTGCAGCGAGATGGCGGCGAACAGGCCATACATGAGGATGGTGAAGTAATAGCCCTTTTCGTTGAGCGCCATGCTGGCGTTCCACAGGCCGGACAGGTAGGTGATGGCGCCGATCAGCAATGCCGCCCAGGAAGCGCCGATAAAGGCGCTGCTGGGACGTTGGATGGGGGAAGTCTGCATAGGGTCTCCATGGGCAGGCAAGCGCCGCCGGCATGGCCGGGGCGGCAGGCACGGATGCGCCTGCCGTCCCATCAGACCAGAAAGTTTATTTGCTTGGCTTGACCATGCGCAATAAAGCCGACACGGCCGTAACGCCGGCCAGCACCAGGCCACCGGCGATGAGGCCGGCCACCGCGTTGATCAGGCTGGGCGTGACGGCGGCCAGCACGGGGCCGATGCCGGCCACGCCGCCGACGGCTGCTTCCGCATGGTGCAGCATGCCGCTGGCCCACGGCCAGCCGTGCGTCAGGATGCCGCCGCCGACCATGAACATGGCCAGGGTGCCCACGACGGAGAGAAATTTCATCAGTTTCGGCGCCGCCGACACGAGCATGCGGCCAAAGCCGCGCACGCCATCCATCAGCGCGCCCGCGCCCTTGCGCGCCGCCAGGTAAAAGCCCGCGTCATCGAGCTTGACGATGCCCGCCACCAGGCCGTACACGCCCACCGTCATGATGAGGGCGATGCCGACGACGACGGCCACCTGCTCGGCGAAGGTGGCCGCGGCCACCGTGCCCAGGGCGATGACGATGATTTCCGCCGACAAAATGAAATCGGTGCGGATGGCGCCCTTGATCTTGTCCTTTTCCAGCGCGACGAGGTCGACCTGCGGGTCGCGCAGCGCCTGTGCCAGCTCGGCCTTGTGGCTGTCGTCCGGGTGCAGATACTTGTGCGCGATCTTTTCGAAGCCTTCGAAGCACAGGTAGGCGCCGCCCACCATCAGCAGCGGCGTGATGGCCCACGGCGCGAACGCGCTGATGGCCAGCGCGGCGGGCACGAGGATGGCCTTGTTCTTCAGCGAGCCGACGGCGACGGCCCACACGACGGGCAGTTCGCGCTCGGCGCGCACGCCGGCCACCTGCTGCGCGTTCAGTGCCAGGTCGTCACCGAGCACGCCAGCCGTCTTCTTGGCGGCTACCTTGGTCATCAGGGAAACATCGTCGAGGATGCTGGCGATGTCGTCGAGCAGGGCCAGCAGGCTGGAGCCGGCCATCTCAGCGTGCTCCCACGGTGGTGGCAGGGCATGGCGGAGCGAGGAAAGTGTTGTTTTTCATGATGTTATTCTTGGTTGTACGGCAAGGAGGTGTGTGAGTGCGATCTTACCTCAGGGCGGGCCGGCAAGGCCGCACTGAGCGGGTTAAAATTGTTCATCGTCACCATTTTTTGGAAACCGCATGCACTTCGCCACCTGGATAACCTTTGTCATCGCCGCCTCCATCATCGCCGTCTCGCCCGGCTCGGGCGCCGTGCTGTCGATGTCGCACGGCCTGTCGTACGGGGTGAAAAAGGCCAGCGCCACCATTCTCGGCTTGCAGCTGGGGCTGCTGGTGGTGCTGGGCATCGCCGGCGCCGGCGTCGGTTCCTTGCTGCTGGCCTCCGAAGTGGCCTTCAATATCGTCAAGACGGTGGGCGCCTTGTACCTGATCTACCTGGGCCTGTCGCAGTGGCGCGCCAAGGTGGCGGTGGCGGGCGACCTGCATGCCGACGCCGTGGTGCCCTCCATGGGCCGGCGCGTGCTGACGGGTTTTTTGACCAATGTGACGAATCCGAAAGGCATCATTTTCATGGTGGCGGTATTGCCGCAATTCATCAGCCCTGCTGCACCCCTGCTGCCGCAACTGCTGATCCTGGCCGTCACCATGTGCACGATCGATCAGGTCGTGATGCACAGCTATGCCTTCCTGGCTTCGTCGATGCAACGCTTTTTCCGCGATGCCAGGGCCGTGAAAAAGCAGAACCGCTTCTTTGGCGGCTTGCTGATGGCTGTCGGCACGGCCTTGTTCTTCGTCAAGCGCGGTGGCCAGGCGGCATCCTGAGCCAGATCAAGTTGCAAACATTTGTAAGCCCGCTTGCGATGCCCGCCCGATAGGACTGTAATCGGGGTGTTGTCTACCTTTCATCTCTGTCCGTCCTGCCTGGAGCGCGCCATGCGTCCGATCCTGTCTTCCCCCTTCTTGAACACCGTGTGCGCCGTGCTGCTGTCGTCGGCGTGCTCCCTGGCCCTGGCGCAGGACCCGCCCGCCCGCGTGGGGCGCATTTCCACCGTCGAAGGGCAGGTGCTGGTGCGCGCCGGCGATGGCGAGGCGCAAAACGCCCTGCTGAACTGGCCCGTCACCACGGATAACCGTTTGACCACCCAGCGCGGTGCGCTGGCGGAGTTGCGCGTGGGCGCGGCCGCCGTGCGTCTCGATGGCGATTCCGAGCTGGAAGTGAGCGAGCTCGATGACGACAGTTTCAAATTGCATCTCAGCTATGGCACGGTCAGCGTGCGCGTGCGCAATCCCGACGCGTTGCGCGGCTTCGAGCTGACCACGGCCCAGGCCCGCGTGATCCTGACCCAGCCGGGCTGGGTGCGCATCGAGGCGGGGCGCCAGCCCGGCACCAGCATCGTCAGCGTGCTCGACGGTGCGGCCGACGTGGATGGGGCGACGGGCAGCGTGACCTTGCGCGCCGGCAAGCGCGCCGAGCTGACGGACGAGGAATTGCGCACGGGCGCCTTGCAGAGGATCGCCTTCGACAACTGGCCCGAAGCCTTGCCCGCCGCCGCGCCGGCCTTGCGCTATGTCACGGACGATACCACCGGCTATGAAGAGCTGGACCGCTACGGTGCCTGGCAGGACGACGCGGAATACGGCCCCTTGTGGCTGCCGAGCACGGTGCCGGCCGGCTGGGCGCCGTACAGCGACGGGCGCTGGACGTGGATCGCGCCGTGGGGCTGGACCTGGGTGGACAATGCGCCGTGGGGCTATGCGCCCTCGCACTACGGCCGCTGGGTGCTGCTGGGCCACCGCTGGGGCTGGGCACCGGGGCGCGAGCGCGGCCGCGTGCCCTGGGCGCCGGCCCTGGTGGGCTGGGTCGGCGGCAGGCCTGATCGCGGTTCGCAGCATGGCCAGCGCCCTGGCGTCGGCTGGTTTCCCCTGTCGCCGCACGAGCGCTACGTGCCCGGCTACCGCGCCAGCGCCGAGTATGAACGCCGCATCAACCGCGTCGCCGAGGGGCGCCGCCCTGTGGCTGGCGAACGCGAACGCCGTGCAGGCATGACGATGCTGCCGGGCGAGCGTTTTGGCGGCTCGCGCACGGTCGACGTGCCGCGCCGCAACCGCACCACCATGCCGCCGCCCGTCATGCAAAGCTTACCGTTGAGCACGGCGCCTGCGCCAGCGGGCAACTGGCAGCGTCCTTCCGATGCGCCGCGCGGCGACAGGGAGTTCCGGCGCGACTGGGTCAACCGCCCTGGCCGCTTGCAGACGGACGATGGCCAGACGCACATGGCGCCCCGTCCCATGCAGCCGAACCGCCCGCCCGTGCCGGCACAGCCGCAACAGCCGCCGGTGCCGCCCCAGCCCGTGATGCCGGCGATGCCGGCCTTGCCACCCGTGCAAGACCAGGTGGCGCACCCCGGCTGGCGTGGCGAGCAGCGGCCCCGTGCCGAACGGCCACTGCCGCGCCCCGTCATGGAACGCCAATTTGATGCGCCGCGCCCGGACCGCGCAGAACGTGGCCCCCGCCGCGAAGTGCTGCAAACGGCGCCGCCGCCAGCCATGCCTGCGCCTGCCGCGCGTGCGCCACAGGAGGCGCGCAGTGCCGAGCGCCCGATGCCGCCGCGTGAGCGCAACCATGAGCGCGGCGGTCCCGGCCGTAATGGCCGGATGCAGGAAGTGGAGCGCTGACGGCCGCGCCGTCTGTCGCGCCGTATCGACGTTCAAGCCGCAAAATGCGCAGTTCGTCACATACCGGAGGTAAAGCTGCCGTGGTTTGTCTACAGTACGACCACTGCTTATCCTCCAAGTGACAGCACCGATTTTTTTCCGGCTATTATTTTGTCCAAACGAAATAGTTTTTCGCCAGCTTACCCAGCTGGCTTTTTTTTTGCCATGCCGTGTGTGTCATCGCAACGGGCGCAGCCGCCCTCAAAGTTGGCTACAATACGTTTTTATGCAGCCGCCGCGCGCTATGCGCTGCGCCGTCTGTTCTGACCGGCACTGATTGGATTTCCCATGCAAACCACCCCACCCACCGAAGTGACGATTCCTCCCAGCGAATCGCTGATCGAATACCCGAGCGACTTTCCCATCAAGATCATGGGCCCGACGCATGTCGACTTCGCGCCGACCATGCTGGAACTGGTCATCAGCCACGATCCGACCTTTCACGCGGGCCGCATGGAAGAGCGCCCATCGGGCAAGGGCAATTACACGGGCCTGACCGTCACCGTGCGCGCCGTCAGCCGCGAGCAGCTCGACGCCCTGTACATGGCGCTGTCGGGCCACCCGATGGTCAAGATCGTCATGTAAGACATGCTGTTGCCCTGGCGGGCTGGCGTTTCGTCAGCCGCCACACGAGGGCAAAGGCCGCGCTGGCCGCCGCCGTTACCCACAGCAGCGGCTTTTCGCTGCCGTCCGTGATGGCGGCGATGACGGCGCCGCAGGCGGCCGTGATGAGCATCTGCACGAAGAAGAACAGGCCCGAGGCGCTGCCCGCCTGATCGCCATACGGCTGCAGCACGGCCAGCTGGCAGGCCGGGATGGCCATGCCCACCGACACCATCACCAGCAGCATGGGCGCCACCAGCGACGCCACGTGCTGCGGCGCCAAAGTCCCCGCCAGCAACAGGCTGGCCGCGCCCGCCACATTGATCAGCACCGCCACACCCAGCATGTAATCGGCGCCCAGGCGCGGTCCTAGCGCGCGGAACAGGCTCGATCCCGCCACATAGCCGCTGACCGTCAGCGCGAACACCAGCGCATACGCGCGCGGCGACAGATGCATGCCCCTTTGCAACAGCACGGACGATTCCGCGATGAACGGGAAATACGTGCAATACACGCAGCCGATGGCCAGCGCATAGCGCAGGAAATACGCGTCGCCCAGCAGGCGGCGGTACAGTGCCAGGGTATTTACTTGGGGGACGACGCTGGCCGGCCTGGTTTCCGGCATATACGCGGCGATCAGTCCCAGCGACAGCGCTCCCAGCAGGCACAGCACGCCAAACACGGCGCGCCAGCCGAACGCCGCATCGAGCAGGCTGCCGGCCAGCGGCGCCAGGATCGGCGACAAGCCCATCACCATCGATATTCTCCCCAGCATGCGCGCCTGCGTGGCGGGATCAAAACGGTCGCGCACCATCACCCGGCCGATGATGGTGCCGCTGCAGCCGCCGAACGCCTGCAGCACGCGCGCGGCGATCAGCACGTGGACGTCGGTGGTCACGGTGCAGACGATGCTGGCGAGCACATAAATGAAAGTGCCGGCCAGCAGCACGGGGCGGCGCCCGTAACGGTCGGCCAGCGGCCCGCAAGCGAGCATCGAGACGGCCGAGCCGGCCATGAACAGGCTCAGGGTCAGTTGCAACTGTGCATCGCTGGCGTGCAGGGCATCGGCCATGGCCGGCAGCGAAGGCAGATAGATGTCGATGCTGATGCGCGACAGGCAGACCAGCAGCAGCACGATGCCGCCCCAGGCCCATAAAGCGATTTGTTTCTGCATTGTTTTACACGATCCATGCAAGCGTGCGCCCCGCTGGCGCACCGGAACGGTGAGAGTAGAATGTTTGTGGTGTAATGCGAAGTGCCAGTCATCAGAAAACTCATTGGACCACTTGGACGATTATCATGCCGCGAGGAAAATCACCGCACGCCCTGGACTTGCCTCGTCCCACCAGCTGGCTCGACAAGGCGGGCGTCAACAAGCAGGATGGCGCGTATGAAGCGCTGCGCTCGGCCATCCTGACGAAGATGCTGCCGGCGGGCAGCCGTTTGCCGTCCAGCCGCACCCTGGCGGAACGGTGGGAGTTGTCGCGCGGCACCATCGAAACCGTGTTCGACCGCCTGCACGCGGAAGCGTACGTGACGCGCGTGCCCGGTTCCGGCACGCGCGTGTGCGCCGTCGTGCCGGAACGCTTCTTGATGGCAGGATTTGCGGATGCCACCCCAGCCGGGACATTCTCCGCGCCGATACCTGTGTCCGATACGGGTGTGCGCGACGGCTTGCCCTTCGTGGCGCGGCGCGCCGACGCCAGCCTGTTTCCCATGGCCGCCTGGTCCAAGTGCGCCACGCGGGCCCTGGCCGCCGCCACGCCGGAACAGCTGTGCAGCGCCGATCCGGCCGGCCTGCCCCAGCTGCGCCAGCAGATCGCCGATTTTCTCGCCAAGTACCGCGGCATCCGCTGCGACCCGCAGGACATCGTTGTCACGACCGGCATCCGCCACGCGATCGACTTGCTGGCGCGCAGCATCGTGCGCGATGGCGACAAGGTTTGCCTGGAAGAGCCCGGCTACCCGGCCGCGCGCGCCCTGTTCGCCCTGGCTGGCGCCGTGCCGGTGGACATTGCCGTCGACGCCGAAGGCATCGATTGCGCCGCCCTGGCCGCGCATGCGGACGCCAGCCTCGCGTATGTGACGCCATCGCACCAGATGCCGCTGGGCGTGAGCATGAGCTTGCCCCGCCGCCTGGCCCTGCTGGCCTGGGCCGCGCACAATAAAGCCTGGCTGGTGGAAGACGATTACGACAGCGAATACCGCTACACGGGCGCGCCGCTGGCCTCGCTGCAAAGCCTGGACCGTGCCGGCTGCGTGGTGTACGTGGGTACTTTGTCGAAGGTGCTGTTCCCGGGGCTGCGCCTGGGCTATATGGTGGCGCCGCCCGCGCTGGCCGACGCGCTGGTGCAAGCCAAGGCCGTGATGGACCGGCACACGGCCATCGTGCCGCAGATGGCGCTGGCCGACTTCATCGCCGAAGGACACTTTGGCCGGCATATCCGCCGCACGCGCGACAGCAATGCCGAACGGCGCGACCTGCTGGTGCGCGGTATCGCGCGCGAACTGGGCGACCAGCTCGCGTGCGGCCCGGCCGACAGCGGCCTGGAACTGTGCGCGTATTTTCGCGCCGGCCACGATGAGGAAACCGTCGCGCGCGCAGGGCTGGAGCATGGCATCGAATTGCGTCCGCTGGGCCACTATGCGGATCCGGCGGCAGGCCCGGAGTGTGCCACGCCACGCGGGCTGCTGCTGGGCTTTGCGGCGATTCCCCCGGCCGAGATGGCGCACGGCTTGCAGGAACTGGGCCGCATCCTGCGCGGCCGATAAACTATACTGGGACTTGCCTGCACATGAAGAACACGACCATGAATATTACCCGCTGCTCCTGGGCCAACCCGGCCAGTCCCCGTTATCTCGACTACCACGATACAGAGTGGGGCGTGCCCTGCCACGACGAGCGCCGGCTGTTCGAGATGCTGAACCTGGAAGGCGCGCAGGCGGGCCTGAGCTGGGAAACCATCCTCAACAAGCGTGACACCTACCGCGCCGCCTTCGACGGCTGGGATGCTGAAAAAATCGCCGCGTATGGCCCGGACAAGGTGGCGCAGCTGCTGCTCGATCCCGGCATCGTGCGCAACCGCCTGAAGGTGGCGGCCGCCATCACGAATGCGCAAGCCTACCTGCGCCTGCGCGCGGAAGGGCAGACCCTGGACAGCTTCCTGTGGGCGTATGTCGATGGCCAGCCTATCGTCAACAGCTGGCAGCCGGGCGAGTTTCCCGCCAAGACGACCTTGTCCGACAAACTCTCGAAAGACTTGCTCAAGCGGGGTTTCAAGTTCGTCGGCTCGACCATCATCTACGCCTACATGCAGGGCATCGGCATGGTCAATGACCATGCGCCCACCTGCTTTTGCCGGGCGGGGCGTTGATGCGCCGCGCTCTCGTCCTGCTCGACACGGATTTTGACGGCGCCCGCTTGCGCGCCGCCTGTGCGGCGCATGGCGGCCGCCGCCTCCATTACATCGCGCTGGCGCCGCGTCCCGTCGATGCGCGCCACTTGCCCGAGCAGTGGCGTGCACAGTGGCCGCCCTGCGTGCCGGGCCTGCACCGCATGGTGTCGCACGATGGCCTTGTCACGCTCGATGTGCTGATCGGCGAGCCCGATGCCTGCCTGGCGCAATTGTCGGCGCGCGTCGACGAAGTACACCTGGCCTGGGTGCCCGCAGCCACGCCGGTGCTGGCGCGCCTGATGATGGACGGCGCCCGCCTGCAGGCCGTGCACCTGGACGAGGCGCAGCGCGCCGCCCTGCAAAAGAATGGGTTTGTCTTCGACGAGAGCCGCCTGCGCGCCGTGTTTTATGCGCGGCGCGAAGAGTACGCGGCCGTCACCGTGCCCGAGCGGCGCGCCATCGTCATCGGCGCGGGCGTGGCCGGCGCGGCCGCCTGCGAACGGCTGGCCGCGCGCGGCTGGAAGGTGACCTTGATCGAACGCCACGCGCAGCCGGCCAGCGAGGCGTCGGGCAACCTGGCCGGCATCTTCATGCCGCTGATGTCGAAGGACGACAATATCGCCACGCGCCTGGTGCGCACCGCCTACCTGTACTCGCTGAGCCGCTGGAAAGACCTGGGCGGCATCGGCGCCGCCATCGTGGGTGTGCAAAGCGGGGTGCTGCACCTGGCGCGCGACGGCGCGCATGCGCAGGTGCAGCGGCAGATCGCCGCCAGTGGCCTGTATCCGCGTGAATTCGCCCGCTGGCTGGAAGCGCCCGAGGCGAGCGCCATGCTGGGCGCACCGGCGCCCGATGGCGCCTGGTGGTTCGAACAGGGCGGCTGGGCGCGCCCGTCTTCCGTCTGCGCGGCCATGCTGGACGCCTGCGGCGCCTTGCTCACGCGGCGCTTTTCCAGCAGCGCCTTGCGCCTGGAGCGTGGCGATGAGGAATGGCTGGTGCGCGATGCGCAAGGCACCTTGATCGCGGCCGCGCCCACCGTCATCCTGGCGGCCGGCACGGGGGCAGTCGATTTCGAGCAGGCGGCGGGCCTGCCGCTGGACGCCGTGCGCGGCCAGGTCACGCACCTGGCCGAAGGCAGCTTGCCCTCGTTGCCGTTCGTCGTCTGCCGCGAAGCCTACATGACGCCGGCGCACCAGGGTGTCGTCTGCGTGGGCGCCAGCTACGATGCCGATGCGGACACCGACTTGCGCCCATCGAGCCAGGAAGACAATATCGGGAAGATCGCCGACATCCTGGGCGTCGCCCCGTTCGATGCGCCGCTGGCGGGCCGCACGGGCTTTCGCTGCATGGCGCCGGACCGCCTGCCGCTGGCGGGCGCCTTGCCCGACCCCGGCATCCCAGGCCGCTGCGAGCGCCTGCGCGACGTACCGCGCTGGCCTGGCCTGTTTGGTTTGCTCGGTTACGCCTCGCGCGGCCTGATCTGGGCGCCGCTGGCGGCCGAGCTGCTGGCATGCCAGCTGGAGGGCGAGCCGCTGCCGCTGGAACGTCAGTTGGCAGAGGCGCTCGATCCTGCCCGTTTTTTACTTCGCGAACGCCGCCGCGCTGCTTGAGCGTAGGCGCAGAGCAGGCGAGGGCTGGGGTCAGACCCCCAACACCGCTGACGCCAAGCCTGGCGCCAACGCGTGTGAGGGTCTGACCCCATACACCGACCCCATATACGTTTTTCAGCTTTCCAAACTCTTTTTAATTTGTTTTCCGAACAACATAAGTTCGCTACAGTGGACTCGTGCTGGTTTTTGACGATGGAATAAAGAGGTGGAAAGATGGCTGCTGCAGAACTGATTTTCGATCCCCGCGCCGGGCACGGCGAGGCGGCCTTTGACGAAGTACTCAATCTCGCGCGCGCCCAGGCGCAGGCACAGGGCTTGCCGTATGCGGGTATCGTCAGCGCGCAGGATGCGTGGCAGCTGGTGCAGGCCGGCAAAGCCGTGCTGGTCGACGTGCGCACCAACGAGGAACGCACCTTCGTCGGCTACGTGCCGGCCTCGCTGCACGTGGCGTGGGCGACCGGCACGTCCATGAACCGCAATCCCCGCTTTACGCGCGAACTGGAAGCGAAGGTGGGCGGCAAGAATGCCGTCGTGGTGCTGCTGTGCCGCAGCGGCAAGCGCTCGGCCGCAGCCGCCGAAGCGGCCGCCAAGGCAGGTTTCACGCATGTCTTCAATATCGCGCAAGGCTTCGAGGGCGACCTCGACGAGCAGCAGCAGCGTGGCCACAGCGGTGGCTGGCGCTGGCATGCGCTGCCTTGGCTGCAAGATTAACTCTCTTCCCGGGACCACCATGAACCAGCGAGCCATTCCCCCTGTCTCCCTTGCCGCGCAGCCGCAATGGGAACTGCGCCAGATCGTCGATGAATTGCGCGCCGTGCGCGAGCAGTGGCGCGAAGGACTGGCCAGCAATCAGGAGTGCGGCGCGCGCGAATTCCCGTCGCGCCAGCATTTGCACGACATCATCAAAGCCCTGTGCGCAGCCCTGTTTCCCATGCGCCTGGGCCCCCTCGACCTGCAGCAGGAGAGCGAGGATTTCTTTGTCGGCCATACGCTCGACACGACCTTGACGGGGCTGCACGAACAGGTGCGGCGCGAACTCAGTTACCACGCGCGCCAGCATGGCTTGCAGCAGACGGTCTCCATCGAACAGCAGGCGCTGGCCATCGTGCAGCGCTTCGCCCGCGCGCTGCCGCGCATCCGCGCCCAGCTCGACACGGACGTGGCGGCCGCCTTCCATGGCGACCCGGCCGCGCACAGCGTCGATGAAGTGCTGCTGTGCTATCCGGGCATCCTGGCCATCATCCACTACCGCCTGGCGCACACCCTGTATGCGCTGGGCGCGCCGCTGGTGGCGCGCATCATCGCCGAAGTGGCCCATTCGCAGACGGGCATCGACATCCACCCGGGCGCCATCATCGGCAGCAGTTTTTTCATCGACCATGGCACCGGCGTGGTGATCGGCGAGACGGCCATCATCGGCGAACGGGTGCGCATTTATCAAGCCGTGACCCTGGGCGCCAAGCGCTTTCCCGCCGGCGCCGACGGCGTGCTGAAAAAAGGACTGGCGCGCCATCCCATCGTGCAGGACGACGTGGTCATTTATGCGGGCGCGACGATCCTGGGACGGGTGACCATCGGCCAGGGCTCCGTCATCGGCGGCAATGTCTGGCTGACCCGCAGCGTGGCGCCCGGCAGCCATGTCACGCAAGCGCATAACCAGCAGGAGGCGCAGGAGTTGCCGGAGTTACCGGCGCCATCCCACCCCGCTTTTGCCCACCACCCATGAGGACAGCATGTTGATCAAACAGTTTGGACTGGCCGTGCGCCAGTTGCGCGAAGGGCATGGCTGGTCGCAGGAGCGCCTGGCCGAAGCGGCCGACTTGAACCGCTCGTTCATCGGCGAGATCGAACGGGGCGCCGCCACGCCGTCGCTGCTGACGGTGGAAAAGCTGGCCGGCGCGCTGGGCATCGGCCTGGCGGGATTGATGGCGCGCTGCGAGCCGGAATTGGTGGATTGATGCGGGTCGATTAAACGCCGCGTTGATGGCGATAGCATGTTGAGAGAAGAGGGGAGACGTCCGATACTTTATTCGTTTTTCAGATAAGCATATTCACTTTTCTCATCAGGAGTAGTCATGGCAGAAGCAACAGAGAACCAGTTCGCGCTGGGCGATAACGCCGCGCGCCAGCTGGCCAATGCAAGCAAGAGCGTCCCCCAGTTATCCACGATCACGCCGCGCTGGCTCGTGCACCTGCTGCAATGGCTGCCCGTGGAAGCGGGTATCTACCGCCTGAACCGCGTGAAGAATCCGAAGGACGTGCGCGTCGCCTGCTCGCAGCGCGACGAGTCGGAACTGCCGCAAACCTTCGTCGACTACGACGACCAGCCGCGCGAGTATTTCCTCAATGCCGTCAGCACGGTGCTCGACGTGCACACGCGCGTGTCGGACCTGTACAGCAGCCCGCACGACCAGATCAAGGAGCAGCTGCGCCTGACCATCGAGACGATCAAGGAGCGCCAGGAAAGCGAGTTGATCAACAATCCCGATTACGGCCTGCTGGCCAGCGTGCACGACGACCAGCGCATCTTTACTCTGACGGGCGCGCCCACGCCGGACGACCTCGACGAACTGCTGACGAAAGTGTGGAAGGAGCCGGGCTTTTTCCTCGCGCATCCGCTGGCCATTGCCGCTTTTGGCCGCGAATGCACGCGCCGCGGCGTGCCGCCGCCAACCGTCAGCCTGTTCGGCTCCCAGTTCCTCACGTGGCGCGGCGTGCCGCTGGTGCCATCGGACAAACTGCCGATCGAAGACGGCAAGACGAAAATCATCTTGCTGCGCGCGGGCGAACAGCGCCAGGGCGTGATCGGCCTGTTCCAGCCTGGCTTGGCGGGCGAGCAAAGCCCGGGCCTGTCCGTGCGCTTCATGGGCATCAACCGCCATGCGATTTCGTCCTATCTGATTTCGCTGTATTGCTCGCTGGCCGTGCTGACCGACGATGCGCTGGCCGTACTGGAAGACGTGGAGATCGGTAAATACCATGACTACCCAGACACCTACAAGTGATGGCGCGGCGGGCTTGCCTGCCGTCCCGTTCTTACCTGATGAAGCGACCCTGAACCGCCTGGCCGGTGAATTCTTTGCCCGCCTGCCGGGCGTGGATAAATCTCCCAGCCTCGGTGGTTCCGGCAGCGTGCTCGATGCGGCGCCCCGCTATGCGAACCGGCCGCCGCCGCAGCCCGGCCCTTCGTTTGCCGCCATCGCCCCCGGCGTGGCGACGGCGCAGGTGCCTCCCGTGACGGCGCCGCTGGAGTCGCCGATTGCGCCGGCGCCGGCCTCCGTGCCGACGCCACGCCTGTCCGCCCTGAGTGCACCGTCGCCCTATTATTTTGTCGGCGGCGCGCATGGCTATCCCGCGTCGAACGGCAAGCTCGACGGCCTGGCGCAGCAGGGGCTGGGACAAGCGGCACCCGACGATGTGCGGGGACTGTTTGCCGCGCCGCAGCAGACGCCCGCGCGCCAGCTGCCCGTATCGCCGGCTAATAGCCCGCCCGCGTTCTATTTCCAGACCGAGCTGCCTTCGGCGGCGAAGCCTGGCCAGCACCAGACGCCGGCGCCGTTCGACGTGCATGCCGTGCGGCGCGATTTTCCCGTGCTGGCCGAACGGGTCAACGGCAAGCCGCTGGCCTGGTTCGACAATGCGGCCACCACGCACAAGCCGCAGTCGGTGATCGACCGGGTGTCGTATTTCTATGCGCACGAAAATTCGAACATCCACCGCGCGGCGCACGCATTGGCGGCGCGCGCCAGCGATGCGTATGAAGCGGCACGCGCCAAGGTGGCGCAGTTCCTCGGCGCCGCTTCGCCCAATGAAATCATTTTCGTGCGTGGCGCCACCGAGGGCATCAACCTGGTCGCCAATACCTTTGGCCGCAAATACATCGGCAGCGGCGACGAGATCATCGTCTCGCAGCTCGAGCACCACGCCAACATCGTGCCGTGGCAGCAGCTGGCGGCGGAAAAGGGCGCGACCCTGCGCGTGATTCCCGTCGACGACAGCGGGCAGATACTGCTCGATGAATTCCGCAAGCTGCTCAACGGGCGTACCAAGCTGGTGTCCGTGACGCAGGTGTCGAACGCGCTGGGGACGGTGACGCCCGTGGCGCAGATCATCGCGCTGGCGCATGCGGCCGGCGTGCGCGTGCTGGTCGATGGCGCGCAAGCCGTGTCGCATTTGCGCGTGGACGTGCAGGCGCTGGGCGCCGATTTTTATGTCTTCTCGGGCCACAAGGTGTTCGGTCCGACGGGCATCGGCGCCGTATATGGCAAGGCGGACTTGCTGGAGCAGCTGCCGCCATGGCAGGGCGGCGGCAACATGATCGCCGACGTCACGTTCGAGCGCACCGTCTACCAGGGCGTGCCGAACCGTTTCGAGGCGGGCACGGGCAATATCGCCGATGCCGTGGGCCTGGGCGCGGCCATCGACTACGTGCAGCGCATCGGCCTGGAAAACATCGCCGCCTACGAGCACGCGCTGCTGGAATACGCGACGCACCACCTGCAGGCCATTCCCGGCGTGCGCCTGATCGGCACGGCGTTTGACAAGGCCAGCGTGGCCTCGTTCGTGCTGGCCGGTTACGAGCCGGCGGAAGTGGGGCGGGCCCTGAACGACGAGGGCATCGCCGTGCGCTCGGGCCACCACTGCGCCCAGCCGATTTTGCGCCGTTTCGGCGTCGAGGCGACCGTGCGGCCATCGTTCGCCTTCTACAATACGTATGAGGAAATCGACCGCATGATCGTCGTGGTCAAACGCCTGGCGGCCGCACGCCGCTGATCTTGCCGGCTTGGCCATCCGATGCCGCCCTTGCGCAAGCGGGGGCGGCATTGTTGCGTCAAGTCAGTGACTTTACGCGCGGCTGGCAGGCGCGCGCATGCTGGCGGTATAATTTATCCTTGGCAATATTCAAGCTGCGGCCCAAGGAGATATCCAGTGGAAGATCAACACAGCTCGCCCGAGCTTTTCCTGTTCCTGGCGTCGACCGTGCACGACATGAAAAACTCGATCAGCGTTGTCAGTGGCACCCTGGAGTCGCTGCTGGCGGCCGAGCAGGCCAAGCCCTCGCCCCAGGCCGACCCCGCCTACCTGCAGATGGCGCAGATGCTGTACCAGACCAAGCGCCTCAACGATAACCTGATCCAGCTGCTGGCCCTGTACAAGGAGGTGGGCAAGCCCGGCTACCCGTTCGACGTGCAGCCGCAGCTGGTCAGCCAGGTGGTCGACCAGGTGGTGGACCAGGAAAAGATCCTGCTGGCCTCGAAAGGCATCCGGCTGGAGACGGCCTGTCCGCCCGAGCTGATCTGGACCCTCGATGAAGACCTGGTCATCGGCGTGCTCGCGCACGCCATCAACAACGCCATCCGCTACACGAAGGACACGATCCGCCTGTCGGTCTGCGAGGCCGATGGCTTGCTCGAGCTGCGCGTGGAAGACAATGGCGACGGTTATACGCAGGCCTTGCTCGACGCGGGCAGCGCGGCCATGGATGGCATGGCGGCCGGCGTGAACTTTTCCACCAACAGCACGGGGCTGGGGCTGTATTTTTCCAGCGAAGTGGCAAAGATGCACAAGCACCGGGGCAGCAGCGGCAGCATCGCGCTGGAAAACGGCGGCGCCCTGGGCGGCGGCTGTTTCATCCTGCGCCTGCCCTGAACGAGGAATCCATGACGACAGACAGCCACGCCACCGCCGCCGAAGCGGGCAGCACCGACTGGGCCGACAAACATTATCTGCTGGTCGACGACTTCATCGGCATCCGCATCCTGCTGCGCGAATCCCTGCGCAACCTGGGCGCGCGCCATATCGACCAGGCGGCCAGCGGCGGCGAAGCCATGAAGCTGCTGGCCAAGACGCGCTACGACGTGGTGCTGTGCGACTACAACCTGGGCGAAGGCAAGAATGGCCAGCAAGTGCTGGAAGAGACGCGCGTGCGCAACCTGACGGCGCCATCGAGCGTCTGGCTGATGGTATCAGCCGAGAAAAGCGTGGAATCCGTGATGGGCGCGGCCGAGCACCAGCCCGACGCCTACCTGATCAAGCCGATCACGGAAGGCGTGCTGCTGACGCGCCTGAACCGCGTGTGGCACAAGAAGCAGGTGTTTCGCGAGATCGACCAGGCTTGCATGGAAAAGGATTATTTGCGCGCGGCCAAGCTGTGCGACGCGCAGATCGAGGTCAACAAGCTGCACGAGCTGGAACTGCTGCGCATGAAGGCCAGTTTGCTGCTGAAGAGCGGCGAACCGGAAAAGGCCCGTGCCGTGTACGAGAAAGTGCTGGCCGAGCGCGATTACAGCTGGGCCAAGGCGGGCCTGGGCAAGATCCGCATGAATAACGGCGAACATGAGGCGGCGCGGCAGATCTTCCAGGGCGTGATCGTTGAAAACAAGTATTACATCGACGCCTACGACCAGATGGCCGTCGCCTACCAGTTGATGGGCCAGCACGAGGAAGCGTGCGGCGTGCTGGAAAAGGCGGCGCGCCTGTCGCCCAATTCCGTGCCGCGCCAGCGCAACCTGGGACTGGCGGCCTTGAAGGTCGGCAATGTCAGCATGGCGGAAAAGGCATTTCGCAAGTGTATTTCCATCGGCGAGTTTTCCGTCATGAAGACGCCGGACGCCTATCTGGGCCTGGCGCGCGTGTGCGGCCTGAAGAAGGATGCCAAGGAGGCGCTGCAATGGCTGTTGCTGGCGCAGCGCGAATTCTCGCCCGAGCAGATTGGTTTGCGCGCGAAGATCACGGAAGGCATGGTGCACCATGAAACGGGCGATTACCGGCGCGCCCGCAAGTGCGGCGACGAGCTCGAAGCCATGCTGCTGGAAGACCCGGCGCGGCCCGAGAAAAGCATTTGCATGGAACTGGCCACCTTGCTGTTCGCCGTCGGCGTCAAGGATGCGCCGGCCGGCCTGCTGTGCTACGTGGTGAAGAACAACCACGACAACCAGGTGGTGCAGGACGAAGTGCAAAAGATTTTCGACAAGGCGAAGATGGGCGACGAAGGCACCAGCCTGATCATCGCTTCGCGCAAGGAAGCGTCGGACTTGATGAACAAGGGCGTGCTGCTGTGGAAGACGGACAAGCTCAACGAAGCGGTCGCCTGGATGCGCGCGGCGCGCGAAAAGCTGCCGAACAATTTGCGCATCCTGTTCAATTCCGCGCAAATCATCGTGTCCTTCCTGCAGCAGCGCGGGTTTCAGGCCGACTTGGCGGCCGAGGCCATGGAAGTGTTGTTGTATGTAGACAAAATTGCACCAGGGCAGCAACGCTTCGCGCAATTGATGGAGCAACTGGTGCAGCTGACGCCGCCGCCCGGGCCGGAAGAGACCGTCGTGGTCGTAGAAAAAGCGCCGACGGCGCCGGAAAAAGGCGGAAAATCCATGCGCGAGCGTGCCGGATGATAAACTAGGGGCCAGCGTGGGTTCGCCCGTGCTTGAGTTGCTTTACAACAATAAGGAAGAAACTATGCGTGATGTGGTCAATGAAGTGTACAAAAAAATGAAAGTCGGCAGTATTGCCTGGGTACGCCCGGTCGCCGCCAAGGGAGACACGCTGGAAACATTCCAGTCTTCGTACGAGCACGCCAAGGCGCTGGCCGACGAAGGCCTGATCACGATCGGTGACGTAAAACGCCAGGCCGACAACATGATCGAGGCGATCCGCATTCATCGTATCGCCTGATCATATCGCCGGCTTGCAGCATCAGGCCTTGCCTGGCGCTTTAGCCTTGGGTGCCGCGCGTTTCGCGGGCGCCTTGCGCAGCGGGGCCTTGGCCTTGGCTGCCGTGCCTGCCTCTGCAGGTTTGGCCGGCTTGCTGGCCGCTGGCTTGGCTTTGCTCACGCTGCCAAAGCTGGCCGCTGCCGTACTGGCCGCATCGGGCGACATGGCCGTCGATACGGCTTGCTTGAACTGATCTTGTAACAAATTCCACCAAGCACTTGGATTGGCCAACTGGCTGCCGGCATCGCCGGGTTCCGCCGCAGCGGGTTCCGGTGCGGGCGCAGGTGCGGGCGCCGGTTTCGGTTCAGGCGCCGCAGGCGCGGCTTGCTGGAAAAACGCGGAAGCGTAGGGTACCGATTCAAACACGGTTTTCTCGCTGGCGCCCGGTTGCGTGATGGCCGCCGCCAGTGATGCACCCATAGATTTCAATGTGGCGATGGTGCCGCGCTGCACTTCCAGCGCCTGGATACTGCCGCGCAGCATGCTGGTATTGAGGTTCAGCCACGCTTCGACGGCTTTCAAGTCGTTGATTTTCTTGTCCAGCTCTTCCACCGACATGGTAGGCGCCGTGATGCCAGGCACGCCCATGCCGGGCACGCTCATGCTGCCCCACAGGTTTTTGACGAAGTCGAGCGTATCGGTCACAACTGCTGCGCCCGGAATTTGGGGCATTTGCGGGTTTGCCATGCGAAATCTCCTGGTAGATGGATAGGCTTAGCGTAGCAGATATCGGCTTGCAACTGACGTAATGCCGCCAACATTTTCTTACATAAAACATTAAGAGTTGAGCACGGGCAAGAAGCGGGAAGCGGGGCGGAAGCGTTACACTACGCCTCATGATGCCTGCTTCCTTCTTTTCGTCACCGCGCCGCCGTACCGTCATCTTTGTTGCGGTCATCGGCGCACTGCATTACGTGGCGCTGGAATGGCTGACCTCGCATGCCAGCATGGTGCCGCTGGGGCAGGATCATGCACAGGTGGTCAGCATGGCCTTGATCGCCGAGCCGATCCAGCCCCTGCCGGTGGCGCCGCCGCCGCCGCCGCCCGAACTTCGGCCCGTGCCCAAGCCCAGGCCGCCGCCACCGCCGCCGCTGACGGAGCTGGCGTCGAGCGAAACGCCGCAGTTGACGGCGCCTGTCAGCGACGTGCCGGAAGGCCCGGCCACGACCGCGCCGGCCGCGGTGGCTGCGCCGGCCATCACGGCGCCCGCACCGGCCGTGGCAGCGGCACCCGTGCCGGCCAGCGCGCCGCCGCCACCGCCCGTCGAGCAGGCACGGCACTACAAGACGAATGCGCCCGCGTCGGCCCAGTTCGACCTGCACGTGGACCGGCGCGATGCGGACGGCACCAAGTGGCAGGGCGTGGCCGCGATGGCGTGGGAAAACCGGGGCGACGCGTATCAGCTGAAGCTGGAGGTGGGCTTGAGCATGCTGATCACGCGCATCAACCTGCTGGTGCTGACCAGCGAAGGCGTGATCGATGGCAGCGGCATCGTGCCCGTCACGGCCACGGAGAAACGCAAGGGCCGCGCGCAAACGGCCACGCATTTCAACCGCGATGCCAAGGCCATCACGTTTTCGGCCACGACGGCCACGGCGCCATGGCAGGAAGGGGTGCAAGACAAGGCCACGGTGCCGTTCCAGCTGGCCGCCATCGGCCGTGCCGACGTCAACCAGCTGGTGGGCAATATCGACATTCTCGTCGGCGAGGAAAAGGAAGCGACCGTGTTCCGCTTCCACCTGGTGGGCGAGGAAGAGCTGGAGACCAAGATGGGGCGGCTGGTGACCTGGCATTTGCGCCGGCCGCCGAAGCCCGGCACGTATTCGTCGCAGCTCGATATCTGGCTGGCGCCATCGATGCAATGGTATCCGGTACAAATACGCAATACCGAAGCGAACGGGGCGCTGACCACGCAAACCGTGACCAAGATCTCCGTAAATGAATCAACAGGAAAATAAATGACCACTTTGACTACCTTGAAACGCATCCTGGCTGCCAGCCTGCTGGCCGCCACCCTGACGCCCGCCATGGCGGCGGACGAGCCCGTGGACCATCCCGTCATCAAGCGCCCGTACAAGCTGGCGCCATCGGCCGACCTCGTGTATTCGATCAAGGCCAAGCAGCGCGGCATTGCACTGTCGGGCGAATCGGTCAGCAACTGGCGCGCCGGCGACGGCAAGTACTCGCTGCTGGCCGAAACCAAGGCCGCCCTGTTCGGCAAGATCCTCGAGCAGCGCAGCGAAGGCACGGTCGACGATTTCGGCCTGGCGCCGGCGCAGTTCGTGGAAAAGCGTTTCCGCAAGGAAGCGGCCACCACCACCTTCAAGCGCGACAGCAAGACCATCGTCTTCAGCGAGGGCGATGACAGCTATCCGCTGAAAGGCGGCGAGCAGGACCGCAACAGCACCGTCTGGCAACTGGTCAGCGTGGCGCGCGCCGCGCCCGAAAAATTCACGCCCGGTTCGGAATGGAGCTTCTTCGTTGCCGGTCGCCACGACGCCGAACCGTGGACCTTCAAGGTCGTCAAGCAGGAGACCGTCGCCACCGGCCAGGGTCTGGTGGAGGCCGTGCACCTGGTCAAGGCGCCGCCGCCGGACAAGAAGGGCCAGCAAGTGGACCTGTGGCTGGCGCCGTCGCTGGAATGGTATCCGGTGAAGGTGACGTTCGCCGATGAAGACGGCGACTACGTCGAGCAAACCCTGCAAAAGATCGTCAAGAAGTAAGTGTTCACTAATGGTTTGGGGCCAGGCATGCCGTGTTTGGCCCCCCATTTCATCCTCCTGGCCCGGCACGGCGCACCGGCCGTGTTGCGCCGTGTCCGCACCTCCCCCTCCCATGCGCTAAATTGCATGTCAGAACTGATATACTGACGCCCCCGCCCCGCAGCGCCGCGTTAGCCCGCAGCGCCGCCCGCTGAACACTCATCCGGAAAAGAATGATTGATATAATGGCAAGTGCAGCCGTGGCTACGGATGCAAATCAGACAGAGCAAGAGCATCACGATTCCTTGCAGGCGCATTTCCAGCCCAATATTTCGGCCGACGAGATCGAGCAGGTATTTCACTTGAAGCGGGCGCAGCCCCTGCTGCAAGTGTTTACGGCCCTGTTCCACGGCGGTTTCGATGGCGTGCTGGTGCGTCTGCTGGTGTTGCGCGAACTCGCGTCCGATGCGGCCACGTCCGCCTATACGCGCGCCGATATCAATACGAAACTGGCGTATCTGTTGCCGGAAAGCCTGGAAACGGTCTTGCTGCGCCTGCGCTCGAATCAGTTGCTGGCCTGGGATGCGCAGCAGGGCGTGTACCGCGTGACGCCGATGGCGCGCAATGTGCTGTCCGCCATCGACAGCCTGCTGGGCCTGGGGCAGACGGAAGATGAAGCGGAAATGGGGTTCCTGCTGTCGCAGGTGGCCGGTGCGCAAGCCGTCGGCGGCGTGTCAGTCGAGCAACTTCAGCATTTGCTGGGGCGCCTGGTGGACTTGACGGAAGAGTTCTCCGATGCCATCGCCTCCGGTTCCGAATTCCGTCTGCGCACGGCGCAGGCGAAGTGGAACATGGCGTGCGACTGGGTCGAGAAGGGGTCCGAGATTCTCGTGGCGATTACTTCCGATGAAAACGCGGACAGCGCCACGCACAAGGCGGCGCAGGCGATTGGCCGCGCGCAAAGCAAATTGCTGAACATGCAAGGCATGTTTTCGCGCGCCCTGAACCAGATCGAGCGCCAGCGCGTGCACCTGGGCCAGTCGGGCCTGTCGACCACGGACATCAAGCGCTGGCTCTTGCTGCATGACGACCTGGCCAGCCTGGCCGAGGGCGCCATCGACCAGCCCGTCGTGCCGCTGTTCTCCACGCCGGCCGAGATGATCGACGTGGCCGAAACGGAACTGCTGTCCGAACGGGCGGCAGGCGTCATCAACACGGGCCTGCCCAGCGGAGAGGACGCGCCCACCACCATCAGCGACGGACCCGCCATGCAACTCGAACTCGATGACTTGCTCGAACGCCTGTCGAACTTCGCCAGCCTGGGCAATTTCCCCAGCATCGGCGAAGAGGGGCCGAAATCGGTGCCCGTGCAGGACTCGCTGCTGCCGGCCAGCTTTGCCGTGGCCTCCTACCGCGCCTCGATGCTGCCGCTTCTGGGCGACGTGTCCGAAGCGAGCTTGCAGGGATCCACGGCCGAACTGGCCCGTCTGCCGATTACCTTTACACCGACCGACGAGATGGTCCAACTGACCGACCCCCACGTGGCGGCCATGTCGATCGCCTCGCTTTCACTGAATGTTTCACTTGATTTAGATAGCGGCACCGCCGATGAATGACGATTCCCAAATCCTGATTGCGCGCCTGCTCACGCATCAAACCCTGCGCCGCGACGACAAGCTCGTCAAGCGCGTGCTGTCCGACGAGCTGTTCCGCGCCGAGATCGATGCGCGCCTGCTGGCCTGCGGCCTGAAACTGCTCGACAACGTGTATGCCGACCATGTCACCCTGGCCCTGACGCGCACTATCGAGCCGAAGATATTCGGCGCGCGCGACGTGTGGCAAAACAATAATTTCGGCCTGGCGCGCGATGGCGTGGCCTTGCTGGTGGTGCTGTGGGCGCAGATCATCCTGCCCAAGCGCGAACGCCAGGAAACGCACCAGCACGCGGACGACGACCAGAACGATATGTTCGGCACGGAAAAGCCGTTGCCGCGCGCGGAAGACGCGTCGATCGGCATTTCCTACAAGGCGCTGCTGTCCGACTTCGGTGACAAGCTGGGCAAGAAGACGCGCATGGACATGAATCTGGGCACCCTGGCCAAGCTGGGCTTTATCGAGCGGCGCGGCGATTTCATCCTGGAAGGTCCGCTGCTGGACCTGATGATGGACACGGACGTCTTGAAAGAGCGCATCATCAATGGCGCCCTGGCCGACGTGTTCAAGCGGGCGCCGGCACGCCTGGTGGCCGTCAGCGGCGATTCACTGCTCGACGCCGACCTGGCAGACGACCTGTCCGCCGACATCGGCGACGAGCCCGCGTCCGACCTCCCTCACTGAAAGCGCCCATGTTTCATATCAAATCACTTGAACTGGTGCACTGGGATTACTGGCAGCGCATCAAGAATATTCCGCTCGACGCGAAGATCATCACCATCGCGGGGCAGAACGGCTCCGGCAAGACCACCTTGCTCGACGCCTTGCGCACCCTGTTCGGCCTCGACTGCTCGATGGGCCGCACGTATAAACACTATGCGCGCCACTCGGGCCAGCAGACGGCCTGGCTGCGTGCCGTGGTCGACAACAAGAACGTGGGCAAGCAGTTGTCGAACCGCCCGTTCCGCAGTTCCGGCTTCTTCAGCGACGATGAAGTGACCCTGTTTTGCCAGATCCAGAAGAACGGCGGCGACTGGAAGCGCCAGTATCTGATGCGTCCGGGTAATGTGCAGATCGAGGACATCACGGACGCCAACGACTGGCTGGGCGTGGAAAACTACCGCAAGCGCCTGGCCAATGCGGGCCTGTCGCCCGCCATGTCGAAAGTGCTGGCGCTGGAGCAGGGCGAGACGGACAAATTGTGCGAATACGCGCCGCGCCAGCTGCTCGACCTGGTGTTCCAGGTGTTTGGCGACAAGGAAGTGCTGGACGCCTACGACGAAGCCAAGCGCCACCAGCGCGATACGGAAGTGGAGCTGAAACGCTTCGAGACGGAACTCGAGGCGTCGAAAACCAACCTGGAAGGCTTGCGCCTGCGCGTGGCCAATTACCACCAGTGGGAAGGGCTGCATAAAGAGCGCCGCAACCTGCTGGAAGAAGTGCTGCCCAGCCTGCAGTACCACGAGGCGCGCGAAAAGGCGGCCATCGCCAGCCGGCAATTGCGCGATGCGCGCAAACCGATGGCGCAGGCCGACCAGCAACTGACGGACAAGCGCAATGCGCTGGCCGCGCAAGCGAAGGCCCTGTCCGACGCACAGATGAACGAGACCCTGCTGGAGCAGGAATCGATCGGTCTGCAGAGCCGTTTGTCCCTGATCAATGCGAAACTGAAACCGCTGGACAGCCTGCTGGAACAGAAGGACCGTCTGCACAAGCTGGCAGCCGACTCGGGCAGCGACATCGCCGAAGTGGCGGCCCAGCTGGAACAGAAGGAAGCGGAATTGCTGCGCCAGCGCCAGCAGCGCGACGCCCTGTCGGCCCGTATCGCGGGCGAGCAGGCGACGATTGCCGCGCTGCAAGGCAAGACGGCCATGCCGGAGCCGGATAATGTGCGCGGCATGCGCCGCGCGCTGCGCGACGCGGGGATCAGCCACGCCATGCTGTCGGACATCGTCGAAGTGACGGACAGCCGCTGGCAGGGCGCCGTCGAAGGCGTGCTGGGCGGTTATGCCTCGGTGGTTCTGCTGGACAAGGCCAAGGATGCGGCTGCCGCCTACCGCCTGGCCGAGAAGGAACGCTATCGCCACTTCATCGTGCCCGACCTGGTCACGGCGCCCGTCGCAAAAGACGAAAGCCTGCTGGCCGTGGTGAAATTTTCCGCGCCCGTGCCCAGCTGGCTGATCGAGCAGCTGTCACGCATTGCCCGCGTCGATTCCGTCGAAGCGGGTTTCAAGCTGGGCAACCACGAAGAGTGGATCACGCCCGAGGCGTACCACCGCGAACGCCGCGGCGGCCGCTCGCTGTTCGTGGAAGCGTCGCGCTACCGCTTCGGCCAGGCTGGCCGCAGCGGCCGCCTGGAAGCGCTGCTGCGCTCCCTGCCGGGCCTGGAAGGCCAGGAAGACACGCTCACCCTGGCGATCTCGAAACTGGCGGCCGAAGTGGGCGCCTTGAAAGCGCGCATCGCCGGCGTCGACGCAGCCAAGGAACTCAGTGCGCGCCAGGAAGAATTCGCCGAAGCGCTGCGCAATTCGAAGCCGCTCAAGGAAGAGCGCCTGGAAGTGGGCGGCCGCCTGGGCGAGTTGCAAAACCTGACGAAGAACGCCACCGTGGCGCGCACGCGTGCCGATACCGTGTGGCAAAACGCGCGCCTGGCCTTGTCGGAAGCGGAAGCCGGTTCGCGGCTCGGCTACAAGAAGCAGATCGAACAGCGCGCCGAGCACGCGCGCGCCTTGCTGGCCCTGCGCCATGCATGGCGCCACTTGCCGAAAAGCTGGCGCCGTCCCGCACGCCGCGCTGCCCTTGTGGCCGAGCACCAGAATGCGCACCAGGTCGATCTGCGCGTGGCCAGCCTGCAAAACAGCCTGGCGCGCGACGACTGGGAACTCGACGCCACCGTCATCGACCAGCATCACCGCCTGTCGGACCAGCTGCATGGCCGCCAGTCGGAGACGGACGAGCGCCGCTACCAGAACAACCGGGCCATCGAAGCGACGGGCAATGCCCGCGGCGCCTACATGGAGCGCTTGCGCTACACCATCAAGACGTACAGCAAGAACATCAAGGAGCTGGGCGAACTGGCCGGCATCGAAGTGCATGCCGACCCCGTGCGCCTGGAAAACGACGATGTGCAGCTGTCGCAGGCGGGCTTGCATGTGCGCTTCAAGTTCGACGGCAAGGGCGTGATCGGCATGAATGACGGCGAAGCGTCGGGCGGCCAGCAGGTCATGAAATCGCTGGTGCTGTTGATCGGCTTGCTGAAATCGGAAGACGGTTCCGGCGGCTTCGTCTTCATCGACGAACCGTTTGCCCACCTCGATATCCGCAACATTCAACTGGTCGGCGAGTTCCTGAAAAACACGGAAGCGCAATACCTGATGACGACGCCGTTGACGCACAACACGGATGTCTACGATCCGTCGGAGCTGACCTTGATCACCAGCAAGAAGAAAAAGGATACCCAATGGGCGCAACCGATTTTCGTGCTGCAGCGCCGGGTCGATCCCGTCTCGGGCAAGGCGGCGTGATGCTGGTGCGCACCTTGCTGGCATCTGCCGCGCTGGCGCTGGCGTGTTCGGCGCCGGCAATGGCCAACGACGGCATCGGCTCGGTCGGTACCGGCGGCATTATCGTCGGCAAGAGCGACGCCGTGGCCATGAAAAAGGAGGTGCTGACGGTCAGCCCGGACTTGATCAAGGTCGAGTACGAGTTTCTCAATGAATCGAAAAGCGATGTGGAAGAGACCATCATCTTTCCGCTGCCTGCCTACGAGGCCGGCTACCACCAGTCGCCCACGTATTACGGCCAGCCGCAGCAGTTCTCGATCGAGGTCGACGGCAAGCGCAAGGATTACCAGACCGTGCTGGTCGCCAAACTCGACAGCCGTGACGTGACGGCGCGCCTGGCCCAGCTTGGCCTGTCGGACGCGCAAGTCGCTTATTTTCCGTCGTTCAGCCCGTTCGAAAAAAAGGTGGCGCCCTTGAGCGCCGCGCAGCAAAAAGCCATGATCGCCGAAGGCTTGCTGGCCAAGCTGTCCGAAGACGAAGAATGGGTGCCGGCCTGGTCCGTGACGGTGGTTTACCAGTGGCGGCAGAAATTCCCTGCCGGCAAAACGGTGCGCGTGCGCCATCAATATGCGCCTTTCGTGGCCGCTGGCCCCGGTGCCTCCTACTTGGGCGACGGCAAGGAGTTTGAGCAAAAGTATTGTGGCGACAAGGCTTTCTACAAGACGTGGAACCGCCTGGCGGCGCAACAAGGCGAGAGCGGCTTCGTCAATGCCAAATGGGTCTCGTACATCTTGAAGACGGGCAACACCTGGAAAAATGGCATCGAAGACTTTACCCTGAACCTGGTCAAGGGCAAGCCGGATGAGCTGATCAGCCTGTGCTTTCCCGGCACGTTCACCAAGATCAATCCCACCACCTTGCAAGTCAAGCTGCGCAACTTCCGCCCGCAGCAGGATCTGAACGTATATTTCGGCAATGTCGAGAATGGCAGCGGGAATACGGGCGAGGCGCCTGCGTTGCGTAGCAATTACTTGATGACGAAATAGGAAGACCGCGCCTTGGAAACTGCTGCTCTTCAGCACCCACTGCGTATGCTGTTCCCGGGTGCGCTGCTTGCCGTGCCCGCCGCCCGGGCCGACAGTGATGGCGCTTCCAGCAAGCCGGCGCGCGCCTGGAAGCGATCCTGGACCCACGCGTGAGTACGCAGCCGGCACTGGCAGCGCGGCTGCGCGCCATCGTCAGGAGCACGCCATGGTGCATGCAAGTCCTGCAGGCCGTGGCGCAGCTGGGCTTGCCTGACTGCTGCATCGGCGCCGGCGCCGTGCGCAACCTCGTGTGGGACGCCTTGCACGGCTATGCGCATCCATCGGCATTGAGCGATGTCGACGTGGCGTATTTCGATGCGCATGATTCAAGCCCGGAAAGCGAAACGCAGCTGCGCCAGCGCCTGGCCACCTTGCTGCCCGGCGTGCCGTGGGAGGTGTGCAACCAGGCCAGGGTGCACCTGTGGTTCGAAGACGAGTTTGGCTACGCCGTGCCGCCCCTGCTGTCGCTCGACGATGCCATCGCTACCTGGCCCGAGTTTGCCACCTCGGTTGGCATCTATCTGCAGCCTGACGGCGAGATCGGCATCGTCGCGCCGCATGGCCTCGATGACCTGTTCAATATGGTGGTGCGGCGCAACCCGGCGCGCATCAGCCTGGATGGCTATGCGCAGCGCCTGGCCAGCAAGGACTATGCGGCGCGCTGGCCGCGCGTCACCATCATCTCCCAAGCAAGTGATGGTGTAAAACGCAATTAAATGCACTATGGATACAGATTGCCTATAATTACCAATTATCCAATAGTATTCTTCTGATCTGATGTCCCTATCGATTTCCCCGCCGCTGCGCCGCATCGGCCGCCTGCTCTGCCTTTCCTCCGCCCTCGTGGCGCCCGCCGCCTGGGCCGACAGCTATACCGATTTCCAGCAAGCCAGCGCGCGCCTGGAAGCGATGATGGCCAAGGCGACGCCACAAGGCGGCTTGCCGCGCCTGGGCGACCCTGACGTGGCAGTGTTGTTTGCCCGGATGACCGATGCGCCGCGCCTGTTCCAGGCGCCCGTCGCGGCGCTGCAGGACATGAACCAGAGCGTGGCCCTGTGCGAGCGTGCCACCAACGTGGGCAAGGCCTATTACCAATTTGGCCTCGCGCTGCCGCTGCCGCTGTCGGGCGCCGAATTGCAGCAGGCGCGCAAGGAGCAAGTGACGCAGAACCTGGCCAATTATGGCGATGAGATGAGCACCATGTTCGCCTTTGGCCTGCATTGCCATGCGCACTTGATCCGTCTAATGGAGCAGGAATTCAGTCACCAGCCGGGGCAGGAGGTGAGCGGGGCCGAGCGCATGCGCGCGCGTGCCTTCAGCAAGGGATCGAGCACGGCTTACTCCGGCGTGGTGCAGTTCGTGCAGGTGGCGTTCTGGAACGTGGCGCAAAAGAAAATGATGCTGGAAGCAGCCGCGCAGCACGCCACGGCGAACGCGGGCCTGATGCCGCCGCCCTTGCGCGAACGTCTGCTGAACAGCCTGGCGGATGCGGACAAGGACCTTGATCCGGCCCTGGCGCCGGCGCTGGCGACGATCCGCCAGGCGCTGTCGGTGACGACGTGTACCGGCCTGTGCCAGTACTATTGACGGGATGACTTACTCGGGCGCCTGCAGCGGCTGGTTGCGCTGGCGCCAGCGCACGAGGCCCCACGCATACACGGCGTAGTAGCCGATGACGAGGCCGTAGGCGGCCATGGTCAGCGCGCTCTGGCCAAACGGTGGCGGCGGCACGGGCACGTCGAGGCGCGAGTTCAGATAGATTTGCATGCCGCGGTACAGCAAGCGGGCGATGAACAGCATCGTGATGGTCAGGCCCAGGTAGCGGTGCTGGGTAAAGAAAAAGTCCTTGCCGACCTGTTCGAAGCGCGTCAGCTTCAAGCCCAGCACGCCCAGCCAGCCGCCGGCCAGGGCAGCGGCGCCCAGGCTGGACAGGGGCAGGATGTCGAATTTCGTCGTCGTCGCCAGGAACAGCAGCAGCGCGGGAAACGTGATCGCCACGGTCCAGTGCCGCCACAGCTGCGATTTCTGGCGCGCCACCAGTTTTTTCAGGCGCGAATAAATGCGCCAGACCAGCAGCGGGACCAGTAACAGCAGGGCGAGGGTGGTGGTTTCCATGTATGCAATCGGGTACGGGTAAAACAGCGATTGTAAGCCAGATGGGGACGGGCGGCGATGCTTGTCAAACGGTAAAGTTGCATGTTGACATTTACATGGCATGCAAGCACTATGCCCTGTCACGCCATGCCGTGGCCGCGGACGCCAGGCCGGCAGGCAAATATGGACAGGCGGCGGGCATCTCGTGGTATGGTCTTCTTTTGTCCACCGGGAGGCCAGCCATGTCCGTCATCCATGCCCACCGCGCGCCCGACCCGGCGCCCGTCGATGAACCCATGCCGGCGCCGGAGCCGCAAGAAGCGCCCGGGCATCATCCGGGGCCCGTGCATCCGGTGCCGCAGGACGATCCCGTACCGCACCCGCATCCCAGTTAATCTCGTCAAGAAAGGCTGTTTTAGATGGCAATTGTCAAGGAAGTCTACACACGCAAAGTCAGCGGAGAATCGTTCGACTATGAACTCGATTACACCCAGGGCGCGGACGTGGCCTGGATTGCGCGCGTGTATCACGACGGCGTGCTGAAAGGCTCGCCGCACGGCGCGCTGACGGCCAACGTGCTGTCCGGCCCCGCGCTGGAACAATACCTGCGCGCGTATGTCGAAGGCATGATCGAGCGTGGGCTCGACGTGGCCGAGTAAGCCGCTTGCGGCAGAGCAAAGAAAAGGGCGCCGAGGCGCCCTTTGTTGTTTCTGGCGGCGTCGGATTACGCGGCTGCGCCGCTAATCCGACCTACGCTCGATCTAGTCGAATGCCCACGTATATAAAACGTCCAGGGCATTGTTCGTGCCCGTCTGGAATTGCAGGGTGATGCGGCGGTTCAGCTTGTAGCGCAGCTTGACCAGGCTCGTCGCCGTGCTCGTGCCTTGCTCGAACGTCAGGTAGGCGCGCGAGGACAGGCGCTTGCCGACGGTGACGACCGTGCTTTCCAGCCCTTGCGCCTGCGACAGGCCCACTTCATCGAGTCCCAGCGAACTGGCCAGCTTGCCCTGCAAGCCGCCGCCGGAGCCGCCGAAGAGGGCGCCCGCAGCCGTCGTCAAGAGGGCCATTTCATCGCCGGCCGCCGTTTCCGCGCCGTGGCCCAGGATCAGCCAGGCCAGCTTGTCGCTGTCCGACACGCTGGGCGTGGAGACCAGCTTGGCCGTCGGCGCCTGGGCCGTGCCGCGCACTTCCACGCCCGCTTCCACATTCGTTTCCGACAAGGCTTCGCCCTCGGGGCGCTTGCGCACGGCGAGGATGTTCAGGGACGGGTTGTCGTAGGCGCCCGTGAAGGCGATCAAGCCCCGTTCGATGGCCAGTTTCTGCCCATACGCCGCATACAGGCCATTGACGACCCGGATGCTGCCCGTCACGCGCGGCGCGGCGCGGTTGATGACCCTGGCGCGCACATTGCCCGCCAGGTCCGCATCGATGCCCATGCCGCGCAGGTGGAAGGCATTGCCCAGGTCGAACTCGAGGTCGATATTCAGGGGGAGCGAAGGCGCTTCCTTGCCGCCCTTGACTTCCTTGCCCAGCACCACCACGTCGCTGCTTTGCGTCGGCGTGTCTTGCGGCGCCAGCTCGATCAGCGCGCGGTTGGCCTTGAACTTGCCCTCGAAGCTGAAGCGCTTGTCGTTGCGCACCAGGGTGCTGTTGCCCGACAGGATCAAGGTACGGTCGGGGCGCGACAGCGCCTGCAGGCGGTCGGCCATCAGTTTCAGTTCCAGGCTCGCTTCGCCATTCGCAAAGCGTACCCAGCCATCTGCCTGCACCTTGCCATCGCCGCCGTCAAAGCTCAGGCGCTGCAATTGCAATTGATCGCCGGCCAGCTTGGCTTGCAGCACGCCATTGCGCAACTTCAAGCCCTGGTCGGCCCAGTTCACCAGCAGCTTGCTGCCGTTGATGTCGCCATTCAATTGCGGCGCGCCGATGGTGCCGCTGCCGGCCAGCGCGACCTTCAGGGCGCCGCCCAGTTCCAGGCCCGGCTGGCCCGTCAGCGGCGCCAGCCACGCCAGCGAATCGATGCTGGTCGTGCCCGTCAGCGAGAGGGCGCTGTCGTTGCTGATGCGCCCGCCCAGCATTTGCACGGTGGCATTGATGTCGCTCTGGCCCGCGCGCGCGCCGTCGAGTTTCACGGCCAGGCGCAGCTGCTGGTTGGCGACATCCACGCGGGCATCCAGGGTGCGCAAGCCCAGCGCCAGCGGCTGTTCCACGCCTACCGTCACGTCGCCTTTTTCGCGGTAGATGTGCAGCATGCCGGCCAGTGACGGATCTTTCTGCTTGGCCGTCGGCACCTGCATGTCGAGCGACCACTGCGCGCCCAGGGTCAGGTCGCTGCGCGCATTGGCCTGCAGCGCGGGGATCACTTGCGCCAGGTAGGTCAGCGCCACGCCGGCCGCCTGGCCGGAACTGGTCCAGCGCGGGCCGTTCTTGACCAGGCTTTGCATGGTGATGCTGCCTGCTGGCAATTTGATGACGGTGTTGCCCACGCTGATCTGCTCGGGCTGCCCGAGGCCCGCCACGCCGCTGCCGGCAGGACCGGCCACCTTGACGGGCACGGGCGCTTGCAGCACCAGCGCATAGCGGCCCTTGTTTTGCAGGCTGTCGATGGTGCCCGTCCAGCCGGCGCCGCTCTGGCTGCCGCGAATTTGCACGGTTGCATCGAAATCGTCGTTGCGCGCCGCCAAACTCACCGTATGGCTGCCGCGCGTGCCCGTCGTGCCCAGGTGGGCGCTGGCCAGCTTGAAGGTGGGCGTGCTGTAACCCGTGATGTCCAGGCTGCTGACCATGGGGTCGAGCGCGCCTTGGCCGGCGCCCACGCTGGCGCTGCCTTTGATGGATTTCAGTTGCTGGTCGCCAAAGAAGGTCAGGTCACGGCCGTCGAGCGTCAGTTGCGCGGCGGGCGCGTCCATCTTGCCGCTGACGGAGCCGGCTGCCTGCAGCACGCCGGCAAAGCGCGGACCCAGGGTCGACAGTTGCGGCGCATCGAGTTTCCACGTCAGCTTGTCGGTGGCGCCGCCCAGCGCGCCCTTGGCCAGCAGGCTGTTCGGCCCCAGGCGCAGTTCCGTATCCACGCTGTCGATGCGTTTCGCGTTGGCCGACAGCTTGGCGTAGCCGGCCAGCGGGGCGTTTTGCAGGGTCGATTCGCGCAGGGCCAGGTTGAGGGCCACTTGCCAGTCGCCGCTCAGGCGGCCGTTGCCGTTGAAATCCGCATTGACGTTGCCGTTGGGCAGTGATGCGCCAAACGCGGCCGGGTTGATCTTTTGCAAGGAACCCGTCATTTTCAGTTCCGCTTCCTTTTTCGGTCCCGTCAAGCCCACGTCGCCGCTGGCGTGGATGGCGCTGTCCGGCGCAGGGCGCTTGCCGCTGGTGAGACCCAATCCTTTTGCATCGGCAACAAAGCTCGTGCGCGGCTGCTGCAGGGTGCCTTGCACCACGCCGCTGGCCAGCACGGTGCCCAGCAAGTCGCCCTGCAGGGCGGAAAGTTGCCGTGCATCGACATTCCAGTTGAGCTTTTCACCGGCGCCGCCAAAGTTGCCCTTGGCCGTCACGTTGTTCTTGCCCAGCGCCAATTGCACGTCGATGCCGCTGAAGTGGGCCGCATCGGCCGTCAGCTTGCCCTTGCCCGACAGGGGCTGGTCGAGCAGCTTGCTGGGGCGTACGGTGAAGTCCGCATTCGCCAGCCACTGGGGCGCCACGTGGCCATTGGCGCGCACGTCGAGGTTCAGGTCGGCCACGGGGAAGGCGCCGAAGTCGGCGGGATTGAGGCGGCTGGCATTGGCCAAGGCCTTGAAGGGCTGATCGTCCTTCAGGCTGATCTGGCCCGTCGCATTCACGCTGCTTTTGCCTGCTTGCAAGGTTGCCTTGCGCAATTGCACGAGCGAGTCGGCCAGGGTGGCTTCCACGTCCAGACGCAGCTTGGCTTCGCCCAGCTTGGCGCGCAGGGTCTGCGTCTTGCCATCGCTGTCGAGCACGATGTCGCCGACGATCTTCGTGCTGTTGATGCTGCTGTAAATGTGTTGCAAGTCGATCTTGTCGGTGTGCAAGGTCAGCTGCGCGTTGCCGATGGGGCCGTCGACGGCGTCGCGGTTGAGCTTGCCGCTACCCGTGAATTTGCCCGCATTGCCGAAATCGATGATAGCCGACTCGAGCGTGGTGGCCGTCAGGGTGCCGCCCAGGCGCGCCTCGAACTGGCGCAGCGGCAGCTTTTGCTGGTCGATGGGGCCGGGCGTGGCGTGGTTGAGGATGGCCAGCTTGCCCGACACGGTTTGCGCGTTGGGCCGCGTATCGATGGCGGCGTCGAGTTCCAGGCTCAGGTCCGCCTGCGGCAGGGTGGCGTCGAACTTGCCCGGATTGATGTTGCGGCCACGGATGCTGGCCGAGCGCAGGATGATGACGGGGTCGAACGGCGCCAGCGCCAGCTGGGCGTCGGCCGTGGCCGCGCCCGCGCTGCCCTTGGCTGTCACGTTCAGCACATTCAGGTCGCCGCCCAGTTGCAAGGCGAGGGCGGCGGGTTTTTCACCGGCGGCGGGGGTGAGCTGCGTCAAACTTGCCTTGCCGCCGAGTTTGAACGGTTGCGTGGCGGCAATCGTCGCGCTGGCCGTGGCCTGGCCGAAGGGCGTCAGGGCCGAAGCGTCTTCCAGCTGCCATTGCGTCTTGTCGCCCGACAGGCTGAAATGGATCTTTTCAAACACTGTGTTGCCGCCCGCGCTCACCAGGGTCACCTTGTCCAGGCGCGCGTCGGCAATGCCGATCTTGAAGGGCGAGGCCAGGCTGGCAGGCATGGTCGATGGTTCTTCGGACGGCGCCGTGCTTTCCACGGACAGGCTGGCCACGTGCAGTTCGCTGATGGCGATGCCTTCCGAGAAGAACTGGAATGGCGACCAGTTGATATCGATGTTGTCGGCCGTGATGTGCTGCGTCTTGCTGCGGTAGCTGACGTGGCCCAGGTGCATGCGGTTGTACAGCGAGCCGGACACGCCCGACACTTCGATTTCGCCGCCGCTGGCGCTGGCCACTTTTTGCACCAGCATCTGCAAGGTCGATTCGCGGCCCAGGAACCAGAAGGCGCCGCCCAGCAGCACGGCCAGGCTGGCGATGGCGATCAGCACATAACGCACCCAGCGGCGCGGTTTTTTCGCCGGCGGTGGCGGCGCGGCGTCGTGGGACTCGGTAGTAATATCGGACATCAGAAAGTGAATCCCAGAGAGAAGTGCAAACGGTAGGCGTGGACGGCGTGGCCATACGCCACGTCGACATTGATGGGGCCGACGGGGCTCTTGTAGCGCCCGCCCAGGCCATAGCCCGATTTCGGCGTCATGGCCGCTTTCACGGTATCGGCCGCGTTGCCGGCGTCATAGAAGGCGGCGATGGCCCACTTCGGCTTGAACCAGTACTGGTATTCGGCGCTGCCGGTGAGCATGTAGCGACCACCGATGGTGGCGTCGCCTTCCTTGACGCCCAGTTCCTGGTAGGCATAGCCGCGCACCGACTGGTCGCCGCCCGCGCGGAACAGGTAGACGGCCGGCACGCCGCGTTTTTCCTTCGAGCCCAGCGCGCCCATTTCGCCGCGCACGATCAGTTCGCCCTTTTCACCGAGCGGACGGTAATACACGGCCTTGCCGGCCACGCGCACGAAGCGCTCGTCCGTCAGCACGGGCAGCAGGGCGCCGCCCACCTGGGCGTTGATGACATAGCCCTTGGTGGGGAATAGCAGGCTGTCGAGGCTGCGCTTGGTGATGGCATAGGTCAGTGGCAAGCTCTTGCTGCGCGTCTGTTCCAGGCCGACGACGGTCTTGTCTTCGCTGAGGAACTCGAACGTCAGGCTGCGCTCGAGGTTGGTGCCACCCCAGTTGCGCTTGGCCGAGATGGTGGTCACGGCCGTGATTTCGTTGGAAATGTCGCTGCGCTCGAACGAGGCGCCCGCGCTGTCGTTGTAGCCGCGCTCGGTCGTGGGAAAGTAAAAATTGGCGTGGGCCGCCTGTTTCTTCGTTTCCATGGTGATCGCGCTCTTGAAGCGCGTGCCCCACACGTTCAGATTGTCATAGTTGAGCTGGGCGCGATTCCCCGTGTTCGTACTGAAACCGAGACCGGCGCTGACGTTCTGCTGCTTGTTTTCCGTCACGCGCACCACCAGCGGCAGCAGCGGCGCGGGGCCGCGGTTGGCCGGCTTGGCTTCGGCGGCGGCGCTGGCACCTTCGACCTCGGCTTGCTGGCTTTCCTGACCTGCCTCGATCTGCTCATTGAGGATGCTGCTCATGTCGGCGCTCACTTCCACGCTGGCAAAATAGCCCGTGTCCTGCAGGCGCGCCTGGAACGATTGCAGCGCCGATTCGCTGTAGTACTCGCCAGGGCGTATCTTGTCGAGGTTGCGGATGATGCTGGCATCGTAGCGCTTCAAGCCTTCGATGCGCAGTTCGCCGAAGCGCAGCTCGGGGCCGCTGTCGAGCACCACCAGCAGGGAGACCTTGTGCGTTTCCGGATCGACCACGGCTTGCGTATCGACCAGCTGGGCGCGCGGGTAGCGCGTTTGCACCACTTCGCGCAGCAGGGCGCGCTTGGCCGATTCCCAGTCGGATTGGCGAAACACGCTGCCCGTCTTCAGGGACCAGCTGCGCTTCAGGGCTTCCGTATCGTAGGGTTCGCTGGCGGCCAGCGGCGGCGTGGGGTCGAAGCCGCGCAATTCCAGCTCGACCTTGTCGATGGTCACCGGCTGGCCCGGGTCAAGGTCGACGATGACGACGGGTTTGGCGCCCGTCGTATCGACGCGCACCGTGACGACGGGCGTGTAATAGCCGGCCGTGGCGACGAGGTTTTTGGCTTGCTCGGGCGTATCGCGCACGAGGCGCTGCAATTGCTCGCGGTCCATGCGCGGGTTGCCGCGGAAGCGTTCCAGATCCAGGTTTTTTTCGAGCAACTCATCGAGGTCGCCCGGTGCGTTGACCTTGACCTCGTACTGCAGCGGGGCGGGCGCCGCTTCCGTGGAAGGGGTGCCGGCGGCCGCGTCTTGCGGACGCTCTTGCGTTTCCTCCTGCGCGCGCGCCTGGACGGCCGGGCATGCCAGGATGACACTGCCGGCGGCCGCCAGTGTCAGTTGACCCATTACTTTTGTCACTACTTGTGCCAAAATCCGTGGTCGTATCGCCTTGCCGGCAGCCGTATGCCGTATGGGTCGTGCAGAAAACATGGTGCTCCAGATGAGTAAATGCTGACTGCATGTTACCGGAATAGGTAAACTGATGGCGGACGAATAAGTATTTTTTGCATGGGGAATCCTGTTTCCCTGCGCACTATTGGACAGAATAAAACTGAAAGAAAGAAATTATGCTAGCAACGGACTCCGCACTGGTGCTCTTCAGCGGTGGACAAGATTCCACCACCTGCCTGGCCTGGGCCTTGAAACACTATAGCCGCGTGGAAACCATCGGCTTTGACTATGGACAGCGCCACGCGATCGAACTGACCGTGCGTCCTGGCGTACTGGAGCAGATGCGCCAGCAGTCGCCCGAATGGGATAGCCGCCTGGGCCAGGATCACATGATCGATCTGTCCCTGATTTCCGCCATTTCCGATACGGCCATGACGCAGAACGTCGAGATCGTCATGCAGGAAAACGGCTTGCCGAACACTTTTGTTCCTGGACGCAACTTGCTGTTCATGACCGTGGCCGCCACCGTGGCGTACCGCCGCGGCTTGACGGTGCTCGTCGGCGGCATGTGCGAGACGGATTTTTCCGGCTACCCGGATTGCCGTGACGACACAATGAAGGCCCTGCAAGTGGCCCTGAACCTGGGCATGAATACGCGATTGAAGCTGGAAACGCCGCTGATGTGGCTGGACAAGGCGCAAAGCTGGGACCTGGCGGAAGACCTGGGCGGCCAGCCCCTGGTCGACCTGATCCGCAGCGGCACGCATACGTGCTACCTGGGCGAGCGGGGCGAGCTGCACGACTGGGGCTATGGCTGCGGCACCTGCCCCGCCTGCGCCCTGCGCGCGAATGGCTACCAGCAATACGCGGCGAGAAAGGCTGCAAAGCAGGCCAAATAAGCAGCTTGCGCCGTTTCTTCAAGCAGCGGGGCGGGGGACAAGGCCATGCTGTGGTTTTTGCCACAGGAGTACCTTGCCATGAAATCCCTCTTTGCCGCGCTGTACGGCCCCGCGTTCTGGGCCGGCTTCATCGGCGCCGCCAGTTACCTGATTGCGGTGTGTCATTACTCTCTCTGGGTCTTGCCGCCCTTGCTGCTGCTGGCCCTGCTCACTTCCTTTCTTGCCGAACGCTATCTGCCGTATGACGGCGCGTGGAACCACGATCACGGCGACGGCTGGCGCGACAGCCTGCATGCGCTCGTCAATGAAGCGCTGTATCTGCTGGGCCTGGCTGCCTTTCCCTTGCTGGCCGGGCACCTGGCGCTGGGCGCATTCTGGCCAGTCCAGCTGCCGTTCTGGGCGCAACTGTTGATGGCGATCGTCATCGCCGATTGCGGCATCACGCTCGTGCATTACCTGAGCCACCGCTATTATTTTCTGTGGAAACTGCATGCCGTGCACCACAGCGTGCAGCGCCTGTATGGCTTCAATGGCTGGATGAAGCACCCGCTGCACCTGCTGCTGGAAGCGGCGGGCGGCATGCTGCCCTTGCTGCTGCTGGGCATACCGGAGCGTGTCATGGCCGTGCTGGCGTTTGCCGTGGCGATCCAGCTGTTGCTGCAGCATGCGAATGTCGACATGCGCATGGGCCCGCTGCGCCAGATATTCGCCTGGGCGCCATTGCACCGTTTTCATCACATGAAATACGGCACGGCCGGCGACGTGAACTTCGGCCTGTTTTTTACCTGCTGGGACCGCTTGCTGGGCACGCGTTTCGATGCACCGGGCTACCGCATGCGGGGCGAGGACCTGGGCATCGGCAGCCGTCCCGATTATCCGGCCGCATACGGGGCGCAACTGCTGGAACCGTTCCGCGTGGAAGAGGGCGTGCGGGCGCCCGAGTTGCCGGCCGGCTTGAAGCAGGCGCTGCATCGAAAACTTAGTCGAGCAGCTTGACGTCGAGCTGGCGCAAGCTGCGGTCGGCGCGCACGCCAAACAGGCTGCGCATGGTGCGCGAAAAATGCGCGGCATCGGCAAAGCCGGCGCCGTGGGCCGCCTCCGTCAGGGTACTGCCGAGCAGGATGAAACGGATGGCCAGGCGCAGGCGGCGCCACAGCACCAGGCGTCGCACGGGCAGGCCCAGCTGGGCGCTGAACAGGCGTTCCAGCTGGCTCAGCGACAAATGCGCCGCCTCGGCCACGGCGGCCGCGCTGACCTTGCCCGACAGCAGCGCATCGACCTTGTCCAGCGCCCGCCGCAAGCGGGGATCGGGCAAGCGTTCGCGTGGCTGCGCCTGCAGCGCGGCGGCCAGATTGTCCAGGCTGGGTACGCCGGCGCTGGCGGCTGCTGCCAGCAGGGCCGCGCCGCCCAGGCGCTGCGGCTCCGCATAGATGGTCAGCAGGGGCGCCGGCGCGGCCAGGATGGCGTGCGGGCGCAGGCTGTCGATCAGCAAGTCCCGCGCCGTGTGGACGATGCCGTCGAGCTTGGCCGTGAAGGGCGCGCCCGTGCTCAGCATCAACTGGTGCGCATAATGGGCGTGGCTGTCCGTGGCGCCCGCTGCGCCATGCAAAATGGCAAAGTCTGGCGCCAGCCATAGGGTTCCCTGCCAGCGGTCGTCGTGCAAGCGATGCTCCCGTGTCTGCAATCGCCAGCACTGTACAGCAGAGCGCTCAGGCCCGCTGGCGTTGCTGCGCCAACTGGCGCGCCAGCAGCATGGCCAGCAGGGCGCAGACGATGCCGAGCGTGAAACTGCCGCCGTAGCCGGCCGTGGCCGCCACGCCCGTCAGGGTGGACGAGGTGAGGATTTCACCGCCGTCGCGCATGCTTTGCACGGCCGTCATGTCCGTGCCCGCCTGGCCGCTCTGGTGGGCAAACTGCATCGCCATGGTCAGCATGGAGACCGATGCGCAGCCGGCGCCGAAGCAGCCCAGCGCCGTCGCCAGCCAGACTAGGCTGGACGGCAGGGGCGCCGCCATCGCTGCCAGCCACAGCCACAGCCACAGGCCGGCAGCGGCCGCCGAGACGCCTATACCCAGCAGGAAGATGCGCTGCGGGCCATGGCGGCCGATTAGCCAGGCGCCGCCGCCACAGCCCAGCAGCACGGTGATCATGCCACCGGCCATGCCCACCTTGCCGACATCTTCCAGCGGCCAGCCGGCGTCGACCAGCAGCAGTTTCGACAGGCCATAGCCGGCCACGGCTGTCATGGACGACAAAAAGGCGATGCCCAGCAGCGCCGGCGCACCGGGCCGGCGGATGAAGCCGCGCAAGCTGGCCTTGCCCGTTGCCGTGAGCGAAGCCGGCAGCGGGGCCGCGAGCGGCGTTTCGCGCCACAGCACGACGAGCGCCAGGCTGGCCGCACCGATCGCCGCCAGCGCCAGCAGCGCCACGCGTTGATCGAACATGCCCGACAGCATCAATACCCCGGAGCCGCCCGTGAAAAATCCCACCATGGTGCCGCCCACCTGCAAGGCGTTGGCGCGGCCCAGCGCGGCGCCTTCGAAGCGTTCGGCCAGCAGGCCGTCGGTGGCGATATCCTGCGTGGCGCTGGCCAGCGAACCCATCGCTGCCAGGGCGACGATCAGCGGCGCCGTGGCGGCCGACAGTCCCAGCAGGGCGGCGCCCAGCAGGCAGGCGGCGGCCAGGGCCTGCATCGGCAGCAGCCAGCTGCGGCGCCGGCCCACGCTGGCATTCCAGCGGTTGTCGACTTGCGCCGCCCAGAGAAATTTCAGGACCCAAGGCAAGCCCACCAGCGGCAAAAAAGCCAGGGCGTCGAGTGGCGCGCCGTCGCGGCGCAGCATGGCCGGCAGCGCTTCCATGGCCAGCCCCAGCGGCACGCCTTGCGTGAAGTACAGGGCCGCCACCATCAGCCACAGGTGCGCCCGCCGCAGTGCCGGCCTCATGCGGCACCGCCCACTTTGCGGTGTTCGCTGCCGATGCTGGGCGTGATGAACAGCAGGCGTCCGGGGACGTCCACCTGCAGCCGGTGCCAGGTGCCGCGCGGCACGATGCAGGCTTGCCCCGCCTGCAAGGCGACGCGGCGTTCCGCGCCATCGTCCGTTTGCAGCACCAGTTCGATGCTGCCTTCGAGCAGGCACAGGGTTTCGTCGCCGCGCGGGTGGCGCTCCCAATGGTCGCCGTGCACGGACTGGGTGTCGCTGACGTGCTTGACGCCGATGATCCAGTCGGCGCGGCTCTTGCCGCGTGCATGGTAGGGAATGGCCAGGGCCAGCGCATCGGCGTGCAGCGCGAGCAGGTGGCCATCGAGCGGGAAAATGTTCAAGGTGTTGTCGTTCATGGGGGCCTCAATACTGGGCGCGCAGGGACAGCATCACGCTGCGCGGCTCGCCATAGCGGTTGTTCCAGGCCGTGCCGGACAGGCTCTGGTAATAGTGTTTGTCGAACAGGTTGTTGATATTGAGCGCGGCCGTGAAGTGGCGGTCGATGCGCCAGCCCAGGCGGGCATGGGCCAGCGCATAGCCGCCCTGGCGCAGCGTCACGCCGCCCGAGGTGACGCTGTAGCGGCTTTGCGCCTGCACGCCCAGCCCGGCGCTCAAACGGCGTCCGGCCCATGGCAGGGTGGCGTTGGCCCACGCGCGCAGGATGTGGGCGGGCGCGAAGCTGGCAAACGGCTGACCCTGCGATGCGGCATCCTTCAGGTAGCGCGTCGTGTTGTAGCTGTAGCCGGCCGACAGGTTCAGGTCGGGCGTCAGCTGGCCGTTCGCTTCCGCTTCCAGGCCGCGGCTTTGCACTTCGCCGCCGGCGATGTAGTAGCAGACGTTGCCCGCGCAAGGGAAATTCGGATCTTCCTGGGCCCGCTTGTTCTGACGGATCTGGTACACGGCCAGGGAAACGTCGAGCTTGCCATTCGCCAGCGCGCCCTTGATTCCCGCTTCCAGGTTGTTGCCCGTTACCGGGTCCAGCGTCTTGCCGTCGACGGTGGCCTGGCTTTGCGGCTGGAACACTTGCGTGTAGCTGCCATAGCCAGACCATTGCGGCGACAGGGCGTAGACCAGGCCGCCATACGGTGTCAGCTGGGTATCCGGTTCCACGCGCGCCGTGCGCGTTTCCTGTTTCCAGCGGCTCAGGCGCGTGCCTGCGATGGCCGTCAGCGCGTCGCTCACCTGGAAGCGCCCCATGGCATAGGCGCCCCACTGGCTGACCTTGGTCGGGCCGCGCGAGGCATACGCGCTGGTGGCCGGTTCCGCCAGCGCGTACGGGTTCCAGTGGAAGACGTCATGGGTGCCCTTCGGCGTCGGCAGGAAGCTGGCGGAGAACTGCTCGCTGGACGTGTGCTGGACGTTGGCGCCCAACAACAATTCATGCTGGCGTCCGCCCAGGCGGAAGGGACCGCTGGCGTAGGCGTCCACACTGTTCTGGCCATTGTCGAAGCGGTAGGCGGCGCCCATCACGCTCGAGGATGGACGCTGGTCGCGGCGCGCGGCGCCATATGCACCCGCGTATTTCAGGAAGGAATCCCCGGACAGGTGATTGGCCTGCACCTTGGCTTGCCAGCCATTGGCAAAATGCTGCTCCAGGCTGGCGAAGACGCGCTGGGTATCCCAGTCGAACTGGTCCCAGGCCGCATCGAGATAGGTGGAACGGGGCAAGCCGATATCGCCGCCGTCCGCATAGCGGGGCACGCCTGCCATGTTGGTGATGGAACGGATGCGCTGTTTCTGTACACCCGCGCTGAGCGTGCTGCCCGGCGCCAGATCCAGTTCGGCGACGCCATACAGATTGCTGCTGTTCTGCTGCGCCACGTCATAGAAAAAGCCCCGTTCCTCGTGCGTGGCGACGACGCGCGCGCGCAGCGTGGCCGCGGCGTTCAGGGGGCCGCCGATGTCGGCTTCGCCACGGCGCCGGTCCCAGCTGCCGGCCGACAGCGCACCTTGCGCGGCGAAGTTCTTTTGCGGCCGCTTGGCCACCAGGTTGACGGTGGCGGCAGGGTTGCCGCTGCCATGCAGCAAGCCATTCGCGCCGCGCAGGATTTCCACGCGTTCCAGCATCGCCATGTCTTGCTGCGGACTGGCCATGTTGCCCATCAGCACGGGCACGCCGTCCTGTTCGAAGGAATCGATCTTGAAGCCGCGCGCATAGTAGGCCGTGGTCAGCAGCTGGAATGGCTGCACGGTGGTGCCCGTCGCCTGCTGCAGCACGTCGTCGAGCGTCTGCAGGTTTTGTTCCTGCATGCGTTCCTGGCTGATGATGCTCAGCGACTGCGGCGTGTCCTTCAGCGAGGCGCCCGTCTTGCCCATGCTGGCGCCCGCTTCGCGCGTGGCCGTGACGGCGATGACGGGCAGGCTGGCCTCGGGGGCCGGCGCGTCGGCCGCCTGCGCCAGGGGGCTGCAGCCGAGGGCGGCCAGGACGTGCAGGGCATGCCGGGGCCAGCGCACGCCGCGTGGGGGGAGGGGAAACATTGCCATGAAAAACCGGACCTTTCGTATTGAGAATCAATCTCAATATGGTAAGGATGGAGGGCGTCAGGACGTTAAGGATTGCCGCTGTTTTCCTGGCGATTGCGCGTATTGCGTCAGGCGCAGCGCAGGTCGCTGGGGGAAACGCCGTAGCGCTGCCGGAACACCTTGCTGAAATGCGAATCCGTGTAGCCGCAGGCATGCGCCGCGTCGGCTACGCTGATGTTGCCAGCCGCCAGCATGCGGTACGCCAGTTCCAGCCGCTGCTCGCGCACGTAGGCGAAGACGCTGGTGCCGAACTGCTGGCGAAAGCCCTGGCTCAGGGTGCTGGCGTTGGTGCCGGCCAGGCGCGCCAGTTCCGGCAAGGTGGGCGGTGCGTGCAGGCGCTGCAGCAAGATGTCGCGCGCCTGCTGCAGGCAGCGCAGCTGGCGCGTGCCGGGCGCCGTCTCGGCCGCGGCGCCGGTGCCGGTCAGGCCGTCCATCACGGCGGCCGTCAGTTCCAGCGCCTTGCCGGACAAATACAGCTGGCGCAGCGGACCGGCCAGCGGGCACAGCATGATTTGCCGGCCCAGCGCCTGCACGGCCTTGCCGGCATATCCGTTCGCCGTGGCCATGGTCTGCCGCGCGGCCGGAGCGATGCGCCGCGCCAGCGAACCCAGCTCGGCGCCGAAGGTGTCGTGCAAGGCCTGCATCGGCATGCGTACGCTCAGGTACTGCAGCGGTTGCCGTGCCGCATAGTGGTGGCTGACGGAAAACGGCGTGTCGCTCAGGCTGATATGGAAGGCCGGGCCTTCGACACTCACGGCGCCACCGCTTTGCAGTTGATAATCCAGCTGGCCGCCCAGGACCAGCACCAGTTTCAATCCTGCCTCATTGTGTTCGATGCTGTGCGCCGGCGCCGGAAAGGACAGGGTGCCCGCGCTGAGTTCCAGCGTTGGCGTGGCCAACGGTAGTTGCCAGGAAGTGTCATGGGAGGAAGGCGGCTGGGAGGGCATCGTCGAGGGTGTGGAGGAAAAGCGGGATGATCATTATAAATGAGAATCATTATCAGTTGCGATGGCGTCGACTTTGTGCTGGGAAAACTCAGTTGCAGCTTCGCAATTCGTGGTCTTTTTAATACAATATTCAGCATTGCAAGGGCGCCCGCTGTAACGTACTATCATTCTCATCGACTACCGATGGTAGTCGTGCGGCCCGCCGCCAGCCATGTTGCTGGCCGTGTAGCGGTTTGATGTCCGTCCTGCTTTTTCGCCTGCCATGTCTACACGCGCGTCTACGTCGTGGTTTGCTCGTTCAGTGTCGCACTGGCTGGGACCGCGCGCGTTGGCCTCGCTGGTGCTGGCGCTGTGCCTGGGATTGACGTATGGCGCCTGGCGCAATGCCGACGACGCCAGCGAACAGCAAGTGCAGGCCGATTTTGACTTCCGCGTGCGCGAACTGGTGGGCAACATCGTCGGCCGCATGCAGACCTACATCCAGGTGCTGCACGGGGTGCAGGGCCTGTATGCCAGTTCGCAGGAAGTCACGCGCCGCGAATTCCATGCCTATCTGGCGGTGCAGCAAGTGGACCGCCACTTTCCCGGTATTCACGGCATCGGCTACCTGCCGCTGCTGTCCGGCGCCGCCCTGGCACGGCATGAGGCCAGCGTGCGCGCGGACGGCTATCCCGGCTATGCCGTGCGTCCGCACGGCCAGCGCGATTGGCATGCGCCCATCACTTATCTGGAACCTTTGAGCGAGAGCAACCTGCTGGCCTTCGGCTATGACATCGGGTCCGAATCCGTGCGCCGGGCCGCGCTGGAGCAGGCGCGCGACACGGGGCAAGCCGCCATGACGGGCAAGATCCACCTGGTGCAGGATGGCGGCAGCGCCCGGGCGCATGGCTTCCTGGTCGTATTGCCCGTGTATGACAATGGCTTGCCGCACGCCAGCGTGGAGCAGCGGCGCGCCGCCTTGCGCGCCTGGGTGTTTGCGCCGTTCCGCATGGGGGATCTGATGGCGGGCGTGGGCGGCGAGGGCGCGCGCCAGCTGGATCTGGAAATCTATGATGGCGCGCAACTGGCCGAGGCGGCCCTGATGTATGACAGCTTGCCGGGCGCCTTGTCGTCTGTCGCCTCGGACAGCCTGGTGTCGCAGCAGGCGATCACCATCGCCGGCCATGCCTGGACCTTGCGCATGCGCGCCATGCCGGGCTTTGATGGCGAACTGCTGGCGCGGCCCCGCCTGGTGGCCTGGACCGGCTTGCTGGCCAGCATCGGGCTGGCGCTGGCCACCTGGCTGCTGGCGGCGGGCCGCGCCCGCGCCCAGGCGGCGCTGGCGCGCTCGAGCGAACTGACCGGCCAGCTGGAGCAGGGGCAGGCGAGCGTGCTGGCCATGGCCGAGGCGGCGCAGCGCAGCCAGGCCATGCTGCGCAGCATCCTCGATTCGACCATCGACGGCATTCTGGTCGACAATACCGATGGCCGCATCTTCACGTCGAACCGGCGCTTCCGCGACCTGTGGCAAGTGCCCGATGCACTCGACTGGCAAGCCGATGGCGCGGCGCTGGTGCGCCATGTGGAAAGCCAGCTGGAGCAGGCGGCGCCGTTCCTCGGGGCACGCGCCCACGCGCCGCATGGCCACCGCGAGCGGCGCGACGTGCTGCACCTGCGCGATGGACGGGTGGTCGAGCAATATGTGCGCAGCATGCAACTAGGCAATGAACAGGCGCGCCTGTGGACCTTCCGCGATATCAGCGAGCGCAGTCAGATGGAACGGCGCGAACATACGCGGCGGCAAGTGCTGGAAATGCTGGCCACGGGCGCGCCGCTGGAACGGGTGCTGGAAAGCGTGGTGCTGAGCGTGCAAGCGGACCATCCCGCCATGCTGTGCAGCATCTTGCTGCTCGATGAAAGCCGCCACCGCCTGGTGCTGGGCGCTGCGCCGAGTTTGCCTGCGTTTTTCAACCTGGCCAGCCATGGCCATGACCTCGATACCCTGCAGGGCGTGCATGGCATCGCCGCGCAAGCCGTGCGCGACGGCCAGCGCGTGATCGTCGGCGACCTGCATGCCGATGCGCAGGAAACGATGGAACTGGCGTGGCGGGCCCAGCTGCAATCGTGCTGGGCCGAGCCCGTGCGTGGCGGCTCGGGCAAGCTGCTCGGTGTGCTGATGGCGTATCACCGCCAGCCGACGCTGCCGGGCGCGGCGCATCTGGCGCGGCTGAGCGAGGCGGCGCACCTGGCCGGCATGGCCATCGAACAGGCGCAAGTGGCGCTGGCCCTGCGCGCCGGCGAAGCGCGTTTCCGCAGCCTGTACGACCATGCGCCCGTGGCCCTGTGGGAACAGGACTGGTCGGCCGTGCGCGCCGCGCTCGATGCCTTCGAACAAGCGGGCGTGCGCGACCTGGGCGCCCACTTCCAGGCCAATCCGGACGCGCTGCGGCAACTGGCGGGGCTGGTGCGCATCATCGATGCGAATGGCGCCGCGCTGGCGCAGGTGCGCGCCAACGAGGACGATCAGCGCCGCGGTGCGCTGGGCCTGGCGCAGAATTTCGACGACAGCGCCTTGCCCCGTTTCGGCGACGCGCTGCTGGCGCTGGCTGGCGGCGCCCACCTGTACGAGTGCGAGAGCAGCTTCGTGCGTCTCGATGGCGCGGCGCGGCAAAATGAATTGAGCTTGCTGGTGATGCCCGGCCATGCGGACAGCCTCGATTTCGTCATGGTGTCCTCGCTCGATATCACCGAGCGCAAGCGCATGAACGCGGAACTGCTGCAACTGGCCACCACGGATTTCCTGACCGGCTTGCCGAACCGGCGCCACTTCATGGCGTCACTGGAAAACGAGCATGCCCGCTTGCAGCGTGAGCTGGCCAGCTGCGCCAGCGTGCTGATGCTCGATATCGATCACTTCAAGCGCGTCAACGACGAGTATGGCCACGCCGTGGGCGATGCCGTGCTGCGCCACCTGGGCGCGCTGATGTGCCAGGCGCTGCGCAAGGTCGACGTACCGGGCCGCGTGGGCGGCGAAGAATTCGCCATCCTGCTGCCGGGCACCGACCTGTCGGCAGCGGCCGTGTTTGCCGAACGGCTGCGCCGGCGCGTGGCGGAAAGCTCGCTGACCATCGATGGCGGCATCGTGATCACCATCACGGTGAGCATCGGCATGGCCGCCATGGCCGGCACCGATGCCGATTGCGACGCCGTGCTGGCGCGCGCCGACGAGGCGCTGTACCGGGCCAAGCGGGGCGGGCGCAACCGTATCGAGCAGAATGACGGCGGCAGCGACGGCGTGCTCAGCAAGTTCATGGCGCAATGATTACAGGCTGTGCTGACGCGCTTGCGCCTGCTTGCGGTTGCGGCTGACGATCAGCCAGACGATGGCGACGGGAATGAGCAGCGGCAGCAGCACGGGCGTGCTCAATGCCAGCGCCAGTACCACGCAGAGCGCCACCACCGCGATCAGCACCACGCCCACGCCGGCCAGGACGACGCCTGTGATGACGGCGGCGCACACCACCGCAATGGCGGCGATCAGCAAGCCGCCGCCGGCAAACACCAGGCCGAACAGCCATTCCAGCGGACCGTCGACATCGTCGCCGTTGAACTGCATGTGCATGTCGCTGCCGCCGATCTTGTCGAGGAACAGGCAGGCGAGCATGACGATGAGGACGAAGGTGAGCAATTTTTTCATGGTGAGCCTCGGTGTGTGGGTGATGGGGTGTTGCATGATCACACTGTAGGGGCGCGCCCGGCTTGCCGCCAGCGGCGTGCGACAGGCCGTCATTTTCACGGTATGGAAGGCGCTGGAGGGACGAAAAACGCTGATCTGGAACAAGATTTCTTTTCTTGTAATGTGCGCAAGCCGTCCTATACTGAATACCTCAGTCTCGCAAGGAGGGCAACATGCTTTTGTTTGCAGATACCGGGGATCAATCGCTATCCTCCTCTGACCATCAAATCACGCGCCAGCGTAGCGCCACGCAGTCCTGCGCCGAGCCCGTCGGCGCGCCATCGGCGATACCGCCGATCATCATCACCCCATTCAACTACCATGCACCGCTGCCGGCCATCGACCCGCGCTGGGTGCCGCCCGGTCCTCCGCTGACCTGGCCCAACCGGCCTGCCATGTCCATGTGTTGAGGCGGCGATAAAGCGTTGCCGTCCATGCGATGGCTGGTTGTGAAAAAAGCCCGCGTCGCGGGCTTTGGCTTGCGCATGGCCGTGTTATGACGCTTTGCGGCGCAGCATGAAACCCAGCAGGCCCAGACCGGCCAGCAGCATGGCGTATGTTCCTGGTTCCGGCACGGCGGCGATGTAGGCGTGGTTGTCGCTTTCAAACGCGTTCGTGTTTGGCGAATGGAAGGCGACCGAGGTGAAGCTCGCCCCTTGGCCGGCCCAGGCGTTGATATACAGGCCGACGGACTGGTCGCCATTCGGACTGACGCCGCCCAGGGCGGCCATTTGCGAACCGGTCAGGACGACTGTGCTGTTGTCGCCCATGGTGAAGACGATGCTGTTGTACGTGTCGGGCGATCCCATGTAAAAGCCAAAATAGCTGAGCCCGCCGCTGAAGGTGGCCGTGCCTGGCGTGATCTGGCCATCCGAGACGCCGACGGAATAGAAGGCCGTCAAGTCATTCGGCGGTTGCGCGGCGTAGCTGGGGTGGTTGCTGGTAAACACGGCGCCCGTGTAGTTGCCGGGTAGTAAACCATCGTTGAAATTGATCGTCGTGGCGCCTGCGACCGAGGTGACAAGGCCTTCCCCTGCCAGTGCCGTGCCGCCGGCAGTGAAGGTGGGGACGGCGCTTGCGGTACCTGCGGCGACCGTCAGCGTGGCCAAGGCCAGCGTAGTCAAGATTTTCATGTGAGTCCCTCTGATAAGTATAGTTATATGCAGCGGTAATGGACGATAGAGATGCCTGGCGTGGCGGGGCAGTGCGGCGCGCGGGGACGAGGGACGTCGCGTGAGAAAAGAATTTCTTGGAGCCAAGCATTACTACATGCAATATTTAAATACAAAAAACACAATTCAGATTGCAAAATAATAATAGGTTTACTTGAGAAATATCAAAGCTCGATTACTAGAGTAAAGCTACTACATTGATAGCTTGTCTTCTTGCCGGGATCGACTATGGCGGGCCGCGCCTTACCTTGCGGCAAGGCGGCACGGGTGGGCGTTTTCGACTATCATGCTAGCCCCGACCTTCCATCACGAGCACCGCCATGAGTACCGATTTTCCCGACTTTTCCGACGAAGCAGCCGAGCAAGACAATGACGCCCCGATCCAGGAGCCGCGCCTGTGGGTAGGCAATGGCTGGACGGCGCGCGTGATCAAGAACGAGGAAGATGAGGGCTGGGCCGTGGCCATGATCAAGGATGGCGAACCGGAGCCGGCCCTGGTGGGCCCGTGGACCATGGGACGCGACAAGAAAAATCCGAAGCCGCTCGACGTCAACGCGTTCAACACGCTGGTCAAGACGGCTTCGGAAGTGCTGCGCCGCCATGAGCAGCAGCTGCATGCTCAATTGCACAAGAACCTGTTTGTCGCCACCGACGAGGGGCAAGTCAAGGTGATGTTCGACATCGTGCCCGACGAAGAGCACCCGTATGCGGAACTGAGCGCCTACGACGCCGACGGCGAGCAGATCGCCAAGGTGCGCACCTCGGCCGCCTTCAAGTTCAACGCCACATCAGCGGCGAACTGGATCGAAGGCGGCTACCGCCGGCCTTGACAGGCGTAGGTCGGATTAGGCCTGAAAGGCCGTAATCCGACGCCACCACCAGCGTCAATAATGTGCCGGATTACGCGCTTGCGCGCTCATCCGACCTACCTCTTGCGGCATACGCCAGCCGGTACAGCAGCGGCAGCACCAGCAGGGTCAATGCCGTCGAAGATAAAATGCCGCCGATCACCACGGTGGCCAGCGGACGCTGCACTTCAGCGCCCGTGCCCGTGGCGATGGCCATCGGCACGAAACCCAGCGACGCCACCAGCGCCGTCATTAGCACCGGCCGCAAGCGCGTGATGGCCCCTACACGTATCGCCTCCTGCAAGGGCATGCCCTGTTCGCGCAGCTGGCGGATATAGGCGATCATCACGAGGCCGTTCAGCACGGCCACGCCGGACAGGGCGATGAAGCCGACTGCGGCCGAGATCGACATGGGAATGTCGCGCAGCCACAGGGCGACGATGCCGCCCGTCAAGGCGAACGGGATGCCGCTGAACACCAATAAGCCATCCTTCACGTTGCCGAACATGGCAAACAGCAAGACGAAGACGAGGGCCAGCGCTACGGGCACCACCAGCTCCAGGCGTTTCGTGGCCGACTGCAATTGCTCGAACTGGCCGCCCCAGCTGGTCCAGTAGCCGGGGGGAATGGCCACCTGCGCTTGCAGCTGCTGCGTGGCGTCGGCCACGAACGAGCCGATGTCGCGGCCGCGCACGTTGGCGCTGATGACGATGCGGCGCTTGCCGTCTTCGCGGCTGATCTGGTTCGGCCCCGGCGCCACTTGCAGGCTGGCCACTTCGCCCAGCGGGATGAAGCGGGCGCGGCCTTCCGCCGCCGCGCCCAGGGGCAGGGCGATGGGCAGGCGTTTGAGTTGCTCCAGATCGCTGCGCAGGCTGTCGGGCAGGCGCACGACGATGTCGAAGCGGCGGTCGCCCTGGAACAGGGTGCCCGCCTCTTGCCCGCCGATGGCCGTGGCAATTGCCGCCTGCACGTCGGCAATGTTGAGGCCGTAGCGGGCCGTCTGCTCGCGGTCGATCTGCACCGTCAGCATGGGCAGCCCCGTCGTCTGCTCGACCTTCACTTCCGTGGCGCCCGGAACCTTGCCCAGCACGCCGGCGATCTTCGCCGCCGTGCCGTCGAGCACGGCCATGTCGTCGCCGAACAGTTTGACGGCCACGTCGCTGCGCACGCCGGAAATCAGTTCATTGAAGCGCAGCTGGATCGGTTGCGAAAACTCGTAGTTGTTGCCCGGCAAGCTGGTGGCCGTCGCTTCGATTTCCGCCAGCAATTGCTCGCGCGATTTCCCGGGTTGCGGCCACTGGTCACGGGGCTTGAGCATGATGTAGCCGTCGGAAATATTCGGCGGCATGGGGTCGGACGCGATCTCGGCCGTTCCCGTGCGGGCGAATACGCGGGCGATTTCCTTGTGGTTTGCCATCAGCTTGCGTTCCAGCTGCTGCTGCATGGCCAGCGATTGCGTGAGGCTGGTGCCGGGGATGCGCAGGGCCTGGATGGCGATGTCGCCCTCGTTCAGGCTGGGCACGAATTCGCTGCCCATGCGCGTGGCCAGCAAACCCGACAGCACTACGGCCACGGCCGCGCCCGTCAGCACGACGGGCGTGTTGCGCATCACCTTGTCCAGCAGCGGCGCATACCAGCGCTTGGCCGCGCGCATGATGGCATTTTCCTTTTCCGCCACCTTGTCGCCGATAAACAGCGCCACGGCGGCCGGGATGAAGGTGATCGACAGCAGCATGGCGCCCAGCAGGGCGATGACGACCGTCAGGGCCATCGGCGTAAACATGCGGCCTTCCACGCCCGTGAGGGCAAAGATGGGCAGGTACACGACCATGATGATCAGCTGGCCATACAGCAGGGGGCGGCGCGCTTCTTGCGATGCCGCAAATACTTCGTGAAAACGTTCCTGCAAGGTCAACGGCCGTCCCAGTTTCTGCTGCGCATGGGCCAGGCGGCGCACGCAGTTTTCCACGATCACCACGGCGCCATCGATGATGATGCCGAAGTCCAGCGCACCCAGGCTCATCAGATTGGCGCTCACATGGTATTGCACCATGCCCGTAAACGTGAACAGCATGGCCAGCGGAATCACCATGGCCGTGATGACGGCCGCGCGGATATTTCCCAGGAACAGGAACAGGATGGCGATCACCAGCACGGCCCCTTCGAGCAGGTTTTTCTTCACCGTATTGATGGCCTTGTCGACGAGCACCGTGCGGTCATACACGGTGACGGCGTGCACGCCTTTCGGCAGGCTGCGGTTGATCTCCAGCATCTTCTTGTCGACGGCTTGCGAGACGGCGCGGCTGTTCTGGCCGATCAGCATGAAGACGGTGCCGAGTACCACTTCGCGGCCGTTTTCCGTGGCCGCGCCCGTGCGCAGCTCGCGCCCCAGCACCACGTCGGCCACGTCGCGGATGCGGATCGCCACGCCCTGCACATTGGCGACAACGATGTTGGCGAGGTCGCTTTTTGATGCCACCTGGCCCGGCGCGCGTATCAGCAACTGCTCGCCCTGCCTTTCGATGTAGCCGGCGCCCACGTTGCTGTTGTTGCGCTCGAGCGCCGTCACCACGTCTTGCAGGCTGATGCCGTACGCGGCCAGTTTTTCCGGATACGGCGCCACCTGGTATTGCTTGGCGTAACCGCCGATGGCATTGATTTCCGTGACACCCGTGACATTGCGCAACTGCGGCTTGATGATCCAGTCCTGGATTTCGCGCAAGTCCGTCGGCGTGTAAGGCGTGCCGTCGGGCTTTTTCGCGCCGTCCTGCGTTTCCACCGTCCACAGGTAGATTTCGCCGAGGCCCGTGGAGACGGGGCCCATCTTCGGCGTGATGCCGGCCGGCAGACTTTCCTTCGCCTCCTGCAAGCGCTCGTTGATCATCTGGCGCGCAAAATAAATGTCCGTGCCATCCTTGAAGATCACGGTGACTTGCGACAGACCATAGCGCGACAGCGAACGCGTCTGTTCCAAGTTGGGCAAGCCGGCCATGGCCGTCTCGATGGGGAACGTCACGCGCTGCTCGGTTTCCAGCGGCGAATAGCCGGCGGACTGGGTATTGATTTGCACCTGCACATTGGTGATGTCGGGCACGGCGTCGATGGGCAGCTTTTGATAGCTGTAGATGCCCAGGCCAGCCATGGCGGCCACGGCCAGCATCACCAGCCAGCGCTGGTCGATGGCGAAGCGGATCAAGCGTTCAAACATGATGGTTTCCTTAGCCTTGACGTGATCAGTGTTCGTGACCGGCGGAGTCCTTGCCCAGCTCGGACTTCAGGACAAAACTGCCTTGCGCCGCGTAGGGCGTGCCGGCGGCCAGCCCCTGCTTGATGTGCGTCAAGGTGCCATCGCTGCGGCCCAGCACCACGGGCGTGGCCTGGTAGCCATCTTTCACCTGCACGAAGACGACGGGCTTGTCTTCCACCGTCTGGATGGCCGTGCTGTGCACGGTGACAGGCGCGTCCGCTTCGCCGGAGACCACTTCCACCGTGACGAAGAGGCCCGGGCGCCAGGCCATGTCCGGGTTCAGCAAGCTGATGCGTGCCTTGGCCGTGCGCGTCTGCTCGCCCAGCAGCGCGCCCACATAGGTGATCGTGCCCTGCGCGCTGGCATCGAAGGCGGACGCTTTCACTTCCGCCTTGCCTCCCATGCGCACGGTGGCCAGGTCTTTTGCCGGCACGGCGATTTCCGCCCACACGGTCGACAGGTCGGAAATGACGAAGATGTTCGCGTCTTCCTTGACGGCTTCGCCCAGGGTGATATGTTTTTCCAGCACCATGCCGTCGAACGGCGCGCGGATGTCGTAGCGGTTCAGCGGACCCTTGCTGGCCCCGGTCCCGGAACCACTGGCGCCCAGCGCGCTGAGCTTTTGCTGCGCGTTCTGCACGGCGATTTCCGCCTCGCGCCACGCTTGCTGCGCCTGCAGGTAATCCTGTTCGGCCGAGATTTTTTCGCGCCACAGCTTTTCTTCGCGCTCATACGTGGACCGGGCCAGCGACAGCCGCCGCTGCGCCGACAGCAGTGCGCTGCGCTGTTCCGACAGTTCCGTGCTGGCGATGACGGCCAGCACTTGTCCCTTCTTGACCAGCTGGCCCAGGTCCGCGTGCACGGCTTCCACCACGCCAGCCAGGCGCGGCACGACGTGGGCCGTGCGGTCTTCATTGAAGCGGATTTCACCGGGCAGGGCGACCGTCGTCTTGATGCGGCCAGGCGCAGCCGTGGCGATGACGACGCCAGCCGCGCGGCTTTGCGCAGCCGTCAATTCCAGGCGGCCTTCCACTTCATCGTGGCCATGTTCGTCTTTCTTTTCAGCATGTGCTTCCGCCTTGGCGGCAGGGGCAGGAGGAGCGCTGGACTTGCCCGTGCCGAGGATCAGAGCCGCCAGGACGATGCCGGCGGCGGCGATGGAGACGATGGCGATCGCCTGCTTTTTGTTCAGTGTGATATTCATGGTCGGAGATTCCTTACAGGGGAGCTGGTGTGCCCAGCAGGCGCTCGATGTCGGCGGCGGCGTGATGCGCTTCCGTCAGCGCGCGCAGGTATTGGTTTTTGGCTTGCAGCAAGGTGCGCTGGGCATCGAGCACGTCGAGGAAGGCGAACTTGCCGAACTCGAAGCCCTTGCTGGCCGCGTCGTAGGCGCTCTGGGCGCCAGGCAAGATGTCCTGGCGCAAGCTTTCCACGTCGAGCCGGGCCGTGGCCAGGCGTTCGGTGGCGGCGGCCACGTCCGTTTGCACGGCGATGCGGGCGGCGGCCAGCTCGTCGCTGGCCTTGTCGCTGCGGCGCAGTGCGTCGAGCTTGTTGCCCGCATTGCGGTCGAACAGGGGCAGCGGCAAGGCCAGGCCGATGATGGCCTGGTTGCGGCCCAGCTCTTCCGAACGCTTCATGCCGATACTGACCGTAACGTCGGGCGTGGCGCGCCGCTGTTCCACATCCAGCATGGCTTGCCGCTGGGCCAGCGCGCTTTGCGCCTGGCGCACGGCCGGGGCCTGAGCCAGGCGCGCCGCCAGTTCGCTGGCCGGGGGCAGCTCGGGCACGGTTTCCAGGCGTCCCTCCGCGAGGGTAAAACGTGGCGTGGCGTTGCCCCACAGGGAGGCCAGGCGCTTGCGGGCGCTGGCCAGGGTGCTGCGGGCCAGGTTCAGCTCCAGCCGCACGCTCGCTTCGGCGACCCTGGCGCGGGTTTCCTCGACCGGGGACGCCTTGCCGGCCGTCACCCGGCGCGCCGTGATGTCGCTGGCGCGCGCGGCCAGCGCCTGCGCGCTGTCGGCCAGGCGCAAGCCTTCCTGCGCCGCCAGCACGTCGACAAAGGCGGAAGTCACGGCGGCGCGGGTTTCCGCCTGCTGCAGCGACAAGCCCGCTTGCGCCAGGTCTTCGCCACGCTGGGCGACGGCGGCGCGCGCCCCCCGTTTGCCGCCCAGTTCGATGAGCTGGTTGAGCTGCACGGTGGTGCTGCGCGAGGCGCGCCGCGTGTCTTCCAGCACGGTTTGCAGTTCCGGATTGGGCAGGGCGCGCGCCTGTTGCAGGGCACCCCCTTGCGCCGCCAGTTCATGGCGGGCGGCGGACAAAGTGGCGTTGCCGCCCTCGGCCAGCAGCAGCGCGGCAGGCAAGGTCAGGGGGCCGGCAGGCTCCTGTGGAGCTTGCGCATGGACAAAGTTGCCAGCCAGCAGGCCGGCGGAGAGGAATAACAGATAGATGGATCGGTACATCGAATTCTCCAAAAGCATGGAAAAGAATTCGACGGGACGCGCAGGCTGGCGCCTGGCTTACTGCGAAAAGTGATTGAAACGTCCCGTCGGCCTAGGTGGCCGACGACCAGTCAGGGCGCTTGGGAGCGTCCGGGATGTGGGAAGCGTAAAAGAAGGGGGAAGTGTCCGCATTCACGGACGCCGTGTCGCCGATGGGCAGGGTGGAGCCGGCCGGCAGCCACGCATGGCCGATGCCGTGGCAGACGTTGCAGTCGCTGTGCGGCTGGCCTTTTTTCTGCTGGTCCGCCACTTTTTTGTCGCCAAAGGGCTGCTTGTCCGCATCGGCCTCTGCCTTGTGCTGGTGGCTGTGGTGTCCCAGGTGCTGCGCCGCCTTGCCTTCCTCGTGCAGGCAATACGCGCTCGCCGCAGCCCAGGACATCTGGAGCGGAAGCACGAACAGCAGCAAAATGAGGAAGAATCGGCGCATGGTGACGACTATTGTACAGAAAGGCGGGCGGCCGTGCCCATGTCAGCGTGCCTGGGCACGCCACGCCTTCAGCTGCGCGGCGATGGCCTTGCCCTGGAACAGCTGCGGCTCGGAATGCTCTTCCGTCTCCATGCCGCCTTCGCGGAAATCGGCTTCTTCACGGGCCTGCACCAGCACCTTGGCCTTGTCGAAGGCTTCGGCAAAGCCGGCGCTCTTGGGCAGCGCTTCCTTGAAATATGCTTCGCTGAAGTAGGTAAAATCGTTCTGGTCATCGCAGCCGAACGAGGTGCGGTCGCTGCGCGCGGCCGTGATGATGAGGGTGTTGTCATCCTTTAGTGGCGCAATGAAGCCGCCCGCATAGCAGGCCGAGATCACGATGACTTTCCAGCGGATGCCGCTGTGTTTGAGCATGGACGCCAGCTCTTGCGCGGGCAGGCTGTGCAGGTCCATGCCGTTTTGCGCCAGCGCCAGTTCGTGCTCGGGCGAGCCGTGGCTGGTGAGGAACAGGAACAGGATATCGTTATTCTTGTCCATCTTCGCGCCCAGGGCATCGAGGCTGGCGGCGATGCTGGTGCGCGTGGCCATCGGCTGCTGCGCCACCGTGTTGCGGCTGTTGACCAGCATCAAGGAGCGGCCTACGGTGCCATAGTCGCGGTCGAACTGGCGCTGCACGAAGGCCGTTTCGCGGTGAAACACTTCCTGCGCGCCGTCGCCGGCCACGCCCAGCAGGTACAGATTGATCTTTTTCGCCGCATCGCGCGGCAGTACACGGGCCAGGCTGCGTTCCAGCAAGGATTGCTGGCCGTACAGGGCCAGCTCAATATTGTCGCGCGTGAGCTTGTCCAGGGCCGGATCATCCAGCTGGCCTTCCGTCCAGTTGCCGCTGTCTTCTCGCCGTCCATCCGCCTGCGCCACTGCATAGTGCAGCACGCCCTTGCCGTCGAACTGGCCATTCTTGAAGCCGCCCCGGTATTCGTCGCCCTCGGCCGTGCGCAGCACGCCTTCGCCTTCGAATTTCCAGTCTTTCAATTCGCCTTCGTAATGGATGCCGTCGCTGGTGGTGACCCTGGCCTTGCCCTGCACTTGGCCCTGGACGAATTCGCCTTCGAAGACGGTGCCGTCCGTGTCGGTCAGCTTGCCGGCGCCATGCGGGCGCCAGTGCTTGAAATGGCCTTCAAAGGTGGCGCCATCGGCGCCCTGGAAGCGGCCTTGGCCCTCGAAGCTGCCCTTGACGAAGCTGCCCGCATAAATCTCGCCCTTGGGCGAGGTGTAGCGGCCGATGCCGTCGAAGGCACCCTGGCGGAAGGCGCCCGTGTATTCGACGCCGGAAGCCTGGCGCAGCTTGCCCTGGCCGGAAAACACGCCGCGCGCGAAGCCCCCTTCGTAAAACGCGCCGCTCGCGTATTCGAGCCGGCCCTGGCCATGCATCTTGCCCGCGACGAGGGGGCCGAAATAGCGTCCGCCATCGGCCGTTTCCGCCGCCGGCGCCTTGGCTGGCGCGGCGCACAGCGGCGGCATGCCCAGCGCGGCAAAGGCCAGCAGGCCGGCGAGGGTGTAGGGGCGAAGCGAGGCGCGTAGCGTGGCAGTCATGAGGACGGTCTGGTCTGTAGGAAGGGGCCTAGTCTGCCACTGTATTGCCATCGTGGCAAATGCGCGCGTGGCGTGTGTTGCTCTGCTTAAAGGCAAGATTCTCCGTTTTATGCCGTGCCAAGGCTGGGCTGAACTGATAATATTGATTTTCAGAACATATACTTGCACAAGGTACATAGTCACCCATGGAAAGCCGTCTCAGCCGCCTGGAAGCCGTCCAGACCGTGTTGCTGGAAATCGGGCAGCGCTCGAGCACCTGCAGCGATATCAGTGAATTCCTGCAGGCGGTGCATGCAGCCTTGGGGCGCATCATGTATGCGGCGAACTTTTACGTGGCGCTCAGCGACCGTGACGACGGCCTCGTGCGCTTTCCCTATTTTGTCGACGAATTCGACGCCGCGCCCGATCCGGACGAGGGCGTGCGCCTGGCCAGCGCCGCGCAGTCGCCCACGGCGTGGGTCATCGTCAACCGCAAGCAGCTGGTGATGACGGCCGACGACGACGCCATGCGCGCCATCGGCGGCGGCGCCTGGGGCGGCGGCACGGCGGCCGAGCACTGGATCGGCTGTCCGCTGCTGGACCAGCAGCACCAGGTGCTGGGCGCCATCGTCATCCAGAGCTATGACGCGCAGCACCGTTTCAGCCTGGAAGACCAGGCCCTGTTCGCGTTGATCGCCACGCACGTATCGAGCGCGCTGCAAGGCATGCAAAGCATGGACCGGCTGGAAAAGGCGGTGCAGGAGCGCACGGCCTTGCTGGCGCACGAGGTGGCCGAGCGGCGCCGCGCGGAAAACCTGCAGCACGCGCTGTATGAAATCGCCAACCTGTCGGCGCAGGCGGCCGATGCGACGACCCTGTACGCGCGCCTGCACGCCATCATCAGCGAACTGGTGACGGCAAAGAATTTCCTCATCGCCCTGTATCACCCGGACAACAAGGACATCACGATCCCGTATTTCGTCGACGAAAAGGATGCGCAGGCGCCCGTGAAACGCTTTCATTACGGCATTGGCATGAGCTCGTATGTGCTGGCGCGCCGGCAAGCCTGTCTGCTGGATGCCAGCAGCTATGCGGCGCTGGTGGCCAGCGGCGAGATGGACGAGCCGCTGGGCAATGTCGGCATCGCCAGCTGGATGGGCGCGCCCATGCTGCTGGGCGACCGGAAATATGGCGTGATCATCGTGCAAAGCTACGACACGTCCGTCGTATATGGCCAGGCGGAACTGGACGTGCTGGCCTTCATGGCCAGCCATGTGGCCGTGGCGATGGCCCGTATCCAGGCCGACAACGCCATGCGCCAGGCCAAGGAAGCGCTGGAAGAGCAGAACGCGGCCCTGAACAGCGCCCTGAGCGCCTTGCAGGAAGCGCAGTCGGAACTGGTGCGCCAGGAAAAACTGGCCTCGCTGGGCCGCCTGGTGGCGGGCGTGGCGCATGAAATCAATACGCCGCTGGGCATTTGCGTGACGGCTACCAGCCACCTGGTGCAGGAATTGAAGCTCACGCGCGAAGACCTGGAAGGGGGCCAGCTCGATGAAGATGGCTTGCGGCAATTTTTCGACATCATCGACCAGACCCTGCGCATCATGACGACGAATACGCAGCGCGCCGCGGCGCTGGTGCGCAGCTTCAAGCAGGTGGCCGTGGACCAGTCGTCGGACGAATTGCGCAGCTTTAACTTGCGCAAATACCTCGATGAAATCCTGCTGTCGCTGCAGCCCAAGCTCAAGGGCAAGCCGATCAAGGTGGACATCGATTGCGCGCCCGAGGTGCAGCTGCGCAGCTATCCGGGCGCCGTTTCGCAGATCGTCACGAACATGGTGGTCAACTCACTCGTGCATGGCTTTGCCGAAGGCGAACCGGGCAAGATCAAGATCAGCGTGCGGACGGCCGGCGAGATGCTGGAACTCGACTACAGCGACGACGGCATGGGCATGGACAGCGCCACCCTGGGCCAGTTGTTCGACCCCTTCTTCACGACCAAGCGGGGCTCGGGCGGCAGCGGCCTGGGCGCGCATATCCTCTACAACCTGGTGACGGGGCCGCTGGGCGGCACGGTGAAGGTGGTCAGTGCGCCGGGCATGGGATTGCATTACAAGATCCGTTTTCCACTCGGTTTCAATGATGTGTCCTTGAAAACCTAAAAACGGCGGGCCGGAGACGCGGGCCTGAGAAAATGCCGATGGCGGCGTTGCAGCTCCTTGCCGTACATGCGTACTGTCTGCGTCGCTGCGCCTTGCCCTCGACATTTTTCAGGTCCGCTTGGCCCGGAATGCCCGTGTTGGGGGCGCGGGCCGAAGCGTGTTTTGCCGGCGTGCGTACCGCTCGTGGGGCCTACTAGTCAGGAAAACGCTGATTCAGCGCCAGCGCTGCATCCAGATTTGCAATCAGCAATTCCACATACTGCGGGTCGAGGTGGTTGCCGCTTACTTCGCGCAGGTAGCCCACCACGCGCTCCAAGGGCCAGGCATCCTTGTAGCAGCGCTTGTGCATGAGGGCGTCGAAGACGTCGGCCACGGCGGCGATGCGCGCGTATTTATGGATGTGCTCGCCGACCAGGCCCTGCGGGTAGCCGCTGCCGTCGTATTTTTCATGGTGCTGGTGGGCGATCACGGCGGCCGCCTTCAAGAGCGGGCGCTGCGAGCCGTCGAGGATGGACATGCCCACCGTCGGATGCTGCTTCATGATTTCCCATTCGGCCGCGTCGAGCTTGCCCGGTTTGAGCAGCACGGCGTCGGGCGTGGAAATCTTGCCGATGTCGTGCATGGGCGCCGCGTGGCGCAGCACCATGGTTTCCTCTTCCGACATGCCGGAGGCCTGCGCCAGCAGCTGGCACACTTCGGCCATGCGGCGCACGTGGTTGCCGCCTTCGTGCGAGCGCGATTCGACCACGTCGCCCAGGCGCAGGATCAGCTCGGCCTGGGTATCGGTGATTTCCTGCGTCAGCAGGATGTTGTCGAAGGCGATCGCCACGCCGGAACAGAAGACTTCCAGCAATTGCGCGTCGAGGTCGGAAATTTCTTCCACGCCTTTCAACACCAGCAGCGAGGCCTTGCCGCTGCTGTTGGGAAAGTAGCCGACATAGGTGTCGCCGTGCAGGCGCGAGATCTTGTTGCTCTTGGCATCGTCCAGCTGTGACAGCAGGGACGGGCTGAGGATGCCGTCGTCCGTGTCGCCGATCTGCGCGAGGATTTCATAATCCTGTTCGCCCGAGATGGCGCTGGCGCCGCGCAGGCGCAGCAGCATGCTCGTTTCCAGGCGCAGCAGGGCGACGACTTGCTGCAGCAGGCCGCTGGCGAAGTCGCGCAGGTTGCGCTGCTTGAAAATGTGCGCCGAGGCGGCGATGACGCGCTCGAGTCCCTCGCGGTAATGGAGCTGGGCCTGGCGCGCCTCTTCCACCTTCATGATGTCGCGGTAGGCGCGCAGGGCGGCAAAGGTGGTGGTGAACAGCTTGGTGCGGTCCAGTTCCGTCTTTTCCTTGTAGTCGTTGATGTCGTAGTTGACGATCACCCGTTCTTCCGGCGCCTGTCCAGGCTGTCCCGTGCGCAGCACGATGCGCGTAAACTGGTTGCCGAGGTCTTCGCGCATCCAGCGCGCCACTTCCAGGCCGCTGTCTTCGCGTTCCATTACCACGTCGAGAAACACCAGCGCGATGTCTTCTTCGCGCGCCAGCACCTGCTTGGCCTCGGCGCCGCTGTATGCATGCACGAAACTCAGGGCGCGGCCTTCCAGGCGAAAACGGCTCAGCGTCAGTTTGGTGATGTCGTGGATGTCGGGTTCATCATCGACGAGCAGGACTTTCCAGGGAGGTAACTTGGGTGAGGCTGAAGACAAAAATGACATAAGGGCGAGTTCCGCTAAAAGGCATAACTGACGCAATGCTGAGACGCCCGCGCCAGGCTTGCCTGTGCGCCACTACTGGCGTTGCGCGTTTTTCGGGCGCATTTTATCGATTGTAGACTGACAGCCAAGTATTAACAACAAGCAAGAATAATTGACTAAATTCATGCAACATGCATATCAAAAAAGCACTTTAAATCCACGCTGGCGACACTATGTATACTTTATCGCTTAGGCAACTATATTTTCAAGACAATACTTTGTTTTAATTAATATTGCCAATGAATCTGGAAAAAAAAGTCTGTGTCGGCGCCATGTTCGTTACACGGCGCAAGAAAAGTAACAATGTATTAGTTTCTCTTTAGAATGAAACGCATCGCGCTATATTAAAACGTAAAGAATGGCCGGAGCGCCATCCACATTCCTGAAAGGACTCATCATGACAACGAAAACGACGCGTACCTTCATTGCTGGTCTTGCCTTGCTGGCGAGCACCGCCGCCTGGGCGGGCACGGAAGTGCATTTCACCAAGCCGGAACAATTCACGGACCTGTCTTTCGATCAGACGGAGCGTGAGAAAGTGCTCAAGGACTTGACGGCGCATTTCGAGAAACTGGGAGAGTCGCTCAAGCCTGGGCAAACCCTGAAGATCGATGTGACGGATCTGGACATGGCTGGCCGTGAAAATCCCGCCATGCGCTCCACCCAGGATTTCCGCGTGATGACCGGCGGGGCCGATTGGCCGCGCATGCGCCTGCACTATGTGCTTGAGCAAGATGGCAAGGTCATCGGTAGCGCCGATGCGGCTCTGTCCGATATGTCCTATCTGACGCGCATCAACCGCTATTCCAGCGGCGACAAGCTGCGTTACGAGAAACAGATGATCGACGACTGGTTCTCGAGCACGTTCGGCACGCAAGTGAAGCGTCCGGCACGCAAGTAAGCATGCCAGTCGGGAGGGCGGCCGGCGATTCCGGCTTGCCGTCCCGGGCACGCACAGACATTGCGCTACAGAAATTTTCACTTCAGGCTATAGTCGCTCCAGCTGCCGCGATGCGCGGCAGCATGGTACTACCTGGCAGTCGGACTTTCTGAAAGGGATGGATATGCGTATTTCCAAAGGCATGAAAACGTGGGTCGCTGCAATGGCTTTGCTTGCCAGCAGCGGCGCCTGGGCAGGAGTGCAGGTGAGCTTCGAGCAGCCTGACAAATATACCGACGTGCCGTTCAGCCCGAGCGACCGCCAGGTGGCTCTGGATGGATTGGCCGATCACTTCCAGTTTCTCGGCAAGAGTTTGCGGCCGGGACAGGAACTCAAGATTGAGGTGACCGACGTCGACCTGGCAGGCCGTGAAGATCTCACACGCCGCGGCGCCTCCACCATCCGCGTGATGGATGGCCGCACCGACTGGCCGCGCATGCGCCTGCGCTATACGCTCGCGCAAAACGGCAAGGTCATCGCCAGTGGCAACGCCTATTTATCCGATATGTCTTATTTGCAGCGTCTGGGCCGTTATTCCAGTACCGATGCACTGCGCTACGAGAAACAGATGATCGACGACTGGTTCAGGAATACCTTTGATATCAAGCCCCGGGGGCGCAGCAAGCCCGTTGTGATCTTGCCAGCGCCCGAAGTGCAGGGCAAGTAATCAACGCGGCTAATCAACGCAAATAAGCCTGTTCGATGCGCGCCAGCTGGCCGTTCTGCCGCAGGGCCAGCAGGGCGGCATTCATCTGCGCAACGAAGTCGGCCTTGTAGGCCGGGGTGTTGCGCGCGCTGTAGGCGATATAGGTGGCTTCGGACGACAATTCCAGCACTTCGTGCAATTGAAAGCCGTAGCTGCCCAGTTCGCCTTGCAGCTGGCGCGCCGTATGGCGTGCAGCGCCACGGTCGCTGGCGTAGCAATCGATGCGCCGCAAGGCCAGTTTTTTCAGGTTGGCCTCATTGCCCTTGGCTGCTTCCAGGCGCAGCAGCCCCTCGCGGGCCGGCGCCATCAGTTTTTCCGAGAGCAAAAAACCTGTATTGACGCCGATGGTCAGGCCGGCAAAGTCGGCGGGAAACCGCGTGCGCGGCGTGCGCATGACGGCATCATGGCAAAACAGGACCACTGATTCGCGGTACAGCATGGCCGAATACGGTTGCACGTACGGCCGTTCCGTTTTGCGTCCGGGTGGAAACAGGCCGAAAACCTGGCCCTTTTCCAGCGCGGCTAGCCCCCGTTTCCAGGGGCGTGGCTGCAGTTCCAGCCGGTAATCGGGCATCGCACTGGCTGCCAGGCGCAGGATGTCGATATACATGCCCTTGAAAACGCCGTTTTCCACATAGCTGTACGGTGCATAATCGTCGTCGCCGTACAGGATGACGGTTTGCGGCGCGGCATGGCTGATGCCGGGTGCCGCCATCGCGCAGGTGGCCAGCAGGCAGGCGCCGGCGTGGCGCAGGTTGATTTTGCATGTCATCCTGATAAGGATACAGGATGATGGCCAGAATGTACCGCGCCTCAGTCGATCCAGTTTACCTGCGGGAACTTGCTGCCGAAATCTTCCGCCATGGGCACGACCTGGCTGAGCTTATAGTTGAAGAACACAAAACCGGACTTGGCCATGGCGATCAGGGTGTTGTCGCGTGGGCGCGTGATGCGGAAGGTGATGTCGCCGCCATACTTGTTGAAATCCATGACGCCCACTTCGAACAGCAGCTGGTCGCGCGCATGGGCTTCGGCGCGGTAGGTGGTGGCCAGGTCGGTGACGATGATGCCGGTGCCGTCCGCTTCGATGTCGCGCACGCCATATTCGAACAGGAAGCGGGCGCGCGCCTCGGAAATCATGGAAATCATGGAATCGTTGCCGAGATGGTTGCCGGCATTGATGTCCGTCGTGCGTACCGTCAGTTGCGAGGAATAGCAGTACTGGTCTTCAGGAAATTCAAGTTTCAAACGGGCCATGGTGTTCTCTTGGTCTGATGCGCAGGGCGCGGCGGAAATATCAATTCTAGCCGGTTCCCCGCGTCCCGTCGAAAAATGCCCTCAGCAGCGTGCGTGCCGTCCGCTTCACTGGCACGCAGGTTTGCGTACGCCTATTTACGGACGATCTTGTACACCTTGCCCGTGCCGCTCAGCATGTACAGCTCGTTTTGACCATCCTGGCCGAACGACAGGATGTTGCCCACGTTCGCGATGCCCCAGTCTGTCACGGCCGATGCCGTGCCATTGCTGTAGCTGAAACTCTTCAGCCAGCCGCTGCAGTAGTCCGAATACAGGTACTGCCCCGCCAGTTCCGGCAGAGCCGCCCCCCGGTACACATAGCCGCCCGTGATCGAGCAGCCGCCGGCCGCATCGTGGCCGTATTCGATGGCGGGCAGGACCAGCCCCGCCTGGTTGCAGCTGGCACTGTTGTAGCAGTGCGCGCCTTCCATGATGTTCCAGCCATAGTTATTGCCCGCCTGGCCCACGGGACGCACATCGACCTCTTCCCAGTTGCCCTGGCCCACGTCGGCGAGGTACAGCAGCTGGGCCGGCACGTCGAAAGCGTAGCGCCACGGGTTGCGCAAGCCGTAGGCCCAGATTTCAGGGCGCCCGCCTGCCGCCGCAAATGGGTTGCCCAGCGGAATGGCATACGGTTGGGCGACGCTGCTGGCGTTGATGTCCAGGCGCAGCAGTTTTCCCAGGAGCACGTTGGTGTTTTGCGCATTGCCGGGCGGGTCGCCCGCGCTGCCGCCATCGCCCGTGCCCGCATACAGATAGCCGTCCGGTCCAAAGCTGAGCAAGCCGCCATAGTGGTTGCTGAACGTGGGGTGGGCAATCGTCAGGATGGTCAGCGCGGACAGGGGATCGGCCACGTTGGCGTTGCCAGCCGACACTTGCCGCCGCTCGATGACGATATCGCCGGCCAGGTTGGTGTAATACAGGAAGAAATAGCCATTGCTGGCGTATTGCGGATGGAAGGCCAGCGACAGCAAGCCCCGTTCGCCGCTCGTGGTGGTGAGCGTACTGATGTCGAGGAAGGGCGTGGCCAGCAGGTTGCCATTTTGCATCACGCGGATGCGGCCGGCCCGTTCGATGATGAACAAACGGCTGTCGCCGGGCGGCGCCGTGAGGAAGATGGGCGCGCTCAAGCCGCTGGCCACTTCCTGCAGCCCCAGGGCCAGCGGCGTGGCGGCCGCATACAGGACGCTGGCGCTGGCCGTCTCCCCAGCATTGACTTGCACCTGCTGCGTGACGGGCGTGGGCGCCAGCGTCCCCGTGCCTTGCGCCACGCTGGCGGCGCTGAGCGTGTAGGCGCCGGGCGCCAGGCCGGTGAGCGTGGTGCTCGCCGTCAGCGCCTTGCTGTATGACGCGGGACCACCCACCGTGACAGCGCCCGCCACGCCGGCAGGCAAACCGCCGATGCTGACATTCAGGCTGCCGGTGCCGGCGGCAGGCGGATGGTGGCCGCCGCCCCCGCCACACGATACCAGCAGGCTCAGGCTGCAGGCCAGCAGCAAGGCTGGCCAGGCAGGGGAAAACCGGGATAGGAAGTGGCGCATGTCAGTCTCCTGCGGGAACGATGAAACGGCTGCACGGTATGGCGCTAGGTTTGCTGCAAGAATGCGCGTTTTGGCGTCGGCATGATTGAGCTTGCGCAAGCATACCCCGCGTGGCGTCCGCACTTCCGTGCGCTGCTGCACCGTGCGGCGGCATCGGACAAATGCGCCGCGTTTTCAGACAAGCGCGGGTCCAGCGGTACCGCCGCGCCCGCAGCCGCCCGATAATGGCGCATCTGAAACCGAGCAGGAATGACACACATGAAAACCAAAGCCGCGATTGCCTGGAAGGCGGGCGCCCCGCTGACGATCGAAGAAGTTGACCTGGCCGGCCCGCGCGAGGGCGAAGTACTGGTCGAGCTGAAAGCCACGGGCATTTGCCACACCGATTACTACACCCTGTCCGGCGCCGACCCGGAAGGCATCTTCCCTGCCATCCTCGGCCATGAAGGCGCCGGCGTCGTCGTCGACGTGGGCCCGGGCGTGACCACCCTGAAAAAGGATGACCACGTCATTCCCCTGTACACGCCGGAATGTCGCCAGTGCAAGTTCTGCCTGTCGCAAAAGACGAACCTGTGCCAGGCCATCCGTTCCACGCAGGGCCGCGGCCTGATGCCGGACGCCACCAGCCGCTTCTCGCTGAATGGCCAGCCGCTGTTCCATTACATGGGCACCTCGACCTTCTCGAACTACATCGTCGTGCCGGAAATCGCTCTCGCAAAAATCCGCTCCGACGCGCCGTTCGACAAGGTGTGCTACATCGGCTGCGGCGTGACGACGGGCGTGGGCGCCGTGCTGTTCTCGGCGAAGGTCGAGGCGGGCGCCAACGTGGCCGTGTTCGGCCTGGGCGGCATCGGCCTGAACGTGATCCAGGCGGCGAAGATGGTCGGCGCCGACAAGATCATCGGTATCGACATCAACCCGGCGCGCCAGGCCATCGCGCGCAAGTTCGGCATGACGCATTTCATCAACCCGAATGAAGTGGAAAACGTCGTCGACGCCATCGTGCAACTGACGGATGGCGGCGCCGATTATTCGTTTGAATGCGTGGGCAACACGACCCTGATGCGCCAGGCGCTCGAGTGCACGCACAAGGGCTGGGGCAAGTCCTTCATCATCGGCGTGGCGGCGGCCGGCCAGGAAATTTCCACGCGGCCATTCCAGCTGGTGACGGGGCGCGAATGGCGCGGTTCGGCCTTCGGCGGCGCGCGGGGACGCACGGACGTGCCGAAGATCGTCGACTGGTATATGGAAGGCAAGCTCAATATTGACGACCTGATCACGCACCGCCTGAAGCTCGAGGATATCAATCAGGGCTTCGACCTGATGAAAAGCGGCGAATCGATCCGTTCGGTCGTGCTGTATTAAGCGCGCTGGATTGAGCTGAATGTACTCATTGCGCAACACTTGACGGACGGGGCAGGGCGGCAGGCTGTACTTCGCCGCCTGCCCCTGCTAGTGTGAAGACATCCGCCTTGCTTTGGGAGCCGTCCATGTTTGCCACTGCCTACCTCGCGACCTTGCGCCGCATGCTGCCCGTCTTCCTCGGCGCGGCCCTGTCTTCCCTGCTGGCCTTGTGGTGGAGCAATGCCGCCAGCCTCGCCACGCCCGCCATCTGGCTGGCGCTGCTGGCCACGTATCTGCTGTGCGCACTATTGTTTACACCGCTGGCCCGTCAGAGCCGCCAACTGGCCACGCGCCACGTGCGTCACGGCAAGCCGCGCTGATTCCCGCTGCACTTAGCGTGCCGTGCTGGAAAAGCGCTCGCGGTAGTCGCGCGGCGTGATGGCGAGTTTCTTTTGAAACAGGCGGCGCAGCCTCTCTTCGCTATGCAAGCCCGCCTGCACGGCCACCTGTTTTAAGGAAGACACATTGTCTTCCAGCAAGCGACGCGCCACCTCGAAGCGGGCCGTGTCGATGAATTCAGTGGGACTGGTACCCGTTTCGCGCTGGAACACGCGCGTAAAATTGCGCTCGCTCATGGCCAGCCTGGCCGCCAGCAGTGGAATAGTGAGCTCTTCGGCAAGATGTTCCATGATCCAGCCCTGCAACTGGCGGATGGTCGGATGCGTCGTCATCTGGCTCGACAGGTGCACGGAAAACTGCGACTGGCCGCCGGGCCGCTTCAAGTACACCACCAGGTCGCGCGCCACTTCCAGCGCGATATCGCGGCTGAAATCGTCTTCCACCAGGGCCAGCGCGAGGTCGATGCCGGCCGTCACGCCGGCCGACGTCCAGAATTTCCCTTCCCGCACGAAAATCGCATCGGCATTGACCTGTATCAATGGATAGCGCTGGCGCAAACTGTCCACGGCGCTCCAGTGCGTGGCCGCGCTCTTGCCGTCGAGTACGCCCGCCTCGGCCAGGAAGAAGCAGCCCGTGCACAGGGCCGCCAGGGTATCGATGCGGGGTGCCGCTTCGGCCACCCAGGCAGCGAGGGCGGGAATGTCCTGCAAGACTTGCTCGACGTGGTGGCAGCCGACGATGACGGCCAGATCGGGCAAGCGGCTGGCATCGAGCGCCTTGCTGGCGTGCAACGACATCAGGGTGTCCGATTCGACCGGGCCGATGGCCGTCGAGGCGATGCGCACGTCGTAGCCGCCGGGCAGGTTACGCAGGCGCAAATGGGTGTTGGCGTAGTCAAACACCTTCATGGCGCCGATGGCTTCGAGCGCCTTGAAACCGGGATAGACGATGATGTCGACGGTACGCAGTGGGAATTCTTTGGGGTTTTGCTTGATCATGCGATATGCGCGAGGGGGATAAATACTGCCATAATGCAACAACGGCGATGGCGTAGGTTAGCATGAAATAATCCGCGCGCCCGCTGGCTCCCCACCCATCGGATTCCTGGATATCGTGCGCTTACTCCATCTTTTTGCCGCCCTGACATTGCTGTTGGGCTCATCCCTTGCCCACGCGGTTACGCTCAACTTCAATGGCGGCGCCGTCAACGGCTGCACTCTGCCGGCGTCCAGCAACCAATATACTTGCGCCAGCCTGATCATGGGCAGCACCGACAACGTCGTCATCGCCAGCGGCTATGGCGTGACGGTCAACAGCGATGTGAGCATCGACTACAATCAGGGCCTGAGCATGAGCGGCACGGCGGCCCTGACCGCCAACAAGAATATCGACATCGGCAATGTCAATCCGCCCAACCTGAAGATCACGGGCGGCAGCCTGACGGCCAAGGGCGGCAATTTCAAGGTGGGGTCGCAGGGCGGCACCGTGCTCGTGGCCGATATCTCGGCGGCGTCCGTCTCCCTGGGCGGCACGCCCGTGAAGGTGACGGGCAATATCACGGCCACGGGCAATATCGACATTTCCTCCGGCTCGACGCTGAATGGCGCCATCAGCGGCGGCTCGATCAGCGGCAACTCCAAGGTCACGATCACGGGCAGCGTGAAGGCCAGCGGCAACGTCAGCATCGGCTCCAGCTCGACCATAACGGGACCCGTCAACGGCAGCAGCATCACCACCAGTTCCGGCGTGTCGATTACAGGCGACGTGACGGCTGTCAATGCGTTCAGCCTCGGTTCGGGCAGCAACCTGAATGGCACCACCAAGGCGCCCGTCGTCAGCATCGAGGCAGCGAACAGCCAGGTGCAGGGCGATATCACGGCCAGTACCTCGCTGACAGTCGGTTCGGGCAGCCAGGTGAAGGGCAACCTGACGTCGCCGACCATCGACCTGAAGGCGTCCGGCCTGCTGGTCACGGGCGACGTGAAAGCGTCCAGCTCCCTGAGCATCGCCTCCGGCAATGGCGTGAAGGGCAACGTCGAGGGCGGCAACGTCACGCTGGACTCGTCCAACGCGTATATCACGGGCAATGCGCTGGTCGACCACATCACCCTGGGCTGGCAGGGCCGGGTGCAGCAAACCATCACTTGCAAGGCGTATACGCCATCGAACCCGTGCAGTTGCGTGACGAACAACAGCGGCTGGGCCTTCAATGAACCGATGGGGCCGAAGTGCGGGCCTGGCACGCCGAGCGGGCTGCACCATTTCCAGATCGAGCATTCAGGCAATGCCCTGACGTGTGCGCCGCAGCCAGTGACGGTGACGGCGTGCGCAGATGCCGCCTGCAGCGCCAAGTACACGAACGGCGCGAATGTCACCGTCAGCCCCGGCGGCACGGCGACGCAGATAGGCAGCAGCGGGGTGGCAACGGCCAGCGTGCGCCAGTACACGGCCGGCACGGCCACCCTGAGCCTGACGAGCGTGCCCGGCACCACGGGCGCGCTCGTATGCAAGCGCACATCGGATAACAGCAGCAGCTGCGACATGAACTTTGCGGCGACAGGCTTGACGGTTATTCCCGTCAATCATGTTTCGGCCACGCAAAAGGCGTTCGACGTCAGCGCCGTGCAGGCTTCCCCCAATGCGCAGGCGTGCGTGCCGCTGTTCAAAAATACCAGCAAGGACCTGAACCTCGCCTGCAGCTATGGCAATCCTGCCGGCGGCACCCTGCCTGTCTTCGCGCAGGGGACGGGGGCCTTCGTGCCACTGGCCCCGAACAACAGCAGCGCCTGCAGCACGGCGGGCGCGAACGTCAACCTGGCGTTCAACGACCAGGGCGTCGCCACGGCCATCATGTCGTATGCGGACGTGGGCAAGCTGAATCTGAAGGCCACTTACACGGGGTCGGCCATTACCGGCGACGCCGGCTTGAGCATGACGGGCAACGCCGATGTCATCGTCGTGCCGGCCGCCTTCAGCGCCCCGGTCATTGCCAGCCCCCAGCGCGCGGGCGCACCCGTGACGGTCGGCATGCGCGCGCTCAATAACGCGGGCAACCTGGCGCCCAACTTTGGCAATGAAAAGACGGCAGAGACGGCGCTGCCGTCGCTGGCCAGCCTGGTCCGGCCGACGACAGGCGAGATCGCCGCGCCAGCCAAGCCGGCCGTGCTGGGGGGCGTGGTCTTCAAGAATGGCATCGTTACCAGCAGCGACATGAACTGGCCGGAAGTGGGAATCATCACCATCGCCTTCAATCTGGCCAACCCCAACGGCTACCTGGATGCCAACATTGCCGTACCGACCTTGCCCAAGGCGTCGGGCTTGAGCGGGGAGGTGCGCTTCATCCCGCACCACTTCATCACGGAGTTGATCAGGAGCAAGGATGCGGACCAGCCCAAGGCCAGCGACGGCATCGCCATTCCATGCGCCGCGCCGCTCACCTGCGCCGACGACGGGGAGAAAGGCCGCTACGCTTACTCGGGACAGGCGATAGGCGTGCGCGTGACGGCGCGCGCCCTGGGAGAGGCGACGAGCAAAAACTATGACGAACGCAACCCGAGCGTCCTGGCGCCCGTGCTGCTCGATGGCTGGGATGCGGCCACGGGTGCCACCGCCTTTCCGCCGAGTACCGCTGATGGCAGCAGCCGCCTCACCGATGGCAGCAAGGCGCAAACGACCGTTACCGGCGTGGCGCCCGCGAAATTCACCCTCGGCGTCGCTTCGCCCATGGTCGCCTACCGTTTTCCGGGCAAGGCAGGCGTGCCGCTGAAGGTGGCGCCCACCGACGTGCGCTTGCGCGCCAGCAGCAAGTATCCCGACGGCGCTATCGTCAATTCAATCTCGCCATTGGTACAGAACGAGGCACGGTTGACCGTGCTGTCGGGGCAATGGATGGTGCCCCACGGCTATGGCTCCGAATTGCTGCCCGTCAGGCTGGCCGTGCAAGTCCAGTACTGGAATGGGACGAAATGGATCACGAATCTGCTCGACAGCATCAGTGCCTTGAACAAGTCGCACGTGGTGCTGGCCAATTGCAAGAAAACGCTGGACTGCGCCAAGCTGGCCGTTGATGACCGGACCTATACCGTCACTCAAGGCACACTGCCGCAAACCAATCTTCTGACTTTGCTGGCGCCCGGCACCGACAAGGCCGGCAGCGTGGACGTTTCCGTGGGCAACCATCCTTACCTGGCCAGCACCGTGGGCACCGTCGTCTTTGGCGTCTTCAAGTCGGGTCCCGTGATTTACCTGCGCGAGATGTATTAAGCCTGGACAAAGGGCGGGCGCAGAAAGTGGGGAAAACCAGTAACATGCCTGGCTGTGGCATTCCCCCAACCTCAGACTGGAGTTTTCTATGAGCACAACATCGCAGTGGATCGATATCGCCGGCCCGGACGGCAGCTTCCAGGCTTACCTGGCCGTGCCGCACGTGGGCAAGGGCCCCGCCATCATCCTGTTGCAGGAAATTTTCGGCGTCAACGAGCACATCCGCGCCGTGGCCGACCAGTACGCGGCCGATGGCTACGTGGTGCTGGTGCCCGACCTGTTCTGGCGCGCCGGCGCGCACATCGAGCTGGGCTATGACGCGGACGGCTGGAAGCGCGCCGTCGAACTGATGCAAGCTACCGACAATCCGCATGCCGACGCCGATATCGCGGCCACCATCGCCGCCCTGCGCGCGCGCCCGGAAGTGACGGGCAAGCTGGCTTCCGTCGGCTACTGCTTCGGCGGCCGGCTGTCGTTCCAGGCGGCCGCGGCCGGTCTGGTCGATGTTGCCATCGCCTATTACGGCGGCGGCATCCAGAATAAGCTGGACCTGGCTGGCCGGATCCAGGTGCCGCTGCTCATGCATTTCGGCGGCCAGGACAGCCATATCCCGCCGGAAGCCGTGCAAAAGATCGCCGAGCGCTTCGAAGACCGGCAAGACGTGGAAATCCATATCTACCCGGGCGCCGAGCACGGTTTCAATTGCACCCACCGCGACAGCTACCAGCAGCGCGCCGCTGCCCAGGCACATGGCAATTCCTTGATTTTCCTGGCAGAAAATCTGTAAGACTGCCTCGCCAGGCTGGCCTGCTGCTATTTTCCGCCCAGCAGCAACGCCGCATGGGCGTTAAAATAGCGGCTGTGCCGGGCAACTCCGGCCGGCCGGGCACGGCGCCCGGCAAACCTGGATGAGGAACCGAATTAAAGATGGCCCAAGTAATTGTTTCTGTAACATTGGCGGCAAGCGCCGAACGCGTGTGGGATTTTATCGGCGGCTTCCAGTCGCTGGCTGAATGGTCTAGCTCGATCAAGACCAGCCTGTCCGAGCACGGCGGCCGCGTGCGCCGCCTGAAAACCACGGACGGCGCCATCATCGCCGAACGCCTGCAAAGCTACAGCGAAGCGGACAAGAGCTACAGCTACACCATCGTCTCGGGCCCGATCCCCGTCAAGAACTACCGTTCTACTTTGCGCGTCACGGGCGAACCGGGCGGCGCTTCCTGCGTGGCGGAATGGTCGAGCGAGTTCGACGCGGCCGAAGGCGTGGAAGAAGTCATGACCGGCGCGTTTCAACATTTGTACGAAACCGCATTCGTGGACCTGAAACGCATCATGGCAATTTGATTTGCCAGGGCTAACGGCAAATACTGGGGTCAGACCCTGAGGGTCTGACCCCGGCCTTTTTTGCTTTGCGGGTTAGTTCACCGCTATCTGCTTACCGTTTTACTTTTCCAAACGCCTCGCCCTTGTTCCATGTAGGAAAATTCTTGTCATTCGCTACTTCATAGCCGAGATTCAGGGTGAACTGCGCCTGCTGCACCATGCCCGACAGGTCCCATGACGGGTTGTACTCGTCCGTCACCTGGTGGTAATCCTTTTTAAAGGCGACCAGGCGCTCGCTCGATGCTTTCGGGTCCTTGACGAAATCGAAAGAACCATCGCCGGAGAACACGGCCGAGCCCACGTTGAAGGCGGGTATGCCGGCCTTGGCAAACGCAAAATGGTCGGCCCGGTAAAAGGCGCCGGACAGGTCGGGTATCGTTGGCGCCAGGCGTAGGCCCATGCGCTTGGCGACCTTGGCGGCACTCGCGTACAGGCTGCTGCGCTCGGCGCCGGCCACGCCGATGTCGTGCGTCTTGCCGACGAAGTTCATGCTGTCGAGGTTCAGGTCGGCGGCCGTCTTGGCCAGTGGCCACAGGGGCTTGCGCGTATAGGCCGTGCTGCCCAGCATGCCCGTTTCTTCGCCTGCCGGCCACAGGAAGATCTGCGTGCGGCGTGCCGGTTGCTTGACGGCTACCTGCGCCATGGCCAGCAGGGCGGCCGCGCCCGAGGCGTTGTCGATGGCGCCGTTGTAGATATGGTCGCTTTGCCCTGAGCGGGCGCTGCCTTCGTCGTCCTTGCCCAGGTGGTCCCAGTGGGCCGAGTAAATCACGGCTTCGTCCTTGAGTTTCGGGTCCGTGCCCGGCACGATGCCGGCCACGTTGAATTGCTCGATGCTGCGGATCTGGCTGTCCAGTGCCACCTTGACCGTGGCGTTCAGGGCCACGGGGCGGAATGCGCGCGTTTCCGCCTGCGCGCGCAAGGCGTCCAGGTCCTGTCCGCCGGCCTGGAACAGCGTGCGCGCCATGTCTTCCTGCAGCCAGCCTTCCATCGCATTGCCCGCGCCGGCCAGGTTGAAGCGCTCGTGGCCGAAGCCGTTGGCGGGCACCGACCACGGGTACGAGGCCGATGCCGTCGTGTGGATCAGCAGCACGCCGGCGGCGCCCTGGCGCAGCGCTTCCTCGTACTTGTAGACCCAGCGGCCGTACCAGGTCAGCGACTTGCCGGCAAAACGCTTGGGTTCGGCGGCGGTCGGTTGCGGATCGTTGACCATCATGATGACCAGTTTGCCTTTTAAATCAGCACCCTTGAAGTCGTCCCAGCGTTCCTCTGGCGCGCGGATGCCGTAGCCGGCGAACACGACGGGCGCGTCGAACGCCACTTTTTCCTGGCCATTCGCCGCGCCAAAGACGATGTCCTGGCCGAAGGCGGGAGACAAGGTCTTGCCACCCGCGCTGAAGGTCACCTTGCTCGATGGCAAAGCCTTGCTGCCGACGATGGTCAGCGCCTGGCGATACGTGCCATCCGGCAAGGGTTGCAAGCCGGCCACGGCCGCCTGCGTTTCCAGGTAGCGCACGGCCAGGTCGCCGCCGCGCTGGCCCGTGCCGCGTCCTTCGAGCAAGTCGTCGGCCAGGAAGGACAGGTGGGCGCGCAGGGGCGCTTCGGTAACGAGCGGTTGGGCGAGGGTAGCCGTGCTGAGCAGGCTGGCGGCGAGGACGAAGGGAAAACGCATGGCAACTCCAAAAGTGAATACGGGAAAACAAAGCAGCGGCAATCTTACTCTACCGCAATGCTCTGGCGTAGCGCGCGGCGCGCGCAAGGCGATTGAGGCCACAATGGCTGCTGGTCCACCGACAAGGAGCGTTCCATGACTACCCCTGACTTGCAATCGGGCAATACCCTGCGTACCGCCGACGGCACCCTGATCTACTACAAGGACTGGGGCAGCGGCCCGCCCGTCGTCTTCAGCCACGGCTGGCCATTGTCGTCCGATGCGTGGGAAGACCAGATGTTCTACCTTGCCTCGCGCGGCTACCGCGTCATCGCACACGACCGGCGCGGCCATGGCCGCTCCAGCCAGCCGTTCGACGGCAACGACATGGATACCTATGCCGACGACCTGGCCGCCTTGCTCGCCGCACTGGATTTGACGGGCGCCACCCTCGTGGGGCACTCGACGGGCGGCGGCGAAGTGGCCCGCTACATCGGCCGCCATGGCACGCAGCGCCTGGCCGGTGCCGTGCTGGTGGGCGCCGTGCCGCCGCTGATGCTGCAAACGGCGGAGAACCCGCTGGGCTTGCCGTTATCCGTTTTTGATGACATCCGCGCCGGCGTGCAAGCCGACCGCAGCCAATTCTTCCGCGACTTGAGCGAGGCCTTCTATGGCTACAACCGGCCCGGCGCCACCCCGTCGCAGGGCGTGCGCGACAGTTTTTGGCGGCAAGGCATGCAGGCGGGCATGCCGGCCGCCTACCTGTGCATCAAGCAATTTTCCGAGACGGACTTTACGGCCGACCTGGCCAGGTTCGACGTGCCGACCCTGGTGATCCATGGCGACGACGACCAGATCGTGCCGATCGCCGCCTCGGCGCGGCGCACTGCCGAGCTCATTATCGGCAGCAAGCTGCTCGTGTATGCGGGCGCGCCGCACGGCCTGGCGACGACGCACAAGGACCGGCTGAACGAGGACTTGCTGGAGTTCTTGCGCACCTGAAACGGCGCGGGCGCCATCGTCCCGAGGCGCCCGCCGTTGCTGTTGACGCATGGAACCGGCGCAGGCCGCAGATTGTTGTGTATCGTTTAATGTTGGCAAAATCACGCGCCAATTGCGTGCGGATCGCCGATTTTTCTGGCTTTTTTACGTAGATATGGTGCAAAAAACGGCGTTCTGCGGCATGCGGCCACCCGGTAAGGTCCAGTAAAGAGTAAACTAGCAGATACACTCTTTCGCATTGGGCGATTCGAGCGAACTTGTGAGTGATTTCATGTCTGATACACCAATTTCCTTATTTTCCGACCTTAACCTGAGCGAGCCGCTGATTCGCGCGCTCAAGGATGTCGGTTACGAAACACCGTCGCCTATCCAGGCGGCCACGATTCCATTATTGCTCGCGAACCGCGACGTGCTGGGCCAGGCGCAAACAGGCACGGGTAAAACCGCCGCCTTCGCCTTGCCGATCCTGTCGCGCATCGATCTGAAACAAAGCTCACCCCAAGCCCTGGTCCTGGCACCGACGCGCGAACTGGCCATCCAGGTCGCCGAAGCGTTCCAGGTGTATGCCGCCCACATCCCCGGCTTCCACGTGCTGCCGATCTACGGCGGCCAAAGCTACGGCCCGCAACTGTCGGCCCTGCGCCGCGGCGTGCACGTCGTCGTCGGCACCCCTGGCCGTGTCATCGATCACCTGGACAAGGGTTCGCTCGACCTGTCCAAACTGAAGACCCTGGTGCTGGACGAAGCCGATGAAATGCTGCGCATGGGCTTTATCGACGATGTCGAACGCATCTTGCAAGAAACGCCGGAAGGCCATCAAACGGCCCTGTTCTCGGCCACCATGCCTTCCGTCATCAAGCGCATCGCCACGACCTACCTGGTGAACCCGGCCGAAGTGACGGTTGCCGCCAAGACGGGCACGGCTGATAACATCCGCCAGCGCTACTGGCTGGTGTCGGGCATGCACAAGCTCGACGCACTGACCCGCATCCTGGAAGCGGAAGCGTTTGACGGCATGATCATCTTCGCCCGCACCAAGCTGGGCACGGAAGAGCTGGCCGGCAAGCTGCAAGCCCGTGGCTTCTCCGCTGCCGCCATCAATGGCGACATTCAGCAAGCCCAGCGCGAGCGCACGATCCAGCAGTTGAAAGACGGCAAGATCGACATCCTCGTGGCAACCGACGTGGCCGCCCGCGGCCTGGACGTCGAGCGCATCAGCCACGTCGTCAACTACGACGTGCCGCACGATCCGGAAAGCTATACCCACCGCATCGGCCGCACGGGCCGCGCCGGCCGCAGCGGCGAAGCGATCCTGTTCATCACCCCGCGTGAAAAGAACCTGTTGAAAGCCATCGAACGCTCGACCCGCCAGCCTATCGGCATGCTGGAACTGCCGACGATTCAGGCCGTCAACGACGTGCGTATCGCCAAGTTCAAGGAACAGATCAGCGAAACCCTGGCCCTGGGCGAACTGGAACAGTTCCAGTCGCTGATCGAGGATTTCGAACGCGAACAGAACATTCCCGCCATCGAAATCGCCGCCGCCCTGGCGAAGATGGCGCGTGGCAATGTCCCTCTGCTGCTGGACAAGAACAAGGCGCGCGAGCAAGCCACGTGGCAAGACGACCGTCCCGTGCGCCAAGACCGCTTCGAGCGCAACGACCGTCCGGAACGGGGCGACCGCTTCGACCGTAACGAGCGCAGCGACCGTGGCGAACGCCCGGCCTTCCCGAAAAAGGAACGCATCCAGCGTCCGGCCGACGCCGGCATGCAGACCTTCCGCATCGAAGTCGGTCATCAGCATGGCGTGAAGCCGGGCAATATCGTGGGCGCCATCGCCAACGAAGCGGGCATCGATTCGAAAAACATCGGCCGCATCGAAATCTATGACGATTACAGCGTCCTGGACTTGCCAGACAGCATGCCGAAAGAATTGCTGGACCAGCTGAAAACCGTGTGGGTGGCGGGCCAGCAGCTGCGCATCAGCCGCGACGGCGACGCGCCGGACCTGGCACCGCCAGCCGCGCCACGCAAGCCGTTCGCCGCCAAGTCCGCGCCAGCGTTCAAGGATGCGCCAGCGGACGCGGGCGAAGTTGCCCCGCGCGCGCCGAAGAAGGAACGTCCACGCCCAGGCGTGACGGCCTACCGCATTGAAGTGGGCCGCGAGCATGCCGTAACGCCAAGCAACATCGTCGGCGCCATCGCCAACGAAGCGAACCTGGAAGCCAAGCATATCGGCCGTATCGATATCTTTGACAACTACAGCGTGCTGGACCTGCCGGAAGGCATGCCGCCGGAAATCCTCGACCACCTGAAATCGGTCGTGGTCTCGGGCCAGAAGCTGCGCATCAGCCTTGACGATGGCACGACGGAGCGCAAGCCTGCGCCACCGCGTCCGAAGTCGCCACCCCGTAAAACGTACAAGTAAGCCATTCCCACGGGCGCTCCGGCGCCTGTGTCGCGGATTGGAGACAGTTCCCCCACTGGCGCATTCGCGCCAGTTTTTATTTTCCCTCAAGAAATGAACATGGTTGCCGCGTTATGGTTGGCAACTGGCGCCGCCATGTGCCGGTAATTGGCATGCCCCTCTGCGCATTTTTATCGGCACAAGCAGCGTATTTATCGACTGGTGCATCGATACATAATTTTTTATTAATTATTTTGTATGCGCGCAATTTAAATTTTACATTCAATAAAATCAATCAAGTTGAATCAAAGTAAATTCTAAAACATAAATGAATTGGCTTTTATTAAATTATTTGACTGGCGTCACTGTCGCCGAGGCGATATATCATGGGTGCTTGATGTGGTATATTGTTTTTATGTTTTTGTTATGCTAGTTGAAAAAAAATAGAGGAGCGACGATGCGGGTCAATACACCTATCACGCAAAATGAATACGTATTAAATGAAGGCATGACGATTGTTTCCACCACGGATTTACAGGGAAACATCAATTACGCCAATCAGTATTTCATTGAAGTCAGCGGTTTTTCAGAAATGGAATTGCTGGGTGCGCCACAGAATATCTTGCGTCATCCCGATATGCCGGCCGAAGCGTTTGCCGACCTGTGGGACACCATCAAGACGGGCATGCCATGGACCGGCATGGTCAAGAACCGCTGCAAGAATGGCGATTTCTACTGGGTCTTCGCCAATATCACGCCCGTCATCGAAAACGGCCGCCCGATCGGCTATATGTCCGTGCGCACCAAGCCCACGCGCGAGCAGATCAACGAAGCGGCAGCCCTGTATAAAAGTTTCAAGGACGGCAATAGTGCCAACCTGGCGATCCGCAATGGCCGCGTCGTGCGCCAGGGCTGGGTCGCCAAGCTGGCCGAGTGGCGCAAGCTGAGCCTGTCGCAAGACCTGGCCCTGCATTGCATCGTCTTTGGCGTGGTGCTGGCCATCCTCGGCTGCGCCGTGTGGAATATCGACGGCGACACGAGCACGGCCACGCGCAGCTGGCTCAGCGGTGCTGCCGCCGCGGCCGTGGCGCTGATGCTGTATTTCTGGGCCCATCTGCACAATTCCCTCGTCGCACCGCTGGGCGACGCCATCACCGTGGCGCGCAAGATGGCGGGTGGCGACTTGACGGGCGTCATCGACAAGGTGCGCGACGATGACATGGGGCAATTGATGGCGGCCTTGCGCCAGACGAATATCAATTTGCACAGCATCATCGGCGACGTGCGCGCGAACTTCGAGGATATCCGCATCACCACGGCGGAGATCGCCACGGGTAATATGGACCTGTCCAGCCGCACGGAATCGCAGGCGTCCAGTCTGGAGCAGACGGCAGCGAGCATGGAAGAGCTGACTTCCACGGTGCAGAACAGCGCCGACCACGTGGCCACGGCCAATGACCTGGCGGCGCAGGCGTCCACCGTCGCGGCCAAGGGCGGCACCATCGTCAGCGAAGTGGTCACCACGATGGACGAGATCAGCACGTCGTCGCGCAAGATTCTCGACATCATCGGCCTCATCGACGGCATCGCCTTCCAGACGAATATCCTCGCCTTGAACGCAGCCGTGGAAGCGGCGCGCGCGGGCGAGCATGGCCGCGGCTTCGCCGTCGTGGCCGGTGAAGTGCGCAGCCTGGCGCAGCGCTCGGCAACGGCAGCAAAAGAGGTGAAAAACCTGATCGACCATTCGATCGCCACCGTGAACGCGGGCAGCGTGCTGACCAGCAATGCGGGCGCCACCATGACGGAAGTGATCGCCTCGGTGGCCCGCGTGACGGAAGTGATGGACGAGATTTCCTCCACCACGCGCGAGCAGAACCAGGGCATCGGGCAAGTCAACCAGGCCGTCATCCACATGGATGGCATCACGCAGCAGAATGCGGCGCTGGTGGAGCAGGCGGCGGCCGCCGCCACCAACCTGGCGCAGCGCACCGACAGCGTGGCCCAGTCGATCGGCATCTTCAAATTGAAGACGTCGCCCAAGCGCAAGGCGGCTGGCGTGGGGCGCAGTCCCAGCGTGGCGGCCGGCGTGGCGTCGCGGGCCTTGCTGAAAGCAAGATAATTACCCCAACGGCGAAAGACCGGGGTCGTACGGGGACGCCGAGTCCTCAGGGTACGACCCCAGTTTGTTTTTTGGGTAGTTTTACTTCTTCACCCGGTACACCTCGCCGCTGCGCACCTTCCGCACCACCCCATCCCCGCCAAATAGAATCACATATTCTCCCTGCGCGCCCGAGGCGGCCGGGTAGGTGTACATCCACACTTCATTGCCGCTGTCGAAACGGATGGATATGCTGTCTCCCAGCGCGGCGCGCACCTGTTCGCGCGTGCTGCTGCCCGGCTGTACCGTTTGCTCCAGCGTTGCGTAAGGCACATTCTTGCTTGCCTGCAAGGCGCGCGTGCCGGAGCAGGCGGCCAGCAGCGCCAGCGCGAAGACACTGAGCCACTTCATGGCGCCACCTCGTCCATATAAGTAAATTCCAGCAGGGTATCGTCGGGCCAGCTGGCATCCCACAGGGGCGCGTAGTACGTGCGGTCAAGCAAGACCTGGCAATCGCAATAGGGCAGCGAGGCGGGCGTTTGCTCGCCGCCCGCATACAGCATGGTGAACGGCAGGGCCAGGCGGCGCTCGCCATGCACGAGGGTGACGCCGAACAGGGGACGGTCCGTGAAGAACAGATAATTGCCGTCCGGCTCGGAACACACCTTGTCCGTGCTGTAGAGCATGCTGGACAGCCAGGCAATGATTTGCGGGTCGTTCGAGATCAGGCCGGAATCCATGCCGGCGCGGCATTCCAGGCGCAAGTCGCCCAGGCGCCGCGTGCCGGGCGGCAAGCCGGGCGTGATGACTTGCGCGCGCCAGCTCATGGTGGTGGCCTTGCGGTTGGCGATCAGCACGGCGTCTTCGCGCGCCGCCTGCGCATGGCGCACGGGGGCAAAGCTGTTGTCTTCGGCCAAGGGCAAGGGGATGCTGACCGTGTCGCCAGCGATGCGCAGCTGCACGCCCGTCATGTCCACGCCGGGCTGGCGCGGCAGCAAGCGAAAGCGCAGCACGGCCTGCGGCGCCAGCGCATGGTCGCGCTCGAAGCGGTCCACGCCCTGCAGCATCTTGCGATACGATTTGTCGACAGGGTCGCGCGTGGCATCGACTTTGACTTGCGGCACGGGCGCGGTTTGCGCCAGGGCAACAGGGCCAGTGAGCAGGCAGGCAAGCAGCAGGGAAAGAGGCATACGCATGGCCCGATGCTACGCCTTTTTGCGCGGCAGCCACGCACGGATGACGGATCAGTATTCGCTGTATTTGCGCGCATCGCCACGCACCTGCTGCGCCGGGTATTTCTGCGCGTTGAGTTCCATCTTTTCCAGCACGGCCCCATGCAGGTCGACGCCGCTCTTGTCGGCCAGGCGCACCAGATACATCAGCACGTCGGCCAGTTCGTGGCGGATGCCCGTGCGCTTCGCTTCGTCCAGTTCCGCGTCCGCCCCCGTGGGCAGCCACTGGTAGTGTTCCACCAGTTCCGCCACTTCCACGGACAGGGCCATGGCCAGGTTTTTCGGCGTGTGGAATTTGCTCCCAGTCGCGTTTCGTCGGCAAAAGGGCGCGCAGGCGCGCGCGAATGTCGAGCAAGCTGTCGGTGGGGCGCGCTCATTGCCGCCGCCTGCAGCGTTTTTTTTCCCATGAAGACACTGAACGGATCGTCGGGATAGTCGCCGTACGGCCCGCGCCGCTGGTAGCCGTGGCGCGCGTACAGGGCGATGGCTTCTGGCTGGTGGATGCCCGTCTCCAAGGTCAGCAAGCGGCAGCCGCGCGCCAGCGCCTGTTCTTCCAGCAGGGCCAGCAGGCGCTTGGCCAGGCCCAGGCCGCGGCTGTCCGGGTGTACGTACATGCGCTTGACCTCGCCGAAAGCGGGCGTGACGACGATGGCGCCGCAGGCGCGCGCCGCACCGGCCGCATCGCGGGCGACGGCAAACAGCAGGGTCTCCGGCGGCAACGATGCCAGGTCCAGCGAGTAGACGCACTCGGCCGGGTACAGGGGCTGTTGATAGGCATCAAGCTCGGCGATCAGGGTTTGCACATCGGCTTGCTGCGGCGATTCCAGGCGGATAGTCATGAGGGAGGTCGAATGAATGGGACTTCCCCCATGGTATCACTGCGGCTGCGCCAGGCGCATGGTCAGGCCGATGGGCGACATCACAAAACCCATCAGTTCCTGCGCCTCGCCGCCATCGGGCGTATCGACGCCGGCGATGTCGAAGCTGCCCAGCAGCATGGCCATGGCGATCTTGATTTCCAGCAAGGCCAGATAGCGGCCCGGGCACGTGCGCAAGCCGGCGCCGAAGGGCATCGAGGCACGCTTGTTGTTTGCTTCGCCGCCTTCGGCCAGCCAGCGTTCGGGCTGGAAGGTCCCGGCATCGGGAAAGTGCGCATCGGATACCGTGTCGTTGCGCATCACGCACCACACGAGGGTGCCGGCCGGCACGGCGATGTCGGCGATGACCGTGTCGCGCAGCGCTTCGACGGGCAGGAAGGGCGCCACCGGTTTCAAGCGCATGGCTTCGCTGGCGCAGGCGCCCAGATAGTCGAGGCTATCCATCTGCTCGATCGTGAAGTGCGCCACGTCGGGCGCCAGGCGCCGCACTTCCTCGCGCGCCCGCGCCAGGGTGTGCGGATTGCATTGCAGCATGTAGATGATCCAGGAAATCGTGTTGGCCGTCGTGTCTTCACCGGCCAGCAGCATGGTCAGCACATTGCCGGCCACGTTGCGGTCCGTCACGCCGCTGCCTTCCAGGTCGGCGGCGGCGATCATGGCTTCGAGCAGGTTGGGCGGGTGTTCGCGGCGCGCCGGGTCGTGCGCCAGGCGCGTGCGCGCCTGCTGTACCAGGTCGGCCACGGCGGCGGAAAGGGCCGCCACGTCGCGGTCCAGGCGGCGGTCGACGGGCAGCTTGACATAGCGCCAGTACGGGAACATGGACAGGCTGCGCCGCGCCACGGCAGGCAGGATGTCGTCCATGTGGCGCTGGATCACGTCTTCGCCCGATTCGAGCGTATTGACCTCGGTGCCGAAGGCCAGGCCGGCGATGATGTCGACCGTGTAGCGTTTCAGGTCACCGTCCAGGTCGATCGCCTGGCCTTGCGTGGCGGAAAGATGCCAGCGCCGCTGCAGGCGCTGCGCCACCGTCACCAGCGCGGGGAAATAGGCCTTGATGGCGCCGGGCGCCATGCCGGCCATGACCATGCGGCGCTGGTTGCGCCACTCCGTGCCCTCGGCCAGGAACAGGCCGGGGATGCCGCCCATTTCCTCGGAGACGATGGAGCTGCTCAGCGGGCGGCGAAAACCGTCGGGCCGGTCGCGCAGCACGGCGCCGACGGCCTCGCTGTCTGCCACCACCAGCACCAGGGTGCGGCCGAACCAGGCGCGCATGTAGGGGCCGTAGCGCCGCACCCACGCTTCCACGTCGCGGTGGATGCGCGTGAGCTTGAGTTGCAGGCTGTTGCCGACGATGGGCAGGGCGAAGGGCCCCGGCAAGCGGCGGATCTGGCGCAGTGGGCGGGCAATGTCGGGTGCGGCGGCGTGGTCGAGTGGCGGCATGGCAAGCTCCTGTTTCAGTGGGAACGATGGCATGACTGTAGCGCGCTTGCGCGCCCGCGTCTTGAACGAATACGACATCGTGCGCGGCCAGAAATTGCCGGTACAATCGTCGCCATGCCTGCCGCCCCTACGCCCCTGACCCGTTTGATCGCGCCGCGCACCGCGCTCGCTTCCTGCGTGCGCGCCTTCCTCGTGCGCGACACCACGGCCTGCGCGCCCCTGCCGCCGGCGCAGCGCCTGAACCGCTTTCCCGCCGCGCCCATGTGCAGCATCATCTGGACCGTCGCCGGCGACGTGGAAGCGGCCGCGCCGGGCCTGTCGCTGCGGGACGTGCGCATGCCGCCCGCGCTGTTCGGCGGACCCCGTTCGTATCCGCTGGTCAGCTACAACCCCGGTCCCGTGCGTTCGTTTGTCGTGATGTTTTATCCGGCCGCCCTGCATGCGTTGACGGGCGTGTCGATGGATGCCCTGCTGGACCAGTTTCGCCCGCTCGACGCGCTGTTCGATGCCGACTGGCAGGTCCTGTCCGACGCCGTGCTGGCGGCGCCGGACGACGAGGCCCGCGTCAGGCTGGTGGAAGATTTTCTCGCGCCGCGCTGGCAGCTGGCGCGCAAGAGCGGCGACCATCCTGCCGGCGCCGTGCAGGACTGGGTGCGCCGTCTGGGCGTGCAGGCGGCATCGACGGGCCTGGCCAGCAGCGCGCGCAATGTCGAGCGCCGCATCAAGGCCTGGGCCGGCCAGCCCATGCGCACCTTGCGCCGCATGCGCCGCGCGGAACAGCTGTTTCTCGACGAACGCGGCGCCATCCTGCAAGGCACGGCGTCCTGGTCCGACGTCGCCGCCAGCGGCGGTTACGCCGACCAGGCCCATTTCTGCCGCGAGACGCGCGAAATCACGGGCTTGAGCCCCACCGAGCTGGCGCGGGCCATGCGCGACGATGAAAGTTACTGGATTTACAGAATCTGGAATTGAGGGCGTAGGTCGGATTAGCGAGGCCTGGTCTCGCGTAATCCGACCACATTGTTGCAAGACGCTGGTGTCGGATTACGCGGCTGCGCCGCTAATCCGACCTACCGCTCGCTGTACACCTTGCCCTTGGATAGGGTCACTTCATGGTGCCCCGCGCCGGGCGCCATCATGGGGAAGCAGTTTTCCGCGCCATGCACGCGCACGTCGAGGAAGTAGGGGCCGCTGGATTCCAGGCAGGCCGCCAGCGCCGCGTCGAGCTCCTCGCGCCGGCTCACCGTGTGCGCCTGCCAGCCGAACGCGCGTGCCAGGGCGACGAAATCGGGCAGCGCTTCCGTGTAGCTGTGGCTGTAGCGCTCGCCGTGGTGCAGTTCCTGCCATTGGCGCACCATGCCCATGTAGCCATTGTTCGATAACACCACTTTCACGGGCAAGCGGTGCTGCACGGCCGTGGCCAGCTCCTGGATATTCATCAGAATCGACGCATCGCCGCTGACGCACACCACGCGCTTGCCGGGATGAGCGATCTGCGCGCCGATGGCCGCTGGCAGTCCATAACCCATGGTGCCGGCGCCGCCCGAGGTGAGCCAGCGGCGCGGCTGCTCGAAGCGCATATGTTGCGCCGCCCACATCTGGTGCTGGCCCACGTCGGTGGCGACGATGGCGTCGACGCCATCGATGCTGTCCAGCGCCGCCTGCAGCCGGCGCATCAGCGCCTGCGGCGCGATGACGTCAGGCGTATCGTCGAATGCCAGCGATTCCTGCGCGCGCCAGCCCTCGATGCGTTGCCACCACGGCTGGCGGTCCGCCAGCAGGCGGCCGCGCAGCTGTGCCAGCAATGCCGCCAGCACGGGTGCGCAATCGCCGCGCAGGGCCACGTCGGCGCGCACCACCTTGCCGATCGACGCCGGGTCGATATCGACGTGGATGATTTTCGCGCCGGGACAAAAGGCGTCGAGCCGCCCCGTGACCCGGTCATCGAAGCGGGCGCCGACGCAGACGATCAAATCCGCATGATGCATGGCCAGGTTGGCTTCCAGGGTGCCGTGCATGCCCAGCATGCCGAGGAAGGCCGGGTGCGAGGCGGGAAAGGCGCCCAGGCCCAGCAGGGTCAAGGTGCACGGCGCGGCCGCCAGCTTCACCAGCTGGCCGAACGCGGCGCAGGCATCCAGGCCGGAATTGATAAGCCCGCCGCCGCCATAGAATACGGGCTGGCGCGCACCGGCGATCAGGCTGGCGGCTTGCTCGATATCAGCCGCGCCGGGCAGGGGGGCAGGGACGGCGGCGACGGACGGCAGCGGCGTGCCGGCCGCGACCCGCGCCAACTGCATATCCTTGGGAAAATCGATCAGCACGGGACCGAGCCGGCCCTGCGTGGCCTGCGCGTACGCTTCCTGCACCACGCCAGCCGTCTCGTCGGCCGCGCGGATTTGCCGGTTCCACTTGGTGACGGGGCGCGAAATGCCCAGCGCGTCGCATTCCTGGAAGGCGTTTGTGCCGATGCTGGTGGTGGCCACCTGGCCGCTGATGCAGATGAGGGGAACCGAATCGCACAGGGCGTCGAGCAAGCCCGTGGTGGTGTTGCTCATGCCGGGGCCGGACGTGACGAAGACGACGCCGGGCCGGCCCGTGCTGCGCGCATAACCTTCGGCCGCATGCACGGCTGCCTGTTCGTGGCGCACCAGCACGTGGCGCAAGCGGGGCTGCGCGTGCAGCGCATCGTACAGGGGCAGCACGGCGCCGCCCGGGTAGCCGAAGACAGTGTCGACGCCCAGGGCCAGCAGGGTGTCGATCAGGACGCTGGCGCCGTTGCGCGGCGCAGTATCGGTGGCGGGAGCGAGGAGGGGAGCGGGATCGGGTTTCATGTGTCTATTTTCTGCTTGCTCCGACAGAAAAGGCTACTGGTTTTCTCGTATAGAATGTAATCTTCAGCAAAATTTGCTGTGAAATAAGGATATGACAGAATGAAGCTGGATAAATTCGACCTCGCCATCCTGACGGCCCTGCAACAGGATGCCCGCATCAGCTTGCATGAGCTGAGCGCCAAGGTGGGCCTGACCTCGTCGCCATGCTGGGCCCGCATCAAGCGCATGGAAGACGATGGCGTCATCGAAGGCTATACGGTGAATGTCAACGCGGCCAAGGTGGGGCTGGCGGACACCGTCATCGTGCAAGTCACGCTGGACGACCATTCCGACCAGGCCCTGTTCGAATTCGGCCACGCGCTGGCCATGATCCCGGAAGTGCTGGAAGCGTTTCTCGTCTCGGGCGACTACGACTACTATTTGCGCATTGCCGTCAGCGACACGCGCGACTATGAACGCCTGCTGCGCGAGCGCCTGTATAAAATTCCCGGCATCCGCCACAGCAAATCCAGTTTCGTGTTGCGCCAGCTTAAACAGAGCTACCTGCCCTTGCAACGCTAGTTCCCCCGCACGGCGGGAGTTTTTCCCTAGTGCATCCCCTGTGGCTGTCCGATACTGGACGCAATAAAAACCACGATAAAACTGGGGATACGCATGAAACTGACTTTATTGGCTGCCGCTGCCATGGCGCTGTGCCAGGCGCAGGCCGCCGACCTTGCCGCTGACGCCAGCCTGGCCGCGAGCCTGGCCACCTCGGGTGACTTGCCCACCGTCATCATTACGGGCAGCATGCCGCTGCCCACAGTGGAGCAGCCGCGCGATGCCTTGGCCGCGCCCGTGCAGACGGCCAGCGCGCAGCAGATCGCCCGCAGCGGCGCGCTCGATATTTCCGCTTTCCTGCGCCGCAACCTGGGCGGCGTGGTTGTCAACGAGGTGCAGAACAATCCGTTCCAGCCCGACGTCAGCTACCGCGGCTACACGGCTTCACCCCTGCTGGGCACGCCGCAGGGGCTCTCCGTGTATCTGGACGGCATGCGGCTGAACCAGCCGTTTGGCGACGTCGTCAGCTGGGACTTGATCCCGCGCATGGCCATCGAGTCGCTGACCCTGATGCCGGGCTCGAATCCCCTGTTCGGCTTGAATACCCTGGGCGGCGCGCTGGCCCTGCAAACCAAGGATGGCAGGGGCAGTCCCGGCACCGCCATCGAAGCGCGCCTGGGTTCCGACAAACGGCGCGCCGTCGAGGTCGAGCATGGCGGCAGCAATGCGCAAGGCTGGCACTGGTATGTGACGGGCAACCGCTTCAAGGAAGACGGCTGGCGCGACGATTCGCCGTCCGACGTGCGCCAGGCGTTTGGCAAGCTGGGCTGGAGCGATGCGCGCACGGACATCGCCGTCACCGTGGCCCACGCGGACAATGCGCTGACGGGTAACGGCTTGCAGGAACAGCGCCTGCTGGCGCGCGACTACCGCAGCGTCTACACCAAGCCCGATTTGACGCAAAACAGGTCGACCCTGCTGAACCTGACGGGCAAGCACCAGGCCGGCGCTGGTTTGCTCTTGTCCGGCAATGTGTACTACCGCAAGATCGACACGCACACGTTTAACGGCGACTTGAACGACGAGTCGCTCGACCAGTCCGTCTACCAGCCCGGCGCGGCCGAGCGAGCGGCCCTGGCAGCGGCCGGCTACACGGGCTTTCCCGCCAGCGGGGCGAATGCCGGCAACACGCCATTCCCCAAATGGCGCTGCATCGCCAACGTGCTGCTGAACGATGAGCCGGCCGAAAAGTGCAATGGCATGCTCAATCGCAGCCATACGCGGCAGGAAAACTATGGGTTTTCCGGCCAGGTCACCGCGCTGGCCGACGTGGCGGGAGCGCGCCATGCCGTCACGGCCGGTGCCGCCTACGACACGAGCCATGCCACCTTCCGCCAGACGAGCCAGTTTGGCTATCTGAATCCCGACCGCAGCATCACGCCCGTGGATTTCTTTGCCGATGGCACGCAGATCGATGACGATGGCACGCCCGTCGACAACCGGGTCGACTTGAGCGGGCGCATGCGCACGTGGAGCGTGTATGCGAGCGACAGCATGGCGTTCAATCAAGACCTGACCCTGACCATCTCCGGCCGCTACAACCGCAGCACGGTGCGCAACCGCGATGCCATCACGCCCGGTGGCGGCAGCGGCTCGCTCGATGGCGACCATCGTTTCAGCCGCTTCAATCCCGCCATCGGCCTCGCCTATGCGCCGGCCGGAGGTACCGGCGCGTATCTCGGCTACAACGAAGGCAGCCGCACGCCGACGGCCATTGAACTTGGCTGCGCCGACCCGGAAAACCCATGCCGCCTGCCCAACGCCATGGCCGGCGACCCGCCATTGAAACAGGTGGTGACGAAGACGTGGGAGGCGGGTGTGCGCGGCCAGTGGCGCGACGTGGCCCGCTGGAGTGCGGGCGTGTTCCGCGCGGAAAACCATGACGATATTCTGTTCGTCGCCGACAACCAGGCCGGTTTCGGCTATTTCAAGAATTTCGGCAAGACGCGCCACCAGGGCGTGGAACTGGCGGTCGACGGCAAGGCGGGCGCGCTGGACTTCGGCGTCAATTACACGTGGCTGCAGGCGACGTACCAAAGCAGGGAAACCGTCAACGGCAGCGCCAACAGCAGCAGCGATGCGGAGGCGCCCGGCCTGGAAGGCAATATCGTCATCGCGCCGGGCAACCGGATTCCTTTGACGCCGAGCCATATCCTGAAGGCGCACGTGGATGTCCAGGGCGGGCGCGACTGGACGGTGGGCCTGGCCATGACGGCCGTCTCCAGCGCGTATGCGCGCGGCAATGAAAACAACCAGCACCAGGCGGGCGGTCCATCGTACTTGGGCGCGGGCAAGAGCGGCGGCTATGCCGTGGTCGAGCTGAACGGCAAGTACCAGCTGACGCCCCGGCTCAGCGTGTTCGCCCAGGTGAATAATCTGTTCGACCGGAAATATGCGACAGCGGCCCAGCTGGGCGCGACGGGTTTCGATGCCAGCGGCAATTTTGCCGCCCGGCCATTGCCCGCCGTGAACGGTGAGTATCCGATGGTCAATGCCACGTTTTATGCGGCCGGCGCGCCACGCAGCGTGAACGTGGGCCTGCGCTACGCGTTTTAAGGGTGGATATGCTCAATGACGCCGTTGCGCAGCGCAAGGTGGACAAGGGCGGCGGGGCCGGGCACGTCGAGCTTTTCCTTGATGCAGGTCTGGTGGTTGGCCACCGTCTTGCTGCTCACGTGCAGCAGGCGGGCGCAGTCGGCGGCGCTGCGGCCTTCGGCCAGCAGGCGGAAGATTTCGAATTCGCGCTGGCTCAGGCTGCTCAAGCGCTGCGCTTCCATGCGGGCCGTGCCTTGCAGCACGCCCGGTGCGCTGTGCGGGTCCAGGTAGCGCCGGCCCGCGTGGGCGGCGCGCACGGCGTCGACCAGGTGTTCCGGGTCGGCCTGCTTGCTGACGAAGCCGCAGGCGCCGCCGTCGAGCGCGCGCGCGATCAGCTGCGGCGTGTCGTGCATGGTAAACACCAGCACGCGGGCGCCGGCATCGCGGGCGAGCAGCTTGCGCAGCAATTCCAGGCCGCCGATGCCGGGCATGGACAAGTCCGTCACGCACACGTCGGGCGCCTGCTCCAGGTGCAAGCCATATGCCGTCTCGCCATTGCCCGCCTCGGCCACGACGGCGATGTCGCCGCCCTGTTCCAGCAGGCGGCGGTAGCCCGTGCGCACCACCGGGTGGTCGTCCACCAGCATCACGCGGATCGGCCGTATGCTGCCGTGCATGGCGCTCATGCCGCGCACCGTGCCGCCAGGGCCACTTCGATGCGCAAGCCCTTGCCCAGCGCGCTGATCCAGCGGATATGGCCGCGCAAGCCAGCCACGCGCTCGCGCATGCCCAGCATGCCGTAACCGGATTCCTGCTGCATGTCCTGGCGCAAGCCCCGGCCATTGTCTTCGATGGCCAGGTGCAGCACGCCGCGCGCATCGGCGCGCAATTCCACCGTGGCCTGGTCGGCACCCGCGTGGCGCGCCACGTTCGTCAAGCCTTCCTGCACCAGGCGGTAGATGGCGGTGGCGGTGCTGTCGTCGAGGCCGGCGGGGATGGCGTGCGCCGCGAAATGGCAGGCGATGCCGTGCTGCTGGGCCCAGCTGTCGCACAGCGCCTGCAGGGCTGCTTCCAGGCCCAGGCTGTCGAGCACGGGCGGGCGCAGCCGGCGCAGCATGGTGCGCACCATCGCATGCAGCGCTTCCGAGGAGCGGGCGATGCTGGCGGCGCAGGCCTGCACGTTGGCCTGGTCGCCATCGCGCGCGCGCAGGATGTAGCTGGCGGCGGCGCGGATGGCCGTGCAGTCTTGTCCCACTTCATCGTGCAGCTCGCGCGCGAGCGCGCAGCGCTCCTCTTCCTGCGCGCGCAGCAGGCGCTGCGTGAGGGCGCGGTTTTGCGCCAGCAGCAGCGCCACCTGGCGTCCGCGCCGCACGGCAAAGCCGGCCAGCGCCAGCACCAGCAGCAACAGGCTCAGGATCAGTTCATCGAGTTGCCAGTGTTCCTGGCGCCAGAGCGCGCGCGTCAGCCGTTCGGCCAGGTCCAGCCTGGCGGCCAGCAGGAAAAAAGCCAGCGCCAGCGTGCCGCACGCGATGATGCGCCGGGCCGGCAGCGTGCCTGAGCGGCCGCTGCCGGCCAGTTGGTAGTGTTCCATGATGCTGCTCCCTGAGCACGGTCGATCTCTTTGTTGTGCAAGCTTCATGCCATCGCTGCAGGGGCTGTGGCCGGGCGCGTGGCGGGGAGAGACAAGTGTTCCAGGATGGAACAGGTGTACCGCGATGTGACGGGAAGATGACGGTGCGGCAGGCGCGGTTTTCGAGCTTATCTGAAGTCGGGCCGGCACGCTGGCGCGCATGTCTGCAGTGCGCAGCATTGTTGTTCCAATGTAACGTTGAGATTGCTCAAGCTTTCATAGATAAAACAAAACAAAGTTTCGCGGAGCTAGATAAAAAATAAATAAATGATATTAAAAATATGTTATTTGTTTTATGCGATTTGCTATATTTGTTGACACTTTTGTGAAAAAGCTGAAAGCGGGCGCCAGACCTGCCGACCTATCTATCCACAACAAACAAGGGAATAGAATGAATCGTTCATCACATGCGCGGGTATCGCCCGCCACCGCCAATCCGCCCGCTACCCGCGGTCGCGCCACCATCCTGGCCGCGCTGGCCACCTTGTCCGTGCTGGCCTCGGCGCCGGCCATGGCCGATGTCCTGACCTTCGATAACTTGCGCCCCGACGTGTATGCCAGCGGCCAGACGCTCAATACGTCGAGCTACAACCTGCTGTTCCTGGCTGATCCGACCACGGCGGCCGGCGGCGGCGTCAGCGGCGTGGGCGCCATCCTCGATGGCCGCGTGGGCTCGTCGTGCGATATCGCCGCCTGCCCGCAGGGCGCCACCGGCAATTACCTGGCCATCCTCAACGATGGCGGCGTGAATTTTTCGCGTGCCGACCGCCAGGCGTTCAGCCTGGCCGGTTTCGATTATTCCTTCATCGCGCCCGTATCCGGCTTGCCCAACATGAATTGGGGCCAGTTGCAGCTGAGCGGCACCCTGAGCAACGGCCAGGTGATCAGCACCTCGCTGGCGTTTCCCGGCCAGGGCGGCGATGGCAATTACCATTTCCAGGGCGCTTCCCTGCTGGGCGGCTTCAGCAACTACGCGTTTACGGGCCTGACCTTCAACGCGTGCATTTTCAATGACACTGGCGCGTGCAGCAATTCCATTGATTTCCCCGCCTTTAACCAGGGCCAGTTTGCGCTCGACAATATCAACATCAGCGCCGTGCCGGAACCGTCGACCTACATGCTGATGCTGGTCGGCCTGGGCGCCATCGGCATGCTGTCGCGCCGCCGCACCGGCAAGTTCGCAGCGTTCACCGTGCAAGGAGCGTGAGATGAAATTACGTCCCGTTTCACTCGGTATCCTCCTGCTGGCCGCCAGCCTGGCGCAAGCGGCGCAGGCGCAGGAACGCCGCTCCTACATCGTGCAATTGGTCGACAAGCCGGCCGCCACCTACACGGGCCAGGTCGACGGCCTAGCCGCCACCAAGCCGGCCCCCGGCGCGCGCATCAACGTGGGCGCCGCCGATGTGCAGGCCTATTTGAGCTACCTCGACACCAAGCAGGCCGCCGTGGCCGGCACCGTCAGCGCGGCTGAAATCACGCACCAGTACAGCATCGTCTTCAACGGCTTTTCCGCCTTGCTGACGGACGATGAAGTGCGGGCCCTGAAGAAAAACAGCGGCGTGGCCAGCATCAGCGCCGACTCCATCCTGCAGCTCGACACCAGCTACACGCCCAGCTTCCTGGGCCTGGACAAGCCGGGCGGCATCTGGGAGCAGCTGGGCGGCAAGGCGCACGCGGGTGAAGACATCATCATCGGCATCGTCGACAGCGGCATCTGGCCGGAAAACACGGCCTTTGCCGACCGCCTGGACGAGAATGGCGTACCTAGCCACAGCGGCAACAATGTCGTGTACGGCGCGCCACCGGCCAGCTGGCAGGGCACTTGCCAGACGGGCGAAGGTTTCTCCGCCGAGAATTGCAACAACAAGCTGATCGGTGCACGCTACTACCGCGCCGCCACGTCGGCGCTGCACTGGACGGAATTTTTGTCGCCGCGCGATTCCGTCGCCGGCCTGACGGGACACGGCGGCCATGGCACGCATACGGCCTCCACGGCCGGCGGCAACAATGGCGCCCTGGCCACCTCGAACGGCGTGTCGCTGGGCAAGGCATCGGGCATGGCGCCGCGCGCCCGCATCGCCGCCTATAAAGTGTGCTGGACGGCCGCATCGACGGGCCGCAACGGTTGCGCCACGGCCGACAGCGTGGCCGCCATCGACCAGGCGGTCAAGGATGGCGTCAACGTCATCAACTTCTCCATCGGCCCGAACGCGGGCGGCGGCGCCTTCGACGAACCGACGGAAGTCGCCTTCCTCGGCGCGGCGGCAGCCGGCGTATTCGTTGCCACGTCGGGCGGCAATTCCGGCCCGGCCACGCCCGCACCGGACGTGCCGGCGCCCGTGTCGCACATCAGCCCGTGGCTGGCAACCGTGGCCAATTCCACCCACAACCGCCTGTACGCGGGCAATGTCATCCTCAGCAACGGCACCAAGCTGGAAGGCGCGTCGAGCAATGCGAAGACGCCGGCGCTGCCGCTGATCCGCTCGCGCGACGCGGGCCTGGCCGGCGTGCTGCCGACGGACGTCAATCTGCTGCGCTGCTTCGGCGCGGCCGATGCCACTTCGGCGTATCTGGACCCGGCGAAAGTGGCTGGCAAGATACTCGTGTGCGACCGTGGCGGCAACGTGCTGGTCAACAAGAGCGCGAATGCGAAGACGGCGGGCGCGGCGGGCGTGATCATCGCCAACGTGGCCGGCGGCGCCAACACCATCATCAACCAGGCGCACGTGCTGTCGACCGTGCACCTGGCACAGGCGCAGGGCGACGCGCTGAAGGCCTTCATGGCGGCGACGCCCGATGGCACGGCGGCGCTGGGTGAAGTCCATACGATCCCCGACACCACGGTGCAGGCGCCGATCGTCAGCGACCGGTCCTCGCGCGGGCCGAACGTGGCCAATGCGAACATCCTGAAACCGGATCTCTCGGCGCCCGGCACCAACGTGCTGGCCGGCGTGACGGCCGACCTGACGCCGGCGCAGCGCGATGCCGTGGCGGCAGGCGGCGTGGCGCCAGCGGCCGAGTGGGATTTCTATTCCGGCACTTCGATGGCCAGCCCGCACGTGGCTGGCGTGGCGGCGCTGCTCAAGCAGCAGCATCCCGACTGGTCGCCCGCGGCCATCAAGTCGGCGCTGATGACGACGGCCTTCAGCACCTATTCGGATGGCTTGAACGGTTCCGTGTCGTGGGATGCCACGGCGAAGACCTCGGGCCAGCTGCCATGGGGCCAGGGCGCCGGCCACATTGCGCCGAACAGCGCGGCCGATCCTGGCCTCGTGTACGACATGTCGGAAATCGACTATGCGCGCTTCCTGTGCGGCCTGAACCTGAAGGTCTACAGCGCCGCCACGTGCCAGGCCATCGGCACCATCACGGCCTATAACCTGAACCTGGCGTCGCTGACGGCGGCCAACGTGCTGGGCACGCAAACGCTGACGCGCACGGTGACCAACGTGGGCGCCAGCAGCGCCGTCTACAACGTCTCGGCCAGCCTGCCCGGCTATACGGTGGCGGTGACGCCAACGAGCCTGAACCTGGCGCCGGGCGCCAAGGGCCAGTACCAGGTCAAGCTGACGCGCACCACGGCGCCGGCCAATACCTGGACCTACGGCGCCCTGAGCTGGACGGATGGCACGCACACCGTGCGCAGCCCGCTGACGGCGCGCGGCACCTCGCTGGCCGCCATTCCGCTGGTCAGCAGCGAAGCGGCCACGGGCAGCAAGGTGCTGACCCTGGGCACGGGCTTCACGGGCGCGCTGGTCGGCGTCAAGTCGGGTCTCGTCGAAGCCGTGCGCCAGGCGCGCACGATCGGCCAGGCGGCGACAGGCGCTGCCGCATCGGCTGCCTGCAAGGCGGGCGGCGCCACTGGTGTGAACGTGCACAACGTGGTGATCCCTGCCGGCACCCTGGCGGCGCGCTTTGCCACCTACGATGCGGAAACGACGGGCGGCGCGAATACCGACATGGACATGGAGGTCTACAACGCCGCCAATGTGCTGGTCGGCAGCAGCGGCAATGAAAGTTCCAATGAGCAAGTGGAACTGCGCCTGCCTGCCGCCGGCACCTACAAGGTGTGCGTGATCGGTTTTGCGCCGCAAAACGGCCAGGCCGACTACACCTTGTCGTCGTGGGTTCTGGCGCCGGGCCTCTCCAATGGCAGCTTCAAGGCGCTGATGCCGGGTACGGCCTACACGGGCGGCACCGCATCTGTCTCGCTGAGCTGGTCCAACCTGGCCGAAGGCAAGCGCCACCTGGGCGCCGTCGGCTACCAGGTGGCTGGCGTGGTGCAGGGCGTGACGGTGGTCGAGGTCAATACCAATGATCCCGTGCCGCTGTTCCAGAACGCGCGCGGCGCCCGGCCGGTGCTGGCGGAATAAACCGTTCATTGTGTGAACGCAAGGCGTGCCTCCGGGCACGCCTTTTTTTATGCACGCCCCCCGTTCGGGAGGAATAGCGCTTGCGCGCCGTCAAAGCCACCGGTATCTTGTCGGATAGCCATGGCTTTGTGCCCTGGCATTCTTGGGGAGTCGCGCGTGACCAGTTTCCGCACCAATACCGACCGCCTGCTGGAAGTGCGCCTGCAGGATGAAAAAGTGCTGGCGATTGCCGGCGCCATGGTCGCCTATACGGGCGCCATCAAATTTGAAAAGTCCCTGCTCGGTGGCGAGGGCATCTTTGGCGCGCTCAAGCGCAAGGTGACGAACGAAGGCATGCAGGTGATGCAGGCCGCCGGCACGGGCACCGTGTTTTTCGCGCAGAATGCGGCCGAGATCACCGTCATGGCACTGGCCGGCGAAAAGCTGACCATCGAAAGCAGCAGCCTGCTGGCCTACGACACGAGCCTGAAAACGGGCACCAGCTTTGCGGGTTTGCGCGGCGCCAGTTCTGGCCAGGGCCTGTTTTCCACCACCGTTGAAGGCAACGGCAACCTGGCCGTCATTTCGCGCGGCAACCTGATCATGCTGGAAGTGACGCCGGCGCATCCGCTGCGCGTGGACCCGGACGCCTTCGTCGGCTTCAAGGGCGACATCCGCCAGGAATTCGTTTTTGATGTCAACTGGCGCACGATGATCGGTCAGAGCTCGGGCGAATCGTACCAGCACAAATTCACAGGCCAGGGCGTGGTGTTCATCCAGCCCGCCGAACGTTAAGTCAGCGAGGACCCGCGATGCCTGTCTATCAGCAGATCAATGAAAAGATGCTTGAGGTCAAACTCGGCAATGAAGAAGTGTTCGCGCGCAAGGGCGCCATGGTGTCGTACCAGGGCGACGTGGCGTTCAGCCGCTCTTTCCTGGCCGGCCAGGGCGTGCAAAGCCTGGCCATGCGCGCCGTCACGAATGAAGGCTACGCCATGATGTCGGCGCGTGGCACGGGCAGCGTGTTTTACGCCCAGGGCGGCCTGTTCGTCACCATCGTGCCCGTACGCGGCGAAACTTTCTATGTGGAAAGCGATTCCCTGCTGGCCTTCGATGCGCGCCTGACGGCTGGCACCATGTTCCTCGGCAACCAGGGCGGCGTGCAGGGCGTGGTGCGCGGCATGGCCTCGGGCCAGGGCTTGTTTACCACCACCCTGCAAGGCACGGGCGAAGTGGCGATCCTGTCCGACGGCAACGCCATCGGCTTGCTCGTCACGCCGGATGTGCCCGTGTTTGTCGACCCGCAAGCGTATATCGGCCATACGGGGCAGCTGAGCTCGACCATCGTCACGGACCTGAACTGGAAAACCTTCGTCGGCCAGGCGTCCGGCGAATCGTACCAGGTGAAGTTCACGGGCCAGGGCACGGTCTATATCCAAGCGAGCGAAAGGTAAGCCATGACGATTTACAATCCCGATACCTTGCCGAAGAACGATAACCTGAACCGTTTTTCGTATGTCATCGACGTCAAGGAACAGATCTTCATTCGCAAGGGCAAGATGATCGCCTTCTATGGCGAACTGCGCTTCGAAGCCATGGGCAGCAGCGTGCTCGACCTGATCGTGCGCAATGCCTTCAATGCACCGAAATACATCCACCACTTTGTCGTGGCGCAAGGGCAAGGCCAACTGATCCTGGGCGACAACGGCAACGATCTGGCGTGCTACGACCTGGACAACGCCAACATGACCATCCGCGCGAAAAACCTGCTGGGTTTTACGAAGGACGTGATTTGCCAGGAATCGACCTTGCCCGGCTATCTGACGATGATCGGCACGGGCAAGGTGATCGCCTCGTCGAACGGCCCCGTGCATTTCCTGGAACTGCCGTGCCGCGTCGACGAGCAGGCCGTGCTGGGCTGGGCCGATTGCCCCAGCCCGTCGTATCACTACGATTACGCCCACGTGCAGGGCTGGGCTTCGGCCGCCGGCGCGCTGACCGGTTTCAGTTTGTCGGGCGAGGAAAAACAGATCGACTTCACGGGCGCCGGCACGGTGCTGGTGCAGTCGTCCGAGCTGGACGTGACGGGCAGTTCCGCCCTGATGCAGCTGCTGGCGCAATTGCCGCTGCTGGGCAAGGAGGACCTCGGTACCTTGAGTCTTTCCGTGCAGCAGCAGATGAAGCAGGAACGTTAAGCTACTTGGCGGCCGCCCAGCCGGGCGGCCGTTTTTCAAGGAAGGCGGTGACGCCTTCGTCCGCATCCTCTTCCATCATGTTGCGCGCCATCACGTCGCCCGCGTACGCATACGCGTCGTCCAGCGGCAGCTGGCGCTGTTGGTAAAACATCTGTTTGCCGTAGCGGATGGCCGTCGGGCTTTTCGCCATGATCTGCTGCGCCAGGCGCGCCACGGCGTCGTCGAGCGCTGTGTCGGCCACCGTTTCGTTGATCAGGCCCCAGTCGGCGGCCGTGTCGGCGTCGATGAAGCGGCCCGTCACCAGCATGTCGAAGGCCCGCTTGGGCGAGACATTGCGCGACAGGGCCACGGATGGCGTGGCGCAGAACAGGCCCACGTTGATGCCGGACACGGCAAAGCGCGCGGACGCGCCCGCCACGGCCAGGTCGCAGCTGGCGACCAATTGGCAGCCGGCCGCCGTGGCGATGCCGTGCACGCGGGCAATCACGGGCACGGGCAAGGTTTGAATGGCTTGCATCACGCGCGAGCATTGCGCGAACAGGGTTTGGTAATACGCAAGCTGGCGCGTCGCCTGCATCTGGCGCAAATCGTGTCCCGCGCAAAACGCCTTGCCTTCGGCGGCCAGCACCACGCAGCGCACGTGCGGCTGCCTGGCGATGAAGTCGAGTTCAGCCTGCAGCGCGGCCAGCATGGCTTCCGACAGGGCATTGAATTGCAGGGGACGGTTCAGGCGCAGGGTGACCAGGCCACCCTCGTCTTCGCGCAGCACCAGCGGTGCTTGCGTGTCATGTGTTGCGGTCATGCGGTCTCCCCTGGCCTGATGGCCTTGTTATTTTAGGAAATCTTATTTGGCGGCGTTGACGCTGCCGATGCCGGCGATCGACTTGTGCACGATCTTCGGCTTGCCGTAATAGATCAGTTCGCCCATGCCGCGCACCACGGCGTTCAGTTCGCCCGAGGAATACACCTTGACGGAACCGATGCCGTCGAAATTGACATCGACGTTTTTCGCCAACAAGGCTTTCGTATCGACTTCGCCCACGCCTTGCGCCTTCAGGCGCAGCCAGTCGACCTGTCCATCGGCCGCCAGGCGGCCCGCGCCCTTGTAGCTGATGTCGACCCGTGGACCATTGAGCTTGGTCAATATCTTTTCTCCCGCGCCTTCCGCGATCAGCTTGCGCAAGGTGGGCATGGTGATGATGACCCGCGGGTCGCCATCCGTCTTCTTGATGTCCTTGTCCTTCATGGAAATTTTCAGCTCGCCATCGACCACTTCCGTGATTACGCCGCTGAGGAATTTCTGGTCGCCGCGCAGCAGCAGGCTTTGCTCCTTGCCCGATTCGACTTCGATGCTGATGGGGCCGCGGATGTCGATGGCGTTGAAGGCGCCGACCGTGCGGGTTTGCTCGTCGGCATGCGCGAGCGTGGAGAGGCAGGCAAGGGACAGGACTGACAACAGGAACAGAGGGCGCATGGCGGTTTCCTTGAGTAGTTGATCAGTGTATTCTATTGTGCAACATCTCCATTGGGGAGAAATTTGCGATGAACTGCACAAATCGCGGCGCGGATGATACGGTTGCCATCGGGCAGCCGCGCGCCCGGCAAGGCGCCGTTGGGCTATGCTATGGCGTACCGCGTCCTGGAGACTGCATGAAAAATTACCACAAAGAAGATTATCCCGTCGCCGACATCCGGCGCTTCCTTGAACCGGGGCCCGTGGTGCTCGTCAGTTCAACGTGGAAGGGGGAAAGCGACGTCATGACCATGGCCTGGCACATGCTGATGGAATTTACGCCATCCTTGCTGGGCTGTTTCATTTCCGACGCGAACCACAGCTATGAAATGATCAAGCGCAGCATGGAGTGCGTGATCAACCTGCCCACGGCCGATATGGTTGACCAGGTGGTGGCCATCGGCAATTGCAGCGGCGAAGATACGGACAAGTTCGCGGCCTTCGGCCTGACACCGCAGCCGGCAGAGCTGGTGGGCGCGCCCCTGATCGCCGAGTGCTACGCCAACTTCGAATGCAAGCTGGCCCAGGTGTCGGGCAACCCGAAAGGCGGCTTCTTCATTTTCGAGTGCGTGAAAGCCCACGTGGCCACGTCGCCCAAGCTGCCCGAAACCCTGCACTATCGTGGCAATGGCGAGTTCATGGTGTCGGGCAGGACCATCAGCCGCAAGAGTTTGATGAAGCCTGAAATGCCGTAGGACACCTGACCAAACCTACTGCGCGTCGATATAGGCGGCCTGCGATGCTCACCGTACCCGAGTACGGTTGCGCTTCTCGGCCACCTCTCTCTTCCGCTCGCTACGGTTTTGTCAGGTGTCGTTAATTCTCAAGATGCCCCCCGCATCTGTCCTGGAGTTAAATCACCCCTTGCGCCAGCATCGCATCGGCCACTTTGACGAAGCCGGCGATATTGGCGCCATCCACATAGCTGACCGTGCCGTCGGCGCGCGTGCCGTATTGCTTGCACGCGGCGTGGATGCCTTGCATGATCTGCAGCAAACGCGCATCGACTTCTTCGCGCGGCCACGATATGCGGGCCGCGTTCTGGCTCATTTCCAGGCCGGACGTCGCCACGCCGCCCGCATTGCTGGCCTTGCCCGGCGCGTACAGCACGCCGGCCGCTTCGAAGGCCTTGGCGGCCTCGATGGTGGTGGGCATGTTGGCGCCTTCGGCCACACATTGCACGCCATTGGCAATCAAGGTGCGCGCATCGTCGATGTTCAGTTCATTTTGCGTGGCGCAGGGCAGGGCGATGTCGACCGGCACATGCCATGGCGATACGCCTGCTTCGAAGCGCACGCCCGTGCGCGCGGCGTAATCGCTGACCCTGCCATACAGATGGTTCTTGATTTCCATCAGGATGGCCAGCTTTTCCGGCGTGAAACCTTCCTCGTCGATGACGGTGCCGCTCGAATCGGAGACGGTGATGACTTTCGCTCCCATGGCCATGGCCTTTTCCACCGCGTATTGCGCCACGTTGCCCGAGCCGGACACGGACACGCGCATGCCTTCGAACGAGCGGCCCCGGGTTTTCAGCATTTCCTGCGCAAAATACACGGTGCCGTAGCCCGTCGCTTCCGGACGCATCAGCGAGCCGCCGAAGCTGGCGCCCTTGCCCGTGAATACGCAGTCGGCGCGGTTGCTGAGTTTTTTCATCATGCCGGCCATATAGCCCACTTCGCGCCCGCCCACGCCGATGTCGCCGGCCGGCACGTCCGTGTCCGAACCCACATGGCGGAACAGTTCGCTCACGAAGGCCTGGCAGAAGCGCATCACTTCGCCCGGGCTCTTGCCCTTCGGATCGAAATCGGCGCCGCCCTTGCCGCCGCCCATCGGCAAGGTGGTCAGGGCATTCTTGAATGTCTGTTCGAAGGCGAGGAATTTCAGCACGGACAAGGTGACGGAAGGGTGGAAGCGGATGCCGCCCTTGTACGGCCCGATGGCCATGCTGTGCTGGATGCGGTAGCCGCGATTGACTTGTACTTGCCCGTGGTCATCGACCCACGACACGCGGAACATCACCACGCGCTCCGGCTCGATCAAGCGTTCCAGCAAGCCTTGTTCCGCGTATTTCGGGTGCTGTTCCAGGAATGGCCACAAGCTCTCCATGACTTCGGTGACGGCTTGCAGAAACTCGGGTTGACCTGGATTGCGTGCGGCGACATGCTGGACATACTCGTGAGCAGATGCGTATTTCATCAGAATTCCATGGAGGTAATCGGTTATTTGGGCAACTATCATCGCAGATTTTGCACGAAAATGGTGCGGAAATTTGGTTTTGAGGGGTTTCTGCTACATTGTGGGGATTTTTGAGGACGTTGCGGCCGATGCGAGTGGTAAACGACAACGCCAGCCCGAAGGCTGGCGTTGTCGTTGCGGATCGCCTAGTCAAGCCAGGATCGCCATCACCCCGCCATGCTGCGCAGGATCAGCCCCGTGATGTAGGCGCCGTAGGTGCCCAGCGCGTAGCCAAGCACGGCCAGCAGCACGCCGACGGGAGCCAGGGCCGGATGGAAGGCGCTGGCGATGACGGGGGCGGAGGCGGCGCCGCCGATGTTCGCCTGCGATCCCACGGCCATGAAGAACAGGGGGGCGCGGATCAGTTTGGCGACGAGCAGCATCAGGCCGCCATGCACGGCGATCCAGATCAGGCCCAGCAGGAACAAAAACGGCTTGTCGAGCAGGGCGCCCAGGTCCATGTGCATGCCGATCGTTGCCACCAGCACGTACAGCATGGCCGAGCCGATGGTCGAGGCGCCCGCGCCTTCCAGGCTGCGCGCCCGGGTAAAGCTGAGCAGCAAGCCGAAGGTGGTGGCGAGCACGACGATCCAGAAGAAGTTCGATGTCAGGCTGTAGTCCTGCAAGCGCCATGCGGCGGGCAGGGTGTTGATCCAGCTGATGATGGGGCCGGCCAGGAAGTGCGACAGGCCCGTCACGCCCAGGCCCACGCCGAGGATGATCATGATGTCCGTCAGGGTGGCGATGCGCGCGTGTTGCGTGCGGTAGCTTTCGATGCTGTCCTTGAGCGCATTGATGGCCGTCAAATCGGCCCCCGTCCAGCGGTCGAAGGCGCCCGCGCGGCCGGCCAGGAACAGCAGCACGGCCGTCCAGACGTTGGCCACCAGCACGTCGACGGCGACGAACTGGCCAAACAGGGTGGCGTCCACTTCAAACACTTCCTTCATGGCTGCCTGGTTGGCGCCGCCGCCTATCCACGAGCCGGCGACAGTCGTCATGCCGCGCCACGTGTCGCCTGCCACCGTTTCCGGGTGGATCAAACGCAAGGCTTCGAATGAGACGAGGGCGCCCAGCATGACGCCCAGGGTGCCGGTCAGGAACATGATGATGGCCTTGGGGCCGAGGCGGATGATGCCGCCGAAATCGATGGCCACGCACAGCAGGACCAGCGCGCTGGGCAGCAGGTAGTCGCGCGCCACCGCATACAGGCCGGAAGCGTTGCCATCGATGATGCCGAAGGTGTTGAGCAGTGCCGGGATCAGGTAGCACATCAGCAGCGACGGGATATACGTATAAAACTTTTTCCAGAAGCCATCCTGGCGGGAAGCGGTCCAGAAGACGGTCCCCAGGGTCATGGCGAGCAAGCCGAGGACGACGGCGTCATTGGTGATCAGGGCGGTAGTGGCAGGTGGCATCGGGGATTCCGGTGAACGTGTCAGGGACGCACCGGGTGCCGATAAGGCCCCCGGGCGCAGGGTGGCCGTATCGTATAGCAATGTTGAAGCCTAAACAAATTGTTTAGGCGGTGATGCGTGGATTTTTACTTGTCAAATCAAACACTTAGATACTGGTTCCTCACCCCGCGCGGCAGACTGGCGGTTACAAATAACGTGCCAGCAAGGCCTTGTCGAGGGCCCCGTCGAGTTCGATGCGCACGAAGTGGCCGCTGCCGGGCGCCACCTGGATCTCGCTGCCGTCATCGCTGAGCATGCGGGCAATGGTGAAATCGCGGTTGCCACCCGGATGCACGGCCTCGATGCGGTCGCCCACGGCGAAGCGGTTTTTCACTTCCACCCTGGCCCAGCCATCCGTCACGCCCAGCACGTCGCCCACGTACTGGCTGCGGTCCGCCTCGGACGCGCCGCGCATGTAGTTCTGGTGCGCCTGCGTGTGGTGGCGCTGGTAGAAACCGTCCGTGTAGCCGCGGTTGGCCAGGCCTTGCAGCTGACCTAAGAGACCAATATCGAAGGGGCGGCCCGCCACGGCGTCATCGATGGCCTGGCGGTAGACTTGCGCCGTACGCGCCGCGTAGTACAGCGACTTGGTGCGGCCTTCGACCTTCAGCGAGTCGACGCCGATTTTCACCAGGCGCTCGATGTGCTCGACGGCGCGCAAATCCTTCGAATTCATGATGTAGGTGCCGTGCTCGTCCTCGAGTATCGGCATCAGCTGACCCGGACGCTGGGCTTCTTCAATAAAATATGGCTGGTCGGCCAGCGGGTGGCGCGGCTGCTGGTGCAGGGCGGAAAACGCGTTGTTGTCGGCTTCGGCCAGCGCCTGGTGAAATTCCAGCGGCACTACCTGCATGCCGCCCAGGTCGCCGCTGGCGTCTTCGGACGCATTTTTCACCTTGTAATCCCAGCGGCAGGAATTCGTGCACGTACCCTGGTTCGGGTCGCGGTGGTTGAAGTAGCCGGACAGCAGGCAGCGGCCCGAATAGGCGATGCACAGGGCGCCGTGGACGAATACCTCGAGCTCCATTTCCGGGCAGCGCTGGCGGATTTCCTCGATCTCGTCGAGCGACAGTTCGCGCGACAGGATCACGCGCGTCAAGCCCATGCGGTGCCAGAATTTGACGTCGGCCCAGTTGACGGCGTTCGCCTGCACCGACAGGTGCACGGGGACGTCCGGCCACTTGTCGCGCACCATCATGATCAGGCCCGGGTCGGCCATGATCAGCGCGTCCGGGCGCATGGCGATCACGGGTTCCATGTCGCGCAAATACGTTTTCAGCTTGGCGTTGTGGGCGAAGATATTACTGGCGACAAAGAATTGCTTGCCGCGCGCATGCGCGCCATCAATTCCCTCCTGCAAGGCTTGCAAGGTCGAAAAATCATTATTGCGCACACGCAAGCTGTAGCGCGGCTGGCCCGCGTAGACGGCGTCAGCGCCAAAGTCGAAGGCGGCATGCATCTTGGCCAGGGAGCCGGCAGGCAGGAGGAGTTCGGGAGCGTGGCGCATGGAGGATGGGCAAAGCCGGCGATTGTAAGCGGGCGGCGAGCGCATTGCATTGCCCTGGATCAAGGGATTGCAAGGCGCTGCGCCGTGGCAGCCTAGGCGGCCGGACAGATGTTCTGGTTGGCGCGGAACAGGTTGGCGGGATCGTATTGCCTCTTGATGCGCGCCAGGCGCGGATAGTTCACGCCATACGCGTCGGCCGTGCGCCCGCTTTCATCTTCGGTCAGGAAATTGACGTACACGCTGCCCGTCGCATACGGCGCGGCGTCGTTGAAAAACTCGCGTGCCCAGGCGATGCAGCGTGCGTCATCGGCCGGCTCGTCCCAGCGCGTGTGCACGTTCATCACGTACAGGGCGTCGCGGTGCGGATAGGCCGTATCCTGCGGCGCTGGCCGGCTCGCCTGCGCGCCCAGCAGGCCGAGGAAGATTTCGCATTGCGGCGTCGGCAGCTTGCCTGCATGGCGGATGACGGTATCGATGGCCGCGTCGCTGAGCTGCGTGAAGTTGTGCGATTTCCAGTAATTGCGCGCGCCCGGCGTGAGCAGGGCATCGAACGCCTGTTGCCAGGCCGTGTACGGCATGCTGCCCAGGTGCATGCCCAGCGGCTGGCCGAAGCTGCCGATGCGCTCGATCGCTTCCTGCATGGCGGCAGATTGCACGGGTGAAAAGACGGGCAGGACCAGCACGTCCTGGCCGTGTACTTCCGGTGGCAGGAAGGGCAGCGGCGGCGCCTTGCGCAAGACGGCCCAGACGGTCAATTCATCGGGCATGCCGTCGACGAAATCGCGGTATTTCGTAAGCACCGCCTTGGCTTGCGCGTAAGGAAACACGATGAGGCCAGCCGTCACTTGCGGCCCCACCAGATGCAGCTGGAATTCGAAGCGCGTGACCACGCCGAAGTTGCCGCCGCCGCCGCGCAAGGCCCAGAACAGGTCGGGATGCTCCATCGCGCTCGCATGCAGGAATTGTCCGTCGGCCGTGACGACATCGGCCGCCAGCAGGTTGTCGGCCGCCAGGCCCAGCGTGCGGCTGAGCCAGCCAAAGCCGCCGCCCAGGGCCAGTCCTGCCACGCCCGTGGTGGAATTGATGCCCAGCGGCGTGGCCAGGCCGAACGCTTGCGCCTCGTGGTCGAAGTCGTGCAAGGTGGCCCCGCCTTCGACGTGGGCGCGGCGTTGTTGCGGATCGATATGCACCGAGCGCATGCCGGACAGGTCGATCACCAGGCCATCGTTGCACAGGGCGCTGCCGGCGATATTGTGGCCGCCGCCGCGCACGGCCAGGGGCAGGCCGTGGTCGCGCGCATATGCCAGTGCCGTGCGCACGTCGGCCGTGCCCGCGCAGCGCGCGATGAGGGCCGGATGCCGGTCGATCATCGCATTCCAGACGGCGCGCGCGCTGTCGTAGCCGGCGTCGTTCGTTTGTAGCAGTTGCCCTCTCAATGAGGCTTGCAACTCATTGAGCTGGCCGTTCGTCAAGGTATTCATCGTGTACCTCCCAGCGGCTGCATGCGGTTATGGGTATGGTGACGGGAAGCAGGAGGACTGTCCCCGCGTGCCGGCCTGCATGCATCGTTTGCCAGCGCGTGGTTTCATGATAGGAAGGCACCAGACGGTACGCAAGCCCAGGTGCTGGCAAATGAAATAAGGAAATGCGAGGGGTTGCCGCTTCAGGCGTAGGGCGTGCCCGCCATGGCGGCGTTCAAGCCCGTGTGTCCCCGGTCCACCAGGGACAGGAAGCCGGCCTTGGCCAGTTGCGCGTCGCCATGTTGCGCGAAGGCACGGTGCGCTTCGATGAGGGCGGTGCTCCAGGTGGCCAGCAGTAGGCTGGCCGCCAGGTGGGCGAGGGGATCGCTTGCATCGCGCCCCGTGGCGTCGGTCAGCGCTTGCGCCACCACTTGCGCCAGTTCGTCGCGGATGGCCCGCGCCCGCGCTTTCAAGGTATCGCTGGCTTCGATGGTGGCAATGAAACCCTGGCCGGCGGCGGAAAAGGTGATGTAGGGACTGTCTTCCAGTACCAGCCGGTGCGCCAGCAGGCGCAGGGTTTCGATGGGCGGGATGGCGGGATCGCGCTGGCGCAAGGCATCGCGCAGCAGTTCGCGCCCCTCTTCCTCGCGGTCGAAGAACATGTCTTCCTTGCGCGGGAAATGGTTGAACACCGTCATGCGTCCCACGCTGGCGGCCGCCGCGATCTCGTCCACCGTCACCTGCTCGAAGCCGCGCACGAAGAACAGGCGCGTGGCGGCATTCGAGATGGCTTGGCGGGTGGCAAGGCGTTTGCGGGAGCGGAGGTCGGAAGGAATCGTCATGTTGCCGCGATCATACACGAAGTGTACTGAGTACAGATAAGGCTTGCTGGCGCGGCAAGGCTGGGCGTACTATTTGTGTACTGAGTACATATTTAGATTGAGTATATGAAAGAATCTGTTCCCGTGGCAGCGCTGCCCGTCATCTTTACCACTGTCGTGCTCGACGCCGTCGGCATAGGCCTGATCTTCCCTATCCTGCCGGCGCTGCTGCGGGAGGTCACGCACGCCGATAACGTGGCGCCGTATATCGGCATCATGACGGCCCTGTATGCATTGATGCAGTTCATCTTTGCACCCGTGCTGGGGGCGCTGAGCGACCGCCTGGGGCGGCGCCCCGTGCTGCTGCTGTCGCTGGCGGGCGCGGCCGTCAATTACCTGTTCCTCGCCTTTGCGACCAGCCTGTGGATGCTGCTGCTGGGGCGTGCCATCGCCGGGTTGACGAGCGCCAACGTTTCCGTGGCCACCGCCTACATCACCGACATTTCTCCCGAGGTGAAGCGGGCGCGCCGCTTCGGCTTGCTCAACGCCATGTTCGGCGCAGGCTTCATCATCGGCCCCGTGCTGGGCGGCGCGCTGGGTGATTACGGGCTGCGCCTGCCGTTCATGGCGGCAGCCGTTTTGAATGCCGGCAATTTGCTGCTGGCCTGGCATCTGCTGCCAGAATCACGCCACCCCTCGCGCACGCCGACACGGGGGAAAATCGACCTGGCGGCATTGAACCCTCTGCGCCCGTTGCGCTGGGTTTTCTCGGAGAAAAGCTTGCTGCCGATTACCGTCATCTTCTTTACCTTCAGCGCGGCCGGCGAAGTGTATGGCGTGTGCTGGGCGCTGTGGGGACACGATGCGTTTGCGTGGAACGGGCTGTGGATCGGCCTGTCGCTGGGCGCCTTTGGCGTGTGCCAGGCGCTGGCCCAGGCTTTTTTACCTGGCCCGGCCGTGAAACTGCTGGGCGAGCGCGCCACCATCCTGGCGGGCGTGGCCTGCGCCTGCGTGGCATTGACCGTCATGGCGTTTGCCACGCGCAGCTGGATGATCTTCGCCATCATGCCCGTGTTCGCCCTGGGCGGCATCGGCGCGCCGGCCTTGCAGTCGCTGGCCACGCGGCAAGTTGCCGAGGACCGGCAAGGCCAGTTCCAGGGCGTGCTGGCCTCGGCCGTGAGCCTGGCGTCCGTCCTGTGCCCGCTGGTGTTTTCCAGCATCTATTTTGGCGTCAGGGCGTACTGGCCCGGCGCCGTCTGGCTGTCGGTGATCGTCGTGTACGCGGCACTCGTGCCGCTCGTGCTGGGCTTGCGCTTGCAGAAACCGGCGCAAGCCCTGGCAGGCTAGTGCGCGTGCGAGGCCCCGCTGCTGCCGGCTTGTCCCGTCATGGGCAGATGTTCGGGCGGCATGCCGTCCTTGAACAATTGGCGTAGTTGCTGGCGCAGCTCCGGGGTATCGTGGTGATGGTGTACCGAGACTGCGTGTTCCACAGCAATGCCCAACAGCTCTTCCTCGCTGTCAGCCGAGATGGCTACCGAGCAATGCGTGTCGCTTGGGAATTCCCTGCAATCGATGTATTTGCGCGTCATGATCGACTCCTTTCTGGAAAGAGCGGGCACAGCACCCGCTCAATTCAGTATAGGCCGCAAAGCAGCTCCGCCTAGGCTGCGCGGCTCTCGCCAGCGGATCCGTCATCAAGACGCTGCATGGCGCCGCCTTGAGCCAGATGCGCCGCATCGGCGGGAAAATCGTCGACCTGGATCAAGCCGTCGACCAGGCGCGCATATTCGAGCAAGGTATTGTGCTCCTGGCAGCTGACCGAGCCTGCGGCCTTGGCCGTTGCCAGCCACTGCTGCATGGCGGACAGGCTTTGCGGCAGGTGCCGCAGGGCTGCGCCTGCGGGCGTGTCTTTCAGGCGTTTTTCGATGTGCAGCACCTCGGCCAGCAGGGCCAGTGCCCGCTCGGCGCAAGCCACGGGATCTGTGTTGTCGTTGGCCACATAACCGTCGGCCAGCAGGCGCTCGCGGTCGGCGCCCGGCGTTTGCAGGGCCAGCGCCACTTCACTGCCAAGCTCGTCGGAAGGCGGGCGATGCGGCAGGCCGAAGGGAAACAGCAGGGTGCGCAGCAGCACGGCCAGCACGCGCGCGGGGAAATTATCGAGTACGCCCGTCAAGCCCTGTTGCGCCTTGACCAGCGCATCCTGCAGCGACCAGTGCACATAGGGCAGGTCGGCTTCGGGGCGGCCATCGTCCTCGTAGCGCTTCAGGACGGACGAAGCGAGGTACAGTTGCGCCAGCACGTCGCCCAGCCGGGCGGACAGCCGCTCGCGGCGCTTGAGCTCGCCGCCGAGCACGAACATCGACATATCCGTCATGACGGCAAACGCCGTCGACAGCCGCGTCAGGGCGCGGTAGTAGGGCGCCAGTGCGGGCGCGCCGGCGTCGGGCGCGGCCGCCAGGCGCGCGCCGCCCAGTCCGTACCATAATCCCCTGGCCAGGTTGCCCAGCACAAAGCCCACGTGGCCAAAGAAGGCAGCATCGAAATCCCGCAGGGCCTTGCGGCCATCGCTTTCGCTGACGGCGGCCATTTCCCTGAGCACATACGGATGCGCGCGGATGGCGCCCTGGCCGAAGATGATCAGGCTGCGCGTGAGGATGTTGGCCCCTTCGACGGTAATGGCGATGGGGATTTGCTGGTAGGCGCTGGCGAGGAAATTGTTGGGCCCCACGCAGATGCCCTTGCCGCCGAGAATGTCCATGCCGTCATTGACGAGCGCGCGGCCCCGTTCCGTGACGTGGTATTTGACGATGGCGGAAATGACGGCCGGCTTTTCGCCCAGGTCGACGGCGTGCGCGGCTAGCGTGCGGGCCGCGTCCATCAGGTACAGGTTGGCGCCCATGCGGGCCAGCGCTTCCTGCACCCCTTCGAATTTGCCGATAGCCATGTTGAACTGGCGCCGCACGGCCGCATACGCGCCGGTGCCGCGCACGGCCATCTTGCCCATGCCCACGCTGGACGAGGGCAGCGAAATGGCGCGCCCGGCCGCCAGGCACTCCATCAGCATGCGCCATCCCTTGCCCACTTGCGCCTGGCCGCCGATGACCCAGTCGATGGGAATGAAGACATCGTTGCCCGAGGTGGGGCCGTTCTGGAACGCGGCGTTCAATGGGTGATGGCGGCGGCCGATCACCACGCCGTCGTGGCTGGCGGGGATCAGGGCGCAAGTGATGCCCGGCGTGTCATTCTCGGACAGCAGATGTTCGGGATCGCTGGTTTGGAATGCCAGTCCCAGCAAGGTCGCCACGGGCGCCAGGGTGATGTAGCGCTTGTTCCAGGTGAGGCGGAAACCCAGCGTGGCGCGGCCCTCATGCATGCCCATGCACACGACGCCCAGGTCGGGAATGGCGGCCGCATCGGAACCCGCATACGGGCTGGTGAGGGCAAAACAGGGAATCTCGGTGCCGGCGGCTAATCGCGGCAGATAATGGTTTTTCTGTTCTTCGGTGCCGTAATGCAGCAGCAGCTCGGCCGGCCCCAGCGAATTGGGCACCATCACGGTGACGGCCAGCGCCGAGCAGCGGCTCGACAATTTCATGACCACTTGCGAGTGCATATAGGCGGAGAATTGCTTGCCGCCGTATTGTTTCGGGATGATCATGCCGAGGAAACCTTGCGCCTTCATGTAGGCCCAGGCCTGGGGCGGCAAGTCCTGCGCCTGCTGCGTTTCCCAGTCGTTGACCAGTTCGCACAGCCGCTCGACGTCATGCTCGAGAAAGTGACGCTCCTCGGTCGTGAGCGAGGCATGTCCATAGTCCAGCAGCTTGGGCCAGTCGGGCCGGCCGGAAAACAGGTCCGCGTCCCACCACGTGGTACCCGCTTCGAGCGCGTCGCGTTCCGTGTCGGACATGGTTGGCAAGATGCGCTTGAACAAGGCCAGCAGGCGCGGGGTGACGAGGGCGCGGCGCACTGGGCCGGGGGCGAACAGTAAAGCCAAGCCCAGCAGGGCTACCATCAGTAGGATCGTCAGCATGCGTATCTCCCTGTGTAATGAGAACAGGGTAGGCCGATTTGGCGAATGTTACTGTGCGGTACAGCGCATACGCACAACGCCAACCGCATGGGTTGGCGTTGTGCGTATTGCGTGGGGCGTATTAACGTTGCGGGACGACAATCACCGTGTCGCCCGTCTTGCCTTTGGCGCCGTCGTCGCCCTTGGCGCCATCGTTGCCTTGAACACCATCGTTGCCTTGTGCGCCAGTGGCGCCCTTGGCGCCGTCATATCCGGCGGCACCGCTGTCGCCGGTCTGGCCCGTGGCGCCGGTCGCACCGGTCGCGCCGGCAGGGGCTTCAGCGCCCGTGGCACCCGTAGCGCCGGCAGGACCAGGCGCACCGGCAGGGCCAGCGATGACTTGCACAACAGGTGGCGCTTCGCGCTGGCAAGCGGTCAAGGCGAGGGTAGAGGCGAGCGCGAGCAATATCAGGGTAGTTTTCATGATGCATCCTTTGGCAGTGTGCCGTGATGTACGGAACGGCTCGACGGCGTCGGGCGCGAGTTTCGCATGGCGGTGTTACGGAGAGAATCTGATCAGGTGGCCGTTGCGCCGTGTCGCGCAGGACGCTGGCGGCGGGAAGGGGGTGTGGTCTGCCTGCAGCATGTGCTCTTGGGCGGCCGCAGTCCGTACGTTTGCGTACATAGCGGCGGGGTGGGGGAGGGTTTGGCAAAGAGAAACAAAAAAGCCAACCCGAAGGTTGGCTTTTTGCTATGTGCTGCTGAATTCTTGGTGGCCCGGGGCGGAATCGAACCACCGACACAAGGATTTTCAATCCTCTGCTCTACCGACTGAGCTACCAGGCCAAGGCGGCGAATTATAGCAGAAAGACTTTCCACCTGACCAGAGCTAGCTGTGTTCAAATGCAACAGATGGCCAAAACATAGTGTTTTGGCATCCTTGTATGAACTGAAGGGATGTGGCGATGCAGCGATGTATTGGAGTGCAAGGCCTGGCGGTGGCGGGCTTGTTCGGCTTGTTGTGCGGCACGGCGCGGGCCGACGGGCTCGCTGATTTGAATGCGGCGCTGGCGCGCTTGCAGGGCCAGATGCCCATCAAGGCGCAGGTCGAATCGAAATCCTGGCGCCGCGAGGGCGAGGGCAAGGCGGCGGAAGAGGATAGCGGCCAGGCCACTGTCACTGTCGAGGGCGGGCCGGCTGGCTTGCAGGTGCTTTATGGCAAGGACTTGCTGGCGAAAGTGGAAGCCGAGCAGCGTGCCAGGGTGAAGGATCCGAAGGTCAAGACGCCGATCGGCTTTGCGCTGGGGGAAATGAAGGCGACGGAGCTGCGCTCCATGGTGTCGGCGGCCGATGCCCTGTCGCGCGAGATCGAGGAAGCTGTGTTCAGCAGCGAAAAGATGGATAGCTACAAGGGCAAGCCGGCGCGTTTGCTCAGCTTTACCTTGTCGCTTGACAAGGTGCCTGAGAAAGACCGCAAGTATGTGAAGAAGTTCGAAGGCGGCATCGAGGTATGGATCGCCGCAGACGGCACGCCGCTGGCCAGCCATTTCCACTTTGACGTGAGCGGGCGCGCCTTTGTCGTCGTCAGCTTTACGCAGAAGTCGGACGAGACGCGCCAGTATGGCGTCAGCGGCGACCATTTATTGTTGCTGCGCAAGGAGAGCAAGAATGCCACCGCAGGCGCGGGCGAGAAGGTGGAGAGCAAGATCGTCAAGACCTTGCAATTGCAGTCCTGACGTGTTGCAGAAGCACTCAAGCCGCTGATCCAGCGGCTTTGTTTACATGGCGGCGCTGCCGCCCAGGGCGCTCTTCTGCAGCACGCAGCGCCCCGCCTCGCAGGTGGCGCCCGGGTCCGTGACGATGGAGCAGGTCGACATCATGCCGTCCGCTTGCTGCTGTTTGCGGCTCGCCTCGGCTTGCGCCTGGGCCAGTGCCTTGAGTTTCTTGCCGTCATTACCCTTGCTGGACCATGCCAGGTAGCGCTCGGGGCCGCCGCAAGCCTTGGCGCCGATGGCGATGGTCTGGCATTGCTGGGTGGAATCGCAGGCGGCTACGCCCACTTCCGCCTGGATTTGCGCCAGCAGGCCGGCATTGCCGGGGGCGGGCGGCGCATCATCTTGCGTGGGGGCGCTGCCGCAGGCGCTGGCGGCCAGCAGCAGGAAGCTGGCGCACGCGGCGCGCAGCAGGGAGTAGGTAGGTGTGTGCATGCCTTTATCATGTGCCACGCTTGCGTAAATGGCAAGCGCGATTCGCACTTGGCGAGAACCTTGACCCTGGTCATTTTCCTTATTAACTAGTCAAAGTTAATATAAATCAACATCCAACCAGCGATGTACGGGTGGCAACCGGGCCGGTGCGCTGCATTCCCGCGCCGGCGCGCGCCGCCGATTCGGGAATACTTCCAGGAGTTAGATTATGCGCCGCACCCTCTCACCCTTTCTCTTCATCACCAGCCTGGCTCTTGGCGGCGTTCTGCATGCCGCCGACAAGGAGCCGATCCAGCCCATCACCGCCGCCAAGATCGCCAATCCGGCCATGGTCGAACTGGGCAAGAAGCTGTTTTTCGATCCCCGCCTGTCGCGCTCGGGCTTTATTTCCTGCAATAGCTGCCACAACCTGAGCATGGGCGGCACGGACAATATCAAGACCTCGATCGGCCACAGCTGGCAGCGCGGGCCCATCAATTCGCCCACGGTGCTCAATTCCAGCATGAACGTGGCGCAATTCTGGGATGGCCGCGCCAAGGATTTGCAGGAGCAGGCGGGCGGTCCCATCGCCAATCCCGGCGAAATGGCTTTTACGCACGAGCTGGCCATCGACGTGCTGGCCTCGATTCCCGCCTACCGCGCGGAGTTCCGGCAAGTGTTTGGCCAGGATAAGCTGACCATCGAGCAAGTCACGCGCGCCATCGCCGCCTTTGAAGAGGTGCTGGTGACGCCCGGCTCCCGTTTCGATCAATGGCTGTCGGGCAAGAAAAGCGCGCTGACGAAGGACGAGCTGGCCGGCTACCAGCTGTTCAAATCGAGCGGCTGCATCGCCTGTCATAACGGCCCCGCCGTGGGCGGCAACACCTTCCAGAAGATGGGTGTGGTGGAACCGTATAAAACGGCGATGACGGCGCAGGGACGCTCGGCCGTGACGGGCAAGGATGCGGACCGCTTCAACTTCAAGGTGCCGACCTTGCGCAACGTGGAACTGACGTATCCCTATTTCCACGATGGCGAAGCGGCGACGTTGACGCAAGCCGTCGACGTGATGGGCCGCCTGCAGCTGGGCCGTACCTTCACGCCCGATGAAAACGCCAAGCTGGTGGCCTTCCTGAAAACCCTGACGGGCAAGCAGCCGCACCTCGTGCTGCCGATCCTGCCACCGTCGTCGGACACGACGCCACGGCCGGTGCCGTTTGACTGAATGAGTCCATGAAAAATGCCCGCATCAAGCGGGCATCGGGGTTTATTTCAATGTTCTCTGGAACAACTGATAAATCCGGCGGTACTCGTCATACCACGCCTCCGGCTGCACGAAGCCGTGGCGCTCCATGGGGTAGCTGGCCATTTCCCAGTTATCCTTTTTCAGTTCGATCAGGCGCTGCGACAGGCGCACGGAATCCTGGTAAAACACGTTGTCGTCGATCATGCCGTGGGCGATCAGGAGGTTGCCCGTCAGCTTGTCCGCGTATTCGATCGGCGACGAGATTTTATAGGCTTGCGGATCGATGTCCGGCGTGTTCAGGATATTCGCCGTGTACTCGTGGTTGTATGTGGTCCAGTCCGTCACGGGACGCAGGGCGGCGCCGGACTTGAAGATTTCCGGCGCGCGCATCAGGGCCATCAGGCTCATGAAGCCGCCATAGCTGCCGCCATAGATGCCCACGTTCCGGATGTCGCCCTGGTGCTGTTGCGCCAGCCAGTTGGCGCCGTCGACAAAATCTTCCAGTTCCGGGTGGCCCATCTGGCGGTAGATGGCCGTGCGCCAGGCGCTGCCGTAACCGAGCGAGGCGCGGTAGTCGACGTCGAGCACGATGTAGCCTTGCTCGACCAGCAGGTTGTGGAACATCTGTTCGCGGAAGTAGACGGGATAGCGCTGGGTCACGTTTTGCAGGTAGCCGGCGCCGTGCGCGAACATGACGATCGGATAGCGCTTGCCCGCTTCCAGTTGCGCCGGGCGGTACAGCTTGGCCCAGATCGGCGCCGCGCCATGCGTGGACGGTACTTGCACCAGTTCCGGCATGACCCAGTTGCGCGCCTTGAAGGCGTCGCTGCGCGTATCGGTCAGGATACTGGCCTTGCCGCCCGCGACGGCAACCGTCGCCAGCTGGGCCGGCATATAGCTGGTCGAATAGCGCAGCAGCAGCTTGCCGTTATCGGGCGACAGGCCGAAGTTTTCCACGCCTTTCAAATTCGTCACTTCGCGCGCGCCGCCTTCCCTGGCCGTGCTGGCGCATACTTCATACGTGCCGGGCGCCTGCCGGTTGCACATGAAATAGGCATGCTTGCCGTCGCGACTCCATTCGACGGCGCTCACTTCCCACTGGCCGCTGGTCAGCGCGCGCGCCGGGGCCGCGCCCGTCTTCGTGTACAGGTGGGCGTAGCCGCTTTCCTCGGACAGATACCACAGGGTGGTGTTGTCGGGCAGCCAGCCGAATTCGTCGGCGCGGCGGTTGACCCAGGCCGTGTCGCTGATGCGGTGCACGGGCACGAGGGCGGCGTTGGCCAGGTCGACATTGGCGAGCCAGCCATCCTTGTTGTCGACGGCGCGGATGCGCACGGCCACCTTGTTGCCGTCATCGGTCCAGGCGATGCCGTCGCGCTGGGCGTCGATGCGCACGGCACGGTTGCCTTTCAGGGGCGGCAGCTTCTGTTCGGCGCGCAGACTGGCCAGCGGGTCGGTAGCGATGCCGGGCAGGCTGTCGAAACCGATCTCGCGCACGGTGCCCGTGCGCAGGTCGGCCAGCTTTCAGGTCTTTTTTGCGCGATCGGCATGTTGCGTCCCACGCGCGTGCGCTCGTCATCGACGTCCGGGTAGCCCGTTTCCGTCACGTAGCGGGCCAGTTTGCCCAGCTTGCCCTTTTCGGCCGCCTTGTCTTGCGTGACGAACAGCAGCCAGCGGCCGTCCGGCGACAGGGCGCTGCCGGAAATGGTGACTTTGTCGCCCAGGTAGATCGGTTCCGGCGCGCGCGTGGCGTCCAGGCGGCGCTCTTCATGGCGGCGTTCGCGGTTCGCGTCGCGGTCTTGCTTCTGGCGTGCCAGGTTGACGATCAGGCGCAGTTGCAGGTCGCGCAGGGCGTCCGCTTCCGGTGTGGCGTCCGGGTCCTTGGCGGCGCGCAGCAGGGCGACGGGGGCGCTCAGGCGCTCCGCGCGGCTCCAGCTGAACCAGTCGGTGCCGCTGCGGTATTGCACGGCGCCGCCGTCGGCGGAATATTGCGGGTCGCTGATGGCCGTGACGCCGCGCGTGATTTGCGTCAAGGCGCCGCTTTTCAGGTCGCGCTCGAACAAGTCGCCGTTGCGCAGCAGGATGGCGCGCGTGCCGGAGCGGTTGACGACCATCTGCTGGCCATCGAGATTGGCCAGCTGCGCATCGTCGACCTTCTTGCCGCTATTCAGTTTGGCGTTTGCGCCTGGCAATTGATACGTGTCGCGCAGGGGTCGAGCCGAGGCGTTTTTTAGCTTTGTAGTTAGAAGCTTGGCCAATTTCCAGCCCCACCATGCCGCTTCGACGGGCGTGCCGATCCAGTCGGGGTCGGCCATGGCCTGGTCCAGCGTGATCGGCGTGGGGGTGGATGGGGCCGCATGCGCGGCGGGCAGGGCGGCTATCAGGGTGAGCAGCAGGGGAAGAACCAGACGCATCGGGGATCACTTTAATCAAAGGGGATGGTGAAGGTACAGGCTATGAGGCCGGTATTCTAGCGGAGGAGTTTCGTGCGGGAAATGTCGGAAAGCTAAGCTAAGCTTGGCGCTGGGCCAGCCAGGCGAGAAAGTCATCGAGCGGCATCGGCCGCGCATACAGGTAGCCCTGCAAGCCGTCGCAATCGTGGGCGATCAGGAAGTCGGCCTGCTCCTGCGTTTCCACGCCTTCGGCCACGACGCGCAAGCCCAGGTGGCGCGCCATGGCCAGGATCGCTTGCACGATGGCCGTGTCGCGCGCATCGTGCGGCGTGTCGTCGATGAAGCGCTTGTCGATCTTGAGTTCGTACAGCGGCATCGACGTCAGGTAGGCGAGGCTGGAATAGCCGGTGCCGAAATCGTCGATGGAAAAGCGGATGCCGAGGGCCGCCAGTTCGCGCATGCGCGCCAGCGAGGCGTCGCGCTGGTCGATCAGCAAGCCTTCCGTCAGTTCCAGGATCAGGGCGCCGGCCGGCGTGCCGTGTTCGGCCAGCGCGGCCTGCACGCGGGTGGCAAAATCGGGCTGGCGAAACTGGGCCGGACTCACATTCACGGACAGGGCGACAGGCGATCCGGCCCGCGCCAGCATGGCGGCGGCGCGGCACGCTTCGCGCAGGGCCCAGTGGCCCAGCTTGACGATCAGCCCCGATTCCTCGGCGATGGGGATGAAGATGGCGGGAGCGATATGGCCGCCGTCCGCCTGCGGCCAGCGCATCAGCAGTTCGGCGCCCGTCACCCGGCCATGGCGGTCGACCTGCGGCTGCACGTGCATGCATAATTCACCGGCGTTGAGGGCGCGCGCGAGTGTCCTTTCCAGGGTCAGGCGGCGTTCCACGCCCGCCTGCATGGCCGCTTCAAAGAAGGCGATGCCGTTGCGTCCTTCCGCCTTGGCCCGGTACATGGCGATGTCCGCTTCGCGCAGCAGGTCGTGCGCCTGCTGGCCCGCTTTCGGCAGCAGGGTCACGCCGATGCTGGCGCTGCAATGATAGGACTGCCCTTCGATCTCGAAGTCGCGCGCGATGGCGGCACGGATTTTCTCGGCCACCTGGGCCGCCGCGCGGGCGGCGTTGTGCAGGTCATCGGCCAGGTGCGCCAGCAGCACGACGAATTCGTCGCCGCCGATGCGCGCCACCGTGTCGGCCTTGCGCATCAGCTGCGCCAGCCGTTCGCCGGCCAGGCGCAGCAGCGCGTCGCCGGTGGCGTGGCCGCGCGCGTCGTTGATGTGCTTGAAGTGGTCGAGGTCGATGAACATCAGCGCACTAATGGTATGGCCGCGCGGCGCGGCGGCCAGCAGGTGGCCGATGCGGTCCATCAGCAGGCGCCGGTTGGGCAGGCCCGTGAGCACGTCGTAGAAGGCCAGGCGGTGGATGTCCGCTTCCGATTTCTTGCGCTCGTCGATTTCGCGCTCGACGGCCACCCAGTGCGTCTGCCTGCCGTCCGCATCCGTGAACGGCACCAGTTCCGCTTCGACCCAGTACGCCTTGCCGGCCTTGTTGTAATTGAGCAATTCCGCGCGTGCCGGCTGGGCGCGGGCCATGGCGGCGGCGATGCGCGCCAGTTCGCCCGCATCGGTGGCGGGGCCTTGCTGGAACAGCAGGCTGCGGCCCAGCACCTCGGCGCGCGCATAGCCGCTGCTGCGCTCGAAGGCGTCGTTGACGAAGATGATGCGCGTGGCCGGCGCCGCACCCGCGCCTGGCGGGCCATCGGCCACTTCGGCGAGCATCACCATGTCGTTCAGGCGGGCCAGCGCCGTGGCCGTCAGGCGCAGATCGGCGTTCAGCTGCGACAGGGCCTGGCTGCTGCGTTCCAGGTGGCGCAGCAGGAAAGCGCAGGAGAGGGTCAGCACGGCGGCGATGAACAGGAAGTTCAGGGCCACGATCAGCGCGCGCAGCACGGGGGAGTCGGGCACGCCGCGCAATTGCAGCTCCACGTCGGGATGCAGGCCGAGGAAAAAGATGGTCAGCGAAGTCAGGGCCAGGGTCGACAAGGCTGGCCGCATCCCCAGCAGCAGGGCCGCCAGCACGGGCATGAGCATCATGTAGATCTGGCTGACGGGGCCGATTTTCAGCAGCAGGCCCACGCCCACCAGGTAGGCGACGATCAGGAATTGCCACACGCGCCAGCGGTAGGGCATGGCGCGCAGATGCCAGATGAGGCCGACCCAGCCGATGGCCAGCACGTCGAGGGCGACTATGGACCAGATAGCTTCGCGCGCCGCCAGCAGGGCGCTGGGAATGGCAGTGACGATGCCAAGCAGCAGCACCGCCTGCAGCAGGCGCGCAAAAATCTGTCCGCGCCAGTGCGCGAGATCGTTTGACGCGGCCACGCTGCCGTCCTTTCCCCAAGGAGCTGTGCTGCCGAGCTGAGCAGTATGGTAAAAATATTACGCGGTATCGTTCTGCATGTCATCTTGATCATTCGATATGATTGACTGCGCGACCACCCGCAGGGCGCATCGGGCCGTCTATTCCTTTTCCGCCGTGGGCCAGTAGTGGCTATCTGGCGTGTCCCGTGCGCCGAAGATGGCCTGGCCGACCCGCACGACGGTGGCGCCTTCTTCAATGGCGATTTCATAGTCGCCGGACATGCCCATCGACAGCTGGTCGAGGCCGATGCCATCGGGAACATCCTGGCGCAGCCGGTCGCGCAATGTGCGCAGCAGAACGAAGCAGCGGCGCACGCGCACGGCTTCCGCCGACAACAGCGCCAATGTCATGAGTCCGCGCACCCGCAGCGCCGGGAAGGCGGGCAGCGCGCGCAGGAAAGCGGCCACCTCGTCCGGCGGCAAGCCGTACTTGCTGGCTTCTCCCGAGGTGTTCACTTGCACGAACACATCGAGCCCCCGTCCTGCCGCTTGCAGGCGCCGTTCCAGCGCCTCGGCCACGCGCAGGCTGTCGAGAGCCTGGAATTCGCTGGCAAAGCGCGCCACCAGTTTGGCCTTGTTGGTCTGCAAATGGCCGATCACCGACCATTGCAGGTCGCCCAGGTCCGCCATCGCTTCCCACTTGCGGCCTGCCTCCTGCGGCTTGTTTTCTCCCAGCATGCGGCAACCCGCGGCGTAGGCCAGGCGCAGGCTCGCCTCGGGCTTGGTCTTGCTGACGGGCAGCAGGCGCACGCCGGCCGGATCGCGGCCGACCCGCTGGCATGCGGCGGCCATGCGCGCGTGCACGGCGGCCAGATTGCGGCGGAAGTCGTCCACCGACACGGCTTGCGGCCAGCGCCCATGCTGCGCGTGCATGGTCGCAGTGAGCAGGGGAGTGTCATTGTTCATGTGTCAGCCTTGTGTCAGCCTTATGAGCGGCAGGAGTCGCCGCAGTGATGTATGATTGTCCTATGCCAAAATATATCATGTCTGAGACTATCATGAGGATTGCAGGGAAAACCGCTGCGGAGCTGTTCGACAGCATCCGTGCTCTGACGCAGGCGGGCGAACTGGTGCCGGGCCAGGAGTTGCCGACCGTGCGCGAGCTGGCCGCGACCTTGGGCGTCAACCGCAATACCGTTTCGCTGGCGTACAAGCGCCTGGTGACGGCCGGGATCGCGGTCACGCAAGGGCGCCTGGGCACGGCCATCCGCGCACAGCGCGATCCCGGCGAGCAGGAAGGCCTGCTGCCCGGCTCGCCGCTGGCCGACCTGGGCGGCGGCAATCCTAACCTTGCCTGGCTGCCCGATGTCGGCGCGGCCCTGGCGCGCAAGCCATACCGCCCGCGCCTGTATGGCGAAGCCACGCTGGATCCGGAGCTGGAAGCCCTGGCGCGGCGCTGGATGGCCGGCGATTGCCCTGAGGGCCACGACATCACCCTGACGAATGGGGCGGTCGATGCGGTGGAGCGCCTGCTGGCCGCGTATCTGGTCGCGGGCGACAAGGTGGCCGTGGAAGACCCGTGCTTCGTCAGCAGCATCAACACCTTGCGCATCGCCGGGCTGCACGCCGTTGGCGTGGCTGTCGATGCCGAGGGCATGCAGGCCGGGGCGCTGGAACGGGCGCTGGCGCAAGGCGCGCAAGCCGTCATCGTGACGCCGCGTGCGCACAATCCGACCGGATGCAGCCTGAGCGCGGCGCGCGCGGACCAGCTGCGCGCGGTGCTGGCCGCTTACCCGCACGTGCTGGTCATCATCGACGACCATTTCTCGCTGCTGTCCGTCGCCAGCTACCAGGACGTGATTCCCCATGCGGCCCGGCGCTGGGCGCTGATCCGTTCGGTATCGAAGATCTTCGGCCCCGACCTGCGCTTAGCCGTTGTCGCCAGCGACGGGCAGACCGCCCAGCGCCTGCGCCTGCGCCTGGCGCCCGGCACGAACTGGGTCAGTCATCTCTTGCAGGATGCCGTGAGCGCCTGCCTGTCTTCACCGGACGTGCTGGCGCAGGTGGCCCTGGCCCGCGCCGACTATGCGCGCCGCCGCGGCATCCTGGCCGATGCGCTGGCGGCGCAAGGCCTGGTTGGCGCCAGTCCTGCCGATGGACTGAACCTGTGGCTGCCGCTGCCGGGCGGCAGCCAGGCGGCCGTGCTGGCGCTGGCCCGGCATGGCTGGCTGGTGCGCGGCGGCGAAGCCTTCGGCGTGCAGGCGCCGACGCAGGGCTTGCGGATCACCGTATCGACCATGGACGCAGCGCGTGCGCAGGCGTTCGCCGCCGTGCTGGCCCAGGTGCTGAGCCGGCCATAGTTTTTTAATTCCTCGCCACAGAAAGGGAACATCATGAAAGTCCATTTCATCGTGCATGAAGCGTTCGAGGCGCCTGGCGCCTACGAGACATGGGTACGCGAGCGCGGCTACGCGGCCACGTATTCCCGCGTCCACGCCCATGAACCGCTGCCCCCGTCCATCGCGGGCATCGACCTGCTGGTCGTCATGGGCGGACCGCAGTCGCCGTCGACGACGCGCGAGGAATGCCCGCATTTCGACGCCGCCGCCGAACAGGCCTTGATCGCCGCATGTGCCGCGGCGGGCAAGGCGGTCGTCGGCGTCTGCCTGGGGGCGCAGCTGATCGGCGCGGCCCTGGGAGCGCGCCATGCGCACAGCCCTGAAAAGGAGATCGGCAAGTTCCCCATCATGCTGACGCGAGAAGGACAGGCGAACGACAAGTTCGCCCATTTCGGCGATGTCCTGGAGACCGGACATTGGCATAGCGACATGCCGGGCCTGACTGACAGCGCGAAGGTCATCGCCCACAGCGAAGGCTGCCCCCGCCAGATCGTCGAATACGGCAATCTGGTGTACGGATTCCAGTGCCATATGGAGTTCACGCCGGAGGTGGTCGACCTGCTGATCGCCGCTTCAGAAACGGAACTGGCCACGCTGGAGTCGCACCGCTTCGTGCAGCAGCCAGCGACCCTGCGCACCCACGACTGGCAGGCCATGAATGGCAAGCTGTTCGGTTTCCTTGACCGGCTCATGCAGGCCTACGCATCGCCGTGAAAAAAAACGCCAGCATGATGCTGGCGTTGTGGGGCAAGCAGACGAGGCGCTTATTTTTTCGGCGCGCTCAGGCATTCTTTCATGAAAGCCTTGCGGGCATCGCCCTTCATGTCCTTGGCGTCGACATTGCATGCCTTCATCTTGTTTTGCTGCGTCATGGCCGGCGCCGGCTTGGCGCTCAGGCATTCCTTCATGAACGCCTTGCGCTCATCGCCTTTCTTGCCGGCGGCGTCCGCATTGCAGGTCGTCATTTTTGACTGTTGGGCCGTCTTGGCGGCGGGCGCCGCTTCCGGCGCGGCGGCAAAGGCGGTACTGGCAAACGCGGCGGCGATGCAGAGGGCGAATAATTGTTTCATGGCAAATCCTTGTAGACGCAGTCAGTGGAAGGGGACGTGCAACCGGCAGGCAATGCCGATATGCAGAACGTAACTAACTATATGACATTTATCAACAAAATTTGCAATCGAGTGTGTCTTTTTGTTACTGGCCGGCGCCAGGAACCTGCCGGCTGCCCCGGGCAGCCATCTTGCGGCGGCAGCCCCCCTGTTTTTTGCTATGCTAGCGACTTTCCACCGGCCGATGCCGCTGCCTTGGCCGGCGCACCCTCAATACGGAGTAGTTATGGTCTCGTTGCAAGAGCAGTTTTTAAAGGCCGGCCTGGTCGACAAGAAGAAGGTCAAACTGGCCAACCAGGACAAGAGCAAGCAAAAAAAGGACGAGCGCAAGAGCGGCACGCAAAGCGTCGACGAAGTGCGCCTGGCCGCGCTCGAGACCCAGCGCAAGAACGCGGAACGCGCGCGCGAACTGAACGCCCAGCGCGACGCGGCCGCCAACCAGAAGGCCATCGTGGCGCAGATCGCGCAAATGGTGCAAAAGAACCGCCAGAGCAAGGGCAACAACGGCGACGTGCCGTATAACTTCACGTTCAACAACAAGATCGAGCGCATCTACGTGACGGCGGCTGTGCAGGCCCACCTGGTGGCGGGCCGCCTGGTGATCATCTGCCTGGGCGGCGCCGTGGAACTGGTGCCGCGCATCATCGCCGACAAGATCGCCGAACGCGACCCCGCCATCGTCGTGCGCGTCAAGCAGGCCAGCACGGAAGTGGACGAGGACGATCCGTATGCGGCGTTCCAGATTCCCGATGATTTGATGTGGTAAGAACGACGGGGCTGGCCGCAGCCGGCAGCCTTGCTCGATTCAATAAAAACGCCAACCCGAAGGTTGGCGTTTTTATTGGCGCGGCAAATTCTGTTACCCGGCGCAAGCAAGGCACGGGGAGATGCAAGGCTAGGCCGGTATCTGGACAGTTGCCATTACTGCGCTGCGGGCGCGCTTCTCTCATTCGTGGCTTGCCTGGCAGCAGGCAGGCCAAATGACGCTGGTAATCGCCCCAGGATTTCGCCAGTGATGCCGGAGTAAAAAACGATGCCCAAGATATTCCCAGTAAGAAATACTCTATCTGTCGTAGTCACGTCGATTTGTTGTGGTGTTGAATCGGACGACTTGTAGTCGTAGGCAATGTAAGGCGATGCCAGCTGCATCACGATCATCGCCTTCAAGACCGGCAATTCTTTTGCCGCGACGGCATTTTCCAGCGTAAACTGGAATGCAGGTTTTATGTATTGGGTGTAGCCCCGGTCAATATCCAGGAATGGGATGCGATTGACGGCAACGCCCATCGTGGATGTGTACGTTTCTTCAATGGGATAGTAGCCGCGATAGGTGCTGCGTCCTTTATAACGGCCTTTCGAGTTCAATTTGGAACTCAAGTCAAATTGGTCCAGTCCTTTATAGGAAGGCTTGTTGATGTCATAGTCAGGCGCGCCGATGCCATTCAAGTCTCGTGTGCGGGGAAAGACATACAGCTTCACTTTTCCCGTATCCGCATTGAAATCGTACCCAATGCCAACGGAATATGCTCCGTCTTTTTTGACGGAAACAACAAAGGCCAGTGCATCATTCAAGCTCGAATCCGCCACCACTTTTTCGTTCAGCGCTGCCGCCATTCTGCGCTTGTAGTCAGCCGTCGATTCAAACTCCCCCTTTTTCTCGCGCACAAATTTTTTGACTGCCTCGATGACCGCGCCCAGCGGCAAGCCTGGATACGCCGGATCGAGGCGGTCGCTGTCGAGCATCTCCATGGAAAATTTCTCCCCCTCCACCTTTCGTTCCCATGGCCTGTGGAGGACGGCACTCTTCTGTTCCTGAGGCGTTGCGCTCGATGGGCTTTTCACTTGCTCTGCCACTTGCGTGGCCTGTGCCGTGCCCATGCCGGCAAGTGCGCTGGTGGCAGCCAGCAAGAACCATTTTTTCATTTTCATCATCCTTGATGCCGGTGTTAATGTTTATTTAATTTTAACATGTTTCCCGTGGGGAATATCTGCCGGTATCGGGGTACTGGCGTCTCGCGTCAGGCCGCCGGGCCATGCGCTGGAGGGGAAATACCGTATCGGATGAGGGGAGGATGCCGGCATGCGGCCGGAAAAGGGGGATGCTGCGGTGAATTGGCGCAGTCCACAAACAAAAACGCCACCCGAAGGTGGCGTTTTTGAATGTAAAACGAATTCTTGGTGGCCCGGGGCGGAATCGAACCACCGACACAAGGATTTTCAATCCTCTGCTCTACCGACTGAGCTACCAGGCCAAGGTGGCGAATTATAGCAGACCAAAACGGGAATGCAAGAGCCGGCTGTGACTTTCCCCCGATTTTCTGCATAGGCAACACATTACTTGCCTGCGGGTCAAATATGATTTGATATAAACGGTATTTTTCTCAACAAAGGTTGGGCGCATAGTGTGGTCATCGTTACTGACTTGAGAGGATTACCGCATGAACGCCACCACCCATCACACCGCCATCCCTGAAATCGGCCTGGGCACTTTCCGCCTGCAGGGACAGGTCGTCATCGATTCCGTCGCCACGGGCCTGGACGTCGGCTACCGCCATATCGACACGGCGCAAATCTACGGCAATGAAGCCGAAGTGGGCCAGGCCATCGCCGCCAGCCCCGTCCCGCGCGATGAGCTGTTCGTCACGACCAAGATCTGGATCGAGAGCTTGCGGCGCGAAAAACTCATTCCCAGCTTGAAAGACAGCCTGCACAAGCTGCAGCTGGAGCAGCTGGATTTAACGCTGATCCACTGGCCGTCGCCGCAGGACGCGATTCCCGTCGCCGAATACATGGCGGCGCTGGCGGAGGCCAAGGCGCAGGGGCTGACCAAGGCCATCGGCGTATCGAATTTTACGAATGCGCAGCTGCAGCAAGCCATCGATACGGTGGGTGCGGCGGAAATCGCCACGCAGCAGATCGAGATCCATCCGTTCCTGCAAAACCGCAAGGTCATCGATTTTGTGCGCAGCCAGGGCATCCACATCACGGCCTACATGCCGCTCGCCTATGGCAAGGTGATGGCGGACCCCGTGATCGCCGCCATCGCCGCGAAGCACGGCGTGACGCCGGCGCAAGTGGCCTTGAGCTGGTCGCTGCAGCAGGGCTTTGCCGTGATCCCCTCGTCGACGAAACGTGCCAACCTGGAAGCGAACCTGCATTTCCAGCGCATCACCCTGTCGCCGGACGAGATGGCGCAGATGGCGACCCTGGAACGGGGCGAACGCCTGGCTAACCCGGACGGCCTGGCGCCGCAGTGGGATTGAGATGGGCGCCATGACAAAGCTGGGGCAGGGCGGTTTCAGCATCGGCCTGGAACTGCCGCTCGATAATGACTGGTCGTCCACGGGGCGCCAGGCGAATGCGGTCTCCGGCCGCATGCCGGGCGAACCGGACCTGAAACAGCACGCGGCGCTGGCGAAGCTGGCCGACCGCCTCGGTTTCAGGGCCCTGTGGCTGCGCGACGTGCCTTTGTACGACCCGTCGTTCGGCGACGCGGCCCAGGTCTTCGAGGTGTTTACCTATCTTGGCTACCTGGCCGGCATCACCGGGAACATCTTGCTGGGCACGGCCGCCGTGGTGCTGCCGCTGCGCGAGCCCGTGCTGACGCTAAAAGCGGCGGCCAGCGTGGACCAGTTGAGTGGCGGGCGTTTGCTATTGGGCGTGGCCAGCGGCGACCGGCCCGTCGAGTATCCCGTGTTCGGCCGCGATTTCGACGGGCGCGGCGCGGCCTTCCGCGAACAGGTCGCCATGCTGCGTGACTGGGGCGAGACGCGTCTGCCGCCAGGCGTCCGTTTGCTGCCCAAGCCAGCCGCGCCCTTGCCCCTGCTGGTGGCGGGGCTGGCGCAGCAGTCGCCTGCGTGGATCGGCGCGCAGATGGATGGATGGCTCGCCTATCCGGGCACGCCGGACGACCATGCGCGGCGCTCGGCGCAATGGCGCGCCGTGGCCGGAGAGAACAAGCCGTATGTCAGCTTCATCCACCTGGACCTGGACGAGGATCCGAGCCTGCCGCTGCAGCGCTTCCGCTTCGGGGGACGCACGGGGCGTGAGGGCCTGATCGCGGAGCTGCACGCCATGCGCGCGGCCGGCGTGCGGCATATCGGCCTGCAGCTGCGGCAGAACCGCCGCCCGCTGGCCGAGACGATGCAGGAGATCGCGGACCACGTGCTGCCCGTCTTTCATGGCGCCGCTTGATCTGGGGCACGCGTCCTGTACTTCCGGACTATCTGAAAAGGGTGGGGCAAACGCTATAATGGCCGCATGAACAGTCCCACTCCCCCTACCATGCGGCGCTTCATGCACAGCCACAGCGACGTTTGCATCGTCGGCAATGGCGCCATCGCGAAAACCACGGCGCTGGCGTTTGCCCAGGCAGGACAAAGCGTCACCCTGCTATCGCCGGTGAGCGCGCCCGCCCCCGCTTCGGCTGCCAAGCCGGTCGAAGCCAGCTGGGACGTGCGCGTGTATGCGCTCAATAATACGGCGCACCAGTTGCTGTCGTCGCTGAAGGTGTGGGGCGCGCTCGCGGCCGACAGGGTGGCGCCCGTTGACGCCATGCTGGTCAAAGGCGATGGCGCGCAGGCGGGCGGACTCGGTTTCGACGCCTACGGCGCCCATGTGGGCACGCTGGCGTGGATCATCGAAGACCGCAACCTGGGCCAGGCGCTGGACGCCGCCCTCAAGTTCGCGCCGAACGTCAGCGTGCTGCAGGGCCGGGCCAGCCGCCTGGAATGGACGAATGATTCGGCCATCGTGCACCTCGATGGCGGCGACACCATCACTTGCGCATTGGTAGTGGGCGCAGATGGCGCCCAATCGTGGGTGCGGGGCCAGTGCGATATCGGACTCGATTACCGCTCGTATGGCCAGCGCGGCGTGGTCAGCAACTTCGCCTGCGAAAAGCCGCACCATGGCGCCGCCCACCAGTGGTTCACGGGCAGCGAAGGCATCGTCGCCTTGCTGCCGCTGCCAGGGGACCGCGTTTCGCTGGTCTGGTCGGCGCCCGATGCGCTGGCCGATACCTTGATGGCCGAATCGGCCGACGCCCTGGCCGCGCGCCTGGCCGCCTATTGCCACGACAAGTTGGGCAAGCTCACGCCGTTGCAGCCGGAGCTGGTGCGCGCCTTCCCATTGACCCTGATGCGCCCGCACGCCATGGTGGCGCCGCGCGTGGCCCTGGTGGGCGACGCCGCCCACGTGGTGCATCCGATGGCGGGCCACGGCATGAACCTGGGTTTTGCCGACGTGGCGCAGCTGGTCAAGACGATCAGCGAACGCGAAGTGCACCGCGGCATCGGCGACGAACGCGTGCTGGCCCGCTATGCGCGCGCGCGCAAGGAAGACGTGCTGTTGATGCAGCTGGCGACCGATGGCCTGGCGCGATTATTTGGCGCCGATCTGGAACCGTTGCGCGTGGTTCGCAATTTGGGATTAAACTTGCTGGATAAATTGCCGGCCCTGAAGCGGAAAATGATTGCGCACGCATTGGGACATCAGTAAGTATCAGCGAATCTTAAGATATCGCCGGATAATGGCAGGTGTGAAAATTCAAGGTCGCCGCAGCTGGTCTGCGGCGATCGTTTTGTCAAAGAGATAACTATGCCGGGCCAGAGGCCAGTCCCGCCAGGCGTTTCAAGTGGAGAAGTGATAGTGATAAAAATGAGCAGAATCGCATTGGTACTGGCCTCGGGCCTGATGATGTCGTGCGCCGGCGCGGAAACGCCGACGGAAGCGAACATCAAAAAGCTGATCGAGCCGCGCCTGGGCGAAGGCGCCAAGGTCGATTCGGTCAAGGAAACCCCATACGGCGGCCTGTACGAAGTGCGCACGGGCGGCGACATCCTGTACACGGACAAAGCCGCGCAATACCTGTTCGTCGGCCACGTCTTCGACGCCAAGACGTCGCAAGACCTGACCAAGGTGCGCCTGGACGAAGTCAATCGCATCAAGTTCTCCGACTTGCCGCTCGATTCCGCCATGAAGACCGTCAAGGGCAATGGCAAGCGCGTGATTGCCGTGTTCGAAGACCCGAACTGCGGCTATTGCAAGCGTTTCCGCCAGAACGCGCTGAAGGAAATCGACAACGTCACCGTCTACACCTTCATGTACAACATCCTGTCGCCCGACTCCATCGTCAAGTCGCGCAATGTCTGGTGCGCGCCGGACCGCAACAAGGCCTGGGATGACTGGATGTTGAACGGCAAGGCGCCGGCCACGGTGGCCGCCACTTGCGCCAACCCGCATGAAAAAATCCTGGCCCTGGGCCAGCAATTGCGCGTCTCGGGCACGCCAGCCATCTTCTTTGCCGACGGCAGCCGCATTCCGGGCGCGGTCGATGCGAAAACGCTGGAACAGAAATTCTCGACCATTAAGTAATCCGGGCTGTCGCCAGGAAGGCTGGACGGCGCGCCCTCGCAAGGCGCGCTTTTTTTTGCACTTTTTTCCGCTGTCGTATCATCAAGTGTTGTTCGTAGACGCCATAACAATCCAAAAAAGGGGAAGCAGCAGATGATTACCTTGAATATCAACGGACGCGACACGCAGGTCGACGCCGATCCTTCCACGCCCATCCTGTGGGCGCTGCGCGATAACCTGAATATGACGGGCACCAAATTCGGTTGCGGCGCGGCCCTGTGCGGGGCCTGCACGGTGCACCTCGACGGCCAGCCTATCCGCTCCTGCATCACGCCGATTTCCTCGGTGGGCGCGCAAAAGATCACCACCATCGAAGCGATGGAAAACGACCAGGTGGGCAAGGTCGTGCAGGCGGCATGGGTACGCCACGACGTGCCGCAATGCGGCTACTGTCAAAGCGGCCAGGTGATGAGCGCCACGGCGCTGCTGCGCACCAACAAGGCGCCCAGCGATGCCGACATCGACGGCGCCATGAGCGGCAATATCTGCCGCTGCGGCACCTATCAACGGATCCGCGCAGCCATCAAGGACGCGGCCAAGACCCTGGCCTGAGGAGAGCGACATGCGTATCGAATGGTTGAATCAGGAAGCATTGCAGCATGGCGGGGTGACCCTGGGCGCGGCGCTGGCATCGGCGCCGGTGGCCGTTGCCGATGGCGTGTCGCGGCGCGGTTTCATGAAGGCCGGCGCGGCGGCCGGCGGCGGCTTGATGCTGGGCTTTTTCATGCCCGGCGCAGGCAAGCTGGCGCAGGCGGCCGATGCCGCGCCCGCCAAGCCCGTGTATGCGCCGAACGCCTTCTTGCACATCGCTCCCGATAACTCGGTGACGGTGCAGGTGAACCGGCTGGAATTCGGCCAGGGCGTGCAAACGAGCTTGCCCATGCTGATCGCCGAGGAACTCGACGCCGACTGGAGCCTGGTGCACGGCGCCCTGGCGCCGGCCGGCGAGCAGTACAAGGATGCCGCCTACGGCATGCAGATGACGGGCGGTTCGGGCAGCATCGCCCACTCGTTTACGCAGTACCGCGAAATCGGCGCCAAGGCGCGCGCCATGCTGGTGGGCGCCGCTGCCGCGCAGTGGAAAGTCAGTCCCGACCAGGTGCGTGCCGCCAAGGGCGTGCTGTATGGCCCTGGCGGACAAAAGGCGACGTATGGCGAGTTTGCCGACGCGGCCATGCGCCAACCCGTGCCTACCTCCGTCAAGCTGAAAGACCCGCGCGAATTTGTCATCATCGGCAAACCCGTGAAACGCCTCGACGCGGCCGCCAAGTCCACGGGGAAACAGCAGTTCGGCATCGATTTCAAGCCGCCCGGCGCGAAAGTGGCCATGGTGGCGCGCCCGCCCGTGTTTGGCGCCAAGGTGGCGAAATTCGACGCCAGCAAGGCGAAAGCCATCAAGGGCGTGCTCGAGGTGCTGGAAGTGAAGACCGATCGTGGCGGCAGCGGCGTGGCCGTCATCGCCGACGGCTACTGGCCAGCCAAGCAGGGACGCGACGCGCTGGTGATCGAGTGGGATACGAGCGCCGTGGAAAAGGTCAGCAGCGACAAGCAGCTGGCCGCTTTCAAGGCGCTGGCGAAAACGCCGGGCACCATCGCCAAACCTGCCGACATGGGCAAGCTGGCCAAGGCGCCGAAAAAGATCGAAGCCGTGTACGAGTTCCCCTACCTGGCGCACGCGCCGATGGAGCCGCTCAACTGCGTCGTCGACCTGCAAGCGGACAAATGCACGATGTGGGTGGGCTCGCAATTCCAGACCGGCGACCAGGCGGCCATCGCGGCTACTTCCGGCCTGAAACCCGGGCAGGTGACGCTGCACACCATGATGGCTGGCGGCGGCTTTGGCCGGCGCGCCGTGCCCTCGTCCGATTATGTGGTCGAAGCCGTCAACGTCGCCAAGGCATACAGGGCGGCGGGCAAGAGCGGCCCCTTAAAGCTGATGTGGAGCCGCGAGGATGACATCAAGGGCGGCTACTACCGGCCGTCGCATGTGCACCGCGCGCAGATCGGTCTCGACGCCAAAGGGAAAATCCTCGCCTGGGACCACACCATCGTGGGCCAGTCCATCATGGCCGGCACGCCATTCGAAGCCTTCATGGTGAAAAATGGCGTCGATGGCACCATGGTCGAAGGCATGGGCGAGCCGTACACCCTGCCGATGAAGCTGTCCGTGCACACGGCCAAGGCGAACGTGCCCGTGCTGTGGTGGCGCTCCGTCGGTTCGACGCATACAGCCTTCGTCATGGAAACCCTGATCGACGAGGCGGCGCACGTGGCGAAGATGGATCCCGTCGCCTACCGCAAGCAGCTGATCGACGCCAGGCACACGCGCCACATCGCCGCGCTGGACCTGGCCGTGGCCAAGTCCGGCTATGGCAAGAAGAAGCTGCCGAAAGGGCAGGCCTGGGGCGTGGCCATGCATGAATCGTTCAATTCCGTCGTCGCCTACGTGGTGACGGCTTCCGTGGTGGAAGGCGCGCCCAAGCTGCACCAGGTATGGGCCGGCGTGCATTGCAACCTGGCTGTCAACCCCTTGACGATCGAGGCGCAAGTACAGGGAGCCGCGCTGATGGCGCTGGGCATGACCATCCCCGGTGCGGCCATCACGCTCAAGGATGGCGTGGTGGAGCAGCAGAACTTCGGCGATTACCCCGTACCGCGCATGCAAGACATGCCGGTGATCGAGGTGCACCTGGTGCCATCGGGCGACGCGCCAACGGGCATGGGCGAACCGGGCGTGCCGCCATTGGCGCCCGCATTCGCCAATGCGCTGTTCGCGCTGACGGGCAAGCGCCTGCGCAAGCTGCCATTCGACCTGGCGGCCGCATGACGGCAGTGGTTTTTTGAGTACGGTCGGCATCTTGCTGGCAGCTGGAAGGGGGCGCAGGTTCGACCCTTCCGGCGTGCAGAATAAATTATTGCAGCCGCTGGCCGAAGGCCCGCATGTGGGCTTGCCGGTGGTGGCGGCTGCCGCAAAAGCCATGCTGGCGGCCTTGCCGCGCGTGCTGGCCGTGGTGCGTGCCGACGATACGCAGGTGGCGCGCGTGCTCGGTGCGCTGGGCTGCGAGGTGCGCGTCTGCCATGACGCCGACACGGGCATGGCCGCATCGCTTACCTGCGCCATCGATTACGTGCGCGGCGCGCCGGGCTGGCTGATCGCCCTGGGCGACATGCCCTGGGTGGAAGCGGCTACAATCTCTGCCTTGTCGCAAGCCATCGGCGATGGCGCGCACATCGCCGTGCCCGTGTTCCAGGGCCGGCGCGGCAATCCTGTCGCCTTCAGCGCCTTTCACTTGCCGCTGCTGCTGGCGCTCGATGGCGACCAGGGCGCGCGCAGCATCGTCAACAGTCATGCCGTATGCGAAGTGACAGTGGACGATAGCGGCATCTTGCGCGATATTGATACACCTGACGATTTGTCGCCGGTGCCTGGCGCACCCGGGCGATTGTAGAACATCCATGCCAGACACGAGGAAAACATGAAGAAAGCACCGATTCAAAAAATCACCGCCAAGGCGGGAGCCAAGGCAAGCGGCAAAGCCACAAGCAAAGCCGTAGCGAAAACCGCAGTGAAAACCACACCGGCCGCCGGCATCATCTACAGCATCGCCGCTGCCGACCTGGCCGGCCACATGTTCAAGGTGACGTTGACAGTCAAGTCGCCGGCCGCCATCGGCCAGGTCTTGTCCTTGCCGGCCTGGATTCCGGGCAGCTACATGATCCGCGAATTTTCGCGCAACATCGTCAGCATCCGCGCCGAGTCCGAGGGCAAGGCCGTGGTGCTGACCAAATTGGACAAGCACTCGTGGCAAGCCGCTCCGTGCAAAGGCCCGTTGACGGTGGAATACGACGTGTATGCCTGGGACTTGTCCGTGCGCGCCGCCCACCTGGACCAGAATCACGGCTTCTTCAACGGCACCAGCGTGTTCCTGCGCGTGCTGGGCCAGGAGGCCGAGCCGCATGAAGTGCACATCGTGCAGCCGAAGGATGCGGCCTGCAAGACCTGGAAGGTGGCCACCACCTTGCCGGAACTGAAAGCGAAGCGCTATGGCTTCGGCAGCTACCAGGCGGCCAACTACGATGAGCTGATCGACCACCCGGTGGAGATGGGCGACTTCGCGCTGGCCACCTTTACCGCGCATGGCGTGCCGCACGATATCGTCGTCACGGGCAAGGTGCCGAACCTGGACCTGGACCGTCTGTGCCGCGACCTGAAAGCCATCTGCGAAACACAGATCGCCTTCTTCGAGCCGAAGACCAAGAAGGCGCCGATGGACCGCTATGTGTTCATGACCATGGCCGTCGGCGACGGTTACGGCGGCCTGGAACACCGCGCCTCGACGGCGCTGATCTGCGCGCGCGCGGACCTGCCGACGACGGCGTCGACCAGCACGGAGATCGGCGACGGCTACCTGAAATTCCTGGGCCTGTGCAGCCACGAGTACTTCCACACCTGGAACGTCAAGCGCATCAAGCCGGCCGCCTTTGCGCCGTACAACCTGCAGGCGGAAAGCTATTCGCCGCTGCTGTGGCTGTTCGAAGGCTTCACCAGCTATTACGATGACCTGATGCTGGTGCGCGCGGGCCTGATCGACGAGGCAGCCTATTTCAAGCTGCTCGGGAAAACCGTCAACAGCGTCTTGCGCGGCAGCGGCCGCACCAAGCAAAGCGTGGCAGATTCCAGTTTCGACGCCTGGGGCAAGTACTACCGCCAGGATGAGAACGCGCCGAATGCCATCGTCAGCTACTACACCAAGGGTTCGCTGATCGCGCTGGCCTTCGACCTGACGATCCGCAGCAAGACGAACGGCGCAAAGTCGCTGGATGACGTGATGCAGGCCTTGTGGCAGCGCTATGGCCGCGATTTCTACAAGGGCAAAGCGCGCGGCGTGACGCCGGCGGAAGTCGAAGCCCTGTTCGATGAGATTGCCGGCACGCGCATGAAGCCGTTCTTCGAGCGCTACATCCGCGGCACGGACGACGTGCCGCTGGCGCGCCTGCTGGCGCCGTTCGGCGTGAAATACAGCGATGCGCGCAAGGCGGAAAAAGCCAGCCTCGACGTCAACCTGGGCCGCGACGGCAACGATGCCAAGCTGGCGCAGGTGCACCAGGGCGGCGCTGCCCACGTGGCCGGCCTGTCGGCGGGCGACGTGCTGGTGGCCATCGATGGCTTGCGCGTGACGGGCACCAGCCTGGACACCTTGCTGGGCCGCTACGCCGTCGGCGCCAAGGTGGCGGTGCACGCTTTCCGCCGCGACGAGCTGATGACGTTTGTGGCCGTGCTGCAGGGCGACCGCGTACCGGGTGTCAGCTTGACCCTGCTGCCGGCGCCAAAGAAAGCCGCGGGACCGAAGCGTCCTAGCGCTGCATGATGTTCATGCAGTAAGACAGAAACCGGCCGTTACTGGCCGGTTTTTATTTCTAGCAGCAATTTCTCAAATGCAACTCATCCGCTGAACTGGCGGCTTGCCATCATATTTACCGTAAATGAACTAATTTTTCTTTAACTAAACTAAAATTGCCGAACTGCTTCTTTTAGATCGCGCCAACGTGCAAACCCTCGATCCGCGAACCATCATGCTGATGACGACCCTGATGTGCGGGGCGATGAGCATCGTCATGTTCTCGGTGTATCGCAGTTTCCGGCGCGAGGTGCATGGCCTGGGACATTGGGCGGCCGGTTTGCTGTTGCTGGTGTGCGCGTCCCTGCTGTTCGGCACCCGCGAAGTGCTGCCGCCGGCATTGTCCGTGATCGCGGCCAACGCGGCGCTGGTGGCGGGCATCGGCCTGTCGATGCTGGGCACGGAGACATTCTTTGGCCTGGCGCCCAGCCGCCGCGCCTATCTGCTGATACTTGCCCTGGCCATCGCCGGCAATAGCTGGTGGCTGCTGGTGCACCCTGATTTCTCGGCGCGCGTGGCGGTCTTCTCCCTGCTGGTCTTCCTGTTTTACGCCCGCCAGGCGCAGTTGGTGTGGCGCCATGGCGAGCGCCATTTCTCGAGTTTTTTCTTTGGCGCGCTGATGCTGACGCAGGCGATCGTGGTGCTGGCGCGCGGCGTGTCTGCCTTGCTGCATGGCGGCGCCAGCGTGAACCTGACGGTGGCCGGCACGCCGGCCGGCATCTATCTGGCGGTCGCCAATTTCATGGCGCTGCTGCTGACGGTGGGCTTCATGACGGTGGCGACGCGTCGCCTGCAGCAGATACTGGAGCGCCGCTCGACCCACGATCCGCTGACGCAGGTGCTGAACCGGCGCGGCTTTGGCGACGCCTATGCGCGCGAAATGGGCAATCTGCGGCGCCGCCGTTTGCCGCTGACGCTGCTCAGCATCGACCTCGATTACTTCAAATCGATCAATGACCGCTACGGTCACGCGGTGGGAGACCAGGTGCTGGCGCATGTGGCCACTGTCATCGGTGGGGCCTTGCGCGAATCGGATTGCGTGGCGCGTTACGGCGGCGAGGAATTCGTCGTGCTGATGCCGGACATGCCGGTGCAAAGTGCGCTGGGCGTGGCCGAACGCATCCGCACCTTGCTGCGTGAGTCCACTCATGCGGGACTGCCTTCGTGTACGGTCAGTATCGGCGTCGCTTGCCAGGCATCGGTGGTGGAAGGGCTGGAACAGTTGCTGTCGCGCGCCGATGCGGCCCTGTACCTGGCCAAGGAGCGGGGACGCGACCGCATCGAACTCGATACCGCTGCGCTTACTGTGGACCGGACAATGTCCGCAGCTGGAATCGGTACTGGTCGTTGAACAGGAAGGTTTCGGAAAAATCGAAGGTCTGGGCATGGCGGCGCATCAGGTGTGCCGCCGGCGGAAAGAGCGCCTGCACGCGCCGCACGGCGGCCAGGGCCGCAGCCGATGCTTCGCTGTCGCGCGAACGGTGGACATGCACGCTTTTCAGCTCGCCGTCGGGCCCCACGCTCAGGTCGAGCACGACGATGGCCGGCAGCATGGGCGGCAGGCGTCCGCTGAACGTGTATGCAGCGTTGGCCTCCATGATCTGCTGCGCCACCAGCGATTTGTAGGCGTCGATGCTGGCGGCGAGCTGTATCGCGGCGGGCGTGCGAGCGGGCGTAGGTGTGGGCGTGTGCGTAGGTGTGGGCGTGCGCGCCGCTGGCGGGGCCGCAGTCTGGCAAGCCGACAGCAGGCTGGCGGCGGCAAGGACGATTATCGCGTGTCTCATGCCTGCCAGCCTACCATGGTTTAACTGAACAGGCGTTCCAGCTCCACGCCGGGGTCTGGCGCGCGCATGAACGCTTCGCCCACGAGGAAGCTGTGGATGTGCGCGTCGCGCATGCGTTGCACGTCAGCCGTGCTGTGGATGCCCGATTCCGTGATGATCAATCTGTCTTGCGGGATGCGCGGCAAGAGATTGATGGTCGTGTCGAGCGACGTTTCGAAGGTGCGCAGGTTGCGGTTGTTGATGCCGATCAGTGCGCTCTTGAGTTTCAGGGCCGCCGTCAGCTCTTCGCCGTCGTGGCTTTCGATCAGCACGCCCATGCCCAGTTCGTGGGCGCACGCTTCCATCTCCGCCATCAGGCCATGGTCGAGCGCCGCCACGATCAGGAGGATGCAGTCGGCGCCCATGGCCCGCGCTTCATAGATCTGGTACATGTCGACCATGAAATCCTTGCGCAGCACGGGGATGGTGCAGGCGGCGCGCGCCTGCTGCAGATACTCCACGGATCCCTGGAAGAACTGTTCGTCCGTCAGCACGGACAGGCAGGCCGCGCCATGCGCCGCATAGCTGGCGGCGATATCAGCCGGACGGAAGTCGGCGCGGATCACGCCTTTCGATGGCGACGCTTTTTTCACTTCGGCGATGATGCCGGGCTTGCCGGCGGCGATGTGCTGGCGCAGGCTTGCTTCAAAGCCGCGCAGGCCGGCGCGCAGTGCGCTGTCGCTTTCCACGTCGCCGCGCAGGCTGGCCAGGCTGCGGCGGGCTTTGGCCTTGGCCACTTCATCGGCCTTCACGGCCAGGATTTTATCGAGTATGTCGGACATGATGGTCGCTATTCTATAAGGGAGGGCGGGGAGCTTACGCTTGCGCCGGGGGGCCCAGCTGCTGCGTGACTTGCACGAATTGAGCGAGTTTCGCCAGCGCCGCGCCCGAGCTGACGGCAGCGCGCGCGCGCGCCAGGCCGTCTTCGATCGAGCTGGCCACGCCGGCCGCGTACAGCGCCGTGCCCGCATTCAGGGCGACGATGTCGGCAGCGGCACCGGGCTCGCCGCGCAGCGCTTCCATCATCTTGGCCTTCGATTCGGCGGCATCGGCCACCTTCAGGTTGCGGCTGGCGATCATCGACATGCCGAAGTCTTCGGGATGGATTTCATATTCGCGGATTTCGCCGTTGACCAGTTCGCCGACGAGGGTAGAGGCACCGAGCGAGACTTCATCCATATTGTCGCGGCCATACACGACGATGGCGTGCTGCGCGCCCAGGCGCTGCAGCACGCGCACCTGGATGCCGACCAGGTCGGCATGGAACACGCCCATCAGGATGTTTGGCGCGCCGGCCGGATTCGTCAGCGGACCGAGGATGTTGAAAATCGTGCGCACGCCCAGCTCCTTGCGCACGGGTGCCGCATGCTTCATGGCCGCATGGTGGTTCGGCGCGTACATGAAGCCGATGCCCGTCTGCGCGATCGACTGGGCGATCTGCTCGGGCTGCAGGTTGATGTTGACGCCCAGGGAGTCCAGCACGTCGGCGCTGCCGGACGAGGACGAGACGCTGCGCCCGCCATGCTTGGCGACGCGCGCGCCGGCCGCCGCCGCCACGAACATCGAGGCGGTGGAAATATTGAAAGTGTGCGCGCCGTCGCCGCCCGTGCCGACGATGTCGAGCAGGTTGGTGGTGTCGGCCATGGGCACCTTGGTGGAAAACTCGCGCATCACTTGCGCGGCGGCGGCGATTTCGCCGATGGTTTCCTTTTTCACGCGCAAGCCCATGGTCAGGGCGGCGATCATGGTGGGCGACATTTCGCCGGACATGATCTGGCGGAACAGGTACAGCATTTCGTCGTGAAAGATTTCGCGGTGTTCGATGCAGCGCAGCAGGGCTTCTTGTGGGGTGATCGGCATGATGCTTCCTTCTTCAATGATGGCGCAGGACGACACTGATGGCACGCCGTGGCGTGCGCGGAAAATCAGCGCTCGAGAAAGTTCTTCAGCAGGGCGTGGCCGTGCTCCGAGAGGATCGATTCGGGGTGGAACTGCACGCCCTCGATATCGTATTCCCGGTGGCGCACGCCCATGATTTCGCCGTCGTCCGTCCACGCCGTCACTTCCAGGCAGGAAGGTAGCGAGGCGCGTTCGATCGCCAAAGAGTGGTAGCGGATCACTGTGAAGGGGCTGGGCAAGCCGTTGAAAACGCCCACGCCCGTATGCGCGATGAGGGAAGTCTTGCCATGCATGACTTGCTTGGCGCGGATGACCTTGCCGCCAAACGCTTCGCCGATGGCCTGGTGGCCCAGGCACACGCCCAGTATCGGCTTCTTGCCGGCGAAGTGCTTGAGCACTTCAACCGAAATGCCCGCCTGTGCCGGCGCTTTCGGGCCGGGCGAGATGCAGATGCGGTCCGGGTTCAGCGCCTCGATCTGTGCGATCGTGATTTCATCGTTGCGGTAGACCCGCACGTCTTCGCCCAACTCGCCGAAATACTGCACGATGTTGTAGGTGAAGGAGTCGTAGTTGTCGATCATCAGCAGCATCTTAAAACCCTCCATCCAGGCCATCTTGCACTTGTTCGGCGGCGCGCAGTACGGCGCGCGCCTTGTTTTCGGTTTCCTGCCATTCCATTTCGGGGATGGAGTCGGCCACGATGCCGGCCGCGGCCTGCACATACAGCATGCCGTCCTTGACCACGCCCGTGCGGATGGCGATCGCCACGTCCATTTCGCCGCCAAACGACAGGTAGCCGCAGGCGCCGCCGTAGATGCCGCGCTTGGTGATTTCCAGTTCGTCGATTACCTCCATGGCGCGCACTTTCGGCGCGCCCGTCAGGGTGCCGGCGGGGAAGGTTGCGCGCAGCACGTCCAGGTTCGACAGGCCGTCTTTCAGCTTGCCCTCCACGTTCGAGACGATGTGTTGCACATGCGAGTATTTTTCGATGACCATGCGGTCGGTGACGTGCACGCTGCCCGTCTCGGCGATGCGGCCGATGTCGTTGCGCGCCAGGTCGATCAGCATCACGTGCTCGGCGATCTCCTTCGGATCGGCCAGCAGCTCGGCCGACAGTTCGGCGTCGCGCTCTGGCGTGGCGCCGCGTGGACGGGTGCCGGCAATCGGACGCAAGGTGACTTTCTTGCCGCCGTCCGCCGTCTTCTCGTTGCGCACCAGGATTTCCGGCGAGGCGCCGATGATCTGCATGTCGCCGAAATTATAGAAGTACATATACGGCGACGGATTGAGCGAACGCAAGGCGCGGTACAGTGTCAGCGGCGAATCGACATACGGCTTGCGGATGCGCTGGCCGATCTGTACCTGCATCAGGTCGCCCGCCATCACGTATTCATGCGCCTTGGCGACGGCCTTCAGGTAGTCTTCCTTGGAAAAGTCGCGGATGGTTTCCGTGCGCACGGAAGCGCTGGTGACGGGTGCATCGACACCGCGGCGCAGCATCATGCGCAAGTCTTTCAGGCGCTGCTGTGCTTTCGAAAACGATTCGGGCTGCGTGGTGTCGGCGTAGACGATCAGGTAGAGCTTGCCGGACAGGTTATCGATGACGGCCAGTTCTTCCGTCACCATCAGCTGGATGTCGGGCAGCTTCAAGTCGTCTTTCGGCGCGCCGCCGGCCAGTTTTTTCTCGATGTGGCGCACGGTGTCGTAGCCGAAGTAGCCGGCCAGGCCGCCGCAGAAGCGCGGCATGCCGGGGCGCAGGGCTACCTTGAAGCGCGACTGGAACTGTTCGATGAAGTCGAGCGGATTGCCTTCGTGTTCTTCGATCACGCTGCCGTTCTTGACGATTTCGGTGCGCTTGCCATAGCTGCGCAACACGGTCGTGGCGGGCAAGCCAATGAAGGAGTAGCGGCCGAAGCGTTCGCCGCCGACGACGGATTCGAGCAGGAAGGTGTTCTTGCCGCCTTGTTGGGACTGTGCCAGTTTCAGGTACAGGGTGAGCGGGGTTTCCAGGTCGGCGAACGCTTCCGCGATCAGGGGGATGCGGTTGTAGCCTTGCTGGGCCAGCGATTTGAATTCGAGTTCGGTCATGTTTCTCTCCATGCCGTCAGGGTATGAGTGTGCATAGTGCACAAACCCTGCGGTGGGTTATCAAAAAACTTGCCGGGACATGCAATATGCGCAAAATGCGCAAAGGACGCGTGTGCAGCCGGCAGCAATCGTAACGGCTCGGCCCTTAGGCCTGCCAGGATTGCCAGCGTCGCCAAAGCCAGGCCTCAATCGAGCCGGTTTGGGTGACATTGTGTTTTTTGATGAGAAACGTGTTCACGATATGGTGTTGGGTTTGGTCAGTATGCTGGTTAATTTTGCATGCTAATAAAACGGGCTGCTTCGAGCAGTGTCTTTACTATACCATCGGAATCGGTATCGTGTATAGAGTGTCCGTGATTGTAGCCATACGGTACCGTCAGTACGGGGCAAGCCGCAGCCCTGGCCGCTTGTGCGTCATTCGAGGAGTCGCCGATGGCCACTACTTTGGAGGGCGGCAAGTCGAAGTCCGCGCACACTTGCAGCAGCGGCATGGGGTGCGGTTTTTTCTGCGGCAACGAATCGCCGCCGTAGACGATCTCGAAATACTGGTCCAGGTTTTTCAGTTTCAGCAGGGGCAGAGCGAAGGCGATCGGCTTGTTGGTGACGCAGGCCAGGCGCAAGCCCGCCGCCTTCATCGCCGCCAGTCCCTCTTCCACGTCCGGGTACAGGGTGCTGAACTGGCCGTTGATGGCCAGGTAGTGGCGCTGGTAACCGTCCATCGCCTGCTCGAAACGCTGTTCCACGCCGGCCGCATCGAAGTCGAGCGCCAGCACGGTGCGGATCAGGTTTTCCGAGCCCTTGCCCACCATCAGTTCGATGGCGTCGGCGCTGATGGGCGCCAGGTCCAGTTCGGCGCGCATGCCGTTGATGGCAACATGAAAATCGGGCACGGTGTCGAGCATCGTGCCATCGAGGTCGATGATGGCGGCGCGCACGCCGGCCAGTACGTGGTCTTTCACCGTGCCCGCTTGCATCAGGCGCCTTTGACAGTTGCCAGCTCGGCGCGCATGGCGTCGATGACGGCCTTGTAGTCGGGCTTGCCGAAGATGGCGGAGCCGGCGACGAAGGTGTCGGCGCCGGCGGCAGCGGCAGCGGCGATGTTGTCGATCTTGATGCCGCCATCGACTTCCAGCATGATGTCACGGCCCGACTCATCGATCATGCGGCGCGCTTCGGCGATCTTCTTCAGCGCTTGTGGAATGAAGGACTGGCCGCCGAAGCCCGGGTTGACGGACATGATCAGGATGATGTCGATCTTGTCCATCACGTGTTCCAGGTAGTGCAGCGGCGTGCCCGGGTTGAATACCAGGCCCGATTTGCAGCCATTGTCGCGGATCAGCTGCAGCGAACGGTCGACGTGATCCGACGCTTCCGGGTGAAAGGTGATGATGTTCGCGCCAGCCTTGGCGAAATCCGGGATAATGCGATCGACAGGCTTGACCATCAGATGCACATCGATGGGTACTTGCACGTGCGGGCGGATCGCTTCGCACACCAGGGGGCCGATGGTCAGGTTCGGCACGTAATGGTTATCCATCACGTCGAAGTGGATGATGTCGGCGCCGGCGGTAACGACGTTGCGCACTTCCTCGCCCAGGCGGGCAAAGTCGGCGGACAGGATGCTGGGAGCGATACGGAATGTTGTCATGGTGAAGTAGCCAAAGGATAGAAAATGCGATTTGCGCTATTTTACGCCTGACGCCGCTACCGTGCCTCATTGAAGTACGGTGAAATACAGAATACGCATCGCGCGATGGCCAATGCGGCGCGCGCGACACTCAATATGACTGGCAATGTCTGAATAGGAATGACGATGGCGACTTATGAATTTACGGTAACGGTCAAGACGCAATACCTGCCCGATCAATCGGCACCGGACCAGGGGCGGCACGTGTTCAGCTACACGATCCGCGTCGTCAACACGGGCACGGCTGGCGCGCAACTGATTTCGCGCCACTGGGTCATCACGGATGCGAACAACAAGGTGGAAGAGGTTCGCGGCCTGGGCGCCGTCGGCCACCAGCCGCTGCTGCAGCCGGGCGAGCAGTTCGAATACACGAGCGGCACCATGCTGGGCACGCCGCAAGGCTCGATGCACGGCGAATACTTTTGCGTGGCCGAAGACGGCCATCAGTTCGAAGCGCCGATTCCCGAGTTCGTGCTGTCGGTGCCGCGCACCCTGCATTAAGGAAACGCCGGGGGCGTGCGCCCCTATTTCAGTTTTTCGGTGGCGTCCTGTTCTTCACTGAGCTGCTTGCGCGCCGGCGGTGCGGGCTTTTTGCCCGAATACATGGTCCACCAAACTATAAATGCCAGCAAGAAGAACGCCACCAGCGCCTCTATCATCAAGATCCACATACGCATCCCTATGTTATTTACCCGCAGCCCATTTACCAGCCGTCTGTTTACACGCGGTAGTCTACTCGTTTCAGCCGGTGGCGTCGCGCTTGCGCTTTCCGCCTGCACCACGCCGTCCACGCCACCCGCTGCCTCCAGCGGCAAGGCGCCCGCCATCGCTCCGACCGTCGTCAGGCCGGTGCCGGCCAAGCCTGCCGACGCCAAGGATGCCAAGGATGCCACGGATGCGGCAGCCCCCACTTTCGTGCCCGCCAAGTTCGCCGCCTTGCCAGGCTGGGCCCGCGACGACATGCGCGCGGCCTGGCCCGCCTTCATGGCTTCGTGCGGCGTGCTGGTCAAGCGTCCTGACTGGAAAGAATCGTGCACGATTGCGCGCCAGGTGAATGCCGACAGCGACAAGGCCATCCGCCTGTTTTTCGAGACCTTCTTTGTGCCCAATCAAGTCGTCACCGCCGATGGCGCCAATACTGGACTGGTGACCGGTTATTACGAGCCATTGCTGCACGGCGCGCGCAAGCGCGGCGGTCCATATCAGACACCGCTGTACAAGGTGCCTGACGACCTGGTTTCGGTGGACTTGTCCGGCGTGTATCCGGAACTGAAGAACATGCGCTTGCGGGGCAAGCTGGTCGGCAAGAAGGTGATACCGTACGCGACCCGCGCCGACATCGAGCGCGCCACGTCCGTCACGGGCAAGGAATTGCTGTGGGTGGATGACGAAGTCGAGGCATTCTTCCTGCAAGTGCAGGGTTCCGGGCGCGTGCAGTTGACCGATACGCAGGAAACCGTGCGCGTGGCGTACGCGGATCAAAACGGCCATCCGTATAAATCGATCGGCCGCTACCTGGTCGACAAGGGCGAGCTGACCTTGAGCCAGGCATCCGCGCAAGGCATCAAGGCGTGGATCGCCGGCCATCCCACGCGCAAGGATGAATTGTTCAACGCTAATCCCAGCTATGTCTTCTTCAAGGAGGAGCGCCTGCCCGACCCGAAAGTGGGGCCGAAGGGCGCGCTGGGCGTGCCGCTGACGCCGCAGCGATCGGTAGCCATCGATTCGCGCTTCTTGCCGCTGGGCGCGCCCGTGTTTTTGTCCACCACGCAAGCCAATAGCGAGATCCCCATGCAGCGCCTGGTGATGGCGCAGGATACGGGCGGCGCCATTCGCGGGCCGATCCGTGTCGATTATTTCTTTGGCTTTGGTGCGGAAGCGGCCGAGAATGCGGGCCGCATGAAGCAGAGCGGCGCCGTGTGGGTGTTGTTGCCGAAACAGGCGCCGGCGCGCTAGAGGAGGTGCGCGGCGCCGGCGGGTGATGGTCTGGCGTCAGCTTAGCGCAGAACCATCACTGGCAAGTGCGTGTGGGCCAGCACTTTTTGCGTTTCGCTGCCCACGAACAGTTTGTTCAAGCCCTTGCGGCCATGCGAGGCCATCAGGATGATGTCGCAATGGTAGGTCTGCGCCGCATTGACGATTTCATCGTGCGGGCTCGGTGACACGGCCACCACGCCTTCGAAGGGTACACCGGCAGCGCTTGCCGCTGCGCCGATCTTGTCGATGGCGCGTTGCGACGCTTCCTGCATCTGTTGTTCATACAGGCTGGCGTCGAGCACGATGCCGCCGTCGGCCATCGGCGAAAACGGGAAGGGCTGCACCACGCTGATGGCGACCAGCTTGGCTTTGTTCAATTGGGCGAAGGCGAGGGCGGTCTCGGCGGCCTTGTCGGACAACGGCGAGCCGTCGGTGGGAAATAAGATGGTGTTAAACATAGCGTGCTCCTCAAGTGATGTAAGACAGCTTATGGATTTATATCAATTAAAACCTTGATGTAAATCAAACCTCACAGGCTTTGGCGTGAATAGTGTCGCCAAGGCAATCTTTTAGCAGTGTATGCCCATTCATGGCGTCAGGTGCGCACGCTACGCAGCGGCGTGCCCCACACCATGGCTGCTGTCAACAGGATGCTGCCGGCCGCGATGCAGGCAAGGCCATTGCGCACGCCAAAGTGTTCCGCGATCCAGCCGGCGGCCAGCGCGCCCAGCGGCGCCGTCGCCACCGTCAGGAAGCGCATGGTCGACGTCATGCGGCCCAGCATGGGGTCGGGCGTGACCTTCTGGCGCAGGCCCAGATAGGGAATAAAGAACAGCATCACGCCGCAATCGAAAAAGAACATCAATATGGCATACGCCACGGCGCTGGCGGCCGCGCTGCCGAACAGCGCGGCGGGAATCGTTGGCGTCAGGGCAAAGCAGAGCGAGGTCGATGCCAGGCCGATCAGGATGGTGCGGCCGGCGCCGTAGCGCTTCGTCAATGGCTTGACGATGAAGGCGCTGAGCAGCACGCCGGCGCCGCCCAGCATCTGCGTCATGCCCAGCACGCCAGGACTCATGCCCAGGTCGCGCGTGGCGAACAGCACCGTCAAGGCCATGCTGGCGTAGAACAGGAAGTGCCAGATGCCGGCGCCCCAGGCCAGCGCGCGCAGCAGCGGTTCGCGCCAGACGAACAGCAAGCCGTCGGCGATGTCGCGCAAGGCGTGCTTGTCGGATGGGGCGGGGCGCGGGTCGCGCACGCTCATGGCACGCAAATTGAAGACGGAAATCAGATAGCCGCAAGCCGTGCACAGGATGGCGACGGGCGCTGACAAGACTTGCACCAGCACGCCGGCCAGGCCGGGGCCGATCAGGCGCGAAGCCGATTCGGTGGCGGCAAATTTCGATTGCGCATCGATCAAGCCGTCGCGGCCCACCAGGAAAGTCAGAAACACCTGTTCGGCACCGCCACCGACGACGAAGCCCGTGCCGATGATGAACCCCACTATATATAACCACGGCATGGACAGCACGCCGCACCAGTAAGCCACGGCCACGCTGGCCAGGGCCAGGCCGGACATGCTTTCGCTGAACAGCATGATCGGGTGCTTGCTGCGCCGGTCCAGCAGCACGCCGACGGGCAAGCCGAAGAGGGCGAACGGCAGCGCCTGCAGGGCAACCAGCACGCCCATCTGTTCCGGCGTCGCATGCAATAACAGTACCGCGCACAAGGGCAGGGCCAGCGAGGTGATCTGGGCGCCGAAGCAATTGAGGCCATTACTGAACCACAGGCGGCGGAAATTGACGCTGGCGGCGCTGCCGTCGCCGCGCAGGTAATGGGCGCAGTACTGGAAGAGGGCGGAGAAAATATCTTGCTCGATATGAAAATGATCAGGCTCACAATAATAGCAGCGCGCCTGCCGCGCCGCTGCCGTTAGCCGCTACAATCGTTGCACCGTGTTCATCCAGAGGAGACTATATGCAATACGAAGACTTGATCATCGATATCCAGGACAAAGTGGCGGTCATCCGCCTGAATCGCCCGAAGGCATTGAATGCCTTGAACGACAACATGATGAATGAGCTGGGCGACGCCTTGCTGAAGTTCGACGCCGACGAGAATATCGGCTGCATCGTGCTCACGGGTAGCGAAAAAGCGTTTGCCGCCGGCGCCGACATCGCCGCCATGGCCGATTACACCTATCCGGACACTTTTACCCAGGGCTACATCAGCCGCAACTGGGAACATATCTTGCGCGTGCGCAAACCTGTGGTGGGCGCGGTGGCTGGTTATGCGCTCGGTGGCGGCTGCGAACTGGCCATGATGTGCGACTTCCTGATCGCTGCCGACAGCGCCAAATTCGGCCAGCCGGAAATCAAGGTCGGCGTCACGCCGGGCGCGGGCGGTACGCAGCGTCTGCCGCGCGCCATCGGCAAGGCCAAGGCCATGGACCTGTTGCTGACGGCGCGCACCATTGACGCTGCCGAGGCGGAACGCATCGGCCTCGTATCGCGCGTGGTGCCGGCCGATAAATTGCTGGAAGAAACCCTGGCTGCCGCCAAGACCATTGCCGCCATGCCGACCTCGGTTGCCATGATGATCAAGGATTGCGTCAACCGCGCCTTTGAAACCACCTTGACCGATGGCGTCGCCTACGAGCGCCGTTTGTTCCAGGCCGCCTTCGGTACGCCTGCGCAAAAAGAAGGCATGCACGCTTTCCTGGAAAAGCGCTTGCCAAACTTCGACGGTCTTTGATATGATTCGCCTCCCCGATGAGACGCACTAGTTTGCGGCACAAAAGGGACGGCCTTCCGGGGCTGGGTAGTAAAAAAGAAGGTTGACGAAATGCTGCAAACGCTTCATACTCTTCCTTCTTCGCAGCTGACAAACACAACGCTTTGTCGATAGCGCGAAAGCAGTAACCGAATACAGTTCTTTAACAATTAACAGTCGATAAGTGTGGGCATTTGATGTAAGTGCAGCAGTGATCTTCGGATCGCTGTAAAACTTAAAATATCAAATGTTCACAAGAAATAATGAAATAGGATACTTCTTCGGAAGTAGCCTGTCAGTTTTTTGAGTGAGCGACCCATCAGCAATGATGGTGCCTGTAAAAGGGCAAAGTAACAGAGATTAAACTGAAGAGTTTGATCCTGGCTCAGATTGAACGCTGGCGGCATGCCTTACACATGCAAGTCGAACGGCAGCACGGAGCTTGCTCTGGTGGCGAGTGGCGAACGGGTGAGTAATATATCGGAACGTACCCTAGAGTGGGGGATAACGTAGCGAAAGTTACGCTAATACCGCATACGATCTAAGGATGAAAGTGGGGGATCGCAAGACCTCATGCTCGTGGAGCGGCCGATATCTGATTAGCTAGTTGGTAGGGTAAAAGCCTACCAAGGCATCGATCAGTAGCTGGTCTGAGAGGACGACCAGCCACACTGGAACTGAGACACGGTCCAGACTCCTACGGGAGGCAGCAGTGGGGAATTTTGGACAATGGGCGAAAGCCTGATCCAGCAATGCCGCGTGAGTGAAGAAGGCCTTCGGGTTGTAAAGCTCTTTTGTCAGGGAAGAAACGGTGAGAGCTAATATCTCTTGCTAATGACGGTACCTGAAGAATAAGCACCGGCTAACTACGTGCCAGCAGCCGCGGTAATACGTAGGGTGCAAGCGTTAATCGGAATTACTGGGCGTAAAGCGTGCGCAGGCGGTTTTGTAAGTCTGATGTGAAATCCCCGGGCTCAACCTGGGAATTGCATTGGAGACTGCAAGGCTAGAATCTGGCAGAGGGGGGTAGAATTCCACGTGTAGCAGTGAAATGCGTAGATATGTGGAGGAACACCGATGGCGAAGGCAGCCCCCTGGGTCAAGATTGACGCTCATGCACGAAAGCGTGGGGAGCAAACAGGATTAGATACCCTGGTAGTCCACGCCCTAAACGATGTCTACTAGTTGTCGGGTCTTAATTGACTTGGTAACGCAGCTAACGCGTGAAGTAGACCGCCTGGGGAGTACGGTCGCAAGATTAAAACTCAAAGGAATTGACGGGGACCCGCACAAGCGGTGGATGATGTGGATTAATTCGATGCAACGCGAAAAACCTTACCTACCCTTGACATGGCTGGAATCCTCGAGAGATTGGGGAGTGCTCGAAAGAGAACCAGTACACAGGTGCTGCATGGCTGTCGTCAGCTCGTGTCGTGAGATGTTGGGTTAAGTCCCGCAACGAGCGCAACCCTTGTCATTAGTTGCTACGAAAGGGCACTCTAATGAGACTGCCGGTGACAAACCGGAGGAAGGTGGGGATGACGTCAAGTCCTCATGGCCCTTATGGGTAGGGCTTCACACGTCATACAATGGTACATACAGAGCGCCGCCAACCCGCGAGGGGGAGCTAATCGCAGAAAGTGTATCGTAGTCCGGATTGTAGTCTGCAACTCGACTGCATGAAGTTGGAATCGCTAGTAATCGCGGATCAGCATGTCGCGGTGAATACGTTCCCGGGTCTTGTACACACCGCCCGTCACACCATGGGAGCGGGTTTTACCAGAAGTAGGTAGCTTAACCGTAAGGAGGGCGCTTACCACGGTAGGATTCGTGACTGGGGTGAAGTCGTAACAAGGTAGCCGTATCGGAAGGTGCGGCTGGATCACCTCCTTTCTAGAGTTTGCACGAATCAGTAATGATTCACGCATCAAATGTTCACACTTATCGGCTGTTTAATTA
>NZ_LRHX01000022.1:0-377422 GCF_001758645.1 Janthinobacterium sp. MP5059B | reverse complement strand
CACTCACGCGGCATTGCTGGATCAGGCTTTCGCCCATTGTCCAAAATTCCCCACTGCTGCCTCCCGTAGGAGTCTGGACCGTGTCTCAGTTCCAGTGTGGCTGGTCGTCCTCTCAGACCAGCTACTGATCGATGCCTTGGTAGGCTTTTACCCTACCAACTAGCTAATCAGATATCGGCCGCTCCACGAGCATGAGGTCTTGCGATCCCCCACTTTCATCCTTAGATCGTATGCGGTATTAGCGTAACTTTCGCTACGTTATCCCCCACTCCAGGGTACGTTCCGATATATTACTCACCCGTTCGCCACTCGCCACCAGAGCAAGCTCCGTGCTGCCGTTCGACTTGCATGTGTAAGGCATGCCGCCAGCGTTCAATCTGAGCCAGGATCAAACTCTTCAGTTTAATCTCTGTTTAATGTCATTTCTGACAGGTCGGACAGTATCACTACCATCCAAATCTTTTGCATTGCAAAAGATTTGCTCACTCAAAAAACTGACAGGCCACTACTTTCGTAGCGCCTATTTCATTATTTCTTGTGAACATTTGATATTTTAAGTTTTACAGCGATCCGAAGATCACTGCTGCACTTACATCAAATGCTCACACTTATCGACTGTTAATTGTTAAAGAACTGTATTCGGTTACTGCTTTCGCGCTATCGACAAAGCGTTGTGTTTGTCAGCTGCGAAGAAGAAAGAGTATGAAGCATTTCGCTACGTCCGTCAACTCCTTCTTTTTTTCTCACTTTACGCTGCATTTGCATGCGTCGTTCAGCGAGGGGGCGAATTATAGCCTTGCCCCGCACGCCCCGCAAGCGCTATTTTTCCACCCTCACCGCCCAGCAAGCATAGTCTTCACTTCAAGCGCCTTTTTGTGCAGCCTGTCGCAATCGGCTGGCGTAGTTCGTGGTCTTTAGGCACAGTGGCAACATCAGACTCTGACGCTACTCAACAAGGGGTTAAACTTGCCCGCTGCGTCGATTAACTCTTGTATTTGAAAGTGCCCTCATGCTTCCGATTTCCAGCCTGCCCCAATTGTTGAAAACCATCCTCGCTTGGTTGCAACGGGCATTCGACGCGACGACGACCTGGGTTACCCAACTGTCCTGGTGGAAATTCTTCCTGTTCGCTGCACTGGCACTGATCGCCGGCTCCATTTTGCAAGATGAGCTGTTCTCGTCCAGCCCGGACGAAGAAGTGGTCATCAAGTCGCATAAACGCAGCAGCAAGGGCTCGGGCGAAACCAACATCCTGATCGACGATACGGGCATTCACTTCAATCCCCGCAACAGCAAGAACCGCCGTAGCAGCTCGGCCGATCCAGCCGATGCCGCCGAGGCAGACGCACAAGCCGGTGCCGTGCCGCCCGAACCGCCTGAACCACCGGCGGCCCCTGCCAAACCCAGCTATCCAGTAACGACGAATGCCTCGGGCGAAGAAGTCCATATTGAATTGCCGCCGCAAATCGGTGAAGAGTTGTCGAATGCTATCGAAGAAGCGGTCGATGATGCGGCAGAACAAAAAGTGTCGCGCTATCACCAGCAGGCATCGACCTGGTTCAAGAGCTTTGTGTCCTTGCTGGTATTGGCCCTGTTTGCCATGAAAGCCCTGGTTGGCGGCAAGAAACGTGCGGAAGCGGAAACTGTCACGGCAAACGAGGCGGCCGAGCGCGAATCCATGCAGCGCCAGCTCAGCGAAGCGAAGATGCAGATGATGCAGGCGCAAGTCGAGCCGCACTTCCTGTTCAACACACTGGCCTCCGTCGAACACCTGATCCAGGTCGATCCGCCGCGCGCGGCCAAGATGCAGCGCAGCCTGATCCAGTATCTGCGCGCCGTGCTGCCGCAAATGCGCGACAACGCCCTGATTACCAACCTGGGCCGTGAAGCGGATATGGTGCAAGCGTACTTGAACCTGCTGAAAATGCGCATGGAAGAACGCCTGACCGTCGATTTCCAGATTCCAGACGGCCTGCGCAGCGCCGCCTTCCCGCCCATGATGCTGCAATCGATGGTAGAGAATGCCATCAAACACGGCCTGGAAGTCAAACCGGAAGGCGGCACCCTGCGTATCGTGGCCGAAGTGGCGCACAGCAAGCTGCGCGTCACGGTGACCGATGACGGCCTCGGCTTTGGCGTGGTACCCAGCGATGGCACGGGACTCGGTTTGCCCACCATCCGCGAGCGCCTGAAGCTGCTGCATGGCGACCAGGGCAGCCTGACCATTACGCCAAATCAACCGTCCGGCGTATGCGCCGTGATCGAAGTGCCATATCAATTGTCCAAATAAGACAGAGTAGTTGATAAAAACGCTAAATCATTGAATAATCAATCTTCGCCTGTTCACACTTGAGACCTATGCCTACCGCTATTATTGCCGACGACGAAAGACTGATGCGCGACCAGCTGCGCCTGCGCCTGGGCCAAGCCTGGCCTGAACTGGAAATCATCGGCGAAGCCAAGAATGGCGACGAAGCGATCGAACTGGTGGAGCAACTCAAGCCGGACTTTGCCTTCCTCGATATCCGCATGCCGGGCAAGACAGGCATGGAAGCAGCGCAAGTGATTGGCGGCAAGACGCATATCGTCTTCGTCACGGCCTATGATACCCACGCCGTCGAAGCCTTTGAGCGGGGCGCCGTCGACTACGTGCTCAAGCCGCCCGAGCATGAGCGCTTGCTGGTCACGGTGGAGCGCCTGAAAACCCACTTGAACAAGCCGGCCCTGGACGTCAACAGCAGCGTCACGGCCATGCTGTCGCAACTGGCGGAAAAAATCACGGCCAAGCCCACGTATCTGCAATGGATACAGGCCAGTATCGGCCAGGACTTGCGCATGATCCCCGTGGAAGAGATTCTGTTCTTCCGTTCTGACGAGAAATACACCTGCGTGCAGACAGCCAAGTATGAGGCGCTGATCCGCAAGCCCGTGCGCGACCTGGCCGAAGAGCTGGATCCTTCGCTATTCTGGCAAATCCACCGCGCCACACTGGTCAATGTGAATGCCATCGAAGGCGTGACGCGCGACATCCGCGGCCGCCACCTGGTGCTCATCAAAGGCAAGTCCGACAAGCTCGAAGTAAGCCGAAGCTTCCTGCACCTGTTCAAGCAAATGTAAGTCTCTCGCCGCCGCCCGGCCCAGGCCGGCGCGGCGCATCACTCGCTTCTTTCCCCTTCCTGCGCCACATCAAGCCGCGCCGTGCCAACAGGCATAGGCTAAAGTCCTGTCTGCCATTCCTGTCTTGCCTTCGTTCACGTTCGCAAGGAGAACCCCATGCCTGACCGAGGCAGTTCCACACTGCTACGCATCCTGCCGCTGGGCATGGCTGCAGCGCTTTTGCTGTGCTTGTTTCCTCCCCTGAAAGCCCTCCGGCAACGGCAGGCGCGTGGCCAGGCCATCATCGATAGCGCCAGCGACGCCATCATCAGCATCGACAGCGGGCAAATCATTCTGCATGCGAACGCGGCGGCAGCCAGATTGTTCGATGACACACCGGACGGCATGCGCGGCATGCGCCTGGGCCAGTACATCCTGCGCGACTTGCGTACCCTTGACGGCCTGGGCAAGCACGATGGCGATCCGCCGTTTGGCGACATCAGCCAGGAGCTGCGTCTGACGGGCCGGCGCGCCACCGATTACACCTTGACGGGCCGGCGCAGCGATGGCGCCATGTTTCCCCTCGAAGGTTCGCTCTCGGCCATGCAGGAAGACGGCCATAGCGTGTTTACCATCATCGTGCGCGATATCACTGCGCGCCAGCAAATGCATGAACAGCTGGCCCGCTCCTTTTCGCAACTGCGCGAATTGTCGAGCGCGCTGCAATCCATCCGCGAAGAGGAGCGCAAGCATATCGCGCGCGAACTGCATGATGACCTGGGGCAGCTGCTGGCCACCCTGCGCGTCGACCTGACCCTGGTGCGCCAGCACACGGATACCACCGCATCCTTGCAAGCACTGCTGCACAGCATGGACGGCTTGCTGGTGACGGCCATCACCTCGCTGCGGCGCATCGCCAGCAACCTGCGTCCGCGCGCGCTCGATGAAGGGGGCTTATATTTTGCGCTACAAAAACTGCGGCACGACTTCCTGCTGCGCCGCGCCATCCATTTCGACTTGCTGGCCGACGAAGCCGACCTCGTGCTCGACGATGCGCGCAGCACGGCCATCTATCGCATCGTGCAGGAAGCGCTGACGAATATCGCGCGCCATGCCGAGGCCAGCCATATCACCATCGCCCTGCACCGCATCGATTCCTCGCTCGCCATCACCATCCAGGATGACGGCCGCGGCATTGCCGAGCACGACCTGGAAAAAGCCACGGCCCTGGGTTTGCTGGGCATGCGCGAACGGGTGTGGGGCTTGAACGGCAGCATCCATATCGGCGCCGATAGCGAATTGGGCGGCACGCGCATCGACATCTCGCTGCCCATGCATGCGGAGGCGGCAGCAGCGGCGGCGATGCAATAAAAAAGGCGCCCGCAGGCGCCTTTGCTTCCTTACATTGAATGATGCTTAGAATTTGTGTGCCAGGCCGATCTGGTACGAAGTCAGCGATTTGACGCGCTCGCGGCCAGCGTAGGCGTACACGTCGGTGCGCTTCGACAGGTGGTAGTCGTAGCCGACGCCGAATTCCTTGATGGTGTCCTGATCCTTGAACTTGTTGTTGCTTTGCTCTTGCTTGCCGTACGACACTTTGGCATCGCCGCCGCCAACCGTGTAGTTCAGGCCGATCAGGTAGGACTTGAATTCGCCGGTCGTGGCAACTTTGGTGTCGCCTTTCGAGTAGGCGGCCGTGATCTTGGCCGGGCCGAATTTATAGCCGCCACCGATGGACCACAGGTCAGGCTTGGCGGCCGTTGCCGTTGCTTGCACGGCTTTTTCGTAGCCGGCGTGCAAGCTGATCGGGCCATTGTCGTAGGTTGCCAGGCCGATCACGCCTGCGTCAGCGCTGTTGACTTCGCTCAGCACGTATTGCAGGCTGCCCACGAAACCTTCAAAGCTTGGGCTGTTGTAGGTCACGGCGTTGTTGACGCGCGACGAGCCGACGCCCGAACGCAGCAGGGTTTCATTGTTCTTGCCGACCACGCCGTAGGTGTTGAATGGATCGACGCGGGCGATGGTGCCATCGACCAGGTTCTTGGTGCGGCCCAGGATGGCGGTACCAAACGCGCCTTTCAAGCCCACGTAAGCTTGACGGTCGAACAACACGCCTTTTTGCGCGCCGGTATCGGCCAAGAATTCACTTTCCAGGTTGAAAATTGCGGACAGACCGCCACCCAGATCTTCCGTACCCTTGAAACCGAGGCGCGACGCATTGTTTTCGCGTTGTACCGTCGGCTGGCCAGTGGTCTTGGCAATACCGAGGTCAACCAGGCCGTACACGGTGACGTTCGATTGTGCTTGTGCCGTAGCTGCTGCGAAGGTGCCGATGATCAATGCTGCCAGAGTAATTTTTTTCACTTGAGATTCTCTACATTAGGTTGGACAAGAATGTTGCTGCTTAGCTGCTGAACCGAATCATGCCCACCAAATACTTCAACAATATGACATCGACAAGATGTTGTTTTTTAGCACAATGTCTTGTGAGATAAAAACAACAGGCGAAAAAAAACCGCCCGAGGGCGGCTTGTGGCGGCAGTCCGGCCTTACTTCAGGCGGCAGCTCAGCAGCCAGTAGTATTCCAGGCGCTTCATGCGGATTTCGCGGGCCGAATGGGCAAACTTCTTGCGCAGGTGGCTATCCGACGGGAAATTCTTCAGCACTTCATAGCGCTCGCCCCCATCCGTCGTGCGGAACTGGTGGGTATTGCCTTCCAGGTCGGTGCGCGCGATAACGGTGCTGCTGCCATCGACATAGGAATTGTCGATCAGTACCAGCAGGATGTCCTTGCCCAGCTTGCTGCGCAATTGCTTCAGGTATTTGTCCTGGTCCTCGCGCTTGACGTGCGACCACCAGAAGCCGGCAAACACGGCCGTGAACTTGCCCAGCAAGTCGTCTGGCAAGTTGAACGCGTCGAGCTTGGCGAAGGTGACGTTGTCGGGCAAGCCGCGCGCCTGGGCCAGCGCCAGCATTTCATCGTTGATATCGGTGGCCAGGACGGACTCGGCCGACTCCGCAACCACCTCCGTCCAATAGCCGGTACCGCAAGCCAGTTCCAGCACGGTGTGGCCTTCCAGCACGTCGGCGACCTTGTCGCGCAACACTTCCAGGTCTTCCTGGCGTTCGGGCTTGTCATAGACGCGCTCGTACTGCTGCGCGATGGTGGCGTAATATTTGGCAAGCTGATCGGTAATCATTGTTTCTTCTCTTCTTAAATAATCTTGGCCAGGCACCTCGCCCGGCCGACTTCATGCATTGTTATAGTTCGTAGTGCTCTTTATCACCGCTCATCGCCTGCTCGATGAGCTTGCGGTTCAGGGTCGGCGTCAGCAACTCGATAAAGGTATAAATATAGCTGCGCAAATACGCGCCTTGCTTGACAGCCACGCGCGACACATTCATGCCGAACAGGTGGCCGACAGGGATGGCGCGCAAGCCTTTGTCGCGCTCAGCATCGAAGGCCATACCCGCTATGATACCAATCCCCATGCCCAACTCGACATAAGTCTTGATCACGTCCGCATCGATGGCTTCGAGCAAGATGTCAGGCTTCAGGCCGCGCAGCACGAAAGCGTGGTCGATCTTGTTGCGTCCGGCAAACGCGCTGTCATAGGTAATCAGGGGGAAGGCGGCGATTTCTTCCAGGGTCACGGACTTCGACTTGAGCAGCGGATGGTCGACCGGTACCACCACCACGTGCTCCCACTGATAGCATGGCAAGGTGATCAAGCCATCGATGGCGGCGATCGATTCCGTGGCGATGGCCAGGTCGGCCTGGTCGCGCTGCACCATTTCGGCGATCTGGCGCGGATTGCCTTGCAGCAAAGACAATCTTACCTTCGGAAACTTCAACATGAAGGCTTGCACCACCTTCGGCAAGGTGTAGCGCGCCTGCGTATGCGTGGTGGCAATGGTAAAGCTGCCGCTGTCCTGCGCCGCGAATTCCTTGCCGATGCGCTTCATGCTGTCGATTTCCTGCATGATCAGCTCGACGGACTCCAGCACCAGGCGGCCCGGCTCCGTCAAGCCGCGGATGCGCTTGCCGTGGCGCGTAAAAATATCCACGCCCAGCTCTTCCTCCAGCTCGATGATGGCTTTCGATACGCCCGGTTGCGACGTAAACAAGGCCTTGGCGGCGTCCGTCAGGTTGTAATTCTGCCGGACCGCTTCGCGCACGAAGCGCAATTGATGGAGATTCATTGCTGGTTTGCCCTAGATTGCCGTGATTTGCCGAGTTTCCGCCCCACCCATGATTTTACGTTCATGCATATACGCATATCGCATATAAGCAAATGCGTACTTAGTAGTTTGGAATAAACACTAAGTTTATTACTATTGCGGGTACTTTGGGGGTGCAAGCATGACTTTGTCTTATATAGTCTCAGGATTTGCCGTAGGATTACTCGTAGGAATGACCGGCGTGGGCGGAGGTTCGCTGATGACGCCGCTGTTAACCTTGCTGTTTGGCGTGCCGCCTTCCGTGGCGGTGGGCACCGACCTGGCGTTCGCCTCCATCACCAAGAGCGCCGGCACGCTGACGCACCGCCTGCGCGGCACCATCCGCTGGGATATCGTCAAGCGCCTGTGCATCGGCGCCCTGCCCGCCGCCGTCATCGCGACCCTGGCGCTGAAATCGTTCGGCACCCTGTCGCCGGAAATCGGCCAGATCATCCGTTACTCGATCGCCGGCTCCGTGCTGCTGACCGTCGTGGCGCTGATTTTCAAGGGCCGCATGCTGGCCTGGATCAATGCACACCCCGAGAAACAATTGCAAGGCAACAAGCTTGCCGCTGCGACCATTATTTCCGGCGCCGTGCTGGGCGTGCTGGTCACGGTGTCCTCGATCGGCGCCGGCGCCATCGGCGCGACCCTGCTGGTGATGCTGTATCCACGCATGAGCTCAGCCGAAGTGGCGGGTACCGATATCGCCTACGCCGTGCCCCTGACGGCCATCGCCGCCCTGGGCCACTGGTGGCTCGGCTCCGTCCACTGGGAATTGCTGGCCTCCTTGCTGGTCGGCTCCCTGCCCGGCATCACGCTCGGTTCCTGGGTCGCCCGCTCCGTGCCGGAAAAGTTTTTACGAGTGCTGCTGGCGATGACCTTGACCGGCGTGGCAGTGAAGCTAATCTATTAATTACCGAACAAGTGACAAGAGCAGTATCAAGAACATAATCCCAGGCAATCTTCCAGCACCCCGGCTTTTTTAGGAATTGATATGTACCACTACGATCAGTACGACCACCTCATCATCAAAGAACGCATCGCCCAGTACCGAGACCAGGTTGCGCGCCGTATCGCCAATGAGCTGACGGAAGAGGAGTTCATTCCGCTGCGCCTGCAAAACGGCCTGTACATGCAACGCCACGCCTACATGCTGCGCATCGCCGTGCCGTACGGCTTGCTGTCGTCGAAGCAGATGCGCATGTTCGCGCACATCGCGCGCAAGTATGACCGCGGCTATGGCCACTTCACGACGCGCCAGAATATCCAGTTCAACTGGATCGAACTGGAGCAAACTCCCGATATCCTGACGGACCTGGCATCGGTGGAAATGCACGCGATCCAGACTTCCGGCAACTGTATCCGTAATACAACATCGGACCCGTTCGCCGGCGTCGCCGCCGATGAAATCATCGATCCGCGCCCGTACGCGGAAGTGTTGCGCCAATGGAGCACCTTCCACCCCGAGTTCATCGCCCTGCCGCGTAAATTCAAGGTCGCCATCAATGGCGCCGAAGAAGACCGTGCCGCCATCGCCGTGCACGATATCGGCTTGACGGCCGTGCGCAACGAAGCTGGCGAAGTGGGCTTCAAGGTGATGGCCGGCGGCGGCATGGGCCGCACGCCGATCCTGGGCAGCGTCGTGCGCGAATTCCTGCCGTGGCAGCACTTGCTGACGTATATCCAGGCCATCATGCGCGTGTACAACCTGCACGGCCGCCGCGACAACAAATACAAGGCGCGCATCAAGATCCTGTTGAAAGCCATCGGCGTGGAAGAATTCACGCGCCAGGTGGAAGCAGAGTGGGTCGACTTGAAAGATGGTCCGGAAACCTTGACGGCCGAGGAAATGCAGCGCGTGGCGGACTTCTTCAATCCACCCGCCTACCTTGCCCTGCCGGAACTCGACTACAAGGCGGAGCACGCGGACAACAAGGCGTATGTGAACTGGCTGGCGCGCAACGTCAAGCCGCACCAGCGTCCCGGCTACGTGGCCGTGGTACTGTCGCTGAAGAAAACGGGCGTGCCGCCGGGCGACGCGACGGCCGAGCAGATCGACTTCGTGGCGGATCTGGCCGACCGCTACAGCTTTGGCGAACTGCGCGTGACCCACGAGCAAAACCTGGTGCTGGCCGACGTGGAGCAGTCGAAACTGTTCAAACTGTGGCAGGAAGCCAAGGCGCACGGCCTGGCCACGCCGAACATCGGCTTGCTGACGGACATGATTTGCTGCCCCGGCGGCGACTTCTGCTCGCTGGCCAACGCCAAGTCGCTGCCGATCGCGGCCGCCATTGCCGAACGCTTCGACAGCATCGACTTCCAGCATGACATCGGCGAGATCGAACTGAATATTTCCGGCTGCATCAATGCCTGCGGCCATCATCACGTGGGCAGCATCGGCATCCTCGGCGTCGACAAGGATGGCAGCGAATGGTATCAAGTGTCGATTGGCGGCGCACAAGGCAACAATGCGGCCATCGGCAAGATCATCGGACCATCGTTCTCTTCCCTGCAGATGCCTGAAGTCATCGGCCGCCTGCTGCACGTCTATGTGCGCGACCGCCACGAAGGCGAACGCTTCGTCGATACGGCCCAGCGCCTGGGCGTGGCGCCGTTCAAGGAACACGTATATGCAACGCCGATCACGGTCGGCAACCTGGTGGGAGAGGACGAATATGTTTGAGGTACGCGAAGAAATCATCAAGAATGCCGCCGTGGTGCCAAATACCTGGGGCTTGCTGCGCCTCGATGAAAACGACACGCCGGAAACGGTCGTCGTGCCTGCAGGCAAGGTCATCGTGCCCCTGCTCGTATGGCAAGCCCAGCGCGAGACCCTGGCCGCCCGCCTGCCCGATATCGGCGTATGGCTGGCCAGCGACGAGCGCCCGGAAGAACTGGCGGCCGACGTGGCGCAACTGCCCGTGATCGGCGTGGACTTCCCGAAATTCACGGATGGCCGCGGCTATTCGATCGCCTTCAACCTGCGCGCCCGTCTGGGTTTCCAGGGTGAGTTGCGCGCCATCGGCGACGTGCTGCGCGATCAGCTGTTTTCCATGCACAGGGTAGGCTTTGACGCTTATGCCACCCGGCCCGACCGCAGCATCCACGACGCCCTGAAAGGTTTGTCGGTCTTTTCGGAAACCTACCAGGCTTCGTGGGATCAAAAATCACCGCTGTTCCGCCGCCACCAGCGCGAAGGCCAGAATCCTGACCTCGACAACGCGGCCGGCATCTGAGGGCCCATCATGAGCAATTTGACTTCTTTGATTGACGCCACCGAGCAAACGCTGACACGCATCGCCGCGGATTTTTCGCCGGCCGTGTTCGCGTCCAGCCTGGCAGCCGAAGACATGGTGCTGACCGACATGATTCTCAAGGCGAAGCTGCCCATCGGCATCTTTTCCCTGGAAACGGGCCGGCTGCACCAGGAAACCCTGGCCGTGCTCGACAAGGTCAAGACCCGTTACGACCACGACATCACCTTGTACCGCCCGCAGCCGGAAGCGGTGGCTGCCTACGTGGAACAGAACGGCCTGAACGCCTTTTATAACAGCGTCGAGATGCGCCGCGAATGCTGCCGCATCCGCAAGGTCGAACCGCTGGGGCGCGCGCTGGCCGGCAACAAGGCCTGGGTGACGGGACAACGCCGTGCGCAGTCCACCACGCGCGCCGAATTGCACGTGCAGGAAGACGACGCGGCGCACGCGATGACGAAATTCAATCCGCTGGCCGACTGGTCGGAAGAAGACGTGTGGGCATACATCCGCGCCAACGACGTGCCCTACAACGCGCTGCACGACCAGGGCTACCCGTCGATCGGCTGCGAACCCTGTACGCGGGCCGTCCAGCCGGGCGAAGATGTGCGCGCCGGACGCTGGTGGTGGGAAAACCCGGACTCCAAGGAATGCGGCCTGCACATGGTGGACGGCAAATTGATACGCATCAAATCCGTGGCAGCCTGAACAGACACAACAGACTCAGCAGAATAAGAAAGCACCCATATGAGCAATATTTTGAACCAGCGTCACCTCGACAGCCTTGAATCGGAAGCCATCCACATCATGCGCGAAGTGGCGGCCGAATCGGCCAACCCTGCGCTGCTGTTTTCCGGTGGCAAGGATTCCGTCGTCTTGCTGCGTTTGGCCGAGAAAGCCTTCCGCCCGGGCAAGTTCCCATTTCCCCTCGTACATATCGACACGGGCCACAACTTCCCGGAAGTCATTACTTTCCGTGATAAAAAGGTGGCGGAACTGGGCGAACGCCTGATCGTCGGCTCCGTGGAAGACTCGATCAAGCGCGGCACCGTGCGTCTGCGCAACCCGGCCACGGATTCGCGCAATGCGGCGCAAGCCGTCACCTTACTGGAAACCATCGCCGAACACGGCTTTGACGCCTGCATCGGCGGCGCCCGCCGCGATGAAGAAAAGGCCCGCGCCAAGGAACGCATCTTCTCGTTCCGCGACGAATTCGGCGCCTGGGACCCGAAAGCCCAGCGTCCGGAACTGTGGGACCTGTATAACACCCGCGTGCATCCCGGTGAAAACATGCGCGTGTTTCCCATCTCGAACTGGACGGAGCTGGACGTGTGGCAATACATCGCCCGCGAGCAACTGGAACTGCCGCCGATCTACTTCGCGCACGAACGCCAGGTGATCCCGCGCAACGGCTTGCTGGTGCCGCTGACGGATCTGACGCCGCCACGCGAAGGCGAAACGGTGGAAACGCAAGTCGTGCGCTTCCGCACGGTGGGCGATATCTCGTGCACCTGCCCTGTCTCCTCCGATGCGGCGACGGTCGACGCCATCATCGCCGAAACGGCAATCACGCAAATCACGGAACGGGGGGCCACCCGCATGGATGACCAGACTTCCGAAGCCTCGATGGAAAAACGCAAGAAAGCAGGGTATTTCTAATGAACGCAGCAATCCAGAACACCAACCTCACCGACAGCCTGGAGCGCGGCATGTTGCGCTTCATCACGGCCGGTTCCGTCGATGACGGCAAAAGCACCCTGATCGGCCGTTTGCTGTTCGACAGCAAGGGCATCTTCGCCGACCAGCTCGACGCCATGTCGCGCTCCAAGCACAAGCGCACGGTGGGCGACACGGTCGACCTGTCCCTGCTGACGGACGGCCTGGAAGCGGAACGCGAGCAAGGCATCACCATCGACGTGGCCTACCGTTACTTTGCCACGCCGAAACGCAAATTCATCATCGCCGACACGCCGGGCCACGAACAATACACGCGCAACATGGTCACGGGCGCTTCCACCGCCGATGCCGTCATCATCCTGATCGACGTGTCGAAGGTAAAACTGGGTGACGATGGCAGCGTGGAATTGTTGATCCAGACCAAGCGTCATTCGACCATCGCGCACTTGCTGCAGATCGAGCACGTGGTCGTGGCCGTCAACAAGATGGACCTCGTCGACTACGATGAAACGGTGTACAAGCGCATCGTGGCCGCCTACCGCGAATTTGCCCAGTCGCTGGGTTTGAAGGACATCACGCCGATTCCCCTGTCGGCACTCACTGGCGACAACGTCGTCGAACGCGGCGACAAGCTGGGCTGGTACACGGGCCCGACCCTGATCGAACTGCTCGAATCGCTGTCCGTCTACGATGAATCGCACGACACGCCATTCCGCTTCCCGGTGCAGCTGGTGGCGCGCCACAATGGCCATGAAGCGAACGACTTCCGCGGCTACATGGGCCGCATCGAAGCGGGCAAGGTCAGCATCGGCGACACCCTGGTGGTGCAGCCATCGGGCCAGACGGCAACAGTCAAAGATATCGTCACCCTGGACGGTTCGCTGTCGACGGCCGTGGTGGGCCAGTCCGTGACCCTGCTGCTCAATGAATACCTCGATATCTCGCGCGGCGACTTGCTGGCAAGCAGCGAGCGTCCTGCCACCCTGCTGAAACAGGTGGTGGCCGACGTGTGCTGGCTGTCGGAAGACGCGCTGGACCTGCGCCGCAAGTACTGGATCAAGCACGGCACGAAACAGACGGCAGCCAAGGTGACGGCGATCGAATCGATCCTCGACATCAATACGCAGCAGCGCCATCCGGCCGAAGGCTTGAAGCTCAACGATATCGCCCGCATCAGCCTGAATGTGCAGCAGGCGCTGGCGGCCGACGCGTATGCCGATATCCGCGCCACCGGTGCTTTCATCCTGATCGATGAAGTCACCCACCAGACGGTCGCGGCCGGCATGGTTCGACTCTAACTCCGCATCGTCCAGGAAAGGCAGCCACATGAACAGCTCCCCATCTCTCCCCGGCAAGGTCTACCTGGTCGGCGCCGGCCCCGGCGCGCAAGACCTGATGACCTTGCGCGGCGCGCGCCTGCTGGCGCAAGCGGACGTCGTGCTGCACGACGCGCTGGTCACCGAAGAGATGCTGGAGCTGTGTCCGCAGGCGAAGAAAATCCTCGTAGGCAAGCGCTGCGGCCAGTTGTCGACGGCGCAGGCCTTCATCAACAAGCAACTGGTCGACCATGCGCGCAAGCACGCCGTCGTCGTGCGTCTGAAAGGGGGCGACCCCATGCTGTTCGGGCGCGCCGACGAGGAATTGCGCGCGCTGGAAGAGGCAGGCATCACGGTGGAAGTGGTGCCCGGCATTACCACGGCACTGGCGGCAGCGGCCGCCACACAGCAGCCGCTGACCAAGCGGGGCGTGTCGCGCAGCGTGGCCTTTTTCACGTCCAGCACGGCGCCGGGCGAACCGGACCAGACGCGCATTCCCGACTGCGACACCCTGGTGCAATACATGGGCGGCCGTGAAGCCATCGCCACGGCACAGCGCCTGCTGGCGCAGGGCCGCCGTGCCGACACCGCGGTGGTGGTGATTGAAAACTGCAGCCGCCCGGACCAGCGCATCGTACGCCTGCCGCTGAGCGCCCTGGCGCATGGCCTGGGCGATACCCACGGCCCCGTGCTGGTGATGCTGGGCGACGCCATGGCCGCGCGCGCCCACCAGAGCACCGAAGAAGCAGCCGCCATGCTGGCGCGCCATGCTTGAATAAACACACCGTATTTTACCGACTTTAAAGTCAGTAATCGACGTCTTCAGAGGAAACATGATACGATGCGGACGCATCTTTTCTCGAGAAGTTGTTGTGTGATAGCAATAAATTCACGCTTCGCCCCGCCATAGCGCTTGCCATGCGGTCTCCCGGCTGACGGAACCACTGGCAACCTCCCCGAAAAAAGCTGCGCCCGCAGGCTGCAATACCGCGCCGCGCAACTTTAGCCTTACGACCACACATGAATTTCACCTCCATGCGCGAAGCCCTGACTTCGCTCAGCCGCAGCAATGTCGGCGTCGCCAGTGCTGTGCTGTTAAGCATGCTCGCCTCCATCGCCCTGTGGACGGTGTTCCCGAATATCGACGACGAAAACCATTTGCTGGAATGGCTGCAAGCGCTGTTCCTGGCCCTGGCTTGCACCGTGCACGGCGTGCGCGCCTGGCAAGAGACTGACCGCCAGTCGCTGCGCTTCCTCATGCATGCAGGCTTGTGCGCCCTGCTGTTCGGCTTCCTGCTGCGCGAACTCGATATCGACCAGTTCGGCACTGCGCCCGTCTGGGCCCAGCTGGAAAAAGCCCTGCGCGTGCTGGAATTGCTGATCCTGATACGCATCCTGATCTTTTTCGCGCCGCGTGCCCGCAAGGTGTTTGCCCATGCCGGCCTGATTTTCAGCATGCGCATCACCATCCTGACGGCCATCGGCGGCTTGCTGATGGTCGCCGGCTGGCCCTTCGACAAGAAGGTCTTCCATGGCATGCCGGACGCCTACGCGCTGCTGGGCGAGGAAGTCTTCGAACTGGGCGCCTATCTGCTGCTGTTCCTCGCTTCGCTGTCCGACAGTTCGGCCGCCGCCCGCATCAGCCTGGCGCCAAAGAAGAAATCGGCTTAACCGCCTTCAAATGAAGATGGCAGCGGCAGCAGCCGCTGCAAGGTCGCGGCCACGCGCAGCAGGCGCGGGTCGTCATCCTCGGCCTCGTCGCAGGTATCGTTGATACAGAAAAACGGCAAGCTGCCAAAACGCGCCGCCAGCTCCTCAAGCTGCTGCGGCGCCGCCACATCGCCGCTGGCGATATGCAGCGGGTCGAGCATGCGCGACCGCGCAATCCCCTGATGCACCATCCAGCGCGGCACCAGGTCGGGCAGCAACGCCGGCACCTGCCACGAGCGAAACACCGTCGCGCGCACGCCGGCAAACATGGCCGGCGCCAGCCCTTCCAGTGCATGCAGCGCGCTTTTCAGCATGGGCCGCGGCGCGTGCGCATACAGGCGCGGTTCATGCTGGTAAGCTGCATACTGCGCCGACAGCCATTGCCGCGACAAGGTGGCGCAATTGACAGGCGCCGCCAGGTCGGCGCGCAAGCCCTGCATGTCTTCGTGCAGCGCACTCTCCGTGAAAACGCTCAAACGCCCGTCCCCTTCCTCCCCAAACCAGAATGCGGGCTCGAACGGCGCGCCAAAAAATACGTCGTCGTTCAGATACAGGAAGCGCTCGGACAGGCCCGGAATATGGTGCAGATACGATTCGATATGGCCGGAATCGAACACGGGCAAGGCGGCGCCGGGCATCAGGCTCGCATGGTCGATCACCGTCAGGTGCGGTGAGGCGCGCAGCCACTCCGGCACTTGCCGGTCCGTCAGCAGGTAGATATGGCCGTGACCGGGGAAGAAGCGCTCGAGCGCGCGCAGGTTGTAGCGCAGCTCGCCGTTGTCGCGGTAGCGCCCCGCCACGTTGCCGTGCAAGGCCAGCTGGCCGGGATGCGCCTGCGCCCAGGCGGCATACGCGTGCTGCCAGCGCGCGCGCCAGGCGGGATCGGTGCCGTCAACCCACAGGTAGACGATGTCGATGCCGCTCAAGGGAGAGTGCTGGAGCCTGGCGCCGCCACGCAGTAATCGGCGATGGCGGCGAGCACGCTGGCGTTCTCGCCGACCGCCTCGACCACCTTCAGGCGCAGTGCCGGATGCCGCTGGCGCAATTCTTCCAGCAATAGCGGCAAGTCGCGCAGCACATGCCCGCCCTGCCCCAAGAACACGGGCACCACGGTGACGTCCAGAATGGCGCCGGCCGGCAGCTTGGCCAGCAGGGTCGCTACCAGCTCGGGCAGGCGTGGCGTCATCAGTTCAAGGAAAGCCAGGTGCACGCCGGTGCCGGGCATGCGCGCCTGGGTCAGGTCGCGCAGGCGCTCGAAGGGCGCGGCCCACGATGCGGCGCGCGCGCCATGGGCAAACAGGATCAGCGCCTGTTCCGCGTTCGTCTCCATCAGTGCCGCTCCACCCACCACAGGGCGCCCAGCGCCAGCAGCAGATACAGCGCGCTCGGCGCCACCGCCGTCAGGAAGGCCGGCCAGGTGCTGAGCAGCCCCAGATGCGAGAACAGGGTGTTGACCAGCATGAAGCTCACGCCGATCATGATGCCGATGAAGATCTTCAGGCTGATGCCGCCGCTGCGCGTATGCATGTAGGCGAACGGCAGCGCCAGCGCCATCAACACGAAAATGGCCAGCGGGTCGATCAGCTTTTTCCAGAAGGCGATGCGGAAACGCTCGGTTTCCTGCTTGTTCTCGGCCAGGTGGCGCGTGTACACGGCCAGTTCGCTGGCCGACATGCGCTCGGGATCGGAAGCCGACACCGTCAGGATCTTCGGCGTCACTTCCGACGTCATGTCCTTGCTGGCGCTTTGCACTGTGTGCACCAGGCTCGTTTCCTGCCCATAGTAGTTCGACAGCTTCGGCTCGAAGCCGGGCGACGTGGCCGCGCTGTTCGAGAACGAGGTTTCCGTCACATCGGTCAGGCGCCAGATATTATTGCCCCGATACGTCGCGCCCTTGGCCACGGTCAGGGTGCGCAAACGCATATCGGTGTCGAATTCATACAGCTTAACGTTTTTCAGCTGGCCGTCCGGACGCGCTTCGCCGACATTGAAAAAGCGCGAACCGGTGACGGTGCCCGTCAGGCCATCGCTCTTGACCATGTCCTTGGTCCACAGGCCCGAGCGAAACTCGCTGGACACGGCCGCGCCGCGCGAGGTCAGCTTGAGGCGTTCGGCCAGCGGTTCCGTGCGCGGCGTGATCAACTCGCCGAAGATGAAGGTGATGACGACGAAGACGATACCGATGCGGAACAGGAAACCGGCCGCCATCGCCGTCGACATGCTCGATGCGCGCATGATGGTAAATTCGGAACTGGCGGCAAACTGCGCCATCGTGTAGATCGTGCCGATCAGCGCCGCGATCGGCATCACCTCGTACACGTGCCCCGGCACCAGCACCAGCACGTACAGGAAGGCATACTGGATGGTGTAGCCGTTGCGGCCCACCTTGGGCAGCTCGCCCGTCAGGTCGATGAAGGCTTGCAGTGCCAGGAAGGCCAGCAGCACGAACAGCACCGCCTGGAATATCGAGACCGCAAAATAGCGCTGTAAAATCTTCATTTCGATGCCGCTTTACTTGTATTGCCGGCGCGGCGCGCGCGCTTGAAAGCCGCCAGCAGGACCAGCGGATGATAGCGGTGGTTCACATTCAGGCGCCACGCAAACAGCGCCACCACGGCCAGCGCTGCCAGCAGGTGCAGCGGCCACCAGGCCAGGCCAAAGGTCAGGCGGCCCTGTTTCACGCTCGCTTCGATGACCTTGATCAGGTTGCTGTACGTAAAGAAAATCAGCAGGGCGATGATCAGGTTGGTCGAACTGCCTGCACGCGGATTGACAAAGCCCAGCGGAATGGCCAGCAGGATCAGCATCAGGCCGATCAGGGGCGCGCTGACACGCCACAGCAATTCGGCCATGGTATACGGATTCGGATCGGCGATGAGCGCCATAGTGCTCATGGCGCGCACGCCCAGTTCCGCGCCCAGTTCCTGCTGCTTGCTCTCGATGCGCATGATGTACTGTTCGAACTCCATGGTCTGGAAGTCCGCCTGCGTCGGCACGCCCTGGTAGCGGCGGCCGCTCTTGAGCACCAGGAAGCGTTCACCCTTGGCGTCGGTATTGATCACGCCTTCCTTGGCGACGACGACGACGGCGCTGCCTTTTTCATCGACGGTATTGACGAAGACGTTTTGCACCACCGTCTTCTCGCCGCTGACGCCCTCGACGAAGAAGATGCGGTTGCTGCCGGCCGATTCGCGGAACTGGCCCGGCGTGACTTTCTGCAGGTCTTCGCGCTTTTCAAAGCGCGCCACATATTCATCGCTTTTCTTTTGCGCCCACGGCGTGGCGTACAGGCTCAGGATGCCGGTGGCCAGCACCAGTGGCAGGCCGAAGCTGAGCACGGGCCAGATCCAGCGCGACAGGCTCAGGCCGGAGGCGAACCACACCACCATCTCCGACTCCTTGTAGCTGCGGGTGACGACCATCAGTACCGAAATGAATCCGGTGAGGATGATGATGGTGGGCAGCTGCATCAGGGCGGAAAAAACCATCAGCGACATGACGTCGGACGACGCAATCTTGCCGCCCGCCGCCTTGCCGAGAATACCGATCAGCATCCAGGTGAGCAGGATGCTGAACAAAACTGTGAAGGTGGCCCCGGCGGCACTAGCCAATTCACGTCGAAGGGCGCGTTGAAAGATCATTCGGAGTTTATAATTCGGATCAGTTAGTTGAGTAACACGTTACTAGTAAATGAAAACGGAGAACCAAATGGACTTTAGCATAAAAGCATTCGATACCAAGAGCACCCTCGGCACGGCCAAAAGCGGATGCATCGCGGTTGCGGTATTCGAAAACAAAAAACTGTCGCCAGCGGCAAAATCGCTGGACAGCAAGGGTGCGATTTCGGCTGCGCTGAAGTCCGGCGACATCAGCGGCAAGCCTGGCAGCACCTTGCTGCTGCGCGCAGTCGATGGCGTCGCCGCCGAACGTGTTCTGCTGGTAGGCATGGGCAGCGATGACACTGTCAGCGAAAAAAGCTTCACGACCGGCGTACAAGCCGCATTGAAGGCCTTCGGCTCGCTGGGCGCTGCGGACGCCATTATCGCATTACCGCTGGCTGAAGTGAAAGAGCGCGACGTAAATTGGGCAATCCGTTGCGTGGTGCAAGCCGCACATGACAGCCAATACCGCTGCGACTCGCAAAAAAGCAAAAAGGATCCGGCGCCAGCAGGCGTGCGCAAGATCGTCCTGGCTGCTCCTGCAACGGCCGCCACGCGCGGCGCGCTGGCGCAAGCCATCGCCATCGCCAACGGTTCCGACCTGACGCGCAACCTGGGCGACCTGCCGGCAAACATCGCCAATCCGACCTACCTGGCCAACACGGCCAAGCAGCTGGCCAAGGATTACAAGTTCGAAGTCGAAGTGCTGGACCGCAAACAGCTCGAAGCGCTGAAAATGGGCAGCTTCCTGTCCGTCACCAACGGCAGCGAGCAGCCGCCGAAGTTCATCGTCCTGAAACACATGGGCGGCAAGGCCAAGGATGCACCAGTCGTCCTGGTCGGCAAGGGTATCACCTTCGACACGGGCGGCATTTCGATCAAGGCCGGTCCTGGCATGGATGAAATGAAGTACGACATGTGCGGCGCCGCCTCCGTCCTGGGCACCTTCCGCGCCATCGGCGAAATGAACCTGAAGCTGAACGTCATCGGCATCATCGCCGCGTGCGAAAATATGCCGTCGGGCCGTGCCACCAAGCCGGGCGACATCGTCACGTCCATGAACGGCCTGACCATCGAAGTGCTGAACACGGACGCCGAAGGCCGTCTGGTGCTGTGCGACGCGCTGACCTACGCCGAACGCTTCAAACCGGCAGCCGTGGTCGATATCGCCACCCTGACGGGCGCTTGCGTCGTGGCCCTGGGCCACCACAACAGCGGCCTGTTTACGCGCAGCGATGCGGCGCATGACCAGCTGGCCAATGAATTGCTGGCAGCGGGCAAACAGTCGAGCGACACAGCATGGCGCATGCCGATCGAAGAGGCGTACAACGAGCAGCTGAAGTCGAACTTCGCCGACCTGGCCAACATCGGCACGCCAGGCGGCGGTTCGGTGACGGCAGCGGCCTTCCTGGAAAACTTCACCAAGAAGTACACCTGGGCGCATCTGGACATCGCCGGCACGGCATGGAAATCGGGCGGCGCAAAAGGTGCGACCGGCCGTCCAGTCCCACTGCTGACGACGTTCCTGATCAACCGCGTCTAAATTGACGCCTGCCGGTAGCGCGCCCTGCGCTATCGGCGCCGCGAAGCAGCCGCCACGGTCACTGACCCTGGCGGCTTTTTTTTATGTGCAGTTGAATCAGTAGACGACGGGATTGGGCAAGGGCGACGGCGCCACCTTCGGCTGCACCACTGTTTCCGGCACGGCGGCCGGCTGCGGCTTCGCGGCGACGGGCGCGGGCGGCGGCGCCAGGCGCGCGGGGTCCTGCATGACGATGGTCAAAATGGATGGGTAGTCAAAGCCGGCGCCCGTGTTGCGGTCGACGAAATAGCCGACGCCCAGGGTCAGGATGACATTGCCCCAGACGCTGCCATTGAGCTTGGGGTCGATATGGTCGTCCGTCGCGATGGCGGGCGAACCGTGCTTGCGGCAGTCGACCTTCAACGGTTCCTGGCTCTTGCGGATGGTGATGCGCCCGGGCGTGGTGACGAACCACTTGCCCACGTCGTTGCTGAGGATGCAGCCGGCGCCAGTCAGTTCGCGGTTATCCTGGATGGTTTGCACCAGCACCATCTGCTCGGTGTTGCCAGTCAGGGTGGCGCAGCCGCCCAGGCCAAACAGCAGCAGCGTCCTGGCGGCAAGGGCGGCAGACGATGGCACGCGCATGGGAAGCTCGCTTAACGGACGGGAATCGGCTGGTCGCCGGGCACGGCGACGGCGGTGACGCTGTTTTTCGGACTGCCATCGATCAGGCGGTCGGAATACACGAGGTAGACCAGCGCATTGCGCTTGCTGTCGACCATGCGCACGACGCGCACATGCTTGAAGAAGATCGAGGCTCGCTCGGTAAACACTTCTTCCTGGCGTGGCAGCTTGCCCTTGAATTGCAGCGGCCCCACCTGGCGGCACGCCACGGCCGCATCGGCCTTGTCTTCGGCCAGGCCGACGGCGCCCTTGATGCCGCCCGTCTTGGCGCGCGACAGATAGCAGCTGACGCCGGCGACTCGCGGGTCGTCATACGCTTCGACGACGATCTTGTGGTCAGGGCCGATCAGTTTGAACACCGTGTCGACCGAACCGATGGTTTCGGCATGCGCCGCGGCGCAGGCAAAGCCCAGCACCAGAGCGGCAGGCAGCAATTTACGCATGAAGAGTATCCCGGGCACGCACGCAGGCGGCCATCAGTTGATGGGAGCGAAACGCTGGACCATGACGCCTTCGACTTCGATCAGTTGAAAGAACACGTCCTTCGGCCGGGTCCAGATGGAACCGTCGGCGGCGCGATAGACGATCATCGGCGTCAGATCCGCTTCCAGCGTGGCTTCGCACACCAGTTCGTAAATGCCGCCCTTGTAGTGCCGATAACGCATCGCCGTCCCCTCAAGCCGTTGAATCTTCGCTCTTGTCGTCGGCCAGTGCCTTCTGCTTCTGCTTCAGGCCCTGGATCACTTTCAGTATGCCTTCCATGCCGGCCGCGCCATCGGCGCCGCTGAAGGCGTCGAGCACTTCATTGAGCACCTTGTTGCGCACGGTCGCTTCATCGGAAGACATTTCCAGCGCGCGCTGGGCTTTCGCCGCCTTTTCGGCAGCGCTCACGCGCGGCTTGGCAGCCGTCTTGCCATGCGTCAGAGCAGCCTGCCAGATAACCCAGCGGCGCTGGGTCTCGAAAATCAGGTACTCATCCGGTTTGTCTTCTCTTCGCCGCACAATGTGGCCGTCACGCTGCGCCCACGCTTCAAATGCAGTTCGCATTTTCTTCCTTTGCAAATGCTACGCGCAAGTCTCACTATTAAAACTGCAACATTTCAAAATAGTACCATCTATTGATGTCGCAAAACAGTCTCATAGATATAGTACTGCAATTTATATAACAAGTCTGGCGGCGCCAAGGACGGAATTGACACTCCGTCCCCGGCACAGTGGTCATGTAATCGGAATAGCAATTACAACTAATTACAACTGCTTCCTGTCTGGTTGCCAACTTGGCCGTAACAAAGCTGTGTGACACAGTTGTTACACGGTGCCATTTTAGTAGTTTTTATCGCGTTTTAGCGAGAAACTTTACACCTTTGTCGCGTTAATCAGCGAGACGCATCCTGCCACGCCAGCCACTTATGCCAAATCAAACATAGGGGTTGATCAATGATACACAAAAACATAATATTCATGCGCCACGATTGGTTAAGTATAAATACTTTATTTGTACTCTTTTTCCCTGCCAGCAAATAAAGCTCCTACCCGGCAAGCGGCGCAAGACGTCATCGACACGCATGCGGTAAGATTCGCGCCTAACGATACCCATTCAAGCAAGGATTTTTCCCATGAAACTCGCCACCTGGAACGTCAACTCGCTCAAAGTGCGCCTGCCGCAAGTGCTGCAGTGGCTGACAGACAACCCGGTCGACATACTCTGCCTGCAAGAGACCAAACTGACGGACGACAAGTTCCCCGTCGCCGAGATCGAGGCGGCCGGCTACCAGGTGGTCTTCAGCGGCCAGAAAACGTATAACGGCGTGGCCATCCTGTCGAAGCTGCCGATCACCGACGTGGTGAAGAACAACCCGCGCTATGAAGATGCGCAGCAGCGCATCCTGGCCGCCACCATCGGTGGCGTGCGCGTCGTCTGCGCCTACGTGCCGAACGGCCAGAGCGTCGACTCGGACAAGTACGAATACAAGCTGGGCTGGCTGGCCGCCCTGCACGACTGGCTGGCCGAAGAAGCGCAGCAGCACCCGCAACTGGCCGTCGTCGGCGACTACAATATCGCGCCCGACGACCGCGACGTGCACGACCCTGTCGCCTGGGAAGGCCAGGTACTGGTGTCGGACAAGGAACGCGCCGCCCTGCAGCGCCTGTTCGACATTGGCCTGACGGATGCCTTCCGCCTGTTCGAGCAGGCGGACAAATCGTTCAGCTGGTGGGATTACCGCCAGTTGGGCTTCCGCCTGAACAAGGGCCTGCGCATCGACCACATCCTGCTCTCGCCCGCCCTCGCCGCCCGCTGCACGGCGTGCGTCATCGACCGCGTACCGCGCAAGTGGGAACAGCCGTCCGACCATGCGCCAGTCGTGGCGACGATTGACTAGCTAACGGCTATCCGCTCCAGCAAGGCCTGCGCGTTCACGGCAGGCACTGGCGCGGAAAACAGATAGCCCTGCGCATAGCGGCAGCCGTTCGCCTGCAGCAGGGCGAACTGCTCTTCCGTCTCCACGCCCTCGGCCACGGCCGACAATTGCAGGCTGTCGGCCAGCGCGATGATGGCCGCCACGATGGCGCGGTCTTCCCCGCTGTGCTCCAGGTCCTTGATGAAGGCGCGGTCGATCTTGACCTTCTTCACGGGGAAGCGCTTCAGGTAGGCCAGGCTGGAATAGCCGGTGCCGAAATCGTCGATCGACAGGCGCAAGCCCATGCCATTGATCTGGCGCAAAATCTCCAGCGTATGCTCGCCGTGCTGCATCAGCGCCGTCTCGGTGATCTCGAATTCCAGCAGCGCCGGGTCGATGCCCGTTTCCCGTACCACGGCGCCAATCGCCGCCACCAGGCCCTTGTGCATGAACTGGCGCGGCGACAGATTCACCGCCAAGGGTACGGGCTGCAAACCCTGGCGCTGCCAGGCCATGCTTTGCTCGCAGGCCTGGCGCATCACCCATTCGCCCACCGGCACGATCAGGCCGTTTTCCTCCATGATGGGAATGAAGCGGTCCGGCAGCACCAGGCCGTGGCCCGGGCGGCGCCAGCGCAGCAGCACTTCCATGCCATGCAGCCGGCGCGTGGCGATATCGATGACGGGCTGGTAAAACAGTTCGAACTGCTGCAGCGCCAGCGCCGTGCGCAAGCTGCTTTCCAGGTCGAAGTGCAAGGCCGCCGCCTGGTTCATCGTCTGCGTGAAGAACTGGTAGTTATTGCGGCCATTGCCCTTGGCGTGGTACATGGCCGCATCGGCATGGCGCATCAGGGCGTCGACGTCGCCGCCATCGTCCGGATACAGGCAGATGCCGATCGACGGCGTCACATGCAGCACATGGCCGTCGAGCGGAAAGGCGGGTGTCAGCGCTTCGATGATCTTCTCGGCCACGCGCGCCGCTTCGTCGCTGCCGCGGATGCCCGGCACCAGCACGACGAATTCGTCGCCGCCCAGGCGCGCCACCGTGTCGCTGGCGCGCACGGCGCCGCACAGCCGGGCGGCCACTTCCTTGAGCAGCAGGTCGCCCGTCATGTGGCCCAGCGAATCGTTGATGGTCTTGAAGCGGTCCAGGTCGATGAACATCACGGCCAGCTTGCGCCCGGAACGCTGCGAGGCCAGCATGGCCCGTTCCAGCCGGTCCGACAGCAGCGCGCGGTTCGGCAAGCCTGTCAGGTTGTCGTGATAGGCCATGTGGTGCACCCGCGCCTCGGCCTGGCGCCGCTCGACGATCTCGCCCTGCAACAGCAGGTTGGCGCCGGCCAGTTCGGCCGTGCGTTCCTGCACGCGCAATTCCAGCTCGTCGCGCGCGCGGCGCACCGCCTCGGCCGCCTCGCGGCGCGCCGTCACGTCGTCGACCAGCCATACGGAACGGCCATGCGCATGCGCCAGGTCGAACGGCCGGCCGGACAGGCGCGCCCAGAAGCGGCTGCCATCCTTGCGCACCAGCTGGTATTCCGACATGTGCACGCGTCCCGCATCGAAATCGCGTGCCGTCTCGCCGCGCGCCACCTTCCACGCGGCCATGTCCGGATACAGGGCCTGCACCGACAGGCCGTTGATTTCGCCCGGTCCATAGCCGAACAGCTCTTCCATCTTGCTGTTGGCACGCAAATTGTAGCCGCCCTCTATCACCGAGATGCCCAGCACGGCACTGTCCAGGATGGCCTGGTTTTCCAGCAGCGCGTTGCGCAGCGATTCTTCGGCGCGCTTGGCTTCCGTGCGGTCCTCGATGATCCAGATGGTGCCGGCGGCGGGATCGTCCGGATTGACGACATAGGCGATCAGCTGCGCCCACAAGGTGCTGCCGTCGCGGCGCATCATTTCCACTTCCGTCTGGAAGGGCTTGGCCACGGACAGGAAGGGGAAGGCCGCCGCGCCCAGCAGCTCGTACGATTGCTGCGACACGTACAGCGCGCGCCCGGGCAAGCCCAGCGCCTCGTCGCCGCTATAGCCGAACATCGCGGCAAAGCCCAGGTTATAGCGCGTGATCAGGCGGTTCTTGGTATACAAGATGCTCACCGAGGCATTCGTCATGATGGCCGCCACTTCCATCTGCGTCTGGCGGCTGGCCGTGATGTCTTCCAGTATCCAGATGGCGCCCTGCTCGCTGTGCGTCTGGTCGACGGCCTTGGCGCGGATGCGGCACCAGAACAGGCTGCCGTCGCGGCGGCGGAACAGCGATTCATCCTGCTCGTATGGCAAGCCCTGTCCCAGCAGCGGCGTGGCCTGTACGCCAAACTCCTCGTAGGCGGCGGGCGACGGAAACAGTTCGGCGGCGGGCAGGCCCGTCATCTCCTCCTGCGCGTAGCCGAACATTTCGGCGAAACGGGGATTGCAGCGCAGGATCAGGCGCGAACGGGAAAACAGGATGCCGACGGAGGCATTGTCGAGGATAGCCTGCTGCTCGAGCATCAGCTGGCGCGTCGCCTCCTCGGCCGCCTTCTGCGCGCTGCGGTCGTCGAACAGCCAGATCGTGTCGCGCAGCGCGCGGTCGGACTGGCTCTCGGGATTCAGCACATAGCCATACGCCAGCGCCCAGAACGTGGAGCCGTCGCGGCGGCGCATCTCCATCTCGCCCTGGAACGGCAAGCCGCGCCGCAGCAGCGGTGCGGCCTGGCGCACGACATTGTCATACGCCGCGCGCGACGGATACAGGTCGGCGACGGCCAGGCCCACGCCGCTGTCGCCGTCAAAACCGAAGCATTCGGCGAAACGCCGGTTGTAGCGCAGCACGCCCTTGTCGCGCTGAAAACCGATGGCCAGGGGCGCGTTATCCATCACCGCCTGCATTTCCAGCATGGCGCGCCGCAGCTGGTCTTCATCGCGCCGGTGGTCGCTGATGTCTTCGATGATCCAGACCGTGCCGTCATGCGTATTGAGGGGATCGACGGCGCGCCCGTGCAGGCGACTCCAGAACAGGGTGCCATCCTGACGCCGCAATTCCAGTTCCGTGCGGTACGGCTTGCCCTTCGACAGCAGCGGCGCCGCTTCCAGCCCCAGGGCGCGGCAATGCTCGGCGGAGCGGTACAGCACTGCGCCCGGCATGCCCGTCAGCTGGTGACGCGCGTAGCCGAGCATCTCGGCGGCGCGGATATTGCACTCCTCGATGAAGCCGCCCTTGGAAAAGACGATGCCGACGGCCGCGCTTTCCAGGATCGCCTGCTGCTCAAGCAAGGTCTTGCGCAAGGCTTGCTGGTCGCGCTGCTGCACGCTGATGTCGGCAAACACGAGAGTCGCACCGGGCAAGCCATCGTCCACCAGCAAGGGCCGCGACCAGACCTGCACGGCGATGGCGCCCGCCTCCCCTTCCAGGCTGCTGTCCCAGTGCCGCTCGCGCCCGGCCGCGCCAAGCGTACCGCGCAGCATGCTGGTGCTCGACGCCTTGTAGGCTTCCGTAAAGCAGTCGGCCAGCAACCGGCCCGCCATATCCCGCCCCAGCAGGGCCTGCAAGGCGCCATTCGCGGCCACCACCATGCCGCAGGCATCGCAGGCGCAGGCCGGCAAGGCGATCAGTTGCAAGGCATCGGCGATGAAATCGGGACTGGTCGGTACGCGGTTCATGGACACCATGGGATGGTTAAGGACAAGATAAACATGCGCCTGGGCAAATATTCTTCCAAGCATCATGGTGCTGCTAGATCATAAACCAGTTTCCCGGGGTTTTTTCATATTCCTTATTGGCAATATCTGAAACACCACAGACCACTTGCAACACGCCCGTTGCAACGCCGTTGCATGGCTGAAAAATGAAACAAATCGTTTAGAATAAAGCATGCGCCGCCCTCCCCAACCTCCGCTCGACCACCGCGACAAACCCGTCATCTGGACCGTCTCCGTCTCGCGCCTGTTCGACCTGTTCCGCGACATCACGCTCGAATACGACGACCTGGCGACGATCGAACCGATCAACCTGGGCTTCGACGACGCCGTGCGCCACATCCGCGAACGCATGGCCACGGAGCGCTGCGACGCCGTCATCGCGGCCGGTTCGAACGGCGCCTACCTGAAAGGCAGGCTGTCGGTACCCGTCATCATCGCCAAGGCCAGCGGCTACGACGTGATGCAGGCGCTGGCGCGCGCGCGGCGCATCTCGCCGCACATCGGCGTCGTCACCTACCAGGACCCGATGCCGGAACTGGCGGAATTTGCCGCCACCTTCGGCTTCCAGATCTTTCAGCGCACCTATGCCACCGAGGAAGACGCGCGCGCGCAGATCAATGAACTGAAGGCGGCCGGGGTCAAAGCCGTCGTCGGCGCGGGCCTCGTCACCGACCTGGCCGAAGAGGTGGGACTGGCCGCCGTCTTCGTGTATTCGGCCACGGCCATCCGGCGCGCCTTCGACGATGCGCTGGAACTGGCGCGCCTGACCCAGATCGAATCGAACCGCGGACGCCGCACGGTAGTGGCCGACACCCTGCGCGCGCGGCACGGCCTGCACGATCTGCGCGGCGAGTCGGAAGCGATGGAAGCGCTGCGCCAGTCGGTGGTGCTGTATGCGCGCTCGCCGGCAACGGTGCTGATCCAGGGAGAAACGGGCAGCGGCAAGGAACTGGTGGCGCAGGCGATCCATCGCGAAAGCCCGCGCAGCCTGGGCGCGAACCGCCCCTTCATCGCCATCAACTGCGGCGCCATCGCCGAATCCCTGCTGGAATCGGAACTGTTCGGCCACGAGGATGGGGCCTTCACGGGTGCACGCAGGGGCGGCCATGCGGGCTTGTTCGAGGCGGCCAACCACGGCACCCTGTTCCTCGACGAAATCGGCGAAATGCCGCTGGCCCTGCAAACGCGATTGCTGCGCGTACTGGAAGAGCGCGAAGTGGTGCGCGTGGGCGGCACGCGGCCCATCGCCATCAATGTACGCATCATCAGCGCCACGCATTGCGACCTGGAACAGCGCATCCGCGAAGGACGCTTCCGCGCCGACCTGTTCTACCGCCTGGCCGTGCTGCGCCTGCATTTGCCCGCATTGCGCGAACGCGCCAGCGACATTCCCGGCCTGGCCGAGTGGTCGCTGAAAAACGCGCTGGCCGCGCTGGGCGCCCGTCCGCACCCCAACCTGCATGCGGAAATCCAGGCTTGCGCGCCGCTGCTGCGCCGCTACGACTGGCCCGGCAACGTGCGCGAACTGCGCAACCTGGCCGAGCGCCTGGCCCTGTTCCTGGCCGCCGAGCCGCTGCAGGCGCTGACGCCCGCCTTCGTGCTGGGCGTGGCGCCGGAACTGGCCAATGCTGCCGGCACGCCGGTGCCGCTGCCGGCGCCGGCCGCCGCCATCGCGCCGCGCCCGGAAGACGAAAGCGCCAGCGCCGTGCTGGCGCGCTTTGGCGGACGCCGCGACGCCGCCGCCCACTACCTCGGCATCAGCCGCACCACCCTGTGGCGCCGCCTGCGCACCGGCTGATTTCTTCAACCAGACAAAAGACACCATGGACGACTGGCCTCACTTGCACGAATTATGGCAACGCTGCACGGGACACGGCGGCGCGGCCGGCAGCCAGGGACTGGCGCGCGACCACCGGGACATCAAGGCGCTGTATGCGCGCGGCATTTCCATGGAAGACGCCATGCAGTTCCTGTTCCAGCAACGCCCTACGCTGGAAGCCTTCCAGGCGTGGCTGGCCGGCCGCACGCGCGTCCGCCCGGCGCACGCCGCCAGCGCGCATCAGGACGTGCTGTCGGCCGCCGAACTGCGCCATTTCGATGAGCACGGCTACCTGGTGCTGCGCGGCGCCGTGCCGCGCGCGCAGTGCGTCGCCGCACAAACGGCGATATGGGAATACCTGGGCGCCAGCCCCGATGATATGGCATCGTGGTACCGGCCGCACCCGGGCAAGCGGGGCCTGATGCTGCAGTTTTCCGACCATCCGGCCCTCGAGGAAAACCGCCACTGCGCGCACATACGCCACGCCTGTCAGCAGCTATATGACACCGGCATCGGCACCGGCACCGGCATCTACGCCAGCATCGACAAGGTGAGCTTCAATCCGCCGGAAACGCCGCAGCACCGTTTCCTTGGCAGCGCCCTGCACTGGGACGTCAGCCTGCAACAGCCGGTTCCCTTCAAGCTGCAAGGCATGCTGTACCTGAGCGACTGTCCGGCGCAGCACGGCGCCTTTCACTGCGTGCCCGGCTTCCAGCACCACATGGCCGGCTGGCTGCGGCAAGTACCGCCGGGCCGCCAGCCGCGCGAATGGGCCGTCGAGGACTTGCGGCCCGTGCCCGTCGAAGGCATGGCCGGCGATTTCATCATCTGGCACCAGGCCCTGCCCCATTGCGCCACGCCCAACCGCGGCCCGGCGCCGCGCATGGTGCAGTACCTGACCTACCTCCCGGAGCACTGCCAGGACCAGGATGCGTGGATCTGAACCACTCATCCCGCCCTGGCGCCGCTCATCCCGCAGCGCTGGCAGCCGCGCCCCTGCGCCGCTAGCATGGTCGTCAAGGAGGAACACCCCATGAAACGAACACTGCAAACATTGATCTTACTCAGTACGGCGCTGCTGGCAGGCGCCAGCCAGGCCGCCGCGCCTGCGGCATTCAAGGTCGAGGTCACAGGACAAGGCCGTCCCCTGGTCCTGATTCCCGGCCTGGCGTCTTCCGGCGAAGTCTGGCAAGGCACGGTGGCGCGCCTGTGCGGCCCGCAAGCCGCACGCCAATGCCACGTGCTGACACTGGCCGGCTTTGCCGGCGTGGCGCCCATCGAGGGCGACCTGCTGGCGCAGGCCGAGCAACAACTGGCCGACTACATCGGCACCCAAAAACTGGGCCAGCCGGCCATCATCGGGCATAGCCTGGGCGGCTTCCTGGCGTTGAAAATGGCCATCGACCATCCTGACCAAACGGGCAAGCTGGTGATCGTCGACTCGCTGCCGGCGCTGGGCGCGACGCAGCTGCCCTCCATCACGCCGCCGCAGCTGCAAGCCATGGCTGCGCAGATGCAATCGGCCATGCGCGCGCAGGATGGCGCCACCTACGCCGCCAGCCAGCGCCGCACGGTAAGCAGCATGGCCAGCGCGCCGGCCGACGTGGAGCGCATCATCGGCTGGGGCCAGCGCTCGGACCGCGAGACGGTGATCAAGGCCATGGGCACCCTGGTGGCCAGCGACCTGCGCCAGGACGTGGCGAAAATAAAATCGCCAACCCTGGTGCTGGGTACCTGGATCGCCTACAAGGACTATGCGCCGCGCGCCGCCATCGAAGCGACCTTCCAGCAGCAGTATGCCCAGCTGCCCGGCGTAAAAGTCGCGCTGGCCGACACGGCACGCCACTTCATCATGTACGACCAGCCGGACTGGATGCAGGCGCGCATCGAACAGTTCCTGGACTAGGCGATGAACGCACCCTTGCATCGGCCGCCGCCGCTGGCCAGGATCAACTGGTACTGGACCTTCCAGCTGGTCGGCTGGGGCGCGCTCACCCTGTTCAACAGCGTGTATGGCGGCTCCACGCAGCTGCGCATCGTCGTGACCATTGCCAGCTGGGGCTCGCTGGGCGGGCTGCTGCTGTCGCACCTGTGGCATGGCGTCCTGCGCCGGCGCGGCTGGGCGGTGAACGGCTTGCGCTGGCGACGCATCGTACCGTCGCTGATCGTGCTGGCCGCCATCCAGACGGCCAGCGTGACGGCCGCCTTCCACGTCATGTATCCACCGGATACCATCCGCGGCATCGCCTGGCTGCCCGGCGCGCTGCTGTTCTGGTTCGGGGTATTCCTGACCTGGACGGTGTTCTACTTCACCGCGCTGTCGCTGCGCCGCGCCAGCCGTTTCGAGGCCGAGGCACTGCGCCTGGAAGTGCTGGCCAAGGATGCCCAGTTGCGTGCCCTGCAGGCGCAAGTCAATCCGCATTTTTTCTTCAACAGCCTCAATAGCGTGCGCGCGCTGATCTTCGAAGACCGCGAAGCGGCCGCGCACATGATCGACCAGCTGGCCAACCTGATGCGCCATGCGCTGCAGTCCAGCCAGCACGCTACCGTGCCGCTGGCGGCAGAACTGGAGGCCGTGCGCGCCTACCTGGCCATCGAACAGAGTCGCTTCGAGGAACGCCTGCGCGTCAGCTTCGACATCGCCCCCGGCTTGGAGCTCGTGCGCGTGCCGCCCATGGCCCTGCAAACGCTGGTGGAAAATGCCGTCAAATATGGCGTCGAAGCGAGTGCCGATGGCGGCGACATCCGCATCGCGGCGCGGCGCGGCGCTGGCATGGATACGCTGCAGATCGAGGTGGCCAACACGGGCAGGCTGCGCAGCGCGTCCGGCTCCACCGGCATCGGCCTGCGCAATGCGCGCCAGCGCCTGCAGCTGGCCTGCGGCGAGCGCGCCAGCCTGGAACTGTGCGAACAGGCGGGCTGGGTACACGCCACCATCCACTTGTCGGAACTGGCATGAACGGCCAGCCGCTCAAGATACTGCTGATCGATGACGAGCGCCTGGCGCGCGCCGAGCTGCGGCGCCTGCTGGCGCCGCATGTGCAGCAAGGTGCCGTGGAAATCGTGGGCGAGGCGGCCAGCGCGGCCGACGCCATCACGCAGATCGGTAAGCTGCGCCCCGACCTGCTGCTGCTCGACGTGCAGATGCCGGGCGGCTCCGGCTTCGACCTGCTGGCCGCGCTGGACGATGCGCCCGACGTCATCTTTTGCACGGCCTTCGACCAGTACGCGCTGCAGGCATTCGAGGTCAGCGCCCTCGAATGCCTGCAAAAACCCGTGCAGGCGGCGCGCCTGGCCACGGCGCTGGCGCGTGCCGGAGCGCGGGCGCAAGCCGTGCCGCCGCCTGCGCCGCGCAAGGTCTTCATCAAGGATGGGGAACGCTGCTGGTTTGTGGCGTTTGACGATATCCGCCTGCTGGAATCGGAAGGCAACTACACGCGCGTGCATTTCGGCGTGCAGCGTCCGCTGATGCTGCGCACCCTGAACCAGCTGGAAGAAAAACTCGATCCCGCCCTGTTCCTGCGCGCCAACCGGCGCCAGATCGTCAACCTGGCGCAGGTGGCGCAGCTGTCACCGAACGGCGCCGATGGCCTCGACCTGCACCTGCTGGATGGCAGCGTGGTCGAGGTCTCGCGCCGCCGCGCGCAACAGTTCAAGGCCGCCTGCGGCCTGTAGCGGGGCTATTTCAGCGCGGGGATCGGCTGCGCCTGGAATGCGGGGCGCGGCTGCTCCTTGAGCTTTTTCGCCAGCATGTCGAGCGCCACTTCCAGCTGGCGGTCGGCGCCATTGAAGGTGGCGTGCGGCGGGTTTTCCACCTCCACGTCCGGCACCACGCCCACGCCTTCGATCAGCCACTGGCCATCGATGCCGAACTGGCCGTTTTCCGCCACGCGCGCCATGCCGTTATCCGCCAGGCGCGTATTGTCGCTGAGCCAGACGCCGGCGCCGGCCGTGCGCTTGCCCACCAGTGGCGCCAGGCCCAGGGCCTTGACGCCGGCGGCAAAGGTCTCGCCATCGGAATACGTGAGTTCATCGACCAGCACCACCAGGTGGCCGCGGAAGGTGTTCTGCATGTTCGACGATGGCTGCACGCCCGGCGGCGCCCAGTAGGCCCAGGCCTTGCGCAGCAGTTTTTCAATGATCCAGCTGTCGATATTGCCGCCGTTGTTGCGCCGCACGTCGATGATCAGACCTTCGCGGTTGATATTGGCGTAAAAATCGCGCGCGAACGAGGCGATGTCATTCGGGCCCATGGCGCGCAGGTGCAGGTAGCCGATGCGCCCCTGCGAAGCGGCCGCCACCTGCTCGGCGCGGCTCAATTCCCAGTCGCCATAGCGCAGCGCCGTCTGTTTCGCCATGTTGACGGGCGTGACGATGACGGCGCGCGGCGCGCCCTTGCCATTCCCCCGTTTGACCTGCAACAAGACCTGCTTGTCGGCCTGGTTCAGCAGCAGGTCGCTGATATCGCGCGCGGCCAGCACGTCCTTGCCGTTGACGGCCGTGATCACGTCGCCCGCCTTCACATCCACGTCGGGGCGCGACAGCGGCGCGCGCGCCGAGGGCAATTCCGCTTCGCAGCGGTAGACATGCTCGACCCGATAACCGTCGTTTGTCCGCGCCAGCACGGCGCCCAGGCCCGCAGGCGTGCCTTCCTGCTCCGTGCGGCGCAATTCGCCGGGACGGATCTGCGAATGCAGCGCGCCCACTTCGGCCACCATCATGCCGAGTAGATCATTGAGTTCGGCGCGGTCCGTGACCCGCTCGACCAGCGGCGCATATTTGTCGCGCGCCGCCTTCCAGTTCACGCCGCGCATCTTCGCGTCGTACAGGAAGTCGCGGTGCAAGCGCCAGGCATCGTTGAACATCTGCTTCCATTCCAGGCGCGGATTCGACACAAACGTCCAGTCGTCAACCTTGACCTTGGCTTTCGACAGGTCGGACGGCAGCTTGGCGCCCGCCTCGATCACCAGCATCTCGCCCGGTCCCGTAGCTGCCGCCGTGCGGTAGTACAAATGCTTTTTATCCTGCGCCAGGTCGAATTCACGCACGTTGGCCACCAGCAGTTCCGGCTTGGAACCGGTATTGCCAATCGCCAAAGTCTTCAGGCTGGACTTGTTCTCGCCGCTGTCCCGTTCGAGGAAATACAGGCGCTTGTCATCGGCGGCCAGCGCGCTGTAATTGCCCGCCGCCAGCGGCACTTCATACAGGCGCTCGGCCAGGCCCTGGCTGACGATGGCCGGCAAGGCGGCCGGCGCCTTTTTCACGGCCCCCTTGCCGCCAGCCTTTTCCAACGCCTTTTCCGCCGCCAGTTCGGCCGCCTTCTCATCGTCCGTCTCGGCCGGCTTGACGCCAGGGCGACTCAGTTCATCGTCGGGCTGGAACGGGAAACGGTTGCCCGGCTGCAGCGCCAGCGCATATACGCCGATACGCTTGTCGAACACGGGGCCCATGTTGCGGTCGCCCCACGGCGAACCATTGGCCAGCTGGAAATTGCGCGCCGACATGAAGTACAACCATCGCCCGTCGGGCGAGAACACGGGGGAACCGGAGGTATAGCGGTCGCTGGTGACGAACTGCAGCTGTTTCGACGCGAGGTTGTACAGGCCGATCTGCTCGCGCTGCTCATTGCTGGCCACGCGCACGATGGCCAGGTTGCGGCTGTCGGGCGACCATTGCACTTCGTCGTGCTTGTCCACGCCCGCCTTGCCCGCGTCGTCGATCAGCTGGTTGCCCCTGGTCGCCAGGTCCAGCAGCCAGAAACGGCCCTTCTTGTCCGTGTGGGCCAGCCAGCGCCCATCCGGCGACGGGTACAGTTTCCAGCGGTGGTTATCTCCCTGCGTCGTCAGCTGCTCGCCCTTGCCCGAGCCATCGGCGGCGTACTTCCAGATTTCATTCTCTCCGCTCGTGTCAACAATGGCGAAGACGGATTTTTCGTCGCTGGAAAAGACGGCGTCGCGCGCCCGCGCCCCTTCGGGAATGGCGATATCGACGCGGCGCATGCTGCCCGTACCCGCGATGCTGACGCGTCCGCGAGCCGTCAGGATGATGCGCTCATCCTTGCCGGACAGCTGCACATTGCTCAAGGTGTCCAGCGGCGAGCGGATCTGGCGCGCGCGCTGCTGGTCGAAGTCGGATACGAGGCTGATCGGCAATGGCGATGAGTCCGTCCCTGCCGCCAGGTCCAGCACCTGCAGGTCCGCGCCCAATTGATACACAATCTTGCCATCGCCCAAGGAAGCATTACGCACGTCCCATTGCTTGTGCGTCGTCAATGCGCGGCGGTCGGAGCCGTCCGGCAGCATGCTCCACAGATTGTCGCTGCCGCCCGCGTCGCTAATATAGTAGACGCGGCCTTGCCACCACATGGGACGCTTGTTGTTGCCAGCCAATACAGCAGGTTCCGCATGCATGCGCACGGCCTCGCCCTTGCCGCCCAGCTCATAGCGCCACAGGGTGGCATGCGCGCCCCCCCGGTAATTGCGCACATTGTCGTTGGTCATGGCCAGGCCGAAACGCGTGAAGAACAGCGTCTTGCCCGCATCGTCGAGCACGGCGTCGTTGGCATCGGCCACGGGAAACACGCGGCGCGTCTGTTTCACAGGGTCGATGGCGGCGACGATGCGGCGCGAAGCGGGACCATCCGTGTTTTGCGTGCTGACCAGCACCTCGCCCTGCGCCGTCCAGCCCAGGACCAGCACGCCGCCGTTGTCATACGAAATACGCCGCGGCAAGCCGCCTGCCAGCGGCATCACATACGCTTCCTGCGCCCCTTCATAGGCGGCGGAAAAGGCAATCCATTGGCCATCATGCGAAATCGCCGCGTTCGTTTCATAGCCGGGATGCGTGGTCAGGCGCTGCGCGGCGCCACCGCGCACGCTGCTTTTCCACAAATCGCCTTCGGCGGTAAACACCACGGTATCGCCGCGCACGGCGGGAAAGCGGAAATAGCTGCTGGCAGGAGAAGAGGCAGCGGTGGCGTTGCCCAGCAGGCCGGCGGACAACAGGAGCAAGCTAAGATTGCGGGAAATTTTCATATGAGCATCCAGATAGCGGTCAGGTGGCATGGACATCATGTCGATACCGGACAGCAATTCTGGCATAACTATGACCAAAGAAAACCTTCTTAAAACCTTCTTTATTGCCCACAAAAACGTAAAAAAACCCGCGCCACTTGCGTGGGCGGGTTTTTGTTGACAGCAGGAAGCTTATTCCACTTCCACCGTTTCCGGCGCAGCCGTCGGCGCCGCATCTGGCGGTTCCGGGAATTCCAGCAAGACCTGGTCCTTGTCGTCGAGGTCGACCGTGACCCGTCCGCCCGTCACCAGGCGGCCGAACAACAGTTCGTCGGCCAGGGCCTTGCGGATCATGTCCTGGATCAAACGCGCCATCGGACGCGCGCCCATGAGCGGATCGAATCCTTTCTTGCCGAGGAAGGCACGCAGCTTCTCGGTAAACACGGCTTCGACCTTTTTCTCGTGCAACTGCTCTTCCAGCTGCATCAGGAACTTGTCGACCACGCGCAGGATGATTTCCTGGTCCAGCGCGCGGAAGCTGATGGTCGCGTCGATACGGTTGCGGAACTCCGGCGTGAACATGCGCTTGATGTCGGCCATCTCGTCGCCAGCCTGCTTCGAATTCGTGAAGCCGATCGACGTCTTTTGCAAGCTTTCCGCGCCCGCATTCGTCGTCATGATGATGATCACGTTGCGGAAATCGGCTTTGCGGCCATTGTTGTCCGTCAAGGTGCCGTGATCCATCACTTGCAGCAGGATATTGAAAATGTCCGGATGGGCTTTTTCAATTTCATCGAGCAGCAAGACCGCATGCGGCTTCTTGGTGATCGCTTCCGTCAGCAAGCCACCCTGGTCGAAACCAACATAGCCCGGTGGCGCGCCGATCAAACGGCTGACGGCGTGGCGTTCCATGTATTCCGACATGTCGAAACGAATCAGCTCGATACCGAGGATGAAGGCCAGCTGTTTCGCCACCTCGGTCTTGCCCACGCCGGTCGGACCGGAGAACAGGAAGGAACCGATCGGCTTGTCTGTCTTGCCCAGGCCGGCACGGGCCATCTTGATGGCCGACGCCAGCGCGTCGATGGCGGGATCTTGCCCGAACACGACATTGCGCAAGTCGCGGTCGATCGTCTGCAGCTTGCTGCGGTCGTCCTGGTTGACCGTTTGCGGCGGAATGCGCGCTATCTTGGCAATAATGTCCTCGATCTCGGCCTTGCCGATGGTTTTCTTCTGTTTCGACTTCGGCAAGATGCGCTGTGCCGCGCCCGCTTCATCGATGACGTCGATCGCCTTGTCGGGCAGATGGCGGTCGTTGATGAAGCGCGCCGCCAGTTCGGCCGCCGTCGACAGGGCCGAGGCCGAGTATTTCACGCCATGGTGCTCTTCAAAGCGCGATTTCAAGCCGCGCAGGATCTGCACGGTTTGCTCGACGGTCGGCTCGTTGACGTCCACTTTCTGGAAACGGCGGGAGAGCGCATGGTCTTTCTCGAACACGCCGCGGAATTCCGTGTACGTGGTCGCGCCGATGCACTTCAATTGACCGTTGGCCAGTGCCGGTTTCAGCAGGTTGGACGCGTCCAGCGTGCCGCCCGACGCCGAGCCCGCACCGATGATGGTGTGGATTTCGTCGATGAACAGGATGCCGTTCGGATTGTCCTTCAATTGCTTGAGCACGGCTTTCAGGCGCTGTTCGAAGTCACCGCGGTATTTGGTACCGGCCAGCAAGGCGCCCATGTCCAGCGAATACACGACGGCATTCTGCAGGATTTCCGGCACATCGCTTTGCGTGATGCGGTAAGCGAGGCCTTCGGCGATGGCCGTCTTGCCCACGCCCGCCTCGCCGACGAGCAGCGGATTGTTCTTGCGGCGGCGGCACAGGATCTGGATCACGCGGTCGACTTCTTCCTCGCGGCCGATCAGCGGGTCGATCTTGCCTTCGGCAGCGGCCTTGTTCAGGTTTTGCGTGAACTGGTCGAGCGGGCTTTCCTTCGGCTGGCCATCGACAGGCGCTTCTTCCACCCCTTCGGAGGCTTTCGCGCTTTCCGTCGACTGGTCCTTGCGCACGCCGTGCGAGATGAAGTTCACCACGTCCAGGCGCGTCACGCCCTGCTGGTGCAGGTAGTACACCGCATGCGAATCCTTTTCGCCGAAGATGGCCACCAGCACATTGGCGCCCGTGACTTCCTTCTTGCCATTCGAGGCGGACTGGACATGCATGATGGCGCGCTGGATCACGCGCTGGAAACCAAGCGTCGGCTGGGTGTCGACTTCGCCCGTGCCAGGCACGGTCGGCGTGTTATCGCCGATGAAATTGGTGAGGGTCTTGCGCAGGTCTTCTATATTGACCGCGCAGGCACGCAACACCTCGGCAGCGGAGGGATTGTCCAGCAGTGCCAGCAGTAAATGCTCAACCGTGATGAATTCGTGCCGTGCCTGCCGAGCTTCGACAAACGCCATGTGCAAACTTACTTCTAATTCCTGCGCAATCATACTTCCTCCATCACGCACTGCAGGGGATGCCCCGCCTTGCGCGCATGCGTTAAAACGAACTCCACTTTGGTACACGCTATATCTTTAGAGAACACGCCGCACACTCCTTTGCCGTAGCGATGAACACTGAGCATGATTTGCGTCGCCGTTTCACGGTCCTTGTTGAAATACTCCTGAATGATGGCCACCACAAATTCCATCGGGGTGTAGTCGTCATTGAGCAAGGCTACCTGGTAGAGCGGTGGCGGCTTCAGCACTTGCCGCTCCAGCAGGGTTTCTGTGTCGTGCTTGGTTGCCATACGCTTATTCTAATGCTTTCACAGTGGTTGTCATGCGCAATATCTACGCCTTTCCAATTGTTTTCAATCTTACGCGTTTTCTTAATACTGCGCAGATGGCGACCTTGCCGTCAAAATCAAGAGTTGCTTTTTTGGTTGTCGTGAAGAATTTGGCAATATCGATGGAAAAGCGCTTGACTTCATTATTTATTCCGCCAACAATGCTGTATCGACTGTTGCAGTAATGTACAGCTTGATAAGAAGTGAGACGTCGAGGAGGGGGCAAGAAGCTTCTTGCTTTTATGGCTCGTGTGATTTGTTTTAATTTTGAAAGTTCTTTTTATGGCAACAGGTACAGTTAAGTGGTTCAATGATTCCAAAGGTTTTGGCTTCATCACTCCAGATGATGGCGGCGAAGATTTGTTTGCTCATTTCTCCGCAATCAACATGAACGGTTTCAAGACCCTCAAAGAAGGTCAAAAAGTTCAATTCGAAGTCACGCAAGGCCCTAAAGGCAAGCAAGCTTCCAACATCCAAGCAGCCTAAGCATCGCCGGCCCTCAGATGTGAAAAACCCCGTCTCCTGACGGGGTTTTTTTTCGTCCGCAGGGTGCGCGGCACCCTGCCCCTCCAGTTACATGTGCTCGATCATCACTTCGCCGAAGCCGGAGCACGACACTTGCGTGGCGCCTTCCATCAGACGGGCAAAGTCATAGGTGACGCGTTTCGAGGCGATCGATTTTTGCATCGAAGAAATCACCAGGTCGGCCGCTTCCAGCCAGCCCATGTGGCGCAGCATCATTTCCGCCGACAAAATCAACGAACCGGGGTTCACGTAATCCTTGCCCGCATACTTGGGCGCCGTGCCGTGCGTCGCTTCGAACATGGCGACGGAATCGGACAGGTTGGCGCCCGGCGCGATGCCGATGCCGCCCACTTGCGCCGCCAGCGCGTCGGAAATGTAATCGCCGTTCAAATTCAGGGTGGCGATGACGCTGTATTCGGCCGGACGCAGCAAGATCTGTTGCAGGAACGCGTCAGCGATGGAGTCCTTGACGATGATGTCGCGGCCCGTCTTCGGATTCTTGAACTTGCACCATGGGCCGCCATCGATCAGCTCGGCACCGAATTCCTTTTGCGCCAGCGCATACGCCCAGTCGCGGAAGCCGCCTTCCGTGTACTTCATGATGTTGCCTTTATGCACAATCGTCACGGATGGCTTGTCATTGTCGATCGCATACTGAATGGCCTTGCGCACCAGGCGCTGCGTGCCTTCGATGGACACGGGCTTGATGCCCAGGCCCGACGTGGCCGGGAAGCGGATTTTCGTCACGCCCATTTCATTGACGAGGAAATCCATCAATTTCTTGGCCTCGGGAGAGCCTTGCTGGTATTCGATGCCGGCGTAGATATCTTCCGAGTTTTCGCGGAAAATCACCATGTCCGTCTTTTCCGGCTCTTTCACTGGCGATGGCACGCCCGTGAAGTAGCGCACGGGGCGCAGGCAGACGTACAGATCGAGCTGCTGGCGCAGGGCCACGTTCAGCGAGCGGATGCCGCCGCCGACGGGCGTGGTCAGCGGGCCCTTGATGGAAACCACGTAATCTTTCAGCACGGCCAAAGTTTCTTCCGGCAGCCACACATCGGGGCCGTACACATTCGTCGATTTTTCGCCCGCATAGATTTCCATCCAGCTGATCTTGCGCGCGCCGCCATAGGCCTTGGCCACGGCGGCATCGATCACCTTGATCATGACCGGGCTGATATCGATGCCCGTGCCATCGCCTTCAATGAAGGGAACGATGGGATTATCTGGTACATTCAGCGAAAAATCGGCGTTGACGGTGATTTTTTGGCCGTCAGCAGGTACAGTGATATGTTGATACATCGTGATCTCCGAAGTGGGACACACCGCTGGCGGGCAACGCATGCCGGCGACGCGCTCTGCGGTTGCAGAGTTTACAAAAACAAGTGCGAACATGGCGGCAACAACGCACTTTAGCAGGGAAAGAACACCCGGGCCATCTGCGGCGCCAAAGAATCTCAATGCCATACCGTCCATGTCTTCTATAAGACATAAGACTAACACCCACATTATGCACCAGTATCCTACAGGGCGCCACGCTTTTGCGGCGCCGACCAGCAGCCACCATCGCTTACATCAATTCCTCTACCAGCATGCCACTCATTCTCTTCAATAAACCATTCCAGGTCCTGTGCCAGTTCTCGCCGCAGGATGGCCGCGCTACCCTGGCCGACCATCTGAGCATCCCCGGCATCTACCCGGCCGGCCGGCTCGACGCCGACAGCGAAGGCTTGCTGCTGCTGACGGACGACGGCCGCCTGCAGCACGAAATCAGCCACCCGGACCGCAAGGAAGCGAAAACCTACTTGGTGCAGGTCGATGGCGTGCCCGATGCGGCCAGCCTGGCGCGCCTGCAGGCGCCGCTGGACCTGGGCGACTTCATCACCAAGCCATGCAAGGCCGTGCGCATCGCCGAGCCGGACTGGCTGTGGCCGCGCAATCCGCCCATCCGTGCACGCGCCGACAAGCCGACCTCATGGCTGGCAATCACCTTGAAAGAAGGAAAGAACCGGCAAGTGCGGCGCATGACGGCCGCCGTCGGCCTGCCCACCCTGCGCCTGGTGCGCAGCGCCATCGGCCCATTCTCGCTGGCCAGCCATCCCTTGCTGCCCGGAGAATGGTGCGAGGTGCCGGCCGAGAACATTGGGAAAACGTGAGCCGGACAAGAAAAAACGCCTTCAGTACCGAATTTTGCCAATAAGCACTATTTATTTTTAGATAATGCATTAAAATCATCTGACCTCAACATGACCGAAAAGGAAAGATGATGACAAAAGCAATACTGGCCTTGGCCGCTTCCCTGCTTGCCGGCGCCGCACTGGCGCAATCGGGCGCCCAGGTGCATGCTTCCGCCGCGACCGATGCCGTCAAGCCGCCGCCCGCATCGGCTGCCAGCCATGCCTCGGCCGCCACCGACGCCGCCAAGCCGGTGCCGCCGGCATCGGCCACCGTCAACGCTTCGGCCGCGACGGATGCGGCGCGCTCAGGTGCATCGACCAAGGCCTCGGCCGCAACGGATGCGCCGCGCCTGATTCCCCAGGCGCGCAAGACCAAGCAGCCGGCCGCTGAAGGCAAGCCCGTGAAATAAACGCGGTTCCCGGGGTTACGGCAGCATGTTGCTGTAACCCCACGCTTTCGGCGCGGCCAGGCAGCACGCTTGACCAGGCGGCCACCAGCATGGCTTAATCGCCGCTTCGCAGCCACCGTCCCGCCCCATGAAAAATTCCCTACGCCGCCTCAGCCTGTCGATCGCCCTGCTGGCGTGCGCCAGCATTGCTCAAGCGCAGACAAAGAGCTTGCAACTGTCGGCTGGCATGCATTTGATCCAGGCGGAAGTGGCCGCCACGGAAGAGCAGCGCGAACAGGGTTTGATGTACCGTGAAAAGATGCCGGCCAATGCGGGCATGCTGTTTGTCTTTGGCAACCCATCGACGCAATGCATGTGGATGAAGAACACGCCGCTGCCCCTGTCCGTGGCCTTTATCGATGCCGGCGGCAAGATCGTCAATATTGAAGACATGCAGCCGCACACCCTCGACAGCCATTGCTCGACCAGGACAGTACCCGTGCGCTATGCGCTGGAAATGCACCTGGGCTGGTTCAAGCAAAAGAATATCAAGCCGGGCATGAACATCGGCAACTTGCCGGCGGCACGCTAGGCCGGCGCGGCCGCGGCCCGCCGCTGGCGGGCGCGACCGCAAAAAAAGGTGAAAAACGCGAAAAAACCCGCCAGAATGAATCTGCGGGTTTTTGCTTTTCAACCAGTGCCAGCGTACCGGCACAGGCAAGGCCACCATGGTGGCTTGCCTGCTGGCAAATATTAAGCGGACAGTGCTTTCAAAGCAGCTGCCAGACGGCTCTTATGGCGAGCTGCCTTGTTTTTGTGGATGATCTTCTTGTCAGCGATACGGTCGATGGTCGACACGGATGCTTGGAAGATTGCAGCAGCAGCTGCCTTGTCGCCGCCCTGGATCGCTTTGCGAGCAGCTTTGATAGCCGTGCGCAAGGTCGAACGTTGGGACGAATTGTGTGCGTTTTGCTTAACTGCTTGACGAGCGCGTTTGCGCGCTTGTGCGGTATTTGCCATGGAATTTCCTAAAACAGGGTCAAAGTGCGTTTGCAAACATTAGTGTTTGCCAACCGGTGCGTTCTGTGCGTCTGCCGAACCATGTGTGCCAAACCAGTGCCTGTCAAACATTAGTGTCTGCGTAACAGAATTCTGTACAGCCTTCGATTATAGCGATATTTTCAAGCGGGGGCAAATCAAAAAACCGGGTATCGCGGTAAAAACACCTGAAAATGGGCCTGGCAAGGGCGAATCGGCGGCGCTTGTTACCCGCTTGTTACCATATTTTAACCGTTTGCCAGTACCGCGCCCGGCTATAATCTGGCCCCATGAACTTGCTTAAAACCCTCGCCGCCATTTCCAGCATGACCATGCTGTCCCGTGTAACCGGATTATTGCGCGAAAGCCTGTTCGCGCGCGCCTTTGGCGCCGGCGCCTACACGGACGCCTTCATTGTTGCCTTCCGCATCCCCAACCTGTTGCGCCGCCTGTTTGCCGAGGGGGCCTTCTCGCAAGCCTTCGTGCCGATCCTGTCTGAATACAAGAACCAGCATGGCCAGGAAGCCAGCAAGCAACTGGCCGACCATGTGGCCACCACCCTGGTCTGGGCCACCCTGCTGGTGTCCGCCATCGGCATCGTCGGCGCGCCGTGGTTCGTATATGTGATCGCCACCGGCCTGTCCAAGGACCCGGGCGCTTTTGACGCGGCCGTGTGGATGACGCGCTTGATGTTCCCTTATATTACTTGCATGTCCTTCGTGGCCCTGGCCGGCGGCATCTTGAATACCTGGCGCGAATTCAAGATTCCCGCGTTCACGCCGGTGCTGCTGAACCTGTCGTTCATCGCCGCCTCGCTGTTCCTCGCGCCCCATCTGGAGCAGCCGATCTACGCCATGGCCATTGCCGTGTTCGCCGGCGGCCTGCTGCAGGTGGCCATCCAGATCCCTGCGCTGATCAAGATCGGCATGCTGCCGCGCCTGTCGATCAACCCCGCCATCGGCCTGTCCGACGGCGGCGTGCGCCGCGTGCTGAAAAAGATGGGGCCAGCCGTGTTTGCCGTCTCGGCAGCGCAGATCAGCCTGATGATCAACACCAGCATCGCGTCGCGCCTGGCCGAGGGCAGCATTTCCTGGCTATCCTATGCGGACCGCCTGATGGAGTTCCCCACCGCCATGCTGGGCGTGGCCCTGGGCACCATCTTGCTGCCCAGCCTGTCGAAGGCGAATGTGGATGGCGACAAGACGGAATACTCGGCCCTGCTGGACTGGGGCTTGCGCCTGACTTTCCTGCTGGCCCTGCCCGCCGCCGTCGGCATGGCGGCCCTGGCCACGCCACTGATCGCCACCCTCTTCCACTACGGCAAGTTCACGGCCGAATCCGTGACCATGTCGACGCAGCCGCTGGTGGCCTACAGCCTGGGCCTGATCGGCATCATCCTCGTGAAAACCCTGGCGCCTGCCTTCTATGCGCGCCAGGACATCCGCACGCCCGTGAAAATCGCCATCGGCGTGCTGATCGCCACGCAACTGATGAATCTGCTGTTCGTGCCCTACATCGCCGTGGCCGGCCTGGCCCTGTCGATCGGCCTGGGTGCCTGCCTGAACGCCAGTTTCCTGTACTGGGGCTTGCGCAAGCGCGGCATCTACCAGCCGAAGCCGGGCTGGGCCAAGTTTTTCCTGCGCCTGCTGCCGGCACTCATCGTGATGGGCGGCGTCGCATATGTTGGCGCCATGCGCATCGACTGGATCGCCATGCAAGCCCATCCGCTGCTGCGGGCCGGCGCGCTGGCCCTGGTGGTGGCCGTGTGCGGCGTGGCGTACTTTGCCACTTTGTTCCTGGTTGGCTTCCGCTTCCGCGACTTCAAGCGCCACGCGTGACAAGCTGTGCAGGACGTTGTTGCCGGCGTCTCGCCGTACTAGCGTACTGTCTTCGACTTGGCGCCTGGTCCTGCGCAGCTTGTCCGGATTGTGCAGGACGTGGTTGCGGCGTCTCGCCATACTGACGAAAGACGAAAAAAAACCCGCCGAAGCGGGTTTTTTTCATTGCAGCGAAAGCTTAGGCAGCTTTCTTGGCGCGGCGGCGGGCCACGGCGCCAACCAGTGCCAGGCCGCCCAGCAGCATGCCATAGGTTTCTGGCTCTGGTACTGGCAGGGCCGACACGGAACCCAGGTAAGCGGCATTTTTCAGACCCGTCAGGCCCGTCACATGCACCGTGTACGAACCGGCGGCCAGCTGGCCATCCCAGCTCAGGCTCTGGATACCAGCGGCGCTGGTGTTGGTCAGGTTGCCGTAACCCAGCAAAGTGGCCGAGAAATCCTTGATCGCGCCTTCAACCACGGAGAACGTTTGCAGTGCGCCAAACGACGTCGACGATGGGGTGACCAGCTTGAAGGTCCAGAAGTCGTCAACTGCCGAGTTAGCGGCAAACTTGGTGGTAATGGCCGACAGGGTATCGGAACCGGTTGGATCCAGGATGCCCAGGTCGTACGTTGCTGCCGATGCGCTGAACGATGCTGCTGCCAGAATGCCTGCAGCGATAAATTTCAATTTCATAGTTTATCCCTTAAAAAGTAATTTATGGCTGCAATGCGCAGGCCACCAATAGTTTTAGTACCGGAAGTACTAGACAGGATGGTAGCATAATCACATCAAATTACTTATAAATATTTTATCGAAGTTTCATTTAGGATAACTATTTTCGAAATGAACTATTTGCCACTATCTATGAATTTCTATGGAAAAATAGTTACCGGGGCATACATCTAATTTTTCCCATGTTTAACGGTGAAAACGCCTATTCGGCAGGGTTTTCAACGGGACTTTGCGGTTCAGGCGGCTCAACTGGCTCTGTTGGCGCCTGTTCTTGCGATGGAGTAACAGGGCGGGAAAACAACGGTGGCGCCGGCAAGGCGGGCATGATGCCGGCCTCATCACCCGCCGGAACAGTTGCCGGTCCCGCAGGCGGCACGGATGACAGCCGTGCATCGACCATGAAGTGCCACTCCGAGAAATGCGCCCTGCCTTCGAAGCCCGCAAACCGGGCGTCGAAATTGCCAACCTTTAATGGCGCCGCCTGCGACAGGCTGTGTACGCCGATGATGCCCTGGCTGCCGGGCTGGTACAGCAAGCCCCACTCGGCGCGTCCCGTGATGGGGTCCACATACAGCTTGCGCAAATGGCGGCGCAGTTGCGGAAAGCGGGGGTCGCGCAGCAAGGCCGCCAGGGTCGGAGGCTGCTGCGGCTGGCCGGCCGGCGTGGCGGCCGCATAGCTGTAGAGGGCATCTGAAAACTGCGCGCCGATGTCGAGCAACTCCTGCTCGGTCGCCTGGCGCTGCAGCAAGGAACCCATCTTCAGTCCGGCCGCCCCCACGAGGCCCAGGATAGCCACCAGGATGATCAGGCCCAGGTAGGTAAAACCACGCTGACGGCGCGCAGGACGGTGCATGGCCGCTACCAGTCGGCAAACGGCGTGCCGCTGCGGTCCTTGCCGGGCGCGCCGCTTTTCACGTCATACACCTGGCCCGGCGTGTCGTCGGGAGGCGGCACGATGAGCCAGCTGCTGTCGCTATCGGTGATGGGATCGATGGGCATGGCCCGCAAATATTTCTTTTCCACCAGCTGCTCCAGCGTATCGGGATAGCGCCCCGTATCGCCGTGGAACTGGTCGATGGTCGCGCGCAGGTTGCGCAAGTTGTCCGCCAACACGGTTTCCTTCGCCTTGTCCAGGCTGGGAAAGTAGCGGGGCACGGCCAAGGTCAGCAGCAGCGCCACGATGCCGAGCACCACCAGCAACTCGATCAGGGTAAAGCCGCGCCTGCGGTGTGGGATATTTTCAGCAGCCATGGTTCACCATAGACGGTAAGGCACGTTGTTCAAGCCCGTTTTGCCGGACGTACAATACACATCGTAGACATCGTCGCCCTCGCGTGGTTCGGCCGCTTCGCTGGCGTAGCTGCGCTTGCCCCACGTTTGCGCATCGCTCAGGCCAGCGTCCGCGTTGAACGGGTCGCGCGGCACGCGGCGCAGGAAAAACAGCTTGCTGCGCTTCGGGTTGCGCTGGTCAGGCACGCCCTCGACCAGCAGTTCCAGGTTTTTCGGATAGCCGCTGGCGTCTGGCGCGCGCAGGATACGGCCCTCGTCGCCGGCCCGTTTATAGGCATCGAGCCCCTGGCGGATCTCGCGCAGCGCGCGCCGCAATTCCTGCTCCTGGCGCCGCTGCACCGTCACCTGCGTGACGGGGATCACCAGGGTGGCCAGCACGCCCAGGATGGCCAGGGTCACCAGCAGCTCGATCAGGGTGAAGCCGCTCTGCCCACCCTGCGCATGCGCCAGTCTCATTTGACGGGCGGCGGCGGCACCACCGGCACCGGCTGGCTCGATGACAGCGGCAAGGGCGCCGCCTGCAGCGGCACGGGCTGGCCCGACGATATCGGCAAGGGCGAGGCGGCCGGCTCGGGCGACGGCGCCACTTCCGGCGCCGGAACGCTCTGCGGCAAGGCCGGTGGCACCGGGCCGGGCACCATCAGCGGCTGCGGCGGCGCCGGCTGCATGCCGACGGCCGACGGGCCGGAACGCACGATCACTGTGCCCGGCATCTGCGTGGCCGCCTTGGCCGCCATGTCGGGCCGGCGGCGGAAGCTGCCTTCCGTGCCGGCCGAGAATTCCGATTCCTTCGCTTCCGGACGCTGCACCGTACGCACGAGGTGCGGCGTGATCGACAGCACGATTTCCGTCTTCTGGCTGTCGTCCTTGCTGCTGCCGAACAGGCGCCCCAGCACGGGTATGTCGCCCAGGCCAGGCACCTTGTTGCCCGAACTGCGCTCTTCATTGTTGATCAGGCCCGCCAGCACCTGGTTTTCGCCATCCTTCAGTTGCAGCATGGTCGACGCCTGGCGCGTGCCGATCTGGTACAGGGTCGAGCCGCTGCGGGTGGTGGTGGCCGCGCCCAGGTTGCTCACTTCGAGCGAGATGCGGATGCCCACTTCATTGTTCAAATAAATGGTCGGCTCGGCATTCACCGTCAAGCCCACGTCCAGGTAACTGATGGACTCGGAAGCGAAGCCGCCCGTGCCGGGCGAAATGGTGGTGGTGACCACTGGCACCCTGTCGCCGATGACGAACTTCGCCTTTTCCCGGTTGCGCACGCGGATGCGCGGATTGGCCAGGATGTTCGCGTCGCCGTCCGTCTTCTTGGCGTTCGCCGTCACGGACAGGTCGCTCACGCCGATGGTGCGCTGGTTCAGGTTATTCAAGTCATTGATGGTCAGGCCCGCGCCGCCCGAGGTGGAGAGCGGCGTCAGCGTCAGGCTGGTGGGCCAGGCCACGCCCAGTTCCATCAGGCGGCTGCGCTTGACTTCGAGGATTTCCAGTTCCAGCACGACCTCGGCCTCCGGCACGTCCTGCAGCGCGATCAGGCGCTCGGCCAGACGGATCGCCTCCGGCGTGTCGCGCACGATGACGAGGTTGAGTTTTTCATCGGCCACCACGTCGCGCGTCTTCAAGATGGTCTTGAGGGTGTTGGCCACCTGCTTGGCGTCCGCATTCGCCAGGAAGAAGGTTTTCACCAGCACTTCCTGGTACTCCTTCAATTTTGCCGCCACGTTCGGGTAGATCAGGATCGTGTTTGCATCCATCACCTGCTGTTCCAGCTGGTTCGTCACCAGCAGGAAGTAGACGGCCGATTCCACCGTGCTGTTTTTCAGGAAGATCGAGGTTTTCGCATCCGCCTTGACGTCCTTGTCGAAGACGAAATTGAGGCCGGAACGGCGCGCGATCAGCTCGAACACCTGTTTTAATGGCGCTTCGCGAAACTCGATGGTGATCGGCTGCTTGTACGATTTGGCCAGGCCCGATTCGACGACGGGCGGCGCCGTTTTGTCATCGACCTCGCGCAGCAGCGCGCGCGCGCCGGCGTGATTCGGCTGCTCGGTCAGGATCGCGTTCAGGCGCTGGCGCGCCGGGTCGTAGCGCTTGGCCTCGATATCTTTCTGCGCTTCGGCCAGCAGCTTGCCCTGGCGCTGCTCGCGCTCGAGCGCGCGCAAGCCGCTGTTGGCCCGTTCGTTCTGTGCATCGATTTCCAGCACGCCCATGAACGAGGCGCGCGCCAGCTCGCCCTGCCCCGCCTGCGCCTGGCGCTCGGCCTGCTGCAAGCGGCTGCCAGTCGCCCGTTCGCGCGCCTGCAGATAGGCGCTGCGGTATTGCGCATTGCCGGGGTCCTGCTGCAGCGCCTCCTGCAGTTTTTGCAGGCCGGCCGGGATTTGATCTTGCGCAATCAGCTCGCGCCCGTCGCGGTAGGCTTGCTGCCCTGCGCAGCCGGACAGCAGCAAGAGCAGCAGCGCCGATGAAAAGGAACGAGACATCACTCGGAAACTCCAATGTTGAGCTGCTGAACCTGGTTCAACGGCAGATAAGTGAGCGTCATGACGGGCGGCGCAATCGTCACGACCTTGTAGGCGCCATCGATGACGGTGTTGGCGCGCACGATATACGTCTTGTCGGCGCGCGACAAAAACACTTCCCAGGCGCCATCGGCGGCCGCCTTGCCCAGGTAGACGAAGGGCAGCGGCGGCGCCATCGGCGGTGGCGGCGGCGGTGGCGCGACGGCTACCATTTTCGGCGGCGGCGGATTCCAGTTCTGGCTCTGGAAGACAGCGCCGGCGCCGGCAAAGGTATCGCCATCCTCGCCCGCCACTTCGCTGCGCGGCAGCAGGGCCAGGATGGCCGGCTGCGCGGCTGGCGGCTTGGCGGCCGCATGGCGCGCGGGCGCGACGGCCCGCTCCACCGCTTCGGCCACCTCGGCCACGGGCTGGCGCTCGCCGAACAGCAGCAAGGCGCCCGCGCCCAGCACGCCGGCCAGCATGAGCCAATGGCGCGGGGTCATGGCGCCTCTCCCGCATCGCCAGGCGTATCGGTCAGATAAAAGGTCAGGCGCAAGCGCGCTTCGAGTTCCGTATCGGCGATCTGCTCGCGGCGAAAACTTAGTTCGTCGAGCGAAGCGAAGGGGACGGCGCGCAGCGCTTGCAGCGCGAACTGCCACACGGCCGCATAACTGCCCTTCAGCGGCAAGGTCACCTGATAGCTGGCAACCCTGCTGGCCTTGTCGTAGCCGCTCTTGTATTCGCCCTGCGCCAGCAGCAAGCCGTTTTTCGCGGCCAGGTCGAACAGCTGCTTGACTTGCTGCTCCGCGTGGCGCTGCTGCCCCAGGGCGGCATAAAAGCGCGCCAAGTTCTCGCTGGATGTCGCCGGCGGCGCCGCGATGACTGCGGCCAACGATGGCTGCGGCAAGGGCCGCGCTTCCAGCTGCGCCGCCACGGCGCGCTGCTGCCAGGCCCACGCCCAGGCGGTCAAGCCCAGCGCGAGCAGGGCCACGGCCAGGCAGGCAGGCGCGCCCAGGCGGCGCAGCAGCAGTTGCACGCGCAGGCGCACGCTATTGATGTCGATGGCCATCATGGCGTGCCCCAGCGCGCTTCAAGCTGAAAGCGCAAGGGTTTGTTCGGATCGAGCGCGTTGATTTCATGGCGCAGCAGCTGCACGCGGGTGCCGAACAGCTCCTGCTGCTTCAGTTGCGCCACATACGCGACCATGGCGTCGCTACTGGTCGTCTCGGCCGTGATCTTCAGCACGCGCTTGCGCGCATCCGGTTCCAGCGCCAGCAGCGCGATGGCGGGTGGCGTGGCGCTGGCCAGCGCATCCTGCACGTCGCGCCACGGCAGATTCAGTTGCAGGATGGCCGCATTCACGGCCGCCGCCTGCGCCGGCGCGATGGGTGTTTGCGGTGCAGCCACCGGTCCCTGCGTGGCGGCCATGACGCGCTGCTGCGCCAGCCGCCAATGTGCCTCGCTTGCCTGCTGCCGCTGCAGCGCGGCGCTGCCGCTGTACGCCGCCGTGGCGATCAGCGCCGCACCCAGGGCGCCGATGCACCACACCCACGCGGGCACGCGGTGCAGGCTGCGGCGCCAGTTGGGCGGCGCGAAATCGATATCGAGGCGCGTCATGCCACGCCCCCGCTGCGGGCCAGCCGGGCGGCCGGCGACAAGGCGCCGTCCCCGTCCGGCGCGGAAAAAATCTGGCAGTGGAGCGCTTTCGCCTGTGTCAGCCATGCGGGCGGCGGCGCGCCGCACAGCTGCAGCAGCGCCGGTGCGGGCACGCCTTGCAGCAGCGCCTCGCGCGCCAAGGTCTGCGCCAGCCAGCCATGGCCGGCGTCCGGGGGCACGGGCAGCGCGCGCACGGCGCGCAGGCGGCCATCGTGCCGCACGCCCAGGGTCAGGACGTTCTCCTGCAACTGGCCAAACCAGGCGCCCGGCTTCAACGCGCCGTGCCAGCGGTTCCAGTGGCGCGCGAATTGCGGTGTGATAAAAATCAGGGCCAGCTTGCGTGCGTCGGCCACGCGCGTCAGCTGCGCCAGCAGCGCACGGGGCACGGCGCAAAAGAACGGCGCGCGCGCATCCCAGGCGCTGCTGCTGCGCCACAGGCCGGGCGCATCGCCATACAGCGACTGGAAGCGCAGCGCGGCGGCAGCCTCGATATCGGCCAGGCGCGCGGCGCCTTGCGGCATGTCCACTTGCCACAGGCGCGCCAGCCCATCGTCAAGCACCACGGACAGGGGCCAGCCGGCGTATTGGCTCGCTGGCAGAATCTGTTCCAACGCCTGGCCCAGGGCGGCAAAGTCGCCATGCAGCGTGTCGTCCGGCACATACGCGGCTTCACCCAGCAATATCCATGCAGGGGCGCGCCAGCGGCTGCTGCGCCACAGGCTCACCTTGCCCGCCGCCACGCCCAGGCGCAAACCTTGTCCAAAACCTCTACGCATGCAGGGTGACCCTCTTGATTTCCGTGATGGTGGTGGCGCCCCGCTTGACCAGTTCCAGCGCCGCCAGGCGCAGGCTGCGCGTGCCGTTCGCATACGCGGCCGCCTTGATCTGCCGGATCGGTTTCTTGTCGACGATCAGTTCGCGGATTTCATCGGTCAGCACGAGGATTTCGGCAATCGAGCGGCGCCCCTTGTAGCCCGTGCCGCGGCAGTCGCCGCAGCCCTTGCCCTGCTTGAATTGATACTGCGCCACGTCGGCGCGCGCCAGGCCCACGCTGGCCAGCTCACCATCGTCGGGCGTGTAGTCGGTGGCGCAATGGGGGCAGTTGGTGCGGATCAGCCGTTGCGCCCAGATGCCGTTCAGGGCCGAGACGAACGCATACGGATCGATGCCCATGTGGGTAAACCGGCCGAACACGTCGAAGACATTATTCGCATGCACGGTGGTGAGCACCAGGTGGCCCGTGAGGGCCGACTGCACGGCGATTTCCGCCGTTTCGCGGTCGCGGATCTCGCCCACCATGATCTTGTCGGGGTCGTGGCGCAGGATGGAGCGCAAGCCCTTGGCAAACGTCAGCCCCTTCTTTTCATTGACGGGTATCTGCAGAATGCCGGGCAGCTGGTATTCGACGGGGTCTTCGATGGTGATGATCTTTTCGCGCCCGTTGTGGATTTCCGTCAGCGCCGCATACAGGGTCGTCGTCTTGCCGGAGCCGGTCGGTCCCGTCACGAGCAGCATGCCGTAGGCTTCCTGCGCCAGCGCGCGCAAGGCTTCCAGCGACGGCGCGTCAAAGCCCAGCGCTTCCAGGGTCAGGGCGCCATACGCCTCGATCATGGCGCGCTTGTCGAGGATACGGATGACCGCATCCTCGCCATGGATGCTGGGCATGATGGAGACGCGCAGATCGATTTCGCGTCCGCCCGATTCGACGCGGAAGCTGCCGTCCTGCGGCACGCGGCGCTCGGCGATATCGAGTTCTGCCAGCACTTTCAGGCGCGAGATGATGTGCTCGGCCACTTCGATGCCGTTGACGGACGTGGCGTGATCGAGCACGCCGTCGACGCGGTACTTGACGGCCAGGCCGCCGGCCGTGCTTTCCAGGTGGATGTCGGAAGCGCCCGCCTTCAGCGCGTCATATAAGGTCGAGTTGACCAGCTTGACGGCGGGACTGGCCGCTTCCGACACGCTGGCGAACGACAGCACGGCCGCCGTCTTGCCGTCGCGCCGCGCGTCCGTGGCGGCGCCGGGCAGCAGGCTGTCGACGGCGCGCGCCGATTCTTCCTGCTTCGACAGATAGGCGCCGATGTCGGCCTGCAGCGCCAGGCGCACGTGCAAGGTGCCCTGCCCGGCGCGCGCACTCAGCCAGGTTTGCAGGTCGAGATCGAACGGGTCGGCAATCACGCCCACCAGCTGGCCGTCGGCGGCGCGCAGCAGCACGCTGTGGCGCGCCAGCGCCTGCGACAGGGGCAGCACATCGAAGGCGGGAGAAAACGCCAGCATGTCGGCCGTTTCCAGCACGTCCAGGCCGAACGGGCGCGCCAGTTCGCGCACCACGGCGCGCGCCTCGATGCCGCTCAGCTCCTGCAACTCCTCGACCAGGCTGCGTTTCGATTGGCGGCTCAGGACGCGGGCACGCTGCAGCAGGGCCGCGTCGATGGCGACGCTGGCCAGGGTGGATTCGGCAGCGGTGGGCATCATGAAATATCGCCGGCAAGGTCAAAGATGGGCATGTACAGCAGGATCACGATGGCGCCCACGACCAGGCCGATGCCAGCCATCAGCAAGGGTTCGAAAGTACGCGTAAAGCGGTCGATCCAGCGGCTGATTTCACCGTCGTAGAAGGCGGCCGACTGCGTCAGCATGGGCCCCATGTCGCCCGTGCGCTCGCCCACGCGCAGCATGCGCAGGGAAATCGGCGTCGTCAATTGATGCTGCTCGAAGGCGGACGACAGGGGCTGGCCCGCCTCGATGGCGCCGCGCGCGCCCTGCAAGGATGCCTGCATGCCCGGCGAGACCATCGCTTGCACGGTGGAAATCGCCTGCACGATGGTGATGCCGCCCTCGGCCAGCATACCCAGGGTCAGGTACAGGCGCGACAGTTCATAGATGCGCACGCGCTCGCCGATGCCGGGCAGTTTCGCCAGCAGGCGCGCCACGCCGCCATGGCGCAGCACGCGCCGCACGGCCATGAACACCGCGCTGCCGACGAGCGCCAGCCCAAGCAGCAACAGCACGCCATGCTGCGTGACGAACTGGCCCCAGCTGAGCATCACTTGCGACATCCACGGCAGGTTGCGCCCTGCGCCCTGGTAGACCTCGGCGAAACGGGGCACCACATAGCTGATCAGGAAGGCGCTGACGCCGCCGCCCACGGCCAGCAGGATGGTGGGATAGATGGCGGCGCTGACGATCTTGCCACGCACCGTATCGATGCGCTGCTGGTAGTCGATATAGCGCGACAGCGCGCGCGGCAAGTCGCTCGTGCCCTCGGCCGCCTTGACGATGCCGATATACAGAGGGGGGAACAGTTCCGCCTGCTCTGCCAGCACGGCGGAAAAGCGCTTGCCTTCGCGCAAGCCTTCCAGCAGACGCGTGAGCACGCTGCGCGTGGCCGGCGACGCTTCCTTTTCCAGCAAGGCTTCCAGCGCTTCGACGATGCCCAGGCCCGCTTGCAGCAGCGCCAGCAATTCCTGGCTGAACAGCAGCAGTGGCAAGGCGCGCGCCCGCTGGCGCCCGGCCGCGCTGAACGGCGTGGCCCGCAACGGGCGGATGGCGCTGACAAACAGGCCGCGCGCTTCGGCCTGGCGGCGCGCGTCGGCTTCGTCGCGGCCGTCGATCACGCACGTATGCAAGGTTGCTACGGCCTGGTCCGTGGAAAGCGCGCGTACTTCGAACTGCATGATGGCTTGTCCGTAGGAAAAAGAATGGCGCTGGCGTTATTGCGAGCTGATGTCGGCGTTCTCGCCGCTGCCGCCCGGCTGGCCATCCTTGCCCATCGAGACGATGTCGTACTCGCCCTTGCTGCCGGGCGCGCGGTATTGGTAGGCATGGCCCCACGGGTCGAGCGGCACGGCCTTTTTCAGGTAGGGACCATTCCAGCGCGTGCCGGCGGCGGGCGGCGCGGCCAGCAGCGCGGCCAGGCCTTCTTCCGTGGTGGGATAGCGCCCCACGTCGAGGCGGTAGGTGTCGAGCGATTTTTCAAACGCCTCGATCTGTGCCTTGGCCACCGTCACTTCGGATTTGCCCAGCTGGGCGAAATACTTGGGGCCGACATACGCCGCCAGCAAGCCGATGATCACGATGACGACCAGCAATTCGAGCAAGGTAAAGCCGCGCGCATGGCGCGTTGCCGCAAGGTTCTGCCTGTGTGCTGCATGCATCCGGTAACTCCTTATTGCCTACCTTCAATACATTGCGTCGCTGCGCGCGGCGGATGGCCACGCACAGGCGACACGCGCTTGCCTGATGCTTATCAGCCTACCATGCCGGTTATGGTTCATACAATCTTTTCTTTGCACTGTGAACAACAAATTCCGGCGGAAACCATCCAGTGTGCGCGAAACCGCCACGGCGACGCGCGCGCTTGACTGGCTGGTCAATCACTCAACTATTTTCAATGCGGAAACTATCTACTACTGGTTACCAATTCATAGTAAGTGATGAATTTTATTCATTCATTATTTGTAACTTTCAAATTAAATTTGCAAGAATATCAAACAATGAAATTGCCTCTTTTGCTATAGTAAAAATCAATTTTCTACGTATTGGTCTTATCCGTCCACGCAGGAAAGAGCATCCCAGACGCAAAACATATTGCATCCTACATAATCACCAAGGGAAAATTCATGACTCGTATTGTGCATTCGAAGGCAGCTTCCGCAGCAAGTCCTTTCTCGGCCAAGCAGTGGACCGGCGCCGCCATCCTGGCCCTGTCCGCCGCCTGGGCCCCCGCCGCCATCGCGGACGTGATCAACTTTGACAATCTGGATAGCCAGTTCGTCGGCCATGGCGACTCCCTGGAATTCGGCAAATTCCTGCTGACGGGTGCTTCGAATACCGCCGGCGCCAGTTATGGCGACCTGGTCGGCGCCGTGTTCGACGGCACGGATCCGGCCGCCTGCGGCCTGGCGTGCCCGACCAACAATACGAGCCATTACTATGCCTCGCTCAACGACGGCATCATCTACCTGGACCCGCTGAACCCGGGCGGCAGCGTCAGCCTGCAGGGTTTCGACGCCAGCTTCATCGGCTACGCCCAGGGCGTCACCTATCCGGCGGTAGCCGGCCTGCTGCGCGTGCAAGGTTTCTACGCGGACGGCTCTTCCCTGTATGAAACATACCAGCTGGGCGGCCCCATCGGCGGCAACTTCCAGTTCCAACACTACAACACCAGCGCCAGCTTCGGCAGCCAGCAATTCGCCTCGCTGGCCTTCTTCGGCTTCACTTGCAACACGGCCGGCAATTGCAACGCCTTCAGCACCAACAAGGGCCAGTTTGCGCTCGACAATATCGTCGCCTCGGTACCGGAGCCATCGACCTACGCGATGATGCTGCTGGGCCTGGCAGGCATCGGTTTCGCGGCGCGCCGCCGCCAGCAAGCCTGATTTCCCCCTTTCGATTCCCGCTACCGCCACCAGGAAACCCTACATGACATTCCGTCCCGCCTTGCGTCCCATTTCGCTCGCCGTGCTGAGCCTGTTTGCCAGCCTCAGCTTCCAGGCCCACGCCGACGACCTGCGCCGCCCCTACATCGTGCAACTGAACGACAAACCGATCGCTTCCTACACCGGCTCGGTGGAAGGCCTGGGCGCCACCCAGCCTGCCGCCGGCGGCCGCCTCGACCTGGCCAGCACACAAGTGCAGCTGTACGGCGACTACCTTGAACAGAAACAGGCCCGGGTACAAGCCCTCGTCGCCGCCGCGCCCGTGCAATACCAGTACAAGATCGTCCTCAACGGCTTCTCCGCCCTGCTGACCGACGCCGAAGTGCGCCAGCTGCAGGCGAGCGGCGAAGTGGCCAGCATCGCCCCCGACGAACCGCGCGCCCTGCAGACGAACTACACGCCCACCTTCCTGGGCCTGGACCAGCCGGGCGGCCTGTGGAGCCAGCTGGGCGGCAAGCAGCATGCGGGCGAAGACATCATCATCGGCATCGTCGATGGCGGCGTGTGGCCGGAAAACCTGTCGTATGCGGACAAGGTCGACGCCAACGGCACCCCGACCTTCGACCCGAACGCCACCCTGGCCTACGGCGCCGCACCGGCCGCCTGGAAAGGCAGCTGCCAGACGGGCGAAGGCTTTACGCAAGACCACTGCAACAACAAGCTGCTCGGTGCGCAATACTTCAATGCCGTGCGCCTGACCGAGACGGACAAGATCCAGCACTGGAGCGAATTCACCTCGCCGCGCGATTCCATCGGCGACCCGAATGGCGAAGGCGGCCACGGCACGCACACCTCGTCCACCGCGGGCGGCAATGCGGGCGTGCCCGTCACGGCCAACGGCACGCCGCTGGGCGCCATTTCCGGCGTGGCGCCGCGCGCCCGCCTGTCCGTCTACAAGGTGTGCTGGTCGTACAATCTGGCTACCCAGCCGACCGGTGCGAAGAACGGCTGCTACGGCGGCGACAGCGTGGCGGCGATTGAAAAAGCCGTACAGGATGGCGTACACGTCATCAATTACTCGATCAGCGGCGGCGGCACTGTCAACGATCCCGTCGAGCAAGCCTTTTTGCACGCCTCGAATGCGGGCGTCTTCGTTGCCGCTTCGGCCGGCAATGCGGGACCGGCCAATACCGTGGCCCACGTCAGCCCATGGATCACCACGGTGGCCGCCTCGACGCACAACCGCGCCAACCAGGCCAAGGTGACCTTGAGCAACGGCGCCAGCTACACGGGCGCCTCGCTCAACTACAATCCGCTGCCGGCCACCACCCTGATCCGCGCGCAAGACGCGGGCCTGGCCGGCGCCGATGCGCAAAAACTGGCCCTGTGCTACCGCGCCGGCGACAACGGCGGCGTGGCCCTGCTGGATCCGGCCAAGGTCGCCGGCAAAGTCGTCAGCTGCCTGCGCGGCACCACGGCGCGTACCGACAAGGGCGTCGCCGTGCTCGAAGCGGGCGGCGCCGGCATGGTGCTGGTCGACACGGGCGTGGGCCTGGTGTCCGACCCGCACGTGCTGCCGGCCGTGCACGTGAGCGCCGCCGATGGCGCGCTGATCAATGCCCAGGCGCAAACGGGCACGGCCACGGCCGCCATCTCGCGCTTCGTCACCAACGGCAACGGCCCTGCCGCGCCCGTGGTGGCCGACTTCTCGTCGCGCGGCCCGAACCTGTACGACGCCAACCTGCTCAAGCCGGACGTCACCGCGCCTGGCGTGGACATCCTGGCCGGCGGCACGCCTGCCCTGTCGCGCGCCCAGCGCGACGCCGTGCAGGATGGCAGCCTGGTCCCTGCGCAAGCCTACATCTTCCTGCAAGGCACCTCGATGGCCAGCCCGCACGTGGCCGGCCTGGCCGCCCTGCTGCGCCAGCAGCATCCGGACTGGAGCCCGGCCGCCATCAAGTCGGCCCTGATGACGACCGGCAGCACCACCTTGCCCGACATCCAGGCAGGCGACGCGCGCGGCATCCTGCCATGGGGCCAGGGCGCCGGCCACGTGACGCCGAACAAGGCGACCGATCCCGGCCTCGTGTATGACGCCAACCTGGCCGACTACAAGAAATACATGTGCGGCGTCGGCATGACGGCCGAGTGCGCGGGCGGCACCCTGGCCGGCTACAACCTGAACATGCCGTCCATCACCATCGGCAACGTGCTGGGCACGCAAACGGTAACGCGCCGCGTCACCAACGTGGGCAGCAGCAGCGCCACCTACACGGCCAGCGCCTCGCTCAGCGGCTACAGCGTTGCGGTGGCGCCTGCCACCCTGGCGCTGGCGCCCGGCGAAACCAAGTCCTTCACCGTCACCCTGACGCGCACCACGGCGCCGGACAACGCCTGGCAGTATGGCGCCCTCGTATGGAGCGACGGCGTGCATACGGTACGCAGCCCCGTCACGGCCCGCTCGGGCCGCGCGGTGCAGTCGCCGGCATTGCTGCAGGCCGACAAGGTCAGCGGTCTGCGTTCGCTGACCCTGTCCACCGGCTTTGCCGGCAAGGTCGGCGCGGCGACGGGCGGCCTGAAGGAAGTGGCGCGCAGCGCGCAAACCATCAGCCAGGCCGCGCCGGGCAGCGTGGAAACGCTGGCGCAGATGGCCGACGCGTGCAAGGCGGGCGGCAGCGGCGTGCGGGTCGTCAATGTCAGCATTCCCGCCAGCACCGTCGTGGCGCGCTTCGAAATCTTCGACCGCGACACCAGCGAAGGCGCGGGCAATGACCTCGACCTGCTGCTGCTCAACAGCGCTGGCGCGACCGTTGCCACCTCGGCCACGGCCGGCTCGAACGAGGCGATCACCGTGACCACCCCGGCGGCAGGCAGCTACAAGGTGTGCGTGGTCGGCTATGAGCTGGCAAATGGCGCGTCGACCGGCTTCGGCCTGTCGTCGGCCGTCGTCACGACAGCCGACAAGGGCGGCAACCTGAAAGCCACCCTGCCTACCAAGGTGTATGTGGGCGGCAGCGCCACGGCCGGCGTCAGCTGGTCGGGGCTGGAAACGGGCAAGCGCTACCTGGGCGGCGTAGTCTTCCTTGATGGCAACAACGCGGCAGCGTCCACCACCGTGCTGTCGGTGGAGACCAACAGCCCGTTGCCGCTGGCCGTCCCCAGCCAGCGCAACGTGAAGGCGGACGCCAAGCTGTAACGGTATCGCTCCAGGCGGTAACACGACGCGCCCTGCGGGGCGCGTTTTTTATGCGTAACACGCGTACAATCGGCGCACGGGCAACTCGTCCGCCATGCGCAAAGGAGTTTGCATGTCCGCATTTCGCCTCAGCATTGCCATCCTGGCCGGCATGGCCAGCCTCCATGCACTGCCTGTCGCGGCGCAGGCCGCTGCGGCGCGACTGTCCTATCTGGTGCAATTGCGCGCCCCGCCGCTGGCCTCGCAAGCGGACGGCGTGCATAGGCTCGATACGGACAGCGACGCGGCGCGGCGCTACACGGCCCAGCTGGAAGCGCAGCAGCGCGCCGTGCTGGCGCTGGTACCCGATGCCCCAGTGCAATACCGCTACACAGTGGCCTTCAATGGCTTTGCCGCCATGCTGACACGCGCCGAAGTGGCGCGCCTGCAAGCGAGCCCGGACGTGGCACGCGTCTCGCCCGGCAGCATCGAACACACGCAAGATGGCGGCGGCAGCGGCAAGCCGCAGGCCAGGCCGCAGGACCAGCGCTAATGGCTGAGCAAGCGCAGCGCGATGCCGCGCGACACGGCTTGCATGCGGTTACTCACGCCCAATAATTTGTAGATACGCTGCAAATGGCTTTTCACGGTGGCGCCGCTGATACCGAGAATTTCCCCCACCTCCTCATTGCTTTTCCCTTCGCGCACCCAATGCAGCACTTCCAGTTCACGCGCACTGGCCGCGCGCGTGGCAGCCGGGCCGGCCATGCGCGCACGCTGACTGCCTGGCAGCGCCAGCCAGTGCACGTGCAGGTAGGGCAACAGCAGTTCCAGCACATACGCCTGGCGCGCAGCGTCCGCCGGCATCACGGCGAACAGGGCAAAAAAGCTGCCGCCGGCATCGCCCACGCTGCCGTGCACCAGCACGCCGTCGATGACGGCAGCCCCCTGGCCGCCCGCGCGCCAGGCCAGCGCAAGGTGCGCCAGCTGGCCCTGGCGCTCGCGCAGCAGCGCGTGATCGGGCGCGGCGCTGTGCCAGGCTTCGCTGCGCAGCACGGCACCATCGGCATCCAGTTGCGCGCACATTAATATGTCGTGCGGCAACAGCGTTTGCAGCGGCCCCTGGCTCCACAGAAAGAAATCGCCGGGCGCGGCGATGCCATGCGCGCCGAGGATGGCGTGCAGCAGGTATTCCTGCTCCCGCCCCGTCAGCAGCATCATGCGCACATGGCGGCGTCAAACGCCAGATAGCGGTAGCCGCTGCCGCGCACGGTTTCGATGCGGTGGCCGCAGCCGCCCGGCTGCAACGCCTGCCGCAAACGCCCTACGTGGGCGTCGACCGTGCGCTCGTCGAGATACGCTGCATGGCCCCACACCTGGTCCAGCAACTGCGCGCGGCTATGCACCCTGCCCGGATGGTTCATCAGGAAATGCAACAGCTTGAATTCCACGCGGCCCAGGTTGACGGGCACGTTACCGGCCGTCACGCGCAGGGTGTGCGGGTCGAGCCGCAGCGCTGCCGTGCCTGCGCCTGCGCGCAAGGCCGATGGCGCGCGCCGGCGCAGCAGCGCGTGCACGCGGGCCAGCATTTCACGGGGACCGAAAGGCTTGCACAGATAGTCGTCGGCGCCGCTTTCCAGCGCCAGCACCTTGTCCTGTTCGCTGTTGCGCGCGCTGACCATGATGATGGGCAAGTCGCACAGCACGCCATCCTGGCGCACCTGGCGCAGCAGCGCGATGCCGGACGCATCCGGCAGCTCCCATTCCAGCAGCAATACATCAGGCGGGTCGGCCGCCAGCAGCGCCAGCGCGCCGCGCGCATCCAGGGCGCAGCTGACCCGGTAGCCGGCGCCTGCGAAGTTATGCGCCAGCAGCGCTTGCATGGCAGGCGCAGGGTCCAGCACCAGGATATGGCCAGGCATCGATGCATCTCCCGAAAAAAGTTGGCGGCAATCTATGAAGAACTAAGTAATCGCCAGAAAATTATTGTGAATTTATAGCAAACAGAAGTGGATGTGATGCAAGGCGCCCGGGGCGACGCAGTGCGAGCACTGCTAGCGATGGGTAACGCAGCAGCGCGCCACTTATGGAAGCTAGAAAACACAAGAATTTATTGGGGGTTACTTAGACTGCCCGACAAGTTTTTTACTATGCATCAAGCGTAAAACGGTGACCAATACAATTTAGTTTCCTGATTTATAGCTATTTCAAATAAATAAACAAAAAAACACAGCGGCCCGCAGGCGCGCTGTGTCCAGGCTGGAAAGACTAGGCCCGTGTGCCAGGCTGGCGGCGGCGCAGGGCAAAACCGATCAGCGCCAGGCCGCCCGTCAGCATCATCCATTCCGACGCTTCCGGCACGGCCGAGATCGTCGCGATGCTGGCGTAACTACTGCCCGCAATGCTGGCGGGCAAGCCGCCGTTGAGCGGGGTCAGTTCAAATTGCACGAGGTTGCCGTTCGCATTGCCCAGATAAGCCATGCCGGTGTAGTCGAGCAAACCCACGCCAAACGTCGTGCCCGCGTTGCCGGCCGTGTTCAGGAAGTCGCCGCCGAAGACGATATTGAAACCGAACTTGCCGCCCAGGGTCACGTTGTGAAACCAGTCGTTGTAGGCGCCGCTATTGCCGAAGGTCAAGGTGCCGGGCAAGCTGCCGCTGACATTGCCTTCCTGCGATGCCAGCCCGCCGAACGCTCCCGAAAAATTGCTGAGCACAGCGCTGGCGCCCGGCGCGGGGCTGTTGCCGGCGATAAAGGCGAAGTCGAGGAAACCGGCGCCCGAGAACTGGCTCGTGTCGATTTCCACGCGGTAGCCGAGCGGATCGGCCAGCGCCAGGCTGGAGCTGGCGGCCAGCACGGCGGCCAGGACGGCGTGGCGCAGGGCCGGATGAAGTGTCGTTGTCAACATGATGGTGTCCTTAGAAGTTGCCGGCGAAAATGCTGGCGGAATAATTGATCGTCACTTTCGACGGATTGGTGAAACTGACGGCAAACGAGGCTGTCGCGCCCGGCGCCAGGCTGGCCGCGTTGACGGTGACATACGCGGCGCCCGCATGGCTGCCCGTGGCATTGGCCAGGGCCACGCCGGCAGGCAAGCCGCCGAACACCACCTGGAACGGGCCGTTCAAGGCGCTCGTGCCCGTGTTGGTGAACGAGAAGGTGCCCGTGTATTTTTGCGTCACGCGGTTGTACGCGAGCCCCGAACTGGCTTGCGCCACACCGGCCGTGATGTCGCGGTAAGCGGGCTGCAAGTCCAGGCTGATGACGACGGGATCGTGGTCCGAGGCGCGGTAAGGCAAGCCGTTGTATAAGTCTTGCGGCTTGGCCGAGTCGATGTTGTAGTCGATCACTTCCGGCTCGTCCGCATTCACATGCCATTCGGCCACGCCTGCCACTTGCGGGCTCAGCGACGCACTGGCCAGCGCATGGTCGAGGTAGCCGCTCTGGCCGCCGAATACATACGAGTACGGCATGCCGGACGGCCGCACGAAACGCTCGAGTTCATTGACGAAGCCAGCGCCCGTGATGACCTGGATCGGGTCTTCCGCGCCATATGAATTCAGGTCGCCGATGACCAGCACGTCCGCGTCGCCGGCAGCGGCCGCCACTTGCGGCACGAAACTGCCCACCAGACGCTGGGCTTGCTGCACGCGGGTGGCATTCCAGCAGCTCTGGCTATCGTTCTGGTCCGCGTCCAGCCCGCTCGAAGGGCAGCTGCCCTTCGACTTCAGGTGGTTGACGACCAGCGAGAATTTCTCGCCATTGCCGGCGCGGAAGGTCTGTGCCATGGGCGGACGGTTGTTGATGGCGTTGGCATCCGACAAGGCGCCGCCTACCAGGCCCAGCTTGGCCGGCTTGTAGATCATGGCCACGCGGATGGCGTCCGTTCCCGTGGCGGCCGGCTTCGGCACCACGGCATACGTGACGCCGCCGATGGCAGCGTTGAGCTGCTCGACCAGGTAACTGACGGCTGTTTCGCCATTGTTCTGGATTTCCATCAAGCCCACCACGTCCGCATCGATGGCTTTCAGTTCGGCGACGATCTTGTCGCGCTGGCGCACGAATTCGGCCAGGTTGTCGGCGCCGCGGCAATTGCTCTTGCTGGTAGACGAGCCCACGGTGCAGCCCTGCCCCGTCTGGCCAAACACGTTATTGCCATTGGTAAAGGTCGTAAAGAAGTTCAGCACGTTCGCGCTGGCCACCTTGACGTTGCCTGATGGCAGTTCCGGGCTGCCTGTGCGCGGGTTGTCGCGCGAAAATTGCGGCGCCTGCGTCGGCTGCAGTTTGTAGGCGGCACCGCCACCGCCGATGGCGCCAAAGTCCACCACGCCCGTCAGGTCGGCCACCGTGTCGCCGCTGCGCACGGTGCCATCCTGGCCGATGTACGGTATCGTCGGCGGTGCGACAAAGATGCCATCATCGAGCACGATCAGGTTGTTCGCATTGGCGGCGATCAAGGCTTGCGCCTCGGCGGAGCCGGCCGGATAACGGTTGGTCGGCACTTCGCGCCGTCCCGCCGAGAGGGTCAGCTCGCCGCGCGCGCCCAGGTAGGCGTTTTGCGACACGGTCAAGGGCTGCGTGAAGCGCACCAGCATGCCTTCCACGGCGGCCAGGTTCTCGTTCGGCAAGGTCACATTCGTCGGCACGATGGCGTGGCCCGCGCTTTGCGTGAGGATGGCCGTCACGTCCTTGAATTCCGTATAGGAATTTTTCGCGCCCGACGGCGTGTATTCGACCACCGTGCCCGTCACGCGCACCAGCTCGCCCGGCTGCACGGTGGTGGCCGTCGCGCCCGTGTACACGAAGATGCCGTCCGACGTCGATGGGTCGCCATCGCCGGCCGCGTCCTGGATGAAGAAGCCAGTACCCACTTTCAGGGTCACCACGCCCTGCGTCGTTTGCACGGAATTGGCGTAAGGGCTGGCGGCGCCGCTGCCCTGGATCTGCGGGATCGTGTGGCTGACGGCAGCCAGTCCTTGCACGGCGACATCGATCTTGCAACTGGCGCTTTGCTGCTGGTCGTTGCTGAAATTCACGATGACAGGATAATTTCCCACCGGCACTCCGGCGGCCACCAGCAGGCTGACCATGGCGCTCTCGCCCGCCACGCCGGCCGCGCTGAAATTGGCCAGGCTGATGCCGGCCACGGCCGGCGAGCTCAAGGTGGCGGCATTCACGACGCCATCGACGTCGGATGCGCGCAGCACGGCGCTGCCGCCATTGCCCACGGCCAAGGCCAGGCTGGCTGGGCAGCTGGTGACGATCTGGTGCACGACAGGGCCGCCGCAGGCATTCAATGGCGACGCCGTATTGCGCGGCGTCACGCTGCCGGTGGCGAAGTCGGCGCTGTTATCGTCCGTATCGGCGCAGCCGCCATTCGCGCGCGCAATCGACAGCGTATTCGATGGCGCGGGAGCGACGGCGCCTTCGAAGCCGTTGGCCGTGCCGAAACCGACCAGGTCGACGATGGCGGCGCCCGTGGGGCTGGTGCCCGTTTGCGCCGTCTTGCTATTACTCAGCAACACCTTGCCCGCCGTACCGGACATGGCCAGGCTGCCCGTGGCATCCGGCGCAGGCAAGTCCTGCGTACCGCCCGCGCCCTTGGCTTGCTGGACCAGCAAATACTGGCCAGGTTGCAATTCGATAGCCGGCAAGGCCGTCACCGACCAGCTGGAACCGGCGGCGGACGCGTATTGCACGCTCCAGTTGCTCACATTCACGGGGCTGGCACCGCGGTTGAACAGTTCGATGAAATCGTTGCGGTACAGCGCCCCCGTATTGCCGCCCCCGCCATACACCTGGCTGATGACGATATCGGAAGCAGCCAGGGCCGGCACGGACAGGCTGGCCAGCAGGGAGGCCATGACGGTCAGGCGCAACGGTGTGCGCAAGGGGGAAAACGAGGTGTGCATGAGGATCCCGGTCGGTAAATAAAGGACGCCGGTCCCGCATGATCGGCCGGCGCGCCACAATTAACAAAAGTATTTCAGACTTGTTATTTGCATATTAAAGGCCCGGGATGACGACTTGATGACATTTGATTAAGCCGAATGGAGTAAGGTGGCGCCCATTAAAGTGGCGACCAAGCAACAAAAATAATTCTGCAGAACATCGCCTCAGCAGCAACAGGCAAAATATGATATATTTCCTACAAATAAGTTTAATTACTTGCAACGATTTAAATGTTGCTGGCGCCCATACTCCAGGTACCAGCAATACAGTCGAAAACGTATCGGGCCCAACCCATGCCTGTTTTTCAGCTGTGCACTGCAACAGCGATGTACCGCATTGGCCCAACGAAGACAGCACACGCTGTCAGCAATAACTCCGCGAGATCAAACATGACCACACCGATCAGTTTCAAATTATCATTCTTACTCGTCACGCTGCTGACCTTGACACATGCGACAGTTAACGCGCAGAACGCGCGCGCGCAAACCGGGGCGGAACAACAGAAACGATGCGAGGCTGCCGGCGGCAACAGCGCCGGTGGCAAGGCAAACAAAAATGACGATATGGACAGCACTTATAGCTCATGCCGGCTGATCGACGGCTATATCGGCATTGATGTCCGCAGCAACGACGGTGTCGGCGAGACAAAGCAATATGACGGCAATGACGCCACGCCCGACCTGAGCAAACCAGCGCAGTCCGGACGCACGCACTCGCTTGGCCTGTTCGACGATGCTGGTTTGAGTGGCATGAATGGCGGCCAGGGCGGCAAAGGCTTAAAGAGCCGCAACTCTGGCAGCAATATCGACCAGTTTACCTATGCGGCCACTGCGGACGAGTTTCCCAGCTGGGATGGCTACCACGCACCCTCGCTCGTGCGTCAGAACGTGCCGGAAGACGTTACGCAATTGCTGAGCTCAACCTCAAGCAGCGGCGGCAGTTTGCCAGCCGGCAGCGGCGTGGGTGGCGGTGGCAGCGGCGGCGGTATCGATACGGGCCGCAATACGGTGCCCGTCCCATTGGTCCCTCCCATTCCTGCCGTTCCTGAACCACAAACCTGGGCCATGCTGATGGCTGGGCTGGCCTTACTGGGCTTTGCCGCACGCCGCAAGGCATAACAAAAAAGGCTCGCAAGAGCCTTTTTTTTCATCGATCAACACCACCTCAGCGCCGGAACCTGGCATACGGCGCCGCCAGGGGATCGCCGATAAACAGGCCTTGCGCGGGCCAGGCCACGCTGCCCCAGTACGCTTCCAGCGCCGTCATGCCGGTCAGGTAGCGCCGCAGCAACACCGTCGAATTGGGAAACTTTTGCCAGTAGTTGCACGGCTCGCTAACGGTACCGTAGCTGGCCGTCGCGCCCGCCTCCAGCCAGCGCTGGCTGCTCATTTGCGCCGTCCCCTGCAGATCGCCACCGAACGAAGTCAGGTGATCCGCCAGTGCGCCAGGCAGGAAGCGCAAGGTGTCGAGCTTGGCGACCTTGGCCATGCCCGTCTGGTACACCATGATGTCCTGCGCCCCATCGAGCGCATCGGCCTTCAGGTTCCTGACCGTCAGCTTGCGCTGGCGCACGATTCCGGCCGGCGGAAAAAAAGCGGCACGGCTGTTGCGCGCACTTTCGCTGGTGGTCAGATAATACGCGCTGGCGGCAGGCACGGAAAAACCGCTGACCGTTCCACGATCCACCACGGCCTTGGCCTCTTCCACAAAATCGATGGGCAGCAGCATGGACAGGCGCATGCCCATCTGCGTAAATGGTTGCGGCACATTGCTGTTGAAATAACTACTGGACTTGCCGGCGTCACACGTCTTCGCGCATTGCCCCGCATCGTAGCCCAGGGTATAGGCGGAAGTGATGGAATTGCATTCGACCGCATATGGCGCACTCCACACCATCAGCACGGCCTGGATATGGGGCTTCAATTGCGCATCGATGCGCTCCTTCAACTGCGCGAACTGATCCACGCTGAGCTTGCGCGGGCGGTTCGGGATATTCACGTGCACAACGTTTGCAGGAGGAATGCCATGCGCCTGGCGGTAATATTCGCCCACCGCGATGCTGTTCGGTTCGGCGTCATTGATCACGACAGCCAATTGCGCGGCATGCAATCCCGGCGGCATGGATGGTGCATCCGCATGGGCGATGCCAGCGGCCAGCGCCAGCGAAAGGAAGAGAAATTTATGCAAGGTCAATATCGTCGTTGAGGAAGATCGAAGCAGCCGTGCCGCAGCCGCCCACTGTGCGTGACGATTATAGCCCCACGTCGGCCGGCGGCAAAAAAAACGGAGGCCGCAGCCTCCGTTTCATATCCAGAATGTTTTATCTTCAGGCTTGCAGCTTGCGGCGGCGTGCCGCGAATCCCACCAAACCCAGGCCCGCCAGCAACATGCCGTAGGTTTCCGGTTCCGGTACCGGCGTGACGGCCAGGATACCGCTATAGCTGCCACCAGTTGGCGAGGCAACATAACCATCAATTTGCAGGAAGTAATTACCAGCAGCCAAAGGCGTGGAACCGGACTGCAGCGACCATGCCTGGTCTTGCGCCGTGAAGTTGATCAGGTCAAGCGCGCCATGAAACAGAATGCCGCTGGCATTACCCAGGCTGAAGCCGGTCAGGGTCAGGCCCGAGTTGGCGCTCGGCTTGAGCGACGTCGCCAATGCGCTCAGGTCATTCAAGCCCGTCACGCTGAACGTGAATTTGTCGCTGAAAAAGTTATTGCCCGCGCCGGCCAACTGGCCTGAGGCCAGCGAAAACGAGCCCAGCAGCTCACTACTGGAATAATCGAGCAAATCTTGCGTCAGATCCGCAGTCGCGTGGCTGAGGTCAACCGGCGCCGCATGGGCTGCCAGGCTGCTGCCGGCAAACATGGCGGCCACAAACAGGGATTTCAGGAATTTTTTCATACTTTTCACCAAGAGGACTGCAACTGGCTCAGGCCAGCTGCGGGAAGGAAACGCAAACGAGGATGCCAATCAGCCAGGCAGGACTCAAGCCCCATTCTGGCGGCGACGTGCCATGAAGCCCAGCAAGCCCAAGCCCGCCAGCAACATCGCATACGTACCTGGCTCAGGCACGGCCGATACCAGGCTACCATTCGCACTGAAAGCCGCGCCCGTGTTCGACACCACATTGCCACTGACTTTCAAGTAATAGGAACCGGCGGCCAGATTGGCATACGACAGGGTCCACTTGTCATCGATGCCGGTCAACAACTGATCGCCGCCCAGCAGCAAGGTATTGCCAACGCTGCTGTACAAGCCGAAACCCGTCAGGTTCAGGCCATTCGTCGCGCTGCTGCTGCGCGAACTCAGCACAACGCTCAGGTCGCTGGCCTGTGCCACATTGAACGTGAACAGGTCATTGAAAAAATTGCTCTTTTGATTGTTTTTGAACTTGTCGCTAAACGTCAGCGAACCGCCCGCTGCCAGATTGACGGCGCCAGGCGTGGAACTGATGTCGACAGGCGCGGCAAAGGCTGCCTGCGCGAATAAAGCTGAGCCGGCAAAGGCCAGCGCGGCCAGCACCGAATACGTATTTTTCTTCATGCGATTCCACTGAGCGTAAATGCGGACGCGCCAGCGCGTCCGCATGAGTTATCTGATCAAACCAGGCAGAATCATAGCATAAAGCAATTTTTTATGTTAACTATTGTTTAATGAAAAGTTACTTTATAGCATCATTCTTTAAGCCAATAGTTTCACGGTGCTGGTATCGCAAAAACCGCACCTCAGGCACGCTGGTAGACATCCTCCAGGCGCACGATGTCGTCTTCGCCCAGGTAGCTGCCCGACTGCACTTCGATCAGGTGCAAGGGCAGCTTGCCCGGGTTTTCCAGGCGGTGCGTCATGCCGATGGGGATGTAGGTCGATTCGTTTTCCGTCAGCAAAGTCACCTTCTCGCCACACGTGACTTGCGCCGTGCCGCTGACCACCACCCAGTGTTCGGCGCGGTGATGGTGCATCTGCAGCGACAGCTTGCCGCCCGGATTGACCGTGATGCGCTTGACCTGGAAACGTTCGCCGATATCGATGCCTTCATAACTGCCCCATGGGCGGTACACCTTGCGGTGCTGCACGTGTTCGCTGCGCCCCGCCTGCTTCAAGTGATCGACCACCTGTTTCACGCGCTGCACCTGGTCCTTGTGCGCCACCAGCACGGCGTCGTCCGTTTCCACCACGATCAAGTCCTGCACGCCCAGCACGGCCACCATGCGGCGCTCGGCGCGCACCAGGCAATTGCTCACGCCGTCGAGATACACGTCGCCGCGCACCACGTTGCCGTTGGCATCACCCTGCTGCACTTCCCACAGGGCCGACCAGGAACCGACATCGCTCCAGCCGATGGCGGCAGGCAGCACCACCGCATGCGCCGTATGTTCCATGACGGCATAGTCGATCGAATCGGATGGACAGGCGGCGAAGGCTTTCTCTTCCAGGCGGCAGAAATCGAGGTCGCGGTAGCCGTCGCGCACGGCCGTTTCACAGGCGGCCAGCATGGCGGGCTGGAATTGCCCCAGCTCGCCCAGATAGCGTTCGGCGCGGAACATGAACATGCCGCTGTTCCAGAAATAGTTACCGGCGGCCAGGAACGACTGCGCCGTGGCCAGGTCCGGCTTTTCCACGAAGCGCTCGACCTTGCAGCCCGCCGTACCCGACGCCACGGGCGCACCGCTGCGGATATAGCCATAGCCCGTTTCCGGCGCCGTCGGCACGATGCCGAAGGTGGCCAGCGCGCCATCGGCCGCCAGCAGCGCCGCCTGGGCGATAGCCTGGTGAAACGCAGCCACGTCGGTGATGACGTGGTCGGCCGGCAAGACCAGCATCAGCGCCTGCGGGTCGATGGCCAGCAGGTATTGCGCGGCCACCGCCACGGCCGGCGCCGTGTTGCGTCCCACTGGCTCGAGCAAAATGCCCAGCGGCGGCAAGCCGATCTCGCGCAGTTGCTCGGCCACCATGAAGCGGTGCTCATTGCCGCACACCACCAGCGGCGGCATGACCTCGAAATCGGCCAGTCCGCTATCGCCGGCACGGCGGTTGGGCAGGCTCTGCACGCGCAGCGCCGTTTCCTGCAGCATGGTCTTGTCCGTTACCAGCGGCAACAGCTGCTTGGGCAACACGGCGCGCGACAGCGGCCATAAACGGGTGCCCGAACCGCCGGACAGGATGACTGGATAAATTTTCATGGTTTCACTTCGCAAACAGTTTATTGAGGAGCATGCACGCTCGACACTATAATCCTTCAGACGATCAGCAGGCCGCGCACGGCGCTGTTGTCCGGAGCTATCCGCCGCCATCCTTGCTCAAGGTCACTGAAACGGCGGGCGTGGCGGCGGGAAACAGGCGCGCATACGCGGCCAGCAGCTTGGGCGCTTCATATTCCCACTCCAGCTCGTTGATCACGCGATGGCGGCCAAACGCGCCCATCTGCTCGCGGCGGGCGGGATCGTCGAGTAATTCAACGATCTTGCGCGCCATGTCGATGGGGTCGTTCTTCAAGGCATACAGCGACGCCTGCTGCGCGGACACCTTGCCCTCGACCAGGTCGAATTGCACGATCGGCTTGCCAAGCGCCATGTATTCCATGATCTTGTTCATGGTCGACTTGTCGTTCATGTCGTTGGCCACGTCCGGGTTCACGCACACATCGGACGTGTTGAGCATTTCCAGCAATTGCTGGTCCGGCACGCGCCCGGTAAACGTCACGTAGTCGGCGATACCCATGTCCTGCGCCATATGCTTCATCTGTTCCAGCGACGTGCCGCCACCCACCAGGCCGAACTGCACATCCTCGCGCTTCAAGGTCTGCACGATGTATTGCGCCGCCTGCAGCAGCAGATCGATGCCTTCCTGCGCGCCCATCACGCCCACATAGCCGACCAGGTAAGTGCGGCCCTTCTTGAGCTCCGGCACGGGCGGCAGCACGCGCAAGCGGTCCAGCTTGGGCCCGCTGCGCACCACGTAGACATCCTCGGGCTTCATGCCGCCCCGCTCGATGGCAATCTTCTTGTACGACTCGTTGGTGGCGATCGACACGTCGGCGCTCTGGAACGACCAGCGCTCGAACAGCACCATCAATTTATAAAAGAAATCGCGCCGGCCGAACTTGGCTTCGTACAGTTCCGGATTGATGTCGTGGTGGTCGAACAGGAAACGCTTGCCCATCGTCAACTTGAAGAAGCCGCCGATGAGGAACAACAGGTCAGGCGGATTGCAGGCGTGAATGACGTCGAAGCCGCGCGCGAAATGCACCTTCCACGCCAGGCGGAAAGTGTGGAACAGCGCCAGCGAATATTCGACCAGATAGCCCTTCGCCCCTTCCGCTTCCAGCGGGAGGTTGTAGCGGTAGATATGGATGCCGTCGATGGCTTCGTAGCGCGACTCGTAACCCTTGCCCGTCGGGCAGATGATCGACACTTCATAGCCGTTCGCATGCAGAGTGGTCGCTTCCTGCCACACACGCCGGTCGAATGGCGAGGGCAGGTTTTCCACCAGGATCAGCACGCGACGCGGCTGGCCTGCCACGGTGTTACCAGCAGATGCCGTCATACTGTTCTCCACTTTGTTCCTTGCTGATGCGCACCAGGTCGACGATGTGCTGGTGCGGCTTCAGGCTGCCCGGCACACTCTTGAATTCGGCTGCGCCATTGCCGATGACGATGGTGTCGGCAAAGTCGAGCACGTCCTGCATGTTGTCCACCATCAGCTTGGAAATATGCGGGATCATGTTCAGGATGTAATCCTGGTTGGCACCCGTCAAGGCGGCCAGGTTGACGTTCTTGTCGTACAGCTTCAGTTCGTAACCTTTTCCCAGCAGATACTCGATGACATCCACCAGCGGCGACTCGCGCAAGTCATCCGTGCCGGCCTTGAACGAGAAGCCCAGGATGCCCACCTTGCGCGCACCTTTGTCGACGATCATCTTGATGCCCTTTTCCACTTGCCGCTGATTCGACGGCAGGATGGAGTTAAGCAGCGGCAAATCGAGGTCCAGGCTGCGCGCCTTGTAGGTCAGCGCGCGCACGTCTTTCGGCAGGCACGAGCCGCCGAAGGCAAAGCCCGGCTTCATGTAGTACGGCGACAGGTTCAGTTTGGTATCCTGGCAGAAGATTTCCATCACCGTGTGGCCATCGATGCCGACAGCCTTGCAGATGTTGCCGATTTCATTGGCGAACGCCACTTTCACGGCATGCCAGGTATTGTCCGTGTACTTGACCATCTCGGCCGTTTCCACATCCGTGCGCACCAGCGGCGCGTCCATCTTTGCATACAGTTGCACCAGCAGCGCGCCAGCCTTTTCATCGGATTCGCCAATCACCGTCTTCGGCGGATTGTAGTAATCGTAGACAGCCGTGCCTTCGCGCAGGAATTCCGGGTTGTTGCACACGCCAAAGTCGACGCCGGCCACCTTGCCCGACGCCGCTTCCAGGGTCGGAATGACCAGCGAGCGCATGGAACCAGGCAGCATGGTCGAGCGCGCCACGACGACGTGGAAGCTGTCCTTTTCACGGATGGCGGCGCCGATTTCCTGGCACACCTTGCGCACGTGGCTCAGGTCCAGGTTGCCATTGAGCTGCGAGGGCGTGCCCACGCAGATGAGCGACATGTCCGAGCCGAAGACGGCGTCGCGCACATCGAACGTGGCGCGCAAATGGCCGCTCTTCACGGTGGCGGCGATCATCTCGCCGATGTCTTTTTCAATGATGGGCGTAGTGCCCTGGTTGATCAGCTCAACCTTGGTCCTGTTCGGATCGACGCCGATGACTTCGTGTCCATCCGTTGCCAGGCAACCGGCCGAAACGGCACCCACATAACCCAAACCAAATATGCTAATTTTCATGTTTTCCTCGTATTTTCTGACAGATCAGGGGTAGCCAAACTCAGGTGAAACTGCGTGCGCAAGGTGACCGCACCTTGCAGCTGCCCACGCCAGACCACCACAGGCGCAGCCTGTTTTTCATCGAAGCGGTACGAAACCCAGCCCAGGGGCGGAGCTTCGCTGCCGCATACCAATTGCACGGAGGCATCCGGCAACGGCGGCAAATGTATTTCCAGCGAGAAGGTGTCGCCCGCCACGCGCAGCACCTGGCCGTCCAGCTGCACGCGGCAGCGGGGATCGATGTGCCAGAACAGCTCCACCTCATGCGCGCCCTCGCATTCGAGCACATCGTCGACCACGATCAGCGCGGCGCCGGGCGCCACGCGCACGTCGCGCCGGTGCAGCACGGCATCTTTCAATCCCAGGTAGCCGTCATGGCTGGCGCTCCAGAATTGCCCATCCGCATCATCGCGCCACGTCAGGCACTCTGCCCTGGCCTTACGCAGCCACAGGAAGTTACCGCCCGACTCGGACTGGTCGCGGCCATCGATGCGCACGGTGTTGTGCGCGCTGGTGCCGCGGAAATAGTCGCGCCACTGCTTTTGCGTATGGTAGGCATACGTGCCCGGGTCGACCAGCACCATCTGGCCCGCCACGGACAAGGTCAGCGCCAGCGCATCGGCATGACCGTGGGCGGCGATGCCCAGGTAGCCCAGGGGACCGGCGTCGGCGGTCAAGCGCACTTCAGCGGGCGTGCCAAAGCCGGCGCCCATCACGTAATAGCCACCCTCGGGGAAGGCGCGCGGCAAGGTATCCGGCGCAGCGTCCGGCAAGGCGTCAAACGCCTGGCGCCCCGCCTCGCCCAGCAGCCAGGCGCTTTTCTCGTCGAAGGTACGCGCCTTGGCCTTGAAGTCGGCGCGGCCGAACAGGGCTGCACCGCTGGCCAGCAGCGAGGTGTAGGGATTGGCGCCCGGCGCCTTGTCCCAGTGCGCCAGCAGCGCGTCGTCGGCGTCGCCGATCATCGGCACCTCGCCCACCACGCTCGTCATGGCGGCGATAAAGTCCAGCATGGCTTCCAGGCGCTGCAAAAAGGCGGCAGAGCGGGGCCGGCCATTGGCGCGGCCCGCCAGCACGCACAGCAGCATTTCATCGGCCACCGTATGTTGATAATAAATCGCTTGCTCGCGGTTCACGCCATCCGGGCCGTTCTGTTTCAGCGCCTGCGCTTCCAGCTCGCGTTCCGTCTGCGCCAGCCAGCCGGCACTTTCTGGCCAGCACGGCCATGTGACCGCCGCGATATGCAAGCCCGTCAATTCACCAAACAGGTGATTGTTGGCCGACGAGTGACGCGAAAAATGGCCGGCGATGAAATGGCAATGCTGGTAGATGCTGTCGAGCCAGCGCTGCAAGAAGGCTTGCCCCTGCGCGCCCTGGAACAAGGGACTATTGATGCCACCGAGTAAATGCCACGCATGCGACCAGCTGACCAGGCGCAAAGCCAGTTCCAGCGCGCTGCTCCAGTTCGGTCCCAGCGGATACGGACACTGCTGCCACCATGATTCGAGCAAGGCTTGCGCGCCGTGCGCATGGCGCAGGTCGCCACCGAGGCGGTACGCCATCGCCAGGTCGGCCACAGCCAGGTGGCGGTTCGGTTCCCACAGGCATTTGATGTCGCCTACCACCGCTTCATCGCGGTAATTGAGCGTCTTGCCAAAGCCCAGCGGCACCACGGTGCCCGTCTTCGGATCGCGGTTCCATTCGGGCGGGAAACCCAGGTCCGCATCGCGCAGGGCGAAGACATCGAAGCGGCCCGCCAGGATGCGTTCGGCTGCCGCCAGGTGCGGCGCTGCGTCGATGGGCAGGCCCAGCCATGGCGCGCCGAAACGCTGGCGCACGGCGGGCGGCGGCACATGCGCCAGGCCATAGCCGCGCGCCTGCAGCCGCTGCTGCACGGCATCGCGCACACGGTGCGCCACCTCGGGCGCCCCCATGGCGCGCAAGCGGTTCAGTTTCCAGGACAGGTTGCTCAGCATGGACATCTCACAGATACTGGCGGTGCCAGATTTCCAGGGTAAGCAAGCTCCACAGCAGCTTCTCGTGGTTTTGCCGCCCGGCCACGTGTTCGGCCAGCACCTGCTGCAAGGCTTGCGCATGGTAATAGTGACGCGTGCGCGACTCGGCGCCCGTCAGGTGCTCGTACAGATAATCCTTCATGGGGCCGCGGAACCATTCGTTGACGGGCACGCGGAAACCCACCTTCGGCCGTTCCAGGATGGCTTGCGGCAGCAACTGCTTCATGGCTTCGCGCAAGATCCACTTGGTGGTGCGGCCTCGCACGCGGTACTCGTCCGGCAGGCTCGACACGTACGCGGCCAGTTCGTGGTCCATGAAGGGCATGCGCGCTTCCAGCGACGCGGCCATGGTCATGCGGTCGCCCCGCTCGAGCAGATTGTCTGGCAGCCAGCTCCGCTGATCGAAGCACAGGATACGGCGCAAGGCGCTGTTGCCGGCGCTGCCGCAGCCCAGCGAGGGATCGCGCTGGCGCGACGGCGCCTGCATGGCCACCAGGCGCGCGCGTTCCTGGTCGGACATCATGCCGAACCAGCGCGGCATGCGCTCGTCGAACGCTTCCAGGCCCAGGTTCACGATGGCCGTCTTGGCACGGCGGAAACGGTACGGCAAGGCGCCGATGGCCGGCTCGATCAAGCCGTGGCGCAGCAGGCCCGGCAGCATTTGGTAGTTGCCCGCATAGCGTTCGTACACGTGCTTCGGGTAGCCGCCGAGGATTTCATCGGAGCCTTCGCCCGTCAAGACCATCTTCACCGTCTTGCGCGATTCCTTCGCCAGCAGGTAGATGGGAATGTCTGACGGCTCGGCCACGGGGGCGTCGCGGAAGCGCACGAGGTCGGGCAACAGCGCGATGACGTGGTCGACCGATACTTCCAGCTCATGGTGCTCCGTGGAGAATTGCCGCGCGATATCGGCCGCATACGCCAGCTCGCTGAAGCCGCCCTCCTTGAAACCGACGGAAAAGGTTTTCACGGGCATGCCCGCATGGCGCGACATCAGCGCGACCACGGCCGACGAGTCTATGCCGCCGGACAAGAAAGCGCCGAAGGGCACGTCGGAAATCATGCGGATGCGCACGGACTCATCGAGCTTGTCGAGAAAAGTGGCGACGGGGTCGGCCGGCAACGGTGCCGCCACGCGCGGCCGGCTGTCGGCAGGCGTGAAGTACACCTGTTCGCGCAGTGCGCCATTTTCCCATGTCAGGGTGGAGCCAGGCGCGAGCTTGCGTATCCCCTGGAACAGGGTTGCCGGACCCGGCACATAGCGGTAGGCAAAATAATCCCAGATGGCGGACTCGTCAGCTTGCGCGGCCACACCAGGAACGGCCAGCAATGCCTTGATTTCCGAGGCAAACAGCAAGCCGCCTGCGTGCTCGCACAGGAACAGCGGTTTCTTGCCGAACGGATCGCGCGCGATAAACAGGCGGTCGTGGCGCGCATCCCAGATGGCGAAGGCAAACATGCCGCGGAAATGCCGCACGCACTCCTCGCCCCACTGCACATACGCGTGCACGATGGTTTCCGTGTCGGATGCGGTTTTGAACGTATGCCCCAGTGCAATCAGTTGCTCGCGCAGGGGCTGGAAGTTATAAATTTCGCCGTTAAAAATTACTTGCACCGAACCATCGGCATTGCCCAGTGGCTGGTGGCCGGTGGCCAGATCGATGATCGACAAGCGCCGGTGCACCAGGCCGACACGATATTGTGCATTGCCGGTGGCGACATCGAGTATGCCGGTATCGTCGGGGCCACGATGAGCAATCGCCGCGCCCATCGCGGTCATGATGTCACGCTGTCCAGGAACAGATGCGGGGAGAATGAAACCAGCAATACCACACATGAATAACAGCCTCTTGAAAAGTAATCTTATCGACGCAGTGCGCCATAGGTGTCGCGGAAATCCTGCGCCAGGCGCTCCAGCGAATACTGGCTCTCGATGCGCAAGCGGCAGGCCTGGCCCATGCTTTGCAGCAAGGCACGGTCCCCATCGAGCCGTAAAATAGCCTGCGCCAGTGCCTGTGGATCGCGCAGTGCCACGAAAAAGCCGTGCACGCCATCCTGCATCACGTCGGGAATGGCGCCCACCGGACACACCAGCGCCGGCGTACGGGCTGCCATACTTTCCAACAACGCATAGGGCAGGCCCTCATGATGCGTGGGAAACCCAAATACATCCGCACATTTCCACAACTGGTCTTTCTCCTTGCCAAACACCGGCCCAAGGAAGCTTACGGCGTCTTGCAAGCCCAACTCGGCGGCCCGCGCCCGCAATGAGGCCTCGGCCGGACCGCTGCCGGCGATCTTCAATGTCGCCGTCACGCCGGCAGAGCGAACCATGGCCAGGGCCGCCAGCAGTTCGAACAGGCCCTTGCTTTCCGCCAGCCTTCCCACGTAGACCAGAAGCAAGGGGCGAGCATGCATCCGTTTGTCCTGCGGATCGTCGGCGATATCGATGGCATTCGGTATCACCGCCAACGGCAGCGCTTCGTCAAAATGCCGGTAGGCGCGCAATTCCGTTTGCGCCAGCAACACGACCTTGTCAGCGGAACGCAACACCTTGCGCAATAGTCCGGTAAGCAATGGCCGGTTGCCAAAAAAATCCTCTGGCAGCGCGCCGCCATGCACCTGATAAACGACTTGTTTGCCCATCAGTTTGGCGATAAATACGTACACGATATCGCGCCAGTAACTCTTTTGCTCCATCGACGTGTTCACATGGACAATATCGGGACGTTTCCGCAACAACGATACGGCAAATTGAAACGGGCTGGTCAACAGACGCACCAATTTTCCTGGCGCAGACTCCCCGCGTCCTTCGCTGCCCACCTGGAAATGTACAAGATGAAAATCTCGCGACAAGCTGGATCGGTACATTTGATTCAGATGGGTACTGACTCCACTGACCGCATCAAGGGACGGTCCAAGCAACATCACAGTAATCATTTTCATATTATAAATTATTTTTTTGCAATCTAGTTAATCATGTAACCAGTGTGCGGGCGACATCACTTTACGCCGGAGAAAAAAGCTGGAGAAAGGCTAAAGGACGTGCTTTTCGGAAATAGTGTTCAGTCGCGTATGCCGGCGGCATGGAGAAAAGCCTCAAAGGACGCGAACTGCGCCTTGTGATTCGCCACATACCGCGGATAGGCCCGATCCAGCTGGCGTTTCACCGGCACGCGGTCGTCCAGTTGGTCGCCGTCCATGAACAATGGAAATTCCTCCCAGAAATCCTCCACGACAGGACGCCGCCCCAGCCGTTCCTGGATGCTGCGCGCATACTCAAAGGCTTCTGCCACACATTTGACTTTGCGTTTTTCATAATACTGTTCAACATTTCCGACAATCCGCGCCGGATTCCCCGCCACGATCGCGCCAGACGGCACGTCCCTGGTGACGACGGCCCCATAGCCGATCACGCAGTTATCGCCGATGGTCACGCCCTTGAGCACGGTGCAATTGCGGGCAAAATACACATTTCGGCCGATTACCACCTTCCCCGAGGAATTCACGAAGTCGCCATGCAAATCCAGGAACAGGTTGGTGACGAAATCATGCGTCAGAATCTCCGTGCCGGAATTGATCGTCGTTCCCGCGCCGATTTCCAGCAAGGTTGGGCGTGTGACATCGATACTGATGGTCTTCAAATTCCCCCAACGAATGTTTTCGCCAAGCGCAACGCCGCGCCCGCGGAGCATCTGCTCAAAACGACGTACCCGCCGTGCAGCAAGCATTTTTTTTATAGAAGCAAGCATACCGATTATCCCAAGTCATTAATAACAGAACCATCCACGCGGTGCGGGACAGTCGTGCAACTTACAAAATATAGCGCCAACGCCGCGCCAGCAGCATCAACGGCAGGCTGGCTAGCAGCGACAGGAACAGCCCTGCCAAGGTCAGGCTTCCCCAGTCTTGCCATCCCCAATAGACGGCCAAGGCCAGGCAAGCAGGATGAATAAAGTAGACTGCGGATGACATTCTGGAAGCCAGCATGCTGCCGTGCGAGGGGGCATGCAGTGCCACCATAAAGCATGCTGGTGCGGCCAGGGCCAGGGCAAACAGCATGTCGAAACTTTTCTTCGTTGCGCCTTGCAAGAGATAGTTCGCATGCGATTCCAGCACAACAAGAAGCAATGCGGCAGCGGCAACGCTCGCCATCGCCGTCAGACCTCGCGGACGCCAAGCATGCCTGGCAATCAAGAAACCCGCACACAGGAAAGGGAAGCCGAAAAACAAAAAGTTACGAGACGTCCAGTTCAACGCCACGATATTTTGTAGCAGAGACGATGAGAAATTGTGATAAACGCGACAATATTGCAGGCAGCCCCCCATGACAAACAAGATGGTCGCCATTGCGGCAAGACGGATGCTTGCCTGCTCACGCAAGCAATACAGCAAGATCCCCCCACAGATCAGACCCGCCATATACCAGAGGTGGTGATACCCCATCACCATCGTGGCAAACAGCATGGCCCAGGCAGTCGCGCCGGAGAGTGTCTGCGGATGCAGATAGCAGGGCAAATACAACACCATCCAGCATACATAAATACCTGCGGCTTTTTTCAACCATGAAAGAAAAGTGGCCCGGTTCGTACATGCCTTGCTGAAATAATAGCCATTCATGATGAAAAACACGGGTACCGCTATACGGAACAGGCCGTTGACCGTCAAATAAGCCCCCTCTCCCACGGCCGCGCTGCCGGCATGCAAAGCCAGTACCATGACGGCCAGCACCATGCGAAATCCATCAAGCACCCCGTCACGCGATGGCGTGCTATTTACTGGCGACAAAGTTCCCATCCATTGATCTCCTTTGCCCTCGTTACATGGCGAAAGCCTAGGCGGCTGCGATATGGCGATACTGCTGAGCAACTTGCGCCGCAATGATGGCATAGCTGCGCGCGCTGGCAATGTACGCCGGCCCACGGCTGGCCCGCAGGCGGGCGCGTTCTGGGTCGGCCAGCACTTCGGCCATGGCGCCGGCCATGGCGGCCGGCACGCTGGCCGTCAGCCAGCCTGCCTGACTGGCCTCCAGCACCTGCACCTGGTCGGGGCTGTCATTGCCGATGGCCGGCATTGCCAGCGCCAGGTATTCCAGTAATTTGGTCGGGGAACTGACATCGTAGCGGACTCCGCGCGGAATATAGGACAGCGCCAGATCGGCGCCCAGCAGCAATTCCCAGGCTTGCGCCGAAGGCAGCCACCCGGTAATGCGCACGGCGTCGGACAGGCCGGCACGTGCCGCGTGCTGCAGCAAGTCCTGCTCATCCTGGGCATAGGGCGAACCGCCGATCAATAACAGACAGGCACGCGGAACCGTTACGCGCAACAACTGGAGCGCATCGATCATGCGTTCCACATTGCGCGACTTGTCCAGGGTCCCCAGATAGGCGAGCAGCGGTACGTCCTGCCAGCCTTCCGGACGCCGGCTCGATCGGGGGGCGCCTTCCATGAGTTCCATGTCCACGCCCATCGGCACGGCACTCAGACGCTCGGCGGGAATTCCTTTTGCAATCATATAGTCGCGCATGGCATCGCTTTGCACGAAGATGTGCTTGGCCCCCGGCAAGACGAACCGGTATAGAAGTTGCGCCTCCAACAATCCTTTGAGCAGTACCAGCCGCTGACGCAGGCTGGGCCGGCGAGCCAGCTGATGGCGCGCGTTTTCTATGCGGCCTTCGCACATCAGGTATGAGACCCAATAGGTAAATGGAATTTTCTTGAAACGGGCAATCCACATTCCAAGCAGGCCGATCGAGACCATGTCGCGTACCTGGATAATATGGCAATCGCCACGCCGGGCCGACAACAGGCTACGAAGGCTCAACTTGATGAACGACCATTCGCGCCGCAGGCGGCTGGCGTGATAGGGGGGCCGCTGCGCCGAGGCAAAATTCTGCTCCTGGAATGGCGTACTGTCCGCCGTCCCCACCAGATCACAGACGACTTGATGGCGGGGCAGATACTTACCGAACAGGACAGCCACATCCGGGCGAAAAGTCGGCAATGCCTCAGGCACGAGCTGTAGTATTTTGAGAAACATGTATGAATAGTCGCAGAGGCAGGGTGAATCAATCGTCGAGGACGAAAAATATTATCATAAATGGCATAAAATTATTATAATTATACCATCCATGCCTGGGAACAATGTCAGTTACACCATATCTTCAGCAACATGAGTCGTACTGCAGAACAAAGTGTACAGGGCAACTGGCCACACATCCGATATTTCATTGCAATTTCACCAGCTATCCGGTTACGCTGCCGTCTACCGACGCCACGCCGCCGTCATCCATCGCCAACTTGAAAAGGCCGCGCTCTCCATGCTAAGAATATTTCGCCTGTCTGCCTGGCTACACCGTCATCGCATCCCGTTCTTGCCAAGAATGCTGTATGTGCTCAACCGCATGCTGTTTGCCGTGGTGCTGCCTCCAGGCGTAACAATGGGCAGTGACGTATTGCTGGCGTATAGCGGGCTGGGTATCGTGGTGCATGCACGTACCGTCATTGGCGACCGCGTCAAAATATCGCAGAACGTCACCATCGGTGGACGCGCTGGACTGCTGGAGGTGCCGGTGATCGAAGACGATGTGGAAATTGGTGCGGGCGCCTGTGTCCTGGGCCCCATTACGATCGGCCGCGGCGCGAAGATAGGCGCCAATGCGGTAGTACTGCACGACGTGCCAGCCGGCGCCACTGCGGTCGGCATCCCGGCGCGCGCCATATCGTAGAACCGCAACCACACTTGCAACAATGCCGGCGTTGCGCCGGCATTGTCATCAAGTTTGCATCAAGGCAAGACGATAGTCTGCGTGCCTATAGTGAGCTGTCGCCCTGTCGACGTTTGCGTCAGCTGTGGTTTGATGCCCTTGCACCCCACATCGAGCACCACCAGAAACTCGCCTTTCAATGCCGCAGTCGGTTTGAGGAAGGCCGCGTGGTCTTCTACCGTACCGGCCTTCGATGGTGGACTCAAACGCTTGGCCAGCGCCGTGCCGTCAGTCGACAATGACTGCAAACACAGGCTGCGATCAACGTTGACGATCTTCGCCGCATTGGTAGCGGTAAAAGTAATGGGCGCGGCTGCATGCAGGTTCCATTCGAAAATACGCGGTGTCGCAGAAGCGAGCGTATCGAGCACAACCACCATATCCTGCCCGCGCAAATACCAGACCTTGCGCAATGCCGTCGTCAACAACCCGTTGTAAGCGGGCAAGGCATCGCCTTCGGCATAGTCCAGCGTCGGCGACGTGTGGAAGGCAGTAATGCGCCCCTTGCGATCAAGCAACTCCAGCGTACCGGCGACTGGCTGGCCCAGCCCGCCATCGACCGTCACCGCATTGTGCGCCTTGGTGGTGCGATACCAGCTCATCGCTTGCGGCGACGCAAAATAATCCTGATAACCGGCTTCCGTCAGCAGTTTGCGGCCGCCGCTGTTGATCACGATGCTATTTTGATCACCATGACTATGGTTATAGGAGCCATACGGGCTGGACTTGAAGAAAACGGAAGTGCGCGCCCGATCGGCCATGCTGCTATGCATGGCCACCCAGCCGATACTTGGAAACAGCATTGCATTCGGCGGCGGCGCCGAGGTTGTCACTGTCGCCACTGGCAGGGGGTACGGCGCCTGCAGCAACGTAAGCGGACTTTCCTCCCCCACCGTGTTGCTGACAAACCACGCCGCAGCGGGCGTTTTCTGGCGCGAGATGAACGCCTTCATCAATGCCTGATCAGGCACGCCTTCATGTACGTCGCCAAACACATGGCTAGGGGTGCCAGGCGGAGTGAATTGCATGAAGAAATTGGCAAAGCCTGCTGCCCACGGTTTTTCGAACAGGTTGATGCCGGTTGCCTGGGCCAGTGGTTGCCACACCTGCATCTGCATGTCGATCGTGTATTGCGCATACGCCGTGCCATTTGAATAGCCCCCTTCGGCGCCACTCCAGACATGGATCAAGTGCGCATATGAGCGCACTGCAAAATCGAGCCAGACCTTCGCTTCAGGCGATTCGCCCAGTGCCAGGACAGAAATCAGGCTCAGGTAGCCAAGTGCCTCGATACCGTGCGAGTCCAGCGGTGTCTGGTCGAGCCGGCCATTTGCCACCGCCAGATTATTGTAGATTGGGCGCGCGCGCAGAACCGCCATGTCCATCCAGGCCTTGCGCCGTGGCGCGTCCAGCTCATTCCAGAGCAAGTCGGCCCCCTTGGCCAGCACCAGCGACATCATGCGCGCCACCTGGTCTTGCGATGCAAAACTGGTTGCCCCCTCGGGATTGAGCGAGGCGATCTGGTCGCCTCGCGCAATGGCTTCTTGCAGATACTTCTTGTCGAGGGTGAGCCGATACATGAGCGCTGCGGCTTCAAGCTGCCGTATCACGCCACCCATCGTATTCGACACCAGCGTATATTGCGCCGAAACCGCCGCAGCGCCTGCCGTCGATGACAAGGTCGGGAAGGTCGCATTGGATACCGGCGCCAGTGAAATCATGCGCGTATTCACCTCGGTAGTGAGCTTGGCAAGGGCTCCGCCGCGGTCTGCGCGCATGGCAGCGGACCAGGTGCTTGCCGGCTGGAAGTTGGTCGCCAGTTGCCGCGGACGTGGGTGGGCAAGTATCGCCGTACCAATATTACTATTCTCGGGCACGACAAATTGTTTGGACGTAGCATCAATCATGAAACCACGCCAATCCGACCAGTCGATGACCGTGCTCAGAGGACGCACCCGCCACGCATACTGGCCAGCCTCCAGGGGCTGCGCGAGCAGGATGAAATTGCGGCTGACGGTATAGGAGGTCGTCGTCCCGCCCTTACGTTGGATTTCAACGACATATTGCGCCGGATAAGTCCGATGACGCGCCCATGTGATGGAAGGGGGATTTTGCGGCTGCGTCTGTAATTGATCTGGCGCAGGGCGTACGATGCCTGGCGTGGCCGACATGACCCAGTCCGCCCGGCTGGGCAAACAAGTCACCAGCAGGCTGGCCAGCAGCAAGCCCGAACTGGACATTATTCTTGTAGGCATTTGATATCTCCTGATATAGAGGTGAAGGGCATGATAAGCGCCTCCCCGACTGCAGTCAGGCTTGCCGGTGACAATCACCAGTGAACATATCGGACTCAAGGGGGGAACTTCTTCAATTAAAACGGCAACAGGGAATAACGGCAGTGCCAGAAAAACCTGATTAATGTTGCATTCAGCCGTCACTATACACCAAGGAATTGTAAATAACTGTCGCTTGCAGACAACCACTCCACAAAAAAATATATACGCGCAGAGCCGCATGGAATGCGACTTAAGCAACCATTTACGAAAATGAAATGTGAAATATGGATAAATATAGCGCTTTAAGCATGACTAACCAACAAGCGAACAAATATCAAATAATTAATTCCAATTTCCCGGAAAAGGATTGAAGGAAATTTGCCATTTACGGCGAATGGCAAGTTTTGCCAAGGCACGGGATAGAAGTCGCTGCACGCGCCCATCGGCCCAGGAACCATGCAATCCATAGTGATGTACGCCATAAGTTTCCGCCGTCACATCCGCATACATGAATTGCCGGGGATTGCGCGCGATATCAGGATCATACGGATTAAACGGATAAAACGACTTGGGCGTCAGAATCCTGCTATGTTCCTCCCCCGCCAGGGCGACCGCACGTTTGAGGATATGCGGCGAAGTGGCAAACATCTGGCGCTTGCTTAGCTCATCAGCGATAAGACTGCGCGCATGCTGCATCGTTAAATCACCAGCCTGACAGGCGATAAATGCGGTGGCAATTGAACGCTTGCTTTCACGTGCCAGCAGGCAGTCCACGCCAATTAATAATTCATCAATCGGACGGATCAACTCAAGATCGGTATCCAGATAAATGCCGCCATGCGCCACCAGTGCGTCAAAACGAACCCAATCGGCGACAAATGCCCATTTTTTTTGCTTGATCGCCGCGCGACAATAGGCATTATCCAGATTGGAATTACTCTCATTCCACAGCTTGATTTCATAATCGGGACAGTATTTTCTCCATGATGCCACGCACCGCTCGTGCAAGCCATTCATCTGTCCATCGCCAAACCAGCAATAATGTATTAGCTTAGGTATCATATTTATTGAGGCATCAAACGCCGTAGTAAGAATATTTTTAATATAGCCACAAGAGAAACATGCACGAGAAATGCGCTGACACTGCCTAGCAGGCCGTAGTGCGAGGTCAGCAGCCATAACATCAGCAAGTAAAAGACATTCGACCCTATCGCGATAATAGTCGTCTGCCGCAACTTGCCAAGCGACCAATATAAGGCATGCGTCGTGACGAAGGTTCCCGCCAGCATGGCGCTGGCCAGCACCACGGCGAACTCCCATGGATAATTCTGCAGGCCAGAAAATATCAAGGGCATCCATAACGTTTGGCTGGCAAAGCACAGCGCTCCTGCGACGAGCGAAACGCCTGAAAGCACGCGCAGCGTTTTCAGCCACAGCGTAAAAGCACCGCGCACGTCGCCCGCGTTCACGCGTGAAGCAAATTCGGGGATGGAGGCTGAATAGAACGGGGCACTGGCCATATTCACCAGGGCATAAATCCGCTTCAGGATACTGAATACGCCGAGGTACTCTCCCGACAGGGAAAAGCCCAGTATCACGCGGTCCAGCTGAGCCACGGGCAAGTCACAGATCGCCTGGAAAGTACTCCAGCGTCCAGCTCTAACTATGCGACCTTGATCCACGGTGCTGGCCTCGAGGCTGCCATCGAGTCCTTTCCTGGCCAAGTGAATATATAAAAAGAGGCCCGCACAGCGCAGCGCTTCCGGCACAAAATAGGCCAATACCAGCATGAAAGCGCTTGGCGAAAAATGCGCTGCCAAAAATAGCGACAGCAGGCGTAACAGACTGCTCAGCAAACCAGCCAGCATCAATACCTGATATTTGTTAATCAGGCGAAAATAAGCCGTAGGGGTGCCCACAATGGGAAAAATGGCCGCCAAGGCCAGCAATATCAGCTGGGACAAAGAAAAGGTGCTTAGCTGGCTTAGCTGAAACAGCTTCAGTATCAGCATCACGGTCATGACACCGCACACCGCGAGCAATTCGAAACGCGCGCTCTTCCAGACAGCGGCACTCAGTGCCTGCGGCAACAGGCGGCGGCCGGGCAACTCAATCAGCAATCCTTGCCAGTACTGAAAATTGCACACGGTGAACACGGCCAGCGCAATTGACTGCACCAACACCAGGTGACCGAATGCGGTGATACCAATAATCTTCAGGCTGAGTGGAATGGCAAGTACGCTGACGCCTGCCGAAGCTATGTTCAGCAGAAACATCATCGAACTGTTCTTGAGCAAATTATTAAAACTGCTGCGCGAATGGCTCATCGTCCCGGCAGTGCCCCGGCACGCGCTGTGCGCGGCTTCTGAAGCGGCTGAGCAGCTGTCGCATCCGCATGACGGTAACGGCAGAAATGTACGATACAGCCCAGACTGAAAAACATCAGCAATTGCAAGGTGGACTCATCAAGCAAGGCACGGTTGTAGATCACTGTCGTACTGAGCATGATCATTGTGACTGTACTGACATCCACTATCGCCAGCCGTTCCGGATCTGCCCCCGAGAATTTCACGTAACGCAGCCCCGCCACGATGCCCGTCAGGGGAATGGCAAGGAAGGCCAGCAAGCCGAGGACGCCGACATCCCATAGCAACGCGGAAATGGCCGTGGCGTTGATGGCCAGGCGACGATAACGCACCGCAACAATACCTTGTCCCGTACCTGCATTCGTGGCGCTTGCCCCTGGCCCGTAACCGACCAGCCGCTCCACCAGGGTGGGCATGGGGTCGCGATACCATAGATACATGGAAGCGCCGCGCCCCACCTCGCCAGTGGTGTAGTTGACACTGCGCGGGTCAAAGAAATACCCGCCCGTCCGGTCGAGCTTTTCTTCCACCGTCTTGCCGCCACCGATCACATCCCCCCAGTACAGTGCCTTATAGGCACCATACGTGCCACCCATGAACAGGCCAATAAACAGGCCAAAGGTAATAAAAGCAAAGATGTTTTTCAGCACGCGCTGGCGCAGGATCAAAAAGAGGGTCAAAGGCAGCCAGATAAAAACTGCCTTGACTTCGCCCAGGATACTGATTGCCAGAACCACCGCCAGCATAGCCGCTGGCAGCAAAGGGCCGCTCAGGCCGCGTACCCAGCGCGCCACCACATACAGCAGGCCGCTCGTGCTGAACAAGACCAGCGTAGCGCTCATGCCCAGTCCGAAAGTGCCAACGACACCATCCCAACCCAAGCTGCTCATCATGAAGAAATGCTGGTAAATTACAATTGGCAACTGGATCACAGTGACGATGGCGATCAGCTTCCAAAGCGTCTGGAGCCGGTTCAACGGCCATTCAAACCAGTACAGCGCAAACAGCACACCAAACATGGGTACGCAAAAGCGAAAGGCGGAAATCATCTTGGGCAAACTCAAGTGCCCAATGGCCATGCCGAAGAAAAAGAAGGACAAGTAGAGGAATGAGGCAACTATGACGGCGCTGGCGCCAAAAGCGGGCTTCGGCGCGCGCTCGCGGCGTCCATTGAAGGAACTCAACTCAAGAATGGCTCGGGCGAAGAACAGGGCGCCGAGGCCACTGCCCAGCCATGCCGCCAAACGCAGGTTGAACGCATACTGCGCCATGCCCTGCACCAGGAAGGTAAACACAAACAGGACCGGCAGCAAATTTTTCGTGTTGACCACCGCAACTACCGGCACGATCAGCATGATACCGGCGAGAATGAGGGTCAATTGGTTCGAACCGAGCGCCACCACGGCACCGAGCAGCAGCGCCAGAAAGGCCACTGCAAGCGCAATAAATACGGTGGAAGCACCCGGCATGCGCAAGCCCGCGTTTTTGCGGCGGGGGGAATTCGTTTGCGGCACACCTGCCGGGCTTAGCTTAGCTCGAAAAAAACTCATCTTGATTCCAATTTGGGTGCAGGCTTGCACCACATTGATTGTTTGGGCGGCAAACCAGGCAACCTCGCCAGGCAGGCGTTAGCTGCCCTGGCCCGAGAAATGACGACGATGCGCCGGTGTCATGGAGGACAGCATCTGATTGACAAACTCCTGGGCTAAAGTAAAGCCACGCGCATTATCCTGCGTAATCGTCGACACGCGCATCAGGGTAGCGTCCGGAATGCGGCCATCCAGCGCATAGGCCAGCTTGACCTTTTTCATCTGCCAGATGTCGTTAACCGCCTTCTCGCCAACCACGACCCAATAAATGATCGGCTCATTGCGATTATTTAAAGTTGCCACCAGGCGCGAGGCAGGAATGCTGCCGGCGATCGTCTCCAGTGGTTCATGCGTGGTGGCGCCGACAGCGAAGCCCTGGCCACCATAACAGCCTTCGGGGAAGTGAACCGACAAATTGTCGCTTTGATCCGTCCCGTAGGCAATCGATAGCATGATGCGTTCGCCATCACGATTGACATAGGTGCGCGTCAGGGTCTGGTTATAAATTTTGTTGATTTCCGCTAGCGCCGTCGGATTGACAACGGCGGAAATCTGCGTACGGTCTTCCTGCCAGTCACCGAACTCGGCAGGAATCGCCGTTTCCAGCATAATTTTCGGCCGGCTGTCAGCGATGCGGATCGTGGGGGTTGCACGCTGTCCGAGCCATAGTGCGAACAACATGCACAGACCCAGTATCACGCCGCTGATCCAGGACTTGCTCACTTGCGTATGCGTATTCATGGCTGGCCTCCCCGGCTGCGTTTGCTATTGCCGCGGCGCACTATCCATTGCAGCAAGGTGTCGAGACTAATAATCAGTATCAGGGCGCTGATGAAGAGCACCATGCCGGCAAAACCATGCAGGAAACCTTGACCTGCGGCATCACCAAAATAATACGTGATGAGCGTGAGCGTCACGACGCGTATCACATTGGCGGTAAAGGAAATCGGGATGATCAGCGTCGCCAGGACGATATTGCGGAACGGTGAAGTATGGCGCACCAGATTCAGGTAGAACAAGCCCAGCGCCTCAAGCGTCAACAATGTCTGCAAACCGGCACAGGCATCGGCGACCAGCAACTGATATTGCCCGATCTGCAGAATCACGCCACTGCGTGCGATGGGATAGCCGGCCCAGAACAACAGGTGTTCCGTGACATAGGAAACGGCGATCTTCATTGGCAGCGTCAATGCCGAGACGATAGCGCTAGGCAATGGGATCATGAAAAACATGAAGAAAAACGGGAACCACACGGCACGCAGCGAAGCCGTGCCAAACTTGAAGCAGACAAGCGACATCGTCACGACAACAAAGGAGCCTATCTCGAACGCCAGGATCTGTTGCGAGACGCCCGCGACATACAGCAGCAGGCCAAATACGAACATGACCGAACCCAGCACAGGGGAGCCGCGGGGATCAGCACGTTCCAGGAGCTTGGCGCGCTGGTGATACAGCAGCCACACGGACAGCGCCAAAATGATCGGTCCATGCGCCTGGTCTTCTGTCGCCCAAATACCATGGAAAAGCGAGTAAAACGATGGCAGGTACAGCGCCAGGAAGCCAACAATGATCGGCAACCATTCCAGAATGATCGCGCGCGACGGCAACTTGCCGCGCGCAGACGCAGGATGGCTCAGCGTACTCATCAAAAGTCTACCAGCACGGAACCGACGACTTCGACGCCGCTTTGCACCATTTGTTCCGTCATCGCATGGATATCGTGCAGCAGCGTGTAATTCTTGCGCGCCACCAGCAGCACGCCACCAGCCCGGGTTGCCGTGATCAAGGCATCGGAACCAACGGAAAAAGCGGAGGTATCGTACAGCACCACATCATAGCGGGACTCCAGCTGCGCATTGAGTCCGCTAAACGGCGAACGGCTCAGCATCTCCTGCGGGTTCGGAGGAAGCGTGCCGGCGCCCAGCACGGACAGATCGACAAAGGAATCGATTTTCGTGATGGCATCCTGATCAGCGCGTCCGGCCAGCATGTCAGACAGCCCCTGCCGGCCCTTCAAATCAAAGATCTCATGCTGACGCGGCGTACGCAGGTTGGCATCCACCAGCAGGGTGTGCTCCCCAAGCTGTGAAAATACCACGGCCAGGTTAGCAGCGAACAGGCTCGCGCCTTCGCCGGGATTAACGGACATCACGACCAGCGCCTTGTGGTCGCGCGCAAACCAGCGCAACATGAGTTGGCTGCGCACAGCGCGCAACGTTTCCACTTGGGCACTGAATGGCTGATAGGCCGCCACCAGCTTGTCGGAAAAATCACCCTGCCCCGCTTGCAGATAGGGGTAGTCGAACTGGCGCGCCAGAACTTGCTGGATATCGGCTTCCGTCACAAGTCCAAGGCGCTGTGCGGCTTCGCCAAAACGAATGCCCAGTTCTTTTTGCATGCGCAATACGCGCTCGGCATTTTCAGGCGAAATCTTGCCCGATTCAAGCAGCAAGCCGCCTATGCTCGAGTCGCCGCCACGCGGCAGGGTTGGGGTGGTCTGAACAGAATGTGGGACTGGATTCATGATGCTTTCCAATAAAAATTAATTTGCGCGCAAAGAGCGCGGCAACAGCGACCAGAAACGGTTCCCCCGTGAACGGGCTGGCGCATTCCAGGCAATGCTGCCAAGCATGGGCAACTGCAAGGCATCGGAAAGATCATTTTCAGAACGTACGCGGCGATCCAGCATTTCAGCCAGCAAGGCCACACCGATACCGAACATTGTGCCAAGGAACAGGGCCAGTACCGTATTCAACAAGACCTTGGGACCTGCCGGCTGGCTAGGTGGCACTGCAGGGTTCAACAGCGAGATATCGGACTGCTCGGATTGCCCTTCCAGGCGCGTCTGCGACAGGCGCTGCGATGTCGCCTCGAAAGCACGCTGGGCGCTTTCCACATCCTTTTGCAACACGCCCATCTCGTCCCGGGTACGGTTCAATTCCAGCACTTTCGCCTTTTGCGCGGCAAGCGCGGCACGAATGGCAGCTTCGCGCTGCGACATGATCTGCGCATTGTTGCCGACGCTATTGGAAGTAACACGCAGGCTTTCCTTCAGGTCACTGCGTAATTTATCCACTTCAGCCTTGGCGGACTGATACTGCGGGTGATTGGTGCCCAATCGCTGGCCAATTTCGGCAAGCTTCGATTCGGCGCTACCCAGCCCCACCTTCAGGCTCTGGATCAGTGGATTGGCCGCCACGTCGGGCGATTCGGCAAAGGCACCGCCCTGCGCCATGCGCTGGCGCGACGTCGCTTCCATTGCCAACCCTTGTGCCGCGACCAACTGCGCCGACAGGTCGTTGAGGCGGTTCGACTCGACATCGAGGCGGTTATCCAGGCTCACGATGCCATTTTTTTGTTGATACTCGGACAGACGGCTTTGCGCGCTCTCCAGGGCATCGCGCAACAGCTTCGTCTGTTCCGTGAAATACGTCGATGCCTTTCTCATGGGATCGACTTTAAGTTGAATACTGGTCTTTTGATACTCATCAGCAAAGGCATTGGCTACTGCCGCAACAAATTGCGGATCGCTACCCTTGAAACTGATGTCGACCACGCTACTTTCGTGCGAGGGAACAATTTCCAGCTTGGCCAACAGTAACTCGGCAAGCCAGTCACGCACATTGCCCACGCCCTTCGAGGCTTCATTGAACTGCGCAATCACGGCTGGACTTTCCGCCAGGTGCAATTGATCGACCACACGCAGTGCAACATTCTTGCTGCTGATAATATCAATCTGCGTGGCCATGTAGCCGGGTAACAACTGTCCAGGCATCGCCATCCCGGTGACGGGATCAATGCCCTTGTAGTTCATCAGTACCGACGCCGATGCCTTGTATGTCTTGGGCAGCAGCGCGCTGACGATGACGGTCGCGCCCACCGTAATCAGCAAGGTAATGATCAATATCCATTTGCGCGCACGCAGGATAAGTAAAAATTGTGAAAAATTCATGGTACAGCTCTCATATCAGAGAAATCGGTTCAGACAAATCATCCGGACGTGCGCGACGCAAATTAAAACAGGCTTTCCCTGACATACACGACGTCGTCGGTTTGCAGCAGATCATCGTGCTTCGCTTCAATCGTTTCCAATTTACCAGCGGTGTCGCGGCGCTTGATGCGCATGCTGCGCTCCGTGCCACGCTGCGTCAGGCCGCCACCGACAGACAGCGCCTGCAGCACGGTCATGCCCCGTTCGAGGCGGAAGGTCCCAGGTCGCTGTACCTCTCCATAGATATAGAAACGCGGCGTGCGTTCCACGTAAATCACGTCATTGCCAGTCAGATTAACGTCACGGTCCAGTGAACCGGCGCGCACCATTTCGATAATGTCGATCACTTCCTTGCTGGTCTTGCCATCACGCTTGCGGATCAGATTGATGGTATCGCCCGCATCGGCTGTAAAGCCGCCCGCCATTGCCAGCACATCCATCAGGCTGCGCTTGCCTTCGAGCGGATAACGTCCAGGGCGATTCACCTGCCCCAGCACGGATACCTGCTGGCTCTGCAGCGAAGTTACGATGATATTGACCTGTGCCTTGCGCAGAAAACCGCCGCCTTCGAGAAGGTTGCCAATTTTCTTTTCTGCAGCGGCAACGGAAAGCCCGCCAATGGGTACAGCGCCAACCAGAGGAAACGTGATCTCACCCGCTTCGCTGACGCGCGTTTCCAGACCAAGGTCCGGGCTACCGTACACGGAGATTTTCAGCACATCGCCTGCACCGAGCAAAACATCGGCGGCGCCGGCGACACCAGCGGTCAGCGCAAAAAAGGCTGCCATCATCCACATTGCAAGTCGTTTCATGATTTGCCTGCTTCCATAAAAATTGCGTTCATCTTATACCGGGCATTACTTCAGCCCAGCTGCTCCACGTTCATTCATTTCGTTCGACACTGCTGCCGGCGCGGCAGGCGCTGACGCCGGCGGGGCAGCCGAAGCCGAAGCAGCTGTCGAGGCTGCGTCCTTGCCCGCGGCAGGCTTGTTCAGATATTCGATCTTTGCCGTTGCGCGCAAACGCTTGAGCTCAGCATCGGCCACTTCCTTGGTTTTCTTATTGGCGAGAAACTGTTCGATTTGCGGCGCCGCCTGGGCCAAGGTCACTGGGCTATCCTTGATATCGACCAGCGAAATCAGCAAGGTACGGTCGCCTTCGCGAATAATGAATAACTGCCCTTTTGGCATGGTCAGCAGCTTCCCGCTCAACTCCGGCGCCAGATCGGCGCTCGAACGGGACAATTGCGTACGACCATACTTGACCTGATGCGTGTCGAGCCAGGCAGCCACGTCATCGAGCGACTTGGCTGCGTCCATTGCAGCCTTCAGCGCATCATTCATATCGGCGCTGGCAATAATCAACTCGCGCATATCGAACTGCTTGCGCTGGCTGAAATACTGTGGATTCTTTTCAAAATACGCTTCCACCTCGGCCTTGCCCGGACGGGGCAGCGCACCGATCTTTTTCTGCATATAGGCCTGTGCAATGATCAAAGACTTCGCGCGCTCGACCGCCTGCACTACCTTGGGGTCCCGGTCCATCTTTTCCTTGACCGCTTCGTTCAACAGCAATTGGCGATCGATCAGCGATTCCAGCAGTTGCTTGCTCGCGGCTTCTTGCTGCACAGCCTGTACATTGGCACGCTGCATTTCCTCATTGAGCTGAAGAACAGTAATTTCCTCGCCATTCACACTTGCCAGTGCCTGCCCGGCCTTTTTTTCCTTATTGCCACACGCGGCCATCCCTACTGCAGTCAGCAAGACCAAGGCCGAACACAGCATACGAGAGTTCAGTTCCGGCACGTGGACACTCCAACGTTGTTTATGCAAGAGGTTCAAAATTACTCCTTTAGTTCAGAAAAGAAATCGCTCACGACAATTTAATGACAAAAAACACAACTATACTATCAAAAAATATTGCCAAAATAACAGATTTCTCATGAAATTATGGGACTTGGCCACACAATTGTCAATATTATAAATATGATACACAATGTACAAGAGTCGCCGGAAAGTATTTGCTTAAAAATCCATTAAGCAGATTTAAAAACAACTGTTTCCAGGAAAACTCACAGCCAGAGCCATTTCATTCCTTACCTGCAGATTAACAAAATAGCATTTCTTGTGCTTGGTACGTATGTAGTTTCCTGCGGGCACGCTGTCGTAACGCGTTCCCGCGCAGGATCGGCGAGGATGGGGCCGTAGTCTGAAGCGCAGCATGGACATACCACCGGCGGGTGAGAAGGCGAAGCCATGCGAACCAGGCCGGCTGCCGGCAAGACAACCGAAGCAATACGCGTGGCCACCTGCCGTCACATGATGCTGTCGCACCTTTCTCATATTGTTCTTTGCATTACGCCTGGTTCGCCGGAACGGACCATGGGCCCGTACTTCGAATGCTTGCTTCATTTTAACGCGTATTGATCTGACGCAAAACAAATTCCCTACAGTGTTGCGGCGTCACTGCACTCAATGGGCATTGTCCCGCTTGAGCACGACTTTCACCGTGCGCATGATGATCCACAGATCCAGCCAGAGTGACCAGTTGCGCAGGTAGTCGAGGTCAAAATGAATGCGCGCTTCCATCTTGTCCAGGGTTTCTGTCTCGCCGCGCAATCCATTCACCTGCGCCCATCCCGTAATGCCGGGCTTGACCTTGTGACGCAGCATGTATCCTTTGATCAACTTACGATACTGCTCATTGTGCGCCACCGCATGGGGACGCGGCCCGACTATGCTCATGCGCCCCTGCAACACATTGATAAATTGTGGCAGTTCATCGAGTGAACTGCGACGCAGGAAACCGCCGATGCGCGTGACGCGCTGGTCGTTCTTCGTGGCCTGCACCACCTTGTCGCCATCCTCGCTGACCGTCATCGAGCGGAATTTATACACAATAATTTCCTCGCCATACAGGCCATAGCGGCGCTGGCGGAAAATCACGGGACCTTTCGAGGTCATCTTCACGGCAATGGCGATGATCAGCATCACTGGCAACAACATGATCTGGATCAGCAGGCCCAGCACGATGTCGCTGCCGCGCTTGACCATGCTGTTAAAGCCCGTGAACGGCGACTCACGGATGGCGATCACCGGCATGCCGCCCACATTGTCGAAGCGCGCCTGCATCAGGTCAAAGATATAGATATCCGGCAGGAAGTACACGGACGCCGTCGTATCCTGCAATTCATCGAGCATCTTGCGGATGCGCGGCTGGGCTGAAATCGGCTGGCTGATGAATATCATCTTGATATTATGTTCGCGCACATAGGCGGCAATATCAGCCATCTTGCCCAGCATGGGTTCACGCATCTTCTCCGGCCAGCGGTCATCGGTACGGTCGTCAAAAAAACCCCGCACGCTCATGAACAGGTTCGGATTGCGCTCCACGGTCGTGGCAAACTTCAGGCTGGCGTCATTGGCGCCAATGATGACGACCGAGCGCACTTCGCTGTCGCGGCCTGGATCGGCCACCATGCGCCGTGCGGCAAGATGACTGAGCAGCAATATGAATGGCGTCAGCAGAAACCAGGCCAGTACCAGCTCGCGGTCGAAATGGAACGCCAGTCCCGTCGCCGAGCCGAGAAAGATCAGAATCAGGGCGGTAATGCCCCAGCTGACAAAGACATCGCGGGCGTAAGCGAGCATGCGGCCGCTGCGCCACGTACGGTAGGGGTCGACATACTGAAACACCGACGATGAAATAAAAAACGCCAGAATCATCAGCACCAGCGAATAACCGGTAAAAGGCGAGCCCGACAGGACTGACAGCAGGTACAGCGTACCCATGATGATCAATGGGTCGAGGATGCGCTGGAAAAACGAAATCAGGGGTATATCATTGACCGTCATAATACTCATCAGAACTGGATGCTGGCGTTAATGGAAGCGCCTTTGGCACGGTAACTACCTGTGTTGATAATGGGAGCGCCTCTGCGCGTATCGCGGAATGCGCTGACGCCCAATTGAATATTGGGCCGCGGCGCATAAGTCAGACCGATGCTGGCCGTCTTCGTGGTGTCGTCGACATCGACGGGCAGCACCAGGCCGCTCGCCGCGGAAAAATCGCGTTTCTCGCGCCGCAGTTGCGCATCCATGCGCACCTTGGCCGAGATATCCCAGGCAGCGGCAAGGCTGGCGCCATTGTTCAAGCTACTGGTAATCAAGGAATTTTCCACTGCAGCAAATTCATGCCACAGGCTCCCCGTAAAACGCACCTTGCCGAGCGGGGCCCAGTTCACGGTGATGCGCCCATTGGCACCGCTGGAATCGCGTCCGGAAAATAGCTCGTTCTTGCGTTTCACCCAGCCGCCAAGCAACTGCACTTGCGTCACGCCGCTGAGAATCCAGTAAATATTCGCCTTCACCTCGTCCTGCTCATACCCCTGTTCAATACCGAACGCAGCCAGGTTTTCCCGGTTCGGATAGCTCCCTTTCAAATGGCGCAGTTGTATGCCGATCCGGCTTCCGCTGGCGGGCAAATAATCGAAGCCCAGCTCAATGGCATCTTCTTGCCTGTTGGAAAATCTTTGCGCAATCGAATCATAACTATATCGATCGCGCGAGAATCCCCCCCGCACGCGCCAGCTGGGATGAAAGCGCCAGCCGCCATTCGCATACTCGCGGCGTATCGTGCGCAAGTTACGTTCCGAGCTTCGCAAATCGCTGAACGGCGTCAGGGTCTGCGCATAGCTGGCACCCACATGGCCTTCGAGGTGATTCGCAATATGCCACTCGAGATCAGCCAGATAATCCTTGCCCGTGTAGTTGAGCTGGTCAAAATGATCAAAATAGACGCGTGACCACTTTACCTGCCCCGTCAGCAATTGCCGGCCGATGGGACGCTTGATCAGGAATCCCGCTTGCACCTGGCGCGAGGTATCGGAGCGCTGCCCATCAAAACCGGGCACATTGTCATCGACGCGGAACAGATTATCGTCATACGAGTACGAGGTCGCAATAAAAGGCGAAATCGTATCGCTGATGGCGGCGCCAGCCGGCAAACTGCATGCCGCGCCACCGGCCGCCAACAGCGTAGCTGGCAATATGCGCGCCAGAGCCGAAGCCAAACGGTTGCGCTGCAATCCTGGTTGCCCGATACGGGCAGGGCAATGATACGATGAAGTCAACATGGGCATTGTCTTTGAAAGAGCAAACAGTTGGTTAGCAATATTACCAGTAAGTCCAGTGGCCGCCGGAAACAATCCAGAGTCCCAGCACGCCGTTGGTGACGCCGTGCGCCAGGATGGGCGACCACAGTGACTGACTGCGCATATAAAGCAGAGTATAGGCGGCACCAGCAACAATGCCCGCCAGCCACAAATTATGTTCAAAGCCAAACAACACGACGCTGATGACAAACGCCTTGGCGCTGGCCAGGCGTGGCTGGAATTTCAGGAAGTCAGGGGCATCGATCCAGCGCAGCAGGAAGGAACGCCAGAACAGCTCCTCCATCACGGGCACCACCAGGGCGGCGCCGGCGATGCGCAGCACCACCAGGCTCCACTCGATCTGCCCGTCATTGCGCGGATCGAAGCCATCGGCGCTGCCGATCATCATCCAGCCTGCGTCCAGGTTAATCCACAACAAAAAAACAACAAGCCCGGTGGCCAGCGCCACCGCCAAGGCACGCGCGCCCAGCGGCATCCACCGCAGTTCCGTGTAGCTGCGGCGCCAATACAACAACATGCCCAGCACGACGCCGATCTTGACGGCGTACAGCCAGCGCAGGTTCTGCGCGGCAAAGCCCGCCCGGCCCAGCATGTCGGCGATAAAGATAAAGGAGAGGTAGGCCAGGAATGGCGCTACCCGGGGCAAGGCGGCGCGGTCAAACATGCTGATGCGCACCGGAGGTGGAACCACGCGCCGGACGCCGTGGTCCGGTGCGCGTGTTTTTGATAACAAACATGCATCCCCCGATGTAAAAAATATAATTATATAATTATATCAAGCTGAACCGTTGCCGTGGCAAATAATCCTAACTTAATTACAACAGGAGAGGTGGAAAACAATCAACCGTTGGCGCGCGCCTCGATCTGCTCCCACTTTTCCAGCGCTTCCAGCAGCTCGCCTTCGATCTCGGCCACGCGCGCATTCAGGCGCTTGCCTTCGGCCGGCGTCTTTTTGTAGAAGTCCGGGTGCGACAGCTCGGCGGCCAGCACCGATTGCTCGTCCTCCAGCTTGGCGATCAGTTTCGGCAACTCTTCCAGCTCGCGCTGTTCCTTGTAGCTGAGCTTTTTCTGCTTGGCGGCCGGCGCGGCAGCCTCGACCTTCACGGCCGGCTTGCTGGCGGGCGCCGTGGCGATCGGCAAGGTGCGCACGCGCTCCCAGTCCGTGTAGCCGCCAACGAATTCGCGCCACTTGCCCTCGCCTTCGGCAACGATCACTTGCGTGACCACGTTGTCGAGGAAGGTGCGGTCATGGCTGACAAGGAAAACGGTGCCCGTGTATTCTTCCAGCAACTCTTCCAGCAATTCCAGGGTATCGATATCCAAGTCATTGGTCGGCTCATCGAGCACCAGCACGTTGGCCGGCTTGGCGAACAGGCGCGCCAGCAGCAAACGGTTGCGCTCGCCACCGGACAGCGACTTGACGGGCGAACGGGCACGCTCCGGCGCGAACAGGAAATCGTTCAGGTAGGTCATCACGTGACGGCGCTGGCCATTGATCTCGACCCAGTCGCTGCCTGGCGCGATGGTTTCCATCAGGTTTGCCTCTTCGTTCAGCTGCGTGCGCATCTGGTCGAAATACGCCACTTGCAGCTTGGTGCCCAGGCGGATGGTGCCCGTGTCCGACTCTTCCTGGCCCAGAATCATCTTCAGCAAGGTGGTCTTGCCGGCGCCGTTGGCGCCGATCAGGCCCACCTTGTCGCCACGCAGGATGGTGGCGCTGAAATCCTTGACGATGACCTTGTCGCCATAGATCTTCGAGACGTTTTCCAGGTCCGCCACAATCTTGCCCGAGCGTTCGCCGGCAGATACATCCAGCTTGACCTGTCCCTGCTGTTCGCGGCGCGCATTGCGCGTCAGGCGCAGCGCTTCCAGGCGGCGCACGCGGCCTTCGTCACGCACGCGGCGGGCCTTGACGCCCTTGCGTATCCACACTTCTTCCTGCGCCAGGAACTTGTCGAACTTGGCGTTTTCCACTTCCTCGATTTCCAGCTGCTCCGCCTTGCGGGTCTGGTAAGCCGTGAAATTGCCCGGGTACGACAGCAAACGGCCGCGGTCGAGCTCGATGATGCGCGTGGCGACATTGTCGAGGAAGGAGCGGTCATGGGTAATGAACAGCACGCTACCCTTGAAGTCGCGCAACAAGCCTTCCAGCCACAGGATGGAGCTGAAGTCCAGATGGTTGGTCGGCTCGTCGAGCAGCAGCACGTCGGGCGCCGACACCAGCGCGCGCGCCAGCGCCACGCGCTTTTGCATCCCGCCGGACAGGGTTTTCATCAGCATGTCGCCCGTCAGGTTCAAACGGTCGAGTACGGTTTCCACCTTGTTCGGCAAGCTCCACGCATCGGCCGCATCGAGTTTGACCTGGATGTCGTGCATGCGTTCCATCAGTTCGTCGTCATTGCCCTGGCCGAACTGGCCCGTCAGCGCATCGTATTCCTTCAGCCACGCCTGCGATTCGCCCATGCCGGACGCGACGGCGTCGAACACGGACATGTCCGGGTCGAATTGCGGTTCCTGCTCCACATAGGCGATCTTGATGCCTTGCTGCATCACCAACAAGCCGTCATCGAGCTTGAACTTGCCCGAAATAACCTTCAACAGCGACGATTTACCCGTACCGTTGCGGCCGATCAAGCCGACCCGCTCCGAGGTTTCCAGTGAAAATTCCGCGTGATCGAGCAGCGCGACGTGACCGAACGCAAGTTGCGCCGATGAAAGAGAAATGACAGCCATAATGAGTAAGAGTGCTCGGGCGCCGTCTCGCGCACACCGCGTGGTGTGCAAAACAGCCGCCGATTGGATGAATGAAGCACGCATTGTACCGATAACTTGGACTTCAATCGCCATCGACCAGTAACTACCGCCTGGATGATCACAGGCTGCCGACGCGCGTTGCGTGGAAACGTGGTGTCGCCAGCAGGAATCGAACCTGCATTTAAGTCTTAGGAGGACCTTGTACTATCCATTGTACGATGGCGACACGCGCAGCGGCATTATACAGGCAAGCGCCCGTCATTGACAGCGTGGCAAGCGTGCGTTTGACGGGCCATTCAGGCCAGGATGTCCGGACGCCCGCGGCGCCGGACCCTGATCAGCACGCCCAGGCCAGCCAGCAGCAAGCCATAGGTGGCAGGTTCCGGTACCGCGCTGACAGTAAATATCTGGATGGCGCCAAAGGTCACATTGTTGCCCTGCCAAGTCGACCCATCGAGCAGGCTGATGCCGGAGAGGGGTTGGCCCAATGCATTATAGGTGTACAGAAAAGAGCCGCCGTTGTGCGTCAGGTCGCGCGGCACATACAAGTCATGCCCATAGCCGAAGGTGGGGCCGTAATCGGCATGATTGTACGTTTGATCCTTGCCGATTTCGTCGCCATTGAAATACTGTTTCAATTGGGGCCGCATGAAGCCTGACGTCAAATTGAACAGGAAGCCTGTACGCTGGCTATCGTCCATGGTCACATGCATGCCGTCGGTGGAACTCCAGCTTTGCGGATTGTAACCGCCAATCAGCCAGGTCTGTCCGGCGCTGTTGGTTGCTTCCATGACAGAAAAAGTACGTCCCTTGCCGTCGGATGCCTTGTGAAAATCCAGCGAGGTATCGCCCGCCGCCTTGGTATAAATATTCGTCAGCGCCAGGCGACCTTCGCCGAGCCAGGTTTCCAGCTGTGCCTGATAGCCGGGGGAGAGTAGCGACGTACCGGATCCCGCCTGCGCGCCCAGGCAAAAAACCATACCGGCCACGGCCAGAACCACATTCCTTGTCACTTTGAAATTAGTGCGCATCTCTACCTCGACTGTCAGTATTTAAAACCGGCGTATTTTCCGGTTGCCAAATATAACACGATAGATAATGTTTTTATATTTATTATTTAGATGCCGATACGCAATATTTCATAGCAGAAATTCATCCCGGCAGCACCGCCGTCACTTCGATCTCGACCTTCGCCCTGTCTTCGATCAGTCCCGCCACCTGCACCGCCGTCATGGCCGGAAAATGCTTGCCGATCAGCTCGCGGTAGGCAAGGCCGATTTGTGGATATGCCGCCACATATTCCTTCTTGTCGAGTACATACCAGTTCATGCGCACGATGTGCTCGGGCAAGGCGCCCGCCTCGGCCAGCACGGCGACGATATTCTGCAAGGCCTGGCGCACCTGTGCCGCAAAATCGTCCGTGTGGAACTGGCCCTGCGCATCCCAGCCTATCATGCCGCTGACGTACACCGTGCGCCCGCTGGCGGCAATGCCATTCGCATAGCCGCGCGGCCTGGCCCATCCCGGTGGTTGTAACACTTGCATATTGTATTCCTCGTTGTTCATGCGGTTCATGCGTCCGCTGCCTCGCGCAGCAGTTCGCGCGCGATGATCAATTGCTGTACTTCGCTGGCGCCCTCGTAGATGCGCAAGGCGCGGATTTCGCGGTACAGGCGCTCGACCGGATGATCGCTGACCACGCCCATGCCGCCAAACAGTTGCACGGCCGCGTCGATCACCTGCTGCGCCGTTTCCGTTGCCGTCAGCTTGGCCATGGCCGCTTCCTTCGTCACCTTGCGGCCCTGGTCGCGCTGCCAGGCGGCGCGGTAGGTGAGCAGCGCGGCCGCGTCGATACCGGTGGCCATCTGCGCCAATTTTGCCTGCGTCAGCTGAAAGTCCGCCAGGGTCTGGCCAAACATCTGGCGCTTTGTCGCGTGGCGCAGCGCTTCGTCAAACGCGCGCCGCGCAAAGCCCAGCGCCGCGGCGGCGACCGAGGTGCGGAACACGTCGAGTGTCGCCATCGCCACCTTGAAGCCCTGCCCCGCCTCTCCCAGGCGCTGCGACACGGGCACGCGGCAATTGACAAAGCGCAGGCGCGCCAGCGGATGCGGCGCAATGACGGCGATGCGCTCGGCGATTTCCAGCCCGGGATTGTCGGCATCGACGATGAAGGCGCTGATGCCGCGCGCGCCCGGCGCCTCGCCCGTGCGGGCGAACACCACGTAAAAGTCGGCGATGCCGCCGTTCGAGATCCACGTCTTTTCGCCGTCGAGCACATACTCGTCGCCATCGCGGCGCGCCGCGCACGCCATGGCCGCCACGTCGGAGCCGGCCTGCGGCTCGGACAGGGCAAAGGCGGCGATGCGCTTGCCGCTGGCCACGTCCGGCAAATAGCGCGCCTTGTTCTGCGCGCTGCCGAACAGGCCGATGGCGCCCGAACCGAGTCCCTGCATGGCAAAGGCGAAATCGGCCAGGCCGTTATGGCGCGCCAGGGTTTCGCGCATCAGGCAAATGGCGCGCGTATCGATCTTGCCATCGATACCCGTGGCATGCGCCAGCCAGCCGCCCTGCCCCAGCTGCGCCACCAGCGCGCGACAGGCCGCATCGACGTCGGCGCCGTGCGCGTCGTCCAGGTACTGCGTCGCCCAGGCATCAAGTTCACGTTCCAGTTCTGCATGGCGCGCTTCGAAAAACGGCCAGTCCAGGTAAGTCGTATCGCGTGTATATTGCATCTTAATCGCCCTCGAATTGCGGTGTTTCCTTCGCCACGAAGGCGTGATAGGCGCGGTGGAAATCGTTGGTGGCCATGCAAATGGCTTGCGCCTGCGCTTCCGCTTCGATGGCTTCATCAACACCCATGTTCCACTCCTGCTGCAGCATTTTTTTCGTCATGCCGTGCGCGAACGTGGGACCGCTGGCCAGGCCGGCGGCGAACAGCTGCGCCGCCTGCGCCAGTTCTTCCGGCTCGACCAGGCGGTTGAGCCAGCCCCAGCGTTCGGCCTCCGCCCCTGGCAAGGAGCGCCCCGTATACAGCAGCTCGGCGGCGCGGCCCTGGCCGATCACGCGCGGCAGCAAGGCGCAGGCTCCCATGTCGCAGCCGGCCAGGCCCACGCGGGTAAACAGGAAAGCCGTCTTGCTGCGCGCCGTGCCGATGCGGATATCGGAAGCCAGCGCCAGCATGGCGCCGGCGCCCGCGCAAATGCCGTCGATGGCGGCGATGATGGGCTGCGGGCAGGCGCGCATGGCTTTCACCACGTCGCCCGTCATGCGGGTAAACGCCAGCAGGCCTGGCATGTCGAGTTGCGTCAGGGGGCCGATGATGTCGTGCACGTCGCCGCCGGAGCAGAAATTGTCGCCGCTGCCCGTGATGACCACGGCCTTGACGTCGTCCGCATGCGCCAGCGCGCGAAACAGCTCGCGCAGTTCCGCATATGAGTCAAAAGTGAGTGGATTCTTGCGCTCGGGCCGGTGCAGGGTCAAGGTGGCGACGCCTGCGTCGACGGAAAACAGGAAATGCCGCGCGACGTAGCCAGCCAGGCTGGCGCGGTTGCCTGGCAGGTCTTGCGGCTGGCCGGGTAGATAGCGCATGGTCAATCCTTGAGGGAAGTGTTATTCAACTGCTGCTTCATGTGCGACAGCAGGTCGATCAATTGGTTTTTGTCGTCCGGCGTCACGCCGTGCAGCAGTTCCGCGATCCAGCCTTCGTGCACGCGCGCCATCTCGTCGAACGCGCGCCGGCCGGCCGGCGTCAGCTTGACGCTGTACGAGCGGCGGTCCTTCGGATCGACCACGCGCGCCACGAGTTTTTCCTGCTCCAGCTGGTCGGTGATGCCCGTGATATTGCCGCCCGTGACCATCATGCGCTTGGACAGTTCGCCCATGCGCAAGCCATCGGGAAAGCGTTCGAGCTGCGCCATCAAGTCGAAACGGGGCAAGGTGATGCCGAAGGTGGCGCGCAAGCGCGTGCGCACCTCGTTTTCAATCTTGACCGTGCATGAGAGCATGCGCAGCCACAGCTTGAGCGACTGGTGGTGGTCCTGCGTCAGCCGGCTGGCCAGGTCCAGCACGGGTTCTTCCGGTACGTTCTCGGTTTCTTTATCCATGGTCTTCATTCAGTTACATGACTTCGCCGCCGGCGACGGCGATCGATTGTCCATTCATGGCGGCCGACGCGGGCAGGCAGAGCCACGCTACCGCATCGGCCACTTCCCGTGGCTGCACCAGCCGCTGCTGCGGATTGCCGGCCGCCAGTTCCGCGCGCGCCGCGTCTTCGCCGCGCCCCGTCTTGCGCACGATGTTCTGCACGGCCTGCGCCACCATGTCCGTTTCCGTGTAGCCGGGGCAGACGGCATTGACGGTGACGCCGCGCGGCGCCACTTCCAGCGCCAGCGCGCGCGTCAGGCCGATCACGCCATGCTTGGCGGCGACATAGGCGCTGACATAGCGATAGCCTTTCAAGCCCGCCGTCGACGCCACGTTGACGACGCGCCCCCAGCCCGCTTCCAGCATGGCCGGCATGGCCGCCTGGCAGCAGTGGAACACGCCCGTCAGGTTCACGGCCAGCATCTGCTGCCAGATGGCGGCGTCCGTCTTGCCGAAGGGCGCCGCATGCGCCTGGCCCGCGTTATTGATCAAGATATCGATGCGGCCGAAATGCGCGGCAGCCTGCGCGAAGCCCGCCTGCACGGACGCGTCCACGCTCACGTCGAGCACGCAGATGGCGACCCTGCCCGCATGGCCCGCCTCTTCCAGCTGCATGCGCGCGCGCGCCAGCCGCGCGCCATCGCGCCCGGCCAGGGTCACGCGGGCTCCCGCCTCCAGCAAGGCGCTCGCGCAGGCGAAGCCGATGCCGCTGCCGCTGCCCGTCACCAGCGCATGTTTTCCTGATAATGCGTCCATCGATGCTTCCTTGCTCATGTCATCCTTCCAGCAGCCGCGCGGCCACCTGTTGCGGGGTGAGGCCCGTACTGGCGGCGGCCAGCTGGCGCTCGCGCTGCAGATTGCGTTCCAGCTGCTGCTGGCCCGGCCGGTACTGTTTCGGCCAAGCCGCTCCGGCGCCAGCGCCGCCGTAGCCGATGCGCGCCATTTCCGTCAGGGTCCAGGCGGGGTTGGCCAGGTGCGGCCGGCCCACGGCGCACAGGTCGGCGCGCCCTGCGGCGATGATGCTGTTGGCGTGGTCCGCTTCGAAGATCGAGCCGACGGCCATGCTGGCGATGCCCGCCTCGTTGCGCACGCGGTCGGCAAACGGCGCCTGGAACATGCGCCCGTACACGGGCTGTTCGAGCTTGCTGACCTGGCCCGAGGAACAGTCGATCAGGTCGGCGCCTGCCTGCTTGAACAGGCGGGCGATCAGTACCGCATCGTCGGGCGTGATGCCGCCTTCGACCCAATCGTGGGCCGAGATGCGCACGCTCATGGGTTTATCCTGCGGCCAGGCGGCGCGCATGGCGCGAAACACGCGCAGCGGATAGCGGCAGCGGTTTTCCAGGCTGCCGCCATATTCGTCCGCGCGGCGGTTGGTCAGCGGCGAGATAAAACTCGACAGCAAATAGCCATGCGCGCAGTGCAGTTCCAGCCAGTCGAAATCGGCGACGGCCGCAGCCAGGGTGGCGCGCACGAAATCCTGCTCGATGCGCGCCAGGTCGCTTTCCGTGGCCGCCCGCGCCACCTGCGACACGCCCGCCAGATACTGCTGTTCCGACGCCGCCAGCAGCGTCCAGTTATCCTCTTTCAAGGGCAGATCGATGCCATCCCACATGGGCCGCGTCGAGCCTTTCGGCCCCGCGTGGCCCAGCTGCAGGGCGATCTTCGCATCGCTGTTCGCATGCACGAAATCGACGATGCGGCGCCAGGCTTGCGTATGCGCTTCGCTGTACATGCCGGGACAAGCGGGCGTGATGCGCGCATCGGCCGACACGCACGTCATCTCGGCAAACACGAGCCCCGCACCGCCCATGGCGCGCGCGCCCAGGTGCATCAGATGGTAGTCGCCCGCCACGCCATCGACGGCGCTGTACTGCGCCATCGGCGAGACAGCGATGCGGTTTTTCAGCAGCACGCCGCGCAGGCGGAAGGGCGTGAGCATGGGCGGCAAAGCCTCGTCCCGCATCTCCACGCCAGCCTGCTCGCCCGCGCGCCGCGCCAGCCATTGTTCATAGCCGGCCACGTAGGCAGGGTCGCGCAGGCGCAGGTTTTCATGCGAAATGCGCTGGCTGCGCGTGAGCATGGAATAGGCGAACTGCGGCGCTTCCATGGCGCTGTAGCGCTCGACGTTTTCAAACCACTCCATGGAATTGCGCGCCGCACTCTGGATTTTCAGCACCTCGATGGCGCGCAACTGCTGGTAGGCGGCCAGCGCCGCAGCCGTCTCGGCATGCTGATCGAAGCAACGCGCCAGCTCGATGGCGTCTTCCAGCGCCAGCTTGGTGCCCGAGCCTATGGAATAATGGGCCGTGTGGGCCGCATCGCCCATCATCACGACGGGCACGCCGTCCTGTACATGCACCCATTGCCGGCAGACGATGCGGGGAAAGGTGATCCACTGGGCCGAACCGCGCAAGTGCGGCGAATTGCTCAGCAGGCCATGGCCGTCGAGTTCCTCGGCGAACAGGGCTTCGCAAAAGGCGATGCCCTCTTCCTGGCTCATGGCATCCAGGCCCGCCGCCCGCCACACGTGTTCGGGCGTTTCAACGATGAAGGTCGAGGTCTCGCCGTCATACTGGTAGATATGCGCCTGAAACCAGCCGTGTGGCGTCTGGCGGAAGGCAAACGTGAACGCTTCGAATTTCTTGCGCGTGCCCAGCCAGACGAAGCGGCAATGGCGCTGCTCGATCTCGGGCTGGTAGCTGGCCGCATAGCGCGTGCGGATGCGGCTGTTCAAGCCGTCGCTGGCGATCACCAGGTCGGCGCCGTACTGGCGCGCGATGGCCTGGTCGTCCTGCACCTCCGTCTCGAATACCAGCTGCACGCCGAGTTCCTCGCAGCGCGCCTGCAGGATATTGAGCAGGCGCTTGCGGCCGATGCCGCAAAAGCCATGGCCGCCGGAACGCACGGTCTCGCCCTTGAAGTGGATCTCGATATCCTCCCAGTGGTTGAACGCCTGCAGGATGGCGCGCGCAGTCGGCTCGTCCGCATTGGCCAGGTTGCCCAGCGTCTGGTCGGAAAACACCACGCCCCAGCCAAACGTGTCGTACGGGCGGTTGCGCTCGATGACGGTGATGCAGTGATCCGGGTTCTGCTTTTTCATGAGCAGGCTGAAATACAGGCCGGCGGGACCGCCGCCGATGCAGACAATATTCATGCGGTGTCCGTGCGAAGTTTGAAGCGCTGCAGCTTGCCCGTTTCCGTGCGCGGCAGGGAAGGCAGGAAACGGATGGCGCGCGGATATTTATACGGGGCGATCTGCTGGCGCACGAAGTCCTGCAGTTCGGCTGCCAGCAGGTCGCTGGCCTGGCAGCCCTCCTTCAGCACGATGTGCGCCTCGACGATCTGGCCACGCTCGGCATCGGCGCGCCCGACCACGCCGCATTCGGCCACGGCCGGGTGGCGCAGCAGCGCCTCTTCCACTTCCGGACCGGCGATGTTGTAGCCGGCCGAGACGATCATGTCGTCGCTGCGCGAGCGGTAATAGAAATAGCCGTCGGCATCCATCTCGAAGGTGTCGCCCGTCAGGTTCCAGCCATTCTGCACATACTCGCGCTGGCGCGGGTCGGACAGGTAGCGGCAACCGGTGGGGCCTTTCACGGCCAGGCGGCCCGTCACGCCGGGCGGCTGCGGCACGCCGGCGTCATCGACGATGCACGCCTGGTAGCCGGGAATCGCCTTGCCGATGGCGCCGCGGCGGATGCCCTCGCCCGTGGCGGAAATGAAGATATGCAGCATCTCGGTGGCGCCGATGCCGTCCGTCATGGCCAGGCCCGTCGCCGCCTGCCAGGCGTCGCGCGTGGCCAGCGGCAGCGCCTCGCCGGCCGACACGGACAAACGCAGGCTGCGCAGATCGTGGCTGGCCGCCAGGGGCGCCATCTGGCGGTAAAAGGTAGGCGCCGTGAAGCAGATCGTGGCTTGATAGGCGCCGATGGCGCGCAACAGGCCGTCGGGCGTGAGTTTTTCCAGCAGCACGGTGGCCGCGCCAAAGCGCAGGGGGAACAGCAGCAAGCCGCCGAGGCCAAAGGTGAACGCCAGCGGCGGCGTGCCGATGAAGATATCGTCGGCGCGCACCTGCAGCATGGAGCGGGGAAAGCAGTCGCAGATGGCCAGCAGGTCGCGGTGCATGTGCATGGTGCCTTTGGGGATGCCCGTCGTGCCCGAGGTAAAGCTGATCAGGCAGACGTCGTCGGCCGCCGTGTCGCATGCGGAAAATGGCGCATCGTGGGCCGCCATGCGCTGCTCCAGTTCCGTGTCGTCGGCGCCAAAGCACAGCATGGGCGGCACGGACGCCAGCGCGTCAAGTTCCGCGCGCAAGCCCTGCGCGCACAGCACGGCGTTCACTTCCGCCTTGGCCAGGATGGCGGACAGTTCGCGCGCGCGCAGCAGCGGCATGGTGGGCACGGCGATGCAGCCGGCTTTCAGCACGGCCAGCAGGCAGGCGGCCATCATGGGCGTATTCGCGCCGCGCAGCAGCACGCGGTTGCCGGGGATCAGATGCAGGTCGCTGCGCAGCACGTGGGCGATGCGGTCGACCTGCCGCGCCAGCTGCGCATAGGTCCAGCGCTGGCCGTCGGCAAGGATGGCGGTGCGCTCGCCACCGCCGCCGGCCACGGCCACATCAAGCAGCGCGGCGACGCAATTGAGACGCGGCGGATACTGCAGCTCGGGCAAGTCCAGGCACAGCTGCGGCCAGAGTTCGCGCGGCGGCAAGTGCGTGTGGGCAAAGTCGTCCTGGGGAGATGCGGTGGTAGGCGAAGGGTCGCTGCTCATGCTCATCCTGGCTGATAGCGGGCGCGTGCACAAGGCCCGGAAGCAGATACTTTAAACCTAAAGTATTTTTCCAGCAAGCGGAAAACAGCAATTTCAGTCGACGCCGTCCTGCTGCCGCAGCAAACGCGCCTGCTGCGCCACGCTGCGGGCCAGCGCGGCCAGGGCCGCTTGTATCTGGTCGCCATCGAGCACCGAGGCCCGCAGCAGGGCCATCATGCCCGCTTCCGCGCCATGCAAGCCGAGGGTGCGGCAACCGAGGTGCAGCCGTTCGAGCTGCTGGCGCGCCTGGGCCGGTTCGCCGCGTGCCAGCAAGGCATCGACCTGTTCGCCGGCGGCGACTATCTGCCCCTGGAAGCCCGTCAGATACGCCAGCAGGCGTTCGCTGTCGATGCCCAGCCGCTGCAGCGTGTCGCGCGGCGCCTCGGCCGGCAAGGCCGAGACGTCGAAGCAGGCGTCGATATGCTGGCGCACCTGCTCCGGCTGGAAAGGCTTGACGATATAGCCGGCAGCACCTGCCTGCACGGCGTCACGCACCGTGTCATGGTCATTGGCCGACGATACCAGCACGAGCGGCATGGCATCGAGCGCGCTGTCGGAGCGGATTTTCTGCAGCAGCTCCATGCCGGACAGGCGCGGCATGCGCAAATCGCAGAAGCACAGTGACGGACGCAAGCCGCCTTCGAGCTGCTCCCACGCGGCCGCACCATCTTCGGCTTCCACGATATCGTGCACGCCGCAACTGTCGATCAAATGCATCAATACCATGCGCGACACGACATCATCGTCAACCACCAGTACTTTCATTGCTTTCTCCATTGGCGGCAACGTCAAGGTGCCTGGCCGTATTCTACCCAGTTTCGCCGCGCGCTCGATGGCCGGCATTGCCTATTTTACATTTCCTTGCCCGAAACGGCTATTTGCGCCAACAGTGCGCGCAATTGCGGCAAATGCACGGCCACTTGCGTCCAGCGCCCGCCGTCCGCCGCCTCTTCCATTTCCGTGCACAGCATGTGCAGCTGCGTTTCATCGAGATAGGCGGCGCTGCCCTTCAAGCCATGCAGCAGGCGCCCGGCGTTTTCCTTGTCCTGCGCCGCCAGGGCGGCATCGAGTTCACGCAGGCGTCCCTCCAGGTCGGCGACAAAGGCGACGCGGATGCGCCGTTGCAGTTCGCCGCTGCGGATGGACTGGGACGGCGCCGGAACGGGAATCGCCGGCGCGATGCCGAACAGGGCATCGAGTTCGGCCTGTCCCCGCGCCGCGCCGCGCGGCACGTTCGACGGCATGCGCGGCAACATGAAGCCGCGCTGCAGCTGGCGCTCGATGGCGCGCGCCAGCAAGCCATGCAGCGCCGCCTCGTCCACGGGCTTGCTGAGGAAATCATCCATGCCGACGCCGAGATAGCGGCTGCGGTCTTCTTCGCTGGCATTCGCCGTCAGGGCCACGATCATCAGTTCCTGGTCGCGCACGGGCTGGTCCGGCCAGCCGCCCACGCGGATCAGGCGCGTCGCCGTCGCCCCATCCATCTCCGGCATGCGCCCGTCCATCAGGATCAGGTCATAGCGCGTATGCACGCAGGCCGCCACCGCCAGCACGCCGTTGGCGACCACGTCGACCCGGTGCCCCAGCTCTTCGAGCATGACGCGGATGATGATCTGGTTGGTGGGGAAGTCTTCCGCGCACAGCACGCGCAACTGGTGGCTGTGCGGCGCCAGCGCCACCTGCGGCACCAGCGGCGGCGCCACGCCATCGGCCAGCGGCAAGGTGAAGGCAAACGTGCTGCCCTGCCCCGGCGTGCTGGCCACCTCGATCTCGCCATCCATCAGTTCGACCAGCTGGCGGCAGATCGCCAGGCCCAGTCCCGTGCCGCCGTAGCGCCGCGTGGTGCTGGCGTCGGCCTGCTCGAACTTCTGGAACAGGCGCGCCATGGCTTCCGCATCGATGCCGATGCCGCTGTCGCTGACGGTGAAGCGGATCAGGTTGACCTTGCGTCCGCCGCTGCCGCTGGCCACGCCGGCACGCTCGACGCACACGCTGACGCCGCCGCGCTGGGTGAACTTGAAGGCATTGCCGACCAGGTTGACCAGCACCTGGCGCAAGCGGGTCGGGTCACCCACCACGAAGGGCGGCAGGTCGGGCGCGAAGTCGATGGAGAAACCGATGCTGCGCGCGGCCGCCTGCTCCTCGAACAGGCTGACGACCGTCTCGATCGCCGCGCCGAGCGCGAAGTCAATGTTTTCGATGCTCAGCTTGCCCGCCTCGATCTTGGAAAAATCGAGCAAGTCATTGATGATCACCAGGAGCGACTGGGCATTGGCCTGGCCGCGCAGGATCTGCTCGCGCGTGGCGTCGTGCAGCTGCTCGTCGCGCAGGGCAAAGCCCAGCATGCCGATCACGCCGGCCAGCGGCGTGCGCATCTCGTGGCTCATGTTGGCCAAAAATTCCGACTTCTGGCGCGTCGCATCCTCGGCCTTGCGCTTGGCCTGGCGCAGGCTTTCCTCGTTTTTCGTCAGGCTGCTGTTCACTTGCGCCAGCTTTTCCGACTGGGCCAGCACTTCGATTTCCTTGCTCTGCAACTCGGCCGTGCGTTCGCTGACCTGCTTTTCCAGTTCATTCTGTTGATGCCGCAGCGCGCGCACGCGCTGGCGGTAAGCGCCATAAATGGCGCCCAGCAGCAGCACCGCCATCAGGGTGCGGAACCACCAGGTTTTCCAGAACGGCGGCAGGATCGTGATGGCCAGGGTGGCGCCGCTCTCGTTCCACACGCCGTCCTTGTTGGCCGCCTTGACGCGAAACACGTAGTTGCCGGCATCGAGGTTGGTATAGGTGGCAAAGCGCCGCCCCGCATCCGTCATGACCCAGTCCTGGTCGAAGCCTTCGAGCCGGTAGGCGAACATGTTGCGCTGGGGCGCGGCGAAATGCAGGGCCGCGAATTCCAGCGAAAAGACGCTTTCGCGGCTGGTCAGCACGAGGTTGCGCGTGTGGTCGATGGCCGCCTTGAGCACGTGCGCGAACTCGCCGCGGCCGATGGCCACCGGCTTGTTGAAGATCTGCAGTTCCGTGATGGCCACCAGCGGCGGCACGCGGTTGTCGTGGATATCCTGCGGCACGAACGCCGTCATGCCGTTGAAGCCGCCGAAATACATGGTCCCGTCCAACGCGCGCAAGGCGGCGCCATCGAAGTACGAGCCTTCCACCGTGCCATCGGCGCTGTCGTAGTTGCGAAACAGGCCGCTGCGCATGTCGAGCCGCGTGATGCCGCTATTCGTGCTCAGCCATAGCTGCTCGTTGTCGTCGCCGAGGATGCTGGCGACGGCGTCGTCGGCCATGCCATCCTTGCGCAGGAAGCGCCGGAAACGGATCTCGCCCTTGGCATCGACGTCCATGCGGTTCAAGCCATTGGCCGTGCCCACCCACAGCACGCCGCGCTTGTCTTCGTGCAGGAAATGCACTTCATCGTGGCTCAGGCTATGCGGGTTTTGCGGATCGTGGCGGAAATGGCGGAAGTGGCCGCTGGCGCGGTCCAGCAAGTCCAGACCGTGGAAGGAACCGATCCACAGGCGCCCCTTGCCGTCTTCCAGCACGGGCCGCACCATGTTGTCGGACAGGCTGTTCGGGTTGGCCGGGTCGTGGCGGTAGGTGGTGAAGCGCTTGGTGACGGGGTCGAAGCGGTGCACGCCGCCCCGCGTCGAGACCCACAGCATGCCGCTGCGGTCGCTCACGATATTGCGGATGGTGTCGCTGTTCGGGTCGCCGGCGGCAAAGCGCATGGTGAAGAAGCGCCCCAGTGCGGGATCGAAGCGGTGCAAGCCCGTCGAGCCGCCCACCCACAGGGTGCCGTCCGGCGCCTTGTACAGGGTAGTGACCTGTTCGTCGCGCGACATGCCGGGAGAACTGCGCAGGTCGAACAGGCGCGAGCTGCCGTCGCGCGTGTCATACAGTTTCAGGCCGCCCTTGGTGGCCAGCCACAGCTTGCCATTGCCCGCGTCGGCCACGGCGCGCACTTTCTTGTCCGCCAGCGCGCCCACATCGCCGGGCGCGCGCGCCATGCGTGAAAAGCCGCCGCTGCCCAGGTCGACCCGGCTCACGCCGTTGTACCAGGAGCCGACCCAGAAGGTGCCGGCGCGGTCGCGGTACAGCGACGACAGCTGGTTGTCGGCGACGCTGTATTTGTCGCCCGTCTGATGCCGGTACTGCAGGAAGGTGTCGCTCTCGGGCAGCCAGCGGAACAGGCCATCGGCATTGCTGCCCAGCCAGACAGTGGCGTCGACATCCTGGTACAGGCTGGCGACGCGGATGGCGGAAAAGCCATTTTTCTCACCGAAGCGCACTCTTGCCTGCGGCGGCTGGCCGGCGGCGCCCAGGCGCCAGCGCTCGGCACCGGCCATGGTGCCGATCCACAGGTTCTGCTGGCGGTCGATCAGCAGCGACTGGATCACGTTGTACTTCGAGCCGGGCTCCGTGTCGACGGCAAAATGCTCGAAGCGCTCGCTGCCCGGCGCCAGCATGTCCAGGCCCGTTACCGTGCCGATCCACAGGCGCTGCTGCGCGTCCAGCGCCAGCGCCTTGATTTCATTGTCGCCCAGGCTGTGCGGGTTTCCCTCTTCATGGTGCCAGGTACGGAAGACGCCCGTGGCGGGATCGAAATGCTGCAAGCCGTCCGAGGTGGCGATCCAGAAGCCGCGCGCGCCATCTTCGAGAATGGCGTGGATATGCCGGTTGCCATTGCCGCGCTTGCTCTTTTCAGCCGGGACGTAATGGATGAAGGTCTGGCTGGCGGCATCGAAGCGGTCCAGGCCATTGTCGGTACCGACCCACAACTGGCCCTGGCTGTCGACATGCAGTTCGCCCACCCAGTTGTCGGCCAGGCTGGTCTTGTCGCCTTCGATATTCTTGTAGACGACCATGCGGTAGCCATCGTAGCGGCTCAAGCCAGACTGGCTGCCGAACCACATATAGCCCTGCCGGTCCTGGGCGATGGCCAGCACCGATTCCTGCGCCAGGCCCTGGTCGACGCTGAGCTGATCGAAACGCAGGGTGGGCGCAGGCGCCGCCGCGGCCGGGCCGCCCAGCAGCAGAATTAACAGTAAGGCAACATCGTAAACACGTCGAAATACCAGCACAATCGTCCTGTCAAAAAAAACGCGAAAAACCCGCACGCCGCTCCAAGGGCCGTCTCAGGAACCAAAGAACGCCAGGACATCATCCTTGCGGGCTTGCGTATCGCGCTGTCCAAGACGGATCAGCTCGTTAGTATACGTCGATTCGAACAATAAATACGATGCCAGCGCCGCGCCGCGCGCTTCCGCCGCGCCGATGCCCGACAACATGGTGCGGATGGGACGGGGCAGACTGCCGATATGCCGGCTGGCGATGGCGTCGAGCCGTTCGGACGGCGCGATGACCAGCAATTCCACCGGCCGCAAGGCCGTCTTGCCCAGCAATTCGGGCGGCAGCATCGACAGGGTCAGGTTGATGCGGTTCAGGCGCTCGATGTCGACGGCCAGGCCATCGAGGAAGATCGACGACAGCGCATGGCCGGCGATCTGCGCCAGGCTCGGGTAGCGCGCCGCCTCGGACGCGGCGGGCGCCGGTTCCGTCATGCGCCCCGCGCCCACCACCAGCACCTTGTTCGCGCCCAGGTGGATCGCCGGCGAGATCGGCGCCAGCTGGCGCATGGAGCCATCGCCGCAGTACTCGCGCTGGCCGCCCACATACAGGGGCACGGCAGGAAAGATGAAGGGGATGGCGGCCGAGGCAAGCAAGTGCTCCACGCCGATCTGGTCCGGCAGGGCCAGGCGCTGCGTGCGCACCCACGGCGCGATATCCTCGGCCGTCTGGTAAAACGTCATGTGGCGGCTGCCCGAATACGACGACGCCGTCACGGCCAACGCATGCAGCAAGCCGTCAGCCAGGGCCGCGTCCAGGCGCGGCAAGTCGAGCATACGGTGCAGCAGGCTGACCAGCGGGGTATTGTCGAGCAGGGAACTGGGCGGCGACGCATGCCACTGGCGCAGCAGCCAGCCGAACGACAGCAACGACAGCCAGCGCGCGCCCGAGCGGATCACGCCCAGTGAATCGGCCCGATACACTTGCTCGACTTCGATGTGCTGCCACACGTCGAGCAGCTTTTGCACGCCTTCGCCGAAGTTATCCGCGCGGCAGGCCAGCGCCGTGGCGTTGATGGCGCCGGCCGAGGTGCCGCAGATGATGTCGAACGGGTTGCGCGCCGGCGCCCAGCCCGCTTCCCACAGAATCGCTGAAATCGCCTGCAGCACGCCCACCTGGTAGGCGGCACGGGCGCCTCCTCCCGTCAGTATCAAGCCTGTTTTATTTTGCATTCCCATGCCGGCAGATTAGCAGGGTCTTGATACTTTGTGGAAATTTCAGTCGCCGCGCACCATGCCTTCCCTGCGTGGGTCGGCGCCGCCAAACCAGAAATCCTTGCCATGCGCATTCAGGCGCATGATGCCCTGCAAGCCGGAATTCTGTTCGATGACGCGCACCTCGTGGCCCATCGCCTGCAGCGCCTCGACTTGCGCGGCAGGCGCGCGGCCCTTTTCCAGTTCCGTCGGGCCGTTGCGGCTGCCAAAGTTCGGCAGGTTGATCGCCTGCTGCACGTTCATGCCCCAGTCCATGGTGCCGACCAGGACCTTGGCGACATAATTGATGATGGACGAGCCGCCGGGCGAACCCGTCGCCAGCACCAGCTTGTGCGTGCCCTTCTCGAACACGAGGGTGGGCGACATGGCGCTGCGCGGACGCTTGCCCGCCTCGACCCGGTTGGCAATCGGGCCGTCCGCGTCGCGCGAATCGAACGAGAAATCCGTCAGCTGGTTATTCAGCAAAAAGCCGTCGACCATCTGGCGCGAGCCGAACGCGTCTTCCACGCTGGTGGTCATCGACAGGCCGCCGCCAAAGGCGTCCACGGCCACCAGGTGCGAGGTCGACGGGCGCTGCAAGGCGTTGTCCATGCCCCACGCCACCTGCATGCCTGGCGGCGTGCCGGGCATGGCCTTGCCCATGGATTTGTCGCCGATCAGCGAGGCGCGCTGCGCCAGATAGGTTTTATCGAGCATCGAGGCGATACCGTTGCCTGGCAGCGGCACGAAGTCCGTGTCGGCCACGTAGCGGTTGCGGTCCGCGTAGGCCAGGCGCCCCGCTTCCGAGAACAGGTGGATCGCTTGCGCATCGAGCACGCCGTCGACGGGCGCATACGGCCGGATATCCTTCACTTCCAGCATGCCCAGCATCTGCGCGATGGCGATGCCGCCCGACGATGGCGGCGGCATGCCGCACACGGTCCATGCCTTGTAATCGCTGCAGACGGGTTCACGCACCTTGGCCCGGTAGCCGGAGATATCTTGCGCCGTCAGCTTGCCCGGATTGGTCGGATGCGCCGCCACCTTGGCGGCGATGTCGCGCGCGATGCGGCCCTGGTAAAAAGCGTCGGCGCCGCCACGGGCGATCTCGCGCAGGGTGCGCGCCAGTTGCGGGTTTTTCAGCACGTGGCCGACGGGCCAGGCCTTGCCCTCTTTATCATAGAAATAGGCGGCGGCGACAGGGTCGCGCTTCAGGGCCTGGTCCCAATTCAACAGGCCGTTGAGGCGCTGGCTGACGGGAAAGCCGCCGTGCGCCAGCTTGATGGCGGGGCCGAACAGGGTCGCCCACGGCAGCTTGCCGTGTTCCTTGTGCGCCAGTTCCAGCATGCGCAGCACGCCCGGCGCGCCCACGGAACGCCCGCCCACCACGCCCGTGGCGCGCGAGACGGGGCTGCCGTCCGCATTCTGGAACAGGTGCTCATCGGCGCTAGCAGGCGCCGTTTCGCGTCCGTCGAACGCCTGCACGCCCTTGGCCGTGGAATACAGCAGGAAGGCGCCGCCGCCGATACCCGACGACTGCGGTTCGACCAGGGTCAGGACCAACTGCGTGGCGATGGCCGCGTCGATGGCGCTGCCGCCCTTTTTCAGCATCTGGTAGCCCGCATCGGCGGCCAGCGGATTGGCGGCGGCGACCATGAATTTCTGCGCGGCCCAACCCGATTTTTCCGCATACGCGGTAGCGATTTCCGGCGCCTTTTGCGGCACCTCGGCAAATACGGGACTGGCAGCCAGGGCTCCCAGCAAGGTCAGGCTCAGCGCCAGCGGCTTCAATGTGATCATGGATTCTCCGATAAAAAAAGGGCGCACAGCCAGGCAAGGCTGTACGCCCCATACGGGGATATCCTACATCAAATCATGCCAGGCTTATTTCGGTTGCATGCGGATCGCGCCGTCCAAACGAATCGTCTCGCCATTGAGCATGACGTTTTCCACGATGGCTTTCACCAGTTGCGCGTACTCGCCGGGCTTGCCCAGGCGCGAAGGGAACGGCACCATCTTGCCCAGCGCATCCTGCACTTCGGCCGGCATGCCGAGCAACATCGGCGTTTCGAAAATGCCGGGCGCCACCGTCATCACGCGGATGCCGTTGCGCGACAGGTCGCGCGCCATCGGCAGGGTCAGTCCCACCACGGCCGCCTTCGACGACGCATACGCGGCCTGGCCGATCTGGCCATCGTAGGCCGCCACGGAAGCCGTGTTGATGATGACGCCGCGCTCGCCTTCAACGGTGGCATCCTGCTTGGCCATGGCGTCGGCCGCCAGGCGGCACATATTGAAGGTACCCACCAGGTTGATGTTGACAACCTTCTGGAACAGGGCCAGCGGATGCGGGCCGTCCTTGCCCACGGTTTTCACGGCCGGCGCCACGCCGGCGCAGTTGACCAGGCCGCGCAAGGTACCCAGTTGGGTTGCGGCGGCCACCACGGCCAGGCCGTCTTCTTCCGACGTCACGTCGCACTGCACGAACACGCCGTTCAACTCCGCGGCCAGCGCCTGGCCCGCCTCCGTCTGCACGTCGGCCAGCACGACCTTGCCGCCGGCTGCCGTCAGCATGCGCGCAGTGGCCGCGCCCAGGCCCGATGCGCCGCCCGTGATGATGAATACATTGTCCTGAATCTGCATGAAATCTCCTGAGTGATAAGGGCCGTGTTCCCGGCGCCTGATGAGTGCATGGTGTCGTGCATTACGTTTACGTAAACGTAATGTCGGCGACAATTGTAGCCATTTTTGCGGGCACCGAGCGAAAACTTGCAGCGCTGGCGTATGGAAGAGCTAAAAACACTGGATGAAAGCGCCGTTGCGGTGGCAGATGCGCCCGTTGGCATCGAGCGTGGCATTGCCCGCACCGTTATAGCGCACGCCGGCAGAGTCGCGGCAACCGCCCGTATCGCATGCACCGATGGGCTGCGGCGCGCGCGGCATCGGTACGGCCGGGCTGGGCGGCAGGGGCGCCGTGGGCACGACGGGCGGCACGGATTGCACCGGCATGCGGCCGATCACCTGCGCCATGGAACGGCGCGGCTGCACGGGCGGCGCCGGGCGGCATGGTTCCACCGCCAGCTTGCTGCTGTCGCGCGGGTCGAGCTGGCACACGGGCAAGGACTCAGGCGCCTGCTGCTGCGCCCAGGCATGGCCGCCAGCCGATACCGACATGCCGCAAGCCAGCGCCACTATGCTTTTTGTCATCCGCTTCATGCCCTCTCCCAACGCTTCCATCGCCCGGTTTTCATTATTGGCACAGGCCGCGCCAGATGCCAGCAAGGTAACAATTACTCACGTTTGCTGGTGCCGCACACCGCCGATGCGCGTCCGGTAACGGTGTTTTATTTCCTTTCAGTACTTTCTTTCTTGCCAGCATGGCATTACAATAAGAACGATTCTTATTCTCATTAGTGGAGTGAGAGCGCAATTTATTATCTTTTCACTCATTTATACCCGAGCCACCCGGAAGGCAGCCAGGAAATAACAATATCCGGAAAGTTCATCATGACCCAGCGTAGTTCCGTCTTCGTAGCCCCCGTCGCCACTCCCGCCCGCTCCATTCATTCCGCCGCCCTGCTCCTGCCCTGCCTGCTGTCGCTGGCCGTCAGCAATGCCTGGGCCGAAGGCAATGTGGCCGCCGATCCCACCATGAACACGGTAGTCGTCACCGCGTCGGGCACGGCCATCGATATCAAGGATGCGCCGGCCAGTATCAGCGTCATCACGCGCGAGGAAATCGAACGCCAGCCCGTGTATGACTTGAACACGCTGCTGCGCCGTATCCCCGGCGTGACGGGCGGCACCAGCCCTGAAGGCGAGGCGTCGAAGATCAAGCTGCGCGGCTTGCCCGACAAATACACGCTGATCCTGGTCGATGGCAAGCGCGTGGGCAGCTCGGCCGACACGGCTTACCGTCCCGACCTGGGCCGCCAGGACTTGAACTGGATCTCGCCCGACATGATCGAGCGTATCGAAGTGGTGCGTGGCCCCATGTCCTCGTTGTACGGATCGGACGCCATGGGCGGCGTGATCAATATCATCACGCGCAAGGTGCCGGGCAAATGGAACGGTTCGGCCACGGCCAACTACACGCAGCCGCAGGACAGCGACCGCGGCACGGCGCACCAGCTGGGCGTAAACCTGGCCGGCCCCCTGTCGGACACGGTCGGCATGCGCCTGGGCGTGAGCCAGTCGCGCCAGAACGCCGATAAAAAATTCGACAAAGCGGGTGGCATGGGCGGCGAACGCAACCAGACTGTCTCGGGCCAGCTGAGCTGGGCGCTGGACAAGAAACAGAACCTGTCGCTGGACGCCAGCTATGGCAGGCAGGAAGCCAGCGATTCGAGCGCGCATGATGCGGATGGCGAGCCGCTGGTCTACAGCTGGGGCGCCAACAAACTGATACGCAAGAGCGTCAGCCTCGGCTACGAAGGCCGCTGGGACTTCGGCAAGGCGACGGTCAATTTGTACCACAACGATTTCGACAACGAAGTCGTCGGCACGGTGGCGAAATCCAAGGACAGCACCCTGGACGCCAGCCTGGAGAAACGGGTCGGCTGGGGCGGCATCGAGCAAATGCTGGTGATGGGCGGCCAGTGGAAGCACCAGGAGCTGACGAATACGGACACCATCGGCACCGTGCCCACCGATTACCTGGGCAACCCCGTAAGCGGTGCGACCCTGTCGGGCACCACCTCGGCCCTGTTTGCGGAAGACCAGCTGTTCCTGCGCGAAAACCTGACCGCCACGGCTGGCCTGCGCCTCGACCACCACAGCAAGTTCGGCAACCACTACAGCCCGCGCCTGTACCTCGTGTACCACCCTGCCCCGGCCTGGACCATCAAGGGCGGCATTTCGCAAGGCTTCCGCGCCCCGAGCCTGAAGGAAAACTCGCCGGCGGCAGCGACCAACTCGGGCGGACGCGGTTGCGGCAGCCTGAAACCGCTGGGCTACATCACCGGCTCCTGCTACATGGCTGGCAATGCGGACTTGAAGCCGGAAACGAGCACGGCCGGCGAGATCGGCGTGGCGTGGGAACAGAATGGCTGGGATGTAGGCCTGACTTACTTCCACACGGATTTCAAGAACAAGATCGACTATGCGCCGCTGGGCTTTTACCAGAAACGCTGGTGGACCAAGATGACGAATATCCAGAAGGCGCGCACCAGCGGCCTGGAAGCGACGGCCACCATCCCGCTGACGAAAAACCTGAACTGGCGTAACAACGTCACCTACATGGCGGAAGCGAAGAACCTGACCACCGGCGCCAACCTGCTGTCCACGCCAAAACTGTCGTGGTACTCGGCGCTGGGCTGGCAAGTCAACGACCAGCTGTTCGGCGAAGTATCGGCCCAGTACACGGGCAAGGAACTCGATGCGGGCAAGCTGGCCGAAAAAGCCTACACCATCGTCGACACCGTCGTGTCGTACAAGGTCACGCCACAGTGGACCGTGCGTGGCGGCGTGCAGAACCTGTTCAAGAAAGGCCCCATGGCCGATGGACTGGTCGACTATTACGTGCCGGGACGGCGCATGTTCGTCGGCCTGACGTCGCGTTTTTAAGGCCTGGCTGTAAGACATGATGGCGGCAGCGTGACGGCGTTGGCCGGCACGTTGCCAGCATGGGCGCCGCCCTTCACCACCCGTTCCTGTTCATGCCGGCGTCTCAGCGTCCGCCCAAGGCCGTCACTGCGCGCCATGGCGTCAGGCAATTTTTCACATACGGATAATAGCCCTGCGGCCGCGCGCAGTAATACCACATCTGCGCCGTCGGTACGCCGCCCTGCTCGATATACACGGGCGGCAGCGGCACGACGAGCGTGCGGCCATACGGATAACGGTAGGGATAGCCATACCACGGGTCGCCATACCAGCCCGGCCCATAGCCCCACGACGACCCCATCCATACGCCCACCTGCGGGCGGCCGTGAAAGTGGCCGTGATGACCATGGTGGCCATGGAATTGGCCGTGCCCCATGTGCGCGCCATGCCCGCCCCGTCCACCGTGTCCGCCAGGCCCGGCCGCAGCTGCGCCGCTGAGCGCCAGCCCCACCACCAGCAGCACCAGCCACACGCCACGTCTCTTGTACTTGCTGTCCATGACATCCTCCCGCCATGCACCATCAACGGTGACTATCACTCCATTATTGGTCGCTGCGGCCGGAAGTCAAAGGCAGGGTAACAAATGCTCACCGTTGATACGCGAGGGATACGGATGGCAGGAAAGTTTCGCGTGTGCACAGAAAAACAGCCCCGCTGGCTGCGGGGCTGTCGAGCGTGTGTGCGCTGCCTTACTGCGCCGGCAAGACCTGCGCCGGTGTCGCCGGCGCCAGGATGGGTGGCACGGGCGCATGGATGGGTGCCGGCGCCTTGACCGCCAGCCAGCCCGTGGCCGGCAGCAGCGGCACCAGCAGCAGGGCCACGATATTGATGATCTTGATCAAGGGATTGACTGCCGGACCGGCCGTATCCTTGTACGGATCGCCCACCGTGTCGCCCGTGACGGCCGCCTTGTGCGCATCGGAACCCTTGCCGCCGAAATGGCCATCCTCGATGTATTTCTTCGCATTGTCCCAGGCGCCGCCGCCCGTGGTCATGGAGATGGCCACGAACAGCCCCGTGACGATCGTTCCCATCAAGAGGCCGCCGAGCGCCGCTGGCCCCAGCAGCATGCCCACCACGATGGGCACCACCACGGGCAGCAGCGAGGGCACGATCATTTCGCGGATGGCCGACGCCGTCAGCATGTCGACGGCCTTGTCGTATTCGGGCCGCGCCGTGCCTTCCATGATGCCCTTGATGTCGCGGAACTGGCGCCGCACTTCCACCACCACGGCGCCGGCCGCGCGGCCCACGGCTTCCATAGCCATGGCGCCGAACAGATACGGTATCAGGCCGCCGATGAAGAGGCCAACGATGACCATGGGGTTCGACAAATCAAAGGTGATGTGCTGGCCCACGGATTCGAGCGCATGCGTGTAGTCGGCAAACAGCACCAGCGCGGCCAGGCCGGCCGAGCCGATGGCATAGCCCTTGGTAACGGCCTTGGTGGTGTTGCCGACGGCGTCGAGCGGATCGGTGATGGCGCGCACGGAGTCTGGCAAGCCCGACATCTCGGCGATGCCGCCCGCGTTATCCGTGATCGGGCCATACGCGTCGAGCGCGACGATGATGCCCGCCATCGACAGCATCGAGGTGGCCGCGATGGCAATGCCGTACAGGCCCGCCAGCTGGTACGAAACGAGGATGGCGACGCAGACGGCCAGCACCGGATACGCAGTGGATTTCATCGACACGCCCAGGCCGGCGATGATATTCGTGCCGTGGCCCGTCGTCGACGCTTCGGCGATGTGGCGCACGGGCTTGAAGTCCGTGCCCGTGTAGTACTCGGTGATGTACACCATCAGGCCCGTGAGGACGATGCCGACGACGGTGGCGCCCAGCATCTTGTAGCGCATGGCGTCATCGGGCCACAGCAGCCACGTGACGACGGCAAAGCCGACCAGCGACAGGCCGGCCGCCCACCACAGGCCCGTGTACAGGGCCGACATGATTTTCGCACCCGGCTTGGTCTTCACCATCGAGCAGCCGACGATGGAGGCGAGGATGGAGACAGCGCCCAGCAGCAGCGGATAGAGGATGGCCGTGCTGCTGGCCTCTGCCATCAGCAAGGCGCCCAGCAGCATGGTGGCGATCAGGGTCACGACATAGGTTTCGAACAGGTCGGCCGCCATGCCGGCGCAGTCGCCCACGTTGTCGCCCACGTTGTCGGCGATGACGGCAGGGTTGCGCGGATCATCCTCGGGTATGCCCGCCTCCACCTTGCCCACCAGGTCCGCGCCCACGTCGGCGCCCTTGGTGAAGATGCCGCCGCCCAGACGCGCGAAGATGGAAATGAGCGAGGCGCCGAAGGCCAGGCCGATCAGGGGCTTGATCAGGTCATGCTGGGTCAGGCCGGGCGCGCCCGTCGTCACCAGCAGCCAGTAGAACAGGGTCACGCCCAGCAAGCCCAGTCCCACCACCAGCATGCCGGTGATCGCCCCGCCCTTGAAGGCCACGTTCAGCGCCTGGTTGATGCCCAGGGTGGCCGCCTGCGCCGTGCGCACATTGGCCCGCACGGAGACATTCATGCCGATGAAGCCGCAGGCGCCCGACAGCACGGCGCCGATCAAAAAGCCCAGCGCCGTATGCAGGCCAAGCAACGCATAGATGGCGATCAGGAGCACCACGCCGACGATGGCGATGGTGCGGTACTGGCGCGCCAGATAGGCGGCCGCGCCCTGCTGGATGGCCAGGGCGATTTCCTGCATGCGCGCGTTGCCTGGATCCTGCCTCAGGATCCAGCTGCGCGACACCAAACCGTAAATGACTGCGACCACGCCGCAGGCTACCGCAAACCACAAACTGGCTGCCATATCGTCCCCTTCTGTTTTTATCCGACGTCATTGCCAACAGCTGCAGACCGCACCGGGTAGGCACGCGCAGCCAGGAAAACACGACCTGCAAAAAACCTGAACTACGAAAACGATGTGGCACCGCTGCTGAAAAGCGGGCACAAAAAAAGCGGACACTCAGGTCCGCTTTTCATAAACTGCTTATTCCGCCAGGGCGGCAAATGCGCTGTCGCGGATTTGCTCGACCGGACCGACGCCGGCGATGCGGCGGTATTTCGGTGCGCCTGGCAGGCCGGATTTGGCCCAGTCATTGTAGTAGCCCAGCAAGACCTTGGTCTGGTTGTGGTACACGTCCAGGCGCTTCTTGACCGTTTCCGCCTTGTCGTCGTCGCGCTGGATCAGCGGTTCGCCGGTGATGTCGTCGATGCCGTCGACCTTGGGCGGATTGAATTTGACGTGGTAGACGCGGCCCGAACCCGGGTGGCTGCGGCGGCCATCCATGCGCTCGATGATCGACGCGTCAGGCACGTCGATTTCCAGCACGTAGTCGACATTGATGCCGGCATCTTTCATGGCGTCCGCTTGCGCGATGGTGCGCGGGAAGCCGTCGAACAGGTAGCCATTGGCGCAATCGGCTTCCTGCAGGCGGTTCTTGACCAGGCCGATCATGATGTCGTCCGACACGAGGCCGCCCGCATCCATGACTTTTTTCGCAGCCAGGCCCAGTTCCGTGCCTTCCTTGATCGCCGCGCGCAGCATGTCGCCCGTGGAGATTTGTGGAATGTTGTATTTTTCTTTGATGAAATTAGCTTGGGTGCCCTTGCCGGCACCGGGTGCTCCTAAAAGTATCAGACGCATTGAAAAGTTCCTAAAAAACAGATTTTGGATGGTGGTATGTGTAATTATTTTTAGATGGTGTTGCTAAGGCTATCTTTCCCTACGAAACTTACCACAAAAAAACCCCGGAACGCCAGTTTGCTATCGAATTGCTATGCCCTGATTGATCAAAGCCAGCAATTCGCACGACGCACGTTTCAAAATGTGGTTTTTACTGCAGGCACACAAAATTATATTTGCACGCCTGCCGTTTTGCGGGTAGCGCTTACAGGGCGCCGTAGTGGGCTTGCACCCTGGCAAGATCTTCCGGCGTGTCGACACCGGCGGCTGGCGCCGAGTCCGTGACATGCACGGCGATGGCCACACCGTGCCACAGCACGCGCAACTGCTCCAGCGCCTCGATGGCTTCCAGCGGCGAAGCGGACAATTGCGGATATTCTTGCAAGAACGCATTGCTGTATGCATACAGGCCGATATGGCGCAGCGGCACGTAGCCAGCCGGCAGGCTGTCTTTCGATTGCGCGAAACCGTCGCGGTGCCACGGGATGGTGGCGCGCGAGAAATACAAGGCGCGGCCATTCTTGTCCAGCACGACCTTCACCACGTTCGGGTTGAACGCATCCTGCACATCATGCAGCGGATGGGCGCAGGTGGCCATGGGGACGGCAGCGCTGATCTGCGCCGCGCAGGCGGCCAGCAGGCCCGGATCGATCAAGGGTTCGTCGCCCTGCAGGTTGACGACGACGGCGTCCAACGGCAAATCGAGCGTGCGCGCCACTTCGGCGATGCGGTCCGTGCCCGACGGATGATCGCTGCGCGTCATGCACACTTCCACGCCATGCGCGGCGCAGGCGGCGCGGATGCTGTCATGGTCGGTGGCGACGATGACGCGCGCGGCGCCCGACAAGGCTGCCTGCTCGGCCACGCGCACCACCATGGGCTTGCCGCCCAGGTCAGCCAGCGGCTTGCCCGGCAGGCGCGTCGAGGCCAGGCGGGCCGGGATGATGACGATGAACGCCATCGCTATTCCACTGCGTCTTGCAGGGTGCGCGCTTCGTCCGCCCACATGATGGGGATGCCATCGCGGATCGGATAGGCCAGGCGGTCGGCGCGGCAAATCAGTTCCTGCGCCTTCTTATCGTGTTCAAGCGGACCCTTGCAAACAGGGCAGACCAGGATATCAAGCAGTCGAGCGTCCACGACATTTCTCCACAATTTGTTGGGCCAGCGCGCTATCGATGCGCGCACTGACGGGGACGACCCACAGTCTCGGGTCATCTTTGAGATGTTCAATTTGCGCACATTTTACTGCATCCTTCTCGGTGATCAAGATCACATCCGTGTCGAGCGCCGCAAATGGCTGGTCTAGGAAGTCGTGATGGTCGGGCAGAGGCAATTCCATGAAGTCCAATCCGGCCCCGCGCAGCATGGCAAAGAAACGCTGGGGGTTGCCGATGCCGGCCGCCGCCACGATGCGCTGGCCGCCAGCCGCCAGGGTCGCCAAAGGCATGCGCTCGCCGCGGTCGAGCAGGCGCTCGGCCACGCCACCGGCCAGCAGCATCTGCACCACCAGCCCGCCCTGCGGCGCGGCCCTGGCCACCAGTGCCGGCGCCAGCTCGGGCGCATTGATCACCGTCACATCGCGCCGGCGGCGCGGCGATTCGCGCAAAGGCCCCGCCGGCAGCAGCCAGCCATTGCCTGCGCCGCGGCCGTCGAACAGCACGATTTCCACGTCGCGCTGCAAGGCGTAATGCTGCAAGCCGTCGTCCGTCACCAGCACGTCGACGTCGGGATGCGCGGCCAGCAGCGCCCTGCCCGCTTGCGCGCGGTCGCGCCCCACCATCACGGGGCAGCCGCCGCGCTGGAAGATCAGCAGCGGCTCATCGCCCACCTGCTGCGGCGTGGAAGCGGCGCTGACGGCGCGCGGCGCACGGTCGGCGCTGCCATGGCCGCGCGAAATGACGCCCGGGCGCATGCCCGCCTCGCGCAAGGCTTGCACCAGCCAGATCGTCAGCGGCGTCTTGCCGGTGCCGCCGATAAAAATATTGCCGACGACGACGACGGGCACGGGCAGGCGCGCGGATTTCAGGAGGTTGGCGCGGTACAAAACGCGCCGCACGGCGCTCAGGGCGCCGAACAGCAAGGATACAGGCCACAGCGCGCACGCCAGCGGACCGCGCGTCAACCAGACGCGGGTGAGAGTGGTTTCAAGCTTGGCGGGAGAGGATGTGGGCATGCGTGTCAACTAAAATTGGAACCCAAAATCGACACCTGGGGTCGGACCCTGAGGGTCCGACCCCGGCACTTCGGTTGGGGTTGGAGGTTGGCCTTACTTGCCACCCGCCTGCGCCGCAAACGTCAGCTTTTCATAGCCGGCCAGGCGTGCCGCTTCCATCACGTGGATGACCATCTGGTGCATGGCGAACTGGTCGGCGTTGACCACCACCACGGGCGTCTGCGCGGGTGCCTTGCCGCCATTGGCTGCCTTGGCCGCGCTTTGCAGGGCGTCGGCCAGGCCGGCCACGTCGCGGAACGAGACGGGCTCGCGGTTGACCGTGTAATTACCCTTGGCATCGATGGTGACGTCGATCTGCTGCGGCTTGTCCTTGGCTTGCTCGGCGTCGGCCGTCGGCAAGGTGATCTGCAGCTCCGTAAACTTGCTGTAGGTGGTGCTGACCATGAGGAAGATCAGGATCACCAGAAGCACGTCGATGAACGGGATCAGGTTGATTTCGGGGTCTTCACGCCCCTTGCCTTTGCGGAAGTTCATTTGCGGCCACTGTGGACGATGTCGACGAACTTGACCGCTTGCTGCTCCATGTCAATGACGAAGCTGTCGACGAGGGCGCGGAAATGGCGGTAGAAGACCAGGGTCGGCATGGCGATGGCCAGGCCAAAGCCCGTGTTATACAGGGCCACCGAGATGCCGTGGGCCAACTGTGCGGGATTGGAGCCGCTGGCGTTTTGCGAGCCGAAGATTTCGATCATGCCCACCACCGTGCCAAACAGGCCCATCAGCGGAGCCAGGGTGGCGATGGTGCCCAGGGTCGTCAGGAAACGCTCCAGCGTGTGGGCCACGCCGCTGCCCGCCTCTTCGATCGATTCCTTCATCACCTCGCGTGGCGCGTCGACATTGCGCAGGGCGGCGGCCAGCACCACGCCCAGCGGCGAATTGTCTTCCAGCTTGGCCACCGTGTCCGGCGTGATCTTGCCGCTGCGATACACCTGCACCACTTCATCAAACAGCTTGCGGGGCAGGATCTTGGCGCGTCGCAAATACAGCAGGCGCTCGATGATCAGGGCCAGGGCGACGATGGAAGCGATCAACAACAGCCAGATGGGCCAGCCAGCGGCTTGAAATATAGCGAGCAAAAGAAACTCCTGGAAAAGGGAAGGCGATGGACCGCCCGAACAGCCTGTATTGTACCGAGCGCCGAAGACCGATTGTACGTCCGCGCAGGAATGGCGCAATGTAGCGCGTTGCCGCGCCGGCGGCAAGTGGCGCCCGCATGGCAGTTGTCCACACGGCGCAGCGGACGCCCACCGCCGGCGCCCGGTTTTGCACATTTTATGTGGATAAGATTGTGAGCAAGCATGAAGTCCATCAGGCAAGCCATTGATTTATATGCATATTATAGAACTGCGCAAAATACAGGCATAGCAGCTTAACGGCAGTAGTCAATATCAATAAATCAATATTTGAAGAGTTCTGCACATTTACTGTGGACAAGATTGTGCGCAAAGCCCGGGAATTCAATTAAGCCATTGATTTTAAAGGAAATTAAATCAATGAGTAAAAAAGTGGCAGCGGGCGCGCGATACGCGGCATAGTGGCCGTAAAAGTTCTGCACACAATCTGTGGACAAGATTGTGCGCAAGCTCAAAGATAGGCGCCAAGCACATTGATTTATATCGTTTTTATTGCCATGCATAAAAATGTAGCACGACCTGAAAAGCGGGGTTTTCGGCGTCCGATTTCACTTCAACACGGCAGTTTTTAAGCGTGAAGGCAGTTCCACACATAAAGTGTGGATAAGATTGTGAGCAAGCGGATTGACTCCATGTAAGAGCATTGATTTTAAAGGAGTTTTTTTCAATGCTGAAAAAGGAGGCAGTGGAATGCTCTGGTCGTGCAGTGAAAAAGCCGGCGAAAAGGCGAAACGGTTTATGCAGTTTTGCACACATTCTGTGGATAAGATTGTGAGCAAGGCGTATGACGTGACGCTATGCCCTTGATTTATATGGCTATTTTTATGCTGCGCAAAATTCAGGCAAGCCATGCCATGGGCGTTCCGGTGGATAAATCAGGCGCTGTGCCAGAGTTCTGCACATTTTTTGTGGATAAGATTGTGCGCAAGGCCATGCATGGCATACTAAGCGATTGATTCCTATACACTTTATTTCGGTGCGCAAAAATGTAGCACGGCACTTTTATCGCTCAATGCTGGCTTGTCAGGCAACGTTTGTCCAAGGCAAAAAGTTCCGCACACTTTCTGTGGATAACTTTGTGCGTAAGTGGCAGGGGCTTTACTGATGTGCTTGATATTAAAGGTTTTTTTCCTTGTGCACGCAAATCAGGCATACAGGAATTCATCATGAAATCAAATACTTAGAAATAGAACTTGTTGTTTTGCACGATATATGACATAAGCATGACCTCGCCGATAATATGTGGACAGTTCCCTCCCCCATAGCACCAGATGATGACCGATACTCCAACTGACAGCGGCTTTGCCGCCCCGCCCGTGCTGACCGTCAGCGCCCTGAACCAGGCCGTCGCGCGTCTGCTCGAGCGCTCGTTTCCCCTGACATGGATCGCCGGCGAGATTTCCAACTTCACGCGCGCCGCGTCCGGCCACTGGTATTTCACATTAAAAGATGATGGCGCCCAGGTGCGCGCCGTGATGTTCCGCGGCCGCGCCCAGTTTGCCGGCTTCACGCCGCGCGAAGGCGACAAGGTGGAAGTGCGCGCCCTCGTCACCCTGTACGGCGCGCGCGGCGATTACCAGATCAACGTGGAAGCCATCCGCCGCGCCGGCGTGGGCGCCCTGTATGAAGCGTTTCAGCGCCTGAAGGAAAAGCTGGCCGCGCAGGGACTGTTCGACCAGGAACGCAAGCGCGCCATCCCCATGTTCGCGCGCAGCATCGGCATCGTCACCAGCCCGCAGGCGGCCGCCCTGCGCGACGTGCTGATCGCGCTCAAGCGCCGCGCACCGCACGTCTCCATCATCCTCTACCCCACGCCCGTCCAGGGCCAGCAGGCGCCGGAAAAGATCGCGCACGCCATCCGCACGGCATCCACAAGGGCCGAGTGCGACGTGCTGCTGGTGTGCCGTGGCGGCGGCAGTATCGAAGATTTGTGGTCGTTCAACGATGAAGCCGTGGCCCATGCCATTGCCGGTTGCTCCATGCCCGTGATCAGCGGCGTGGGACACGAGACGGATTTCACCATCGCCGACTTCGCGGCCGACCTGCGCGCAGCCACGCCGACGGCGGCGGCCGAACTGGCGGCCACGCCGCGCGCCGACTGGATGGCTTCCCTGCGCGCCGATGCGGCCGACCTGCGCCGCGCCATGCGCCGCAGCCTCGACGATGCGGCGCAGACTCTGGACCACCACAGCCGCCGCCTGCTCAACCCGAAGGCGCAGCTGCAGCAGCAGCGTTTGCAGCTGCTGGCCCTGTCGACGGCCATGACGCATGCGGCGCGCGCGCCCGTGAACCAGTCGCAGTACGCACTCGAACGCCTGCGTGCGCGCTGGGCGGCCTTGCGGCCCGACGTCGCGGCGCCGCGCGCGCGCCTGGAAGAAATGCAGCGGCGCGGCGGCGCGGCCATGGCGCAGCAGCTGGGACAGCGGCGCCACCGCCTCGACGGCCTGGCGGCGCAGCTGGAGCTGTTGAATCCCCAGCGCACCCTGGAACGCGGCTACGCCATCCTGCGCGATGAGAAAGGGGCGATCGTCCGCTCGCCGGCGCAACTGCAGGCGCGCCAGAACGTCAATGTGCGCCTGGCCGAAGGCAGCGCGCAGATCGGCATCGCCAGCGTGCAAGCGAGTTTGGAATAAACGCTGGAATAAAAAAGGCCGGGGAAGCTCCCCGGCCCAACACCTACCCTACTGAGTGGACTGCTACTGCAACTGCTCTTTCACCCTACGCCATCAGAACTTCATCGACACGCGCGCGCCAAAGGTGCGCGGCGCGTTGTAGAAGGCGCCGTAGATCTGCTGCGTGGGCTGGCATGGCATGCCGACGTCCGTGCAGATTTCATTGACGTCAAGCTTGACCGCCTTGTCCGTAGCGTTCTGCACGAACGCTTCCACCGTATAGGCCTTGTTCGCCGGCTGGAAGCGCAGGCTCAGGTCCAGGGTCGTGTAGGCTTCCTGGCGCTTGACGCCGGCATGGCCCGGCACGTCGCCGTTGAACGCGCCCGCGCCCACATACGACATGGTTTCATAATGCACCGAGGCGCGCGGCGTGAGCTGGCCGCCGGCGACATTGAAATCATGCTCGTACTGGACTGTCGTGGAAAACTTCGGCGCATGCTTCATGGTGCTGCCGCCCACGTTCACCAATGGCGCCGTCGAACCGCAGGACTGGCCATTCGCGCGCGCCGCATCGACGTCGCACGACATGAAGTCGTCATACACGGCTTTCAGCCAGGTGGCGTTGCCCGTCAGGCGGTCGACCTTCGTTGGCCGCCACACCCATTCCGCTTCCAGGCCCTTGACGGTGGCGCCGGCCGCATTGAAGTTGGCCAGCACGCTGTTGACCACCTGCGACTCGAGCTTGTCCTTGTACTTCATCAGGAAGGCATCGAGGTTCAGGGTCAGTTCGCGGTTCAGCAGGTCCGACTTGAAGCCGATTTCATAGCTGGTCAGCTTTTCCGGCTTGGTGGTGGCGCCGCCATCGCCGATGGCAGGCGAATGGAAGCCCGTCGTCACGGAGCCGAACAGCAGGATGTCCGGGCGCAGCTTGTACTCGATGCGGCCCAGCCAGGTGGCCTGGCCGTATTTCAGGTCGGCCGTATTGTCGCCCGGCGTATTGTTGCAGGTGGCCGCCGTGATGGCGCCGCCAGGACCGATATTGTGCGTGTTGGCCAGGCCCGTGCCCGGCGTGACCAGCTGCGCCAGTTGATCGGGCGTGAGCACGGTGGTGCCCAGCGGCGTGTTGGCAGGCCAGTTCGGGCAGGCCCAGTTCTTGCCACCGACGTCGAATTTATGGTCTTTCGTGTAGCGCGCGCCGGCCGTCAGCTTGATCTGATCCGTCAACTGCTGGCTGACCTGGCCGAATACGGCCTTTGATTTGAGCTGGCGGTCGCCCTGGATGAAGGACATGGCCGAGGCATACTGGCCCACGGTCGGCTGCACGAAGATCACGGCGCCGTTGGCGATATCCTGCTGCACGGCGGCCTGCGAAATCTGGCTGCGGTCGATATCGAAGCGCACCTTGTTCTTTTCGTTGAACAGGAACAGGCCGGCCACCCACTGGAACGGCGCATCGTCGTCCGAACGCGCCTGCAGCTCGTGCGAATAGCTGTCGAACTGCGCCCAGTCGGTGCGGTTTTCCGACTTGAAGCCGGGGAACAGGCCCGCATCGGCATCGTTGCTGTTCTGGCGCTTGTATCGGCTCCAGCTGCCCAGGTAGGTGAAGTCCAGCGCATCGGTCGGCTTGTAATTGAGCTTGCCCTTGTAGGTCAAAATCGACTGGTCCAGGGTGCCCGGCGTGTCGATCAGGGCCGAACGCAGCTTCTCGCCCCGTTTCGGTTCGGCCGCCAGGTACACATTGCCGGCGCCCTGGTCGAGAAAGTAGTCGGCGATGAACGTACCGCGCAGTTGCGGCGTGAACTTCCACAGCAGCGAGGCGCGCACGCCCATCTGGTCGCCGGCGCCATACTTGGCCGTACCCGGCATGACGTTCGAGCCGCGGCGGAAATCCACCGTACCGTCGTGGCTATCCTTGATGGCGGCGATGCGCAGCGCCACGTCGTCGGAAAACGGGATATTGATCATGCCCTGCGTCTGCAAATGGCGCTTGTCGCCCACCGTGATGCCGGCCGAACCCATGAACTTGGCCGTGCTCGGCGCGGCCGACACGAGGTTGACGGCGCCTGCCGTGGAATTGCGGCCGTTCAGGGTGCCCTGCGGTCCGCGCGCCACCTCGACGTGGGACAGGTCATACATCAGCGCCGTGGCGCCCTGTGGACGCGGCGAATACACGCCGTCGACATAGAAGGCGACGGCCGGGTCGCCCAGCTCCGTGTGGTTGGCCGAACCGACGCCGCGCATGTAGACGTGCACGCCGCCCGAGTCGCCATGCTGCTCGACGACGAGGCTCGGCACCATGGTGGCCAGCGACGCCAGGTCCTTGACCTGGTTGTTTTGCAGGGTGTCCTGGTTGAAGGCGGTGACGGCCAGCGGCGTCTCCTGCACGAAGGTATTGCGGCGCGTGGCCGTGACGACGATGCGGTCCATCTGTTCTGAGGCCGGTTTTGCCGCGTCCGCGGCCGCAGTGTCCTGGGCCATGGCGGCGCCGCTGCCCAGCAAGATGAACTGGGCGAATGTCGCATGCGCCAGGCTGAGGGCGATGGTATTGCGTTTGAGCTGTTGCATTGTTGTTGTCTCCTGTACCGCTGGTTGAATGATGATCACATAGCTCTTTGGCTACTGCTGCACATTTTTTGGGTGTCAATCTGAAGTCATGTCGCCTCCGTGCGGGGTCAATGGGTAGCCACGGCGCGCCCGGCCGTGTCGAATAGAAAGGCATGGCCTTCTTCCGGCGCGAAGCCGATGGCGCTGCCCTGCGCCAGCGCGTGGCGCGCCTCGCCGTGCAGCTTGATGGCCACCGCATGCGGTCTGCCGTCAATACCGCCATCGAGCGTCGCGTGAATGATTTGCGCATCGCCCAGCTGCTCGATCAGGGTGACGGTGGCGCCGTAGCCCTCCTCGCGCGGCACCAGGCGCAGGTGTTCAGGACGTATGCCGACCAGCATGCCCGCCTCGCCACCAAGCTGGCTGGCCAGCGCCGGGACGGCGGCGCACGGCAAAAAATTCATGCGCAGCGCGCCGATGAAGCCGGCCACGAACTGGCTGGCCGGATGGCGGTACAGGTCCAGGGGCGCGCCCACCTGCTCCAGGTGACCGCCGTGGAAGACGGCGACCCTGTCGCCGAGGGTCATGGCCTCGACCTGGTCGTGCGTCACGTAGATCATCGTGGTGCCCAGTTCCTGGTGCAGCTTGGCCAGCTCGATCCGCGTCTGCACGCGCAGCGAGGCATCGAGGTTGGACAGCGGCTCGTCAAACAGGAATACCTTGGGCTGGCGCACGATGGAGCGGCCGATGGCCACGCGCTGGCGTTCGCCGCCGGACAAGGCCTTGGGTTTGCGGTCGAGCAGGTGCGTGATCTGCAAAATCTCGGCCACCTTGCCTACGGCCGCGCGCACCTCGGCCTCCCCCTTGCCCGTCAATTTGAGGGCAAAGCCCATGTTGTCGCGCGCCGTCATGTGCGGATACAGGGCGTAGCTCTGGAAGACCATGGCGATGCCCCGCTCTGCCGGCGCCACGTCGTTGGCCAGCAGGTCGCCGATGCGCAGCTGGCCCGCGCTGATGTCTTCCAGTCCCGCGATCATGCGCAGCAGGGTCGACTTGCCGCAGCCGGACGGTCCCACGAAGACCATGAATTCGCCGTCATGGATATCAAGGTCCAGGCCCTTGACGATTTCCGGACCGTCGCCGTAGGTCTTGCGGATGCCGCGCAGGGAAATGGCGGCCATGTCAGTGCTCCCCGGCCAGGACGGCCGCATCGGCATGCGCGGCGCGCTGCGCGGCGATGAAGTCGCGGTACCACAGGGCGCTGTCCTTGAAACTGCGCTGCTGCGTGGCGTAGTCGACGTACAGCATGCCGAAGCGCTTGGCGTAGCCGGAGTTCCACTCGAAGTTATCCATCAGGCTCCAGTAGAAATAGCCGCGCACGTCGATGCCTTGCGCGATCACGGCGCGCAAGGCGTCCAGGTGCAGTTGCACGTACTCAATGCGCGGTTCGTCATGAATCTTGCCGTCGACGGGCTTGTCGGCAACCGCCATGCCGTTTTCCGTGATGTAGACGGGCGGCAGCCGATATTCGCGGTGCAGGCCCACGAGCAGCTCCGTCAAGCCTTGCGGATAGGTTTCCCAGCCCATGTCGTTGACCCCGAGCTTGCATTCGGGCTTGCGCGGCGGCGTCTCGGCGCTCATGAAAGCGCGCGTGTAGTAGTTCACGCCAAGGAAATCGATAGGCTGTTTGATATCTATGAAATCGTTTTCAAATATAGATAAAGCAGAAGCGTCGACGTGTTTCAGGGCCAGGGCCGGGTAGCGGCCCTTGAAGATGGCGTCCATATACCACTGCACCGAACGCGCATATTCGAGTTCGGCCAGCTCACGGTCCTGGGCGCTGTCGGTGGCCGGCGTGGCAGTCCACTGATTGAGCACGATGCCCAGTTTCGCCGGCGCGTTCACCGCGCGCATCGCCTGCATGGCCAGGCCGTGCGACAGCAGCAGATGGTGCGACACTTGCACGGCGGCGGCCGGATCGGCCATGCCGGGGGCGAACTGGCCCGTGCCGTGGCCCAGCACGGCCGTGCACCACGGTTCGTTATGCGTGGCGATGCTGGCGACCTTGTGGCCGAAGCGGCGCGCCACCTCGGCCGCATAGGCGGCGAAGTGGTAGCAGGTGGCGCGATTGAGCCAGCCGCCCTCGTCCTGCAGCGCTTGCGGCAAGTCCCAGTGATACAGGGTCAGGTGGGCGTCGAGTCCCTTGGCAGCCAGGACGTCGAGCAGGCGCGCATAAAAGTCGAAGCCCGCTTCGTTCCAGGCGCCGGAACCGGCCGGCTGCACGCGCGACCAGGACATGGAAAAGCGGTAGGCGTTCACGCCCAGGTTGGCGATCAGCTCCACGTCCTCGGCATAGCGGTGATAGTGGTCGCAGGCCACGTCGCCATTGCTGCCGTCTATGATCTTGCCATCCGTATGGCTGAAGGTATCCCAGATGGATGGGCCGCGGCCATCGATGGCGGCGGCGCCCTCGATCTGGTAGGCGCTGGTGGCCACGCCCCAGGTGAAGGTGGCGGGAAAGTTGCTGTCAATATCGTCGTTATGCATGGTGGTGGTATCAGTGTGAGGGGTTGAAATAAGTGAGTGCATCAGCCTTTGACGGCGCCCTGGGTCAGCCCTTCGATCAGGCGCTTGGAGGCAACAAAAAACATCAGCAGCAGCGGCAGCACGGCAATGGCGGCGCCTGTCATCAGCGCGCCCCACTCCGTGTTGTTCGGCGCCTGCATGCTGCGCAGGGCCAGCGGGATCGTGTAGTTCTCGACCGAGCGCATGACGACCAGCGGCGTAATGAAATTGTTCCACGAGTTGATGAAGGTGATCAGGCCCAGGGTGCCCATGGCGGGGCCGATCAGCGGCAGCACGACCCGCCAGTAGATGGCGAACTCGCCGCAGCCGTCGATGCGCGCCGCCTCGATCAGGTCCTTCGGTATCGCCGTGCCGATGTACTGGCGCATGAGGAAGATACCCAGCGCGCCTGCCGCTCCCGGTACGTACAGGGCGCGCGGCTGGTCCAGCCAGCCGAGGAAATCCATCAGCATGAAGGTGGGGATCATGTTCATGAACGACGGGATGATCATCGATGCCATCACCAGGGTAAACAAGGGCCGCTTGAAGCGGAACTCGTACATGGCGAAGGCATAGCCGCCCAGCGAGCAAAAGAACAGGGTCAGTGCCGTCGTCATCAGGGCCACGTACAGGCTGATGCCGATATTGCGCCAGAACGGCAGGCGCTCCTGCAGCAGCTCGATGTTGTTCAGCAGGGCCGTGCCGAACCAGCGCGGCGGCGGCAGGCTGTAGATCTCGGCGCTCGTGTGCGTGGCGAAGACGAACATGAAGTAGAACGGCGCAACCATGATCAGGGCGCCGATGGCCACCATGGCGTAGGCCGTCCAGCGGGTGGTTTTCATCGGACCTCCTTGCGTTCATTGCGGCTGAAGATGCGGTTATTCACCCACGTGGTGCTGGCGATGATGAGGAACAGCAGCCAGGAAATGGCCGATGCCGTGCCGAAGTCGCCCGAGGAAAACGCCGTCTTGTAGACGAAGATGGCCGTCGTCATCACCGACTGGCTCACGCCGCTCGATTCGGCCACCAGCACGAACGGCTCTTCGAACAGCTGCAGATTGCCCATGATGGTGAGGGTCACGGCCAAGTAGATCATGGGGCGCAGCTGCGGCAGGGTGATGTACCAGAACTGCTGGCGTTTCGAGGCGCCATCGATGGTGGCTGCTTCGTACAGATCCTTCGGGATCACCTGCAGCGCGGACAGGTACAGCACCAGGTTCCAGCCCAGGTAGCGCCAGAAAATGACGAAGGCGACGGCCGGCTTGATGAACAGCGAGCTGCCCAGCCAGTCGATCGATTCTGCCGGAAACAGGCCGCCCACCAGCGGCAGGCTGGCGCACCATTGGATCAGTACATTGATCTGCCCATAGTCGCGCGAGAACAGGGTATTGAAGACCATGGCGATGGCCACGCTGGACGTGATGAACGGTAAAAAATAGATGCCGATCACCAGGTTGCGCGAGCGCTTGAAGCTGTTGTGGATGAAGGCCGCCAGCGGAATGGCCACCAAGTGCTGCGGCACGCCCGAGGCCAGCGCCAACCACACGGTATTGCCCAGCGAGCGCAGGAACCACGGGTCGCTCAAGGCATACTTGTAGTTGTCCAGGCCCACCCACTGCATGGCTTCCACGCCGCTGGCCGCTTCCCACTGGTTGAACGACAAATAGATGGAGAACAGCAGCGGGAACAGGCTGAAGACGGCGAACAGGATGAAGAAGGGGCTGATGAAGATGTACGGCGCCCACTGCTTCCTGTTGAAGCGTTTCCTGGCGGGCTGCGCTGCCGCAGCAGCGGGCGCGCCCTCGGTACAAGGCATGGAGGTAGTCATGCTGCTCCTAGCGCCGCGCGCGGTGGGTGATCAGAGCCTTGGCGTCGGCCAGGGCCGTCTTGATATCCTTGTTTTGCGCCAGCACGCTTTCCAGTTCCATGTTGACGATGTCGCGCGCCACGGCGTCGAACTTGTCGACGCGGATGACGGGGATCTTCGCCGCCGTGTCACGCGCCAGCAGGCGCGTCTTCTGGCCGCCGAAATACGCCTGCGGCTCGTCCATCATCGGGTCCGCATAGGCTGCCTTGAGGGCCGGAAAGGCGCCGATCTCTTTCAGCGAGTGCAGCTGGATATCCTTGTTGACGGTCATGAACTTGATGAATTCCCAGGCCTGGGTTTTATTCGCCGCCTTTTTCGGAATGCCGTAGAAGGAGCCGCCGTACGACGCCAGCGCGCCGGCCGGCAAGTTCGCCGCGCGCCACTGGCCGGACGAAGCCGGCGCCAGCCACTTGGCCAGGTGGCCGCTGAGCCACGATCCCATCATCTGGCTGGCCACCTTGTCGCGTTTGAAGCCTTCGGCCCACTCGCCCGTCCAGGCCACGGTGCGCGCATCGATGCCAGCCACCCGCGCCGCCTTGGCCAGCTCGAACGCCTTCACGAAGCGGGGCGAGTCGACCAGCACCTGACCCTTGTCGCCAAAGTAAATGCCTTCGCCATCTTTCAAATTGGCGCGGATATAGATGTCGGCCAGGTCGCTGGCGCCGGCCAGCAGATAAGTGCCGGTGGCGGCCTTGAGTTTCTTGCCGGCGGCGATATACGACTCCCACGATTGCGTCAGGTCGGTTTCCTTGATGCCCGCCTTGTCCATCAGATCCTTGCGGTAGAACAGGGTGCCCGGTCCCAGGTCGGCCGGCATGGCGCCCAGGGTGCCGCGCGAACTGGTCGCCTGCACGAAGGTGAACGGCACGAACTGGGCGCGGTACTGTCCTGCCCCGTATGGCGCTTGCAGCAAATCTTCCATGCCCTTCGATTCGGCGAAGCTGCCGACATAGCGGAAGTCGATGGCCATCACGTCGGGCAGGCGCGCGCCGGCCGCCAGCGCCGTCGTCATCGAGTTGTGATGATCGTCGATCTGCAGGCTGACCAGCTTGACCTTCACTTGCGGATACAGTTTTTCCCACAGGGGCAAGGCCGTCTTGACGGCGCGGTCCAGGTCGGGGAACGAGGCGACGGTAATCGTGGCCGGGGCCAGCGTCGGCAGGGCTGCAGCCGGCGGAACGGCTGCGGGCGCGGCGGCCACATTGGCGGCCAGGGTCAGCGCTGCCAGCGGGGCGGCGCCAAGGATGCTTGACTTCATTATTTCATCTCCGTTTATTGAGCGTTTTCTATCTTGAAAACGTTTTCACAACATGTGTCCATTTAACACCGCAAAGAAAATCAAGTCAACCGAAAAAGTTGTCATTTTTATTGAAGGCAGCATGGCAAGCGGCACGCCGTGGCGCGTTTTCTCCTATGAAAAAGCGCAAAAATTCGTCATTTGCGCTGCCGTTGTTTTTTGTGAAAACGTTTTCATATGGAGGTCGAGCGGGTCGCCGAGGCGCGCGAGCGCGTCATCCGACGCATTGCTGGCGGCAAAGGCATGGTTCCAAGGCATTGCTTGGCCTTGATGTGTCGGCTTACGCCCTGCGGGCTAAGCCGACCTATGCCGACCTATGCCGACCTGCGCCGACCTGCGGTTGCTCGTGGCCATTTATGGTAATCTTCCGATGAAAAGGTTTTCAGAGCACTGAGAACCAGCCATCTTGATACCCAGGAATCACCTTGAACGATAGCGCCCACGCTGCTCCCCCTTCCACCCTGCTCGACGTGGCACGCCAGGCCGGCGTGTCGCCCAGCACCGTCTCGCGCATCCTGAATGGCACGGCCAGGGTCTCCGACGACAAGCGCGACGCCGTGCTGGCGGCGATCGCCCACATGAAATTCGCGCCGAACCAGATGGCACAGGGGCTGAAAAAAGGCCGCTCGATGACCATCGGCATCGTGGTGCAGGACATTTCCAGCCCCTTCTTCGACGAAAGCCTGCGCGGCGTGGACGATGGTTTGAAGGACACGGGCTATGCGTCCGTCATCGTCAGCGGGCACTGGAATGCGCAGGAAGAGGCGGACCGCATCCGCCTGCTGCTGGCAAGAAAGGTGGACGGCATCATTTTGCTGTCGGGGCGCATCTCGGACGAGAGCGTGCTCGATTTCTCGCAGCAGCGCCCCATCGTCTCGACGGGCCGCCTGCTGGCCACGAAAAGCGCCATCGGCTTCAAGCTCGACAACGAATACGGCGCCTACCTGGCCGTGCGCCACCTGGTGGAACTGGGACACCGGCGCATCGCCTTCGTGGCCGGCCCCGCCAACAACACGGATGCGGCCGAGCGCCTGACGGGCTACCAGCGCGCACTGCGCGAAGCGGACATCGCCATCGACCCGAAGCTGATGGTGGAAGGCGATTTCCACGAAGCAAGCGGGATGCTGGCCATGAACCATTTGTTCGATACGCAGCAGCAGTTCAGCGCCGTCTTCGCCGCCAACGACCTGTCCGCCTATGGCGTGCGCCTGTGCCTGTACCGCAAGGGCATCCGCGTACCCGACGATATCTCGCTCGTCGGCTTCGATGACTTGCCCGGCTCGTCCTACACGACGCCGCCGCTCACCACCATCCATCAGCCCCTGTACGACATCGGCCGCATCGCCACGGAAGCGCTGCTGGGCCTGATCAATGGCGAAGCCGTGCAGGCCGCCATCCCGCCGCTGGAACTCATCGTGCGGGAAACCACTCGCCGCATCCGCTAAGGATTGCACCATGATAAACCTACTGCGCAGCCCACTCTCGGGTCGGCGTTGCTCGCTGTACTTTTTGTACAGCTGCGCTACTCAACCCGATATCGGGCTTGCTCGCTACGGTTTCTCAAGGTGCTGACGCTTCACCATATACCACTATTTTCCTGAACGAGAATCAATACGCCACCAGTATCCGCAACGCATGCGGGAATCTGCAGCAATGGCGCATCCGCTTTACAATAGTGGCTCGTTCAGCAAGAATGCCTGCTTCAAGCAAGCTTGGCTCAACCCTCCGGCCGCAGGCTGGAAGACTCCGAACACTCACCACAAAGGGACATCACATGGAACATACTCTGCCACCACTGCCGTATGAAATGGACGCTCTGGCGCCGCATATTTCGAAAGAAACCCTGGAATACCACTATGCCAAGCATCACCAGGCGTATGTCACCAACTTGAACAACCTGATCAAGGGTACCGAGTTCGAGAACCTGTCGCTGGAAGAGATCATCAAGAAATCGTCGGGCGGCATCTTCAACAATGCAGCGCAAGTATGGAACCACACCTTCTACTGGAACGGCATGAAGCCGGCCGGCGGCGGCGCGCCTGCGGGTGCCGTGGCTGACGCAATCAACGCCAAATGGTCGTCGTTCGACAAGTTCAAGGAAGAATTCACCAAGTCGTGCGTGGGCAACTTCGGTTCGGGCTGGACCTGGCTGGTGCAAAAAGCCGACGGCTCCGTCGACATCGTCAACACCTCGAACGCCGGCTGCCCGCTGACCACCGGCGACAAGCCGCTGCTGACCTGCGACGTGTGGGAACACGCCTACTACATCGACTACCGCAACCTGCGCGCCAAGTACGTGGAAACGTTCTGGGGCCTGGTCAACTGGGACTTCGTTGCCAAGAACTTCGCGTAAGCAGTTCCTGTCAACGTAGGGAGAAAAAGCCTGCGCCGCCCCGCGCGGGCTTTTTTTTGCCTGCTGAAAGGCGAGGCGCTGCGCTACAATCAGCATCTTCCCACCCCGCCCTGCCCCGATGTCCGCTCGCCTGCTGCGCCGCCTGTTGATTTTGCCCCTGCTGGCGTGCCACCTGCACGCGTGCGCGGCCGCCCCCTCGCCCCTGCTGTCCGACTACACCCACAACGCCTGGGGCGCCCTGCAAGGCGCGCCCGTCGACGTACTGAAATTCGCCCAGGGCAAGGATGGCTGGCTGTGGATCGCCACGGCCACCGGTTTGTACCGCTACGATGGCGTGCGCTTCGACCGCGTCGACAGCGTGTACGGCCACCGCCTGCCGTCGAGCAATGTGCTGGGCCTGGCCACGCCGCCTGACGGCGCCGTCTGGGTCGGCTACCGCCTGGGCGGCGTCAGCGTCTTTCGCAAGGATGGCGCGCGCACGTACGGGGAAGCGGACGGCTTGCCGCCAGGCGCCGTATTCCATATCGAGGCAGCGCCCGACGGCGCCATCTGGGTCGGCACGCGCGATGGCGCGGCGCGCCTGGCGCCGGGCGCCGACCGCTTCGTCGCGCAGGCCGCCAACGTGGGCCTGCCCGACAAGCGCGTGTACCAGATCCTGTTCGGGCGCGATGGCACGCAGTGGATGGGCACCATGCACGGCGTCTTTTTCCGCAGGCCGGGCGAGACGCGCTTTTCCCATGCCTGGCCGCGTACCATGCTCACCAGCATGGATGAAGCGCCCGATGGCGCCATCTGGGCTGTGGACGCGCAAAGCAATTACTATCGCGTGCGCACCAGCGCGCCGCGCGGCGACGCGCCCATCCGGCCCGACGCCACGGGCAACGGCATCCGCTTCGACCGCGCCGGCACCATGTGGCTGATGCAGCCCGATGGCATTGAGCGCAAGTTCGATCCTTCCGGCCCCAGCCTGCCGGCCCAGCGCCTGACGCGCCAGAACGGCATCAGCGGCCCGCTGCCGCAAACGTCGTTCCAGGACCGCGAAGGCAATCTGTGGTTCGGCACCTCGACGGGCCTGGACCGGCTGCGGCCGAACCGCCTGAAGACCCTGGCCGTCGCCGTGCCCTTCGACCATCCCGGCATGCTGCCGGGACCCGATGGCGACGTGTGGATCGGCGACTACGTCGGCGACGTGCGCAGCTTTACCGCCGACGGGGTGAAGAAAGTGATACTGAAAAAGGGGGCGCTGGCGGCCAGCCACTGGGCGCCCGACGGCACGCTGTGGCTGGGCAACGAGCAGGAGCTGCACCATCGCGCGCGCAACGGCGCCATGACGCGCGTGGTGCCGCCCGTGCTGGGACTCGATCCTCAGGCGCTGCAGCAGGACCGCTCAGGCGCCCTGTGGGCCTCGTTTTCCGGCGGCGGCCTGTTTCGCCTGAGCGAAGGAAAATGGATCGCCGACGGCGGCCTGTCCGGCCTGCCGGCGGTGCTGACCACGGCCATGGCGATGGATGGCGCCGGCACCGTCTGGCTGGGCCATGCCGACAATACGCTCAGCCTGGTGGCCGATGGCCAGCGCGCAGGCGCCGTCAAGCGGCTCGGCGCGCCCGAGGGCCTGCAGGTGGGCACCGTGCTGCAGCTGTACCGCGATGGCGAGGCGATGTGGGCCGGCGGCGAAAACGGCGTGGCCCTGTACCGCGCCGGCCGCTTCCAGATGCTGCGCGGCGCGCACGGGGCGGCGTTTCGCGGCGTATCGGGCATCGTGCGCCTGCCGGACGGCGACCTGTGGCTGCATGGCGCGGACGGCATCGACCATATCGCTGCCGCCAGCCTGGCCGCGTGGATGCGGGACGGCAGCGCTGTTACCTCGGAGCGCTTCGACGCGCTCGACGGCTTGCAGGGCCATGCCTCGCAACTGCGCCCCGTGCCGTCGCTGATCCATGCGCCCGATGGCAAGCTGTGGTTCTCCACTTCGGCCACCATCGCCATGCTCGACCCGCTGCACATCCGCCGCAACGCCCTGGCGCCGCCCGTGCAGATCCACAGCTTGCTGGCCGATGGCGTGCGTTACGCGCTGGACGATGGCAAGCCGCAGCATCTGCCGCAAGGCAGCAAGACCCTGCAGATCGGCTTCACGGCCCTGAGCCTGTCGATGCCGGAACGCGTGCGCCTGCGCTACCGGTTGGCAGGCGTGGACACGGGCTGGCAGGAGGCGGTGGGACGCCGCGAAGCGTACTACACCAACCTTGCCCCCGGCAGCTACCGCTTCGACGTCACGGCCGCCAACGAAGACGGCGTGTGGAACACGCAGGGAACAGGGCTCGACATCGTCATCGCGCCCACCTTCGTGCAAACGCCGTGGTTCGTCGTGCTGCTGGCGCTGGGCGCCGCGCTGCTGCTGTATGGCGGCTACGTGCTGCGCATCCGCCACCTGACGCGCAATATGCAGGAACGCTTGCAGGAGCGCCTGGCCGAGCGCTCGCGCATCGCCCGTTCGCTGCACGACACGCTGCTGCAAAGCGTGCAAGGCCTGATCCTGTCGTTCCATGCGCATGCGGACATGCTGCCCAAGGGCACGCGCGAACGGGCGCGCCTCGATGGCACCCTCAACCTGGCGGACCAGCTGCTGATCGAAGGCCGCGACCAGATCATGGACTTGCGCGCCTCGGCCGAACCCGACGAACTGCGGCTGGCGCTGCAGCAATTCGGCAAGGGCCTGGCCGAGCACCGCGCGCACGCCTTCACGGTGCATGTCAGCGGCACCTGCCGGCGCCTGCAGCCGCGCGTGCATGACGAAATCTATGCCATCGCGCGCGAAGCGCTGTTCAACGCTTCGCGCTACGCCGAGGCGGCAAACATCGTGCTGGAACTCGACTATGCGGAGCAGGCATTCACCCTGCGCGTGCGCGACGACGGCTGCGGCCTCGATGACGCCGTGGCGCAGGCGGGCCAGCGGCCCGGCCACTGGGGCCTGGTCGGCATGCGCGAGCGCGCCGCCGCCATCGGGGCCAGCCTGCGCATCGACAGCCGGCCCGGCGCCGGCACGCAGATCGAAGTGAGCGTGCCGGGCCGCCTGGCCTATTGACGGCACACTTGCGGGCGCGCCCGCAAGCGTCTGCGGCCCGGACAGGAAATGTTATACGATGCGCAAGAGCGCTGCCTTGCTCGCCTATCCTGCCACACCACTTTCTGAAAGCACTCCATGAAAAAATGCCTGCTCGCCCTATTGCTCTGCGCCTCCGGCTCCGCCTTCGCCAACTCGGCCTGCGACACGCCGCGCAATGACTTCGATGGCCTGTATTGCCTCAACAAGGTGTACCAGGAAGCGGACAAGGAACTCAACGCCAACTACAAGAAACTTAGCTCCCAGCTCGATGCCGGCGGCAAGCAAAAGCTGAAATCGGGCCAGCTTTCCTGGATCAGCGAGCGCAACGAGCGATGCTCGAAAAAGGATGGCTCGGGCTTCTATGTGAACCTCGATTGCGCCACGCGCACCACCATCGAACGCGCGCAATTCCTGCAAGACCGCGTGCGCGAATGCGTGAGCGCCGGCTGCCAGAACAGCAAACTGTGAGCTGAACCTGCGCTAGCGCAAACAGGAGAGGGCGGCAGGCGCCCATACTGGCCGCTCCGATGTCTTCCCCGTTTGTGCCATGAGCAAACTCATCGACATTTCCCTGAACCAGTGGGACGCCAGTGGCAGCGCCGTGCAGCAGGCGGCGGCGCTGCAGGCACTCGAAGATGGGCAAGTGCTGCTGTTGCCCCGCCTGGGCTTCGCCCTGCGACAGGAAGAGCATGCGCTGCTGAACGGCGCGGTGGGTAACGCCAGCAGCGCCAAGAATATCAGCTGGGAGCCGGCGCGCGGCGTGCGCGGCCACGGCGATGCCTGCGATGCGGCCCTGCTGGCCGCGCTGATGCAGCGCTACGCGCGGCACACGCAGCGCTTGCTGGGCGGCTTGCTGCCTGGCTATTCCTCCCATCTGCAGCAAGGCAAGGGCAGCTTTCGCCCCGTGGAAATCGCCGGCCGGGCGAGTTCCTGGCGCAAGGACGATACGCGCCTGCATGTCGACAGCTTTCCCTCCTCGCCCACGCAGGGCCGGCGCATCCTGCGCGTCTTCACCAACATTCATCCGCGCGACGCACCCCGCGTGTGGAAACTGGGCGCGCCATTCGAGCAGGTGGCGCAACATTTTTTACCCGTCGCGAAGCGTCCGCAACCCGTGCTGGCGGCCCTGCTGCAATGGCTGGGCATCACCAAGTCGCGGCGCACGCCCTACGACCACTACATGCTGCAGCTGCACGACGCCATGAAGGCCGACCTGGGCTACCAGGCGCAGGTGGAACAGCACACCCATGCGTTCGCGCCGGGCCAGACGTGGATCGTCTTCAGTGACGCCGTATCGCACGCGGCCCTGCGGGGACAGCATGCGCTGGAGCAAACCTGGCTGCTGCCGGTGCACGCCATGGCGGCCCCGCACAAATCGCCGCTGGCCATCCTCGAACGCCGGTTGCAGCGCCCGCTGGCCTAGCCGCGCCTGATCTGGCTTGGCTTGGCCTGATACTGCGGCAGGAGCGGGCTCAGGCCGGCAAGCGGGCCGCCTTGAAGCGCCGCCAGGCCTTGTGCATGCGGCCATCGCTGCCCTGCGCCTGCGCGCGCGCCGCCAGATAGCCGCGCACGAAGGCCGCGTGCAGCCGCAAGCCGTCCCGGGCGAACTGGGCCGACTGAGCGGACTGGTCCGCCTGGCCAGTCTGAACCTCGGGCAATTGCTGCAGCAGCCGGTCCGCCACCTGCACATCGTTGAGCCAACCCAGTTCATCCTGCAGCAGCGACAGCCGCCCCACATACGGCTGCACGGTGCGCGCGGCAAACAGCGAGGCAAAGAATTCCGTCGCATACCGCGTCTTCTTGGCCGCGATGCGCACCCGATGGCGCTGCTGCGGCGTGGCATGCATCAGGCGCTTGCCGCGCTTCATCAGGCGGCGCTGGTCCTTGCGCAGGGTTGCGCGGGCAAACGGCAAGACGTGCGCGTCCAGGCGCCGCAATTGGCGCGCGGAGCAATTGTCGCGCCAGGCGCACGCCTGCAGCCAGCGCTGCAAGCCCAGCATGCAGGCCGTGTAGCGCGCCGAGGTGACGGCCTGGGCCGCTTGCACGTGCTTGAACCGCGCCTGCGCGTGTGCCGCCTCTGTCAGCGCCGCCGCATCCGAGGCCGCCTCGCCATCGAGCTGCGCCAGGGTATTGCCAGCCAACACATCCCAATCGCGGGCTTCGCCCAGCGCGCCGCCCAGCCAGCCGAGTTCGCCCTTCAAGGCGTCCGGCAGCGCCAGCAGGGACTTGAACATGCCCAGCGCCGAGCGCAAGCGGCGCAGGCCCACGCGCATCTGGTGCACGCTTTCCACGTCCTCGCCCGCCGCCACGCCATCCTGGTTGCCGCTGACTTGCTCCAGGCAATTGCCGGCGATGGCCAGGAATACCTGCTCCACGGACATGGCCGCGTCCAGCGCCAGGGGCTGCGCCTTGACGGCTTGCAAGGGATAGGATGCCGCCAGCCGGTAACCGCGTTCCGCCTTGCTCATGTGGCCCAGCTGCAGCGGCACGTCCTGCAGCAGGGCCAGCGCCACGTCGAACAGGCTGGCCGCCTGCCCCTGCTTCAACTCCAGTTCGATCTCGCTGACGGGCACGCTGCGGATGGCGCCATCCGCCCCATCCGCACCGCTTTCAATGACACCCTGGTCCAGCACGCATTCGATCTGGTCGCCCTGCGGCGTGCACAGCTGCCATACGGTGCGCTCGATACGCGTGGTAAACACGGGCTGCAAGGCGTCGCGAATGGCGTCCTGGCGCAGCAGCGCGCGGATCGGTTGCTTGCGGCCGATGGCCGCATCGAGCGCGGCAAGGTCCGGTTGCGGCCCGGGAACTTCGCCCTCCCACTCGTGGCGGCTGTGCAAGCCGCCGCTGACAGTGCCGCCCGCCTTCAGGGTTTGCACCCAGTGTCCATCCACGTGCCGCACGCGCAAGCCCGCCTGCTGGCGGCACAGCTGCAAATCGGGCGTATCGACATAGATATCGTGCATCTGCATCTGCAGCAGCTGCGGCTCGCCTTGCGCAGACTGCGCCAGCAGCGGGTGCGCGCGCAAACGCAAGACATCTTCCTGCGCCAGCAACAATTTCAATTCGATTTCCATGACCGCTCCTTGCGAGACTTCTCAATGCTTATTGTAAGGCGCGTCCCTTCGCGCGCAAGGCGCACGCACGCAGACCTTGATTTTGCGCGAAAATAAGCACTTCATTCAACCAGGAGATGCCATGACCTACCACGCCGCCGAGAACCGCTACGACAGCATGCAATACCGCACCTGCGGGCGCAGCGGGCTGAAACTGCCGCTGCTGTCGCTGGGACTGTGGCACAACTTTGGCGACAGCAACAGCCTCGCTTCCCAGCGCGACATGCTGCGCACGGCGTTTGACCTGGGCATCACGCATTTCGACCTGGCGAATAACTATGGTCCACCATATGGCAGCGCGGAAAGCAATTTCGGCAAGCTGCTGCGCGACGATTTTTTACCATACCGCGATGAACTGATCATTTCCACCAAGGCAGGCTGGGACATGTGGCCGGGCCCATACGGCCAGGGCGGCGGTTCGCGCAAATATGTGCTGGCCAGCCTGGACCAGAGCTTGCAGCGCCTGGGCCTCGACTACGTCGACATCTTTTACTCGCACCGCTACGACGCCGACACGCCGCTGGAAGAAACCATGGGCGCGCTGGCCACGGCCGTGCAGCAGGGCAAGGCGCTGTACGTGGGCCTGTCGTCGTATTCTCCGCAAAAGACGGCCGAGGCGGCCGCCCTGCTGAAAGAGTGGAAAGTGCCGTGTCTGATCCACCAGCCGGCCTACAATATGCTCAACCGCTGGATCGAGGAAGACGGCTTGCTCGACACCCTGCAAGAGCAAGGCGTGGGTTGCATCACGTTCACGGCGCTGGCGCAGGGGCTGCTCAGCGACAAATACCTCGATGGCGTGCCGCAGGATGCGCGCGTCAACCGCCCCGGCGGCGGTTCGCTGCTGCAAAAGCACCTGAGCGCGGAAAACCTGGCCCGCGTGCGCGCGCTGAACCAGATCGCCGCGCAGCGGGGGCAAACCCTGGCGCAGATGGCGCTGGCCTGGGTATTGCGCGATCCCCGCGTCACCTCGACCCTGATCGGCGCCAGCAGCAGCGCGCAAATCCGCGAAAACGTGGCCGCGCTGCAGCAATTGTCATTCACGGCCGACGAGCTGGCCGCCATCGACGTGCAGGCGCGCGAAGGCCATATCAATCTGTGGGAAGGCCCGTCGCGGGCCGTGTAAGGCGATTACGCTGGCGGTGGCAGCAGGGCCAGCAGTTCCTGCGCCACTTGCCGGCGCCGTTCGGGCGTGGCGAACACGCCCACGTCCACATGCGCGCCAGCATGGCCGACATCCTTGATGCGTATCAACTGGCGCGGCCCTTGCGGCATGGCGATGCGCGTGCGCCACGGCGAAAAGTGGTGGCGCCGGCAGCGCCCGGCACTGACCTGTTCAATGATCAGCTCGCCGTCGCGCAAGGCGATGTGTTCATAGTCGCGCGCATGGCGCAGATAATGCAGCAGTGCAATGGCCACCAGGCCCAGCTCGGCGAACGAAAAGACGGGAATGTACCAGAGGCCCCGCAACGCAAAGGCGGCGGCAATCACGAGGGAAAACAGGCATAGCAAGCCATAGGCGCGCAGCAACTGGCGCGCCGTCAAGGCACTGTGGCGCGCGAGCAGCCATTGCGGCTGCTCGCGCGAGTGATCGCGTGGCATGGCGCCTCCCGCACTATCGCTCCATCACCGCAGCGGCCCCCGCCGCCGCCAGGTTCAGCCAGATCGCGCCAAGATCAGGCGCCCATGCGCACCAGCGCGTGGCCCACGTGCTGCCACCAGTGATCGCGCGACTTGACCTGCTTCAGGCAAGACGTGTCGATTTCCGTGGGGAACACGTGATCCTGGCAAGCCTTCGTTTCCAGGGCATAACGCTGGTTTTCCGCCGCCGCCAGGGCCACGACAAGCCAGAACGCCAACGCCAGCAAGACCACCAGCAAACTCCAGGCCAGGTGATTGGTGTTACTTTTTTCGCCAAAAAACTCGCGCGGCCGCGTCTCGCGGTACATCGACATCAAGTCTTTTTCTTTCTCTTCCGACATCTGCGTTTGCATCCTCTGACATCCTATCCTGTGCCGGCCGGCTGGCCATGGCGGCGCGCACGCCGCCTTGACCACATTTTACGCTGATGGCGCAGGAGAGACAGTAATTCGTGGCGACCGTGCCGCCAGCAGCCGTCAGGGGCGCGGCGCAGTCCCCCGCGAACCGCCGGGTTCGCCCTCGCCCTCCTCCTCTGCCGGCCGCACGGGCGCCACGCTTTCCACATGGTCGACGTCGATATCGCCGCCATCGGGCGCCGCATTCTGCGGCTCCACGCCAGCCCGCTCGCCCGTGCCGGCCGCATCGCTGTCGTTCTCGAGCGCTTCCGGGTCCTGGCCCGGCACGCCCTGCATGTCGCTGCCGCTGTCGGAACTGTCGCTGGGCCCAAGCGCGCCCTTGCCATGGCCGCTGCCCAGGATACGGTCGGGCGTGACGGGCAAATTATCCGGATCGAGTGAACTGCTGCTCATGGCTGACTCCCGTTAATAAAAAAACCAGCTTACTCCCCTGGCCTGGCCGGCGGCGCACGCCTGCACGGCATATTCCCTGGGGGAAATGCGGCGGCGCACAAATATTTTCAAAAATTACTTCACAAATGTAATATTCATTGCTATAGTTAATTCAAGTAAGCATCTTCTCATCCAGAAACTGCTTCATCGGCGGCAAGGCACCCACCAGCGCCCTGTCGCCGAACCGACCGGTACGTGGCGATCCGGCCCATCCACCCAGCCATCATGCACATTTTGGAGTCTTATCATGCAAGCCAAATCACTCATCGCAGCATTGTTTGCCATCACCACCGCCACGTCGGCTTTCGCTCAAAGCGCCGCGCCAGCCGCTGCCAGCCAGCAACTCACACGCGCCGACGTCACTGCCGAATACATCCGTGCCCGCAACGCCGGCGAAATCGCCACCAGCGAAGTCGACTACCCGAAAACACCTGCCACCGCCGCCAGCAACGTGACGCGCGAACAAGTCATGGCCGAGTTCTACGCCGCCCGCAAGGCTGGCCTGATCCCGCAAACGGAAGCGGACTTTGATGTCGCGCAAACGGCAAAACACGTCGTGAAATAAGAAACCAGTCAGCCGGTTTCAGTCAGTCAGTAACACACCTCAGTTGCGGCGCAGCACCCGGGCCACTCCCGGCGCTCACCGCGGCGAGCTGTCAGCATCACCCCAACCCCACCTTCCGGAGTTCCTGCATGTCCCTGCACCGCCGTTTGCTTGCCGCCAGCCTGATCCTTGCCTTGAGCGCTTGCGCCGACATGGGCCATATCGCGCCGCAATCGGCCATGCTCGACGCCAACAAGCTGCAAGCGAGCCAGGCCATGGATGCCGCCGCCAGCGCCGCCATCCAATGGCCGCGCACGCAATGGTGGCAAGACTTGCACGATCCCCAATTGAACCGTCTGATGGAGCAGGCGCTGGCCGACAGTCCCACCCTGCGCGGCGCCCAGGCGCGCGTGCGCCAGGCCGAGGCGCTGGCCGGCGCGGCCGAGGACAAGACCCGTCCGCAGGCGGACGCGAATGTCTCCATCAACCGCGAACTGTATTCCCAGCACGGCAGCACCCCGGCGCCGCTGGCCGGCAACTACGCCTGGCGCAACCAGGCCACCGTCACGGCCTCGTACGACCTGGACCTGTGGGGCCGCAACCGCGCCGCCCTGTCCGCCGCGCTGGGCGACGTGCAGATGGCGTCGGCCGAATCGCAGATGGCCCGCCTGGCCCTGGAAACGGCGCTGGTGCGCACCTACATCCAGCTGTCGTATGAATTCCAGCTGCAGGACGTGATCGAACGCAGCCTGGCGCAGCGCGCCCGCATCCTCGACATCACGCGCCAGCGCAAGGCCGCCGGCATCGGCACGGACATCGACGTGGCGCAGATCGAAACCACCTTGCCGGCGGGACGCCGCCAGCTGGAACAGTCGGCCGAATCGCTGGCCCTGCTGCGCAACCAGCTGGCGGCCTTGGCGGGCAAGGGCCCGGCAGCGGGCGCAGCCTTGAGCCGCCCCGTGCTGCGCCTGGACCAGCCGCTGGCCATTCCCGCCGCCCTGCCGGCCGACCTGATCGGCCGCCGTCCCGACATCGCCGCCCAGCGCTGGAGAGTGGAAGCGGCGGCGCAGCGCATCGACGCCGCCAAGGCCGAGTTCTACCCGAACGTCAACCTGGTGGCCTTTGCCGGCTTCCAGGCCTTCGGCTTCAGCCACTTTCTCGACGCCAATTCGCAGGTGCGCGGCGCCTCGCCCGCACTGAGCCTGCCCATCTTCGCCGGCGCCCGCCTGCGCGCCCAGCTGGGCAGCCAGACGGCCGTGTACGACGGCGCCGTGGAGCAATACAACGCCACCGTCATCAACGCCATGTCGGACGTGGCCAATGCCGTCACCCGCGCCCAGTCGCTGGCCAAACAGCACCAGCTGACCGTGCAGGCGCTGGCCACGGCGCAGCGCGCGCGCGACCTGGCGGAAAAAGCCTACAAGGCGGGCATGAGCGACGCCATCAACATGCTCAACACGCAAGTGGCGCTGCTGGCGGAAGAACAGCAGCAGGCGCAGAATGGGGCACGCGAGCTCGATCTGTACGTTTCCTTGATGAATGCACTGGGAGGCGGCATCTGAGCTTGCAATCCTGGCATTGCCCTAGCCCAACAAGATACAATCGGAACTTTATTCACACATGAAGGAATATGACATGACCGCTTTTGACGCCACCTCCAAGCGGCTGCAAAACATCCGCACGCGCATGCCAGGCTTCCCCATGGAACTGATGCGCCTGTTGCGCATGACGTACCACATTCAAAAAGGCATGAAAGACCTGACCAACGCGGCGCTGAAAAAGCATGACCTGGTCGATGCCAGCTACATGGTGCTGGCCGTGCTGTACGGCACGGACGACGAAACCTCGAACGCCTGCACCCTGGGCATGGCCTGCCATGAAAAGCCGGCCAACCTGACGCGCGTGTGCAACGACCTGGAAACGCGCGGCCTGATCCACCGCGGCACGCGTCCCGGCGACCGCCGCTCGGTGATGATCTCGCTGACCGACAAGGGCCGCGCACTGATCGAAACGGCACTGCCCGATGTGTACCAGGAAACCTCGGCCCTGTATGAAGGGTTCACGGACGAAGAGCTGCAAGTGCTCGACAAGCTGTACATGCGCCAGTTGCGCAACCTGAACAATCTCAACAACCAGAACTGATAGCCTATCGATGACGCCAGCCACAGCAACCAAATTCACACACGGCCCCCTGACCCGGGCGGCCCACTGGCTGGCGCTGGCGCTGCAGGACTGGCGCGCAACGGAAGGCGAACGCTGGATCTACGTCGGCAAGACCCTCATCGCGTCCTTCTGCGCCCTGTGGCTGGCCTATCGCCTGGGCCTCGATTCGCCCAGCACGGCGATGACCACCACCATCATCCTGGCCCTGCCCAGCAGCGGCATGGTGCTGGAAAAAAGCTTTTACCGCCTGTGCGGCACCCTGCTCGGCTGCACGGCCGCGCTGACCCTGATCGGCCTGTTCCCGCAGCAGCCCGTGCTGCTGTTCGCCGGCCTGGCCCTGTGGGTGGGCCTGTGCACGAGCGGCTCTGCCCTGCACCGCAACGCCCAGTCGTATGTGTACGTGCTGGCCGGCTACACGGCCTGCATGATCGTGCTGCCCGCCATCGAGCAGCCGATGCAGGTGTTCGCGCTGGCCGTCACGCGCGTGGCCGAGGTCAGCCTGGGCATCATCTGTTCGGCGGCCGTCTCCAGCGTGCTGCTGCCGCGCCACCAGGGCACGCAGGTGATGCGCACGGTGCAGGCGCGCTACGGCAAATTCCTCACCTTTTGCCAGGACGTGCTGCAGCAAAAACTCACGCCGGCGCAGGTGGAACTGACGCATTTGCAGTTTGCCGCCGACGTCGCGGCGCTGGAACTGGGCCGTTCGGCCGCCCTGTTCGAAGTCACCAGCAAGGTCAGCCACGTGCGCGCGCAAAACCGCAAGCTGCACGCCTTCAACGCCACCTTCATGACGGCGCTGACCACTTTCTACACCTTCCACCGCCTGTTCGACCGCCTGCAGCGCGATGGCGAAACCCAAGTCATGCAGGCCTGCGCGCCCCTGTACGCCATCGTCGCCGAAGCGCTGCAGGCGACGCCTTCGCAAGACTCGCTCGACACCATGCAGCTGCACCTGCAGACGGCCCTGGCGCAGGCCCGCTCGGACATCGATGGCGCGACCATCGCGCATGCGCAGCGCATCGATTTCGACACCGTGTGCGAACTGCTGGAGCGCTTCGCGCGCGACATGAGCCGCTTTCACGAAGTGTATTTCAGCCTGGCGCACGACACGCCCCTGGAAATCAGCACGCCGCAGGCGTATGCGCCGAAGACGCCACCCGCGCTGGTGATCGCCAGCGGCGCGCGCGCGGCCATCAGCCTGGCCCTGCTGGCGCTGGGCGCCTACTTCCTCGCCTGGCCCTACGCCAGCACGGCGATGCTGATGGCGGCCGTGTTCTGCGCGCTGGCCTCGTCCTCGCCGCGCCCCATCATGATGATCCGCCAGGTGCTGGCGGGCTTCCTCATCGCCATGCCGCTGTCGCTGGTGTGCGTGTATTTCGTGCTGGTGCACGGCGACGGCTTCCCCATGCTGGTGCTCAGTTTTGCGCCCTTCCTCGCCGTCGGCCTGTACCTGATGACGAATCCCGCCAAGCTGGGCGTGGGCCTGGGCGTGTCGACCTTCATCACGCAGATGGCGCCGACGAATCTGATGCATGTCGACGGCGCGGCCTTCTTGAACACGGGCATGGCCCTGATCGTGGGCCTGATGCTGGCGGCCCTCGTGTTTGCCGTGCTGCTGCCCGAGCACACGATGGGCCACAAGGACCACATCGGCCGTGCCCTGTGGCGCGAAGCGCTGCATGCGTGCACGGCGCCCGCGCGGCGCGTGAAACACCGTTTCGACAACCGCGTGCGCGACTTGCTCAGCCAGCTCAATGCGGCGGCCGGACCGGCGCCGGGCGAGGCTGCGCGCGCCGTCGTGCGCCAGGCCTTGACCTTGCTGGAAATCGGCCATTCGGTGATCGAATTGCGCGAACTGATCGCGACGGCCCGGCCAGGCGCCACGCGCCACGCGCTGCAGCAGTGCGTGGACCACATCGCCGCCTGGCTGCGCACGCGCAGCGACACGGCACTGCAGGCGGCGCTGGCAGCCACCCTGCAGGCGGGCGCCGTGGTGCGCGCCGCGCAAAACGAAGCTGGCATTGCACCGGAACGTAGCGCGCGCCTGCACACGGCATTGGCCGACCTGCATTCGATCTACACCTCATTACTCGACCATATGGCGCCTGGCGCCGGAGACCACCATGCCGCGTGAATTCGCCCTGTTCGGAATTCTGATTCCTACCCTGCTGCCCCTGTTCATCCTCAGCATCGGCCTGCAAACCCTGCTCGACCGCGTGCTGGGCTGGCTGGGCGTGTACCGCATGGTGTGGCACCCGTCGCTGGCGCGGCTGTGCATTTTCATCGCCATCTTTGGCGCGCTGGCTTTATCGCTTTACAAATAAAAAAAACTGTTCAACCCCATCAAGGAAAGGCTGCCGACATGGTAAGCAAACTGACCCGCTATGCAATCACCTTGCTGCTCCTGGCCGCCGCGCTGTGGATAGGCAAGACCGTCTGGGACCGCTACATGGAGTCGCCGTGGACGCGCGACGGACGCATCAAGGCCGACATCGTCAACATCAGCGCCGACGTGGCCGGCACCGTCACGGACGTGCTGGTGCGCGACAACCAGGTGGTGCAAAAGGGCGACGTGCTGTTCGTCGTCGACAAGGAACGCTACACGAGCGCACTGGCGCAAGCCGACGCCGTGCTGGCCGCGCAAAGGACGGAACAGGGACGCCGCGGCAAGGAGGCGCAGCGCCGCGCAGGCCTTGACGCCAGCATCATCTCGACGGAAAGCCGCGAAAGCGCCGCCTTTGCCGCCAGCTCCGCCTCGTCGCAGGTGCAGGCCGCCGTGGCCGCGCGCGCGCTGGCGCAATTGAACCTGGAACGCACCACCGTGCGCGCGCCCGTCAGCGGCTACGTGACGAACCTGAACGTGCACAAGGGCGATTTCGCCGCCGTCGGCGCGGCCAAGCTGGCCGTCATCGACAGCGCCTCGTACTACGTCGTCGGCTATTTCGAAGAGACCAAGCTGGGCATGCTGGCGCAGGACGACAAGGCGGAAATGAATCTGATGAGCGGCGGCACCCTGCACGGCCACATCGAGAGCATCGCGCGCGGCATCACCGACCGCGACGCCGCCACGGGCCGCGAACTGCTGGCCGACGTCAATCCCACCTTCAACTGGGTGCGCCTGGCGCAGCGCGTACCCGTGCGCATCCACATCGACGAGCAGCCGAAAGGGCAATTGCTGGTAGCCGGCACCACTTGCACCGTGGTGATCACGCCCCATTCTGCGCCGGCGCCGAAGCCCGCGGCCGCGCACCCGGCATGATCCGCAGCGGCGGCGCCGGGCGCCTGGCGGAAATCGCCCTGTTCCTCGACGCTGCGGTGCTGGGCAGTTTTTCCGCGGCGGGCCGCAAGCACGGCCTGTCGCCGGCCGCCGCCAGCGCCGCCATCGCGCGCCTGGAAACGGCGCTGGGCGTCACCCTGTTCGAGCGCACCACGCGCCAGCTGCGCCTGACGGAAGAGGGTTTGCACTACCGCCATTACAGCGAGCAGGCGCTGGACTTGCTGGCGCAGGCCGAAGACGGCTTGCATGCAGGCGGCGCTGCCGTGCGCGGCGTGGTGCGCATCTCGGCGCCGTCCGACATCGGCCGCCAGCTGCTGCTGCCCATGCTCGACCGCTTTGCCGCCCAGCACCCGCAGGTGCGCCATGCGCTGACCTTGACGGATGCCACGGCCAGGCTGCTGCAGGACGACATCGACCTGGCCATCCGCTACGGCGAACTGCCCGACAGCGACATGGTGGCGCGCCTGCTGCACCCTGGCCGGCGCGTCGTGTGCGTGTCTCCCGCGCTGGCCGCCAGGGTGGGCGTGCCGGCCACGCCGCGCGACCTGGCGATGCTGCCGACCCTCGTACTCACGGCGGGCGACGGCGCGCCGCAGGAGTGGCGCTACCGCGAGGATGGCAAGCGCCACAGCCTGCGCCTGCAGGGCGCCTGGCACAGCAACGATGGCGAAATCATCCGCCGCTGGGCCGTGGCCGGCCATGGCTATGCCTACAAATCCCTGCTCGACATCGGCGGCGACCTGCGCGCTGGGCGCCTGCAGACGGTGCTCGACGATTACTTCGGCGACAGCGTTCCCCTGAACCTGCTGTACCGGCGCAGCCGCTTCCAGCCGCCGCGCGTGGCCCTGCTGATCGAATTCCTGCTGCAGCAGTTCGCGGCCCTGCCGGCGCAAGGCTAGCGGGCCGTCATCAGGGCGCCAGCACGCCCAGCTGGCGCAGCAGGGTCAGATTATCTTCCAGGTGCCAGTTGTCGCTGATGCGGCCCTGCGCATTCACCTGGTACAGATCGAAGGCATGGAAATCGATGGCTTGCCCCTGTCCCTGCAAGGGTCCCTGCGGCGTGGGGAAGACGCCCGTGAAGCGCCCCGTGAAATGCAGGCGCAAGGTGACACGGTCGCCGGCCACCAGCATGTCCTCGATGGCCACCTGCAAATCCGGCACGGCCGCATGGAACACGTCAGATGCCTGCAGCGGACCGGCCAATCCCTGCGGACGCCCGGCGGGCAAGGTGCGGTCGTTGAAATCGTCGGCCAGCGCCTGGCGCGCCAGGGCCGGATCGCCGCTTTGCCAGAACGCGGCAAAGCGGCGCGCAGCCAGTACCACCTTGTCGGTGGCAGCGGCGCCGGCCAGGTGGGCCGGCAGGGGCAGGTGCGTGGCGGATTGGGCGGGCGCGGCGGCCAGCAGCGACAGGGCAAGGATGGCGGGAGCAAGAACAGGTGCGGGCATGGAAAGTCCAGGTAGGTTGATCGGCGTGCCTGCTGCAATGGCACCCCGCCATTCTGGACTCGCTTTCCGCATTTGATAATTGGCCCCGCGCTTGAATCACTTGCTTGCAGAAGTCGAAAATTCGTTAAAAATCAGCGCCCGCCCGCCACGTCGAGGATGCTGCCCGTCACATAGCTGGCGCCCGGTCCCAGCAGGTACAGGATGGCGTCGGCGATTTCTTCCGGCTGGCCGCCCCGCTGCATCGGCACGCCGGACGCCAGGCGCGCCACCCGTCCCGGTTCGCCGCCGGAAGCGTGGATCTCCGTATAGATGATGCCGGGCCGCACGCCGTTGACGCGGATGCCCTCGGCCGCCACTTCCTTCGCCAGGCCGAGGGTCAGGGTATCGACGGCGCCTTTCGAGGCCGCGTAATCGATGTATTCGCCCGGGGAGCCGAGGCGCGCGGCTGCCGACGAGACATTCACGATGCGCCCGCCCTGCCCGCCGCTGGCCGTCGACATGCGCCGCACGGCTTGCTGACAACACAGGAAATAACTGATCACGTTGGTGCGCAGCACGCGTTCCAGGCGCTGCACGGAGATATCGGCCAGCCGGCATTTCTGCTCCAGCACGCCCACATTGTTGACCAGCGCCGTGAGCGTCCCCAGGCGCGCATCGACTTCCGCAAACAGCCGTTCCACGTCTTGCGCGTCGCTGACGTCGGCCTGCACGGCGATGGCTTCGCCCCCATCGGCGACGATGCGCGCGCACAGCGCGTCGGCCGCCTGCGCATCGCGCACATAGTTGACGCACACGGCATAGCCCTGGCGCGCCGCCAGCTGTGCCGTCGCCGCGCCGATGCCGCGGCTGCTACCGGTAATCAAGATCACTTCCTTCATTGTCCCTCCTCGATAGTTGTGGTTCCATCATACGCGGACGAAAAAAAACCCGCGCATGGCGGGTTCTGTATGCAAACACCTTCAGTTCCTGAAGTGCGTCATGGCGTAAGTCAAGTGCTGCCACCAGTGCTCGCGCGACTGCACGGACGCCAGGCATTTCGCGTCGACCTCGTTCTTGAACGCGGGGTCCACGCACGCCTTGGTGGCCAGCGCATTGCGCTGGTTTTCCACGCTGACGACGGCAATCGCCAGCCAGGCAACGAGGGCGAGGGCCAGTGCGCACAAGGTCCAGGGCAGCTGTTTCATGATGCGCTCCGCTTATTTCTTCGCTGGCACCGGTGCGCGCTCTTTCAGCACGCGCGCCACCAGTTCATCCATCACGCGCAGGGTCGCTGTCTGGGTCTGCGGCTCGGACTGCCCCGGACGCGACAGCTGCGCCGGCGACGTCACGAAACGGCCATCGATGACGATGGTCGGCGCGCTGTCGATCTTGCTGGCCGTGATCAGCTGTTCATTGCGTTTCAGCTTGGTCTGCACGCCGAAGGAATTGAACATGTCCAGGTATTTCGCCTTGTCGATGCCATTCTTGACCAGCAGGTCGAGGATGGCGTCATCGCGGTTCAGGCGGTTGCGCTCGACGTGGATGGCGCGGAAGATCTTGTCGTGGAACTGGTCCAGCTGGCCCATCGCCTCCAGGGTGGCATAGGCGTGCGCCTGCGGATCCTTCGGGCCATTGAAGGCCAGGTGGATGCGGCGGAAGGCAATCTTGTCGCCCTGCTTCTTGACCCAGTCGTGCATCAGCGGATCGAGCGCGTAGCAATGCGGGCAGGAATACATGAAGTACTCAACCACTTCCACCTTCTTGCCCGTGTCCGTGCGCACTGGCGTCGGGAGCGTGGTAAAGCCGGTATCGGCCGCCATGGCGCCGCCGGTGGCCGCCACCAGGGTGACGGCGGCAAGCAGGGGACGCAAGAAACGCAGAAAACGCATAATAATCCTTCATCATAAATGGTCGTGAACGGGGCGAGATTACCACTTTTTGCGCCGGGCGATGAAGCCCGGGCGGAAAAAAACCGTCTTTATCGCCCCGGTTTGCGCCCGCTTAAGCCGCATTTAAGCCCCGCCGCGCCCGCGCCTCAAAAATGGTAGCGCGCCGACACGCGCAGCTGGCGCGCATCCTTGAGATAAATGCTGGAGCGGCTGCCTGGCGCATCGCCGTAATGGCGGCGGTTGGCCAGGTTGCTGCCGGCCAGTTCCAGCTCCCAGGCGCCCAGCTTGCGCACATAGCGCCCGTCCACGGTGGCAAACGCGGGCACTTGCGCCAGGCAGCTGTTGGCGAAATCGGGACCGTAGCGCAGCGCGCGCAGCCATTGCACGCCCATGTCGGCACTGGCGCCGCCCTGTCCCGTCCAGTACAGGCGCAGGCTGGCCAGGGTTTTCGGCACGAGGGCGATATCCGGGCCGTCATAGGCGTAATCGTCATAGCGCGCATGCACTTGCCGCAGTTGCCCGTCGAGGCGCCAGTCGCGCGCCAGCGCCATGCTGGCCTCGATGGCGATGCCGTCGCGGCGCGAGGGGTCGAGGTTGCCCGCAAAGCCCAGCTGGCCCAGGCTCTGGTCGAAAACGATCTGGTTGCTCAGGCGCTCGCCGAACACGCGCACGGAAGCGCTGCGCGCCGCGTCGCCGAAGGTGGCGCCCACTTCCATTTCGCGCCGCAGCTGTCCCGCCAGGGGGCGGTAGCCGGCGCGGGTATAGCCATCGTCGTCGATGCGGTAGCTGCGCGCGGCCTTGGCGTACACGCTCAGCTGCGGGCGCAATTGCAGGCTGCCCTGCACGTCCCAGGCATTCTGGTTTTCCCAGTCGCTGCCGCCGGCGGGCATGTCGGCAGGATCGAGCTGGAACTGTTCATGCCGCAGTCCCAGCAACAGGCGCGGCGCATACAGGCCGCCGAAGGCCAGCTCCTCGCGCAGCAGCAGCGCGCGCGAATACTGGCGGCGCTGCCCATCGCCATCGCTGCCCGAGCGCCGCTGCCACTGCATCAGGTCCAGGCCCACTTCCGTATCCGTGCCCACGCCGCCCACCTTGCCGTAATGGCGCAGGCGCGGTGCCAGCTGCCGGCGGCGGCTGCTGTATCTCGATTCGCTGCTGCCCTCCTCGCCCGCATAGTGGGCCGTGGCGCGCTTTTCCCGCTGCGACAGTTCCACGCCCAGCTCGAAACTGCCCACATAGCGCTGCACGAAGGCGCTGGCGCGCCGCACTTCATAGCGGTACAGGTCTTCCGGGCGGGCCGCCAGCATGGCCAGGAACGGCGCCTCGGGCGCGGGATAGCTGGTGTCCTGGTTCAGCTGGTCGGCGCTGAAGCCGAAGCGGCCCTGCCGCACCTTCCATTCCGCGCCGCCATTGAAGCCGCGCTGGTGAAACACGCTGCCATCGCGGTAATTGCCATTGCGCAGTCCGTCCATGGCCACATCGAGCGTCATGCCGCCCTGCTCGCGCGACAAGGCGCCGCGCACGCTGTGCTGGCCGCCCTGCGCCAGTTCGGCGGACAAGTCGCCATGCGTGACGCCGGCCGTGACGCCATCCACGCCATCCTGCGCGCACGCCGGCATGGCCAGGGCGCACAGCAGCAAGGCGCGCGCGGCAATGGTCAGGACGGGAGGGGCAGGCATCATGGCGGCAGGCTTGAGGCGTCATCGCGGCGCGGACGCACGCTGGTGGGACGGGGGGATGGCAAAAGCGAATCATTATACGCACGGCGCGCGGCGCCGCAAGCGCCGGCCCGATGGTACTTTCCTTATGCCAATATTTTATTGGTGATTTGGCATTTTTGTAGGTATATTAAGCTGCGCCCGGCGATCCTGGGCGCAGCCGACTGCATTTGAAAATCAACAATAAGAAGTCACTGTGGGAGTCACGCATGGAAAGTCGTAGCACAACGCGCCAGGGGCAGCCAAGTCCCCGCGGCACGCGCCGCAGCATTGGTTTTTTCCCCATCTCGGGCAAGCTCAAAGCCCTCTCCATCGCCGCCCTGCTGCTGGCCGGCCTGGCCCTGCAGGCCGACCTGTTCGCCCAGCCGGGCCAAGGCAAGCCGGCCAGCGCGCCCTTGCCGCTGGCGCCGTCCGCCGACGGCATCGCCCTGGCGTCGCCGCACGCTTCCGCCGTCAGCACGCCCAGCGCCAGCAACGCCTGGGGCGGTGCGCGCACGGGCGCGCAAGCGACCCTGTCGGACCGCGTGGTCGATTACCAGATCGAAGCGACGCTCGATCCCGTCAAGCACACCATCGACGGCCAGCAGAAACTGCGCTGGCGCAACCGCAGCGCACAAGCCGTCAGCAGCGTCTACCTGCACCTGTACCTGAACGCGTTCGAAGGCGAGCATTCGACCTTCTTCACCGAGAAGCGCAAGCTCGATACGGGCTTCCGCTCGGGCGTCGACACGCGCGACGGCGAATGGGGCTACATCGAACTGCGCAGCATGACGCAGAACGGCGCCAAGGCGCCCTGGTATTTCGTCCAGCCCGACAACGGCCCGGCCACCGACCGCACCGTGGTGCGCGTCGACTTGCCGCAGGCCGTCGCGCCGGGCGCCGAGACGACGCTCGACATCCGCTTCTTCGACCAGCTGCCGCGCGTCATCGCGCGCACCGGCTATTTCGGCAGCTTCCACCTGGTGGGCCAGTGGTTCCCCAAGATCGCGGTGCTGGAATTGCCCGGCGAACGGGGCGCCACCGCGCCGCGCTGGAATGCGCATGAATTCCACCTCAATTCGGAGTTCTACGCCGATTTCGGCAACTATGACGTGAAGCTGACCGTGCCCAAGGAGTACACGGTGGGCGCCACGGGCGAGCTGCAAGGCGCGCCGCAGGAAAAGAACGGCATGCTCACGCATCACTATGTGCAGGGCGACGTGCACGATTTCGCCTGGACGGCCGACAAGCGCAGCGCGCAGCCACTGACGGGCAGCTGGAGCGGCCCCGGCAGTCCGCCGGTGGCCATCAAGGTGCTGTACCCGCCCGAATACGCATCGAACGCGGCGCCGGCGCTGCAGGCGGCCAAGGATGCGCTCACGTATTTCTCGCGCACCCTGGGCCCGTATCCGTACAAGACCCTGACGGTGGTGATCCCGCCGTTCAATGCGGCCGAAGCGGGCGGCATGGAATATCCGACCTTCATCACGGCCTCGAGCTACGCCAACCTGCAGCCAAAGACCATACCCGAATTCGGCCTCGATTTCGTCACCATCCATGAATTCGGCCATGGCTATTTCTACGGCATCCTGGCGTCGAACGAGTTCGAGGAACCCCTTCTCGACGAAGGCTTGAACGAGTACTGGGACCAGCGCATGCTGCGCGCGCGCGGCCAGCACATCCACGCCACCACGCCCCTGCTCAAGCGCCTGGGTTTCGATCCCGTCTTCAAGGTCTTCGAATTCGAGCGCATGGCCGCACCGCGCCAGGATGCGGCAGATCCGCTGGGCCAGAATGCGTGGGACCGCCTGCAGGGCGTGGGGCCCGTCTACAGCCGCACGGCCATCACCATGCGCGACCTGGAAGCGCGCATCGGCAGCGAAGCCATGGAACGGGGCTTCAAGGCCTACTACGAACAGTGGAAATTCCGCCACCCGAGCGTGGCCGACCTGCGCGAAACGTTGGCCGAGGCGACGGGCCAGCGGCGCATCGTGGAACAGGTCTTCGCGCAGCAAGTCTATGCCAGCGCGAATATCGACGACCGCATCGGCACCTTCACCAGCGAAGAGCAGACGCCGCTGGCCGGCATGGCGCTGGTGAACGGCAAACGCGTGGAGCATACGGCCGAAGCGCTGGAAAAAGAGGAAAAAAAGGTACGCGATGCATGGGACAAGGCGCATCCGGACGCCAAGCCGGGCACGGGACCGTACCCTTATCTCACCAGCGTGGTCCTGCGCCGCCGCGGCGCGCCCGTGCCGCAGGTGCTGCTGGTGAAATTCGCCGACGGCAGCTCCGAACGCGTGGTGTGGGATAACGAGCAGCTGTGGCAGCGCTACACCTGGAGCAAGCCCGTGAAGGCCGTCTCGGCCGAACTGGACCCCGACCGCGTGCACTACCTCGACGTCAACAAGCTCGATGACAGCCGCACCTTGAAGGCAGACAAATCCGCCTCACAGCGCTGGAGCTTCGACCTTGCGGCCGCCTTCCAATACCTCCTTTCCCTGATTGCCATCGTATGAGCGCCACTTCCACGACACGGGCCAGCGGCCTGACACTGACCACGCGCGCCAGCCGCGCCGCCCTGCAATGGCGCTTGCTGCTGCTGTGGGCCGGCCTGCTGCTGATCCCCGCCATCCTTGCCGTCATTCCTCTCTGGCGCACCTTGAGCGCCAGCCTCGATAACGCCGTGCATGCGGCGGCCCTGGCGCACAAGCTCGACCTGATGACCCTGGCCGACCTGGTGGCCAATGCGGGACGCAACGGCGCCGCCATCAGCCAGGCCGCCATCACGGGCATCGTGCTGGCCTTGCTGCTGTCGCCGCTGCTGAGCGGCCTGGTGGTGACGGCCGCGCGCGCGCCTGCGCCACCCGGCTTCGGTCCCCTGCTGACGGGCGCCTTCAGCGAATATGGCCGCATGCTGCGCATGCTGCTGTGGAGCATCGTGCCACTGGGCCTGGCGCTGGCGATCGGCGCCGGCGCGCTGAAACTGGCCGACAAGCACGCGGCGAAAGCCATCCTGGAAGCCGATGCGGACCTGGCCCGCCACCTGGCCTTGCTGTTGACGGGTTTGCTGTTCCTGCTGGCCTGCGCCACGCTCGACGCCGGCCGCGCGGCCCTGGCCGTCGACCGTCGCCGCACCTCGGCCGTCAAGGCATGGTGGCGGGGCCTCGGCATGCTGCGCCGGCGTCCGCTGGCCAGCCTGGCCATCTACCTCGTCATCACCGTGCTGGGACTGGCGCTGTATGCGCTGCTGGGCGTGGCGCGCCTGAACCTGGCGGCGCCCGGCCCGCTGGCCATCGTGGCCGGCTTCTTGGTGACGCAGCTGGCGGCGCTGGTGCTGGCGTGGATGCGCAGCGCCCGCCTGTTCGCGCTGATCGACGTCAAGCGCTCGCTCGCGTAATCAACTCCCCAGGCGCCCTTCATCGGCGAGAAAGTCGATGAAGGTGCGCACCTTCGACGACAGGTAGCGGCGGCTCGTGTAGACGGCATACACGCTGCCGCCCGCCAGCTTGAAATCGTCGAAGAGGCGCACCAGCCGCCCCGCCGCCAGGTCCGCATCCGTCTGCCACGACGGCAACAGGGCGATGCCCATGCCATCGAGCGCGGCCGCGTGCAGCAGGCTTTCGTTATTGCATTGCAGGACGGGCGAAAACTTCACCGTCTCGCGTCCCTGTACCCCGTCGAAGGCCAGCTCATTGCCGTTCGCCAACAGGGAATAGCTGATCATGGCGTGCCGCGCCAGGTCCTGCGGCAAGTGCGGGTGACCCGCGCGCGCCAGGTAGACCGGCGCGGCCACCAGGTGGAATTCGATGCTGCCGATGGGCCGCGCGATCAGGGCCGGCGATGGCGCCTGGCTCACGCGCAGGGCCAGGTCGAAACCTTCTTCCACCAGGTTGACCACTCTTCCGCTCAAATCGATGTCGAACGTGACTTCCGGAAAGCGTTCGCGGTAGGCGGCCAGGGTGCGCGTAAAGATGGCGTTGGCGAACCAGACGGGGGCGCTCAGACGCAGCATGCCGCGCGGCACCACCGTCGTGCGGCCGACCGTCGCTTCCACCTCGTCGAGATTGTCGAGCATGTCGCGGCACTGTTCAAAATACACCTTGCCGATTTCCGTCAGGCTCAGGTGGCGGCTGCTGCGGTTCAGCAGGCGCGCGCCCAGGTGGCGCTCCAGGTGCATCACGTGCTTGCTGACCATGGCCGGCGACAGATCGAGGCGCTCGCTGGCGCGCACAAAACTGTCGAGCTCCACGACGGCGCGAAACACGCGCATGCTGCGCAAGGTATCCATGACTATCCAATCATCAACAAATTGGAAATGATATATCAATAATAGCGATCTTGATCAACTGACTGCGCATGACTATCATGGTCCCATCGTTAGCCATTCCCCCAGGAGCCGCCATGCAAGAGCACACCTTCCCCACGTATTTCCTGTCGCACGGCGGCGGCCCGTGGCCGTTCATGAAAGACCAGTTCGGCGGCCGCTACGACGTGCTGGAAGCATCGTTGCAGGATATACCGCGCCAGGTCGGCGCGCGGCCGACAGCTGTGCTGGTGGTCACGGCACACTGGGAAGGGCCGCAATTCCTCGTCTCGGCCAGCCCACGGCCGGGCATGATCTACGATTATTCGGGCTTTCCGCCGCATACGTACCAGATCCAGTACCCGGCACCGGGCGCGCCGGAACTGGCGGCGCAAGTCAAACAGTTGCTCGACGCGGCTGGCCATCCGGCGCGCCTGGACCACGAGCGGGGTTTCGACCACGGCACCTTCAGCGCCCTGTTCCCCATCTACCCGCAGGCCGACATGCCGCTGGTGCAGCTGTCGCTGAAACACGGCTACGACCCGCTCACGCACATCGAGGTGGGCCGCGCGCTGGCCAGCTTGCGCCAGCAAGGCGTGCTGATACTCGGCAGCGGCCTGTCTTACCATAACCTGCGCCAGTTCGGCCAGGCGGGCGCCGTCGCCTCGCACCAGTTCGACGCCTGGCTGCGACAGGCCATGGCCTTGCCGCCAGAACAAAGGCTGGAGCAATTGCTGGCCTGGGACCAGGCGCCGGGCGCGCGCCAGGCCCATCCGCAGGAAGACCATCTGCTGCCGCTGATGGTGGCGCTGGGCGCGGCCGAGCAGGAAGCGGCGCAGGTGGTGTACCACGAGGAGGATTTCTTTGGGGCGCTGGCGGTGACCAGTTTCAGGTTTGGCAACGCAGCCCAATGAAACCCGAACGCGGAAATGCCGGGGTCGGACGGGGACGCCGAGTCCCTCAGGGTCCGACCCCAGTCGTCGCTATTGGGTTTAAAAAAAAGCCGCTAACTAGCGGCTTTTTTTACTTACGTGCCGCGCTTGCCGCGCGCCGCATTCTTCGCCTTCTCGGCGGCGATCTCCGCCGCCTTGGCCGCTTTTTCCGCCATCTCGGCCGCGTGCTGGGCCAGCAGGGCCGCGCGCGTGTCCGGCGTTTCCAGCGAAATGCGCCCCAGGATGCCGCTGCGATAGTCGAGCAGCAGGGTGTGCGACGCTTTCTCGAAATCGTAATCGCCGCCCTTGATGCGGAAACCGCGCTTGGCGGCGATGCCCTCGACCACGCCGATGGCGTCGACTTCATCGACCTTGGTGCCGTAGCGGGTTGCCAGCAAGTCCGGGTAGCGCTTGAGCAATTCCTCGGCCAGGAATACGGCCACTTCCTCTTCGATCAGCGCGTTCGAGCCGATCGCATGGCTGGCCGCCAGCATCAGGCCGTCGCTGGGGATGGCGATCTTTGGCCACAGCATGCCGGGCGTGTCGACGAGAATGGTGTTCTTGTCCAGGTACAGCTTTTGCTGCATTTTGGTGACGGCCGGCTCGTCGCCCACCTTGGCCACGCGCTTTTTCAGCAGCGCGTTCATCAGGGTCGATTTGCCCACGTTGGGGATGCCCATGATCATGATGCGCAGCGGCTTCGTCGGCACGCCGCGGTGCGGCGCCAGCGATTTGGCCAGGTCCGGAATGCGCGCCACGTCACCCGGCTTCTTGGTCGTCATCGCATATGCGGTCACGCCTTCCTGGGCATTGAAATACGCGACCCAGGCGGCAGTGACGGCAGGATCGGCCAGGTCGGTCTTGTTGAGGATTTTCAGGCAAGGGCGCTGGCGGAACAGGCGCAGCTCGTCCACCATGGGATTGCAGCTGGCTGCCGGCAGGCGCGCGTCCACCACTTCAATCACCAGATCGGTGTTTTCCATGGTCTCGGCCGCTTTCTTGCGGGCCGCGTTCATGTGTCCTGGGTACCATTGTATCGCCATGCTCTTGCTTTCAAAATCGTTCGGTCAATCCGCTATTTTACGTGGTTGCCGCCACGACGTCCCATTTTCCGCCGCCAGCGCCAGCCGTGCGACACGAACGAGACAATTGGTGATAATTTGGCAGTTACATGAATGATAAGATTCGCAGTCCGTCCAGCCTGGCCGGTTCCCCATCGCACGCTTAACCTGACACGCATTCCATGCACTTTTCCCGCTTTTGCCTCCTCGCCTCCCTTTATGCCTGCCTGCCGCCCGCCATGGCCCAGGAAAAACCGGCGGCATCAGGCGACGCGGTGAACCAGGAAATGCAGCAGATCGTCGACGTGCAAAGCACGCGCGATCCCGACCTGCGTCCCTACCGCACCATGCTCAAGGGGCTCGACGCGTATGCCGATCACCAGCGCCTGGCGCCGGGCGCGCCGCTGCGCTTCATGCTGATTCCCGCTACGCCCCAGGCCAGGCTCGATGGCGTGACCCTGCACCTGTCGGCCGATAACCTGTCGATCCCCGTGCCGCTGGCAGCGGACGGCGGCTTCACCTTGTCGCGCGACAAGACCGCCTACGATGCGAATGCCGACCTGGTCAGCAACAAGAAGCGCGACACCTTGCGCTGGCGCGCCGACATCCACACGCCGGGCCTGCCACAGAATGTGCGCCGCCTGGGCGACCTGCGCCTGGAATGTGAAATCCGCTGGGCCGTCGAGCAGGATGAATTGTCCTTTGTCCGGCGCAACCTGTTCCGCCTGGCGGGCGGACCGTGCCACTCGTCGCTGATCCACGTGCCGTTTCCCGTGGCCCGCAAGCTCCTTGCCGTGCAGGCGCGCTCGGGCGAGCGCACGCTGGACATCCGCGTCACGGAAGACCGCCAGCGCTATGTGCCGCCGCTGCATGACGTAAACTGGGACGACAATACCCTGCTGACCCTGACCTACGCCGACGACGGCAAAATGGCCGGAGCCGCCCCGGCTGCGCCCTTGCAGGCAGCGCAGCGCCAGTAAGGCGCGCCCGGAAAGCCAGGTCAATTATTTCCACATGGACTCTTATATTTACTGAAAGAAACAAAAAAGTATGCTCTAATATCGCCTCTTAAATGAAAAGCAATTATTTCCAGGCTGGCTCCCGCCAGGGAAATATGCGATGGGGATAGTTCGATATGATGATGGAACACACGGGCACGGCGCCCAAGCGCGTGCCGCGCAATGACTGGAAGAAAGAATGCCGGCAATTGCAGGGACAAGTGGCGCAGCTGGAAGAGCGGTTGAAGCGCCAGAGCGCCGACAGCTATGGCTTGCAAGTGCTGTATGACCAGCTGGTCAATGAAATCAAGCACCACCGCGACATGTTGCAGCTCGACAGCTTCGACGCGGATAAATCATCGCTCGTCTACACGCAAGCCTGGCGCCGCTTCATGGCTGGCGACGCGCTCGACTACCAGACGCACCGCCACACGAATTCCCGCAGCCGGCCCACCTTGCTGTAGTAACCCCGCACCCTTACAGCTCCGCCAGCGCCTTCACGTGCGCGGCCACGCTGCGGCCCAGGGACGACAGGTTGTAGCCCCCTTCCAGGCAGCTGACGATGCGGCCCTTGCCATACTGCCTGGCCACGGCCATCATTTGCTGCGTCATCCACGTGTAGTCGGCCTCTACCAGGCCCATGCCGCCCACGTCGTCTTCGCGGTGGGCATCGAAACCGGCGGAAATGAAAATCATCTGCGGCTGCTGCCGGTGCAGCGCGGGCAGCCAATGGTCGAGTACCAGCTGGCGCACGGCATCGCCTTTCGAGCGGGCCGGCACGGGCACGTTGACGCGCGTGTCCGTATACGATTCCACGTCGCTGTACGGATAGAACGGGTGCTGGAAAAAGCTGACCATCAGGATGCGCGGGTCGTGCGCCACGGACTCGGCCGTGCCATTGCCATGGTGCACATCGAAGTCGACGATAGCGACCCGTTCCAGCCCGCGCACGTCGAGCGCATGCTTGGCGGCGATGGCGATATTGTTGAACAGGCAAAAACCCATGGGTTCGCTGGGCCGCGCATGGTGGCCAGGCGGGCGGATCGCGCAAAAGGCGTTGCTGATCTCGCCGTCGATGACGGCATCGGTGGCTGCCACGGCCGAGCCTGCCGCCGCGAGCGCCGCATCGTAGCTGTGCGCGTTGAGCAGGGTGTCGCCGTCGAGCGGGTAATAGTCGCCCGCGGGCGGCACATTGTCGCGCACGAGGCCGATGGCCGTGGCGCTGTGGTTGCGCTCGATATCGGACAATTGCGCGCGCACGCCGTCGCGGTGCTCGACCAGGTCGCTGATATGCGCCAGGATCAATTGATCGTTGATGGCCTGCAAGCGGGCCGGCGATTCGGGATGCCAGTCGCCCATTTCATGGCGCTGGCAATCGGGATGGGTATAAATGGCTGTGCTCATGCGCTGTACTGGTTACCTCTGTCTCTGTCCATTCTCTGTGCATACTGGAACACTGCATGGCATTCCTGTTCGCCCTGCGCGTTCTCGCATAAAATCACTGGCTGGTCTGTGCCGCCGCTGCACTAATCTACCACGTGCGCGGCACGGGCGGGCGGCACGGCTTGACCTGGCCAAAGCGATTGTAAATTAAATAATCCGTCTTACTGTGATAGAAATAGCATGTTTTCGAAAATACACCAGGCCGCACGGCAGATCGGCGAAGTTCTCGTCGGCAAACACTTGCAGATCCGCCAGACCCTCGCCTGCGTGCTGGCAGGCGGCCACCTGCTGATCGAAGACGTGCCCGGCGTGGGCAAGACGACCCTGGCCCACGCGCTGGCCATCTCGCTGGGCCTGCAATGGAAGCGCCAACAATTTACCAGCGACCTGTTGCCTGCCGACGTGGCCGGCATGAGCGTGTATGACCGGGGCAGTGGCAGTTTCATCTTCCACCCTGGCCCCCTGTTTACCCAAGTGCTGCTGGCCGACGAGATCAACCGCGCCACGCCGAAGACGCAATCGGGCTTGCTCGAAGCGATGGAAGAGCGGCAAGTGAGTCTCGATGGCGTCACGCGCGCCCTGCCGCAGCCGTTTTTCGTCATCGCCACGCAGAACTGCGCGCACCAGCTGGGCACCTTCCCCCTGCCCGAGTCGCAGCTCGACCGTTTTCTCATGTGCGTCACCCTGGGCTACCCCGATGCGGCCGCCGAACGGGAACTGCTGCTGGGCGCCGACCGCCGCGCCATGCTGCAAACCTTGCCGGCCGTGATGAACGCGGAAGAATTGCTGCAGGCGCAAGCGAACCTGCGCGCCATCCACGCCTCGCCTGCCGTCGTCGACTACGTGCTGGCCCTCGTGCATGCCACCCGTGCGCCGGGCGTGTTTGCCGATGGCCTGAGCCCGCGCGCCGCGCTGGCCTTGCTGCAGGCGGCACGCGCCTGGGCCGCCTTGGCCGGACGCGACCACGTCACGCCCGACGATGTGCAAGCCGTACTCATTCCCGTCTGCGCCCACCGCCTGCATGCCGCGCAAGGGTCCACGGACAGCCGCAGCCTGCTGCAGCAATTGCTGCTGGCGACACCCGTCTGACAGCCGTGCGCCTGCGCGATATCCGATGGTTGCCGGCGCGCCCCTGGCTGGGCGCGCAGCGCGTGCACATCCGTCCCTCGCGCGCGGGCCTGGCCTTTGCCGCGCTGCTGCTGGCGCTGTGGATCGCCGCCGTCAATTACCATCTGGGCCTGGGCTACGCGCTGACGTATTTCGCGGCCGCCTGCGCCATCGCCGACATGCTGTTTGCCAGCCGCAACCTGGCGGGCCTGGCGCTGGCCGCCACGCCGGGCGCGCCCGTGTTCGCGGGCAGCCAGGCCACGTTCACCTTGCGCCTGATCAACCGCAGCACGCGCCCGCGCCATGCGATCCGGCTGGCCGTGATCAATTCCACTGCAGCGCCCAGTCAGGCAGATATCGCCGCGCACGGGGAAACGGCCGTCAGCATCGTCGTGGCGGCGCGGCAACGCGGCTGGCTCGATGCGCCCTCCATGCGCCTGTCCGGCAGTTTCCCGCTGGGCCTGTTTATTGCCTGGTGCCATTGGCAACCCGAAGCGCGCTTGCTCGTATATCCGCAGCCCGAGCAGAATGCGCCGCCGCTGCCCTTGCCGGCCGGCACGGTGCAACAGGCGCAGCAAACACAACAATCACGCTCCTCCGGCGGCGCCCTGGAACTGGCGGGCGTGCACGCCTACCAGCCAGGCGATCCCTTGCACCGCCTGGCCTGGCGCCAGATCGCCCGGCATGATGGCGAGCATTTATTCAGCAAGCAATTCCAGCCTGCCGCCGACGCACAGACGGGCGCAGCCCGTGGCAGCATCGTGTTCGATCATGCCGCCCTGCATGCGCTGATGCCGGAAGCGCGCCTGTCACGCCTGGCCGCCTGGGTGCTGCAGGCGGAACGCACGGGCTTGCCGTATGGTTTGCGCCTGGGCACGCTGACTCTGGCGCCTGCCTTGGGCGCCAGCCAGCGCGACGCCTGCCTGCGCGCGCTGGCCCTGCATGATGTGCCACACGATTTGCCACAGGATGAGGCCATGGCATGAGGCAATGGCTGGCCAACTTGCCGCGTGACAAGGCCGACATCCTGCTGCTGTTGCTGGCCGCCGCCATGGTGCTGGCGCCGCACGCGCTGCACCTGCCCCCGTGGCTGTCGGCCGCCGCTGCCGCGCCGCTGCTGTGGCGCGCCGTCATCACCGTGCGGGGCCGGCGCCAGCCTCAGCTAGCCGTGCTCGCGCCGCTGGCTTTGCTCGGCATCGCCGCCGTCTACGCCAGCTATGGCACGCTGCTGGGACGCGATGCGGGCGTGGCCATGCTGGTCCTGCTGCTGGCCTTGAAATCGCTGGAAATGCATGGCCGGCGCGACATTTTCGTCTTTGTCTTCCTCGGTTTTTTCCTCCTGCTGGCAAACTTCTTTCATGCGCAAGGCATCCTCAGCGCCGCCTGGATGCTGGCCACCGTCATCGTCTTGCTGGCCTGCCTGTTGTCGGCCCAGTACGGCGCCGTGCAGCCGCGCCTGGCGCAAAGGCTGGGCTTGCTGGGACGCATGCTGGCGCTGGCCATTCCCCTGTCGGCCCTGATGTTTCTTGCCGTGCCACGCATCGACGGCCCCCTGTGGGGCACGGCACAAGAAGACGCGCAGGCGCGCACGGGCTTGTCCGACAGCATGCAGCCGGGCGCCATCGCCTCGCTGGCCCTGTCAAGCGAACCCGTCTTTACTGCCGATTTCAGCACAGCTATCCCGCCGCAAGACCAGTTGTATTGGCGCGGCGTGGTGCTGGGCGACTACGATGGCGCCACCTGGACGCGCAGGGGCGCCGGCCGGCGCACGCCTGCCGGCGACAGCCGGATCGACATCGCGCTGGAAGGCCAGCCCAGCCAGTACGAAGTGACGTTGCAAGCGAGCGGCCAGCGGCGCATCTTCGCGCTCGACGTGCCGCGCAGCATCGAGCGCTTGCCCGGCAATCCGTATGTCGTGTCGTCCGCGCTGGAAGTGCTGACCGTACAACCCATTACTTCGACCGTACGTTACCGCGCCAGTTCCCAGCCCAGCTACCGGCTGCAGGCAGGCTTGTCGGTCGCGCAGCAGCAGCCATGGCTGGCCTTGCCTGCTGGCAGCAATCCGCGCAGCGTGGCCTGGGCCCGCGCATTGCGCGGCCATGGCGCGCAGGCGCTGGCGCCCGCCGACGCCATCGCCGCCGTGTTGCAGCACTTCCGCCGCCCGCCCTTCCGCTACACCTTGCAGCCACCGCTGCTGAGCAAGCATGGCGTCGATGACTTCCTGTTCACCACGCAGGCGGGCTTTTGCGAGCATTACGCCGGCAGCTTTGTCGTGCTGATGCGTGCCATGGGCATACCCGCGCGCGTTGTCACGGGCTACCAGGGCGGCCTGCGCAACGGGACAGGCAACAGCTTGAGCGTGCGCCAGTCAGACGCCCATGCCTGGAGCGAAGTGTGGCTGGCGGGCCGGGGCTGGGTGCGCATCGATCCCACCAGCGCCGTCGCGCCCCTGCGCACGGAGCGCAACCTTGATGCCGCCCTGCCGCCGGCCCCGTCGCCGCTGACGGCATGGCGCGCCTTGGCCGGCCTCGATGGCGGCGCGCACGGGGCGGTCGCCGCGTGGCGCCAGCAATGGCAGCAAGCCGAGCACGCCTGGAGCAGCTGGGTGCTCGACACCTCGCCGCAACGCCAGCGCGCCATCCTCGATGGCTTGAAAAACGTGCCAGCGAAAAAGCTGGCACTCGCTTGTGCCGTATTGGCCCTGCTGTGCGCCGTGGCGGGCGTACTGGTCTGGTGGTGGCAAGCCCGGCAAGGCGATCCGCTCGACATCCTGTACGCGCAATTTTGCCGCCAGCAGGCGCGGCGCGGCTACAGCCGTGCGCCGCATGAAGGCCCGCACGGTTATGCTGCCCGGCTGGCCGCGGGCAAGGCCACACAAGAGGCGCACGCCGCCATCGCACAGTTTCTGGCAATCTATGCCGCGATGAAGTATGGTAATGCCAACCCAGACGAACAACTCCGCGCGCGGCGCAGCTTGCGCCGCCTGTTAACCCAATGCCGATGAGACGCCCCTTGTTACCGATCAAATACTCCGCCCTGTCCCTGCTCCTCTCCCTTCCCCTGTGCCTGTCCACCGCGCACGCTGGCGAAAACAGCAACATTTCCGCTGCCGACCGCGCACGTGCCGTGCGCGCGGCCAAGGCCCAGCCCATCAAGAAGGTGGCCGGCAAACCGGCGGCGAAGAAAGCACCGGCGAAATTCGACTTCGAAGGCGAATTTGTCGACTATGCCAATTGGAAAGAAGTACGCGCCTTCCTCGACGACATGTCCGCCAAGCACGGCTTTGACCGCGCCGAACTCGATACCCTGATCGGCAAGGTGCGCTATGTTGAGTCGACCGTGCAACTGATGAAGCCAGCCCCGCCGGGCAAGCCAAAGAACTGGCAAGCGTACAGCGCCCGCTTCATCGAGCCGGTGCGCATCAATGCGGGCGTGAAATTCTGGGAAGAGAACACGGAAGCGCTGGCGCGCGCCGAACGCGAATATGGCGTGCCGGCCGAGATCATCGTCGGCATCATCGGCGTGGAAACCGTGTACGGACGCAATACGGGCCGCTTCCGCGTGCTCGACGCGCTGACCACCTTGGCGTTTTCCTATCCGGAAAGCCCGACGCGGGCCGCGCGCATGGAGTTTTTCAAGGGAGAACTGGAAAACGCGCTGCTGTACGCGCGCAAGGATGGCATCGATCCCTTGACCCTGCTCGGCTCGTATGCGGGCGCCATCGGCCTGCCCCAGTTCATGCCTAGCAGCATCATGAAATATGCGGTGGACTTCGATGGCGATAGTCACATCGACCTGCGCAATTCAACGGCCGACGCCATCGGCAGCGTCGCGCATTTCCTCGTCGAACACGGCTGGCGGCGCGACGATCCGGCCATCAGCACGTATCCCGTCACCGTTTCGGCCAGCCGCGCGTGGGAAAAGCTCATCGGCCAGGGCTTGCAGGCGAAGTACCGGCTGGCGGAATTGCAGGAAGCTGGCGTGAGTGCCGCCCCGTCCACGCCCCAGAACATGTTGTTTGGCTTGATCGACTTGCAAAATGGTTCAGAGGCAACTGAGTATCACTTGGCAACCAATAACTTCTTTGCTATAACTCAGTACAACAGAAGTTATTTTTATGCCATGTCAGTGATTGACTTGGGCAAGGCCATCAGTCAAGTGCGCGCACGCTAACCGAAAGTCAGTGTAAAGTTATAATATTACTTGTAAGAAAGCGTAAGCGATATTGAAGCGACCAGAAAACAGGTCTATGGTAAGGGCCGATAACATGTGCCAGCCTTGCTCGCCAGCCTTTGTGCGGCACGGAATACGGAAATGGTTTTATACTTAACTTTTGTCAAAGTACAATTTTTGTTCTATCATAGAGCATAATAAAGAATAAATAGGTGTTGCAACTAGACAACACCTATTCTGTAGCAGGCAAGATTATCGGGCTTTCCCGCCTGAAATTGAATCCTGTTGTACAATTGTGTATATATCATGAAAAACTGTATCCCGGATCGTACCGTGTGTGAATTCGTTCCTTTTAGTAAAGAATGAACATGAACGCAGCAAGAGCGAGCTCCGAGTGTTTTTTACTTTGCAGTGCAACTACAGAAGGAACAATAACATCATGACAAACCAAGTCGGCATTGATATGAACAGCGATTCGGACTCCGACGATCTGCTTCAATATAACCCAAACAGATTGCTCGATACCCTGATCGAAAACCTGCGCCTGAAAAACGATGCAGCCCTGTCCCGCGCGCTGGAAGTAGCGCCACCAGTCATCAGCAAAATCCGCCACCACCGCCTGCCGGTCGGCGCATCGCTGCTGATCCGCATGCACGAAGTCAGCGACCTGAGCATCCGCGACCTGCGTTACCTGATGGGTGACCGCCGCAACAAATTCCGCATCAGCGACAAGCAATTCAAGCCAAAAGAAGGCGAAACGCCACAAGGCTGATCCTGCCAGTTTCGCAGGTTTTCCCTCCCCGCCATGGGGAGGGGGTATTTCCAGCAGTTCCCAGGCCGTTCTGGCCGATATCAATTCAATTACACCATTACGCAGGGAAAACACCTGTGGACAGATAGCGGTCGCCACGGTCGCAGACGACAAACACGATCGTCGCGTTTTCCACCGTTTGCGAGATGCGCAGCGCGATTTCGCAGGCGCCGGCTGCCGAGATGCCGCAGAACAAGCCCTCTTCCGCAGCCAGGCTGCGCGCCATGCGCTCGGCCACGCCCTGGCTCACGTATTCCACCTGGTCGACGCGCGACTTGTCGTAGATTTTCGGCAAGTATGCTTCCGGCCACTTGCGGATGCCGGGGATCTGCGAACCTTCCTCGGGCTGGGCGCCGATGATCTGGATGGCGGGATTCTGCTCTTTCAAATAGCGCGACACGCCCATGATGGTGCCCGTCGTGCCCATGGCGCTGACGAAGTGCGTGATCCGGCCTTCCGTGTCGCGCCAGATTTCCGGTCCCGTGCTTTCATAGTGGGCGCGCGAATTGTCTTCGTTGGCAAACTGGTCGAGGATCACGCCGCGGCCATCCTTCTGCATCTGCTCGGCCAGGTCGCGCGCATATTCCATGCCGCCCGTCCTCGGCGTCAATAAAATGTCGGCGCCGTAGGCAGCCATGCTCTGGCGGCGCTCCACGCTGAGGTTATCCGGCATCAGCAATAGCATCTTGTAGCCGCGCAAGGCGGCGGCCATGGCCAGTGCGATGCCCGTATTGCCGCTGGTCGCCTCGATCAGGGTATCGCCCGGCTTGATGACGCCGCGCTCTTCGGCGCGCTTGAGCATGGACATGGCAGCGCGGTCCTTTACGGAGCCGGCCGGATTATTACCCTCCAGCTTGCCAAGGATGACGTTGTTGCGCGCAAGCGCATCGGCACCCGGCAAGCGCGTCAGCTGCACCAGCGGGGTATTGCCTATCGTATCTTCAAGTGTCTTGTAAGCCATCGTGTCTGTTTGAGTGGATTCAACAAAGACCCATTCTAATATGAGATGCTGGACGGTGTATCGCTCATCGGCACCGGCATCCGGGCCCGCGGGCGCGTCCGGCTGCGCCGCCACATGCCGCATGACGCTTGCCGCGCCGCCATTTCCGGGCGTGCGCCAGGGATATTGCGGCAGGCGCGCGCCGCATGCGCTAGACTCGTCACTGTTAGTTATTTTTGTTATTTGCTTATTCAGTCTTCGAACGGACTCGCCATGGCCAGCAGCACACCCGAATTCATTCCCGAAACGACGCAGGACGATCCCGTCCAGTTCGCCACGCTCGACTTGCAGGGCCGCAGCCACCAGATCTCTCCCGTCTTCAATGCGCCCGAACTGCAGCGCTTGCAGCGCTATGGCACGCGGCAACACTTTGCCGATGGTGATACGCTGTTCGAGGCGGGCAGCAGCAGTTTCGGCATGCTGGTGATACTGTCGGGGCGGGTCAGCATCAAGCGCCACGAGGTGCTGGGGCAGGCGTCGCAGCTGCGCGAAGTGGGTGTCGGCCACTTCATTGCCGAGGTGGCGCAATTGTCCGGCCGCCCTACCCTCGTCAACGGCAGCGCCGTGGGCGCGGTGGAATTGCTCGACATCAGTTCGGAATCCTTGCGCGCGCTGATCGTGGCCGAGGCGGAGATGGGCGAACGCATCGTGCGCGCCCTGATCCTGCGCCGCGTGGCGCTGATCGAGTCCAATTCGGGCGGCCCCGTGCTGGTGGGACCGCGCGGCAATGGCAATCTGTTCCATCTGCAAAGCTTTTTATCGAGCAATGGCCATCCGCACACAGTACTCGACCCGGCCACCGATGCGGCCGCCGCCGCGCTGGCCGAGCGCTACCAGCCCACGCCGCAGGAATGGCCGCTGGTGGTCTGCCCTGATGGCAAGATCATGAAGAATCCCGGCAATGCGGAACTGGGACGCTGCCTGGGCATGCTGCCCGATTTGTCCGGCGACAAGATTTTTGACGTGCTGGTGGTGGGCGCCGGTCCTGCCGGCCTGGCCACGGCCGTGTATGCGGCATCCGAAGGCTTGAGCGTGCTGGCCCTGGAACAGCGCGCGTATGGCGGCCAGGCGGGCGCCAGCGCGCGCATCGAAAATTACCTGGGCTTTCCCACCGGTATTTCCGGCCGTGCACTGGCAGGACGCGCCTACGTGCAGGCGCAAAAATTCGGCGTCGAGATCGCCACTCCGGCCAGCGCCGCCAACTTGCTGTGCGACACCTGGCCGCTGCGCGTCAATCTGTGCGATGGCACGCAGGTGCGCGCCCGCACGGTGGTGCTGTCCTGCGGCGCGCGCTACCGCCGTCCCTCGCTGGCGAACCTGAAAACGTATGAGGGACGGGGCGTGTATTACTGGGCCTCGCCCATCGAAGCCAAGCTGTGCCGGCAGGAAGAGATCATCCTGGTCGGCGGCGGCAATTCGGCCGGCCAGGCGGCCGTGTTTCTCTCCGGCCACGCCGCCAAGGTCCACATGGTGATCCGCGGCGAAGGGCTGGCGGCCAGCATGTCAAGCTACCTGATCGAGCGCATCGCCGCCACGCCCAACATCACCTTGCACACGCACACGGAAATCATCGCCCTCGAAGGCGACGACGATGGCTTGACGGAGGTGCGCTGGCGCAACAACCGTACGGGCGAGGAAGCCGATTGCGCCGTGCGCCGCGTGTTTCTCTTCGTCGGCGCCGATCCGAACACGGACTGGCTGCACGACTGCGCCGTGGCCGTCGATGAGCAGGGTTTCATCCGCACGGGCTTCGACGTCACGCGCGCCGAATGCCGCGCCCATGGCCACGGCCACGTGGTGTATCCCCCCGACTTGCCGGACCGGGCCGCGCTGGAAACGAGCGTGCCGGGCGTGTTCGCCATCGGCGACGTGCGGGCCGGCTCGACCAAGCGCGTGGCCGCCGCCGTCGGCGAAGGGGCGGCCGTGGTGTCGCAGATTCACGGCTTCCTGGCGCGGCTGCCGGCGGGCTCGGCCTGAAAATCGTGCATTGTAGAAACTGCTACAATCGGCTGTTGCCATCCAGCTGAAAGAGTCCGCATGCCCCACACCGCCAAGCTTTCCTCGCGCCGCAGCATGTCCGCGGCCCGCTGACGGTGCGCCGCATGCTCGTCAAATTGCTGCTGCTGGCCACCTTGTTTGCCGTGCTCAGCATCGCCGCCCTGTACAGCTATGGGCGTTTCGCCGAGCGGTCGCTGGGCGCGCCTGGCACGGCCTTGCCCGTGGCGGCAGACGCCACCCTGCTCGACCGCGTGCTGGCGCCGCAACTGGCGCAACGCCCGGGCCACAGCGGCACGGCCCTGATCGACGACAATCTGGAAGCCTTCGCCCTGCGCGCCCTGAGCGCGCGCGAAGCGGGACGCAGCCTCGACCTGCAGTACTACATCTGGCATAACGACGTCACGGGACGGTTGCTGGTGCGCGAACTGCTGCGCGCGGCCGACCGCGGCGTGCGCGTGCGCGTGTTGCTCGACGATATCAACGCGCGCGGCCAGGATGCCGCCATCCTCGCGCTCGACAGCCACCCGCTGATCGACGTGCGCATCTTCAATCCGAGCCGCAACCGCGACGGCATCTGGCTGCGCGCCGTGGAAATGGCCTTGCGCGCCGTCAGCCTGAACCGGCGCATGCACAACAAGGCATGGATCGTCGACAGCAGGGTGGCCCTCGTCGGCGGGCGCAATATCGGCGATGAATACTTTGATGCCGCCGAGCAAGTCAATTTCCAGGATGCGGACTTGCTGCTGGTGGGCCCCGCCGTGCAGCAGACGAGCGATATCTTCGACCGCTTCTGGAACAGCCGCGCCGTCATCCCCATCAGCGCCTTGCACGCCGATAAGAACGCAGGCGCGCCGGAATTGCAGGCTGTGCGCGCCCGCCTCGACGCGCTCACGGGCGAACTGGGCGCCTCGCCCTACCTGCGGCAACTGACGGATACGGGCCAGTTGCAAGCCCACCTCGACGGCCGGATACGCCTGCACTGGAGCGGGCAAGTGCAAGTGCTGTCTGACCCTCCGGAAAAAGCCGCGCCCGTGGCCAGTTTGCAGCGCAGCGAGCACTGGCTCATGCACAGCTTGCTGCCCCTGCTGACGGACGCACGCGAAGAAGCGCTGCTGACCTCACCTTATTTTGTGCCCGGCACGGCGCTGACGCAGACCCTGGCCGAAAAAGTCGCGGCTGGCGTCAAGGTCCAGGTACTGACCAACTCGCTGGCCGCCACCGACGTGGCCCTCGTGCATGCGGGTTATGCGCGCTACCGCCAGGAGCTGCTGGGCGGCGGCATCGAGCTGTATGAATTGAAGACCCTGCACCGCAAGCGCATCAGCCTGATGGGTTCGAGCCGCGCCAGCCTGCATACCAAGGCCGTGGTGGTCGACGGCCAGCGGGGCTTCGTCGGCTCCTTCAACCTCGATCCCCGCTCGGCCCAGCTGAATACGGAGATGGGCGTGCTGTTCAACGACGCCGCACTGGCGGCCGACATGCGCACGCTGTTCCTGCACTCGACGGCTAGCGACACCAGCTATCGTTTGCTCCTCGACAACGGCGCCCTGCGCTGGTCCGACGCCACAGAAGAGCCAGCCAAGGTGTGGACGCACGACCCGGAAGCAGGCATCTGGCGCCGCATGCTGGTGTGCGTGATGCGCTGGCTGCCGATCGAGTCGCAGCTGTAGGCGCGCATGGCATGCAAAAACTTTAAACCTGGCAAGATTGCCATCCAAAAATATTTGTTGTTTTCGAAACATGTTAGATGCCGTTTTGCCAAACACTGCTATAATCGCTTCAACGAGACACCACCGCTGTCTCCGCAATACCTTTCTCGCCCTTCCGCGATTGAATCCAACGTTGGCCAAAAGCTCGCCGACAGACTGCAACACTATCCTGTCACTTTTGGAGCTTTATCATGCGTAAAACATCTATCTTGCTGGCGCTGGCCGCCGCTTCCCTGTGCGTCACTGCTGCCCAGGCCGCCACAACCAACCTGGTCAAGAATGGCGATTTCGAACTGACCAGCAACGGCACCTCGAAACAGCTGAACGAAGGCACCTACGCCCGCGCGGACCGCACCTACCTGAGCGACTGGTCCAGCAAGGGCTATAACTTCGTCTTGAACGGTAACAACATCGACGACACCAACGCCGCGACGGCGCTGGCCTTGTGGGGCCCGAATTCGTATAGCGGTGCGGGACCGAAAAACGGCCTGGGTGTCAGCCCCACGGGCGGCAATGTGCTGGCTGCCGACTGGGATTATTTCCCTGGCCCCGTCACGCAGCTGGTCAGCGGACTGGTGGCCGGCCATGCCTACACCCTGAGTTTTTCGTATGGCGCGGGCCAGCAAGTGGGCTTCCGCGGCGATAACCTCGTCAATTACTGGGACGTTGCGCTGGGCAGCAGCAAGCAGCAGACGGCATCGCTGGCCAACGTCAGCCAGGGCTTCACGGGCTGGCACCAGGCCAGCATGACCTTCACGGCCACGAACAGCAGCGAATTGCTGTCGTTCATGGCCAAGGGCAGCCCGACGGGCGCGCCACCGTTCATGCTGCTCGATGGCGTATCGCTGGTGTCGGCCGTGCCGGAACCATCGACCTGGGGCATGCTGATCGGTGGACTGGGCTTGCTGGGCTTCATGGCGCGCCGCCGCAAGGCTGTTGTTGCAGTCTGAGCCGCCAGCGCGCATAACAGAATCCGGACCAGCCCAGCTTTGTCCGGATTTTTTTTGTTCTTATCTGATGGAATGAAATGAGCCTGCTGCACACCTTGCAAACCCACTTGCCCGGCATCGCCATCGATGTGCTGCGCCTGGTCCTGTGGCTGGTGCTCCTGGCCGTGATTTTCGTGCCGCTCGAGCGCTTCTTTGGCGAGCGTCACGCGGGGCGTTCCCGTACGGAACTGTTCAGTGACCTGGGCTTTTATTTCATCAGCAGTCTGCTACCGGCCGCCTTGCTGGCCGCGCCGCTGGCCCTGATCGCCGTCGCTGGCCAGCGCTTGCTGCCGGATGCCATCCCCGCCGCCCTGTCCGCCCTGCCCCTGTGGGGCAAGATACTGCTGGGCTTGCTGATCGGCGAAGTCGGCACTTACTGGGGCCATCGGCTCAGCCATGAAATTCCATGGCTGTGGCGCCACCATGCCGTGCACCACAGCACGGAACAGCTGTATTTCCTCGCCAATACGCGCACCCATCCAGTCGACATGGTCGTCACGCGCCTGTTCGGCCTGACACCCCTGTATCTGCTGGGCCTGGCCGGCCCAAGTGCGGCAGGCAGCGCCGCCCCCGTGCTGCTGTTGCTGATCGGCACCGTCTGGGGCTTCTTCATCCACGCCAACCTGCGCTGGCGCTTCGGCCCGCTGGAATGGCTGGTGGCCACGCCCGCCTTCCACCACTGGCATCACAGCAAATTCGAGCACATCAACCGCAACTACGCCTCTACCTTACCCGTGCTGGACCGGCTGTTCGGCACATATCACCTGCCGCGCGCCTGGCCGGCCGCCTGCGGCATCGAGGCCGCCATGCCGCAGACGCTGGCGGGGCAACTGGCTGCGCCATTCCGGCGCACTGGCAAGCCGGAAGTCCAGGCTGCGGAATAAAAAAACCCCGCGCGGCCGGTACCACGCGGGGTTTTCTTCTCGTGCTGCGCGGCACCACCACGCAACACGCTTCACAACGACACGCTTACTTTTTCTCGGCTTCGGCCTTCTTCGCGTCGGCAGCAGCCAGTTTGGCTTCCTTCTTCGCCGCCGCTTCCGCAGCCTTGGCTTCTTTCTTGGCGGCCGTTGCCGCTTTCTTCGCGGCAGCGGCTTCCTTCTTCGTTTCGGCAGCCGTTTTCACGGGGGCGGCATCGGCCGCTGCAGCAGCAGGAGCAACGGCTGCTGCAGGCACTACCTTGGCGGCGGCGGCTTCTTTTTTCGCGGCAGCGGCGGCGGCCTTGGCTTCTTTCTTGGCGGCAGCAGCTTCCTTCCTCGTTTCAGCAGCTGTCTTGGCTGGCGCCGCAGCGGTGTCGGTCGCAGCAGCTGGCTTCGGTGCGGCTTCTTTCGCTGCAACTTCCTTCACAGCAGCGTCCTTTTTTGCCGGGGCAGCTTTCGCCGCCGGAGCGGGCGCCGCTGGCGCGCCGGACTTGGCCTGGCCATTCACCTGCAAGCCCGCTTCCGACAGCTTCACGGAACTTTTCGGGCCGATGCCCTTCACGCGTGTTTCGAAATCAGCCCAATCCTTGAAGGCGCCGCCCTTGGCGCGTTCATCGATGATGGCTTTCGACGTGACGGGGCCGATGCCCTTGACGCTGTCGAGTGCCGCCTGATCCGCCTTGTTGACATCGACCTGGGCAAAGGCAAAGCCCATCGTCGCGACCAGGGTGGCGATGGCCAGCAGTATTTTTTTGAACATGGGTATCTCTCCGTAATGTGGTTTCAAGATGACTCGAACGCAAAGGAGGAACAGCGCCTTAACGGCTTTAACGGCTGTGGCGTGATACGGTTGACAAGACGGGACAGCGAAACGGTGGGGAAACCTGCGCCAGATCAAACAGGCCGGCGCAGGTGATACAGCATATTTACTGCGGGAACAGCTCTTCTCGGGTAACGGTGGCCGTGCCCAGCTTGCCGACGACGATGCCGCCGGCGCGGTTGGCCGTGCGCACGGCGTCGCCCAGGCTCATGCCGGCGCCCAGCATGGCCGCCATGGTGGCGATCACCGTGTCGCCGGCGCCCGAGACATCGAACACTTCGCGCGCATCGGTGGGCATGTGCACCACCTCATCGGCCGTGTACAGGCTCATGCCCTCTTCCGAGCGTGTCAGCAGCAAGGCGTCCAGGCCCAGTTGCGCGCGCATCTGCTGCGCGCGCTCCGTGAGCTGCTCTTCCGTGTTCCAGCTGCCGATCACGCGGCGCAGTTCGGATTTATTCGGAGTGAGCACTGACGCACCCGAATAGCGGCTGAAATCATCGCCTTTCGGGTCGACCATGACGATTTTGCCGGCCTTTCTCGCCGCCTTGATCATCTCGGCCACGTTCACCAGGCTGCCTTTGGCGTAATCGGACAGGACCACCACATCGTAGTGCGGCAAGAGGGCATTAAACTGCGCCAGTTTGTCGCGCAGCACCGTATCGCTGGGCGCATCTTCGAAGTCGATGCGCAGCATCTGCTGCTGGCGGCCAATCACGCGCAGCTTGATGATGGTGGAAATGGCCGCATCGCGCTGCAAATAACTGTGGATGCCGCCGCCTTCGAGCAGGCGCTCGACCTGGCTGCCGGCCTCGTCGTCGCCCACCACGCCCAGCAGGCTCGTCTTCGCACCCAGCGCGGCCGCGTTGCGCGCCACGTTGGCCGCGCCGCCCAGGCGCTCTTCGCGCTTCTCGATGCGCACGATGGGCACGGGCGCTTCCGGCGAGATGCGGCTGACATCGCCGAACCAGTAGCGGTCCAGCATCACATCGCCCACCACCAGCAGGCGTACCTGGGCCAATGCGGCCGGCGCCGTCAAGGCGACCACCTCTTGGGCGCTCATGCGCGCGTCAGGATCGAGCGACCGATCCCGTGGTATTCGATGCCATTCTCGGCCATGACGGCCGGCTCGAACAGGTTGCGCCCGTCAAAGATCACGGCCTGCTTCAGGCGCGCCTTGATCTGCTCGAAATCGGGGCTGCGGAAGGCTTTCCATTCGGTCACGATGACCAGCGCATCGGCGTCCTGCAGCGCATCCTTCGGACTGTCGGCAAAGCGCACCTTGGCCAGTTGCTCCGGCGTCAAGTCCAGTTGCAGCACGCGGCGCGCCTCGGCCATGGCGACGGGGTCATACACGGCCACGGTGGCGCCGCGTCCCAGCAGGTCCGCCAGCAGGACACGGGCCGACGCTTCGCGCATGTCATCCGTATTCGGCTTGAAGGCCAGGCCCCACACGGCGAAATGCCGGCCCGTCAGGTCGGCGCCGAAGCGAGTGACCACTTTGCGGCCCAGCACCTGCTTCTGCTGGTCATTGACGGCTTCGACGGCACGCAGGATCAGCAGTTCCTGGCCGTGGCCGCGCGCCGTGCGCTCGAGCGCCTGCACGTCTTTCGGGAAACAGGAACCGCCATAGCCGCAGCCGGCGTACAGGAAGCTGTGGCCGATGCGCGGGTCGGAACCGATGCCGTGGCGCACGGCCTCGATGTCGACGCCCACCTTGTCGGCCAGGTTCGCCAATTCATTCATGAACGAGATGCGCGTGGCCAGCATGGCATTGGCCGCATACTTCGTGAATTCGGCCGAGCGCACATCCATCCAGTAGGTGCGCTCGTGGTTGCGGTTGAACGGCGCATACAGGCTTTTCAGCAATTCGCGCGCGCGCTCGCCGTCCGGCGTCGCATCGACACCGATGACGATGCGGTCGGGGCGCATGAAATCTTCGACGGCAGCGCCTTCCTTGAGGAATTCCGGGTTCGACGCGACCGAAAACGTGGCGGCCACGCCGCGTGCATCGAGTTCGCCCTGGATGGCGGCGCGCACTTTTTCAGCTGTGCCCACGGGCACGGTGGACTTGTCGACGATGACCTTGAAGTCCGTCATGTACTTGCCGATGCCGCGCGCGGCCGCCAGCACATATTGCAGGTCGGCCGAGCCGTCTTCATCGGGCGGCGTGCCGACGGCAATGAATTGCATCACGCCGTGCGCGGCAGCAGCCTCGACGTCGGTGGAAAAGGTCATGCGGCCGGCGGCGCGGTTGCGCGCCACGACTTCTTCCAGGCCAGGTTCATGGATGGGGATGCCGCCGCTGTTGAGCAAGGCGACCTTCTGTCCGTCCAGGTCGAGGCAAAAGACGTCGTTGCCCAGCTCCGCCAGGCAGGCGCCGGTCACGAGGCCAACATAGCCGGTGCCGATAATGGTGATTTTCATGGATGTACCGTATGGATAAAAAGCAGGTCTTACATAGAAGTACACGCCACATTGCTCAGGGCAAGGTGACGTGTACGAATCAGTTCATGACATTGAGTTCTTCTGTGCGGCGTGGTGGGTAAGTCTCCCACTTGTTGCAGCCAGGGCAGTGCCAGTAGAACTGGCGCGCCTTGAAGCCGCAGTGGCTGCACTGATAGCGGGCCAGCTTCTGCGTGTAGCCGTGCACGAGGTTTTTCACCATCGACAGCTCGGACCAGATGGCGGCCGGCGCATCCATCATGCGCGCTTCCAGCAGTTTATCCAGGCCCAGCAAGGTCGGCGTGCGGCGCAGCTCGGCGCTGACCAGCTGCTTCGCCGCTTCCACGCCGTCGAGTTCGATGACGGCCTTGAAGACGACTTCGATCAGGTCGATCGACGACGCCTCTTCCAGGTAGGAGCGCAGCAGGTTGACGCCTTCCTGCGCACGGCCGACCTTGGTATACCCGTCCATCAGGCGCTGCGCCACCAGGGCCACGTGCGGCACGCTTTGCTGCTCCACGCGGCGCCAGGTAGTCAGCGCGCCTTCCACGTCGCCGCGCGCCAGCAGCACGTCGCCCGTCAGGATGGTGGCACGCACGCTCTTGCGGTCCGTCTGCAAGGCTTTTTCCAGCAGCGGCATGGCGTCGTCCGGCTTCATGTGCACGAGGGCGTCATGCGCCAGTTCGCAATAGAACTGGGCGATTTCCTTCTGGCGCGCACCGGCGCCCGATTCCTGCAAGCCCACGGCCGCTTCGATGGCGCGCGGCCATTCCTTTTCGCGCTGGTAGATTTCCAGCAGCGCGCGGCGCGCCTGGGCCGCATATTGCGTGTCGACCAGGCTGTTGAAGGTTTCTTCGGCGCGGTCCAGCAAGCCTGCCTTCAGGTAATCCATGCCCAACTCATAGGCGGCATGGCCCTGCTGTTCCAGCGGCAGGTCCGGGCGCGCCAGCAAATTCTGGTGCACGCGGATGGCGCGTTCCGTTTCGCCGCGGCGGCGGAACAGATTGCCCAGCGCAAAGTGCATATCGGCCGATTCCGGGTCCAGCTTGACGACTTCGATGAAGGCATCGATGGCCTTGTCATGCTGTTCATTGAGCAGGAAATTCAAGCCCCTGAAGTAATTGCGCGGCAGGCTGCGCGATTCGGACACCAGTTGATGAATGTCCACACGCGCGGCAATCCAGCCCAGCGCGAAAAACACCGGGATACCCAAGAGCCACCAGAGTTCAAAATCCATGCGATTGTTTTTATTCGAGTAAGAGAGATAGGAGCGATGGCGCCGCTTACTGCGCGCTCACGCTGTCCGGTTGCGGCTGGACATTGCTGGCCACGCCAACGGTCTGCAGCGCGGCAATGGTGGTTTTTTGCTTGGTCGCTTCGCGGCGGTGACGGAACACGGTCGGCGTCAGGGCCAGTACGCCCAGGCTGGCGCCAGCGACAAAAAAGCCCAGCAGCATCAAGACCAGGGGGCCGCGAATTTCATAATTGAGGAATACATGCAAGTCGACAACCTGCGCATTCTTCAGCGCAAAACTGAAGAACAGGACGAAAAGAACACAGCCAACGATGGTGGAGATGATTTTCATCGATAGGTCCAGAGTGAACAAAAAAAATGCCCGTGCCACATGACACAAACGTAGAGCGCTGATCAAACCGTAGCGAGCGTCAGCGAGGCTCGGCGCCCCCTTTGGTCCGAGAAGCGCAACCGTACTGAAGTACGGTGAGCATCGCAGGCCGCAAAGCGCGACGCGCAGTAGCTGATGTCAGGCATTCTCAGCATATTAACAAAAAAAAGCGGCATCCAAGGACGCCGCTTTCTATGTCGCCTTCCAGCAGACGATTAATCCTCGATAATCGGTTGCCCGACCATCGCGTCCACCCGCTCGCGCAACTGTTTGCCCGGCTTGAAGTGGGGTACCCGTTTTTCGGGAACCATCACCTTGTCGCCGGACTTCGGGTTGCGGCCGATGCGCGGGGGCCTGCTGTTCAGGGCAAAACTGCCAAAACCGCGGATCTCGATACGCTGACCGGTCGCCAGGGCGTTGGTCATCGCATCGAGAATGGTCTTGACGGCATACTCCGCATCTTTCGCCACCAGCTGAGAATAACGCTCAGCGAGGCGGTTGATCAGCTCGGACTTTGTCATCTGCCGTATCCGCAGTCTTAGTTCTTGTTATCGAACTTAGCTTTCAACAAGGCGCCCAGGCTGGTGGTGCCCGAAGCTGCGTTGTTGTCGGTAGCTGCCATTTTTTGCATAGCTTCCTGGGTTTCAACGTTGTCTTTCGCTTTGATCGACAGTTGGATACCACGGGCTTTGCGGTCGATGTTCAACACCATTGCTTCGACGGTGTCGCCGACTTTCAGGTGCGTACCAGCATCTTCAACGCGGTCGCGCGAGATTTCGGAAGCGCGCAGGTAGCCTTCAACTTCTTCGGACAGTTGGATCACGGCGCCTTTAGGCTCAACCGATTTAACGGTACCGGTTACCAGCGAGCCTTTGTCGTTCATGGCTGCGAAGTTGTTGAATGGGTCACCTTCCAGTTGCTTGACGCCCAGGGAAACGCGCTCGCGCTCAACGTCGATGGCCAGAACGATGGCTTCCAATTCGTCACCTTTCTTGAAGCGACGCACGGCTTCTTCGCCGGTTTCGGTCCAGGACAGGTCGGACAGGTGCACCAGACCGTCGATGTTGCCGGCCAGGCCGATGAACACGCCGAAGTCGGTGATCGATTTGATCGCGCCGCGGACTTTGTCACCTTTCTTATGGGTAACACCGAAGTCGTCCCATGGATTGGCTTTGCACTGTTTCATGCCCAGCGAAATACGACGACGCTCTTCGTCGATTTCCAGAACCATCACTTCTACTTCGTCGCCCAGTTGGACAACTTTGTTAGGAGCAACGTTTTTGTTCGTCCAGTCCATTTCGGAAACGTGTACCAGACCTTCGATACCCTGTTCCACTTCAACGAACGCGCCGTAGTCGGTCAGGTTCGTTACTTTACCGAACAGACGGGTGCTTTGTGGGTAACGACGGGACAGACCGGTCCAAGGATCGTCGCCCAGTTGTTTCACGCCCAGCGAAACACGGTTTTTCTCTTGATCGTATTTCAGGACTTTGGCGGTGATTTCCTGGCCAACCGTCAGTACTTCCGACGGGTGACGTACACGGCGCCATGCCAGGTCGGTGATGTGCAGCAGGCCATCGATACCGCCCAGATCCACGAACGCGCCGTAGTCGGTGATATTTTTGACGACGCCGGTCACGACCGTGCCTTCTTTCAGCGTTTCCATCAGTTTCTGACGCTCTTCGCCCATCGAAGCTTCGATGACGGCGCGGCGGGACAGAACCACGTTGTTACGCTTGCGATCCAGCTTGATCACCTTGAATTCGAGGGTTTTGCCTTCGAATGGGGTGGTGTCTTTGACAGGACGGGTATCAACCAGCGAGCCCGGCAGGAATGCGCGGATGCCGTTGGTCAACACGGTCAGACCGCCTTTGACTTTACCATTGACGGTACCGACGACGATTTCGCCCGATTCCATCGCTTTTTCCAGAGCCAGCCACGAAGCCAGACGCTTGGCTTTATCGCGCGACAGGATGGTATCGCCGAAACCGTTTTCCAGCGATTCGATCGCCACGGAAACGAAGTCACCAACTTTGACTTCCAGTTCGCCGTGGTCGTTCTTGAATTCTTCGACAGGGATGAATGCTTCGGATTTGAGGCCAGCGTTCACGATCACGAAATTGTGGTCGAGGCGCACGACTTCAGCGGAAATAACTTCGCCGGAGCGCATATCTTGACGCGACAACGATTCCTCGAAGAGCGCAGCAAAACTTTCCATACCGGTAGATTCGTTAGTTGTAACAGTAGACATAGGGTTCACACAGGTTATCCAGCAGAGATCGCACGATGCGACTTAAACTGGGTTAGGTTTTTGACACACCCGGACAGGCCAGGAGCCGTCAACGGGCACCACATAGCATGCACTACACATCTAATACACGCTATTTTGCTGCTTATTTTGCAACTGCGGCATACCATTTCAACACGGTTTCGACAGCTTCATCAGCTGTCATGGCCGAGGTATCGAGGACATGCGCCCCTTCCGCGGGGACCAGCGGCGCAATCGCACGGTGAGTATCACGTTCGTCCCGCGCCTGCAAATCCATCAGAAGGTCTTCCATATTAGCAGAAAAACCCTTGTCTATCAATTGCTTGTAGCGCCGTTGCGCGCGCGCCTCGACGCTGGCCGTCAGGAAGACCTTCAATTGCGCATGCGGGAAGATCACCGTGCCCATGTCGCGCCCGTCGGCCACCAGGCCCGGCGTCTTGCGAAAGCCCAGCTGCAAGCCCACGAGGGCATGGCGCACCGTTGGCAATACGGCAATCTTCGACGCCGTATTGCCCACCTCTTCGGCACGGATCTGCTCGGTGACGTTTTCATGCGCCAGCAGGATCTCGCCGCCCGCAAAATGGCAGGGCAAGTGTTCGGCCAGCTTGGCCAGCGCGTGCTCGTCGCGCAAGTCCGTGCCGCGGCGCAGCGCGCTCAAGGCCGTCAGGCGGTACAGCGCGCCCGAGTCCAGGTAATGAAAGCCCAGCTTGTCGGCCACGCGGTGCGCCACCGTGCCCTTGCCGGAAGCGGTGGGGCCGTCGATGGCGATGACTGGGATGTGGGAGGTCGGCATAGTATGAGCAATCAATTAAATCAGGGTGTCTTTTGCAATCCCCGCAAACGCGGCGAAATACTCGGGGAAGGTCTTGGCCACGCATTTCGGGTCGTTGATGCGCATCTCATTGCCGCGGCGCGCGGCGCCGTCCAGCGAGGCGAGCGAGAAGCACATGGCCATGCGGTGGTCGTCATACGTGTCGATGGTGGCGGCAAGAATCTCGGCCGGCGGCGTCACGCGCAGGTAATCGGCGCCCTCTTCCACTTCCGCGCCGAGTTTACGCAATTCCGTCGCCATGGCGGCCAGGCGGTCCGTTTCCTTCACCCTCCAGCTGGCGATATTGCGCAAAGTGCTGGTGCCGTCCGCGTACAGGGCAGCCACGGCGATCGTCATGGCCGCGTCGGGAATATGGTTGAAATCCATGTCGACGGCTTTCAGCACGCCGTTGGAACGGGCTTCGATCCAGTTCTCGCCCATGGTGATGGTCGCGCCCATCTGCTGCAAGGCTTCGACGAAGCGCACGTCGCCCTGGATGCTGTCGCGCCCCACGCCTTCCACGCGCACGGGACCGCCGCCGATGGCGCCAGCCGCCAGGAAATACGAGGCCGACGACGCATCGCCTTCCACGTGGATCGTGCCCGGGCTTTGATATTGCTGGCCCGGCTGCACGGTGAACGACTGCCAGCCGTCATGCTCGACCGTCACGCCGAAACGGCGCATCAGGTTCAGCGTAATCTCGATGTACGGCTTCGAAATCAGCTCGCCCGTCACGTCGATGGTGACAGCATGGTCGCGCGCCATCAGCGGCGCCACCATCAGCAAGGCCGTCAAAAACTGGCTCGACACGTTGCCGCGCACGGCGATGCGCTGCGCGTGGATGTGGCCACGGCGGATGCGCAACGGCGGGAAGCCCTGCTCGCCCGTGTATTCGATCTGCGTACCGACGGCGTTCAGCGCGTCGACCAGGTCGCCGATGGGGCGCTCGTGCATGCGCGATACGCCATGCAGGGTATAGTCGCCGCCGATCACGGCCAGCGCCGCCGTCAGCGGGCGGATCGCCGTGCCGGCGTTCCCCATGAACAGGTCCGCCTCGTGGTGCGGGAACACGCCGCCGCAGCCTTCCACGTGGTGGATCTGATGCGCCGTGGCCGGATCGCCCGTCAGCTCGTCCTGCGTCCATTTCACGCCCAGCGACGTCAATGCCGTCAGCATGACGAAGGTGTCGTCGGAGGCGAGCAGGTCGACGATCTTCGTCGTGCCCTTGGCCAGCGCGGCCAGCAGCAGCACGCGATTGGAAATGCTTTTCGAGCCGGGCAAGCGCACCGTGCCTTCGGCATGCATCACCGGCTTCAAATCGATATGGTGGGGGTAGTGCTTGGTCTGGGTCATGCTGGAATCCTTGAGTATTTATCGTGAGGGCGAGGCTGGTACTTCCGCCGTTTCAATCGCCTCGATCCATTGCTGCCGCGCGTGCTGGGCGTTCGCATACACGCCTTCGATGGCGGCGCCATCATTCGCGGCCAGATGGGCGCGCAAGGTCGTCAACTGCGCCAGGTAGGCATCCAGTTCGTGCAGCAGCGCCGGCTGGTTGGCCAGGCTGATGTCGCGCCACATTTCCGGCGATGAGCCAGCGATGCGCGTAAAGTCGCGAAAGCCGCTGGCCGCGTATTGGAACAGCAGGCCCGCGTGCGGTTTGTTGGCGATGTCGTCGACCAGCGCAAAGGCCAGCAGATGCGGCAGATGGCTGACGGCGGCAAACACCTTGTCATGTTCTTCGGGGCTCAAAGTGTGCAGGATGGCGCCGCAGGCGCGCCACGCGGCCGCCACGCGCGCCACGTCGGCCACGGCGTTTTCCGCCAGCGGCGTGAGCACCACTTTCTTGCCCTGATACAGATCGATAATGGCCGCGTCGGGGCCATTCGTCTCGCGTCCCGCGATCGGGTGGCCGGGCACGAATTGCCCGACTTTTCCACCCAGCGCCGCGCGCGCGGCCGCCACCACGTCGCTCTTCGTGCTGCCCGCATCGGTGACGATGGTGCCCGGCTGCAGGTGCGGCGCGATGGCTGCCAGGATGGCGCCCGTTTGCGCCACGGGCGCGGCCAGCAGCACCAGATCGGCGCCATGCAAGGCTTGCGCCATGTCGCCGCCGATTTCATCGATGATGCCCAGTTCGAGCGCGCGCACCATCGACGCCTGCGAGCGGCCCATGCCGACCACGGTGGCCGCCACGCCCGCATGTTTCAGGGCGCGCGCGAACGAACCGCCGATCAGGCCTACGCCAAAGATGACTACCTTGTTCAGTGCAGGCGTCGTCATATCGTCAGGCCAGCGCTTTCGTCAGCGCGGCGATGAAGATGGCGTTTTCCTGCGGCAGGCCGATGGAAATGCGCAGCCATTGCGGCAAGCCATAGCTGCCCACGGGACGCACGATCACGCCCTGCTTGAGCAGCGCCAGGTTCACGCGCGCGCCGGCGCCATCGTCGTCGCCCACCTTGACCAGCACGAAATTGCCGTGCGACGGCACGTATTCCAGGCCCAGTTGCGTAAACGCTTCCGTAAACTGCTGGTAGCCGGCCGCGTTGTTGCGCGCGCTTTGCTCGAGGAAGGCCTTGTCGTTCAGGGCGGCAATCGCGGCCGCCTGCGCCAGCGAGTTGACGTTGAACGGCTGGCGGATGCGGTTCATCAGGTCCGTCAGCACAGGCTGGGCGATGGCGAAGCCGATGCGCAGGCCGGCCAGGCCGTAGGCCTTCGACAGGGTGCGCGAGACCACCAGGTTCGGATACTGGCGCACCCACGCCGTCGACTCGTACTGGTCGTCGGCCGACAGGAATTCGTTGTAGGCCTCGTCCAGCACGACGACCACATGCGCCGGCACTTTCTGCAGGAAGGCTTCGAGCTGCGCCGCCGTCAGGAAGGTGCCGGTCGGGTTATTCGGGTTGGCGATGAAAACCAGACGCGTGTCGTCGGCAATCGCCGCCGCCATGGCGTCCAGGTCATGGCCGTAGGCTTGCGCCGGGACGACGATGTGGCGCGCGCCCAGGCCTTGCGTGGCCAGCGCGTACACGGCGAACGAATACTGCGAGTACACGACGGATTCGCCATGCTGCACGAAGGCGTGCGCGGCGATTTCCAGGATGTCGTTGCTGCCATTGCCCAGGGTGATCCAGTCGGCCGGCACGTCATAGCGCTTCGACAGCACGGCTTTCAAGTCAAAGCCGTTGGCGTCCGGGTAGCGGCCCAGGTCATCGATGGCGGCGATCATCGCCTGCTTGGCCGATTCCGGCATGCCGTACGGGTTTTCATTCGACGCCAGCTTGACGATGGCTGCCTCGTCGAGGCCGAATTCGCGCGCGACTTCCGCGATCGGTTTGCCGCTCTGGTAAGGGGCGATGGCGCGGACGTATTCTGGACCGATATTTTTAGACATGGTGTTCTTTAAAAAAGTGGGTGATTGTAAGAATAGCTACAGTTTCACAGGCTGACCGGATACGACCCCAGCACCTTGAAAAACGCCGCATTGCTTTGCAGCTCGGCCAGCGCCTGGGCGACGGCCGCGTCGTGCACGTGGCCTTCCACATCGACATAGAAATAATACTCCCAGCTGCCCATGCGCGCCGGGCGCGACTCGAAGCGCGTCATCGACACGCCGTGTTTCGCCAGGGGCGCCAGCAACTGGTACACGGCGCCCGCCTTGTTCGGCACGGCCAGCACCAGCGACGTCTGGTCCTTGCCCGACGGCGCCGTCTGCAAGGTGCCCACGACGGCAAAGCGCGTGCGGTTGTGCGGGTCGTCCTGGATATGGCCCTTGACCACGCCCAGCTTGTACTGCGCGCCGGCCAGTTCGCTGGCAATCGCGGCCACCGTGCCATCTTCGCCGGCCATGCGGGCCGCCTCGGCGTTCGATGCCACGGCGTGGCGCGCGACGTGCGGATAATTCTGGTTCAGCCACACCTGGCACTGCGCCAGCGCCTGCGAATGGGCGCAGATCGCGGTGACGCCATCCATGTTGCCGCTCTTCGTCATCAGGCTGTGGTGCACGGCGATCGCCACCTCGCCGCTGATGATGAGGCTCGTCTGCAGCATCATGTCGAGGGTGCGGTTGACGGCGCCTTCCGAGGAATTCTCGATCGGCACCACGCCGAAGTCTGCCGTTCCCGCTTCGGCGGAACGGAACACTTCATCGATGGATGCGCACGGCAAGCCTTCGACGGCGCTGCCGAACTGCTGGTACACGGCCTGTTCGCTGAAGGTGCCGGCCGGGCCCAGATACGCCACGGTGACCCGCTTTTCCAGCGAGCGGCAGGACGACATGATTTCGCGGAAGATGGTCTGTACTTCGCGGTCGCCCATGGGGCCGGGATTGCGCTCGGCCACGCCGCGCAGCACCTGCGCCTCGCGCTCGGGACGGAATACGGGCGCCTGCGTCTCGGCCTTCACATGGCCCACTTGCTGGGCGATTTGCGCGCGGCGGTTCAGCAGCTCGAGGATTTGCGCGTCGATCGCATCGATCTGTTCGCGCAGCGGTTTCAATTTATCGGTCATGGTGGTTTGTTTCGTCAGCTGTACTTCAATCATGGCCGCGCGGCCTGCGCCGGCGGCGGGCCGGCGCGGTCGTCTAGGCGACTCAGCGTCCGGCAAACTCGTTCAAATAGTTGACCAGGGCTTGCACGCCCTCGATCGGCATCGCGTTATAGATCGATGCACGCATGCCGCCGACGGACTTGTGGCCCTTCAGTTGCAGCAGGCCGCGCTGCTTGGCGCCGGCCAGGAATGCATCGTTCAGACTTTCGTCGCGCAGATAGAACGGGATGGTCATGCGCGAGCGGTATGCGGGGTCGACCCGGTTCTGGTAAAAGTCGTCCGCATCGAGCGCCGCGTACAGCAGCGCCGCTTTCTCAATATTACGCTGTTCCATGGCTGCAACGCCACCCTGGCGTTTGAGCCACTGGAAAACCAGGCCGGCGATATAGATGCCGTAGGTGGGCGGCGTGTTGTACATCGACTCATGTTCGGCAACGATGGTCCAGTCGAAGGCCGACGGGCAGATCGGCAAGGCCTTGCCCAGCAAGTCTTCGCGCACGATGACCAGGGTCAGGCCGGCCGGGCCGATATTTTTCTGCGCGCCGCCGAAGATGACGCCATATTGCGACACGTCGATCACGCGCGACAGAATGTGCGAGGACATGTCTGCCACGATGGTGGTCCCTGCCGGCACGTCTGGCGCCTGCTGGAATTCCACACCGTCGATGGTTTCATTGGTGCAGATGTGCAGGTAGGCGGCGCCTGGCGTCAGCTTCCATTCGGAGACTGGCGGCACGCCCGTGAAACGGGCAGCCTTGGACGACGCGGCCACGTTGACGTTCGCATACTTGGCCGCTTCCTGGATCGACTTGCCCGACCACGAACCCGTGTGCACGAAGTCCACGGTGGCCGGCTGCTGCGCGGCCAGGCCCGCCAGGTTCATCGGGATGATGGCGTTCTCGCCCAGTCCACCGCCCTGCAGGAACAGGATTTTGTAGTTCGCGGGCACGGCCAGCAGCTCGCGCAGGTCGGCCACTGCCTGCTTGTAGATGGAAATGAATTCGGGACCACGGTGGCTCATTTCCATCACCGACATGCCACTGCCATGCCAGTCCTGCATCTCGGCGGCCGCTTGCGCCAGCACTTCCTTGGGCAGGACGGCGGGGCCGGCGGAGAAGTTGTAGATATGGGTCACGATACGGTCCTTAGTAAAATGAAATTATTGGGGCGACTGCGTGGCCGCCCGCATGACCTGGTCAAGCACGGCATTCACGCGGGGGATCAGCACGCGCTGGCTGATGGCCATCGATTCGGCGGACAGTTGCGGCATGGTGGCCAGCATCTTGCGGCCCAGCGGCGTCTTGTAGAAGGCCGTCAGCTGCTCGACTTCCGGCACCGTGTAAAAGCGCGCGTACAGGGGCACCATTTCATCGCCCAGTTCATCGATCAGGGTCGGATCGGCCAGCACCTGCGTCAGAGTGGCGATGGCCAGGGGAATTTCCTCTTCGGCGCTGGCCAGCGCGCGCGCCTTGCGCTGCTCGTCCAGCTTCGGGTTGCCGTTGATTTGCTGCTGCGCCGACTGGCGGATCATGGCGGGCACCGATTGCAGCATCTGGTCGAAGATATTGCGCGTCAGTTGCGGGAACTGCATCGCGTCGAGCATGCGCCGCACGGCCACTTTCATGGCGGGGCTGGGCGCCGCCTGGCGCGAAGGCGTGGCTTGCGTGCTCTGGGCCAGGGCCGGCAGGGTCGCAAGGAAGGCCAGCGAAAACGCGGCAAAGAAGGTGGCAACGATTTTTCTCATGGCATGCGGGACTTTATAAAAGCGGGGAACAAATGGGACACGCAGGCTGGCGCCGCAACTGGCGCGCCAATAGCAATTGGGGCTCCCGAAAGAGCCCCAATCATCTTACTCCGGCTGGGCCGGATCGACCGGATCGACCGGGTCGGCCGCCGCCGGCGCGGCCTCCGTGCCCGCCTCCGTCGTCAGTTCGACTTCGTCGATATCCGTTTCCACCACGCGCTGCAGGCCGGACAGCTTGGTGCCGTCTTCCACGGCGATCAGGGTCACGCCCTGCGTCGCGCGGCCCATCTCGCGGATTTCCGACACGCGGGTGCGGATCAATACGCCACCGGTGGTGATCAGCATGATTTCATCGCTGGTATCGACCAGGGTCGCGGCAACCACTTTACCGTTGCGTTCGCTGGTCTGGATGGCGATCATGCCTTTCGTGCCACGGCCATGGCGCGTGTACTCGGTGATCGGCGTACGCTTGCCGTAGCCGTTTTCCGTTGCCGTCAGCACCGATTGCTGCTCGTTCTCGGCCACCAGCAGGGCGATCACGTGCTGGCCTTCTTCCAGGTTCATGCCGCGCACGCCGCGCGCCGTACGGCCCATCGGACGCACATCGTTTTCATCGAAGCGCACTGCCTTGCCCGAATCGGAGAACAGCATCACGTCGTGCTGGCCGTCGGTCAGCGCCGCGCCGATCAGGAAGTCGCCGTCGTCCAGGTCGACCGCGATGATGCCGGCCTTGCGTGGATTGCTGAAGTCCTTCAGCGGCGTTTTCTTGACGGTACCGAGGCTGGTCGACATGAACACGTAATGGTCTTCCGGGAACGTGCGGTTCTCGCCCGACAGCGGCAGGATCACGGTGATCTTTTCGTTGTCCTGCAGCGGGAACATGTTGACGATCGGCTTGCCGCGCGAATTGCGCGAGCCTTGCGGCACTTCCCACACCTTCAGCCAGTACATGCGGCCACGATCCGAGAAGCACAGGATGTAGTCGTGCGTGTTGGCGATGAACAGCTGGTCGATCCAGTCTTCCTCTTTCGTCGCCATGGCCTGCTTGCCGCGGCCACCGCGCTTCTGCGCGCGGTATTCGGTGATCGGCTGGGCCTTCATGTAGCCGGTATGCGACAGGGTCACGACCATGTCCTGCGGCGTGATCAGGTCTTCCGTTTCCAGGTCGGTCGCGTTCAACTCGATCTGCGAGCGGCGCGCGTCCTTGTTGCCAATGCCGTATTCGTTCTTCGCCGCCGTCATTTCATCGGTGATGATGACGGTCACGCGTTCAGGCTTGGCCAGGATGTCGAGCAAGTCGGCGATATGCTCCATCACGTCCTTGTACTCGTTGACGATCTTGTCCTGCTCCAGGCCGGTCAGGCGCTGCAGGCGCATTTGCAGAATTTCCTGCGCCTGGTCGTCCGACAGCTTGTACAGGCCATCCGTTTGCATGCCATAGTGTTTCGGCAGGTTTTCCGGACGGTAGGCATCGATGCCGCCTGGCGTCGTGCCGTCGCCCGTGCGGGCCAGCATTTCGCGCACGACGGACGAATCCCAGGCCTTGGCCATCAGCTCGACCTTGGCGATCGGCGGCGTCGGCGCAGCCTTGATGATGGCGATGAAGTCATCGATGTTGGCCAGCGCGACAGCCAGGCCTTCGAGCACGTGGCCGCGTTCGCGCGCCTTGCGCAGTTCAAACACGGTACGGCGCGTCACCACTTCGCGGCGGTGCGACAGGAAGCACTGCAGCATCTGCTTGAGGTTCAGCAGCTTCGGCTGTCCATCGACCAGGGCCACCATGTTCATGCCGAAGGTATCTTGCAACTGGGTCTGCTTGTACAGATTGTTCAGCACCACTTCCGGCACTTCGCCCCGTTTCAGCTCGATCACCACGCGCATGCCCGACTTGTCGGATTCGTCGCGGATGTCGGAAATGCCGTCGAGCTTCTTGTCGCGCACGTTTTCAGCGATGCGTTCCAGCAAGGACTTCTTGTTGACCTGGAATGGCAGTTCGTCGACGATGATGGCGATGCGGCCGCCATCCTTGCCGTATTCTTCGAAGTGGGTCTTGGCGCGCATGACCACGCGGCCGCGGCCCGTGCGGTAGCCGTCGCGCACGCCGGACACGCCATAGATGATGCCGGCCGTCGGGAAGTCCGGCGCCGGGATCAGCTCGATCAATTCATCGATCGTGCAATCGGGGTTGCGCAGCACGTGCAGCGCGCCGTCGATGACTTCGGTGATGTTGTGTGGCGGAATGTTCGTCGCCATGCCGACGGCGATACCGGACGAGCCATTGATCAGCAGGTTCGGGATACGCGTCGGCAAGACCGTCGGTTCCTTTTCCTTGCCATCGTAGTTGGGCTGGAAGTCGACGGTATCCTTGTCGATATCGGCCAGCAGTTCGCCGGCGATCTTGTCCAGGCGGCACTCGGTGTAACGCATCGCCGCGGCGCCGTCGCCGTCGACGGAACCGAAGTTGCCCTGGCCATCGACGAGCATGTAGCGCAGCGAAAAATCTTGCGCCATGCGCACCAGCGTGTCGTAGATCGATGCATCGCCGTGGGGATGGTATTTACCCATGGTTTCGCCGACCACGCGGGCGCACTTGACGTAAGGGCGGTTCCACACGTTATTCATTTCATGCATCGCGAACAAGACGCGGCGGTGCACTGGCTTCAAGCCATCGCGCGCATCGGGCAAGGCGCGACCGACGATCACGCTCATGGCGTAATCGAGGTAGCTCTTGCGCATCTCTTCTTCGAGGGAAATAGGAATTGTTTCTTTTGCGAATTGATCCATTGGCGGTTCGACTGATCTCAGGCTGTGGTTAACTTATCTGTTACGCAATGTATGACGCAATACTGCATATCCTGGGTGGCTGTCGTCGTGGACGCCGCGCCGCGCGCTGCTGGCGCGGCCCGGCTTCCATGTCGCAGAGTGCCAGACAAATCGGCGGGCTGGCGGCACGGCCAGTACGGGTACCGCAAGGGTACGTCCTGGCCATGCAGTGCCGCCGTGGGCATTTGCTCGACACTCTTAACAGTCAAGCGCACGATTTTAGCATGCGCGCCCAGCTACCTGTACAAATTGGCCATACCAACAAGATTGGCAGTTTGCACCGGGGACGTGCACGTTGACCTGTCGATAATGCACAATGGCAATATCAGTTCAAGATACCTGCCCTTAAAAGAGGCAAAAAAAGCGATCAATTGTTACAGGCGCGTTACAAATGGGCATTTTCGTTGCGCAAAAACAACGCACGGTCTAAAATCGGGCAAGCTTTGATTTAACCACGGTCGTGTGCCCCTGATGCGTGTGGCAAAATGACTGGGAAGTTAATTGCTAGTTTCGCAATCTGAAACGAGCGCATATGGTCTACATGATAAAATCTTGGCACGTAGCACCAGTAGCGCAGTGTTGTTCTGCGGATATCACCCCCCGAAAGGAAAAAAGAATGAATAAATTTGTAACGCTGTTTTTCGCTGCATCCGCAGTGATTGCTGGCTCGGCTTCGGCCCAAACCCCAACCTCCCCACCATTCGCGCCAGTTACCACTGACATCAAAGCACCAAGCCCAAAAAGCGCTTACGTGCAAGATGCCCGCGGCGTAATCGTGCGTGACCCATTCGGCCTGTGCTGGCGTACCGGCTACTGGACACCTGCTGACGCAGTGCCAGGTTGCGACGTGCCACTGTGCGTAGAGCCAGAAACCCTGCAAGACGGCAAATGCGTGGCTCCTCCAGCACCAGTCGTACCAGCACCGGCACCAGTCGTTGTCGTACCAGTACCAGTCGTCGTTGCTCCTACCTCGGAAAAAGTCAGCTTCGCTGCTGATGCATTCTTCGATTTCGACAAAGCTACGCTGAAGCCAGAAGGCAAAGCCAAGCTGGACGAGCTGTCCGCACAACTGGGCGGCATCAACCTGGAAGTCATCATCGCTGTGGGTCACACCGACTCCGTCGGCACCGATGCTTACAACCAAAAACTGTCGGTACGTCGTGCTGATGCTGTCAAAGCCTACCTGGTCACCAAAGGCGTTGAAAGCAACCGCGTGTACACCGAAGGCAAAGGCGAGAAACAACCTGTTGCTGATAACAAAACTGCCGAAGGCCGTGCGAAAAACCGTCGCGTGGAAATCGAAGTTGTTGGTACCCGCAACAAGTAATAGCTGATTCCCTGGACTTGCCGCAAGTCATCGCGCAAGTCAAGAACAGCATGAAAAACCCCGCTACGGCGGGGTTTTTTTTCGTCCGTGGCTGCCCAATTGTAAAATTGCCGCTATTATTCGACCTATGAACGCCGACCCTCTTGAAATCCAAAAATTCAGTGAGCTGGCCCACCGCTGGTGGGACCCCACTTCCGAGTTTCGTCCCCTGCACGAAATTAACCCCCTGCGCCTGGAATGGATCAACGCAAAAGTGCCGCTGGCCGGCAAGCGCGTGATCGACATCGGCTGCGGCGGCGGCATCCTGGCCGAATCGATGGCCCGCAAGGGCGCCGACGTGACGGGCATCGACCTGTCCGACAAGGCATTGAAAGTTGCCGACCTGCACAGCCTGGAATCGGGCGCCAAGGTGCGCTACAAGCTGATCGCCGCCGAAGCCATGGCCGAGGAAGAGCCGGGCCAGTACGACGTCGTGACCTGCATGGAAATGCTCGAGCACGTGCCGGACCCCGCCGCCATCGTCAAGGCCTGCGCCGCACTGGTGAAACCGGGCGGCCACGTGTTCCTGTCGACCCTGAACCGCAACCCGAAAGCGTATCTGTTCGCCATCCTGGGCGCCGAATACCTGCTGCGTCTGTTGCCGAAAGGCACGCACGACTATGACAAATTCATCACCCCGGCGGAACTGTCGCAATACCTGCGCAGCGCCGGGCTGGACGTCAACAGCATGCGCGGCATGGGCTACAATCCATTGACCAAGATTTACTCACTTAATAGCGATACCAGCGTCAATTACCTGGTGGCCTGCACCCGGCCGCTGTAACCATCACGCACAATACAAGGCGGCTGCGGCCGCCATTTTTCATTCCCACTTGACACACTTTGCCCGCCATGATCACAGACCATCTGCCAGCACCGCGCGCCATCCTGTTCGACCTCGACGGCACCCTGGCCGACACCGCGCCCGACCTGGCGGCGGCCATCAACCTGCTGCGCGCGCGTGCCGGCCTGGCGCCGACCCCGTATGACATCCTGCGCCCCACGGCCTCGGCCGGCGCGCGCGGCATGATAGGCGCGTCGTATGGCGTCCAACCGGGCGAAAGCGGCTACGAAGCCCTGAAAGACGGCTTCCTGAACAATTACGAAGCGGCCCTGGCCGTGGAAAGCCGTTTATTCGACGGCATCCCCGCCCTGCTGGAAGGCCTGCAAGCCCTGGGCCTGGCCTGGGGCGTGGTCACCAACAAGGCCGCCCGCTTCACCGACCCGCTGGTCGGCCAGATCGGCCTGGGCGCCGCCGGCTGCGTGATCTCGGGCGACACCATGGCGCACCCGAAACCACACCCGGCCCCCCTGCTGGAAGCGGCGCGTCGCCTGGACCTGGCGCCGGAAGACTGCTGGTACGTGGGCGACGACCTGCGCGACATCCAGGCCGGCCGCGCCGCCGGCATGCGCACGGTCGCCTGCGCCTGGGGCTACTGCGGCCCCGTCGAGCCGCAGCACTGGAACGCCGACCATTTGCTGGACACGCCGCAAGCGTTGCTCGAGCTGGTCAGCGCCGTGGTGAAGGCGGCGCAGGCGCGGCAGCTGGCGGCATAAATGGCCTGCGCTTGATCTGGCACGCCGGCATGCGAATGCATCATGCAAGAGTGGGCAGATTGCGCTACAATGAAGGTTCTGTGGGGACGACCTGGTTTCGACGTGGGTTGCAAAGCAGCGCAGGGCATACCGAGGGCGGGCTACCTCGTAAATACAACCTGAAAAAACTTAACTGCAAACGATAACTCGTACGCACTGGCAGCTTAATCGCTGTTAGCTCTAGAACACCTCGTCCCTGGGGTGGGCCGTCAAAAGCTCTAGAGTCATTTACAGGGACTCGTCGTATGCTGGGTTACTTAGCGTCCGACTAAATAATAGGTAACTCGCTTGCCCATAACGTGCACATCCGTGCTGGCTGAGTTAAATTAAATGATAGTGCTAAGTATGTAGAACTGTCTGTAGAGTGCTTGCGGACGCGGGTTCGATTCCCGCCGTCTCCACCACTGAATAAATAAAAGGGCTTCCCCGTTTTGGCGGGGAGGCCCTTTTTATTTATTCCATGCATGCAGAACGCGGACGTCGAATCCGCGTCCGGTACGGACGCGGGGTTTTGCGGGACTTCGGCGAGCGCAGCTCGGTGCCGCAAAACCGGGTTGCGCTTGCAAGCGCAACCCTCTCCGATTCCTCTGACTAGCTCTTGCGCCGCAGGCGGTTTCCTAGCAACAACATCAGCTGCTCAGGCCATGTGCCAATGACGGACCTGCCCCTCTATGTGGGAAGCAAAACAGATGAGGCATGCTGACTGGACGATGATTGCCAGAATATATGGACGTTGGATGCCGGATGCAGATCAGGCGGCCGACTCAACAGCAGAAATTGTGTTCGGTCTTTACTGATTAAATCTAGCGGCTGTCTGTCCTGCAACATAAGGGGCCAATGATATAGTGGCGGGAATGTACTCACTGAAGAAAACTGCCATGAAAAACGACACAAACGCTCGCCCGCAAGCAACCCAAGCACCTGCCAGGCTCAGCAAAGGGGACTTCGTCGCCGCACTGCGCAAGCTGCTGCAAGAGGAAGGAAAGGCCGGCAAGTCCAGCGTGGACGTACGCGCTGCGAACCTGCACACCGACGTTGGCGTTTATCCGGCGCGCGGCCACTCGATGCCGACCTGTTGCACGGTAATGTATGAAGAGATGCGGCCGGGTGACGAGATACTGCTGACGCCACCCGGCGGCAAAGGACCTACGCTCCTGGTACGGTATAAATTCCCGCGCTGAGAATCGCGACCTTAGGCTACTGATGGCGATTCGCAGCGCTAATCGGCTCCGTCCGCTTCCGCCCCACAGCGGACATGGAGCGTCCGAGCAGGCCGGGTTTCATAACAGCGACCTCGGCAGCCCAGTCTCATTGTGTTTTTGGGTCATGACGATTGATGCCGCCTGGACTGCAACAGTTTCAGCGTCGTTACCGCCATCAGTATTGCTTGATACGGCCACTTAGACAGAAAAACCCCATGCATCAATGCAGCCGCGCCGAAGGCGTCGAATTAAACGGTTCAGATCTCTTATGGAACATGAAATACGCAAATGGCACAAAGTAGAACACTAGCCAGTGTCCGGAGAAACCTCGCACTTGATTTACCTTGAAAGTGGAATACTCCACGGCGGTCAGTTCGCGAATGAAATTTCCACGGTTCAATAGCACAAATCTCCCGTCAACGATCGAAGGATTACCGCCCGCCGCGTTCATCATGAAGAGTGCAAAATTCACCAATGCGTAAGCAGCTATACAGAGTCCCAGTCCGACCACCCACTTCGGAAAAGCTGCGCGTAGTTCAGCGAACGTTGGTTTGGGGCCGAGTGACCTTCGACTGGAGAAGACAAACGGAATGAACACAAGGAAAATGCCGCCGTGCAGCCACCAGATCGCAGGAAAATTATCAGATACATTGACTCCCATCAATGCCGCAATGTGCACAATCAGTGCGGTTGCAAAGCCAATTAGTGAGGCAAAGCCAAGAATTTGGTTCATAGAATCGGATTACATATATCGTAAAGATGTCGGTCTGCAACTAAATTCGTAAGTGATGCAACTTCACAAAGTATATTAACTGTCCGGCTTGCGCCCAGTGAAAAAAGGCCAAGCAAACACCACAATGCCTGCAACGACACATCCGGCCAGGCTAACGGCGACACCAAAAATGTACCACGCCACATCGACTCCGTGACTGTAGAGCGTTCCGACAAATAGTCCACTCACCAGCCAGACTAACACCGCTAATTTAAGCAGAAAATATTTTACTTTACCGATGGGACGATTCAGCCGCATTTGTTGAATAGCGGCCATGCCCATGACTAAACACGCCACACCAGCCGCAATTATCAAGCGTGAAACCGAATGCTCCATGTCGCAACCTGACTTGTAGTTGAGCCAGCGGGCCCAGAGATTAAAAGATCGAGGGGCTTAAATCCAGCAGCCAATTATCGCTTGCCACGACATCGCCGGCTTGATTCTGCACTACGGAACCCGTGCGGCCAGAGAGCGGAGGCGCAGCGTTCACTTTACAAATTCCCGTCCTTAGCGCCATGGATCGAAGGACTCGCAAGCAGAAGCCTTGCTTCCCTTATTGGAGTACCAAACCGAAATACGGCACCTGACGTTGACAGCACCACAACCCAGCCAGCCTTGATTGTTATTTGATCAAATGGATTGGATTGATCCGAAACAAACGTCCAAACAGGTTCATGATTTTGCAGCGATTCCAAAACGACTACGCCGATTGAGCCGTGTTCCATAGCCTCTCCGCACTTGACTATGTACTGTCCACCATACAGCTCTTCTTGCGCCAGAATCGCGACATTGAGCCAACTGCCAAGCTCCTGTTCTTCATGTACTTTGGCCATCCAGGTTTCGTGTACTTCGTAGATATCACCGTTGGTGCACACGAGGCCATTGTAGCTTCGCACCTCTTGGTTCTTCCACTTTTCTGCCATCACTATGATTGATTCCATATTTAGAAATGAGCGACTGCACGCCCTGAATTAAACAACTTGTATTCTTGCCCGTAACGGAATGCAAGAAGCAGCGCAAGCTTATTCCACATCCGCTCTTGGCCGGTTAATTGTCTGCACTTTGCCAGCAAAACTTTCAAGACGCCTAATGCGCTGCAGCGCGGCGGCTCCACCCAGAATTAAAACCAGCCATACCCGAGCACCAGCTTAACGCTAATACAATTAATAAATATGCTATATTTACTAACACTAAAAATCTAGACTCAAGTCTGCGTCCGTTGTTATCGGTCACGCCGACCAGGCCAACCCGAACATCAATGGCGGCGGCGAAAAAATAGCGAGCAGGATTACAGGCATGGCCAGCGAGTTATCTTCAGCAAAGGCAAGATTATCCAAGTCACCAAGCAGAAGCGCCATCTGGCCGAACGCGATCTCGAAGCATTGGCAAAGAAATCCCAACCATGAAAATTGCTCGCCTGCTTTCCTCCAGTTTCCTCGTGCTGGCTGTGGCCCTCGTCGCTTATGGTCTTTTCGGCTTCTCCCGTTTTGCCTGGTACACCGGCGCATACTATGATGAGCGCATGATCTTGTTCGATCACGGCTTCTATCCTTTTGCGTGGGGTATCGCGCTGCTGCTGATGGGGCAAATCGCCCGCTTGCACCATCGTCGACCGGCGATGCTGCTCGCCGCTGGCGCCGCCCTGGTGCTGCTTCTCTGGAAGCGTGCAACAGTGCCCGCCCCTATCGCCAATCAGCAACTTTTCCCTGATCCAGCTTTACTGGAGGGACTGATTGTTACCGCTGTCGTGGTCATCGTCCTGGCGCTGATAGACCGCCCCGTCGAGCAGGCCATCCGCAAGGCTCTTGCCCGTACCCCGTGATCCCGGGGGCCAGAGCCACTCGGATACGCTCTCGGCATGAAAGAATCATTGCTGCGATATGAGTTGCTGAATAGCCCTCCGATACTTTGCCACCCGCTCCAAATCCTTCGGCGTCGGATTCTCTATCCTCGACAAGTCGCTATTCTCTGCCAGATCAGCCAGCTTGACGGCCTTGCCGACGGGGTTCAAGGCCGCGCGGGCGATGAACGCTTCGTAGGACTCGCCTTCGATCTTGGTCACGGCGCGCACGCCGTCGATGACTTCCTGCGAGAACCCTTCGCGTGCCAGGTCGTCGAAGGTGACTTTGCCGTCGCTGTCTTCCACCACATCATGCAGCACGGCGACAATCTGCTGGGCGCCGGGGGCGACGCGCAGCATGACGCGCAAGGGGTGGAGGATGTACGGCGCACCGCCCTTGTCCGTCTGGCCGGCATGGGTGGCGGCGGCGATTTCAATCGCGCGCTCCAGGGTGGCGCGTCTTGCGTTTTCACTCATATTCACTCCTTGTTCACTTCACGTTGATCGGTGACTCCGTTGCGCGCCAGCCGCGGCGCTGCAAATGGCAAACGCTGGTGCACAGTATGGCCGGCAACAATAAATTGAGGACCGGCACGAGCATCAGCAAGCACAGCAACAGTCCCAAGGCAAAAATCGCCGGGCGCTGTTCGCGGCGCAACGCCGCTTGCTGTTCCGCGCCGAGCACATTTTCAGCTGCCGCGCCGTAGACCATCTGGACATTCCAGGCCAGCAAGTACGAGATCAGCACGCACATGGCCCACACGGGGATCAGCAGGGAAAGCAGCAGCAACAGGCGACGCCGCCAGGCGGGACGCACGGCGGACAGCTCCAGGCCGGCCGGTGCTTGCCACGCTGCATAGCGGCGCGCCGCCACAGCCTTGGCGCGCTCCAGCAACAGCCAGCGCAGCGGCAAGCGCGCCGTACCGATGGCGCCGACGATAAAAACCATCACATAGAAAAAGGCAGCCAGCGCCAGCAAGGCCAGGGCGATCTGGCCGATCGACAGCATGGCCTTGGCGGCACTGCCCATGCCGCCGGCGATATTGCCCATCTGCGAGAGCGTGGCAGGCCCATTGGCCAGTGTCCCGACGCCATCCATCACGCCCAGGCCCAGCAAGCCGGTAACGGATACCAGCGCCAGCATGGCGCTCAGCTCGACAAAGAAGCGGCCGAAATAGCTATACAGCCCCAGCCACAGTGCCACGACAGCCATGCACCACAGCGCGGAGCGCCACCACAGCCCCGCATGACGCGCATCGCGCAATCCCAGGCCGATGCACGTGAAGGCTTCCCGCCAGGCCAGCAGCCAGGTTTGCAATGTTTGTGTCACGCTCAGGCGTACTCCGCAATGAAGGGGCGGATACGTCGATCCGGATGTTGCCGATTGTACATGGACAAAGCCGGCACACGCGCCGCCGGGAGCGAAGGACAAGCATGCGCAATCCCCCATCCCCCGCCGCAACGGCGTACACTGGCCCCTCTTCCATCAACGCATTGGTCCACCGTGAAACTATCACGCTTTATTACCGGCCATCTGGAGCCGATCCTGGAAGAGTGGGAACTCTTCGCCAGGTCGCTTCCCATTCCTGGCGCCGCCATCTCGAAAGCAGAATTACGCGATCATGCCAAGCAGATGCTGCAAACCATCGTGCGTGACATGGACGTGATCGAGAACGCGGCGCAGCGAAAGAAGAAATCGACCACGGACGTGTCGGAAATCACGGGCAAGGAAACGGCCGCCGCCACGCATGGCTCGCTGCGCCAGCAGATCGGCTTCACGCTGCCGCAGCTGACGGCGGAATTTCGCGCGATGCGGGCCAGCGTTCTGCGGCTGTGGATGGCACAGGTGTCGGTGACATCGAAAACGGCAACGGACGACATCTTGCGCTTCAATGAAGCGATAGACCAGGCGCTGCAGGAATCGGCCATACGCTATTCGCAGCAGAGCGACCGCACCCGCAATACCTTTCTCGCCATCCTCAGCCACGATCTGCGCAGTCCGCTAAGCACCATGACGATGGCAGGTGCGCTGCTAAGCCGGCCGAGCGCGACCTCGTCTTCCACGGTGCAGATCGGTGCACGGGTTGCCCGCAGCGCAGCGACCATGACAACCATGGTGAACGACCTGCTGGAATTCGCCAGGACGCAGCTGGGGGGCCACATGCCCGTTTCACCCACCTTGGGCGACCTGGGGGAAATCTGCAAGACGGCCGTCGAGGATGCCTCGGCCGCTCACCCGGAATGCAAGTTTGAACTGAGTACCACGGGCGAAATGATCGGCGACTTCGATGCGCCCCGCCTGGCCCAGCTGTTTTCCAATTTGCTCAACAATGCTGCGCAATATCGCACCGACGACCAGCCAGTGACCATCACAGCCTGCGGCGATGCCGATACGACCGTGGTGCAAGTCAAGAATTTCGGCCGCCAGATCCCGGAAGCCTCGCTGAAGAGCATTTTCGATCCCCTGGTGCAACTGGCCATTTCCGACGAACACAAAGCGCCGAATGCCACCAGCATCGGGCTGGGTCTGTTTATCGCGCGTGAAATCGCCAGCGCGCACGGCGGCACCATCGGCGCCGAGTCCAGCCTGGAATGCGGCACGGTGTTTACCGTGCGCCTGCCCAGGGTGTCGCTGAACGAGGGAGCGAACGGCGGCTAGCCGTGCCCCCCCGCAGAAGACGACCTCCCCTACCGGGACAAACCCGCCTTACCTGCGGCTAAGCGGCACATACTCGCCCGGCAAGCCCGCCGCCTCCAGCGCATCGGCAAAGGCCAGCAAGAACTTGGCCGGGCCATGCTCCGACACCAGCAGGGAGGCGCCCTTGTGGCGCAGCAGTTTCAATACTTCCTGCTGGTGCGCCTGGTATTCGCTGGAGTGGCCATAAAAGGTTTGATACATCTCAAGCGTTTCCATGGCCTTGGCGGCCAGGATGAATTCGGGTTTGTCCATGATGTCTCCTCGTTGTCATTGCTGCCAAAACCACGAAAAAAACCTGCAAGACGTGCGGCCCATGCCGGTCGCACTGCATTGCGGCAACCACATCCGTATTTCCATCATACGCCTCAACCCGGCCATTGCGCCGTCCTGTCGCGCATCTTTTTCTATCCCGCCTCTGCGGCATCGCCACCTTGCATCCAGACTTGCGCCATTCCTCGCGTGCGCGCTGGCCGCACGCTCCCGCACATGGCATCATGCGCGTTGCCCATTCACTCTGGCGACACATGGACCAATATCACTTCCTGGTAGGCGAATTCAAGAAAAATACCCCCTTCATTGCCGCCGCGGCCAGCGCCAAGCTGTTCGCCTGGTTCGCACACATCGGCGAACCCATCGAGCGCTACGGCAACAAGCGCGGCAAAATCGTCAAGTTCTCACAGAGAAATTACGAGAAGATGCTGTTCGCGCCAGAGACCAACAGCATCGAACTGCTTTCGCCGCGTATCGTGCCGCCCGACGAAGCCTACGAGGCCGTCAACTGCGACGCGCAGGCCATGTATTCATCGGACGCGTCGCTGATTCTGTCCATACGCGCCAGCAAGCTTGCGCTGGCGCCGTTGTTCGACGCCGCGCGGGCCATACCCGGCCTGTTTGAGCATTGCGAATATGTGTACTGCTATGCTGAAACGCAGGGCTATGGCACCGGCTACGCACTCGGCTACCGGCAGATCGATGAGGCCCATCCGATGACCTTTGGCACTCCTTGCCCCGCAAATAACTGGGCCGCCATCAAGCGGCGCGGGTTGCAAGCTTCGCACCTGCGCGATGTATATCCCATCAATGGTTTCACGCAAGCCAGACTGGATGCGCTGCCGCCCGAGCGCCGGCAAGCGCTGCGCGACACGATGCAGGCGTATGGCCGCTGCGAAGAGCATGCCGGCTTGACTTTCTGGTACCTGCCACCCGAGGAACTGGACGCCGCCCGCGCCGCACTGAACGCACACGCCATGCTGGGCGCCTACATCAACAATTGATACCCATGACCACACATTTATCGCTGCACTGCTATCTGCAGGACGAGGCCGCAGAACGCCCCAAACGCTGTTCCGACGTCACCATCCAGGCCGACCCGGCCACCCTGCGCGCCATCGCCCACTTCCTGCTGGCCAGCGCGGACACCTTTGATCAGGCGCCAGAGCGCGCCGGCATGCACGCCCATCTGCAAGACGAATGGGACGGCTGGCAGGACGACTTCCCCGACCTCGTCGTGGTAGCGGCCTAGGTGGCAGCCTACCCCGGCGCCTGCGTCGGCGCGCGTCGGGTAACATACGCCACCTTTGCCATACAGAGAACACTCGATGCCCCATTCCCGATACGCCCTGCCGTCGCTGCGCACGGCCGTGCTGGCCGCCGCGCTGGCCAACCTGTCCGCCTGCGCCAGCCCGCCCGCGCACGAGGCGCTGTTCCTCACCACCACCCTCACGCCCGCGCATTCCTTCACCAAGGGTATCGAAGGCCCGGCCGTGGATGCGGATGGCAATATCTATGCCGTCAACTTTGCGCGCCAGCAGACTATCGGCAAGGTCAGCCCCGGCGGCATGGGCGAGGTGTACCTGACCCTGCCCGGCACCAGCATCGCCAACGGCATCCGCTTCGGCAGCCGTGGGCAGATGTACCTGGCCGACTACATGGAACACACGATCTACCTGGTCGATCCGGCCACGCGCGCGCTGACCATTCACGCGCGCGAGCCGCGCATGACGCAGCCGAACGATATCGCCATCACGCAGGACGACGTGCTGTATGCGAGCGACCCGAACTGGAAAGAAAACACGGGCCGCGTGTGGCGCATCGCGGCCGATGGCACGGTGACCCTGGCGCTCGACACCATGGGTACGGCCAACGGCATCGAGGTCAGCCCCGACGGCAAGATTTTGTATGTGAATGAAAGCGTGCAGCGCAATATCTGGATGTATGACATCGCCGCAGATGGCAGCCTGAGCGGCAAGCGCCTGCTGATCAAGTTCGACGATTTCGGCATGGATGGCATGCGCGTGGATGTAGACGGCAACCTGTACGTGACGCGCTATGGCAAGGGCAGCGTGGTGAAACTGTCGCCACAGGGGCGCATCCTGCGTGAGATCAGCGTGCCCGGCGCCAAGCCCAGCAACATCACCTTCGGCGGCCCCGATGGCCGCATGGCGTACGTGACGGAAGTGGTGCAGGGACGGCTGCTGCAATTCCGCGTCGACCGCCCGGGCCTTGAGTGGCAACGGGCGCAGCAGCATAGGGCAAATGCGGCAAATGCGGCGGCGGCAGCGGCAGCCGCGCCACCGGCCGCAGCGGAGCAGGTCAGCGCGGAATGACGCGCTCCGCCTTCAACTTCTTGAACAGGTTAAAGAAGGCATCCTGCGTATCCTGGAAATCGAGAAAACCCGCCTTGCGGCTCTTGCCCATGTCCGTCATCACTTCCATCGGCCGTCCCAGGTCGGCATCCGTATGCCACCAGGAAGCGAGGCGGCTGATGTCGGCTTCCACCAGGCCGTGCTGCTGCGCGATGGCGCGCCACCGCGCGGGCGCGTCCTGCATGCGCTCGGCCAGCGGCGCCATCGTCCCGGGCAAGTCCGCCGCCTCGACGCCAAAGTAGGCGGCCAGGCGCGGCCACAGCCACTTCCAGCGGAATACATCGCCATTGACGATATTGAAGTCTTCGTTGCGCGCGGCGGGGCTGTCGGCCGCCCATGCCAGGTGGCGCGCGATCTGGCCCGCGTCCGTCATGTCGGACAAACCGTGCCATTGGGCGCTTGAACCGGGAAAGACGAAAGGCTGGCCGCCGGCCTTGCACAGATTCGCATACACGGCCAGGGTCAGGCCCATGTTCATGGCATTGCCCAGCGCGTAGCCGATGATGGTGTGCGGGCGGTGCACGCTCCACGTAAAACCGTACTGCGCGGCCGCGTCGAACAGCCGGTCTTCCTGCTCATAGTAAAAATTATCAACGTCCTGGCGGCCCTGCTCTTCACGGAACGGCGTGACGGGAACGCTACCCTTGCCATAGGCATCGAACGGTCCCAGGTAATGCTTGAGGCCCGTCACCAGCGCCGCATGGCGCAAGTGGCCAGTGGGGCCCAGGGCGGCCAGCACATTGGCCACCATGGCGCCATTGACGCGGATGTTTTCCTGCTCGTTTGCCTGGCGTGCCCAGGCCGTGAAAAAGACGTGGCTGGCGTCAAAGCCCGCCAAGGCGGCGCTGACCGCCGCGCCATCCGTGGCATCGAGCGGCAAGCATGCGCAGCCTGCGGGGACTGGCGTGCGGCCGCGCGAGACGCCCGTCACCTGCCAGCCCTGCGCCAGCAAATGCGTGGCCAGGCTGCTGCCGATAACGCCGCTGGCGCCGATAATCAATGCGTGCTTGTTCATGCGTACTCCCATGCCTGTATAAAGAAAATCATGATATATCGGACAGAAATTCTTATCCGCGATAGTATTTCACCTCATTCATGAAAAATATTCTTCAATCATGTCCGAACACTTGAAAGGCATCGCGCCTTTTCTTGCCACCGCCGACGCCGGCAGTTTCACCAAGGCGGCCACACGGCTGCACCTGAGCAGCTCGGCCGTGAGCAAGAGCGTGGCGCGCCTGGAATCGCGCCTGGGCGTGATCCTGTTCGAGCGCAGCACGCGGCGTTTGCAGTTGAGCAGTGCGGGGCATGCCTATTACGCCACCTGCAAGCGCGTGCTGCAGGAACTGGCCGATGCGGAAGACGTCCTGGCCGAACACGCGACGGAACTGGCGGGCAAGGTGCGCATCGGTGTGCCCGCGTCGTATGGCCGCCTGCGCGTCATGCCGGCGCTGCTGGCCCTGTGCGCGCAGTATACCGGGCTGCAGCCATCGATCGCCTTCAGCGACCGCTTCGTCGACCTGTTCGAGGAGCGCATCGATATCGCCGTGCGCATCGGCGCGCCATCGCACTGGCCCGCCGCGCTGGGCCAGATGCAGCTGGGGGCGGAACGCCTGATCCTGTGCGCGGCGCCCGCCTACCTGGCGCGGTGCGGCACGCCCGCCTCCGTCGCGGAACTGGAGCGGCACGACTGCATCGCCTATGGCCGTGGCGACGGTTCGCCCATGCCGTGGCTGTTCCCGGATGAGGACAAGGGCGGCCAGCTGGAATACCGCGTAGCCGCGCCGCGCATGACGGTGGGCGACGCCGAGGCGCGCACCGCCGCCGTGCTGGCGGGCCTGGGCGTGGCGCAGCTGGCCACGTGGCTGGTGGAAGAACACCTGGCGTCAGGCGCCATCGTCGCCGTGCTGCCGCAGCTGGCCACGCCAGGCCTGCCGTTGTATCTGGCATGGCCGCTGACGCGCCAGTTGACGCCGAAGACGGGCACCCTGTTGCAGGAGTTGCGCCAGCGCCTGACGATCTGAGGATCTGAAGACGTGAAAAATCAGTACAACACGTTCTTCGCTTCCGGCAGTTCGACATTGGCCTTGGTGACGATCACCACGCCCGTGTTGACGAACGGCGCGACCTTCTTGCCTTCGATCAGGCTGACGAGGGTTTTCACGCCCAGCGCGCCCATCGAGTACGAGCCTTGCACGGCGGTCGCATACAGGGTGCCGTCCTTGACGAAGTTTTTCAGGTCTTCATTGCCGTCGAAGCCCACGGCGATCACCTTGCCGGCCTTGCCCGCCTGCGCGATGGCGCGGCCCATGCCCACGGCCGTCGGTTCATTGGCGCCGAAGATGCCCTTCAAGTCCGGATTCGAGGCCAGCACGTCGGTCGTCTGGTTCAGCGCCGTGGCCATCTGCGACTGCGAGTAATACGTGCCGACGATCTGCAGCTGCGAGTTCTTTTCGATATAGCGCTTGAAGCCGCCCACCCTGCCCGTTTCGGAACCGGCGCCCGCCACATACGACATCACGGCGATCTTGCCCGTCTTGCCGACCTGCGAAATGAGGGCCTTGGCGCTTTGCTCGCCGGCCGCTTCATTGTCGGTCGAGAGGAAGGACTGGTAATAGCGCTTGCCGCTGTCGGCCACCAGCGAATCGATCAGCACCACGGGAATCTTCGCTTCCCACGCCTTCTTCAGGGCCGGCACCAGCGCGTCCGGGTCGGACGCGGCCAGCACGATGCCGGCCACTTTGCGCGTGACGGCGTTTTCCACCATGCTGACCTGGTCGGCGATGGCCGATTCCGAGGCCGGCCCCTGGAAGGTCAGGCTGTAGCCCTTGGCATCGGCGGCGCTGGCCGTGGCGCCCTTCTTGACGTTTTGCCAGTAGTTGGAATTGGTCGTCTTGACGATCACGGCGATCTCGCCCGGGGCGGCGAAGGCGGCGCTGGAGCTCAGGGCAAATACTGCGGTCGACAGACCGAACAGGATGGTGTTGAAGGCTGGGATGGTTTTCATTGTCGTCCTCATTTAATTATAGATTTATAGGTAAGACTGCGTTGCTGCACTGCCTCAGGCGCGGTTGCGCTTCTGATCGATCCAGACGGTCAGCAGGATGACCAGTCCGATAATGATTTGCTGGATAAAGCTCGAAACCCCGTTCATGTTCAAGCCGTTGCGCAGGATGCCGATGACGAAGGAACCGATGACGGTGCCGGAAATGGTGCCGATGCCGCCGATCAGCGAGGCGCCGCCGATCACGGCGCTGGCGATCGCATCGAGTTCGTACATCACACCCTCGTTCGGCTGCGCAGTCACCAGGCGCGACATCAGCACGCAGCCCGTCAGGCCAGACAGGGCACCGGACAAGGTGTACACCAGCAGGGTCACCCGCCCCACCTTCACGCCCGACAGGCGCGCCGCTTCCGCATTCGAACCGACGGCATAGATATGCCGGCCAAAGGTGGTGCGGCTGAGCATGATGGACACGGCCACGGCGATCACCACCATCAGCACCACCGGATACGGAATGCCAGGGAAGACGACTTCGGGAAAGGTGCCGCCCGTGTCGCGCTCGATGCGCCACAGCACGCCGTTACCCAGTTCGCCGAACGAGTCGCCGAGGCCGGAAATGGCGCGCGCGCCCGTGACCTGCAGCGCCAGGCCACGGGCGATCAGCATCATGCCCAGGGTGGCGATGAAGGGAGGCAGTTTCAATTGCGTGATGCAAAAGCCGTTGACGGCGCCGCACATGGCGCCCACCACGACGCCGCCCAGCATGGCGAGCGGCACGGGCACGCCGCTCTTGACAAGCAGCGCGGCGGCCACGCCGGCCAGCGCCAGTACGGAGCCGGAACTCAGGTCGATGCCGCCCGTGATGATGACGCAGGTGGCGGCAATGCCCAGGTAGGCGATCGACGTCACCTGCAAGGCCACGCTCATGCCGTTGCTGACGGAGAAAAAGGCGTTGCTTGTCAGGGAAAACACCAGCAGCAACAGCGACAGGCTGCCCAGCGCGGCGAATTTTTGTATCAGTTCTTTATTCATTTTTTTAAGCTTTCTGTTTTTAATGGGCTGCCGCCTGGCCAGGTGCGGGACTGGCTACGCGCCCCGACGCCAGTTGCATGATCTCTTCCTGCGACGACTCGCGCGTATTGACGATGCCGCTGATGCGCCCTTCATGGAACACGGCCACCCGGTCCGTCATGCCCATGATCTCGGGCAGCTCGGACGTGATCAGCACCACGCCGATGCCTTCCGACGCAAGCTTGTCAAGCAGCTGGTAGATGGCGAACTTGGCCCCCACGTCGATGCCGCGCGTGGGTTCGTCGAAGAAGATAATTTTCGATTCGCGGTACAGCCATTTGCTGATAACGATCTTTTGCTGGTTGCCGCCAGAGAGGTTGCGCGCGATCTGTTTCGAGGTCGGCGTCTTGATGCCCAACGCCGCGATGTACTGCTGCGCCACCGCTTCTTCCCTGGCGAAATCGATGAAGCCGAAACGGTTCGCCAGCCCCGATACATTGGTCAGGGTCAGGTTGGCCGCCACCGACATGCGGATCGCCAGGCCGTGGCTCTTGCGGTCTTCCGACAGGTAGGCGATGCCGTGTCCGATGGCGTCGATGGGGCTGGTGATCGTCACCGCCATGTCGCCCAGGTGGATCGCGCCGCTGGTCAGCGGATCGGCGCCGAAGATGGCGCGCGCCACTTCCGTGCGCCCCGCGCCCATCAGGCCGGAAAAGCCGAGGATCTCGCCGCGCCGCAAATCAAAGCTCAGCGGGCCGAAGACATCCTTGCGGTGCAAATCGGTCACGCGCAGCAGCACGTCAGCGGTCGGTGTCGAGACGCGATCGGGAAATTTTTCATCGAGGGTGCGGCCCACCATCTTGGCCACGATGGCGTCCAGGCTCGTGGCGGCAAAATCGTCGGTGCAGACGAATTTCCCGTCGCGCAGCACCGTCACCCTGTCGATGATGTGCTGCATCTCTTCCAGGCGGTGCGAGATGTAGACCACGCTCACGCCGTTGCGCTTGAGTTCATTGATGATGTCGAACAGCTGGCACGTCTCGCTTTCCGTCAGCGACGACGTGGGTTCGTCCATGATCAGCACTTCCGTATTGAGCGACAGGGCCTTGGCGATTTCCACCATCTGCTGCTGCGCGCAGGACAGGTTCTTGACCAGCTGGCGCGGGTCGATGCGCAGTTTCAAACGGTCCAGCAGCGCCTGCGCGTCGGCACGCATTTTTTTGCGGTCGATAAAAATGCCGCGCACCGGTTCGCGCGCGAGGAAAATATTCTCCGCCACGCTCAGGTGCGGGATCAAATTCAGTTCCTGGTGGATGATGGCGATGCCTGCCGCCTCCGCATCCACGCTGCAGGCAAAACTGCATACCTTGCCCTTGTAGACCAGTTCCCCCTCGTCGGCTTGGTACACGCCGCTCATCACCTTCATCAGGGTGGACTTGCCGGCGCCGTTTTCGCCGCACAGCGCATGCGCCTCGCCCTTGCGCAGGCTGAAACTGACGTTGTCGAGCGCCAGCACGCCGGGAAAGCGCTTGCTGACCTTGTTCAGCGCCAGTATCTCTTCGGATTCATTCATGGTGTGTCTCCTCCACTCCACTGCCATAGGCCGGCGCGCCGATGTCTGAGCACCTTGGCGGCACGCCGGTCTGCTACTTCATTAACTGTCGATCAGTTGCGGATTCCATGCATGCACGGTCTGGTGCTGCTCACCGAGGCCGTTGATCCCCAGGCGCATGGTGTCGCCCGGCTTCAGGTACACGGCTGCGGGTTTCTGGCCCATGCCCACGCCCGGTGGCGTGCCGGTGCTGATGATGTCGCCCGGGTACAGGGTCATGAAGCGGCTGATATAGCTGACCAGATTGGCCACGCCGAAGACCATCGTCTTGGTATTGCCGTCCTGCACACGCTTGCCGTTCACTTCCAGCCACAGGCCCAGGTTTTGCGGGTCCGCCACTTCGTCGGCCGTCACCAGCCAGGGGCCGATCGGGCCGAAGGTATCGCAGCCCTTGCCCTTGTCCCACTGGCCGCCGCGCTCCAGTTGATACTCGCGTTCGGACAAGTCATTGACGACGCAGTAGCCGGCCACGTGCGACAGTGCATCCGCTTCGCTCACATAGCGGGCGGTGGTGCCGATCACCACGCCCAGTTCCACTTCCCAGTCGCTTTTCTTCGAGTCCTGCGGCATCACCACGGCATCGTTGGCGCCGATGATGGCGCTGGTGGCTTTCATGAACAGCACCGGTTCGGCCGGCACAGCCATGCCCGATTCGGCGGCATGGTCGGCATAGTTCAGGCCCACGCACAAAAACTTGCCCACGCCTTTCCACGGCGGCGCGATGCGGCCAGGATGGTCCACCACCGGCAGGCTGGCGATATCGATGGCGGCCAGGGTCGCCAGGCCATCCTTGCCCAGGGTCGCGCCCGTGATATCCGACAGCACGCCGGAGAGGTCGCGCACAGCGCCGTCAGCATCGATCAAGGCAGGTTTTTCAGCGCCCTTGGCGCCATAACGCATCAGTTTCATGGGGTTCTCTCGTTGTAGTGATTAATTTGACCAGCCACCGTCGATCACATGGACCATGCCGGTGGTAAAGGCGGATTCATCGGAAGCCAGGTAAACGGCCAGGGCGGCGATTTCCTCTGCCCTGCCCACTCTTCCCATCGGCTGGCGTGCCACGAAAGCGGCTTGCACTTCATCGATGCTCACGCCCGTCGCTGCCGCCTGCGCGGCAATGCGTTCCTTCAGCGAAGGCGACTCGATGGTGCCGGGGCAGATCGCATTGCAGCGGATGCCGCGCGTGACAAAATCCGCCGCCACCGATTTCGTCATGCCCACCACGGCCGCCTTCGAGGTACCGTAGATAAAGCGGTTCGGCGCGCCCTTCACGCTGGATGCCACGGACGACATATTGACGATGGAGCCGGCGCCCCTGGCCAGCATGCCGGGCAGCACGGCGCGCATCAGCCGGTACATGGAGCGGGCGTTGATATCGAAGGAACGGTCCCAGGCCGCATCGTCGCAGTCGAGGATGGTGCCGCCGTCGACGAAGCCGGCGCAGTTGAACAGGATATCGACGGAACCGATCTCGTCGGCCAGCGCGGCGATCGCCGCGCCATCGGTCACGTCGAGCCGGCGGATGGCGCAACCAGTCGCCTCCTTCAGCGCGTCGAGCTGGGACTGGTTGATATCGGTGGCGATCACGGTGGCGCCTTCGCGCACGAACGCTTCGGCCGTGGCGCGGCCGATGCCCTGGCCGGCGGCGGTGAGCAGGGCGATTTTGCCTTGTAGTCTGGCGGTCATGTTGTCTCCTTTGTTTTATATTGATTACCCCAACACCTGAGCTGCCGGGGTCAGACCATCAGGGTCTGACCCCGGTCTTCGCTTTGGGGTCTACGACTAATCCATATGAAAAACCTGTTCCATCATCGCCCAGTGCTCGCCTTCGGCGCGCGAGGCCAGCGGCTGCTGGCACGGGGCGCAAAAGGTCCACCAGCGCTGCGTTTCGGGGTCGGCGGAGATGGCCGCCATGTCGGCTTCGAAGTCCTCGCCGTGGTATTCCCAGTAACCGAACAGCAGGTTTTCCGGCTGGCGCAGGAAGATCGAATAATTGCCGACATGCGCGGCTGCCAGTTTGGCCAGCACCTGCGGCCAGACGGCCGCGTGCAGGGTTTTGTATTCGGCGATACGCTCCGGCGCGATGCCGATGAGCATGCCCATTCTTTTCATGGCGTTTCCTCGTTGATACCGTAAAAGCGCAGTGCGTTGAGGCCGAAGATATCGTTCCTGTCCGCTTGCCCCAGATGCGCCAGCAGCGCTTCGCTGGCGGCCAGCCACGCCGCATAGCCGCCGGCCAGGTCCACCACGGGCCAGTCGCTGCCCCAGATCACGCGCCGGGGGCCGAATACTTGCAGCACATGTGCGGCATAGGGACGCAAATCGTCCACGCACCAGCCGGGCCGCGCTTCCGTCACCAGCCCGGACAGCTTGCAATGCACGTTCGGCAGCGCGGCCAGCTGCGCCATGTCTTCGCGCCAGGTGCCGAAGGCCGCATCGGCTATCGGCGGCTTGGCCGCATGGTCGATCACGATGGGAAGCCGCGGATAGTCGCGCGCGCATTGCAGCAGCGCGGGCAGGTGGCGCGGCAGCACCAGCGCGTCCAGCCGCAAACCGTGTTCCACCATGGCGTTCAAAGCTGGCGCCAGCGCGGGATCGGCGATCCATGCATCGTCATCGAGATCCTGCAGCATGGGACGCAAGCCTTTGAGCTTGCCGTGCGACGCCAGGCGGGCGATATTGGCCGGCGCGTCGGGCGCCCGCAGCGCCGTCCAGCCCACGACGGCGCGGATAAAGCCGCTTTCTTCGGAGAGCGCCAGCAGCCAGTGCGTATCGTCTTCGGACGGCAGCGACTGCACCAGCACGGTGCCGGCGATGCCGTGCGCGGCCAGCAGGGGCGCCAGGTCGGCGGGCGCGAAATCGCGGTGGATGGCGGCCAAGGATGGCGGCGGCCAGCTGCCGGCGCGCGCGGCCAGCTGCCAGAAATGCTGGTGGGCGTCGATGCGCATCACGCGGCCACTCGCGCAGGCAGCGGCGCGCGCGCATCGAGCAAGTCCGCTTCCCGCAGCGCCTGCCACAGGGCGTCGGGCAGCGGCGCGGCAAACCAGTCCAGGTTTTGCCGCAGCTGCGCCAGGTCCTGGCCGCCCGGGATGCAGGAAACGACGGCCGGATGGGCGAGCGGAAACTGCAGTGCGGCAGCCTGCAAGGGCACGCCAAAGTCGCGGCAGACGGCGTCCAGGCGCGCCACGCGCTTGAGGATCGCGGCCGGCGCATCGGCGTAATTGAATTTGCCGTTCCCGGCCAGCACGCCCGAGTTGAACGGGCCGCCGATCACGATGGCGTTGCCGCGTTCCACGCAGGCGTCCAGCAGCGGCGACAGCGACGCCTGTTCCAGCAAGGTGTAGCGGCCGGCCAGCAGGGTGCAATCGAGGTCGAATTCCGCCATCGCGCGCAGCACGATCTCGCATTCGTTGACACCCAGGCCCACGGCTTTCACCTGGCCGCTGGCGCGCAGTTCATCGAGGGCGCGAAAGCCGCCGCCGGACGTCAGCTGGCGCCAGTAGTGCTGATCGCGTTCGCCATGCGTGGCCTTGCCGATATCGTGCACGAACAGGATGTCGATGCGATCGAGCCCCAGCCGCTGCAAGCTGTCGTCGTGCGAACGCAGCACGCCGTCATACGTGTAGTCGTAATGGGGGCGGAACGGCAGCGGCGCGGCAAAACCGTCATCGCCTGGGCGCACGGAGGCGTCGGGCCGCATCAGCCGTCCCACCTTGGTACTGACAACAAAATGATCGCGGGGCCGCCCGCGCAGCGCAGCGCCGAGACGGTGTTCGGATCGGGTGTAGCCGTAGAACGGCGCCGTGTCGAAGAAACGCACGCCGGCATCCCAGGCGCCATCGAGGGTGGCGCGCGCCTGCGCGTCGCTGACCGGCTGGTACAGGCCGCCCAGCGGCGCGCAACCCATGCCGATGCAGGGCAGCGAGAGGCCGCCGCGCGGCAGGGTACGGCGGCGCGTGGTATCCATGACATCCATCGCCGTGGCCCTCATGCTGCGCGCAGCGGGAAGCAGCCTGGCCCCACCGCCTCGAATTGTTTATAGGTCAGCACGAATTCCTGGTGGCCCAGGTCTTCCGAGCGGCTCAGTGCTCCATTGGCCACGTTCAGCACGGCGGTGACGATCTCCGCGCCCACTTCTTCCAGCGTGGCCTCGCCCGTGAGGATCTTGCCGGCGTTGATATCCATGTCGTCGGCCAGGCGCTCGAAGGTCTGCGGATTGGCGCACACCTTGATGACGGGCGAAATCGCCGAGCCCACCACGGAGCCGCGGCCCGTCGTGAACAAGGTGATGTGGGCGCCGCAGGAAATGAGTTCGACGATTTCCGCGTTGTCCGACACGTTAGGGAAACCGAAGCGCGGCTCGCCGTCCGGCACCACGTCGAGCAGGTACAGGCCGCCGCCGGCCGGCTGATCGCCCGGTTTCAAAATGCCGACGATGGGCGAGGAACCGCTCTTGGCGTAGGCGCCCAGCGACTTTTCTTCCTGCGTGGTGAGGCCGCCATCTGCATTCCCCGGCGAGAAGCTGCCATGGCCCATGATGGTGTAGTAGCGGGCCGCCTTGGCCACGGTGTCGACGATGGCGTTGCCCAGGTCCGGGCTGACGGCGCGCCGCTGCATGTGGTATTCGCAGCCGACCAGTTCACCCGTCTCCTCGAAGATGCAGGGGCTGCCGGCCGCGATCAGCGTGTCGAACGCCACGCCGACGGCCGGGTTGGCGCTGATGCCGCTGGTGCTGTCGGAGCCGCCGCAGATGGTGGCCACCACCAGTTCATCGATCCCCATCGGCACGCGCTCCTGCTGCGCCAGGTGCTCGAGGGCCCAGCTGATCCACTCGACGCCGCTGCTCACGCTGGGGCGCGTGCCGCTGTTTTCCTGGATGGTAATCGTATGCACGGGGCGGTCGCTGTCGGCCACGGCGCTGGAGAGGCCATATTTGTTGAAGCCTTCGCAGCCCAGGGACACCAGCAGCACGGCGCCCACGTTCGGATGCGTCAGCAGGCGGCGCATCACCTGGTCCGCGTATTCATTGGGGAAGCAGCCAGTAAAGCCGATCAGGTGCACGGGCTGGCCGGGAAAAGCGTTGACCATCAAGCGCGCCACGTGGTGCGCGCATTCGACCATATAGGCCACCACCACGATATTGCGGATGCCCTTGCGGCCATCGGCGCGCAGATAGCCCGACAGGGCCGGTGTCGTTACGGGAGCGTTCATGCTTGGTCGTCCTTGTCCAGGAAATGGTGGCCGTCCTGGCCCAGGGTAAACGTGGGGATGTAATCGCTTGCCAGGTTGTGGGTGTGGATATGCTCACCGATGGCGACGGGGGCCGTGATGCTGCCGATCAGGGCGCCGTAGCGCAGCACCTTGTCGCCCACGGCCAGCGCGCGGCGCGCCACCTTGTGGCCGATGTGGATGTCTTGCACCAGGGTGATGGGCAAGCCATCGATGGCGACGACGTCGCCGCAGGCCAATGCCGTCCTGGCGATCAGGCAGTTATCCTCGGGCGACATCAACAGCAGGCTGGCAGGCTGGGAAGCGAGGCTCATGGCGCACCCTCCCCGGCAAGGATGGCTAGGCGTCCGGCTGGCTCAGTTTTTCGCGCGTGCCGATCGAGGACAGCATGGTGCGGCGCGAGGAATCCAGGTGCGAGCGCATGCCCTCGAGCGCCTTCGGTATGTCGTGCTCCGCCAACGCGCGCAGGATCGCCAGGTGCTCCTGCACCGCGTACTGGTTGCGGCCTTTTTCCTCGCCCTTGTCCCACTGGTAGTGGTAGTGGAAGACAAACGAGACGATATCGTAGAAGCCCTGCGCGAAGCGGTTGTTCAGCAAGCCGATCAGAAAAGTGTGGAACTCGCGGTCCAGCGCCGGAAACGCGTTGTGGCGCGTGTCGATCCTGGCCGCCAGCTTCTCGTGCTGCTTGATCAGCCGCGCCAGTTCCGCATACGCCGGATCGCCGTGCGGCAGGTGCGCAAACTGCTCCACGGCCGCCATCTCGAACATGCGCCGCATGTCCGCCAGTTCCGTGGCGAACGAGCGGTCGAACGCGCACAGGCGCCAGCCGCCGCGCGGTTTCTTTTCGATCAGGCCGAAGCGCGAAAAGCCGATCAGGAATTCGCGCACGCTGACGGTACTGGCGCCCGCCTCGCGCGCCAGCTCCGCTTCCGAGAATTCCGCGCCGGGCGGCATGTCGCGCTGGTACACGCGCTCCATCAGCACTTGCTGGATGCGCTCGGCCCCCGACTGCAATTCGGAGATATCGAAGTAGTCGCCCGGTATCGGTTTGCGCAGCAAGCGCCGGTCCGCCGGGCTGGCGATCAGCCGCCGCGTCGACAGGTAGGCGATCGCGCTGCGGATCGCCGTGCGGCTGCCCTGGCAGATGGTGGTCAGGAACTGCTCCGTCGGCAGCATCTCGCCCACTGCGGCATTCTCGGCGAGAAATTGCAACAGCAGATTGGTACTGCGCTTGAAGACGGTGGCGGGTTTGGACATGGATGAATGAACGCGCTATGCCAGCGAAGGGGAAAGTGGATGAGTGGGCCATTTTAGTCGATATCGGATTGGATCGGCATGCCGAAAAAGAAACAACTGCGTTGACCGGGGCGTTCATGGCAGCGCTCCCGGCGCCAGCATGGCGCGCAGGCGCGGCTGCGCCAGGGAGGGACAGAGCTGCCGCGCCAGCGATGCCACGGGCGCCATGCGGCGCTCGATCTTGCCAGCGTGGTGCTGGGCGATGTCGGCCAGGCGGTGCGCGAGGAAGGGGTTGCCGAAGCGCTCCCTGACCTGCGCCACGTAGGCCAGCGCGGCGTCACCGTGCTGTGCCCCCATGGCGGCAAACACGGGCAGCACTTCCTCGTGCCATACCGCTTCCAGCGCGGCGCGCATGGCGCCGTCGTCCATCGCCTCGCGCACCGTCATGCCGGCCGGGCTGCCCCGCTCCATCCACAGCTGCGCCAGATAGGTGTGGCCCAGGTTGAGCAAAAACAGCTTGCGCCGTTCATATTCGCGCAGGCTGTCCGTCACCACCACTTGCGGGTGGCGGCACGGCAGCAGCATGCCTTCCTGCGCCTCGATGGCCCACAGGGCATAGGGCTCGGCCACCGCGCCTATCGGTTCGATCGGTTCGGAAACGATGCGGTCGACCAGGGAATTGATCCACAGGCAGCCCGTTTCCAGGTAGCCGATGAACGCGGCAGCGCAACGCCACTGCCGCGCCAATGTCACGATCACCTGGCGCAGTACATGGCCGTTGTCGGCCACCAGTTCGCACGGAAAAATCGAGATGGGCGCGGCGCCGGCCAGGAAGCGCCCGTGCAGCAGCACCAGCAGCTTGGCGGGAAAGCTGGCGGGAACGGTCGCGCCGTCGAGCATGCCCGCGTGGTCGGCGCCATCGAGCTGGTAGCCCGTGTCGCCCGTATTCGAGATGATCACGCGCGCGGCCACGGCCGCATCGCGCACCTGCCGCCAGTCGCTGCCGGCTTGCCACGCCTGCGTGACGGCGTCGGCACGGCGCTCTTCATCGACTTGCGCGCCGTCCTGCCAGCCGCGGATGCGCACGGGGTAGCCGTCGCTGCGGCGAAACGCCGCCACCCTCGCCGCGCCCTGCGCGCTGTGCGTGGTCTGTACGATGGTGATATTGCCCAGCGCCTCGCCTGTCTTGGCCGCTTCGCTGACGAACAGGTCGGCGTGCGCCTGCAGGAAGCGGCTGGTGCCAAATTGAAGTATCGGGTTGATGTCGCTCATCTCAGACCTCGACGATGGCCTTGATGACGCCCGCTTCCGGCTGCATCCAGCGATCGAGCACGCCGGTAAATTCGTCGAGCGTGGTGCGGTGGGTATTGAGCAGCGCGGTGGGTACCTTCCCCGCCTTCATGGCCGCCACCACTTCCTCGAAATCATCGACGGTGGCGTTGCGGCTGCCCAGCAAGGTCGTTTCGCGCTTGTGGAATTCAGGGTCGGAAAAGGACAGGCGGTCGCGCACGATAGACACCAGCACATAGGACCCGCCGTGGGCGACGAAGTCCAGGCCCCGCTCCATGGCGGCGATATTGCCGGTGGCGTCAAACACCACGTCGAAGAATTCGCCGCCGGTGGCGTCCAGCAGCTGCTCCTTGTCGCCCTCGCCCAGCGCCACCGTGCGGGCGATGCCCAGCGCGTCGCGGCAGAACTGCAGACGGTCGGCGCGGCCATCGAGCACCGTCACGTCGGCGCCCTTCAACGATGCGAACAGCATCACGGCCATGCCGATCGGGCCGGCGCCCACTACCAGCACGCGCTTGCCGGCATCGACCGCCCCGCGCTTGACGGCATGCGCGCCGATGGCGAGAAATTCGATCATGGCCGCGTCGTCGAGCGAGATGCCTTCCGTCTTGAAGACAAAGCGCTCTGGCAGCGCCAGGTATTCGGTCATGCCGCCGTCGCGGTGCACGCCCAGCACTTCGATGCGGGTGCAGCAGTTGGTCTTGCCCTGGCGGCAGGCCACGCAGCTGCCGCAGGACAGGTAGGGTATCACGTAGACCTGGTCGCCCACGGCCAGGCGCGAGCCGGCTGGCGCGCTCTCGATATGGCCGGACAGTTCATGCCCCATCACGCGCGGGTAGCTGAGGAAAGGCTGGGTGCCGCGGAAGATATGCATGTCGGTGCCGCAGATGCCGACGCGGCGTATGCGCAGCAGCACTTCACCCTCGCCGGGCACGGGAACGGGGCGCTGCTCCATGCGCAAACTGCCGGGCGTATCGCAAACGATACTTTTCATCATGGTCGTCCCTCTCGCCGCCCGGATCTTGCCGGCGGCATATTATATTTAACGTACAAATCAACTGTGAAAAAAATCCGTCTGCGCGGATTGTCTTTCCAGCCCTGCCAAGGGCGCTTCTTGCTGCGCCGCACAACGATCCATTCGTCATTCCATGTGGCTCAAACGCGCCGTTCATGGCGCAGTCGTCGTTCGGTTTTATAAATATACCGTACAAAAAAATGAAGGTCAACGGATTCTTTTACCGGCTTTTTCAGTTCCTCTGCTACATTTCTGCTTGACCCTGACGTTACGTCAGGCGCCATCGTGGTTGCACGCACTGGAGACAAGGAGAAGGCGATGCTGTTGAAAATCGGGGAACTGGCCAGGCTCACGGGCCTGACTATCCGCACCCTGCACCACTACGACAGCATCGGCCTGCTCTCGCCTTCGGCGCGCACGCAAGCTGGCTACCGCCTGTACCAGCACGGCGACATGGACCGGCTGCACCGGATCATGGCGCTGCGCAAGTTCGGGCTGTCGCTGGCCGATATCGCCAACGCCCTCGCCGGCCCGGATCTTCCTTTGCATACCATCGTGGCGCAGCAGATCGCCATGCTGGAACACCAGATCGCGCAGGCTTCCACCTTGCGCGAACGCCTGTGCAGCTTGCAGGCGCAACTGGCGCAGGGACAGGCGCCGGAACTGGCCGAGTGGCTCACCACTATGGAGTTGATGACCATGTACGACAAATACTTTAGTCACGAAGAACTGCAACAACTGCCGCTGCTGTCCGATGCGGCCGTGGAACAGGAATGGAAAGTGCTGGTGGCGCGGGTGCGCGCCGCCATCGAAGCAGGCGCAGACCCCGGCGATGCGCCAGCGCAAGCGCTGGCCACGGAGTGGATGGTCAAGCTGGTGCGCGACACGGGCGCCCATCCGGGCCTGTTCGCGCGCCTGAACGACATGCACGCGCAGGAGCCCATCATGCAGGCCACGACCAGCATCGATGCGCAACTGATGCAATTCATCCTCGCCGCCTTCAATGCCTCGCGCATGGCGCTGTACCGGCCTTTCCTCGACGAGCAGGAATACGCGTACTTACTCGCAAACTACGGCAAGCGTTCGGGCGAATGGCCGGCCCTGATCGCCGCCGTGCGCGCCGCCATGGATGCGCGCACGCCGCCCACCGACCCGGCCGTGCTGCAACTGGCGCGGCAGTGGCTGGACCTGTTCCGCTCGTACGCAGGCACGAACCCGGCCACGCAGCTGAAATTCCGCCAGGCGCACCAGCAGGAACCGCGTCTGATGGAAGGCAGCTTCGTCGACGGAGCCATGCTGCAATACCTGGGCGCGGCGATGGCCGTGGTGGCGCAGGAGCGTCCCGCCAAATAAGTTGACGTGTGGCATCTCGTGGGCGCGGCCATGTAGAATCGGCCTTCGCCCACGAGAGGAAAAACCGATGCGCCGCTTTCTGTTTGCTTGCCTGACCCTGCCCGCCCTGCATGCCGCCATGGCTGCCGAGCCGCCCGTGCAAGGGGTGTGGCAGGGCACTGTGGGCAAGGCCAATATCGTGGCCTGCTTCAACCAGCCCAGTCCCACGCAAGGGTCTGATCGCAGCGGCAACTATTACTACACGCGCTACAAGACGCCGATCATGCTGTCCAAGCCGAATGGCAAGGCGTTGTGGCAGGAACTCAACGCCAAGGGCGACACGACGGGCACATGGAGCCTGGACGCGCCGCAAGATGGCAAGGTCACCGGCACATGGACGGACCCGCAAAGCGGCAAGACCCTGCCCGTGGCCTTGACCCTGCTGGAAGCGGCGGGCGACCGCGAACACCCATCCTGCGCCAGCGATGCCTACAACCTGGCGCTGGAAGCGTTTCCCGGCACCAAGGTGAGCAAACCGATCGCCTTCGAAGGCAAGCAATACCGCAACCTGCAAGTGGGCGACACCATCACCGTGGAATTGATCGCGCCCGGCGATGGCGTGGCAAAAATCAATGCGCAGCTGCGCGCCGTGCTGGCCAGGAACAAGAAGGACCTGGAAGACTTCTACGCCACGCGCCGCGAATACCTGGGCCGCAACGGTTTCACGACGGAAGACGAAGTGTATGCGGAACCCACCTACTGGTCGCCGCGCTGGGTAACCATCAAATTCTACCGCTGGGCTGCCGGTTATGGCGCCAACGGCATCTCCATCAAGTTCCGCACCTGGGACGTGAAGACGGGCCAGGAAACGGACGTGTGGAACTGGTTTGGCGCCAGCGCCAGCGATGGCGACGACAAGGCCGAATTGCCCGACCGCTTACGCCAGGCCCTCTTCAAGAATGTGACAATCGATGCCGAGTGCAAGGGCACGGATTACGACGGCCGCGGCCGCTTCCACCTGTCATTGAAACCCGAAGGCGTGTCCTTCTGGGAAGACTCGAACGGCAGCGGCTGTGAAAACGATTTTTTACTTCCCTACAGCAAGGTCGGCCCTTTCCTCACCGTCAAGGGCCGCGCCGCGCTCAGCGATCTGCTGCCGAAGAACTAAGCATAGTAGCTGTCATCGAGCAGCATGTCCTCGAAGAAAGCGCCATACGGCAAGGTCGGATGGCGCAGATGGATTTCCAGGATCCAGCGCATCGGTGACGGCGAAAAATCCGCGTCGGCCAGCGCGCCAGCGTAGAGCGTCGCGTGCGGGAAGTCGGACACGCGGTGGCCGCCCAGGTCAAAGTTCAATTCCCAGCCCAGCTTGCGCGCTTCCTCTTCTGCGTAGGCATACAGGGCTTGCCCCGTCAGCCTGTCGCGCTGCCACACGGCGCGCACCTGGTGAAACAGGCATTCCGCATCGCGCGCGCAGCGGGCATAGTCCGCCTGCTGTTCGCTGGCGCCCACCGTAAACGTGGCGCCGCCATCGCCTTCCCACGCCTGCACACGCGGTGCGATATCGAGGAAGAAAATGTCGCTCTCTTGCAGGATCACGTCGGGCTCGGAGGCGCGTTTCATCGGTTTCGTGGTATTGCGCCCGAAGCGCACGCGCGTGGGATGCCAGCTCAGCGCAAGCCCCATGTCCAGCAGCACCTGCTTCGCCATGGCGACGGCGTCTTCTTCCAGCATGCCGGGGCGGATGCGCGCGGCGATGGTGGCAATCGCCTCGCGCGTCTTGCGGCGCGCCAGCAGCATGCCGTCCTCGGTATAGGCGGGGCCGACCCGCTCGGCGTCCAGTGTCGTGTGCATGTTTGACCTTCCTCAAGGGCGCGGCCGAAGTGGCGCGCCAGCAGGAAAAGTATAGATTTACGCCCGGCGCAGCGGGGGTGCTGGCTGCCGCGCTTTCCGGACAGCATGGCGGGGATTCCTGCCATGCGCGGTGTCAGGCTTGCCGGTAACTGGAGAAATGTTGCCGGTATTGCTTGGCCGATACGCCCAGGCGCCGCAGGAATACCGTGCGCAACTGGTCGGCAGTGCCGAAGCCGCAGCGCCAGGCGACGGTTTTCAGCGGATCGCTACTCGCTTCGAGCAGGGCGCGCGCCGCATCGAGCCGGGCGCTTTCGATGAACTGGGCTGGCGTCACACCCAGCTCCCGCACGAAGACGCGGGCAAAGTTGCGCGGACTCATGGCCACCAGCCGCGCCAGGGTGTCCACGTCGAGCGCCTCGCCCAGATGTGCCAGCACGTATTGCTGCGCCTGCGCCACGGGAGAAGCCGCATCCACCACGGGCATCAGATACGGACTGAACTGCGACTGCCCGCCCTGGCGCTGCGTGTACACCACCAGGCGGCGCGCCACCTGCAGCGCCAGCTGCGCCCCTCCCACCCCGCCTGCTTCGGCCAGCAAGGAGAGCGACAGGTCGATGCCGGCCGTTACGCCCGCCGAGCTGACCAGATTGCCGTCATGCACATAGATGCTGTCCGCATCGACCTGCGCCAGCGGAAAACGGGCGGCCAGCGCGGCCGCATCGTTCCAGTGCGTGGCCACTTTTTTACCATCGAGCAAGCCCGCATGGCCCAGCAAAAACGCGCCATTGCAGATGGAACCGTGGCGGCGCGCCTTGCCGGCCGCACTGGCCAGCCAGGCGCTCAGGTCCGCGTCAACCGGTTGCGCCGGCAAGCCGGGGCCGCCCGCCACCAGCAACAGGTCATAGGCGTCGTGCGCCTGCGCATAATGCCGGTGCGCGGCCAGGCATAAGCCGTTGGAGCAGCACAGCAAGCCTTCCTGCGTGCCCAGCACCTCAATCCGGTATTGCCGTTCTGGCGGCAGAAAGCTGTTCGCCTCGGCAAACACGTCCATGGGTCCGCTGACGTCGAGCGCCTGCACGCCGGGAAAGATCAGGATAGCGATCGTTGGCATGGCTCAATCCCGCGCCACGGCAGCCACTTGCTGCGCCACCATCTCCGCCGTGGCCGCCGCCAGGGTCCAGCCCAGGTGGCCATGGCCCGTGTTGTAGTACACGCCCGGCGCCTTGCCCGGCCCCACTTTCGGCAGCATGTCCGGCAGCATGGGACGCAAGCCCGCCCACGGGATCACCTTGCGCGTATTGATGCCCGGAAAGCACTGCTCCACCCACTGCAGCAGTGGCCGGATGCGGTCGGCGCGGATATCGTGGTTGATGCCGTTGAATTCGGCCGTGCCCGCCACTCTGAGCCGGTCTTCGCCCAGGCGGCTGCTGACCAGCTTGGTGGCATCATCGAGCAGGCTGACCTTGGGCGCCGCCGCGCGGCTGGCAAGGTCATCGAGCTGCACGGTAATCGAGTACCCTTTCACGGGATACACATTCACATGGTCGCCCAGGGATGCGGCCAGGGTGCGGCTGGCCGTGCCCGCGCAGATCACGACGGCGTCGAACAGGGTGCTGTCCTCGCCCGCGCCGTCTCCCACGCTAATGCGCACCTTGCCGTGTTCGCGCGCCAGCGCCGTGACCTCTGCACCGTAGCGGCAAGCCACGCCACGGCGCACGCAGGCGTCGGCCAGGCCGCTGGTGAATTTGTGGATGTCGCCCGTGGAATCGCTGTCCGTGTAATAGCCGCCGTAAAACTCGCCCTGCAAGGTCGGCTCGATGGCGCGCATTTCCTGCCGCGTGACGGCGCGCCGCTCCAGTCCGCCCTGTGCCAGCAGGCGCGACACGCCTGCCGCCCGCTCGAAGCCGGCACGCTCCCGGTACACATGCAGGATGCCGGCGCGGCGGTGATCGAAAGCTATATTTTCCTCTTTCGCCCACGCAAACAAATGTTCGCGCGCGGCGATCGCCATGCGCGCCGTGGCGATGGTGTTGCGCTCGTAGGCGGGCATGGCGGCAAGAAACTCCGCAAACCAGCTCAGCTTGTGCCAGCTGGGCCATGGATGCAGCAGCAGTGGCGCATCGCGCCGCGCCATCCATTTCAAGGCGTTGAGTATTGTTGCCTTGTGATTCCACACTTCCGCATGCGAGGCCGACAATTGCCCGCCGTTCGCGTATGACGTTTCCATGGCGGCATAGCGGTGGCGCTCGATCAGGGTCACGTCCACGCCCCGTTTCGCCAGCGCATACGCCGTCGTCACGCCCGTGATGCCCCCGCCCAGCACGGCCACGCGGCTCATTGCGGCAACACCTTGTGCACGACCGTGTCACCCACCTGCAACACGTCCCCATCCGCTGCCAGCACATCCATGCGGCGCACAGGCAAGCCTGAACCGCGTTGCAGCAAGGTGGAATGCGCCTCGCCCGCCTCGAACAAGTGCGCCTCGCTCCACTGGCGCAAGCCTACGACGACGGGAAACAGGGCCAGCCCCTTTTGCGTCAGCACGTATTCCTGGTACGCCGTGCCGTCCGAGGCGGGGGCGACCGTAAAGATGCCTTCTTCCACCAGGGTGTGCAGGCGGTCGGCCAGGATGTTCTTCGCCACGCCCAGGCTTTTCTGGAATTCGCCAAAGCGGCGCATGCCGTCGAAGGCGTCGCGCACGATCAGGAGCGACCAGCGCTCGCCGATCGCGTCGAGCGCGCGCGCCACGGGACAGGGGTCGGTTTTCAGGCTCTTGCGCTTGGCCACGGCATTCTCCAGGATTGACTGGTTGCATTTTAAAACTTCTCGGCGTAGACTCCAACTAGTTTTAATTTGAAACCACCTACATACAAGCCCATGCGCGATACCAACCCACCCATCACGACAGCACTTCCCCCTTCCCTCGTCTGGCTGTTTGCCACGGCGGCCGGCCTCAGCGTGGCCAATGTGTATTACGCCCAGCCTTTACTCGCCACCCTGGCGCACGAATTCGGCATGACGGACGCTGCCAGCGGTATGGTCGTCACGGCCACGCAGCTCGGCTGCGCGCTGGCCCTGCTCTTGCTCGTACCGCTGGGCGACATGCTGAACCGGCGCCGCCTGACCCTGTTCCAGCTGGGCTTGCTGGCCGTCACGCTGGCGGCGCTGGGCTGCGCCCGTTCCACGGCCGGTTTGCTGGGCGGCATGCTGCTGGTGGGTCTGCTGGGCACGGCCATGACGCAGGGCTTGATCGCCTATGCGGCCAGCGCGGCAGCCAGCCATGAGCGGGGCAGAGTCGTCGGCATGGCGCAGGGCGGCGTGGTGATCGGCTTGCTGCTGGCGCGCACCCTGTCCGGCGTAGTGGCCGATCTCGCCGACTGGCGCGCCGTGTATTTTGTTTCGGCGGCCATCGCTTGCGCCCTGCTGTTGCTGCTGTGGCGCAAGCTGCCGCCGGCGCAGCCGGCCAATCGACGGCTGGGCTACGGCGCCCTGCTCGCCTCGATGCTGGACATGCTGCTGCACCACAAGGTGCTGCGCGTAAGGGGCATGCTGGCCCTGCTGATGTTTGCCGTTTTCAATATTTTCTGGAGCGCCCTGGTGCTGCCATTGACGGTGCAAGGCTATTCGCATGCGGCCATCGGCGCGTTTGGCCTGGTGGGCGTGATCGGCGCGCTGGGCGCGGCGCGCGCCGGGGCGCTGGCCGACGGCGGACGCGCGCAGTGGACGACGGGCGCGGCCCTGTTGCTGCTGCTGGCCGCGTGGCTGCCGCTGAGCTTTGCGGGCGCGGCCCTGTGGCCCTTGATCGTCGGCATCATCGCGCTGGACCTGGCGGGCCAGGCCATCCACGTGACGAACCAGAGCCTGATTTTCAGGCAGGACAGCGATGCGCACAGCCGCCTGGTGGCGTGCTATATGCTGTTTTATGCGGTGGGAAGCGGAGTCGGTGCGATTGCCGCCACCAGCGTGTATGCGCTGGCGGGCTGGCATGGGGTGTGCGCGCTGGGCGCGGCGGTCAGCTTGCTCGCCCTGCTGTTCTGGCGGCTGACCTTGCCTGCTGAAAAAGCTTAGTTCAGCATGGCCGCGGTAGAACCATGGCGGTAGGTTTTCAAAGCGTCCGGCTGGATCTGGATCAGCGAACCGCTGACTTTAATCAAATGCAAGTCCGTCAGTTGGTGCAGCACGCGCGACAGGGTGGCAGGCGCCAGGTTCAAAAACGATGCCAACAGACTTTTCTTCAGGTCCAGCTTGACCTCGTTCGAACGCTGCTGGTCCGACGCTTGCAGCAGGTACTCGACCACGCGCTGGGTGGCGTTCTGCACGGAGCAGCGCTCCACGTTGCGGATAAAACCCATCAGGTGATGCGACAGGCTGTTCATCATCTGGCGCGCGATGCGTGGCGACTGGTCCAGCAGGCGCAGCAGCGCGTGCGGCGGGATGCGCAGCAGCAGGCAATGCTCGAGCGCTTCGGCGCAGAACGGATACGGTTCATCGAGGAAAATCATGGCTTCGCCGAAGCTCTGGCCCGGACGGATCAATTCCAGTACCTTGTCCGTGCCTTCCATGGAAAACACGCTCAGCTTGACGAGGCCGAAGACCACCACATAGGCGCCTTCCGCCACCTCGCCCTTGCGGAACAGCACTTTGCCTTTTTCCACTTCGACGCGCACGACATCCTGGCGCAATTGTTCTAATTGCGAAGGGGAAATATGGCGGAACAGAGCCTGGCTCGATAGCAAGCCATCGACGTTGACCTTATGCATGACACTCTCTTATTAGATTAGCGAATGACTAAGAGTGTAATGCGCAGGCACGGTCAAGGCCATACGTCAAAGGAACTAGGGTTGTCTAGGCCGGAACGCCATGCAGATCAAACAATCGCGGATTCCTTGCGCACTATTTGCGCGTTGTTTGATCTTTATTTACTCAATTCGCGCTCGACGGCGTAGACGGCAATCTGCACGCGGCTGCTGAGCTTAAGCTTTTTGAGGATGTTTTGCACGTGGATTTTCACCGTGCTTTCGGCCACGTCCAGCTGGCGCGCGATTTCCTTGTTGCTCAGTCCTTGCGCCAGGCAGGCCATGGCTTCCCGTTCGCGCGGCGTCAGTTTGTCATAGTCGGCCTGGGGCGCATTCTGCCCCGCGCGGAACTGCGACACGAGCTTGGCCGTCATGGCGTCGGCAATCACGGATTCGCCGGCGGCGGCGCGGCAAATGGCCTGGCCCAGCTGCTCGGCTTCGATATTTTTCAGCAAGTAGCCGCGCGCGCCAGCGCGCAGGGCCGCGCCCAGGTCGGCCGCGTTTTCCGACACGGTCAGCATCAGCACGACCATCTGCGGCAGGTCCTGCAAGATCAGCTGCAGCGCCTCGACGCCGGACACGCCGGGCATGTTCAAGTCCATCAGCACCACGTCGGGCCGCAGTTCGGCCGTCAGGCGCACGCCGTCCAGCCCGTTCGAAGCCTCGCCCACCACCTGGAATTGAGGATTGCGCTGCAACAGCAGCTTGACGCCGCTGCGCAGCAAGGTGTGGTCATCGACCAGCAGGATTTTGATTGGTGCGTTCACTATGTTTGTTGCCTGATAGGGATAAGTCATCTGTTACGCGGCCTGGCGCCGGGCTGCCGGCAAGGCCAGCGAGATCGTCGTGCCGGCGCCGGGCCGGCTGTCGATGGCAAATTGCGCACCGAGCCGCTCGGCCCGTTCCTGCATGATACGCAAGCCGATCTGCAATTCCGTTTTCTTGTCGCGCAGGTTGGCGGCAAAGCCTTCGCCATCGTCGCGCACCTGCAGCGCAAAATCGCGCCCGTTTTCCACCCGCAGCGTCACGCTGCCCGCTTGCGCGTGCTTGCGGATATTCGACAGCGCTTCCTGCACGATGAACAGGATCTGCAACTGCTGTTCCGGCGCCAGCGGCGCGCCATTGCCGCTCATCTCCAGGGTTCCCGTGACGCCCGTCTGCAGCTCGAACTTGGCCAGCACTTCCGTGAGCTTGCTTTCGAGGTCGCTGCCATGCCAGCGCGTGCGGAAATTGACCAGCAATTCGCGCACGTCCTGGTAGCTTTGCTCGACGCCCATGCGCATCAGCGGCAACACTTCGGCCGCTTCGTCGAGCTGCCCCCGGCGCACGGAATCGTCGAGCATCTGCACTTGCAGGCTGATGAAATTGAGGCTTTGCGCGATGCTGTCATGCAAGCCTTCGGCCAGCAGGCTGCGTTCGCGCGCCACGGCAAATTCCTTTTCGCGCGCGATCAGGCGCTGGTTTTCGATGGCGATGCCCAGGCTCTGGCCCAAGGTTTCCAGCCAGCCCTGCTGCTGCGCCTGCACGGCTTGCGGCTGCGCAAAGTGCAGCGAAAAACTGCCCACCACCTGCTCGCGCGCGAGGATGGGAAAGACGGCGATGGCGATAAAGCCTTCGTCCTGGCAACGGTAGCGCTGCAGCGCATCGACCTGGCGGAAATCGCGGATCTGGATCACGCCCTGCGCCACAGCCGCACCGCACAGGCAATCGTTGTTGCGGATGCAGTGTTCCTCTTCCACCATGGCATCGGAAATGCCCTCGTGCACGATGATGTGCACGGTATCGTGCTGCGGGTCGAGGATGCGCACGGTGCCCCCTTCGGCCTGAGCGAACTGCATCACGTGGCGCAGGAAGCCACGGCACAGCGCATCGATGGCGTGCTGCCCCGCCAGCAAGGTGGAAATCTCGTGCAGGGTGGCCAGCTGGCGTTCCTGCGCGGCGCTCAGGCCCGATGCGGCTTGCGCCAGGCGGCGCTGGCGCCAGCGCGAGGCTGGAAGTTGTTTGCGGGAGGATTGACTGCGCGGCGCATGCATGAAGAACTCGAATCTGAAAAGTGGTGCGCCCGGCAAGCGCTGCGGCCTGCCGGGCTGGTAAAGGTTACAAACGGATCTCGGTACCGAGCAGCTTGACGAACTGCGCCAGCCAGGCCGGATGCGCAGGCCAGGCGGGGGCCGTGACGAACTGGCCATCCGTAACGGCGTCCGTGACGGCGATGTCGGCATACGTGCCGCCCGCCAGTTTCACTTCCGGCGCGCAGGCGGGATAGGCGGAAATGCGCTTGCCGCGGATGACGTCGGCGGCGGCCAGCAATTGCGCGCCGTGGCACACGGCCGCGACAGGCTTGCCCGCTTCGGCGAAATGGCGCACGGCGGCGATGACTTTCTCGTTCAGGCGCAGATATTCGGGCGCGCGGCCGCCGGCGATCATCACGGCGTCATAGTGGGCCGGGTCGATCTCGTCGAAGCTGGCGTTCAGGGTGAACAAATGGCCCGGCTTTTCTGTATATGTCTGGTCGCCTTCGAAATCGTGGATGGCCGTCTTGATCGTCTCGCCGCTCTTCTTGCCGGGACAGACGGCATGCACGGTATGGCCGAGCATCAGCAGGGCCTGGAAGGGCACCATCGTTTCATAATCTTCTGCAAAATCGCCGGTCAAAAACAGAATTTTCTTCGCTGCCATTTGGTTCTCCTATGAAAGATTGATCCCGCATCCCTGCCTGCAGGACGCACCGCAAGGCGTATCTTAGCGCGACTTGGCAGCCATACTGGATATTTATCAAACTTTTGCGCCTTGATCGAGGATTTTACAGGCTGAGGCAGAATTTTTTACAGGCTCGCCGGTCAAATTCAAACGACACCTTCCGAGAGCCAGACCATGAGCACCGCCACGCACTCCCTTGCCCCATCTGCCCTGATCCGTATCTTCGACCATTTTGCCGAGGCGCAGCAGGCCCGCAGCGCCCTGCTCGACGATGGGTTCCCCGCATACGCCGTGCAGCTCGACACGGTCGACGACGAGGCCGTCCCCACCGTCCCCATACAGGGCAAGGCCGCATGGCGCGGCATGTTCCGCCTCGTCGTGGCCATCAGCAACCCGCAGGAACGGGAACGGGCGCACGCCATCGTGCAGGCGCATCACGGCTGCGATATCGAACTGCGCACGGCCAGCCACGCGGGCGGGCAGCGCGCAGGCGCACAGGCGCTTGCAGGCTGACGTCCTCCCCCTGCGCGGCGAAATTATGGCAAGATCAGCATTCCTTCATTCCTCAGTGGAACTTGCCATGATTTTTGAAATTGCCCACATCCAGATCAAATCGGCCACGCATGCTGCCTTCGAAGCGGCCGTGACGAAAGCCATCCCCCTGTTCCAGCGCGCACGCGGCTGCGAATCGATGCGCCTGGAGCGCTCGATCGAAAACGGCGATGCCTACCGCCTCGTCGTGGGCTGGACGACCCTGGAAGACCATACCGTGCATTTCCGCGGCAGCGACGACTTCCAGGCATGGCGCGGCCTGGTGGGCGAATTCTTCGCCGCCCCGCCCCAGGTCGAGCACATGAACACGGTAGTGACGGGCTTCTAGCCAGGCACCTACACTGCCGGGTGGTGAAACACTTGCCGTAAATACGCGAGGAAGGTTTCATCCTTGCACAGGGTCTTGCCCGGCGAATCAGACAGTTTCGCCACGGACTGGCCATTGCAGCGCACCAGTTTCATGACGATGTTGAGCGGCGTCAAACCGACATCGTTGGTGAGATTGGTGCCGATGCCAAAGCCCGTCATGATGCGGTCGGCGAAGTGCTGGTACAGGGCAAACGCCTTGTCCAGGTCCAGGCCGTCGGAAAACACGAGACGCTTGGTATTGGCGTCGATGCGCAGGGCCGCGTAGTGGGCCAGCGCCTTCTCGCCCCACTCGACGGGGTCGCCCGAATCGTGGCGCAAGCCGTCGAACAGCTTGGCGAAATACAGGTCGAAGTCGGCCAGGAAGGCGTCCATGCCCACCACGTCCGTCAGGGCGATGCCCAGGTCGCCCCGGTATTCCTGTACCCAGTCTTCCAGTGCCGCCTTCTGGAAGTCGCGCAGGCGCACGCCGAAGGACTGGAACGATTGCATGTATTCATGCGCCATGGTGCCGATCGGCACGATGCCCAGCTTTTTCGCCAGGTAGACATTCGACGTGCCCTTGAAATATTCGGGCACCTCGCGCGCCAGCCGTTGCACCACCTCGTCATGCCAGGCGCCGGAAAAGCGCCGGCGCACGCCGAAGTCGGAAAACTCGAACGGATGCTTGCGCCGCGGCAGCTTGCCGAATTCCTTGACGGCCGCCACTTTCAAGCCCAGGCGGTGGCGCCCTTCGCGCATGGCCGCATCGAGGTCGAAGCGGCGGAAATACAGTTCGTTGATGATGTACAGCACGAAAATCTCGAAGCCCATCACGTGCACCTGCGGCCCGGCCGCATGCACGAGCAGGGTGTCGCCATCCGTGCTGACGTCGATGAATTTGCGCTGGAAGCGGAACACCGTCAGGAAGTCGACGAAATCGCTCTTCATGAAACGCAGGGTGCGCAGATAGGCCAGCTCGTCATCGGCAAACGACATCGAGCACAGGTGGTCGAGCTGTTCTTCCAGTTCGCCCTTCAGTTCGGCCAGGGGAAAGGCGGTGGCGTTACGGCAGACAAATTCGTATTCGGTATGGGTATTCGGATGACCGTGCAGCAATGCTTGCCACATTGTAAATTTATACAGATCGGTTTCCAGCAAACTGCGCACTATCGGGGTCATGTGTGTTTTCTCCAACTTCCTGAAGCCAGAATAGTACGCCACCGCAAGCATTTCAGCAGGGCACGATTAATAATGGCTCAGGCAGCCGCGTTGGCCAGCAACTCGGGCATAACGTCGGCGGAGGTGGCCAGCCGCGCGCCGCGTGCATGCATGGCGGCAAGGAAGTCGCGCTGCTGCGATGCAAAGCCCGTGACGGGGCTCATGCAGTCCGTCAGCAAGACCAGGCGCGACAGGGCCGGCTTGCCTTGCTGTGCTTCCAGGTAATCGGCGATGTGCTCGGTGCTGGCTTTCACGCAATGGCTGCCCGCCTCGCCGGTGACATAAATCTGCTGCGCCGGCAGCAAGGTGGCAAGGAAATCCAGGTTCAGCTGGGTAGCCGCATCCTGAGGATCGGGCACTTCCGCCATGACGGCAGAGTAATGCTCGGTCCACGGATTGGAACCCTTGCTCAGCTTGGCCACCACTCGCAGGTGATCCACTTCCCAGGCGTTGTAGGCGGCGCGCACGGCCGCATGGATATTCTGGCCCCAGCTGCCGATCTCGCAATGCACGGGCCACACCATCAATTGATAGCGTCCCGCTTGCTGCAAGGCATCGAGGTAAGCCAGCGCACGCGGCAAGGCGCCGCTGGCGGCGGGCAGGAACAGGCGGTCGCGCACCTGCTGCGCGCTGATCTGCGTAAATGGCGGCACGGCGCCGCCATCGCCCGTGCGCCAGAAGGCGGGGTGGGCAATGTCGTAGCGATGGTGCGCATCGAGCGTGATGCTGATCTGCGTCAAACCGCTGCCCCCTTCGCGGATCAGTTGCGCCACGCGCAGCATGTCGGCGTGGGCGCCAGGCACGGCCAGCGCCGGTGCCGTATCTGGCGGCAGCCAGGCGGCGGGCAAGTCGCAAAAATCGTTTTGCGGATCGATGACAAGCAGGTGCAACTGGCGTTTCATGGCGGTCCTCTGGCGTGGCAATATCTCGCATGATACGGGCAACTTCGTCGGCGCGCCTGCACCGGCTACGCCAGGACTGTGCTCACTCGCAATAACTTGCGCCGAAACAAGCCACGCGACGGTTCAGGGATGGAAGACGTAACGGCGCTGGCGCCGCTCGACCAGCTTGACGGCCACCTCGCCCGCTTCGGCCATGGCGTCCGCTTCCGTTGTAAACTGGTGGTCGGCCGACACCCGGCGCTTGCGAACCAGATTCATCCGGTGCATGGGATTGGGCGAAGGGGCATAGATGGCGACGTAGGCGCCCCATAGCTTGCAGCCCGGCAAGCGCTCTGCCGTGTAATTCACCTCATAAAAATCAACATACTTTATCGGCACGATGTTCGCTCCAAAAATGACATGGCCGGACAGCTTGTCTCTACGGACTGACGCGGTGAGGGTAAAACCATGCGCTCGCGATTGCTCAGGATACTCAATTCAGCTCTCTTTTTATAACGCGGCACAGGAGAAAAAGATGAATGACTACATTATCTTCATGCACGACGACACGGAAACACCGGTGGACGTCGCCACCTCAGCCTGGGAAGACTACTTCGCCATGCTCAGGGCCAGTGGCCGCTTCTGCGGTGGCAGTTCCATCGGGCCCGGTATCTGCGTGCACCAGTCCGGCCAGGCCAGACCGGTCACGTCACACTTGTCAGGCTATCTACGTGTGCAAGCTGAAAGTATAGACGATGCAAAAAAATTATTAATCGGAAACCCCGTACTGAACGCAGGGGGAACGGTGGAAATTCGCGAACTGCCGCGCGACTGACGCGGCCTGTCTGGCGCCTATTTTCCCGCCTCGGCCGCGGGATGCATGGACCAGACGACGCTGAGGATTTTCCATTCGCCATCACGCTTGACCATCTGCCACGCTTCCACGCCATAGTTGGACAATTGATTGCCGACGAGGAATTCGTAGTCGAAGTTGACCCACGCCACGTGACGGTCCTGGGTGATCTTGACGTTGTAGAATTTTTCTTCCGTGCGCTGCGGTTCGCGCTTGATGAAGTTGGCGAATGCAACATAGCCGGCCGCCCCGACGCCGTCGAAGTGGACGTCCGTCGTGTCGCGCATTTTCTTGATGAAACCGTCGTCGGCCGGCGAGGCAAACAGGATGTTCGTATGCAGCAGCAGCGACGACAGCAGCTTGACATCCTTGGCGATCAAGGCCGCCTGGAAGTCGGCGACGACTTTTTCGATGGCGCGGATATCCTCGGGCGTGGAGGCGTGGCGCCCCACGTGAGGCGGCGCAGGGGGCGCGGTCTGCGCCAGCGCCATGCCTGCTGAAAACAAAGAACATCCGAACAATACCGCGCTTGCCAACTTGTGCATGAGGGACTTTCATGGCGAACGGCTCGCCAGGCTGGCACGGGGCGTGCCGCTGGCAAGCTTATGTCAACCATGGCAGATTGGCAATCCCTCTTTGGAACTAGGCGAGGATCGAACTCAGGCAGCCAGCGCCTCGATCGAGGCACGGCCCTTGGCGATCGCGCTGCTGACGGCTTCCTCGCCCATGGCCACGCCTTCGGCTTGCACGAACTCGATATCCGTGATGCCGATGAAGCCCAGCGCCGTGCGCAGATAGGTGCTCAGGTAGTCATACGCGGCGCCCGGGCCTTCGCTGTAGACGCCGCCGCTGGCCGTGAAAATATACGCTTTCTTGCCCGTGGCCAGGCCGACGGGGCCCGTCGCCGTGTACTGGAACGTGCGTCCCGCGCGCGCCACGTGGTCGATCCACGCCTTCAGGGTCGACGGCACGGAAAAGTTGTACATGGGCGCGGCCAGCACCAGCACGTCGGCGGCCAGCAATTCATCGACCAGGATATCGGACAATTGCACGGCCGCTGCCGCCTGCGCGCTGCGCTGTTCAACTGGCGTAAAAAAGGCGCCCATCACCTCTTCCGTCAGGTGCGGCACGGGCTGCGCCGCCAGGTCGCGTTCAACGACGCTGGCGCCTTGCGCGGCCAGTTTCGCGACGAATTCGCCGGACAATTGACGCGACAGGGAACCGCTGTTGCGCACGCTGCTATTGATGTACAAGACTTTGCTCATGAAATGCTCCTTCGAAAACGGTAGACTGGAATGCCGCATCGCGGCCCTTGCACACAGCATAGTTCGGGTCTACCATCGATGAAACCGTATAAATATAAATGATTAGCATCGAATTTTTAGATATGGAGTCACCATGAGAGAACCGGGCCAGCCTTCGCTCGACCAGTTGCGCGTGTTTGTCGCCGTCATCGACGCGGGCGGCTTCGCCCACGCGGCGCGCCAGCTACACCGCACGCAATCGGTGATCAGCTACACCATCGCCAACCTGGAAGAACAGCTGAACGTGGTGCTGCTCGACCGCGGGAAGCGCAAACCCACCCTGACTGACGCGGGCAAAGCCCTGCTGGCCGACGCGCGCGCCGTGGCCCTGAAGGTCGACGGCATGCGCGCGCGCGCCAAGGCGCTGGCGGGCGGGCTGGAAGCGGAAGTATCGGTCGTGGTGGACGTGATGTTTCCCACCTGCGTGCTGGTGCGCGTCCTGGAAGCGTTCCAGGCGCAGTTCCCCACCGTCGCCCTGCGCCTGCGCATCGAAGCCATGGGCGCCGTGGCGCAGCTGGTGATGGATGGCAGCTGCCACATCGGCCTCGGTGGCTGGATGACGGCCACGGCCAGCGTCTTCGAGCGCCTCGCCGTCGGCCACGTGCGCCTGATTCCCGTGGCCGCCCCCAGCCACGCGCTGGCGCAGCAGGCAGGGCCGATTGCCTCCAGCGTTGCGCGCGAACACGTGCAACTGGTGCTCAGCGACCGCAGCGTGCTGACGGAGGGCCAGGATTTTGGCGTGCTGGGATTGCGCAACTGGCGCCTGGGCGACCTCGGTTCCAAGCACGCGCTGCTGCGCGCAGGCCTGGGCTGGGGCAACATGCCCGAAGCGATGGTGCGGGAAGACCTGGCCGAAGGCCGCCTGGTGCACCTGCCGCTGGCCGTCGACAATGGCGAGAATTACCCGATCTACCTGATCCAGCGCGCCGACACGCCGCCGGGCCAGGCGGGCAAGTGGCTGACGGAGCGGTTTGCGGAGCAGTTGCCGTTGCTGGCACAAGGGTTTTAAACGCCAAACAAAACCTACTGCGCGTCGCGCTTTGCGGCCTGCGATGCTCACCGTACTAAAGTACGGTTGCGCTTCTTAGCCACAAATCGCTGCCGCTCGCTACGGTTTTGTTAGGCGTTGTGAGTTCACAATTGACACAGGTATGATGCGGGTAACACTTTAATAAGGAACCACATGGCCGGCATCGACGACTTCGTCAACAAACAAAAACCTGGCGCGCGCTTCGTCATCACGGCGCAGATGCTGCGCATGACGCCGCAGCAATTCGACTCGCTGGCGCAGGAATGGATGGAAGACGGCGGTCCCGGCTTCGACGTGGCCGGCATCCCGCACCGGGTCGTCGTCAATGGGCAATTCTATATCGGCAGGCTCACCGTGCAGCGGCACGGCGAACCTGCATAAGGACTACTCCACACCCAGCACGTGCAGGCGGCGGCGCAAACGCGCCACTTCTTCCGACAAGTCGACCACCAGCGCGGCCAGTTCGGCGTTCGCGTCGAACACGGATTCGATTTCGTGCAGGCGGCGCGCGCGCACCAGGTCCAGGCTGGTGAAGCGCCAGGCCGTCAGCTGCCCCGCCGGCGGGCCGTCCTGCAGCAGCACGCCCGTCTGCACGTGCTGCACCACCCAGTCCGGTTCCACGGCGCAGGCGCGCGCCAGTTCTTCCAGGCTCAGGGCACGGTCTTCGAGCAATTCGCCAATTACCTTGTTTGTCATGATTTACCCTCCCAGCTTCTGGCGCGGATTGAAAGCCATCTCGCGCGCCATGGTTGCATACAGTTCCCGCGCCTTGTCGTCGTTCGCCGGCGGCAGCACCACTTCCAGCAGCAGATACAGGTCGCCCGGCTGGGCGGCGGGAATACCGCGCCCTTTCAGGCGCAGCTTGCGCCCCGTCTGCGAATTGGGCGGCACGCTGACGGACACCGTGCCAGATGGCGTGGGCACGTCGATCTCGCCGCCCAGCGCCGCTTCCCATGGCGTGACGGGCACCGTCTCGAACACGTCGCGCCCTTCCACCTTGTAGCGCGCATCGGGCCGGAAGCGGATCTCCAGGTACAAATCACCGGCGGGAGCGCCGCCGCTGCCGGGATTGCCCTGCCCTTTCATGCGCAGCTGCTGTCCTTCCGTGACGCCTTTCGGTATCGTCACTTCCAGGGTACGCTCGCGCGTTACCACGTGGCCTTGCGCATCCGCTTCGGGCACGCGCATGACGATGTGGCGCTTGGCGCCCTGGTAGCTGTCCTGCAGGTCGATGGTGATGGCCGCGTGGCTGTCCTCGCCCTGCATCTGGAAGGTGCTGTTGGCGCGGCGCCGGCCGCCCACGTGGGCGAACAGGTCGGCAAAGAAATCGCTGTCGTCGGCGCCCGACGATTCGTAGCCCGAACCCCAGTCCGGCGGCGGACGGAAGGGCTGGCCCTGCGCGCCCTGGTTACGGCCCAGTTCATCGTAGGCGGCGCGCTTTTCCGCGTCGCCCAGCACGCCATAGGCCTCGTTCAGGGCCTTGGTGCGCTTGTCGGCGTCCGGTTCCTTGCTCACGTCGGGATGGTATTTGCGCACCAGCTTGCGGTACGCCTTCTTGATCTCGGCCTCGGTCGCCGTCTTCTCGACGCCCAGCTCCTTGTAGTAGTCCTTGTATTCCACCGTGCTTGCTCCCCATGGTTGAACTGCCTATGGGAAGAGTACACGAATTGGCGCCGACAGCGCGTGCGCACAATACAACACCGCCCGCGGGGCACGGGGCGCGCGGGCGGTGAAAATGGCAGCGGAAAATGCCTAGCGCACGCGGCGCACCGAGGAAATGCGGCGGTCCAGGCCTCCATGCAGGCGGCCATAGCTGCCCGGCCCCATCACCACGCAGCGGCCGCGGAAATTGGCATCGACGCAGAACTCCCAGCGGCCGTAATTGACGACGATCGATTCGGCGCGGTCGTTGAAGCCATAGCGGTTCAAGTCATGCACTTCGCGGTCCAGGCGCACGGGCCGTCCGCGCATGCCGGCGTCAGGGAACATCAGCACGGCGCCATTCATGTCGGGACGGTGGCCGCCGCCGTGGCCGGGATAACCTGGATGGCCGGGGTAAGGACGCTCCGGCTCCGGACGCGGAGGGCGCGGCGGGTAGGGACGGTGGTGGTCGCCGCCATGGCCCGGGCGGCCCGCTTCGCGCACCGAAGAGATGGCGTCGTTCATGCCCGGCATGCTGCTGTAGCGGCCCGGTCCCAGGGTGCGGCAGTTGCCCCGGTAATTGGCGTCCTTGCACACTTCCCAGGTGCCCGAGCGCACGATCACGCTGGAGGTCTTGTCGTTAAAGCCCATGCGCGACAAATCTCCCGCATCGGAACGCAGGGTGACGGGACGGCCTCGGAAACCGGCGTCCTCGAACAGGGTGATTTCGCCCGCGGATGCGGCAAGGGGCGCGAGGAAGGTGGCGGCGCACAGCAGCGCGGGGCGGAAAGATCGAACCATGACAACTCCAATACTGAGACATTTTCGCCAGTGTAGTCCAGGCGGCAGGCGGCGAGTGTAACAAAGGGCAAGCAAATGTCAGCACACGGCTGGGAATGTAAAAGCCGCCTGGCGGGGCATTCCCGGCAGGCGGCCTGTCAGCACGGCGTCAGGACGCGGTCAGCGCACGCGGCGCAGCGAGGAAATCTGGTTTTCCATGCCATTCAGGCGGCCATATTCGCCCGGCCCGATCACTTCGCAGCGGCCGCGGAAGTTCGAATCGCTGCACACTTCCCACTGGCCCTCGTTGACGACGATGGACGAGGCGCGGTCATTGAAATTGAGACGCACCAGGTCTTCCGTGCTGCGATCCAGCGCCAGCGGTTCGCCGCGCATGCCCGCCTCGGGGAACAGCAGGACGGCGCCGCGCTGCTGGTACTGCGGCTGCTGGTATTGCGGATACTGCTGCTCGTACTGCGGCCGCTCATACTGCTGCTGGCGGCGCGCTTCGCGCTCGTCGACCATGCGCGCCGAGGAGACGCGCCCGTCAAGGCCGCGCCCCAGGTCGTCGTGACGGCCGGGGCCGAAAATGCGGCAAGTGCCCTGGTAGTTCGAGTCGCTGCACAACTGCCAGTAGCCGTTATGGATGACGATGCTGCTGGTGCGGTCGTTGAAACCGATGCTGACGAAATCGTCCGTATCGCGGTTCAGGCGCGCCGAGCCGCCATTCTGGCCCGCGCCCGAATACACTTCCAGGGTGCCGCCACGGCCATAGCCGCCATGGCCACGGTCTGGATCGCGCCCAGGGCGTCCCGGATTGTAGCCATCGCCGCGCCCCGTTTCGCGCACCGAGGTGATGGCGTCGTTCATGCCAGGCATCGAGCGGTATTCGCCTGGCCCCAGGCTGCGGCAATTGCCGCGAAAACCGGAATCCGTGCACACATCCCAGGTACCCGAACGCACCATGATGCTGGACGTCTTGTCGTTGAAGCCCATGCGCGACAGGTCGTCCGTCGTCTCGCGCAAGGTCAAGGCGCGGCCGCGGAAATTATCATCCTCGAACAGGGTGATCTCGCCCGCATGGGCGCCCAGGTGGGTGAACAGAACGGCGCTGGAAAACAGCGCCAGTTTCAAGCTAGGGGATATCATTCTCAACTCCAGTTAATTAATCGTTATTCTTCATGCATTGCGGTGCCGTGTCAACGCAGGCGGCGCAGCGAGGAAATGCGGCCGTCGAGTGCATCAAGCGTATTGTAGATACCGGGCTCGAGGATCTCGCAGCGACCACCGTAATGCGCATCGGCGCACACTTCCCAGTCGCCGGCATTGATCACGATGGAATTGGTCTGGTCGTTGAAGTTCATGCGTACCAGATCGCTCACATCGCGATTCACCGGCAGGCCGCGTCCCCCCATATGAGAGCGCGGGTACAGCAGCAGCATCGGGTCTTCGCTGGCCGGCTGGTTTTCCTCGCGCGGGTCAACCAGGCGTGCCGATGACGTCTTGCCTTGCAGATTGCGTGGCAACTCGTAGCTGCCCGGGGCATACACTCGGCAGCTGCCATGGAAATTGGAGTCACTGCACAGTTGCCAGTAACCGTGGCGCACGCGAATGCTGGCGGAGCGGTCATTGAAGCCGATATCGACAAAGTCGTCGCGGTCGCTATTGATGTCGACCGAGGCACCGCGCTGCGCCGAGGTATCAAACACTTGCAGCGCCGCACCGCGCTCGCGCTCGCGTTCTCGCTCTGGCGGTGGCCGCGACGTTTCTGGCGACGGCGACACTTCTGGCGAGGATGGCGACGGCGCGGATGGCGTTTCGGGCCGGCTGCCGCCGCCCCTGCCGTCCGCCAGGCGCACCGAGGAAATCTTGTCGTTCATGCCGGGCATGGAAGGGTAATCGCCGCGCTCGAACGTCTTGCATGCGCCCTTGAAGTTGGCATGCGCGCACACCTCCCAGCGGCCCGAAGCAACCTTGATGCTCGACACCTTGTCATTGAAATTCATGCGCGACAAATCGTCCGTCGTGTCGCGCAAGACCACCATGCGGCCCTTGAAATTATCATCGGTGTACAAGCTGATTTCAGCGGCGTGCGCCGACACATGGGCTAACAGCGCACTGGCACACAGCAGCGCAAGACTCAGCGGACGATTCATCGGGTGGTCTCCAGTACCGGTAAAGGTCAATTAGTGATCGACATGACAACTGATGCCAGTGTAACCATCCGCAGAAAAAAACGGTGTAACAAAGTATGGGAAAAGCACAATAAATTGTTACCAAAAGCAATAACCGGCCCCGGCAGGGACCGGCCGTTCCTGCCCGCTTGGCGTCAGCGCACTTCGCGCACGGACGAGATGCGGTTGCTCATGCGCTCCAGGCTCGCGTATTCACCGGGGACCAGTGTCCGGCAACGGCCGCGGAAATCAACGTCCTCGCACACTTCCCAATAGCCGGAGCGCACGCGCACGCTTTGCACCGTATCGTTGAAATCGCGCTCGCGCAAATCGGCAGAGGCGTTGCGCACGGTCAAACTGCGGCCGGCGAAATCGTCGCGCGTATAGAAGGTCAGTTCACCGCCCAGCGAGCGCCCCGGCAAATGGCCGTGCTCACGGTCGCGGTCGCGGCGGCCGTCCCAGTCGCGCCCACGGTCACGATCACGATCACCGTCGCGATCGCGGCCCGGATGACCACCCCAGCCGCCGCGCACTTCGCGCAGCGAGGTGATTTTGTTGGCGCGGCCATCGAGCGAGGGATACTCGCCCGCCTCCAGCAGGAAGCAGGCGCCGCGGAAATCGGCTTCCTCGCATGCTTCCCAACGGCCCGAGCGCACGCGGATGCTTTGCGTCGTGTCGTTGAAACGGACATCTTCCAGGTCGGCGACGGCGTCGCGCACGGTCTGCGAGCGGCCGTGATAATCGTCGCGCGAATACAGGGTCAGTTCGCCGGCGCCGGCCAGTTCGGCCGTCATGGCGGCGCCCAGCAACAGGGCGCAATTCAAGGCTTTCTTCAACATGGTCTTACTCCATAGTCAGGGTACTGCGGTTGACTATTTGGTCATTTTGCCAAATAGAGCACGCAGTCTATCCGCGACCGGCCCACTTAGCTGTAACAAATGATTACCGCGCCCGGCGCCCCTCCGGGCATCTCCCGGGAGCGGCGGCGGACAAGCACGGCGAATGCCGGTAGAATCTTGTGTTTAGTCAAGCTTGCCGCCCATGCCATACACTACCTCGTTTACCCTGCCCGCCATCCGCACTGAAGTCTCGTCTCTGTGGAAGCTGGCCTGGCCCATCCTGATCGGCCAGCTGGCCACCGTCGGCATGGGCGCGGCCGACGTGGCGATGACGGGCCATACGAATCCCGAGGAACTGGCCGCCGTGTCGCTGGGCGCGGCCATCTGGTCCATCGTGCTCGTCACCGTGAGCGGCATCATGATGGCGATCAATACCCTGGTGGCGCATGAAATCGGCGCCGCGCGCCACGACCGGGTGCCGCACATCGTGCGCCAGTCGCTGTGGAAGGCGCTGCTCGTGGGCCTGGTGGCTTGTTTGCTGACGAACATGGCGGCGCTGGTATTCGACCACCTGATGCTGGAACCCGCCGTCGCATCCAAGGCCAAGCTGTTCGTGCACATCATCAGCTGCGCGCTGCCGCCGTTCGCCGCCTACCGCGCGCTGTACGGCTACAGCACCAGCATCAACCAGACCAAGCCCGTGATGGTCATCGCGCTGGCTGCGCTGGGCCTCAATATCCTCGTCAACTACCTGCTGATCTACGGCCACTGGGGCATGCCGAAGATGGGCGGCGTGGGCTGCGCCGTGGCCACCACCTGCTGCGTGTGGATGATGCTGCTGGCCATGCTGGCCTGGATCAGGATCGCCCCCGCCTACCGCGCCACGTATCCGTTCACGCACTGGGAAGGACCGCAGCTGTCCTCCATCGGTCCCATGCTGCGCCTGGGCCTGCCCATCGGCGTGACCTATTTTGCCGAAGTAAGCGCCTTTGGCGTCATCAGCCTGCTGGTGGCGCGCTTCGGCGTGATCCAGGTGTCGGCACACCAGATCGCCCTGAATTTCTCGTCCGTCGTCTTCATGGTGCCGCTCACGTTCGGCATCGCGCTGGTCACGCGCGTGGGCCACGCCGTGGGCGAAGCCAATCTGCGCCGCGCGCGCTTCATTTCGTGGGTGGGCGTGGCCATGTCGCTGACGGCGGCCATCGTCTCGGCTGCCGTCATCACCGTCTTCCGCCACCAGATCGCGCAAGCCTACACGTCCGACCCGCAGGTGCAGGCGCTGTGTGCGCAGCTGCTGCTGTTCGCCGCCCTGTTCCAGCTGTCCGACGCGACGCAGGTGGCCACTTCCTGCGCCATCCGCGGCTACAAGGTGACGCGCCAGCCGATGCTGATCCAGTTGCTGGCGTTCTGGGGCTTCTCGCTGCCGATCGGCTACGTGCTGGGCCTCGCGCCGGCCGGCTTCCCCTGGTCGCCGACCGAGCCTATGGGCGCCGCCGGTTTCTGGATCGGCCTCGTCACGGGCCTGACGGTGGCGGCCGTGCTGCTGACCTGGTATTTGAACCGCCTGTCGCAGCAGCGCCTGCGCGCCGCCCGATAAGCCAGCGAGGAAGCCGCCATGCCGCAACAACGCCCCTTCAGGCAAGTCGATGTCTTCAGCGCGGTGCCCTTCCTGGGCAATCCGCTGGCCGTGGTGCTCGACGCGAATGGCCTCGATGACGCGCAGATGCAGGCGATCGCGCGCTGGACGGGCCTGTCGGAAACCACCTTCGTGCTGGCGCCGCGCGATCCCGCCGCCGATTACCGCGTGCGGATCTTTTCGCCCGAGATGGAATTCCCGTTCGCCGGCCACCCGACCCTGGGCACGGCGCATGCCCTGCTCGATGCGGGCATGCAGCCCAAGGGCGCGCGCATCGTGCAGGAATGCGGCGTCGGCCTGGTGCCGATAGAACGCGGCGCCGGCGGCATGCTGGCGTTCCAGGCGCCGCCCTGCACCGCGCGCACGCTCCCCTCTGCGCTGCTGCCGCTGCTGCAAACGGCGCTGGGCGACGCGACGGCCGCTGGCGGCACCATCGTCGACATGGGCATCCGCTGGCTGTGCGTGCCGCTGCCGGACGCCGCGGCCTGCCTGGCCGTCCATGCCGACATTGCGGCGCTGACGGCATTGCTGGCCGCGTCAAGCGCTGACGGACTGGCCCTCTACGGCGCGCACGGCGCCGGCGGGCCGGCCGATTACGAAGTGCGCGCTCTGCTCAGCGAGCACGGCGCACTGGTCGAGGATCCCGTCACGGGCAGCGCCAACGCCTGCATCGCGCACCTGCTGGCGGGCGCCGACTACCGCGTGCGCCAGGGTACCTGCCTGCAGCGCGACGGCCGCGTGTCCGTCAATTTCCGCGATGGCCACGCCTGGATAGGCGGCGCATGCCTGACCGTGGTCGCAGGGTCGATATTGGCCTGACCAGGCAAAGCGCCATGGAATGAGTGGCGATCGGATATTTCCATCGAAGGAAATACGGCCAGGAACGCCTTATTCCGTGGCCGGAGCTATCGCATAAACAGGCACGCTCTGGTATCGTCTTACGCTTAGGCAACGCTCAAGCGCGCCTTTTTGCATGCAGAGCCATTCATTCCTCCAACTACCGAGACATCCATGCGTTTTATTCTTTGTTTTCTGGCCGCGATGGCCAGCGTTCCCGCATCGGCTGAAAAGCTGACCCTGGAACGCATCCACGCCGATCCGGCGCTGGCCGGCCCCGGCGTGCGCAACCTGAAGGTCTCGCCCGACGGCGAGCGCGTCACGTTCCTGCGCGGCCGCGCCGACAACCAGTTCCAGCTCGACCTGTGGGAATTCAAGCTGAAGGACAAGAGCACGCACCGCCTGGTCGACTCCAAGGCGCTGGTGCCGAATGAAACGATTTCGCCCGAAGAGCAGGCGCGCCGCGAACGCGAGCGCACGGCCAGCCTGAACGGCATTCTCAGCTACAGCTGGTCGCCCGATGGCAAGCAGCTACTGGTGCCGCTGGCCGGCAATCTGTACCTGGTCGACGCGGCCCATCCGGACAAGGCGCGCCTGGTCGCCAAGGGCAATGTGCTCGATCCGAAAATCTCGCCGAAAGGCCGCTATGTGTCGTTCGTGCGCGACCAGAACATCTATGTCATCGACCTCAAGACAAACAAGGAACGCCAGCTGACGACCGATGGCAAGGGCACCATCCGCAACGGCGAAGCCGAATTCGTGGCGCAGGAAGAAATGGGCCAGCGCACCGGCTACTACTGGGCTCCCGACGATTCCGCCATCGCGTATAAACGCTATGACGAAGCGCCCGTGCCCGTCGTGCGCCGCTTCGAAATCTTCGCCGACCGCACCGACGTCGTCGAGCAGCGCTACCCGGCTGCCGGCGACCCGAACGTGCTGGTGCAACTGCTGATCGTCTCGCCGGAAACGGGCGCGCAGCGCCAGGTGGACCTGGGCACGAACCCGGACATCTACCTGGTGCGCGCCGACTGGAGCGCGGACAGCAAGTCGCTCGTGTACCAGCGCCAGTCGCGCGACCAGAAGACCCTCGATTTGGTGGCAGTTGATGCAGCCACGTTGGCGCAGCGCACACTGCTGACGGAAACGTCGAAGACCTGGGTCAGCATCCATGACGACCTGCGCTTCCTGTCGAACGGCACCTTCCTCTGGTCGTCCGAACGCACGGGCCGCAACCATCTGTATTTGTACGACATGGGCGGCAAGCTGCTGCGCCCGGTCACTTCGGGCGCATGGGGCATCGACAGCGTGCTGGCCGTGAATGAAAAAACCGGCAAGGTGTATGTGTCCTCGAACCGCGACGCCGTGATCGACAAGCAGACCTACGCGCTGGCCCTCGATGGCAGCACGGCCGACAAGCCGCAGCGCGTGACGAAAGCCGACGGCTGGCACGACACGAAGTTCTCGAGCAATGGCGAAGTGTTTGTCGACACGTATTCCGACCCGGCCACGCCGCCGCAAGTGAGTATCCGCCGTCCGGACGGCGCCATGGTGGGCTGGCTGGAAGAAAACGCGCTGAACGCCAGCCACCCATACGCGAAATACAAGGCGGACCACCTGCCGACGGAGTACGGCACCCTGAAAGCCAACGATGGCCAGACGCTGTACTACTCCATCGTCAAGCCGTCGAACTTCGACGCAAGCAAACGCTACCCCGTCTACCTGTCGACGTATGGCGGCCCGCACTCGCAGCACGTGGCTCGCCGCTGGGGCAACAACTTCGACCAGTACATGGCGCAGCAGGGCTTTGTCGTCTTCCGCCTCGATAACCGCGGTTCGTCGCGCCGCGAGCGCGCATTCACGGACGCCATCTATCACAACCTGGGCGCAGCGGAAGTGGCGGACCAGCTGGTCGGCATCGACTGGCTGGGCAAGCAAAGCTTCGTGGACGCGAAACGCATCGGCGTGTTCGGCTGGAGCTACGGCGGCTTCATGACCCTGCGCTTGCTGTCGGCCGCGTCCGACAAGATCGCCATGGGCGTATCGGTGGCGCCCGTCACCGACTGGTCGCTGTACGACACCCACTACACGGAGCAATTCCTCGGCATGCCGAAGGAAAACGTCGATGGCTACAAGGCCAGTACCGTGTTCGCCCACCTCGACGGCCTGAAGTCGCCGCTGCTGCTGGTGCACGGCATGGCCGACGATAACGTCCTGTTCAGCAACAGCACCCGCCTGATCGACGCGCTGGTGAACCGCGGCGTGCAGTTCGACCTGATGACGTACCCGGGCGCCAAGCACGGCATCTCGTCGCGCGCGGGCCAGCGCCACGTGTACAAGAAAATTGAAATGTTCTTCAAGCAGAACCTGGGCGTAGCGAAGTAAAGCGCGCCCACAAATAAAAACCACCGCCTGTCTCGCGACAGGCGGCGGTTTTTTTATTGAGCGTGCGTCAGCTTAAGGTTTGCGCGTAACGGTCTCGACCGCATCCTTGACGTCGCCAACCTTCTTCTGCACTTTGCCTTCGACCTGGTTTGCCAGACCCTTGGCTTGCTGTTCTTCGCTGCCGACGACTTTGCCAGCGGCTTCCTGGATTTTACCGCCGACTTCCTTCAGTTTACCTTCGACTTGATCTTTGTTCATGATGGATCCTCACTGTAGTTGGTACATCTGTTGTCCGGCCCCGAAGGGCCGGTACTGCGGCTCACACGCTGTTGCAAACTGCTTGCTGCGTGTCGATGTATCCATAGTACGCAAGGGGAATCAAAGGCTCTGTACGGTTCCTAACACATGCTCAATTTGCGCCAATATCGGCGATCACACGGGCTTGCGCCAGACGGTGGCCAGCCACGGCTGCTGGTCGCGCGGCAAGCCGGGCGGGCGGTAGTACTGCTCGATCAAGGTAAAACCGGCCGCCTGCACGTAGGCGGCCCACGTCGCTTCGTCGTGATAGCTGCCATAGCGCGCGCCATTCCAGCCTTCCTGGTTCTGCCCGCGCGGGTTCGAGCTGAACAGCACGCCACCGGGCTTCAGGCACGCGTACAAAGCGCGCAGCACGCCGGGCAAGGCGGCGCTGGGCACGTGGAACAGCACGGCATTGGCAAACACGCCGTCGAAGTGCGTGGCGGGCAGATCGAGGTCGATGAAATCCTGCTGCCAGACAGTGCAGCCGCTGTAGGCGCGCGCCATCTCGACGAAGCGGGGACAGCCATCGACGCCAGTGGCATGGTGGCCCATGGCCGTGAACGCTTTCAGATCGCGGCCAGGGCCGCAGCCCAGGTCGAGAATATCCAGCGGCGCCGGCTTGCCGATGGCCCCCAGCAGCGCGGCGATGTTCTGGCTGACGTCGTGGTCGCGCGTGCCCTCGAAAAACTGCTCGGCGCTGGCGTCGTAATGAGCCAGGGTGCGATGGGTGATGGCGTGGATGGGGTCTTGCGGGTCTTGCGGCGGGGTTGGCTTCATGGCGGTCCTGTCGATATGTGCCGCCATTTTACGGTGCCAGGGCACTGCGCGCTGGCACCGCTTTATAACTACCAGACGCGCACGCGCTGTTCCGGCGCCAAGTACAGCTGCTGCCCCGGCTGGACGTCGAAGGCCGGGTACCAGGCGTCGAGGTTGCGCACGGTGGCGGCCCGGTATTGCGCCGGCGCATGGCCATCCGTGAGGATCTGCTGGCGCGCCGCCGCTTCGCGCGCCTTGCTGCGCCAGCTGACGCCATAACCCGTGAAGAAATCGCGGTCCGCATCCGCCTGCGCCGGCTTGCCCTGCTGCGACAAGGTGAACGCGTCATGCGCGGCCGCCACGCCGGCCAGGTCGGCCAGGTTTTCGCTCAGGGTCAGCTGGCCATTCACGGCCAGGTCGGGAAACGGCTTGTAGGCCGCGAACTGCGCCACCAATTGCCTGGATGCGGTCTGGAAGTGCGCCAGGTCGGCTGGCGTCCACCAGTCGCGCAGCTTGCCCTGGGCGTCGAACTGGGCGCCCTGGTCATCGAAGCTGTGGCTGATCTCGTGGCCGATGGTGGCGCCGATGCCGCCATAGTTGGCCGCATCGGATGCCTGCGGGTCGAAAAATGGCGGCTGCAGGATGGCGGCCGGAAAGTTCAGCGCATTTTGCAGCGGCAGGTTGACGGCATTGACCAGCTGTGCCGGCATGGCCCAGGCCTTGCGGTCAGGCGACTGGCCCAGCTTGGCCAGCTCCTGCCGGTAGTGGAACTGTTCCGCCCGCTGCACATTGCCCAGCGCATCGCCGCGCACCACGCGCAAGCCCGCATAGTTGTCCCAACGTTCCGGATAGCCGACGCCCACGTACAGGGTCTTGAGTTTTTCCTGCGCCTGCGCCTTGGTGGCCGGCGCCATCCAGTCCAGCTTGTCGATGCGGCGCGAGAAGGCGGCGACGATATTCGTCACCATGTCCTGTACGCGGGCTTTCGATTCAGGCGGGAAATAGCGCTCCACGTACAGCTTGCCGACGGCGTCGCTGAGGGCCGCGTTGGTTGCCGCCAGCGCGCGCTTGCTGCGCAGCGACTGCTGCGGCGTGCCGCTCAGGGCGCTGCCGTAGAAGGCGAAGCGCTGGTCGGCGGCGGCCTTCGGCAAGGTCGTGCTGAAATGGTTGATCGCGTGGAAGGCCAGGAAATCCTTCCATGTGGCCAGCGGCACGCTCGCCACCAGCGCCGCGCTGCCCGTCATGGCCGTCGGATGCCAGACGATGAAGTCCGTCTGCCTGCCCAGGCCCGCTGCCTGGAAGAAGGCCTTCCAGTCCAGGCCAGGCGCCTTGCTGGCAAAGTCGGCTGCACGCCACGCGTTATTGCCCTTGGCGACATCGGCCGAATCTTCGCGGCTGGCGTGGCTCGCGGCAATTTGCTGCTCCAGCGCAAACACGCGCGCGGCACGGGCCGGCGCATCGCGGTAGCTGGCCTGCTTGAGCATGGCGGCGATATGCGCCTGGTAGCCCGCGCGCAAGCCCTGCATGCGCGCGCTGTCGCCCTGGTAGAACGCGCGGTCGGGCAAGCCCAGCCCGCCCTGCAGCAGGTAGGCCACGTTGCGCGTGGTGTCGTTCAAGTCTTGCGCCACCCACAGGCCGAACAGGTTTTCCGTATAAAAATTGGTGGCATTGAGCGGATCGACATCGGCGCGCAAGCTCTCGCCCAGCGCGCGGGCCAGCCCTGCCTGGTCGCGTATGCCATCGATCTTCTTCAGCAGCGGCTTGATCGGCGCCCAGCCTTGCGCTTCGATAGCTGACTCATCCATCCAGGAACGGTAGAAATCGCTGACCTGGCGCGCCGATGCATCCGCCTGCGGCGCCGCCGCCAGGCCTTCGACGAGGGAGATGATGCGCTCGTTGGTCGCATTGGCGAGGATGGCGAACGAGCCCCAGCTGCTGCGGTCGGCGGGAATCTCCGTGCCGCGCAGCCAGTCGCCATTCACGTAATCGTAGAAATCGTCGCCGGGCAAGACAGCCGTGGGTGCCGCCATCGCGGCGGCAGGACTGGCGGCCGCCTCCTGGCCATGCGCGTGGACGGCACCCCCGGCCAGGGCGATGCCGGACAGGGCCAGCGCCATGGCGCGCTTGCGCCAGGAAGCAGGGAAAGAGGAAGCGGCAGCAGTGACAACGCGCATGGTGATCCTTTCAGGCAAAGTAACGACAGTAGTATGCAAAATCATAACGTGTTTTGAAGCGCCGCAACACACTCCCCGGTCAACACGACGCCAGCAGGCATGCGGCTTGGGAGGCGATTCCGGCAGCAGGCAAGCAATCATCTAAATTATTTTCATTTTTTTTCAAAAACACCCTCAAGTTCCCGTTGGAGCTGCCGTTAATCTAGACAAGCGGTAATCCATTCACTAGTTACGGGTGTGCTCATGACCTCCAACGACGTTCTCTCGATGTATGAAAATATTGCAGGAATGACCAATAAAATGGTCGTGGCCGCACGTTCGAGCGACTGGGATGGCTTGGATACCCTGGAAAACCAGTGCGCCAGCGCCGCCAGCGCGACCATGACAGGCAAGGTACCAGCCCTGGCCGGCGCCTCGCGCCTGCGCAAGATCGACTTGCTCAAGCAAATCCTGGCAAATGACCGCGAAATCCGCAGCATCACGGAACCGTGGATGACGCAGGTGCCGAGCGCCATGCCAGGTTCGCGCGCCCGCATGTAAGAAACTTGCCGCACCAGGAACGACAAAAGCACCTGCGGGTGCTTTTTTTGCGTCTGCCTCCGCGCCAGGGAGCGCGCCATCTGCGGTACCAGGCAAGGAGGGGGGGGTGGGGGAATTTGGAAGGCGAGCCCCAGGTATCTCCTGGCGTCGCCTCGCTGCCGGTTGCATCCGGCGTTCGCGAGCACATCGTCGGCATCGCAAACCGCTTCCAGACCCAGGCGTTTATGCAACGCTACACCTGTTTGCCGCGCCACACTATCGTTGGTGACTGCGCCAGGCTGGGGCTGTTTTATCGTAGAGCAAGTCCACTGAATTAATCATATCACCATCTTTAAGAAATAAGCAACGCGATTGGCAAGCGTTTCCATGTATTTTTTCAATATCTTTTTTTATATCAAATTGTCGTGCCGCCTTGCATCGCGTTAACGCGAGAACGGCTCCGGTTCCGGCTCGGCCCCTACCCCGCCTTCCACCGCTTCCGTCAGCACGGGCACATCCTTCTTCTTGCGGCTGAAGGGCTTGCGCAGCAAGACCCAGTATTTCGACGGCGCGCCCGGCCCGGCCGCCTGCTTGCGCTTGCGCGCGACATACACGATGACCGCCGTCAGCAACAGGAAGACCAGAGTGCCGATGCCAAGCCACAGCAAGCCATTGCCGCCCGCCGCCTTCTCGCCCGCTGGCGGCACCAGGGGCTTGGGCTTGGCATGCGGCACCCGCGCCTCGGCCGGCGCGGCAGCAGGCGCAGCGACGGCGGCAGCGGTGGCAGGCTGAGCCAGCGCCTTTTGCAAGGCGCCAAGCTTGCCTTCCAATTCGCCGAGCTTCTCATTCAAAGCCGCGTTTTTCTCATCCAGCGCCACGCACGCTTGCGCCTGCTCCACATTGGCCTGCGGCGCGCAGGCGGCGACGGGCGCCGTCGCGCGGCGCAACGGCGCCGGACGCAACGCGGGTACAGCCGGCGCGGGCGCGGCCGGCGGCGGCACGAACACACGCGCCGGGCGCACGAGGCCCTCGGCGCGCGCGCGGGCCGCCAGCGCGGCGGCATCGGGCGACGGCGCGCCGGCCGCAGCCCGTGGCAACGGTGCGGATACGGGCGCAGGCAACGGAATCGCGGGCCGGACTGGCGCACTGACGGCAGCGGCAGCAGGCGGGGCCGCCGTCAGCCACACGGTGCCCAGGCGCACGACGGCGCCATTGCCACTGCCCAGCAACAAATACAGATGCACATGGCCCGCCTGGATCGCTTGCCGGGTACTCACGCGCACATAGTGGCGCCCGCCGCGTTCTAGCGGGCTGATCGTCAAGGTTTGCAGGGCCGGATCCATGCCGATGCCGCCACCGCGGTACACATCGGGCGAAGCCAGGCGCACGGCCACGCCGCTGGTTTCCTCGGGCGCCAGGGCCGTCAGTTCGATTTCGGCCAGCAGCGGCTGGCCCACATGCGACAGCACGGCCATCTCACCCAGTTCGGCCGCCATGACGGGCGGCAAGGCCAGGCTGGCGGCGGCGCACGCGATCAGGGACCAACGGGGAAGACTGCTGCTCTGCATGGACTGATCACTTTGATAACAGGGTAAATAAGGGGAACTCGCCTGTCTTTAACGGCAGGAAAACGCAAAAATATAGATAGGCCAGGGTAAAAATGATGCATTACAGCATCATCCTGTGCCTTTTTTGCGCCTGGAGTACACTCGATCCACCTCTATCGATGAAAGGGATGTCATGAGTAGCAGAATCGAACGCGACAGTTTCGGCCCGATCGACGTACCCGCCGACCGGCTGTGGGGAGCGCAAACGCAGCGCTCGCTCGAGCACTTCCACATTTCCACGGAAAAGATGCCGCCCGAACTGATCGCCGCCCTGGCCACCGTCAAGCGCGCGGCCGCCCACGTCAACCTGGACCTGGGTCTATTGGATGGCAAGAAAGCCATCGCCATCACGCAGGCGGCCGACGAAGTGCTGGCCGGCAAGCACGACGCGGAATTCCCGCTGGCCGTCTGGCAGACGGGCTCTGGCACGCAAAGCAATATGAACATGAACGAAGTGCTGGCCAACCGCGGTTCCGAGCTGATCGGCGGCTTGCGGGGCGCCGAGCGCCTGCTGCACCCGAACGACGACGTCAACCTGGGCCAGTCCTCGAACGATATCTTTCCGACCGCCATCCACGTGGCCGCCGCCCTGGCCGTTGCCAACACGGTCTTGCCGCCGCTGCGCCAGCTGCGCGCCACCCTGGATGCGAAAGCCACGGAATTTGCCGACATCGTCAAGATCGGCCGCACCCATTTGCAGGATGCGACGCCGCTGACCCTGGGCCAGGAATTTTCCGGCTACGTGGCGCAACTGGACTTTGCCGAGCACATCATCACGGCAGCGTTGCCGCCGCTGCTGCAACTGGCCGCCGGCGGCACGGCCGTGGGCACGGGCTTGAATGCCCACGTGGAATTTGCCGGCCGCATCGCGGCCGAGCTGGCGCGCCTGACGGGCCAGCCGTTCGAGACGGCCAGCAACAAGTTCGCCGCCCTGGCCGCCCACGACGCCCTCGTCGCCGCCCATGGCGCGCTGAAAACCCTGGCCACGGCCCTGATGAAAATCGCCAACGACGTGCGCTGGATGGCCTCCGGTCCCCGTTCCGGCCTGGGCGAAATCACCATCCCCGAAAATGAGCCGGGCAGCTCCATCATGCCGGGCAAGGTCAATCCTACCCAGTGCGAAGCGCTGACCATGCTGTGCTGCCAGGTCTTCGGCAACGACGTCGCCATCACGGTGGGCGGCGCCTCGGGCAATTTCGAGCTGAATGTCTTCAAACCCTTGATTGCGCACAACTTTCTGCAAAGCGCGCGCCTGCTGGGCGACGGCATGCGCAGCTTCGACGAGCATTGCGCCCACGGCATCGCGCCGAACCGCGAACGCATCGCCGAACTGATGGAGCGTTCCTTGATGCTGGTCACGGCGCTGGCGCCGCACATCGGCTACGACAAGGCGGCGCAAATCGCCAAGCAGGCCCAGCATGAAGGCACGACCCTGAAGGAAGCGGCGCTGGCCCTGGGCTTTGTGACGGAAGAACAATTCAGTGCCTGGATCGTGCCCCTGGAGATGACGCGTCCCAACAAAAGCTGAGGCTGCACCCTGCATTGCTGGCGGCTTCAGGTAAACTAGGGATTAGTTGAGGTCGTCATCAAGTGTTTAAAACACATCATTGCAATAAGGGATACAATGCAAAAAGTAAGCTTTGATTTAACATCCGAGTTCGTCGAGCTGAACCAGCTGTTGAAGCTGGTAGGCCTGTGCGACAGCGGTGGCGCAGGCAAGGTCATGGTCGATAGCGGCGTGGTGAAGGTCGATGGCAAGAAGGAATTGCGCAAGACCGCCAAGATCCGCGCCGGCCAGGTCGTCAGCGTGGGCGATATCCGTATCACGGTCGTCGGCCCCGCTTGATGCCGGCATGGGGCGCGAAAGCAGCCCCATGCGTTCAGCCCTCACCGCTGCCAGCCGGTTGCCTGGATCAAGCTGCAACATGTCGTTATTGTCAGATAAATATCGATTGCAGAAGGGAAGCGCCATGGACCATCCCGAACAAGGTACGCGCAGCCAGGAACGCCTGATCGGCGACTTGCGCCAGGTAATAGAAAACGCGGAAGAATTGCTGCGTAACACAGACAAATACACCAGCAGCCTGTACCAGGGGGCGCGCGCCAGGCTGGAACTGGCCCTCGTCGCGGCCACAGCCGAGCTGGCCCGCTTTGAAGAAGAGCAAGTGACGCGCATGATGGACGCCACCCTGGCCGCGAATACCCTGTACCGCGATCAGACAGGCGAAGCGCGCGTGCTGCGGGCCTTCGAATAAGCCGTCACGCCGTCAATACCGCATGCGCCAGCCACTGGCGCAAGTATGCGGCCAGGTCAAATGCCGGATCCAGCTCGAACGCCGCATCGAGCGCGGCGCCAAAGGCCTGTCCCTGCTGCAAAGCCAGCAATGCCGCATGCGCGGCCGCATCCAGTACCAGCACTTGCGCCTTCCAGCGCGTCCGGCATACCAGCGCGTAGCTGGCCACCTGCATCTCTTGCGGAAACATCCCCTGCCCTTCACCATCCTGATGCGCCTGCCATAGGGCCGCCACCTGCCAGCCGGACGCCAGCAAAACGCAAGCGGGATGCAAGGTAAAACAGTGTGCTTCCAGTTGATCGGGATGCAGGGCGGCCAGCGCCTCTGGCGCCAGGCCCTGCGCATCGGCTGCGTAATGTGCCAGGTGCAAGGCCCATTCCAGGCGCGCCATGTCCGGCAGATAGGGCAACTCCGCCACGGGCGGGAACACAGCGAGAAAATCGGCGAAACGGGCGCCAAACTGATTCAAATCAGCGCTATCGGATGGCATCTTCCGGCCATACGCGTGCGCCAGGCCGCCAAAGAACTCCTCCCCCACCAGCGCCAGCACGACGGGGTAGACCTGGCTCAGCGTGCGGCGCCAGTTGGCGCCCAGGCTGCCGCGGTACAGTGAAAAACGCTGCGGCACCGCGTCTCCCGCGAACGGCGGCAAGGCTGCCGCCGTATCCAGCAAGGCTGCGGCAAACGCTTGCTGGCCAGCCGCCAGCGCGTCGAGCGGCACTGGCGCTGGCGAGGACGGCAGCGCCGCTCCCTGCCATGGGATCTGCGGCACATGGCGCGCCAGCATGGCCTGCGCCTTGTCCGCCTCGCCCAGCAGGATATCCAGCGGCGGTAGATCCGTATCCCATTCGACCAGGGTGGGCACGGCGCCAAAGCGCAGCAAGGCGGCCGCATACAAGTCCCAGACGGGATCGGCCACGGCGGCGCCATGGTGATCGACCACGGCATGCGGCGTCAGCAGATGGCCGCCCAGGTGCAGCTCACCCACGCTACCCGGCGCAATGGACTGCATGGCCGTCAAGGCGTCTTCGCCGTGGTTGCACTGGTTCACATACAAGTTATTGATATCGAGCAGCAGCCCGCAGCCGCTGCGGCGCGCCAGTTCCGCCAGGAATTGCGCCTCGCTCATGGCATCGTCGGCAAAACGCAGGTAAGTGGAGACATTCTCCAGCAAGATCGGCCTTTTCAGCACATCCTGCACCCGCCCCACTCTGGCGCACAGCAAATCGAGGGCGGCGCCATTCAAGGCCAGCGGCAACAGATCGTTGAGTTGCCGCTGCGCCACGGCGCCCCAGCACAGGTGTTCCGACACGAGGGCGGGCTCGATGCGCTCGGCCACGGCGCGCACGCGCTGCAGGTGCGCCTCGGAAAAACCGCGCGCGGAACCCAGGCCCAGGCCCACGCCATGCAGGCTGATCGGGTAATCCTGGCGCAGAGTCTGCAGCACATGATGATCCCAGCCCGATGGCTGCAGATAATTTTCAGTGTGTACTTCCAGCCAGCCCACCTTGGGCCGGCGCGCCAGGAAGTCGCGGTAGTGCACGGCGCGCAGGCCGACGCCGGCAAGCGCCTGGATGGTCGGCGGCATGAGCAGGCGGCGGACGCTTACGGTTGCGTGGCCGGCTTGACAGCCTTGCCGGCCTTGATGGGCTTGACGGAACCGCCCGCCTGTTCGCACGTGCCCTTGGCAACATACGTCCATTCCGTGGGCAGGTTGTCCGCTTCCGCCTGGCCGGCGCAGGAATGCGCGCCATCGGACGAGGCGCAATCGTTCTGCCCCGCCTTGGCCACGCCATAGCATTTTTCCTTGTCGCCAGGGGCGGGGCCATCGTGTGCGGCCGCGTTGATGGTGGTGCCGGCGCAGATGCCCGCGAGGGCGGCAGCGATGAGAGCTTGACGTTTGTTCATGGTGATTCCTCTTGCATGGGTCAAAGTGATGGCGCGTCCCGGGCTGCGCCATGGGCAACGCGAGGTGGTGGACATCATTTTACTGAATCGGCCGCGCCATGGCGAACCATGGTCAATTAGTCAATTTTACAGGAAGGAAGGGAAGGCAGGAAGACAGACAAAAACGCCCACTCGCCACCGTCGATGACGGTGGTGTGGGCATAGCGATGGCGAGCGCCAGACCGGCGCCGCGGGACTGCGCTCAGGCTGTCGTGTTGATGCGGTTACCGAGGTGGGCCGGCAGGCTCGGCGCCGACTGTACCGGTGGCAGCGCTGCCAGCAAGGCCGTGGCGGTCGAGCTTTGGATATCCTGGGCTTTTTTGAGGACAGTCAAGCCGACGGCTTGCCGCGTGCCTGTCTCCGCCATCGTGGTTGACAGTTGAGCAATGCTTCCGACGTCCATACGTTTCTCCAATGAGGTTCTACCCTTGTTAACGGATGCCGCCGGCAAACCTTTAGCTTATTTTTCCAATCTGTGCAGCAGCCAGGCCAATACGTGCTCGCGCGCATTCAAGTCCAGCCATGCTACGCCCTCGCGCAAATCGGCCGGCGCCGGGCTGTCGGACGCGACGGCGACCACATGCGGGTCGTGCGGATACAGGGGCGCTTGCCCCACTTCCGGGCGGAACACTTCCAGCTTGGGGATGGGGTCCGTCTTGAAACCTTCGACCAGGGTCAGGTCTGCCGGCCCCATGCGGGACAATTGCTGCGCCAGGCTCGGTTCCGGCGCGCCGCGCAGCTCATGCACGATGGCAAAGCGGTACGGCGACGCCACCAGCACTTCCGCGGCACCGGCCAGGCGCAGGCGGGCGCTGTCCTTTTGCGGCGGCTCCAGCGCCAGATCATGGTGGCTGTGCTTGACCAGGTTGACGCGCAAGCCGCGCGCCGCCAGTTCCTTCACCACAAATTCCAGCAAGGTCGTCTTGCCGCTACCGGAACGGCCGATCACACCAAGTACCGGGTGTGCGGGCATCGCATCGTGCATGGTCACTCCTTGATTGAGAAGGAATGATTATACGCAGCCCCACGGGCGCCACCGCCTGGCAGAGGCGCCGTGCATTGCCCACCTTATCGCCCAGGTCAAGCGCCTGTGGATTTTCCGCCATTCCCGGCGCCGGCGGACGCCGGCTTGCCGCCCTGCCGCCGGCGCCTGTCCGCCGTCCTGCCCGCCGTTTTATTCGCCGTTTGATTTTTCACCGCCTGCGCATTCCTGGCCATGCGCGCCAATTGCCGGTGGGCGGCGATCGCGCCCGCCTCGGCATCGGATTGAGACGGGGCAGCGGCAGCGGCGGCCACCTCGCCATCAGACGGGCAGGCGGGCGCCAGCGGCATGAAATCCTGCGCCCGCACATCCGCCTCCCATGCGGCGCGCTGCGCCAGCACGACGGCGGGCACGGCAGGCGCCGTGCGCGGCTGCGCCAGGGTCAGCACGTTCCCCAGACCGCTGGCGGCCGCCACGCGCGCGCCCATCTGGGGCAAGGCGCCATCGGCGGCGCGGCAAAAGCGCTGCAGGATGGTCTTGATGATCGACGTGTGGTCGACCACTTCGTGGCTGACGCTGCCCGGCGCGATCAGCGGCGACACCAGCAGCATGGGCACGCGCACGCCGTAGCGGCGAAACGCGGGGTCGTCGTCGATGGCGGGGCCAGGCGGCACATGGTCGAAAAAGCCGCCGTGTTCGTCATAGCTGAGGATCAGCAAGGTGCGCGTCCAGTCGGGACCGCGCGACAGGGCCTGGTAGACCTGCGCCACCAGCGCCTGGCCGGCGCGGATATCGGCTGGCGGATGGTCGTCATTCTCAAAGAAATGCGGATCGATCCAGCTGACCGAAGGCAAGGCACCCGCCAGGGCATCGCCGATGAAGCCATAGCGGCGCGCGCTGGAGCCGAACGGTTCGTACCATTCGGACGAGCGGTAATGGTCGTCCGTCAGCGCCAGGCTCCAAGGCTTCCAGGCGGAATAAAATTTCCAGCTGACCTGGGCACGCTCGAGGTGGCGCACGAAGGACTTGTTCGCATACAGGGGCACGCGCTTGCTGTCGTGGCTGCCGGCCGCCTTGCCGCTGAGCGCATACAGGCGGTTGGGCCAGGTAGCCCCCGGCACGGAACTGTAGCAGCGGTCGCAGACGCAGAACTGCTGCGCCAGGAAATCGTACATGGGCAAGTCGGCGCCATTGTAATAACCCATGACCAGGTCGATGTCGGGGTCGCCCGGATGCGTTTGCGCATAGTCGTCGACAAAGCCGCCGTTATTGTTTTGCAATTGCTGCGCCACCGACATGCCCGTATGCGACGGGTCTTGCTGCGGGCCAAAGGCCGTGCGCCGCAAATGGTGCACGGGGTAGGTCACGCCCGCATGCACGTTGGCATGGCTGGCCTGCAAGCCGTCGATGTCGGCGCGCCCGCCTTCCAGGCTCAGGTAGCCGAGCATGTGGTCAAACGAGCGGTTTTCCATCATCAGCACGACAATATGGTCGATGTGCGCCAGGTTTCCAGGCACACCCACATCAAGGACACCCTCACCAGCGGCGGCAGCAATCATCGGAACTCCCCCGGCCGCGCACACGGTCGCAGCGACCCTGGTTCGACCAGGCCTGACCAGTATGGTTCAGCGTTGGCGGTCCGGTCTTGATGCGCAACAGCTCAATACGGCACGCGGTAGCGGTAACCCTTGAAACTGAAGATGGCTGCCTTCGGCTGCAACTTTTCCAGCACCAGGCCGGGCGCCAGCTCCTCGCCTTCGTGGCGCAGTACCTTGTCGATCAACAACAGGCGGTCGGCCGGATTCTTCGAGTAGATATAGCCGCCGATAGCGACCGGGGGGATTTGCCGCTGTATCGGCTCGGGCAAGTCGCGCATGCCGGGCACGGTCTCTTCGGCTGACGGCGCGGGCGCGGGCATGGCCGGCGCCGCAGCGGGAGCGGGGACAGGCGGAGCCGCCTGCCCTGGCGACTCTTGTTTCGGCTCCGGCACCGGTCTGGCATGGTGCACGGGAGCGGCGGTGACCACCGCCGGCACGGGGGGGACTTGTGCGACGGGAACTGGCGCAGGCGCGGGAGCCGCTGGTGGCGGCGCTGCCGGCATCGGCGCGGGCACGGCCTGGGCCAGCACGGCTGGAACGACAGGAATCGCCGCAGGCGCGTTGGCCACTGCCTGCCAAGGCAGCCACAGCAGCAGCGCGGCAGCCACGGCCACCGTCACGCCACCCAGCGCCAGCCAGACGGGCGCACGCCGCGCCACGCCGGACGCGGCGGTGTCGTGCAGCTGCACCTGCGGTGCGTGGATCGACGGCAACTCGCCCAGCTGGCGCTCGGCTTGCGATTTTTTCAGTGCTTCAAGTATGTAGGACATCTTATTTCCCCGCCACCAGCGCCGTCGCAGCGGGCGCCGCCACGGCAGGAGCTGCGCTGCTCAGGCGCGGCTCCGAATTGTCACCCAGCTGCATCAGGCGTATGAATGTTTTCGGGCCTGCCAGGCCATCGGCCCGCAGGTTCTGGCGCTGCTGGAAGGCACGCAACAGGCCTTGCATCTCGGCATCAAGCGGCAGATTGGCCGCCGGCGCCGGCAAGCCCTGCTGTTGCGCCAGGCGCTGCGCCAGCCAGTCCACGTCGGCGCCGCGGGCACCCAGCGGCACTTCGTCACGCCAGTTGCGCGGGGCGCGCCAGAAGGTCGTGAAACTGCCATCGCTGCGCTGCGCCAACTGGGCCAGCGGCAGGCTTTGCTGTTTTCCATCGAGCATCAGTGTGGCGGTCTCGTCCTGCAAGCGCGTCAGCAGGGCCAGCTGTTCCACACCCTCCGCACCACGTAAGGCCAGCATGGCGGGACGGTCCAGCACGCGCAGCTCGGCGATGCCGCCCCGGCTGTGCAGGCAGCGCAGGCCGGCGCGGGCGCCCGCCTGGCAAGCGTCGCCGGCCGGCAACTGCTCGCCCCACAGGCTGGCCAGCTGGCGCAGTACGGCATTGCGGTCCGGCACGCTGACGGGCGCGGGCGCGGATGCGGCGGCAACCACCACGCTGGATGCGGCCGGCACAGAGGCTGCCACGGCAGGTACAGCGGGCACAACGGACGGGCGCGGCATGAAATGCCAGGCCAGCGCGGCCGTGACCACGGCGCCGGCCAGCACGCCGCCCGTCACGTGGACCCAGCGCAGGCCCCGTCCGGCAGCCGGCTTGCCCTCTTCCGCAAACACTTCCTCGGCGGCACGGCGCAGGATCTGGCGCGTCACCTGCGGCTGGTTTTCCACGTAGGCGCCCAGCAACGCGCGGTCGCACAGCAGGTTGATGCGGCGCGGCACGCCGTGGCTCATGGCATGGATGGGCGCCATCAGGCGCGGCGCGAACGGCGTCTGCGCCGTGCTGCCCGCCACGGCCAGGCGGTGGCGGATATAACTGGCCGTTTCGTCCGCCGTCAGCGACCCCAGGTGATAGCGGGCGATCACGCGCTGCGCCAGCTGCTCCAGTTCCGGCCGGGCCAGCATGGCGCGCAATTCCGGCTGGCCGATGAGGATGATCTGCAGCAGCTTGCGCTCGCTCGTCTCCAGATTGGTCAGCAAACGCAACTGCTCCAGCACGGCGGCGGACAGGTTTTGCGCTTCGTCGATGATCAGCACATTGTTCTTGCCCTGCGCATGGCTGGCCAGCAGGTGCGCATTGATGGCGTCGACATAGCCTTTCACGCTGGCCACGCCGGGCGCCACGGCGATGCGGAATTCCTCGCAGATCGACAGCAGCAATTCCTCGACGGACAGTTTCGGATTGAAGATATACGCGAGCTGGCAGTTTTCCGGAATCTGCTCCATGAAGCAACGGCACACGGTGGTCTTGCCGGCGCCGATTTCTCCCGTCAGCAGCACGAAGCCGCCGCCGCTGCCCACGCCATACAGCAGGTGCGCCAGCGCTTCGCGGTGGCGTTCGCTCATGAACAGGTAGCGCGGATCGGGGGCGATCGAGAACGGCGATTGCTTGAGCTGGAAATAATGCGTGTACATGGAGACCCTGCGGATGAAACGATCAAAATGCGCGGCGCCAGGCCGAATCCCTCATCGGGTGCGGGCGGGCGGCAACGGCTTGTATTTGGCGCAATACACTTTCGCCTTGCTACGGAAGTAGACGATTTTACTGCCAGGCACGGAACCACGGACAGGAAAGGCGGAATTGTCGAGTTTATTGAAACGCAGGCCCGAGGCGCTGCGGATGGCGGGTTCCAGCTTTTCCGGCGTCGAGTCCGCCACCACGCCCATGAAGACGAGGGGGCTGGTGTCGTCGCTAACGATCACGTCGGTAATCGGCGCGCCCCACAAAGTGGCGTCCGTGCGGAACCAGTAGGCGCCCCCTTCATGCTTGTAGGCCGGGCCGAAGGCCGTCAGCAAATAGGCATAGAAGGCCTTGTTGTCGATCTGGTCGATGCACAGCACGGCATTGCCCACCACTTGCCCGAACGTGGACGGCGGCGGCTTTTGCTGCGCCAGCACGCCGGACACGGGCACGCCAATGGCCAGCAAGGCGAACGCCGCCAGCAGGGCCGGCGCACGCCACGGGCGCATCAATGCACGGCGCACGCGCATGATCAGTGCTTGCGCTCTTCTTTCTTGACCTTCTTGGCTTCCTTCTTTTCCTTCATGGTCTTGGCCGGTTCCTTCTTGGCTTCCTTCTTGCTGTCCTGTGCCTTGCTCATCATCTACTCCATGCCTGGGCGGAAATGCCTGGGCCATTATGACACTCCCCCATGAAAATGCCACGTCATTTCCCCCATGCAATGAATCCCGCCCAACAAGCACAGGCAGCGCATGCACTTATTTGCAAAAAGACGTTTGCATTTTGATTTTATTATGTTTTAATACACGAAATTTATAAATAGATATCATTTCGGTGCGGCATGAGCAGCGCCGGAAAGCATACCAACTGGGGACAGGACATGGGCCGGCATACGGCGGGACCATGTGTCATCGACTTACAGCCCTCGGCGGAAACAAACAATATGATGAGAAAGATGATCTTGCTGGGCGCGGCCCTGTCGTTCTGGGCCGCTGGCAACATGCATGCGGCAGACACGCCGCCGATTCAAGTGGCCGCCTACCAGGCGGCGCCCGCCACCCTGGCCATGCAACTGGCCAGCTTCCAGTCACCGAACGCCAGCCGGCACGCCTCCGGCCCGCATGAACCGGGCACCCATTCGCTGTTGCTGGTCGCCATCTTGCTGCTCAGCCTGCGCATGCGCGCGCGCCCCAGCAGCGAAAAATTCAGTACCTGACGTGAAAACGGCCGCGCAAGGCGGCCGTTCCATTCACACGTCAGCGCACTATCAGTGCAGGCACAGGCGGCGGCGCGTCTTTTCGATCAGCGCCGCATCGTAGGGATACAGGTTCTCGATAAAGAACAATTCCGTTTCCGCCTCGTCTTCCAGGCACATTTCGATCATGACCGGGCCATCGCTTTCGCGGCCCAGGAAATCCTTCGGCCAGCGGTTCTTGCGGTGCGTGCGCATCATTTCCATGCCCAGCGCGGCCAGCGGCGCCGACACGCCGGCGGCCAGCGCCTCTTGCTGCCAGTCGTCCCAGTACTCGCTCTTTGCTGCCTTGTCGTTCATCATGCTCTTCCAACTCAGGTGTAAAAGGCGGACTTTACTCTTCATGGCGCCCCTTGCCAAGCAATACTGCAGCGCGCGGCACAGACCAGTCTGAAAAAATTGGCATTAAACAAGGCCAATTTCAATACCATTCACGACCCACAAAAACTCCTTTATTAACAAACACTTGCAATCACGCCCTCGGGCATGGCGCGCTATCGCGCAACGCATTTGTTAATACCACTTAAATACCTGTTGACAAGCCATCTGGGCGACAATATAGTGCCTTCAGCTTTTTCGCCGCCCGACAAATAAAAGAACCGAGACAGGCGCATTCAACCAAACGCGGGACTGCACAACATGATCGAATACATAATCGGCGTCGACGGCGGGGGCAGCGGAACCCGCGTACGCCTGGCGCGCCTCGACGGCCAGGAACTGGCGCAGGGACAAAGCGGCCCTTCCGGCCTGGGACTGGGCATCGAACGGGCCTGGACATCCGTGGCGCATGCCGTCACCCTGGCCTTCCGCGCCGCCGGCCTGGAACAGCCGCCGCTGCAGCGCATGGCCATCGGCCTGGGCCTGGCCGGCGTGCACAACAAGCAGTGGGCCGCCAGCTTCGTCGAACACAATCCCGGCTATGCCTTTGTGGCACTCGAATCCGATGCACTGACCACCCTGCTGGGCGCGCACGCGGGCCAGCCGGGCGCCATCGTTGCCATCGGCACGGGCAGCGTGGGCGAAGTGCTGCACGCGGACGGCAGCCGCCATGAAGTGGGCGGCTGGGGCTTCCCCTCGGGCGACGAGGCGGGCGGCGCCTGGATCGGTATGCGCGCCATCAACCACGCGCAGCAGGTGGTCGACGGGCGCGTGCCCGGCAGCGCCTTCGCCACGGCCATCATCGATGCCTGCGGCGGCCAGCGCGACGCCATGCAGGTGTGGCTGGCCGCCGCCAGCCAGACCAATTTCGCGCAACTGGCGCGGCTGGTGCTCGAACACGCGGCCAGCAATGCGGTGGCGCGCACCATCCTGACGGATGCGGGGCAGCAGATCGCCCTCATCGCCAGGGCGCTCGATCCGGCTGGCACCTTGCCCGTGGCCCTGTGCGGCGGCCTGGCGGCGCCCTTGTCGAGCTACCTGCCGGCGGACTTATTGCAACTGGTCGTGCCGGCACAGGGCGACTCGGCCGCAGGCGGCCTGCGCCTGATACGCAAGCACTTGCAGGAGCAATGACCATGCTGGCCAAACTGTCCGCCTTCAAACCCAATCCGGCCAGCGACACGCCGCTCTACATGCAACTGGCGAACATGCTGTCGGACGGCATCGCCAGCGGCGACTGGCGCGCCAACCAGGCCTTGCCTTCCGAGCGCGTACTGTCGGACATCCTGGAAATTTCGCGCGTCACGGCGCGCAAGGCCATCGACATGCTGTGCGACCGGGGCATGCTGACGCGCAAGCGCGGCTCGGGCACCTACATCACGCCCAAGCTGGAACAGCCGCTGTCGCGCCTGACGAGCTTTTCGGAAGAGTTGCGCCAACGGGGATTTACCGCCGGCTCGCGCTGGCTGCAGCGCGATATCGGCGCGGCCGCGCCGCTGGAGCTGCTGTCGCTGGGATTGTCGCCGCACATGCCGGTGGCGCGCTTGCGCCGCCTGCGCACGGCCGACGAAGTGGTGATGGCGATCGAAACGACCACCATCCCCGCGCTCTACATGCCGGACCCGCAGCAGGTGACCGATTCGCTGTACGGCTACCTGGAGTCGCGCGGCACCATCCCGATGCGCGCGCTGCAGCATATCCGCGCCGTCAACGCCACGGCGGAACAGGCCAAGCTGGCCAATATCAAGACGGGTGAAGCCATGCTGCACATCACCCGTGTCAGTTATCTCGACAACGGCGCAGCGGTGGAACTGACCCACTCGTATTGCCGCAGTGATTATTATGAATTCGTAGCGGAGTCGCGCAGATGAGCAGCACTATCAAAGGCAATATCCTTACCCCCGGCGGCTGGATCCACGGCGCCATCGCCTTCGGCGAGCGCGTTGACAGCATCACAGGCGAATCCATTCACCCGTCGGGCAACAGCGACGACTATATTTTGCCGGGCTTTATCGACCTGCACGTGCACGGCGGCGCCGGCAAGGACATCATGGAAGGCGGCGAAGCCGTCTACACCATCGCGGCCATCCACGCGCGCCATGGCACCACCAGCCTGCTGGCCACCACCATGACGGCGCCGCCGGAAGATATCGACATGGCCCTGACGGCCATCGGCATCGCCGCCAACCACCGCCGCCCGAACACGGCGCGCGTGCTGGGCGCCCACCTGGAAGGCCCGTACATCAATTCCGGCAAGCTGGGGGCGCAGCCGAACTATGCGCGCGCCGCCAACCTGGCCGAAATCGAACGCCTGCAAACCCTGGCCAAGCTGCGCGTCATCACCGTCGCGCCGGAAATCGCCGGCCACCTGGACCTGGTGCGCGCCCTGGCCGATGCCGGCGTGCGCGTGCAGATCGGCCACACGCTCGGTTCCTATGAAGACGGCGTGGCCGCGCTGGAACACGGCGCCATGGGTTTCACGCATCTGTTCAACGCCATGAGCGGCCTGCACCACCGCGAGCCTGGCATGGTCGGCGCCGCCCTGGCGCACGCCGAATACGCCGAACTGATCCCCGACCTGCTGCATGTGCATCCGGGCGCCATCAAGGTGGCCCTGCGCGCCATCCCGCGCCTGTACTGCGTCACCGATTCGACCGCCGCCACCGGCATGCCGGACGGCGAATACATGCTGGGCCGCCACGCCGTGCAGAAATGCATGGGCGGCGTGCGTCTGCCCGACGGCACGCTGGCGGGCAGCACCCTGACCCTGGACCAGGCGCTGCGCAACCTGGTGGGACTGGGACTGGACCTGGCCGACGCGTCCAAGCGCGTGTCGACCAATGCCGCCGATTACCTGGGCCTGGAAGAACGCGGCCGGCTGGCCCCCGGTACTTACGCCGATCTGGTGGTACTCGATCGCGATCTCAAACTCAAAGCTGTGTATATAGAAGGAGAAATCTGTGACCTCAATGATGCTTAAAGAAGCCATTTCCGCCGCCGAATGCGTCGCCCTGCAACTGGCCAGCGACACGGAACGCTACGCGGAACTGGGCCGCAAATTGAGGAGCACCTCGTTCTCGACCGCGCTGACCATCGCGCGCGGCAGCTCGGACCACGCCTGCAACTACGTCGCCTACCTGATCATGGCGCGCCTGGGCCGTGTCGTCGCGTCCCTGCCGATGTCGCTGGTGACCCTGAACAAGTCGCCGCTGGTGACGCGCGACACGCTGGCCATCTCGATTTCGCAATCGGGCCAGAGCCCTGACGTGGTCGAGCCGATCCGCTACTTCCGCGACGGCGGCGCCACCACCGTGGCCCTGGTCAACGATATCGAGTCGCCGCTGGCGCATGCCGCCGAATGGGCCATGCCCCTGCGCGCCGGCAAGGAACAAAGCGTCGCCGCGACGAAGAGCTTCATCACCAGCCTGGTCGCCGGCGCGCGTATGGTGGCCCAGTGGCAGAACGACCCTGAGCTGCAGGCGGGCCTGGAAGCGCTGCCTGAAGCGCTGCTCGAAGCGACCCGCGTCGACTGGTCGCCCGCCATCGACGTGCTGGCTCCGGCCCGCAACATCATGGTCGTGGGACGCGGCATCAGCTTCCCCGTGGCGCTGGAAGCGGCGCTGAAATTCAAGGAAACCTCGGCCCTGCAGGCGGAAGCCTTCAGCGGCGCCGAAATCAAGCACGGCCCGATGGCCCTGATCGAAGACGGTTACCCGCTGCTGATTTTCGCCACGCGCGGCCCGACGCAAGCCGGCCTGCTGCAGCTGGCAACGGAGATGCGCGGCCGTGGCGCCAAGGTCTTGCTGGCGGCGCCAAGCGATGTGGCCGAGCGCGACCTGACCCTGCCCGTGGCGGCCACGCCGGACCTCGACCCGATCGTCGCCATCCAGTCCTTCTACGTGATGGCGGCGAAACTGTCGGCCGCGCGCGGCATGGACCCGGATGCGCCGCGTCACCTGAGCAAGGTCACGAAAACCAATTAAGCAGTACCCGGCAACCCGCCCCCGGCACGGGGCGGGGCTGCCGGCAGAAGCACCCGAATATAAGCGACGGCAAGGGCATGTACCCGCGCCGCGGACTCATGGACATTGGAGCGCCACACTCCAGGATAAAAATGACGATTAAGAGACTGTTGGCGGTTGTTGCCTGCGCGGGCCTGCTCGCGCCGCAGGCATGGGCTGCCGAGAAAATCGAATTCTGGACCTTCAGCATGAAGCCCAAGTTCACGCCGTATTTCAATGCGGTGGTGGCGCGCTATGAGGCGCAGAATCCCGACGTCAAGATCGAATGGATCGACTTCCCGTGGGACGTCATCCAGACCAAGCTGGTCACGCGCATCGTGGCCGGCACGCCGCCCGCGCTGGTCAGCCTGAACGTACCCTGGGCCGACGAATTTGCGCGCGACGGCTTGCTCACGCCCGTCGATGGCCTGATCAAGGAAGCGCGCGCCAGCTACATTCCCAGCGCCCTGGACGACTTGCGCTTCAAAGGCCGCACCTACGGCTTCCCCATGTACAGCAATGTCGCGGTGATCGCCTTCAATACCGCCATTTTCAAGCAGGCGGGACTCACGCGCGGCCCCGCCAGCCTCGATGAACAACTGGCGTACGCGCGGCAGATCGCGCAACGCACGGGCAAGGCCGGCATCGCGCCCGCCCTGTCGAAGATCGATGGCCTGTTCATGCAGCAGGGCCTGGCCGTCATCACCGGCAACCGCGCCGTCTTCAATTCGCCGCAGCACGTGGCGCTGGTGCAGAAACTGGCCGACACCTATAAAGTGGGCGGCCTGCTGAAGGAAAGCCTGTTCGCCGAAGACAATTTCCCCGCCGTGATCGACGCCTACAAGGGCGGCCGCCTGGGCATGCTGCTGGCGCCGCCCACGGCCATGCAGCGCATCCGCGGCGATGCGAAAGACATCTACGCCATCACCGACGTGGCGCCCGCGCCGCTGGGCCCGACCGGCATCGCCGACGGCGGCTGGCTGGTGCACTTCGCCATTCCGAAAGGCGTGCCGGCGCGCCAGCTGCCATCGGTCGGCAAGTTCGCGCGCTTCCTGACGAACGACGAGAACCAGCTGGCCTTCGCCAAGCAGGCCAGCGTCTTCCCCACCACGGTGAAAGCGGCGGCCGACCCGTTCTTCCTCGCCACGCCGCAGAACGCGGGTGCGGCCGAAAAAGCGGTGGCCGCCGGCGCCCTGTCGATGGGCCACTCGCGCACCCTGTACGTGGCCGGCATCGACGACTACGACGAGTTGCGCCGCTCGCTGGTGAAAGCCGTCGAGGCGGGCGTGACGGGCAAGCAGGATGTGAAGCTGGCGCTGGACCAGGCCGTCGCCATCTGGAACCGCAAGCTGGCCACCCTGCCGCGCCACTGAGGACGCCATGAAACTTACCCACCGCCATACCGTGCAAGCCTGGCTTTTCCTCACCCCCGCCCTGCTGCTGCTGGCCGCCTTTTCCTTCTGGCCCGTCGGCTACGGTTCCGTGCTGGCCTTCACCGATTACAGCCTGATACGCGAGACGCGCTTCGTCGGCCTCGATAACTTCCGCTACATCTTCAACAACGAGATGTTCGTCTCGGGCCTGAAAAACTCGCTGATGTTTTTGCTGATGGTGCCCTTCGTGCAGGTGGGCGCCATCGTGCTGGCCGTGCTGGTGAACAACCGCCTGCCCGGCATCCGCCTGTTCCGCGCCGCCTTCTACGTGCCCGTGGTGACCACCGTTTCCGTGGTCGGCATCATGTGGGGCTTCATGTTCCACGAACAGGGCGCGCTGAACTACGTGATGATGACCTTGAAGCTGGTGAACGCGCCCGTGGGCTGGCTGTCGAACGACAGCCTGGCCCTGTTTGCCGTGATGTTCGTCACCCTGTGGCGCGGCCTGGGCTGGTACATGGTGATGTACCTGGCGGCCCTGCAATCGATCCCGTCGGACATGCAGGAAGCGGCCATGCTCGATGGCGCCAACCGCTGGCAGCGCTTCTGGAAGATCACCGTGCCGATGCTGCGCCCCACCATCATGCTGTGCTCCATCCTGTCCGTGCTGGCGGCCCTGAAGGCTTACCAGGAAGTCGATGTGCTGACCCAGGGCGGCCCGATGAATTCCACCTTCACGGCGCTGTACTACGCGTATGACCAGGGCCTCAAGCACTTGAAACTGCCGCGCGCGCTGGCGGCCAGCTTCGTCGTCTCGCTGTTCTGCATCGGCATCGCCCTGCTGTGTCTGCGCTACCTCAAACCGAAGCACCGCTGACAGGGGAATGACCTTGACAACCCGTTCCCGCTCCCTGAAAACGCGCCTGCACATACTGGGCCACTATGCCGTGCTGTGCGCGATCGCCGTCGTCTGCGTCTTCCCCTTCTGGTGGACCCTGGTGACGGCCATTTCCACGGAAGGCAATATCTTCGCCTTCCCGCCCACCTTCTGGCCGAAGGCGCCGTCCTTCGACAACTTCATCGAAGTGTTCAATGCGATCCCGATCTGGTCGTTCTTCAAGAACTCCGTGCTGATCGCCGTGTTCACCGTGTTCTGGAAACTGCTGCTGTGTTCACTGGCCGCGTATCCGCTGGCGCGCCTGAAATTCCGTGGCCGCAAGCTCGTGTTCGGCCTGATCCTCGCCACCCTGGTGCTGCCATCGGAAGTGAACTTCCTCGTCAACTTCATCACCATCACGCAAATGAGCCTGGTCGACACCTACACGGGCGTGATCCTGCCCAACGTGGTGACGGCCGTGGCCATCTTGCTGCTCAAGCAGGCGTTCGAGGAAGTGCCGCAAGACCTGATCGACGCGGCGCGTGTCGATGGCGCTACCGAGTGGGTCATCTTCAGCCGCATCATGCTGCCACTGATTACGCCATGGCTGGCCACCGTCGGCATCCTGACGGCCGTCGAATCGTGGAATGAATACATCTGGCCCTCCATCGTCATGAGCAAGCCCGATGAATTTCCCCTGTCGGTGGGCGTGCTGTACTTGCGCGGCACCTTCGGCAGCAGCACGCGCGTGATCGCCGCCGGCACCCTGATCACCATCGTGCCGACCCTGCTCGCCTTCCTGTTTACCCAACGCTTCTTCATGCGCGGCATGGACGGCGCAGTCAAATGAAAACGTCTCTCGATAAGGAAGCCCCCATGCACGACCAGCGCATCAGCATCAGCAAAAAAGTCCGCAGCCCGATTTCCTGGGTGCCCACCTTGTACTTCGCCCAGGGCTTGCCGTTCTACGCCGTGGCCCTGGTGGCCGGCCTGATGTTCAAGAGCATGGGCGTGCCGAACGACCAGATCGCCCGCTGGACGGGCCTGATCGGCTTTGCCTGGGTCTTCAAGTCGCTGTGGAGCCCCTTCCTGGAACTGGCGTCGAGCAAGAAGACCATGGTGGTGCTGTTCCAGTTCGCCGGTGGCCTGAGCCTGGGCCTGATCGCGCTGGCCCTGCAAACGCCGCTGTGGTTCGCCGCCTGCATCGCCGTGCTGTTCGTCGCCGCGCTGGCCTCGTCCACGCACGACATCGTCTGCGACGGCCTGTATATCGCCAGCCTGTCGGACAAGCAGCAGGCGGCCTACGCGGGCTGGCAAGGCGCCTTTTTCAATGCGGGCAAGTTCATCTCGCTGGGCGGCCTGGTGATCCTGGCCGGCTACCTGGAGAAAAAAATCGGCATCAAGCCCGCCTGGTCGGTGATCTTCCTGATCATCGGCGCCATGATGCTGTCGCTGGCCGCGTACCACCTGTGGGCGCTGCCGCAGGTGCGCAATGCGGCCGTGGCCGACAAGAGCGTGGCCGGCATCAGCCGCACCCTGTGGGACGTGCTGGTGGACTTCCTGAAAAAGCCCGGCATCTGGGGCATGATCGCCTTCATCATCCTGTTCCGCGCCGGCGAGGCGCAAGTGCAGACCATCGGCCCGCTGTTCCTGCGCGAAGCGCGCGAACTGGGCGGCCTGGGCCTGTCGACGACGGAAGTGGGCGCCGTGTACGGCACGGCCGGCACCGTGGCATTCCTGCTGGGCAGCATCGGCGGCGGCTACTTCACTTCGTGGCTGGGCCTGAAGCGCGCCATGTTCTTCCTGATCCTGGCCATGAACTTGCCGAATCTGGTGTTCTATTACCTGAGCCACAGCATGCCGACCGACCTGACCCTGATCACGGCCGCGCTCAGCGTGGAGATGTTCGGCTATGGCTTCGGCTTCGTCGGCCTGATCCTGTTCATGATGCAGGTGGTCTCCGTCGGCAAGTACCAGACGGCCCACTATGCGTTCGCCACCGGCGTGATGCAGCTGGGCTTCGTGCTGTTCAAGATGATCAGCGGCGACATCCAGACGGCGCTCGGATACAAGACGTTTTTCCTGTGGGTGCTGGTGTCGGCCGTGCCCGTATTGATCCTGTCGCGCTTCATGCGCATCGGCCCGAAGGATACCTCCGACCAGTCTGACGCCGGCGCCACGTCCGCGCCGGCCAGCGCAAGCTAGGAATCGCACAGTCCATGGCACACATCGCATTAAAGAATATCGTCAAGCTGTATGACGACAAGCACCCGGTCATCCACGGCATCGACCTCGATATCCGCGACGGCGAATTCGTCGTCTTCGTGGGACCGTCCGGCTGCGGCAAATCGACCCTGCTGCGCATGATCGCCGGGCTGGAAGACATCACCGACGGCGAGCTGCATATCGGCGGCAAGCTGGCCAACGATATCGCGCCGGCCGAGCGGGGCCTGGCCATGGTCTTCCAGAGCTACGCCCTGTATCCGCACATGACGGTGTACGAAAACATGGCCTTCGCCCTCTCCCTGGCGGGACACAAGAAGGCCGAGGTGCGCGCCGCCGTCGAGCGCGCGGCCGACATCCTGCAGATCACGCCTCTGTTGAAACGCAAGCCGAAGGACCTGTCGGGCGGCCAGCGCCAGCGCGTGGCCATCGGCCGCGCCATCGTGCGCAAGCCACAGGTTTTCCTGTTCGACGAACCGCTGTCGAACCTCGATGCCTCGCTGCGCGTGCAGATGCGCGTGGAAATCTCGCGCCTGCACCAGGAACTGAAAACCACCATGATCTACGTCACGCACGACCAGGTCGAGGCGATGACCCTGGGCGAGCGCATCGTCGTCTTCAATGGCGGGCGCATCGAGCAGGTAGGCAGTCCGCACGCGCTGTATAACAATCCCGGCAACCTGTTCGTGGCCGGCTTCCTCGGCGCGCCGAAGATGAACTTCATCGCTTGCACGGCCGTTGCCAGCGGCCCCGGCTCGGTGGCCGTGCGCCTGCCCGGCGGCGCCGTCATCGACGTCGAAGCGCAGGGCGGGAACGTGACGCCGGGCGACGGGCTGACCCTGGGCGTGCGCGCCGAGCATGTCAGCCTGCAGCACGGGGACAATGCGGACGGCAACGTGATCGACGCGGCCGTCAGCCATGTCGAATACCTGGGCGACGTGGCCATCGTCTACGCCAGCATGCCGGGCGTGGCAGAGATGCTGGCCGTCAAGCTGCCGGCCGAGGAAGGCTTGCGCCAGGCAGGCGACGCCATGCGCCTGCACCTGCCAGCGCAGCGCTGCCTGCTGTTCGATGCCGCAGGGCAAGCCCTGGCACGCACGTTTGCCGCACCCGCTCAGCCGTTTATGTGACAATAGCCGTTTTGTATCATGCCGCTTCTGTTTGACTTACGCAGACAGAACGGCAGAAATGTGTTTTTCGAGCTTCCTTGCCCCTCTGGCAATGCCACTGCACGATGTTGCGGTTGCCAGTGCCGGTGCGTATTTTTGTTATTGATTGAAGGATTGACCATGTCCCAATTCCGTCTTGCCCGTCTTAGCCTGCTCCTGGCCGCCATCGGCCTGAATGTCCTGCCATCCCTGTCGCACGCGCAGGATGCCAAGCCAGCCGCCGCCGCGGCTGCAGCTCCGGCCGAATCGGTGCGCCCTGAAGTGTTCAAGCTGCTCGATCCGACCGCCGTGAAGGCATCGATGGATGCCAAGAACTACGCCGACGTGCAAAGCCGCATCGACCAGGCTGCCGCCATTCCGGCCCTGACGCCATATGAAACGTTCGTGCTGAACCGCCTGCGCGTGGCATTGGCATCGGCCACCAACAATGCGCCCATGGCCATGACGGCACTGGAAGCGGTGATCGAATCGGGCAAGCTGGAAAAGAACGTCAAGGGCGATTTCATCCAGGCGCTGGCCAACTACCACTACAACGCCAAGGATTACCCGAACGCCATCAAATGGTTCACCCGCTACCAGACGGAAACGGGCGATGTCGCCAGCGTACGCAAGTACATCGTGCGCGCCTATTACCTGGGCAATGACTTTGCGCGCGCAAAACAGGAATTGTTGGCCGATATCACGGCACAACAGCAAGCGGGCAAGACACCTAGCCTGGAAGAATTGCAATTGCTGGCCAACACGGGCTCGAAAAGCAAGGATCCGGCCACCTACCTGATCGCCATGGAAAACCTGGTGCGCTACTACCCGTCGGACGACTACTGGACCGACCTGCTGGGCCGTTTGCAGGGCAAGGCCGGCTATTCCGACCGCTTCGCGCTGGACGTGCTGCGCCTGCAATTCCAGGCCGTCGGCACCATGTCGCCGCAAGATTACAGCGACATGGCTGAAATCGCCTTGCAAAACGCCTTCCCGACGGAAGCGAAAAAAGTCCTCGACGCCGGCTTTGCCAAAGGCGTGCTGGGCACGGGCGCGAATGCCGCCAAGCACAAGAAACTGCGCGACCAGGCCAACAAGGCTGCCGCCGACGATGCAAAAAGTATCGCCAGCGGCGAAGCGTCGGCCATGAAGAGCAAGGATGGCACGGGCTTGATCAACCTGGGCTACGCCTTCGTGACGATGGACCAGTTCGACAAAGGTATCGACCTGATCCAGAAAGGCATCGCCAAGGGCGGCCTGAAACGTGCTGAAGACGCCAAGCTGCGCCTCGGTTACTCCTACGCCATGGCTGGCAAGAAAGATGACGCCATCAAGGTCCTGGAAACGGTCAAGGGCGGCGACGGCGTGGGCGACCTGGCCCGCTACTGGATCCTGTGGCTGAACCGCCCTGCCACGGCAGCGGCGGCACCGGCAGCAGCGGCACAGTAATTCCCGCTCCGTCCAGCATGCGCAAGGCAGTTCCCGGCTCAGGCCGGGGCTGCTTTTTTTTCGACCTTTTTTCATCCTCCCATGCCGCCAGCCACTGTCGCCACCGCCGCCGCCGCCGAACGATTGACCAGCCTGGACGCCTTTCGCGGCTTCGTGATCGTCACCATGATCTGGGTCAACTACCTGGCCGGCATGCCCGGCATTGCCTGGTGGCTCGAACATGCGGGGCCGCGCGCCGACGGCATCACCGTGCCGGACCTGGTCTTTCCCGGCTTTCTGTTCATGGTCGGCATGGCCATTCCGCTGGCCTTGCAGCGCCATTGCGGCCACGTCACGCCAGCCCTGCTGGGACGCCTGCTGTGGCGCTCCGCCAGCCTGATGCTGGCCGGCGTGGTGCTGGCGAACGCCTACCGCTACGATGCGCAGGCGGCGCTGCTGCCGCACGCCGTGTATTTCCTGCTGTTTTACGTGGCCATGATCCTGCTGTGGCGCCAGGGTGCGGGCAAGCTTGAGCTGGCCGCGGGCGGCGCCCTGATGCTGTTCCTGCTGGCGACGTTCCGCGGTGAATTGAATGCGGAATTTTCCAGCACCTGGCTGCAACCGTCCTGGTGGGGCATCCTCGGCATGATCGGCTGGTCTTACCTGCTGTGCAGCCTGCTGTACCTGGCATGCCAGGGCAGCGGCACGGCGCTGATGGGCGTGCTTTCCCTGCTGATCGCGCTGTACATGGGCGGCACGGCGGGCAGCCTGGATTTCCTGCCGGCGGGTATCAACGGGTTTGTCAACGTGCCGCAAGTGCTCGGTTCGACGGCGGCCAATGTGCTGGCCGGTACCCTGGTGGGCCGGCTGTTCCTGCGTGGCGCGGCATTGAACCATGCCCAGAGGATACGTTTCATGGCGTGGTTCGCGCTGGGCCTGCTGGTGGCCGGCCTGCTGCTGCGGCCGTATCACCACATCAACAAGATCGCGGCAACGGAATCCTACACGCTCGTGTGCAGCGCCATCATCCTGGCCCTGTTCCTCGTGTTTTATGTCGTCATCGACGTGTGGCGCTGGCGCGCCTGGGCGATGGTGCTATTGCCCGCCGGCACCAATGCCCTGTTCGCCTACATCGTGCCCGATCTGTGGCAGCAACTGGCAACCGTGCTGCACCTGCCGCGCTTCTGGTGGCCGTATCTTGAAACGGGCGGCGCGGCCGGCCTGTGGAATGCCGCCGCCGTCACCACCCTGATGCTGCTCTTCACGGCCCTGGCCACACGCTATGGCCTGAAGCTGAAGTTCTAGCGCTAGACCTTGATATAGATCTTGCGCTTGTCCATGCCGTAGGCGATCAGCCAGCACAGCAGCATGAAGCTGACGGCAAACAGCAAGGAGCCCACGCGCGCCGGCGCCCAGCCCGTAAACCACTGCTGGTACAGCCACTGGTACAGGTTGCCGCCACCGATGCGCACGGTAAACGCGATGATCACCAGCACTTCCGACACCAGGTAGATGAACAGGGTGTTCTTGCCGAAGACTTCAAAAAAATACGTCCAGCCCGTGATCTTGCGCACGTCGATGATGAACATCAGCAGCGCCAGCAGCAGCAAGTCCAGCCCGATGCCGAGCATCACGTAAGAGCTGGTCCACAGCTTCTTGTTGATCGGAAACACTTCATTCCAGCACAGGGCCACCGCCACGCAAATGGCGCCGGCCACGGCCAGCTGATACAGGCTGGCGCGCAGCTGCGCCGGCGCCGCCTGGCGCAGGAAGCTGCCCGCCAGGTAGCCGGCAATCACATTGACGATAGCTGGCAAGGTGCCGAGGATGCCTTCCGGATCGAAGGCGATGCCTTCGCCGTGGTACAAATGGCTGTCGCCCAGCAGGATCAGATCCAGCTTGGCCGGCGCGTTGCCGTGCAAGCTGTAGTCGCCCCAGGTTGCCAGGATGGCCCAATAGCCAAGCAAGGCGCAGGCGCTGAAGACCAGCGCGCCCCGCGTCTTCCAGTAATGGAGGATCAGCGCGGCGGCCAGGTAGCACACGGCGATGCGCTGCAGCACGCCGGGGATGCGCGTGTGCGATAGGGGCGACCAGGCAAACTGGCCCGCATCGTCGAGCTTGAAGAAGGGAAACCAGTACAGCAGGAAGCCCAGTAAAAAGATCAGCGCGCTGCGCTTGCACAGCTTGGCCAGCACGGCGCCATGGCCCAGGTTTTCATACTTCCCCAGCGCAAAGGCCAGCGCATTGCCGACGACAAACAAAAAGCTGGGAAAGACCAGGTCTGTCACGGTAAAACCATGCCATTCGGCATGCAGGAACGGCGCATACACGCTGCCCCAGTCGCCCGGCGTATTGACGACGATCATCAGGGCGACGGTCAGGCCGCGCAGGACGTCGAGGGCGAGGTAACGCTGGTTCATGGCTGCGCCCCCTTCAGAATAGGCGCCAGGGCCGTGCCCAGCACCTGCTGCGCATCGCCGCTCAATTCCCAGAACATGCCACCGCGCAAGCCCTTGTCGCGGATATAGCGCACTTTACGGGCCACCGATTGCGCATCTTCATAGCTGATGAAAACGCCGCTGTCGCGGTTATACAGATACGGCACTTGCGATGCAGCATTCCAATGGCGCTGGAAACCGCGCGCGCCCTTGCCATCGACCAGATAGCCCTGCTCGAGCAGATGTCGGTACGTGAATGTCGGCGTACCGTCATTGCCGCTGGCCGCGCCCTGGCAAGGCTGGTACAGGCCGTCACTGCGGGGACCGGCGGCGCACTGCTTCCAGCCATAGCCATAGAAGGGCACGCCCAGCACCAGCTTGGCGGCAGGCACGCCGGCGCGCAGGAAGCGCGTCACGGTGGCGTCCGCGTGCAGCCCCTTGTCGCGCTGCGGGTCGGCGGGATCCGCATACAGGGGCGCCAGCTGGCCATTCTCGGCATCCCACACGCCACGGTAGTCATACGTCATCAGGTTGATCCAGTCCAGCTGCGCCGCCAGGCGGACGATCCAGCCAGGCGCGGCATCGCTGTCATCGGTCAGGCTGGCATGCGCGCCAGCGGCGATGGTGATCAGGTAATGGCGGCCGGCCGCCTGCTTGCCAGCCTGGTCGAAGGCGCTGCGCAATTCGGCAGCCAGGCGCACATAGTTTTCCTTGTCGTCGCCGCGATGGCAGACCTTGCCTTCGATGCAGGGAATCCCCCCCGTGGCCGGATGTTCCCAGTCGATATCGACGCCATCGAGGCCATGCCGGTGCACCAGCTCCAGCGCGGAGGCGATGAATGCCCGGCGCGCGGCAGGCGTGGCGGCCACGTCCGAAAAACGGTTCGACCAGATCCAGCCGCCCACCGACAGCAGGACGCGCAGCCGCGGATTGCTGTGCTTGAGCGCATTGAGTTTGCGCAGGTTGTCGGCATCGGCTTGCGGTGCCGGCAGCACGATGCTGCCATTGGCCGGTCGCGACGGCTTGCCGTCCGCATCCAGGCAGGCGCTCACGCCGCCGCCATCGGGCGCGGGATTGCCGTGTTCGCCATCCCAGCAGATGTCGGCGAACGCGTACTGGATCAGGCTGACATTGCCAGCGCGAATATTGTGCTCGTTAACGGGAAAATCGGCCGATTTCCAGCCGGGATAATAAGCCACCACTTCCGGCGCAAAGGCCGGAGCGGCAGGCGCGGCGGAGGCCGCCAGCGGCAGCGCGCAGGCGAAGCAAGCCAGCATTGCGTGTAATGTCATCGGATGTATCCCACCATGTAAAGAAAACCATCTTGCAATAAAAAAATGGCGGAGCCAGCTGCGCTCCGCCATTGTCATGCCATCCCGGGTGTCCGCCGGGAGGCATCAACTACATAAAACGTCTTACATCTTGCCTTGCAGTGCCAGGTAGATCTGACGGCCGTTCTTGTAGAACGCGCCTGGCATGTCATCCGAACCTGGGGTCTTGATGGTCGAACGCGACAGTGGATTGTTCAAGTCCTTGCCGTCCAGGGTGATGGCCAGGTTTTCCGTCAACTGGTAGGCGATCGATGCGGACAGGCCGCCGATGCCAGCCTGGTAGGCGGCGCTGCGACGCGAGGTGCCGTTCAGGAATTCCGAACGGTAGCTGTACGTCAGGCGTGCGCTGAACTTGTCGTTTTCAAAGAACGCGCCAATGTTATACGCATTTTTCGAGGTGCCGATCATGGTGCATTCGCCGAAATCACCGCATGGCGAACCCTTGACGTTGCCCGTTTCCTTGCCATCGGTATAGGTGTAGTTGGCGTTCACACCGAAGCCTGCTGGCAACGCTTGCACATACGACAGTTCCAGGCCTTTGACTTCCGCCGTGGTATTGGTTGGCGTGCCAACTTCATACTGGGTGAACTTGTTCTGCAACTGGTTGTAGAACGTCGTCACACCTTTGCCGTAGGTCACATACCCATCAAGCGACGAGTAGAAGATACCAGCCGAGACCATCGATTTTGGCGCGAAGTACCATTCCACGCCGATGTCGGCGTTGTTCGAACGGATAGGACGCAGGTTAGGATTGCCGGCGTTGCCGTCGAGCTGGTTGTCGCGCAGATCCAGGCCAGCCATCATGCCCAGTTCAGGACGGGCCATGGTGCGGCTGATACCGAAACGGCCGATGATATCCTTCGTCACATCCAGGCGGAAGTTGGCGCTAGGCAAGAAATCGTTATACGTGTTGGTGTAGTTCTTGATTTCGTACTGGGCAGCCGGGTTCAGCTCGTAGCGGTTGACGTCTTCCTTGGTATGCACATAGCGCACGCCAAAGTTACCCGACAGGCCTTCCGTGCTGAAGTTCGCCATCGCGTAGACCGACTGGGTCGGTTCCTTGATGTTGAACTCGGACTGGCGCAGGTTGCCTTCATACGTGGCGTTATCCTTGAGCCACTTGTTGACGCTCGCTTGCGAGAACGTCCAGTAGCCGGCGCCGTTCACGCCCAGGTCCTTGAAGTTGCTCGGGAACGAGGTCAGGCCATCCATCGGCAGGTTGGCGGTGACGCCCAGCGATGGCTTGGCGACGATGCCGATGGCGGTCAGGTCACGCTTGTGTTCCGCGACGCGGGCACCGAATTCCACCGACGAGATCGCTGGCAAGTCCAGTTTCAGGATACCGTCGATCTGGCCATAGGTTTCCTTGTCGTTCGCGGTGACGTGCGAACCGTAGGTGTAAGGTGTTGCCTGACGGCCGCCGATCGAGAACTTGTTCGCGCCCGGGGTATCGTAGATCACGCCATGGCTGGCGCCGTTCTGGGTGTAGCCGCCGCCCGTCCAAGGCATCCAAACGCCCAGCGCGCCGCTTTCCGTGTTGCCCACGCCCTTGGTCGTGCCGACTTTGCCCGAGAAGGTCAGGCGGTCATTGACGCGGTATTTGGCATCGACGTTGAAGAAGTCGGACTTGCTTTCCGCCACAGGACGGCTGAACTCTTCCTGCACTGCGCTGGAATAGCCGGCGCAGATGGCGCCGCAATTGGCTGGCACGGTGGTGTGCAGGCCGGTAACGATACCGCCCTTGTAGGTGCCGCTGACGTTGCCGACAGGATAACCGCCCTTGCTGCCCGTTTCCAGGCCCACGGTCTGGATGAAGTTATGGTTGATGTTGGGGGCGTCGAGTTCGGAATGGAACAGCGTGAAGTCCAGGGTCAGCGCGCTGCTCGGCTTGATCTGCACGTCGATCAGGCCGCCCTTGCGGGTGCGTTCCTGTTCGAACCAGGCAGTGCCGCCCATGTAGTTGACGCGGCCACCGGCCGAACCTGGCAAGGCGCCAGCGACTGCCGAATCCGCGGCAACGCCGTCATACCAGACGCCATTTTCCTGGCCGACACGGCTCAGTTTGCGCTTCTGATAGAAACCCTGCAGCATCACACCCATGGTGTTGTTATCGTTCTTCCAGTTCAGCATGCCGCTCACTTGCGGATCTTTCTTGCCCGAGTTGGACGAGTACACGGCGCCCAGGCTGACCTGGCCCGTAATTTGTTTCTTGAAGTCCAGCGGTTTGCGCGATTCGATATCGATCACGCCCTGTGCGCCGCCTTCCAGCAGGTTCGCTTGCGAACCTTTGTGCACGGTGACGCGGCCGATCAGTTCGGAGGGGAACAGCGAGAAGCTGACGCTGCGGCCACCGCCGATGATGTTGTCGGCAAACCAGTCGCCGCTGCTGACCGAGTGGCCATTGAAGGTGGTCAGGGTCAGGCCGAACGGTGTGCCGCGCAGTGCCACGCGGTCATTTTCGCCAAAGCTGCCTTCGTTGCCGCCCGCAGCGGCGACGCTAACGCCGGGCACGCGTTGCAGCGAGTCGGCGATATTTTTGTCAGGCATCTTGCCCACGTCTTCAGCCGTGATCACTTCGACCAGGCTGTCGGAATTGCGTTTTTGGTTCAAGGATTGTTGCAGCGATGCACGGATACCCGTCACGACGACGGTCTGGCCTTCGTCAACTTCGGCCGCTGCTGCCGGCTTGGCTGCCACGGCTTCCTGCGCATGCGCCGAGAAACTCGCGCCTGCCATCAACATAGCCACAGCAGCGGCGATAGGCGTCAAATTGCGTGCTGCAGAGCTAGCTGTCAAATTGCGTTTCATGTACTCCCCCTTGATTTAGGCTCCAGGATTGGATCCTTTTCATTTTTAATGTAGGTCTTCTTTCCAGCCGCCCACTCTCGCCGGCATGCTGCAGACCCTTCGGCACAACCACTTACAAAACCAATTCAACGCCAATATACTACTATCCAATACCAGAACACTACCAGTTGCAACTTTTTTTTTATAACGTTGCTTGAATCACACAGACCACTTTATCTAAATCAATCCGTAGCCCGTATGGGCGGGCTAAATCCCGGCGAAGCCAGGCATAAATTGCTGGCATGACAATTCAAATTGGTTTTATAACGGCCTTTTTTGGTATTATCCAGCGACACAAAACAGATACAGAGCGCGTCTGCAACGCGCCGTAACGGAGACCCTCAGCGTATGACAACCCTGGCTCACATCATGCAAGGCCTGGGGCAGACGAGTAGCCTGCCCCTGTACCAGCAACTGCAGCGCGCGCTGCGCGAAGCGATCGACAAGCGCATCCTCGGCCCCGAGGAAGCCTTGCCGGCCGAGCGCCAGCTGGCCAGCGACCTGTCCGTCTCGCGCATCACCGTGCGCAAGGCCATCGATGGCCTCGTCAACGAGGGCTTGCTGGTGCGGCGCCCCGGCTCGGGTAATTTCATTAATACGCGCATCGAGAAAAATTTCGCCAAGCTGACCTCGTTTTCCGAGGATATGCGGGCGCGCGGACGCACGCCGCGCAGCGTGTGGCTCAAGCGCGCGGAGGGCACCGTCACCCCGGAAGAGGCCTTGCGCCTGCGGCTGTCACCGGGCGCGCCCGTGTACCGCTTCCACCGCATCCGCTATGCGGACGAGGTGCCGATGTGCCTGGAATACGCGACCATCGTCGCCAGCTGCCTGCCGAACCTCGACGCTGTCGATATCTCCATGTATGACGCGCTGGAACAGGCGGGCAACCGGCCCGTGCGCGCCTTGCAACGGCTCAGCGCCTTGTTGTTGACGGGGGAGCAGGCCAGCCTGTTGCAGGCGGAGGAAGGCGACGCCGGATTGTCGGTGGAAAGACTGGGCTTTTTGCGCGATGGCCGCGCCGTGGAATTTTGCCGCTCCTACTTCCGCGGCGATATGTATGACTTCGTGGCTGAATTAAGTACCAATTAATACCAGCTGCCCGAATTTCTGAATACCAGATAAAACCACTTATTGCAGTGCAATATATATGCCGGCATCGTGGCTATATATGCACGGCAATGGTGCAATCATCGGCGGCGATTATGTGGCTGCCTGCAGAGAATATAAAAGAAAGCCGCGCAATGCGGTTTTGCGCATTGCAGCAAAACGGTGATTATCCGTCAGGAAGCGGGCGCGGCGCGGCGGCCCACGCACAGCAAAATCACGCACAGCGCCACGCACAGCCAGCCGAATAGCGGCCCCAGCCATCCGGCCCAGGTAGCGACGCTCGGGTGCGCCGGCAGCGGCGCCAGCAAGGTACTGCCCGGCATGGCGCTGCTGGCCCGCTCCGCCAGCACGCGTCCATACGCATCGCTGACCGTCAGCACACCCTCGCGCGCCGCGCGCAGCACGGCATAACCGTTTTCCACGCCGCGCACCACCGTCATGCGCGCCCCCATCCAGGCGTCCAGCTGGAAATCCCAGGCCGGCACCAGCATCGCCTGCGCCCCGGCCGCGCCATACGCCTGCCCCAGAGGCGCGAAATGCATGTCCTTGCAGATGGCCAGTCCCATGGCCATCCCCGCTACCGGCTGCACGGCATGGGTGCTGCCGGAAAGAAACTCGCGCTCGGGCGGCGCCAGATGATGTTTTTGATAGCTGACAGGCGCGGCGCCATCGGGCGCGAACAGCCACGCCAGGTTGCGCCGGCCGGCAGCGTCCTGCACGCCCAGCCCCAGGGTGATCCACGCGCCCGTGCTGCGCGCCAGCGCCTGGAAACGCTGTTGCACGGCGTCCGCCTGCGCTGGGGCCAGCACAGCTATTTTTTCCGGCAACAGCACCAGCCTGGCGCCCTGCCCGGCCAGTTCTTCGACATGGCGCGCGTACTGGTCCCAGATGGCTTGTGTGCGCGCTGGCGGCGTGGCCGGGCCGATGAAGTCATCGATGGCCGCCAGCCCCGCCAGCGGCCCTGCCGGCGCCAGTGCCGGCGCGCCCTGCACGCGCCAGGCGCCGCCTGCCCAGGCGGCCGCCAGCAGCAGCGCGGCGGCACCGGCCGCCGGCACATACGCGCGCCCGCCGGCCAGCAGCAAGGCCAGCGCGGATGGCGTCAGGCACAGCAAAAACAGCAGGCCAGGCACGCCCGCCAGGGCCGCCACCTGCAGGATGGCAAGGTTATCCGCTTGCGAATACGCGAGGCTGCCCCAGTTACCATCCGGCAGCAAGGCCGCCATCAGCGTATCGATGGCCACCCACAGCACGGGATACGCCAGTACCGTCCAGGGCGCCCGGTAGCGCAGCACGAGGCGCCGCGCGGCCAGCACCACCAGCAGCCACAACAGTGCCTTGACGGTGATCACGGCCAGCACGGCCGGCAAGGGCATGAGCAGGCGGAAATAGGCAAAGTTCGATGACAGGCCGAGCACGGCGGCCAGGAACGTCATCCAGGCCGCATCGCGGCGCGACGAGCGCAGGGCCAGCCACAGCACGGGCAGCGGCGCGCACCAGGCCAGCCAGCCCAGCGGCTGCGGTCCCAGCACCCAGTACAGGGGCAGGCCCGCCGCCAGCGCGGCGGCGGTTTGGAACAGGCGCTGGCGCAGCGCGGTGCCGCCGGCAAACGCAGCCGATGTAGTCAAGGTCGGGAACATGCTCATGCTTTCAAGGGGAGCCAGATTTCCACGCCGCCGATGCCGCTGGCGGGATCGAAATGCTGGTCGTAGCGTTCAAAATCGGGCGCGTCGGCCACTTCCAGCCCGGACTGGGGCAGCCATTCGTTCCACACCGTGTGCCAGGTGGCGCGGATGGTGGAAATATGCCCGCGGTGATGAAACACGGCGTAGCGCTGCGGCGCGATGCGCAGCCGCGTCCAGTTCTCTGGGGCCTGGGAAAAGTCGCTCACCGGCATGGCGCACAGGTAATCGAAATTGCCCGCGTCGTCATTGTTGCAGCACACGCCATACACCAGCTGGCCGGGCGCCACATGGGGCAGGAAGCGCTGCCACAGGGCGGGGATGCCGGCAGCCGTTTCTGCGCAATAACGTTCGACCAAGCCCGCCAGCAGCAATGCGGGCCCCTGCTCGAAACGGGGCGCGTCCAGGGGCACGCCCGGCGCCACATCCATTCTGATGGCGTCCACCAGCGCGAGGTTGCCGACATGGCGCTGGGCCCGTACCCGCTCCGGCGTGATCTGGAACTGCTCGCGGAAGGCCCGCGTAAATGCCTCGTGGGAACTGTAGCCCGCTTCCAGCGCGACGGCGAGGATGTCTTGCGCGCCCTGCGCCAGCGCGCGCGCCGCCTCGCTGAGCCGGCGCGCCCGCACATAGCGCATCACGGAATGGCCCGTGGCCAGGCCAAACGCACGCGTCAGGTGACACGGCGAGGCACCGCCCACATTGGCGATGTCGCCGAGCGAGATATTCTCCACATAGTGCGATTCGATATACCAGAGTGCCTTGGCCAGATAGTGCATGAATGCTTCCCGTTGAACGAGCAGCGACTGTAGCATTTTCGGGGGAAGTGGATTTGACTGAAATTGCGCAATACGGGCTTACTTCCGGGTGCGCTTTTCGTACACCAGCTGGCCGCTGCTGATGCGCGCCAGCTCGGCCATTTCCTGGGCCAGGAAGGCGAGCAGGTCGTCGATGCTGACGACGCCGGAGAGCGCGTCCAGGCTGTTGACCACGGGCAGGCGGCGGATGCCGTTGACGCGCATGCGTTCGATGATGTCATAGACGTCCTCGTCTTCGCTGGCGGTAAGCAGCTGCGCGCTCATGATGTCGCCCACCAGCAGGCTGGCGGGGTCGAGGCCCAGGGCAATGACGGAAATGACGATGTCGCGGTCGGTGAGGATGCCGATGGGGACGCGCTCGCCGTTCGGCTGCTCGGCCACGATCAGGTCGCCCACGTGGTGCTGGCGCATCAGCAGCGCCGCGTCCTGCACGCTGGTGTCACGCTGGCAATGGATGGTGTGCAAGGTACAGATGTCGCCGATGCGCATGTCGCCACTCCGTTTGAGGCAGAGTGTCCACGCTACGCCAGCCCGCCGTGGCGGGTTTGAGGCACATCAATGAAACGGGTCTTACTTTTCTTCGGGGGGCGGCAGGAAGCAGGCTTCGACGATTTGCAGGTCGTTATCCTTGGCGAATTCGCGCACGAAGTGAAACGCCATTGGCTCGATCTCGCGCAACTTCGTGTTGACCACCACCGACTTGACGCCATTGACGACGGTCGGGCGCACGTAGGGCGAATACTGGAGGTGCGCATTGCGCCCGCCACCTTCGGGATTGAAACAGGACATCACTCCGCAAAGGCGCTCGGCCCAATCGCTGGGTCGGAATTGCTTGCCATTGCTGGTGAGACCAAGGATGAAGAACTCGTCTGAGAGTTCCCCTGTTTTTTGAGATAACTCGGCCATGTGGCTTGTCGGGACTGGATTGCGTGAATGGCCCCGGCGGGTAAGCCGGGCTGGTAATTCAACTACGTTTGCTGCGGTAAGCCAGTATTATATCTTATAGAAGACTTGGGTTCTACCTCGATCTGCCCTGACGATGCAAACAGGGGCCGGCACGCCTTGCGCGCCAGCCCCTATTTTAACCTTGTTCCACGCGCAAGGCGCATGGATGGCGCATGTGCGCCCGCGTCAGCCGAGGAAAACGGCGCCCGACATCAACAGCAGCAGCAGCATCCACAGCAGCAAGGCGCGCCACACGAGGCCCACCGTACTCTGCAAGGCGCGCGCGCCTGGCTCTTCGCCTGGCAGGATATCGCTTTCGCTGTCGCTGTCATCGACGGCCATGTCCGGCGTGACGAGCACGCGGGCCGCCGTTTCCGCTGGCGTGCCCAGGCGTACGCCCATGGCGCCGCCGCCGGCCGTCAAAATGATGCCGATGGCCTCGTCCTGCCAGCGCTGGGCGAAGTTGCGCCAGGCGTAGATGGCATCCTCGAAATTGCCGACCACGGCAAACGCCACGGCCGTCAGGCGCACGGGAATCCAGTCGATCCAGTAAAAGGCGCGCGCGGCGAACTGGCCGAACGCTTCATTGCGCATGTGCTCGGGTTCGTTCCAGGCGCGCGCCAGGTATTCGGCCACGCGGTACATCACGGCACAGGCAGGGCCCAGTGGCATGAGGAACCAGAAGAACACGCCAAATACATTGCGGTGCGTGGTGACCAGGGCTTTTTCCACGGCGATGCGGGCGATTTCGCTCGCTTCCATGCCCACCGTGTCGAGCTTGGTCCACTCGGCCAGCAAGGTGCGCGCGGTCGCTTCGTCGCCGGCGCTCAGGGCCAGCTGGATCGACGTGAAGTAATGGCTGTAGTGGCGGAAGCCCAGAGTCAGGTAGACGATGAGGACGTTCCAGGCAAAGGCCAGCAGGGTCAGCTGATAATGCTGCAAGAGCCAGTAAATGCCGGCCGTCGGCACCATCAGCACGCCGATCATGAGGAACCAGCCCATGCGGCCATGGTTGGCGTGGCCGGCATTGAACCAGGTCTCCATGCGCATTGCCAGGCTCTTGATTTCGGCGTAGATCGGATTGTCCGCGCGCAAAGGTTTGAGCTGCTCGATCAGCAATGCGCAAAGTATGGAGAGAAATGTCATCAAACGTCCTTTTTGTCTTTTTCAGCAATACCGCAATGCCCGCTACGATAGCGCAGTGCAGTGCTGGAATCAAACTTATTACGTGCGGGGCGCCATTTTACGCGCGCAAGAGGTGAAACAGATTGCGCAGCATGCCGGCGGTGGCGCCCCAGATGTAGAAGCGCTCGTACGGCATGGCGTAGAACGAGCGCCGTCCGCCGGGCAACTCCACCGACAGGCGCTGATGGTTGAGGCCATCCATGAGGAAGACCAGCGGCACTTCGAAGATTTCCGCCACTTCGGACGGGTCGGCGCGCAGCTCGAACGGCGGCGTCACCAGGCCCACCACGGGCGTGACCTGGTAGCCGGTACCCGTCAGGTAATCGGGCAGGCAGCCCAGCACTTCGATATGCTCGCGCGCCAGGCCCACTTCTTCTTCCGTTTCGCGCAAGGCCGTGGCGATGGGCGACGCATCGAAGGCTTCGCTGCGCCCGCCTGGAAAGCTGACCTGGCCCGCATGGCTGCTCAGGTGGTCCGTGCGCATGGTCAGCAAGATGGTCAAGCCCTGTGGCCGTTGCACCAGGGGAATAAGCACGGCGGCGCGCACGGGCACGGCACGGGCGGAAAGAAAATCCTGGGTAATCTCGGGCTGCCAGTCAGGCTGTTCGGCCAGGCGCTGGCGCAGCCAGCCGGGCGTCAGGCGCACGGCGTCCAGCGCCGCCTCGCCGGCGATCGAATCGATGGCGAGTTGTTTTGGATCAAATGCGATAGTGGCCATGGCAGCTTGCCTCAATAGCAATTCAGAATAAAAAAAGGGGCACCATAACAGGCACCCCTTTTCCCAACGCAGACGCTGATATTACGCGCTTGCTTTCGCCACAACGCGGCGATTTGGCAATTTTTCTTTGATACGCGCCGATTTACCCGAACGCTCACGCAGATAGTACAGCTTGGCGCGGCGAACGTCACCACGGCGTTTCACTTCGATCGAAGCGATCAGCGGCGAGTACAGTTGGAACGTACGCTCAACGCCTTCGCCGGACGAGATCTTGCGAACGATGAAGTTCGAGTTCAGGCCACGGTTACGACGGGAGATAACGACGCCTTCGTAAGCCTGGGCGCGCTTGCGCGTACCTTCGACTACGTTGACGCTGACGATAACGGTATCGCCTGGTGCGAATTCAGGAATGGTTTTACCCAGACGAGCAATTTCTTCCTGCTCTAATTGTTGAATCAAGTCCATTTTTATAACTCCGAAAACCATCATGCCGGCGCACTGTGGATAGCAAGTATCCGCCCGGTAGAGGATGGGTATTACCAATTTGGGCAACATGCCCGGCACTGCAAGGCCACCCTGCTTGCCGTCCGAAAACGGCTTACAGGCTGGCCAGGAATTTTTCGTCGGTCTTGCTGAGCAAGCCGGCGGCACGCGCACTGACCAGCAGGTCAGGCCGCTTTGTCGCGGTCGCTTCCAGCATGCGCTGGCGGCGCCACTTGACGATCTCGGCATGGTTTCCACCCATCAAGACGGGCGGCACGGCCATGCCTTCATATGTTTCCGGCCGCGTGTAGTGCGGCGAATCGAGCAAGCCATTGACGAAGCTGTCCTCGATGGCCGATGCCTCGGTGTTCAAGACACCCGGCAACAGGCGGATCACCGCATCCATCAGCGCCATGGCAGGCAATTCACCGCCCGACAGGACAAAGTCGCCGACGCTGATTTCTTCGTCGACGCAACGGTCCAGCAAACGCTGGTCCACGGCTTCATAGCGGCCACACAAGATCACCAAACCAGGTTCGGCTTTCAGTTGCGTAACGCGCTCGTGCGTCAACGGACGGCCTTGCGGCGACATGAACACCACGCGGGGCGCCGCCAGACCGAGATCGGTCTGGCGTTGCTTCGCGGCATGAATTGTCGCTTCAAGGGGACGGGCCATCATCACCATGCCGGGGCCGCCGCCATACGGGCGGTCATCCACGGTACGGTGATTGTCGGTCGTGAAATCGCGGGGATTCCACAGCGACAGACCACATTTCCCCTGCTCGAAGGCGCGCCGGGTCACACCCGACTGCGTCAGCGCGGCAAACATTTCAGGGAACAGGGTCACGACATCAAATTGCATCGCTCACCATCCTGCAAAGTTTGCCCGGCGCAAAGTTAAGCGCAGGCGGTTTAATAATCGAGGCCCCAGTCGACCGTGATCTTGCTGGCAGCCTTGTCAACGTTAATGACAAACTGGCCAACAAACGGGATCAGGCGCTCAGGCGCCTTTTCAACGGTCTCATCGGCAGTGGCGACGGGCGTAACGCGCAAGATCGACTGCGGACCATTGCTCATCATGTCGTGCACTGTGCCGAGGCACTCGCCTTGCAAATTCTCGACTGTCAGTCCGATCAGATCGGACCAATAAAATTCATCGGCCGTCAGCGTCGGGAAATGGCTACGCGGAATTTGCACAGAGACGCCTTTCAGCGCTTCTGCGGCATCCCGCCCGACCACACCCACCAGCTGGGCCACGACGTCGCCGCCGTGTAACTTCGCTTGCCTGACTTGAACATCATGCAAGGTCGGTTTATCAAACCACCAGGTTTTGACGCTTAATAATGCATCCGCATCTTCGGAGAAAGGAGTGATCCTGACTCCGCCAGCAATGCCATAAGCACCGGAGACATAGCCTACCTGTACCAGGTCATCGGGGACTTTCACCCCGGATGCAGTCTTGACCGTCAAACCAGTGATCTAATTAAGCTGCTGCTTTGTTGTTGCTGGCTACCAGGCGAGCAACGGTTGGCGACAATTGTGCGCCAACGCCTTGCCAGTAGGCCAGACGGTCTGCGGTGATACGCAGTGGAACTTCGCCACCTTGCGCCATCGGGTTGTAAAAACCGATACGCTCAATGAAGCGACCATCGCGGCGATTGCGCGAATCAGTAGCGACGATGTTGAAGAACGGGCGCTTCTTGGCGCCTCCACGAGCTAAACGAATAACGACCATAATATTTCCAAAAAGTGTGCTGAGGCGGAAAAAGCCGCAAATTATAGCGCGCTTTACCGCCAGGCAGCAAGCGTTATGATGACGGGCGTGTAATTTGGGCTAATCAAACATTATGACCAGTCATGGCCGAAGACGCAATAGGCGCGTGCGTCTATCGTGCCTGCCATGCCACGTCCAGGCGGTGATCTTGCACAACAGCATCGCCTGAACGCCGTCTGAAAGTGCTATCGTTGCGGCAAGCAATGACCGATACTGGCAATCTTTACCGATGAGCAACTCTGGAGTCCCATGACCACCGCTACCATTTTGCAACAGTCGCACAAGAACAAGGCATTCACGACACTACTGGCCTTCCTGCTGGGCATGCTGGGCGCCCACCGCTTCTACCTGCATGGCAGCAAAGACCGCTGGGGCTGGCTACACCTGGCCGCCCTGCCCGCCTCCTTGCTGCTGCGCCAGCTGTTTCCCGAAGCGGACTGGTTTTACCAGATTTTGCCGCTGACCCTGTCCGCCCTGGGCGGCTTCCTGGAAGCGCTGGTGCTGGGCCTGATGCCCGACGACAAGTGGGATGCGCGCTACAACGCCGCCTCCGGCCGCCTGTCGGACACGGGCTGGCCCCTGGCTGTGGTGCTGGTCGCTACCTTGATGCTAGGCGCAGGCGTGCTGATCGCCACCATGGCGCGCCTGTTCGACTTGCTGTATACAGGCGGTGCCTACGGTTAATTTCCATACGGAAAATGACTTCAGATATGGCGCGCCACACGCACATGTAAGTGTTGGTAAGCAATCATGATTTTCCTCTATACTGCATTCACAATGCCGACATTACTGGCACATTTAACACCCCCTAGGAGAAGATCATGATTCGTCGCCCACTCATCCTCGCAGTCGCCGTCACGGCCCTGTTCAGCACCTCCGCCTTCGCGCAAAACCTGTCGCCGAAGGCGCAATACGCCTACGACACCAAGCAAGCCAGCACGCGCTATGCGGACGACAAGAAACTGTGCGCAGAAGAAAGCAGCTCGAAAGCCCGCATGCAATGCCTGCGCGACGCCAAGGGCGAATACGACCAGGCCATCATCAACGCCAAGGCCGCGCAAAAGGCCGGCAACTCTTACGCAGGCCAGAACAACAAGCCAGCCCAGCAGCAAATCTGCGCCGAGTGCGGCAAGGTGCTGGCAGTCAACGTCGCTGAAAAAGCGGGCGAAGGCGGCGCGCTGGGCATGATCGGCGGCGGCGTGGCCGGCGCCCTGCTGGGCCGCCAGGTTGGCGGCGGACGCGGCAAGGACCTGGCCACCCTGGCCGGCGCCGCCGGCGGCGCTTTCGCAGGCAAGCAAGTCGAAGGCCACATGAAAAACAGCAAGGTGTGGACTGTCACCGTGCAATACGAAACAGGCGCCAAGGCTGATTTCGCGTTTGACCAGGATCCAGGCCTGGCGGCTGGCGATCTGGTGCGCAATTCCGGTAATGGTATTGCCAGAAGATAAGCCCAACCCAAGAAAGACCGGGGTCGTCCCCTGAGGGTACGACCCCGGAATTTGCTTTGGGGCTAAAAAAAAGCGCTGGAGAGTGATCTCCAGCGCTTTTTGCATTCAACCAGCTCGCACTGGCCAAGCTTCAACTTAAAACTGCTCTTCCGACAAGGCCATCACGCCGGCGCTGCCATCGATGATGGTGGCGCGCAGTCCTGGCGCTTGCGACAGGATGTGGTCGGCAAAGAAGCGCGCCGTGGCGATTTTTGCCTTGTAGAACGAAGCGTCGCCGCTGCCCTCGCCCAGCTTTTGCTGCGCCACCACGGCCGCGCGCGCCATTTGCCAGCCGCCCAGCACGATGCCGGCCAGTTTCAAATAGGGCACGCTGCCCGCGAACACGGCCTTGATGTCCGTCTTCATGTTCGCCACCACGTACTCGACCACGGCTTCCAGCGCGGCGCTGCCTTCGGCCAAGTGGCGCTGCATGGCCTGAAAGTCGGCGCCGGTCAGCTCGCCCAACTGGGCTTCCGTGGCGCGCACCTGGGCGATGATGGCTTTCGCCACGGCGCCGCCGTCGCGCACCGTCTTGCGGCCCACGAGGTCGTTCGCCTGGATGGCCGTGGTGCCTTCATAGATGGTGAGGATCTTGGCGTCGCGGTAATGCTGGGCAGCGCCCGTCTCTTCGATGAAACCCATGCCGCCATGCACTTGCACGCCATCGCGCGTGACGTCCTGCGACATTTCCGTGGCCCAGCCCTTGATCACGGGCACCAAGTATTCATACGTCGCCAGGCTTTCCGCGCGCACGTCCGCCTCCGGATGGTGGTGCGCCACGTCGCTGATGGCCGCGCCCACGTAGGCCAGCGCGCGCGCCGCCTCCGTTTGCGAGCGCATGGACATCAGCATGCGGCGCACGTCCGGGTGGTGGATGATGGACACCGGGCCGGGCGAGCCCGCCAGGTCGCGCGACTGCACGCGGTCCTTGGCGAACGCCACGGCCTGCTGGTAGGCGCGCTCGGCCAGGCCAATGCCTTGCAAGCCCACGCCGAAGCGGGCCGCGTTCATCATGATGAACATGTATTCGAGGCCGCGGTTTTCCTCGCCCACCAGGGTGCCGATGGCACCGCCGTGGTCGCCAAACTGCAATACCGCCGTCGGACTGGCCTTGATGCCCAGTTTATGCTCGATGGAAACACAGTGGGCGTCGTTGCGCGCGCCCAGGCTGCCATCGGCGTTGACGAGGAATTTCGGCACGATGAACAGCGAGATGCCTTTCACGCCAGCGGGCGCATCCGGCGTGCGGGCCAGCACCAGGTGGACGATATTTTCCGCCATGTCGTGTTCGCCATACGTGATGAAAATCTTCGTGCCGAACACTTTATACGTGCCGTCGTCCTGTGGCACGGCGCGCGTGCGCACGGCGGCCAGGTCGGAACCGGCCTGCGGCTCCGTCAGATTCATGGTGCCCGTCCACTTGCCGGATACCAGGTTTTCCAGGTAAACCGCCTTTTGCTCATCGCTGCCGGCCGTCAGCAGCGCTTCGATGGCGCCGTCCGACAGCAGGGCGACCAAAGCGAACGAGATGCTGGCCGAGTTGAGCATCTCGATGCACGGCGTGGCCAAGAGCTTGGGCAAGCCCTGGCCGCCGAATTCCGTCGGATGCTGCACGCCCTGCCAGCCCGCTTCGCCATACGCCTTGAACGCTTCCTTGAAGCCTTTCGACGTGGTGACCTGCCCGTCGTGCCAGAAGCTCGGCTCCTTGTCGCTGGGGCCGTTCAAGGGGGCCACCACGCCGCCGCAGAACTTGGCGTTCTCTTCCAGCACGGCTTCGGCCGTGTCGGGCGTGGCGTCTTCGCAGCCCGGCAAGGTGTGGATTTCGGCCAGGCCGGCCAGTTCGTTCATCACGAACAACATGTCTTTCAGCGGGGCTTGATAGCTCATCTTCTTTTCTCCAAGAAAAAAGCCACGCGCGGCTCGCCGTGTGGGGCGGGCCGGCGTGGCTTTGTCAGTAACAAAACCGGAAGGGGTGTGACTTAACCCAGTTCTTTGACCAGTTGCGGCACGATCTCGAACAGATCGCCCACGATGCCGTAGTCGGCCACGGCAAAGATCGGCGCTTCAGGATCCTTGTTGATGGCGACGATGGTTTTCGAGTCTTTCATGCCGGCCAGATGCTGGATCGCGCCCGAGATACCGACGGCGATGTACAGCGATGGCGCGACGATCTTGCCCGTCTGGCCCACTTGCCAGTCGTTCGGCACGAAGCCAGCGTCGACGGCGGCGCGCGAAGCACCCATGGCGGCGCCCAGCTTGTCGGCCAGCGGCTCGAGGATGTGGAAGTTCTCGGCCGAACCCATGCCACGGCCACCCGACACGATGATTTTCGCGGCGGTCAGTTCAGGGCGGTCGGACTTGGCCAGCTCGCGGCCCACGAAGGCCGATTTGCCATTGTCGGCAACGGCGGCGACGGTTTCCGTGGCAGCCGAACCGCCGGTGGCGGCAGCCGCGTCGAAACCGGTGGTGCGCACGGTGATGACCTTGATCTTGTCGCCAGATTGCACGGTGGCAATCGCGTTACCGGCGTAGATCGGACGCTCGAAGGTGTCAGGGGAATCGACCTTGGTGATTTCCGAGATTTGCGCGACGTCCAGTTTGGCGGCCACGCGTGGCAGGATGTTCTTGCCGTAGGCGGTGGCTGGCGCCAGGATATGGCTGTAGTTGCCGGCGATGGCCAGCACTTGCTCGGCCACGTTTTCGGCCAGGCCGTCGGCAAAGTATGGCGCGTCGGCCACGATGACTTTCGTCACGCCGGCGATTTGCGCGGCAGCAGCGGCAGCGGCCGATGCGTTCGAACCTGCTACCAGTACGTGCACGTCGCCGCCGCACTGGGCGGCCGCGGTCACGGTGTGGTGGGTGCTGCCCTTTAAGGTAGCGTTGTCGTGTTCAGCAATAACTAATGCGACCATGATATGTCCTGTAATTGTTCTGGGTAGACGGCAAAGCCGCTTAGATGACTTTGGCTTCGGTACGCAGCTTGGCGACCAGGGTGGCGACGTCCGGGACCTTGATGCCGGCCGAGCGCTTGGCTGGCTCGACGACTTTCAGGGTCTTCAGGCGTGGCGCAACGTCGACGCCCAGGTCTTCCGGCTTGACGGTCTCGAGCGGCTTTTTCTTCGCCTTCATGATGTTCGGCAAGGTCACGTAGCGTGGCTCGTTCAAACGCAGGTCGGTGGTGATAATCGCTGGCAAGGTCAATGCCAGGGTTTCCAGGCCGCCGTCAACTTCGCGGGTAACGGTGACTTTACCGTCTTCCAGCACGACTTTCGAAGCGAACGTGGCTTGCGGCCAACCCAGCAGGGCTGCCAGCATCTGGCCAGTCTGGTTGCTGTCGTCATCGATGGCTTGCTTGCCCAGGATGATCAGTTGCGGCTGCTCTTTCTCGGCCAGGGATTTCACCAGCTTGGCGACAGCCAGCGGTTCCAGTTCAGTCGTCGTTTCCACCAGGATGCCGCGGTCGGCGCCGATGGCCATGGCCGTGCGCAGGGTTTCCTGGCACTGCGTCACGCCGCAGGAGATGGCGACCACTTCAGTGACCTTGCCAGCTTCTTTCAGGCGCATCGCTTCTTCCAGTGCGATCTCATCGAAAGGGTTCATCGACATTTTGACGTTGGCGGTATCGACGCCAGTGCCGTCACTCTTGACGCGGACTTTGACGTTGTAGTCGACCACGCGTTTGACGGGTACCAAGACTTTCATAGCTATGCCTTTGGGAAATTATAAAAATGACGGATCAAGTGCTGATTGTGCGTTCGATTATAAGAGAAATTTGAATCCTGAACCGAATTTAAGCACGATCGTGCGATTTTTTGTTAGAGCAATCCATCTAAACTGTCCAGCTTTGAGGATTTCAGGGGGCTCGGCCGCTACGCTGCAGGGCAGCAAAAGGGCCTGAAAGTGACGCGGCACGGCAAGGAGAAACCAGGCCGCGCCACGGCGGCCCCGGCTGGCAGAATTATTTGCGCTGCATCAGGAAGACGAACTCGGTGCCCGTCTGCACATGCGACAGCAGGGCATTGCCCGTTTGCTTGGCGAAAGCCTGGAAGTCGCGCACGGAACCGGGATCGGTTGCCATGATGCGCAGCACTTCCCCACTCTGCAGGTCTGACAAAGCCTTTTTCGCCTTCAGAATCGGCAACGGGCAATTCAAGCCCCGCGCGTCGAGTTCTTTGTGAAATTCCATAATCTCGGTATCAAGTAGTGTGTCGCTCATCATCAATATCCCACCATTGTTTTGTTGTACTGATTTTCGACATACTACTCTAAATCAGGGGCATTGACGCGCTGCACCAAAATAGTTCATCGGCTGTTGTGGTGTCACAACGAGATTCCACACGGCAAAACGGCCCACAAACAGTGTCTGCGGGCCGTTTTCAAGGGGCTGTGGGACGAAAACCCCGCATGCCCTCTAGCTTACGCCTTATTTTGCGCGTTCGCCGACCCAGGCCGGCACGCCAGCCAGGGCATTCGCCAGGCCGCTCGGATCGGTGCCGCCAGCTTGCGCCATATCGGGGCGTCCGCCGCCTTTTCCGCCCACTTGCTGTGCAACGAAGTTCACCAGCTCGCCCGCTTTGACCTTGGAAGTCGCATCCGCCGTCACGCCGGCGATCAGGCTGACCTTGCCGTCCGCCACGCTGGCCAGCACGATGGCGGCCGTTTTCAGCTTGTCCTTCAGCTTGTCCATGGTTTCGCGCAAGCGGGCCACGTCGGCGCCGTCCAGCACGGCTGCGAGCACCTTGATGCCGTTGACATCGACGGCTTGCGTGACCAGTTCATCGCCCTGGCCCGAGGCCAGTTTCGATTTCAGCGCGGCCAGTTCCTTCTCCAGCGCCTTCACATGGTCCTGCACCTGGCCGATGCGGGCAGTCAGCTCTTCCGGCTGCGCCTTCAGTGCGTTGGCCGCTTCGACCAGGCGGCGGTTGATGGTTTGCACCAGCGCCAGCGCGCCCTCGCCCGTCACGGCTTCCACGCGGCGGATGCCGGCGGCAACACCGCTTTCGGCTATGATCTTGAACAGGCCGATATCGCCCGTGCGCTGCACGTGGACGCCGCCGCACAGCTCTTTCGAGCTGCCGATATCGAGCACGCGCACTTCGTCGCCGTATTTCTCGCCGAACAGGGCCATCGCGCCATGCTTGACGGCATCGTCAAACGACATCAGGTGCGCTTGCGTGGCGCGGTTTTCCAGGATCTCTTTGTTGACGATGGTTTCCACGGCGGCGATCTGCTCGGCCGTCATCGGCGCATTGTGGCTGAAGTCGAAACGGGTTTTGTCCGGGTCGACCAGCGAACCCTTTTGCGCCACGTGGCCGCCCAGCACTTCGCGCAAGGCCTTGTGCATCAAGTGCGTGGCCGAGTGGTTGCGGATGGTGCGCGCGCGCTTGGCCGTGTCGACTTGCGCCGAGACGGCGTCGCCTACCTTCAGCACGCCCGATTCGAGCACGCCGTGGTGGCCAAACACGTCGGCCTGGATTTTCAGCGTGTCGCTGACGGCAAAGCTGCCTGCGCCCGAGGAAATCACGCCCTGGTCGCCCACCTGGCCGCCCGATTCCGCATAGAACGGCGTGGTGTCGAGCACGACGATGCCATCCTGGCCCGCCTTCAGTTCCGTGACCTGCGTGCCGGCCGCGTACAGCGCCACGACCTTGCTGCTGAACGTCAATTGATCGTAGCCGACGAAGGTGTTTTTCTCGCCCGTGTACTCGACCTTGCTGTCCTTGTGCGTCTTGCCGCCCTTGCGCGACAATTCCTGGCTTTCCTTCAGGGCCGCGTCGTAGCCGGCCTGATCGAACGTGATATTGCGCTCGCGACAGATATCGGCCGTCAAGTCTGGCGGGAAGCCGTAGGTTTCATACAGCGTGAAGGCGGTGGCGCCGTCGATGCCGGTGGCATCCTTGGCCAGTTGCGCTTCCAGCACTTTCATGCCCGTTTCCAGGGTTTCGCCGAAACGCTCTTCCTCGGCTTTCAGCATGCTGGCGACGTTGTCTTTTACTTCTTCCAGCTCTGGATAGGCGCCGCCCATCTCGATGGCCAGGTCGGCCACCAGCTTGTAGAAGAACGGTTTCGTCTGGCCCAGCTTGTGGCCATGGCGCAAGGCGCGGCGGATGATGCGGCGCAGGACATACGCGCGGCCTTCGCTGCCCGGGATGATGCCGTCGACGATCATGAAGGCGGCGGCGCGGATGTGGTCGGCGATCACGCGCAGCGACTTGTTTTCCAGGTCCGTGGCGCCCGTTTCGCGCGCGGCGGCCTTGATCAGGTGCTGGAACAGGTCGATTTCATAGTTCGAATGCACGTGCTGCAGCACGGCGGCCAGGCGCTCCATGCCCATGCCCGTGTCGACGCACGGCTTCGGCAGCTTGTGCATGACACCGGCTTCGTCGCGGTTGAACTGCATGAACACCAGGTTCCAGATTTCAATGAAGCGGTCGCCATCTTCGTCAGGCGAGCCCGGCGGGCCGCCAGGAATGTCGGCGCCATGGTCGTAGAAGATTTCCGTGCATGGACCGCATGGACCCGTATCCGCCATCTGCCAGAAATTGTCCGATGCGTAGCGCGCACCCTTGTTGTCGCCGATGCGGATGATACGCTCGGTCGGCACGCCGATTTCTTTCGCCCAGATATCGTACGCTTCGTCATCTTCAATGTAGACGGTGACCGTCAGCTTGTCAGCAGGCAAGCCGTACACCTTGGTCAGCAATTCCCACGCGTATTGAATCGCATCGCGCTTGAAATAGTCGCCGAAGCTGAAGTTGCCCAGCATTTCAAAGAAAGTATGGTGGCGCGCCGTGTAGCCGACGTTTTCCAGGTCGTTGTGCTTGCCGCCAGCGCGCACGCAGCGCTGCACCGAGGTGGCGCGCGTGTACGGACGGCTGTCCGTGCCCGTAAACACATCCTTGAATTGCACCATGCCGCTGTTCGTCAACAGCAAGGTCGGATCGTTGCCTGGCACCAGGGAGCTGGAACGGACGATGGAATGGCCCTTGGACTCGAAAAATTTGAGGAACTTGTCGCGGATTTCAGTTGATTTCATGTTTTTTTGGCAAAGAGTGGCGGCAGCTTTAAAGGGAAGATTATACGTGATATGGGGTGCGGCAATGACGGCTGGCCAGGGCATTGTTGCGCCCGTGCCAACATCGACGACCTGCCCGCTCAGGCCGGGTCGTGGTGGCTGGCGCAGGCGTGCGGTGCAGGCGCGGCCTTGGCCCCGGCGGCGGCGCCCTTGGCCGCAGAGCCTGTGGCGCCGGCGGCGGCATTGCAGTCGGCGCAGCGGCCGTACAGGGTCAGCTCGTGGCGCTCGACAACAAAGCCTTGCGGCGCCATGCGCTTCAAGTCGCCCGGGCAATCATGCACGTCGAACACACGCTGGCATGTGGTGCACTGGAAATGGTGGTGGTGGTGATTGGCGACCGTGTTCGACTCGTAGCGCGGGTTTTCACCCGGCAAGGTCACCACGTGCACTTTTTCTTCCAGTACCAGGGACTTCAGATTGCGGTAGACGGTAGCGATGCCCAGCTGCGTCACTTGCAAGCTGGCCTGTTCGAGGATTTCCTGCGCCGACAGGGGGCGCTGGGCCGACTCGATGGCGGCTTGAATAGCGGTTTTTTGACGTGTTGTGCGTTCCATAGCCGACAGAATACACCATCCGACTATATCTACCGTCCGGAAAAACTGTCACACAGTAATGATAATGGGTTATCATTATCATCTTAGGGCAGGCTATTTCCTTTTCACGCGCTGCCCCAACCCTGCCAACACTGATAGCCGATAAGGAACCTTGCCCATGTCCGTCCGTCCTCACCAACCCACTCCCCTCGCGCTGGCCATCATGCTGGCCTTTGCCGCTCCCGCCAGCGCCCTGGCGCAGCAAGCCGCCACCTTGCCTGCCGTCACCGTCTCGGCCAGTGCGCTGGCCCTGGGCAGCGACGACATGAGCACGCCCGTCACCGTGCTCGAAGGCGAGGCACTGGTGCGCGCCCGCGAAGCGACGCTCGGTGAAACCCTGGCCGGCCAGCCCGGCATCACGTCCAGCCATTTCGGCGCCGGCGCCAGCCGCCCCATCATCCGCGGCATGGATGGCCCGCGCGTCAAAGTGCTCTCCGATGGCGCCGAAGTGCAGGATGCATCGACCATCAGCCCGGACCATGCTGTCGCGGCCGAACCGATGCTGTCGGAACAGATTGAAGTCTTGCGCGGCCCGTCCGCGCTGGCCTACGGCGGCGGCGCCGTCGGTGGCGTGGTCAATGTGATCGACAAGAAAATCCCCACGCGCGTGCCGGCAAAAGGCTTTGAAGGCAGCACGGAAGTGCGCGCCAACTCGGCCGCGCGCGAAAAGGCGGGCGCCTTTGAAGTGACTGGAGGCTCCGGCAACATCGCCTTCCACGCGGAAGGCGTCAAGCGCGACGCGAAGGAATACAAGGTCGGCAGCGGCTGGGAAGGCGGCTCGAAAGTAGGCGGCAGCTACAACAAGACGGACACGGGCAGCGTGGGCGTGTCGTGGGTGGGATCACGCGGCTTCCTGGGCCTGGCCTTCACCAGCCAGCACGCGGAATACGGCTTGCCTGGCCACAACCACGAATTCGAAAGCTGCCACCCGCACGGCACGCACCTGCACTGCGGCGGCCACGAAGGCCACGACCATGGCGATGAAGAGGAACACGACCACGATCACGAGCATGAAAGCGTGCCGTACGTGAAGCTGAAGAGCGAGCGCTGGGACGTGCGCGGCGAATTGCGCGATCCGGTTCCCGGCTTCGCCAAGCTGCGCCTGCGCGCCGCGTTCACCGATTACAAGCATGATGAAATCGAAGGCACGGAAATCGCCACCACCTTCAAGAACAAGGGCCACGATGCGCGCCTGGAAATGGAACACCATCCCGTCTTCGGCTGGCGCGGCGTGCTCGGCCTGCAAACGTCGAAACGCGATTTCTCCGCTCTCGGTGAAGAAGCGTACGTGGCGCCGACGGTAACGAAGAAACACGCGGCTTTCCTGGTGGAAGAATACAAGCTCGACCAATGGCGCTTCGAAGCGGGCTTGCGCCACGAATGGCAGGACATCACCGTCGACAGCGCCACCTTGCAAGACCGCAGCGCCAAGGGCACGTCCGTGTCTCTGGGCGCCGTGTGGAAATTCGCGCCCCAGTATTCGCTCGGATCGACCATCTCGCGCACGCACCGCCTGCCCAGCGCCGAGGAACTGTATGCGCACGGCGTGCACATGGCCACGGCCACGTATGAGCTGGGCAATGAAAACCTGGGCAAGGAAACGTCGAACAATATCGACTTGACCCTGCGCAAATATGCGGGCGCCACGACCTTCTCGGCCAGCGCCTACCGCAACAAGGTCGACAACTACATCTTCGGCTCCACCCTGGACAACCACGAAGGCTTCCAGCTGATCCAGTACGCCCAGCGCGACGCCACGTTTACGGGCGTGGAAGGCCAGATCCGCCAGCAATTGAACCCCATGTTCGGCGCCAGCGTGTTCGGCGACTACGTGCGGGCCAAGCTGGCCAACGATGGTGGCAACTTGCCGCGCATCCCGGCCCAGCGCGTCGGCGTGAAGTTCGATGCCAACTGGCAGGCATGGAGCGGCGTGGCCGAGTTCTATCGCGTGGGCAAGCAGGATAAAGTGGCAGCGTTCGAAACGGCAACCCCGGGCTACAACATGCTCAACCTCTCCGCCAACTACGACACGCGCATCGGCACGACGCCGGCCCAGTTCTACATCAAGGCAAACAACTTGACGAATGAACTGGCGTACAGCCACACCTCGTTCATCAAGAATGCGGCGCCGTTGATGGGGCGCAATGTCACCGTCGGCATGCGCGTGACGTTCTAAGGATGGAAGCGTAGGTCGGCTTAGCGCGTGGCGCCTAAGCAGACGTTGCCACGGCACCATGAAGTCGGATTACGCTACGCTAATCCGACCTACGCCTTGATCAGATCGATCCTGTCCGTGCAAAACCCATCCACGCCCCAGGCCAGCAGCTCGCTGGCCCGTTCGGGCGTGTTGACGGTATAGCAGAACAACCCGTATCCCGCCTCCTTTATCTCTCGCGCCAGCTCCGGCGTCATCTGCTGGTGATCGCAATGGAGCGCCACCACGCCCAGTTCGCGCGCCTGTCGTTCCCAGCCATCCGGTATCTGTTCGACCAGCCAGCCGCGCGCCAGTTCCGGTGCCGCCTGGCGCGCCGCCTGCAAGGCTTCGATGCTGAACGATGACAGCAGCGGCAGCAATTCCCCTGCCGCGATTTCCTGCGCAAAGTAACCGCGCGTGGCGCGCGCCACCGCCTCGCCCGTGGGCACGTCGAAGCCGGGCGCCGGCTTGATTTCGATATTCATCCAGATGCGCTGCGCCTTGCAATAGCTGACAACGGCGTCAAACGTGGGCACGCCCTCGCCCGCGAAAGCGGGGCCGAACCAGGCGCCCGCTTCCATCGCGCCCAGCTGCGCGGCCGTGTAATCGCTGATATGCCCGCTGCCGGCCACGGTGCGCCCCAGTTCGGGGTCGTGCACGACGACGGGCACGGCGTCAGCCGCCAGCATGACGTCGAATTCCACGGCGCGGTAGCCGTAGGCAAGGCCGCAACGCAGGGCGGCCAAGGTATTTTCAGGCGCCAGGGTGCCGCCGCCGCGGTGCGCCAGGGTACGTGGATAGGGCCACATGATGCTTCCTTTATAGCAATTCCATGGATACAGACTGTCTTGCCATACTATTGCGTGCCTGCCCTGAAAAGTAAAGCGGCCCCGTTTGGCGACCCGCCGCGGCGAATGGCGGCGCGCCAGCCCCGTTTCGTCGCAGCCCGGTTGCGCCCTGGCTTGCGCTGGCACACAATGCCCCATCGCTACCAGCAGACAACAACATGAAAACCGACGCTCCCTCCGCCGCTGCGCCAGCAGCCAAGGCCAAGTCTCCGTACTACCGCATGCTGCACGATGCGCGCTACGCACTGGCGCTGAACGTGATCTGCGCGCTGGTCATTACCTTCATCCTCAACCCGGGCAGCCATTTTGGACAAAACCTGGTCGCCTCGATGTGTATCGGCACGATCGCCTTCCTGCTGATCGACGGCATGCGCCTGACGTTATGGGGCGCTGACCAGCGGCCCAAATTCCTGCCCTTCATGCTCATCATCCTGATTTCCGTGCCCGTGGCGCAAGTGCTGGGCCTGACCCTGTTCAGCTGGCTGACGGGCGTGGACGTGGGCGGCTTCGAAAAACTGCTTCCCGCGCAGATGGTCAGCACCCTCGTGTTCACCTTGCTGGCCACGGGCGGCGCCGTGCTGTTTTTCTCCAGTCGCGAAAAGATTACCCGCCTGCAAATGGCGGCAGCCCAGGAAAAGGCCCGCGCCGAATCCGTGGCGCGCCAGGCCATGCAGGCGCAGCTGCAATTGCTGCAAGCGCAGATCGAACCGCACATGCTGTTCAACACCCTGGCCAACCTGCAGGGCCTGATCAGCTTTGATCCGGACCGCGCCCAGTTGCTGCTCGACCAGCTGATCCAGTATTTGCGCGCCACCCTCTCTTCCTCGCGCGCCGAATCGACCACTCTCGAGCAGGAGTTTTCCCTGATGCAAGCCTACCTGGGCCTGATGTCCATCCGCATGGGCGCGCGCCTGAGCTTTGCGCTGGACTTGCCCGAGGCTTTGCGCCAAGTCAAGGTGCCGCCCATGCTGCTGCAGCCGCTGGTGGAAAACGCCATCCAGCATGGCCTGGAACCTAAGATCGAAGGCGGCCATATCCATGTGCAAGCCTCCACGGACGCTGGCGTGCTGATTCTTACCGTCAGCGACGATGGCCTGGGCCTCGACCATCCGGGCCAGACCAAGGGCACGCACCTGGGCGTGGAAAATATCCGCGAACGCCTGCGCGGCATGCACGGCGATGCCGCCAGCCTGTCGCTGGCCGCCAACCATCCGGCAGGCGCGACCGCCCGCCTGACATTTCCCCTTCCACCCACCATCACGAGTCCCCTCGCATGAGCCAACACACCGCACGCGCGCCACGCGCCCTGATCGCCGAAGACGAACCGATACTCGCCGCCGCCCTCGCGCACGCCTTGCAGCGGCTGTGGACGGAACTCGACATTGTCGCTACCTGCCCCAACGGCGTGGAAGCCTTGCGGCAAGGCCTGGCGCTGCAGCCCGACATACTATTTCTCGACATCAAGATGCCAGGCAAGACGGGCCTGGAAGCGGCCGAGGAGCTGGCAGAGCAATGGCCGGACAGCGTCCCTTTTCCTCACATCGTGTTTGTTACCGCTTACGACGAATACGCGCTGGCCGCCTTCGAGCACGCAGCCGCCGATTACGTCTTAAAACCCGTCAACGATGCGCGCCTGGGCAAGACGGTGGAACGCCTGCAGCAGCGCTTGCGCGACAGCGGCGGTGGCAATGCTGCGGCAGCGCCGGCGAACGCGACAGCGCCCACCGCCACGGTGGCACCAGCAGCCGGATCGGCCAGCGACGACAACATGGCCCGCCTGCTGAGCCAGCTGCAAGCCATGCTGCCGCCCGCCCCGCGCCTGCAAATGATACGGGCAGCCGTCGGCAACAGCGTGCGCATGATCGCCCTGGCCGACGTCGTGTATTTCGAAGCGCTGGACAAATACATCAACGTCGTGTGCCAGGACAGCGAAGCGCTGATACGCACGAGCCTGAAGGAACTCTTGCCCCAGCTGGACCCGCAACAATTCTGGCAAATTCACCGGGGCACCATCGTCAACGCCAGCGCCATCGCCACGGCCGTGCGCGACGAGGCGGGCAAGCTGTCGCTGACCCTGCGCCAGCACCCGGCGCAGTTGCGCGTCAGCCCTCTATATGCCCATCTGTTCCGCCAGATGTGAAGCGGTCAAGAGGTAGGGCCTAGTGCAACTGGTGCTTCAGGTCCGACAATTCATCATGCACCTTGAGCACGGCGCTCTTCATTTCCGGCGTCACGCTGGTCGCCGTGCCGCACGCCCGCTTGGCGCGGTCGCCCAGTGATTCCATCTGGTCGACGGCTTGCCGGATGCGCGCATCGTCTTGCGTGTCGATGGCTTGCCGCACGGCGCTCTTTTGCTGGTCCAGCTGGTTGATGCAATCCTTCAAGTCCATCGGCATGCCCTGCTGCTTGCCGCACAGCTGGGCTGCCTGGCCGATCGCGTGTTCAATGGCGCCAAAGCGCCGTGCCACTTCCTTTACTTGCATCATGATGATCTCCTGTTCGCGTGGTGTCTGGATTGGATCACCAGACTGGCGCAGGGTTCCCCACCAGCGGCCAGCACATCAAAATTTCCATGCGGCACTTTTTTTGTAAGCGCTTGTGACATTTTAGATAATTATCAAATCCTTCAGATACATTGGCGTACCTGAACCACCATGCCCTCCATGACCTCGCTGACTACCTTGCCCCGCCGCGCTCCCGGCCTGCTGCTGATTGTCCTGCTGCACGTGGGCCTGGCATATAGTGTCTTGCAGTCGCGGCCCCGCGCTATCACGGACGAACACCTGCCGCAGGGCCCGGCCATCGCCTGGCTGCGCTACACCCCCCCGGCGCCGCCCAAGCCGGTCCCCGTACCATTGCCCAACGTAAAACCAGCCGCCGCGCGCCTACCCGTGCCGGCGCCCGTCAGCCGCCCCTTGCCCGCTCCCGCCGCCGAGCAGGCGCCGGCGCCAGCAACGCCGGAAGCGATCACACTCGTCGCGCCACCCAGCGCGGCCGATATCCTGGCGCAAGCCAAGCGCGACGTAGGCAAGATCGACAGGGAGTTACGCAAGGAATTCCCGCAGCGGGGAGAGCAAAAACTGGACGACACAGCCTTCAAGCGCATGCAGCAAGGCTTTGCCGAGGCCTACGCAGCCGTGCCGCCGAAATGGTATGAAGCGTCAAGAATCGAGGAAATCGGCGCGAATGAGGCCAAAGGCAGCCGCACTTATAAAATCACCAGCGCGCTGGGTACATTGTGCGTGACCACGCGCGCGGGCAAGCAGGGGGAAACGATGATCGGCATGTGCCCCAAATAGCTGCCTCAGCCCACCGCTTCGCGCGCCCCCAGCGGCTGCAAATGGCGCAGGCGCAAGGCGATCAGCAGGCCGCCGCCCAGGCACAGGCCCAGCATGATGACCACGCCCGTCCAGCCGTCGAAGCCCCACATCATGCCCGAGGCGGAACCGATCAGGCTGGAACCCAGGTAATAGAACAGCAAATAAAAGGCCGAGGCCAGGGCCTGCGGTGCGCGGGCACGGCGGCTGACCCAGCTGCTGGCGATCGAATGCGAGGCAAAGAAGCCGAAGGTGGCCAGCGCCATGCCGATGACGATCAGCGGCAGGGAATCGAACAGGGTCAGCAAAATGCCGGACAGCATCACCGACAGCATGATCCACAGCACGCCCCGGCGCCCCAGGCGGTCCACCAGACGGCCTGCCCAGACGGAACTGAAGATGCCGATCAGATACAAGAAGGCCAGCAAGCCGACCGTGCTCTGGCGCAAGCCAAATGGCGCGGCCAGCAGGCGGTAGCCGATGTAGTTATACAGGCTGACGAAACAGCCCATCAGCACGAAGGCCAGGCAGAACAGCCATGGCAAGCCCCGGTCGGAAAAATGCTGCTTGATGGCGTGCGGCAAGGCGTTCCAGCCCTTGGTACTGGGCACGAAGTTCTTCGATGCGGGCAGGCTGCGCCAGAATTCGGCCGCCGCCAGCACGCCGGCCACGCCCAGCACGCCCAGGGCCCAGCGCCACGACAGGAAATCGCTGAGCATGGACGCCACCAGCCGCCCCGACATGCCGCCAAACGCGCTGCCCGCAATATACAAGCCCATCGACAGGCCCAGCGATGGCCCCTCGATTTCCTCGCCCAGGTAAGCCATGGCCACGGCCGGCATGCCGCCCAGGGCCACGCCCAGCGCGGCGCGAATCGCCAGCAGCTGCGCATAATCCTGTGCAAACGCAGACAAAATGGTCAATATTGCGGCGGAAAACATCGACGCCACCATCAAGGGCTTGCGGCCGACCCGGTCCGAGACGGCACTCAGCAGCACCAGCGAGATGGCCAGCAAGCCGCTCGATACGGACAAGGACCAGCTGCTTTGCGCCGGCGTCAGATGAAACTGGTGCGACAGCAGCGGAAACAGGGGCTGGATGCAATACAGCAGGCTGAAGGTGGAAAAGCCGCCAAAGAACAGGGCGCGGTTGCTGCGCTTGAATTCCGCCGTACCTTTGGCGATGGCCGAACGGGGAGCGGGAGGAGCAACAGGAGCAAGCGCCGGAGTGGCGACGGAGGCAAAAGCAAGCGATGAATCAGACATGGCCGTGTTTCGAAGAGGAAGCGAGTCTTCATCTTAGGATTGCCAACTCATATCGTCCAATATATATTCAAGGCCCAACTCATACTTTAAAACGATTACTGGACAAATATGGAACTGCGCCACCTGCGTTACTTTGTCGCCGTCGCCGAGGAGCTGCACTTCACGCGCGCAGCCGAGCGCCTGCACATCGGCCAGCCGCCGCTGAGCCAGCAAATCCAGGCGCTGGAGGCAGAATTGGGGGCGCAGTTGTTCGAGCGCAACAAGCGCTCCGTGCGGCTGACGCAGGCGGGCACGCTGTTCCTCGACGATGCGCGGCGCATCCTGGCCCTGTCGGAACAGGCGGCCGTCACGGCGCGCCGGGCGCAACGGGGCGAAGCGGGCGAATTGCGCATCGGCTTTACGTTTTCCACGCCGTTTACGCCGTATTTTGCCACCGTCATCAACCGCTACCGCCAGCAATTCCCGCACGTCACCTTGACCCTGCACGAAATGGCGACCCTGCATCAACTCGAGGCGATCTCGGGCAGGACGATGGACCTGGGCTTCGTGCGCCCGCCGGAAACGACGTACCCCTCCGATATCAAGCTGACGCAATTGCGGCAAGACCCGTTGTTCCTCGTGCTGCCCGTCGCCCACGCGCTGGCGGCCAAGAAGGCGATTGCCATTGCCGACATGGCGGGCGAAGGCTTTGTCATGTACCCCAAGGATGCGGGCACGGGGATTTATCCGCAGATCTTCCGCCTGTGCAAGGCGGCCGGCTTCGTGCCCCAGGTCGCGCAGGAAGCGGGCGAAGCGTCGACCATCATCGGCCTGGTGGCGGCGGGCTGCGGCATTTCCGTGCTGCCCGCCTCGTTCGACCGCATCCGCATGGATGGCGTGTGCTACCGCCCGATCGCCGACCCGCAGGCGACGACCAGCTTATTGCTTGCACAAAGGGAGGAAGAGACATCGCCACTGGTGGCGGCATTCGTGAAACTGGCCGAGGAAGCGGCGCTGGAAGAAAAAGAATAGGCCGGCAAGTGCCGGCCCACGTTGACATGCGTCAGGAGTAATCCGCATCCAGCTCGGAACCCGCGTAGTTTTCCAGGTCCTCGAACAGGCTCTTCATGCTGGCCCGCGTGAGGATTTTATGCACGACGGTGCAGCTGCGGCGGTACGAGTCTATGCGGTCGAGCAACACGGGATGGTGCTGCACAGGCACCTTGGCCACCAGGGCGGCCCAGCCTTCCTCGAAGTCGGGCTTGTTCTTGCGCACGGAACGCACAAAGCGTTCAAACTCCTTTTGACCCGTGCGCGCGATGATGCGCCCGCCGCCTTCGATGGCGAAGATGATGGCCAGGGCGATGACGCCCTCGGCATTCAAGTCGCTGTCGCTGACGGGGCCGTTGTCATGGTGGCGGCGCAGCCAGCCGGCCAGGCGCACGACGGCTTGCACTTCCTTGCGCTGTTGCAACTGCAGCGCATACTTTTCATAGCCGGCCCAGTTCTGGTTCGGGTCGGCCTGGCAAATATCGATGAACAGCTCGCGCAAACGGCGCTGCAGGTAGACGGGGTCCTGGTCGTACTCGCCGACGAGGGCGTCTTCCGGCAACTGCGACAGGTCCTTGATCAGGCGAAAGCCCACCTGGAACGCGTGCTCGGCGCCGTGCTCGACGAGGAAATCGAGCGCGGCCTGGTCGCCTTCATGCGTGACGGCCTGCTCCAGGCCCAGCGACACGCCGCCCACCGTCAGGTACAGCGCTTTCTGGATGCCATCGGCCGTGCGTTCATTCGTGAACTTCTCGGCCACCATGGCCGTGATGCCCGTCAATTCGTCGGCCAGGTTCAGCGCCGCGTCCTCGCGCGGGTCGCGCGGCAACAGTTTGATGGCGCGCACCAGGCGCGGAAGATTCTCTACAACAATTGCTGGCAGCATTAGACGTTCCCTGCTTTCATTACGAGAAAATGCCGGTGCCCAGGCTGCGGCGCGTGCTGGAGCGTGGCGCGCTGCGCGTGCTCGGCACTTGCTTGCGCAGGCGGTACAGCAATTCCTTGGTGCTACGCTGCAACATGGTCGGCTCTTCGTCCGGGTCGTCCGAGTATTCCGCGTCGGCCAGGTCGGCGCTGTGGCGGAAGTCGGGGAACAGTTCGAACAACGAGCGGTCCCAGCCGTCTTCATTCGCTTGCGCCAGTTCGATGGCCAGCGGCACGACGTCATTGTCGGACGAGGTCACGCCCGTCACATACGGTCCCTTGATGACGATCTCGCCCGCCACTTCGAGGATTTCCTTCGGCGCCATCGAGAACAGGATCGCAAACGCCGTGGCGCCCCAGTCGGTGGCCGATGCTTCCAGCAGCAGCTCGCGGCGGCGCTCGGCGTCGTCGGTGGAAAACACCACGCCGTGGATGTGCGCGAACAGGGCTTCGGCGATGCGTTCAGGATCGTCCTCGATCTGGTCGTCGCTCCAGGTGGCGGCGATGAAGGCCAGGCTGTCGGCCCAGGCTTTCGGCGGCACCAGCAAGGTCGCCAGCGACATCTTGCCGCCGTCGAAACCGGCCAAATGCAGGGCCGTCACCTGTGGCGGGATGGCATTCAATACTTCCACCACGGCCAGGTCGCCATACTGGTCGGCCGCATCGGCAAACGCCTGCTCGGCGTGGCCCAGCGAACCGGACAGCACCAATTCCGTGACTTGTTTCGTCAGCGCGGGAAGATTGCTCTTTTGATCCGCATTTTGCTTGTCATTATCTGCCATGGTCATCTCCATCCTGGTCAAACATCTGGGCGAAATCGTCGGTGGCTTCGTCTTCGTCGTGATCGTCGTCGCCATCGTCATTGGCGGCCAGCTGGTCGAGCGACTGGTCGTCGTCGTCCCACAGGCGCGGATTCTTGTGCAGGAAGGCCGTGATGATGGCCTGGCGCGCCAGGTCGGGGAAGCTCTCTTCGATGGCGGCGTACATCTTTGCCGCTTCCGGCGCGGCGCACGCGGCCATGGAAAACACGCGGGCCGTATCGCCGAATTCGTAGTCTTCGCTTTCGGCCAGCAAGCCTTTCGGGTCGCTGAAGGTGATGTGGTCGACCAGCGCGAAGGCCAGCATGTTCACGTCTTCGATGCCGCCGCCGCTCGCGTATTCACCGACCAGGGCGTCGACCATGCTTTTGTAGTTCTTGCGGTTCGGCGGGTCGCCGAGGATGCCTTCAATCTGGCCTTCCAGCTCGCGCGACTGGTATGCGAATTCAGGGTGTACTCTTCTCATGCTGTGCTTTCCAATGTGGTGCGCGGCACTTTTACTTAAAAGCAAAAGCACCATTGTTTGTTGTTTTTCAAATCATTCAGGCTGGCCGGACAGCCGCCAGCAGGCTTAATCTGCCGGTAGGACGGTGCCATGCAGGCGGAACACGCCGCACCACAGGGCATAGGCTTCCGCTTCCGGGTCGATGATGATGCGGTGATTCACGCTCTGGTCGTACTCGGCGCGCTTGGCCGGGTCGGCCAGGATTTCATACGCCTTGGTCACGCTCTTGAAGCGCGCCTCGGCGCCGGGGGCCTGGTTGCGGTCGGGGTGGAAGCGCATGGCCAGCGAACGGTAAACCTTCTTGATTTCATCGTCGCTGGCATTGGGCGCGACACCGAGGACGTTATATAAATTTTCCATAAAAGGCTCCGGGGTCACGTTTTTCTACTAATTAAAGGCGAATTATCCTATAGAACGGCGCCCGCGTCGCTTGCATGCTGGGATATGGGGGCAAATACGTGCTTATAAAGCGCTTGCGGTACGGTAAAATGCTTTTTACTGTCACTCTTCCGCATTGATCAATGAGCAACGATAAACCGAATACCGCCGCGCCAGCGCTGGCGCCCAATTTCTTGCGTAACATCATCGAAGCCGACCTGGCTGCCGGCGCCCACGTGCGTCCCGGCCTGCCCCAGGTGATCACGCGTTTCCCGCCGGAGCCGAACGGCTACCTGCACGTGGGCCACGCCAAGTCGATCTGCGTCAACTTCGGCCTGGCGCGCGATTACGCCGGCCAGTGCAACCTGCGCTTCGACGACACCAATCCGGCGAAGGAAGAGCAGGAATACGTCGACACCATCATGGACAGCGTGAAATGGCTGGGCTTTGACTGGGAGCCGAAGCATGCCGATGGCCAGAGCCATCTGCACTACGCGAGCGACTATTTCGACCAGTTGTACGCGATGGCCGAATACCTGATCACGGCCGGCTTTGCCTATGTCGACAGCCAGAGCGCCGAAGACATGGCCGCCAACCGCGGCAATTTCGGCCAGGCCGGCAAGAATTCGCCGTTCCGCGACCGTCCGCGCGACGAATCGCTGGCCCTGTTCCGCGCCATGAAGGCGGGTGAATTCAAGGATGGCGAGCACATCCTGCGTGCGAAGATGAGCGAAGATGCCATGAGTTCGCCGAACATGAACTTGCGCGATCCGGCCATCTACCGCATCCGCCATGCGCACCATCACCGCACGGGCGACGCCTGGTGCATCTATCCGATGTACGACTACACGCACCCGATCTCGGACGCGCTGGAAAACATCACGCATTCGATCTGCACGCTGGAATTCCAGGACCACCGCCCATTCTACGACTGGCTGCTGGAAACCCTGTCGGCCGGCGGCTTCTTCGCCAAGCCGGTGCCGCACCAGTTCGAATTCTCGCGCCTGAACCTGACCTACATCGTCACCAGCAAGCGCAAGCTGCGCCAGCTGGTGGAAGAAAAAATCGTCGACGGCTGGGACGATCCGCGCATGCCGACCCTGGTGGGCATGCGCCGCCGCGGCTACACGCCGGAAGCGATCCAGCTGATGTGCGAACGCACGGGCGTGACGAAATCCGACGGCTGGATCGACTACAGCGTGCTGGAAGGCTGCCTGCGCGAAGACCTGGATCCGAAGGCACCGCGTACGGTAGCCGTGCTGCGTCCGTTGAAACTGATCATCGATAATTTCCCTGAAAACGAAAGCGTGGAATGCACGGCGCCCGTGCACCCGCACTTCCCGGAACGCGGCTTGCGCACCTTCCCCATCTCGCGCGAGCTGTGGATCGAGGAAGACGACTTCATGGAAGTGCCGAACAAAGGCTATTTCCGCCTGTATCCGCCGATCGACGACAAGCCGGGCAGCAAGGTACGCTTGCGCTACGGCTACGTGATCGAGTGCACAGGCTTTGACAAGGATGCGGACGACAAGGTCATCGCCGTGCATTGCACCTATTTCCCGGACAGCAAGTCGGGCACGGAAGGCAGCGCCAACTACAAGGTCAAGGGCAATATGCACTGGGTCAGCGCACCGACGGCCATTCCCGCCGAAGTGCGCCTGTACGACCGCCTGTTTACGGACCCGCAGCCGGACGCGGGCGGCAAGGACTTCAAGCTGGCCTTGAATCCGCTGGCCAAGGAAGTGGTGCAGGCGTGGCTGGAACCGGGCGCGGAACTGGCCCAGCCGGAACAGCGCTTCCAGTTCGAGCGCCACGGCTACTTTGCGGCCGACCGGGTCGACAGCCAGCCTGGCAAGCCCGTCTTCAATCGCATCGTCACCCTGAAAGACAGCTGGCAGCCCGCCAAGTAAGCCACCGGGACGACCCACAAAAAAAACCGCTGCGGCGGTTTTTTTTCGTTTCAACGGGAAATATTGCCTGTTGACTATAATAACGATAATTTTGTATATTAGGCAGCTATTGAGCAATTTGCAATTTTAATAGTGCTTGTACAACCTAGCCTAGCCTCCGCCACCAGGCGGCACCCGATTCCTCTTCCTGATGCGGATGGCAATGCCTTCTACTGCCGGCGAACACCCCTTAGCTGCTGAAAAAAGACCGCTGTGGCTGTTCGGCTTTGTCGTGTCGACGATGGTGGGCCTGCTGTTCTACATGGCCGCTTCGCTGTCGATCGAAAGCGATGCCAGCGAAGAATTCAACAATCTGGCGCACAACACCCAGAAAAACATCGAATCGCGCACCAAGTCGTATGCCAACCTGCTGCGCGGCACGGCCAGCCTGTTCCAGGCCAACGAACACGTGAGCCGCGAGCAATTCCACCGCTACGTGGCTAACATCGCCCTGCAACAGAACTACCCGGGCGTGATGAACCTCAATTACAGCCAGGAACTCGACGAGACGCAGCGCGCCGCCTACGAAGCGGCCATGCGGCGCGACTATCCGCCCGGGCGCGACGGCTATCCGGCGTTTGCCATCCACCCGCCCGGCCCGCGCGCCCAGTATTCCGTGCTCGTATACATCGAGCCGATCGCCAGCGCCCCGGAAAAGTATGGCCATGACATCGCCTCGCGCCCCCAGATCGCGGAAGCGCTGGCGGAGTCGCGCGATTCCGGCCGCATCAGCAATTCCGGCGTGCCCGTGCCGATGGACGGCCGTCCCCAGCTGACGGGCATGGCCATGCGCCTGCCCGTGTACCGCTTCGGCATGCCGGTCGATACGGTGGAGCAGAGGCGCGCGGCTTACCAGGGTTCCGTCGGCATCGGCTACGACCTGGTGACGATGATGCGCAGCGCGCTGGCCGACATGCCGGTACGCAACGTCCGTCTGACCCTGTTCGATATCGGCCCGCAGGCGCTGCAACAGCGGGAGGTGCCGCTGCAGTTGCCGCACGACATGCGCCCCATCTTCGACAGCACGGCGGCGGGCATGCATGCGCCATGGTGGCAGCCCGGCAGTTCGGGCCGCTACCTGAGCAGCACGCTGCTGATCGAGCACAATGGCCGCGCCTGGCAAGCGCTGTTCAGCGTGCGCAAGAGCGACCTGTATTCGCGCTTCGACGCCTTCCTGCCGTGGCTGGCCCTGCTGATCGGCTTTGCCAGCACCATGCTGCTGTATGTGCTGTTCCACACCCTGGCGTCGTCGCGCCGGCGCGCCATCCAGATGGCGACAGGCATGACGGAGGAATTGCGCGCCAGCCAGATCCGCCTGCAGCTGTCGCACCAGAAACTGCGCCGCCTGGCGGCCCACGCCGACCAGATCAAGGAAGAAGAGCGCAAGCGCATCGCGCGCGAAATCCACGACGACCTGGGGCAGAACCTGCTGGTGCTGCGCATCGACGCCGACATGCTGGCCTCGCGCACGCAGCGCCGCCACCCGCGCCTGAACGCCCGTGCCCGCTCAACCCTGGAGCAGATCGACGCCACCATCAAGAGCGTACGGCAGATCATCAACGACTTGCGCCCTACCGTGCTGGACCTGGGCGTGAATGCGGCCGTCGAATGGCAGGTGGCGCAATTTCGCCAGCGCACGGGCATCGCCTGCGAAGTGAGCGAAAGCCATGACGACATTTGCCTCAGCGACCAATGCGCGACGGCCCTGTTCCGCATCCTGCAAGAGTCGCTCAGCAATATTTCCCAGCATGCGAATGCCAGCCGCGTCCAAGTCAAATTGGAAAAGTGCCGCGATACGGTGTCGATGAGCATCAGCGACAACGGCGTGGGCGCGGCCATCGACGGGCGAAACAAGCTGGGCTCGTTTGGCCTGGTGGGCATCGAAGAACGTATAAAGTTGCTGGGCGGCACTTTCTACATTGAAAGCAGCCCCGGCGCCGGCATGAGCGTGCATGTCAGCGTACCGCTGGGCGCGGACGCCACCGCGTTTCCCTACCAGGAAGAAAGCCGGGCCAGCAGCTGAGCGGCGCGCGTTCCGCATGAAACAAGCTCAGCTTGCGTATTTTGTAATTAGATGCAATATTGATGTAGAACAACTTAGCGCCTGCCCGCCATCGGCCAGGCATTCCCCCGACTACTTGCCAGGAGTACACAGCCACCGCTTTCCCTTGTTTTACCGCAGTTCCCACAACGCTCTTTACCAAAGGACATTCATGGATACGAACGACAGTTTCAAGGCAATTGCCGATTTGAATTTGGACGCGATCAAGGTCAAGCTGATGCACCGGGAGTCAGGCGAAGGATGGAGCCTCGAGAAGGCGAATGCGGTGGAATTCGAATACCGCCGCTTCCTGATCCTGATGAAACAGTTTCCGCAGGAAGAAACGGCGCCGCTGATGGACGTCGATACCTTCTGGCACTACCACATCCTCGATACCCTCAAATATGCGGCGGATTGCGAACAGGTGTTCGGCTACTTCCTGCATCACTTCCCGTACATCGGCTTGCGCGGCGAAGACGACGAAGCGGCGCACCACCGCGTGGGCGAACGCATGAAGCAGTTGTACGAGCAGACATTCGGGGAAGATTATCTCCGCGCGGAGACGGCATATTCGGGACGCGCCGTGCAGGCGGCATTTTCCAGTGCGGCGGTACAGGCGACGGCATTTTCCAGCGCGGCCGTGCAGGCGACGGCGTATTCGGGGCGCGCCGTACAAACGGCGTTTTCCAGTGCCGCGGTACAGGCAACGGCGTATTCTGGCCGGGCCGTGCAGACGGCGTTTTCCAGTGCTGCGGTGCAAGCGACCGCGTATTCGGGCCGCGCCACCGGTGCTGCCCAGACCGCATTTTCCAGCGCGCCCGGCAAAGTGGCCGCAGCGCTGGTCGAGTCATCCCCGACTGGTCTGGAAACAGGGCGCTTCTATACGGATCGTCCGACGCTGAGCCCGGACACGCAATAGAAAACGGGAAGGCAGGTATGGCTGCCGCACGCGGCAAGCTTGACTAACGCAGACGGCACCTCTCAGTTTGCCGTCTGTCAGGCGCTCTTAGGCAGCCATCAACTCGCGCAGTTCACGAATGCTGAAATCGCTGATTTCATGCATGCGGATGAGGATCGTGGCGCCGATCGGCAAGGTGTTGTGACGAATCTTGCTGATGACCGGTGGCGCCACTTCCAGTGCTCGCGACAGGGCGGCATCGTTCTTCAGTTGCAGCTTGTCGATGATCGCATCGAGGACGCGATTCGGGTTGTAGGTAGGCAAAGAGGTAATTTGTTTGAGAGACATGATCGAAAATCCGTACTTGTTGTATTAAGGCAAAAAGAAACCGAATGTCTCTTCTGCAATAATTCAGGGTAAACACACTAAAAAGCGCCATCACTTATGCGGCTTTTACGCCGCAAACAATATAATACACGCTATTGTTGATTTTTGCGTAACTTAAAGCAAAATTGTGATAATTGAAGAGAATTGACGCACTTGGAATGTGCTAGAGGATAACTCAAATTGGAAAAATTTGCTGCACGTCATCAATTTTTACGATGAGCAACACCGCTATGCATGAGCCAGGCTATGGCCATGAGGGTGCTCAGGCGGGCCATTTCCGCTGATAAATGCCAGCCTTGCGCAGCCACACCGGCCGGGGTGGCAAGCGGGCAAGTGCCCGGAATGGCATCCACGCGGCACCAGGCCAGTTGCCGGCGGATTTCATCGGGCGGCGGCGGCGGCTGCAGCGCGCGTTCGCGCCGGCGCATATAGGCGCGTACCTGTTCCTTGCTGGGGTGACTCGTAGCTCGCATGGCTCGCTCCTGCTGACGGGAAACAACGTCACGCTCATTGTGGATGCCGAGCCCGCCACAAGAGCCCGGACGCGTGACGACATTGCTCACCATATCGCCAGCGTGCCATGGCACGTTTGCGCTGCATCAAATGGCCGGGCCCCGGCATTGCGCCGAAGCCCATGTTGCCTCACGGCCAGGCGGCCAGAAGCCCGGTGATCCGTTCTTATTTCTTTTGCTGGCGCACGCGCTGCTGCTGTTTTTCCTGCGTTTGCTGGCGATTCTGCTTGCGCTCGAACAAGGTGACCGCATCCTTCTTGGCTTGTTCGACGGTACGCATTTCTTCATGGGCATCGTGCGGGACAAAAAATTCGGCGTCCTGCGCCGCCACGACCAGCTTGATGGCGGCGTCGTCGTCGAGGTCATACAGTTCCGTCAGGACGGTGGTGACCTCGTCCAGGTATTCTTCGTAAGTGAGGGTGCTCATGCGGTATTCCTTAAGTGAATGGCGCACCGCCGGAACGGCGCGCTGCGCGCCGGCCCAGGAAAAGTGCGCAGATAACCGGCCATTTTACCCGATGCCGGCCCCGTCGGCAGACAGCGGCCGCAAGGCATCGGCCACGCGCGCGTAGCGCAGGCGCACGCCCAGCTCGCGCTTGATGCGCGTATTGTGCAGGCGGCGCGATTCGGACATGAATGACAACAGCATCGGCGTGACCACCTGCTGCAGTTCGGCACGCGGCAGGCGCGGCGGGCGCGGCAAGCCGAACGTGTCGGCCACGGCATCGAAATACTCCGCCATTTTGAGTTCGCTGTCATCGCTGGCGTGATACACGCGCCCCGGCTTGCCCCGCCACAAAGCCCGTTCGATGATGCGCGCCAGGTCATCGGCATGGATATGGTTGGTGTATACATCGTCATCCGCGGCCAGGGCTGGCGTGCCCTCGCGCAGGCGCTTCAGCGGCAGGCGGTCATCCGCATAGATGCCGGGCACGCGCAGGATGGCCACGCTGGCGCCGCGGCGCGCGCCCCAGCCGCGCAAGACCTGCTCGGCATCGACGCGCCGCTTCGCGCGCGCATTCGCCGGCGCCGTCGGCCGCGTCTCATCGACCCAGGCGCCGCCGCAATCGCCATACACGCCGCTGGTACTCACATACACCATGCGTGCGTGCTCGGGTAAAATGGCGGCCAGATTGCGCGTGCGCCGGTCCAGCAAGCCCGACGACCGGGGCGGCGCCAGGTGCACGATCATCGTCGCCAGTCCCGCCAGCCGTTTCAGGCTGGCGCGCTCGTCGAGGTTGGCCACGATGGGCACGGCGCCGGCCGCCCGCAGCTGCGCGCAGCGCGCCGGCTGGCTGGTGACGGCAAAGACGCGAAAGCGCGTACGCAGCAAGGGCAGCAACCGCATGCCGACGTCGCCGCAGCCCAGGATCAGCAGGCGCGGCAAGCCTGACGGCTTGCGCAAAGAGTGCATTAACATATTTTTCATCTCAAGGATTGTATGACTTTTCAAGTTACTGTTCAGCCCAGCGGCCACCAGTTCAGCTGCGAAGCGGACGAAACCGTGCTGGCGGCGGCGATACGCGCCGGCGTCGGCCTGCCGTATGGCTGTAAAAATGGCGCCTGCGGTTCCTGCAAGGGCAAAGTGCTTTCCGGCACCGTCCAGCACAAGGCGCACCAGCAGCGCGCCCTGACGCCGGAAGAGGAAGCGGCCGGCTTTTCCCTGTTCTGCTGCGCCACCACCAACGCCGACCTCGTCATCGAAGCGCGCGAAGTGGCGGGCAGCAGCGACTACCCGATCAAGAAAATGCCGTCGCGCGTGACCACCATCGAGAAAGTCGCGCCCGACGTCGTCGTGCTGACCCTGCAGTTGCCAGCCAGCGAGCGCCTCAACTACCGCGCCGGACAGTATATCGAAATCCTGTTACGCGACAACAAACGCCGCAGCTACAGCATGGCCAGCGCACCCGCCGATGGCGGCCCGATGACCCTGCACATCCGCCACCTGCCGGGCGGCCTGTTTACCGACCAGGTGTTTGGCAGCATGAAGGAGCGCGACATCTTGCGCTTCGAAGGCCCGATGGGCACTTTCTTCCTGCGCGAAGATTCCGACAAGCCCGTCGTGCTGCTGGCCTCGGGCACGGGCTTTGCTCCCTTGAAAGCCATCGTCGAGCACATGATCAACGAGCAATCCACGCGCCCGATCACCCTGTACTGGGGCGGCCGCCGTCCGCACGATCTGTACATGGATGCGCTGTGCCGCCAGTGGGCCGCCGACTTGCCGCAGTTCACCTATGTACCAGTCGTTTCGGACGCCTTGCCGGAAGACGCGTGGGAAGGCCGCACGGGCTTCGTGCACCAGGCCGTCATCGCCGACTTGCCCGACATGTCCGCGTATCAGGTGTATGCCTGCGGCGCGCCCGTGATGGTCGATGCGGCCCACCGCGACTTCGTGCAACTGTGCCAGCTGCCAGCCGACGAGTTCTACGCGGACGCCTTCACCACGGAAGCCGACCTGGCCAAGTAAGCATCCAGACAGCGGGGTGCTGCTGGCGCGGCATCCGCTGCCGCCACCCGCCTCACCCCGTCGTGTCCTGGAAAGTATTCATGTCTCTCGCCTCTGCCGGCAACGGCTTCAGTATCCTGCGTCACCGCAACTTCGCCTTTTATCTTTCCGCCCGCGTGCTGGGCACGGTGGCCGTGCAGATGCAAAGCGTGGCCATCGGCTGGCAGGTGTACCAGATCACGGGCAGCCTGTTCGACCTGGGCTTGATCGGCCTGGCGCAATTCGCGCCCTTCCTCGTATTGATTTTGCCTGCCGGCCACGTGGCCGACCGCTATAACCGCCGCAATATCATCGCCTGGTGCCTGGCGGCGCAGCTGGCGTGCGCGCTGGCCCTGCTGGCGTTCACCCTGAGCGGCCTGTCCATCGTCTGGCCCGTGTTTGCCGTGCTGGTGCTGTTCGGCAGCGCGCGCGCCTTCATGATGCCGGCCACGCAAGCCGTGCTGGTCAACATGGTGCCCACGCAACACTTCAGCCGCGCCGTGGCGCTCAGCTCGTCCAGTTCCCACGTGGCCATCATCCTGGGGCCTACCTTGGGCGGCTTGCTGTATTACTTCGGCCCCAAGGTGGTGTATCTGATCTCGTCCGCACTGCTGGTCGTGTCCGTCCTGCTGATGCGCGCCACCACGCCCGCGCCGCAAGTGGTCAAGCGCGAACCAGTCAGCTGGCATACCCTGCTCGAAGGCTTGCGCTTCGTCTGGTCGAAACCCATCGTACTGGGCGCCATTTCGCTCGACCTGTTTGCCGTGCTGTTCGGCGGCGCCACGGCGCTGCTGCCGGCGCTGGCGCACGACGTGCTGCATATCGGCCCCAGCGGCCTGGGCTTGCTGCGCACAGCGCCGGGGGCCGGCGCGGCCCTGTGCTCGATCGCGCTGGCCATCTTCCCCATCACGCGCCGCGTGGGCGCCTGGATGTTCGGCGGCGTGGCCGTCTTCGGCCTGGGCACCCTGGTGCTGGGCAGCACCAGCTATTTCCCGCTGGCGCTGGCGGCGCTGTTCCTGATGGGCGCCGGCGACATGGTCAGCGTCTACATCCGCCACCTGCTGGTGCAGTTCGAGACGCCGGACGAGATCCGCGGCCGGGTCAGCGCCGTGAATGCCGTCTTCATCGGCGCCTCGAACGAACTGGGCGAATTCGAATCGGGCCTGACGGCCGGCTGGTTCGGCCTGGTGCGCGCCGTGCTCTTCGGCGGCGCCGCCACCCTGGCCGTGACGGGCATCTGGGCCGTGATGTTCCCCGTGCTGTCGCGCATGGACCGCTTCCCCCACCACGAGAAGGAAGCGGCCGCCAGGACGGCCACCACGGCAAGCGCATAAGGTCTAAGATGCGCTATCGCCACTGACGAACCCGCACCATGAAAATCACGCTTCCGTTCCACGGCTTCATCCGCAGCCGCCCCCACCTGAGCATGGCCACGGCCATCGGCGTGGCGGCCGGCCTGCTGCTGCCCGCATCCTGGCAACAGATGACGCGTTTGCTGACGGCGTGGAACGTGGCCGTCTGGTTCTACCTGGCGACGATGGCCTGGATGATGATGCGCGCCAACCATCACAAGGTGAAAGCCATGGCGGCGCGCCAGGACGAGCGGGCGGCAACCGTCCTGTCGGCCCTGTCCGTCGCATCCGTGATGAGCCTGGTGGCCATCGTCTCGCAGCTGTCCTCGATGAAAGACATGGCGCCGGACGAGCGCGCGCTGCACTACGGCCTGACCATCCTCACCCTGGTGGGTTCCTGGTTCCTCGTCGGTACCCTGTTCTGCTTTCATTACGCCCACCTGTATTACCAGGCCGACCCCGCACTGCGCCCCCTGAAGTTTCCCGACGATGAGCAAGACCCCGATTACTGGGATTTCCTGTATTTCGCCTTCACCATCGCCGTGGCCGTGCAAACGTCGGACGTTTCCGTGCAGACGCGCATGATGCGGCAGATCGTGCTGGGACAATCCGTGCTGAGCTTTTTCTTCAACCTGGTCGTGCTGGGGCTGTCGATCAATATCGCGGCCGGTCTCATCAATGGCTGAGGGTAAATAATTTCGTAGCGGAAACTTGACCTGGCTGAAGGGTTAAGCCCATCTTAATCGTGCGCACCCTCTTGAAATACTGGAAAGAGGAGTAAGATAAGTTCCATGCACGAGGTCATGTGCATGAGGCAGCAACCAGGCCGCATCACGCCTGAGATGGGTTTTTTTTGAATTGACAGGAGTAAGCATATGCAAATCAATATTCATACCGACAGCACCATCGCCAACACCGCTGGACTGAACGAACATGTGCAATCCGTACTTGAAAGCGCACTGAACCGCTTCCGCGACAACCTGACCCGCATCGAAGTCCACATCAGCGATACGAATGGCCCGAAAGGCGGCGCCGACGATATCCGCTGCGTCATGGAAGCACGCGTTGCTGGCTATCAACCGATTGCCGTGACCGAACAGAACGCCACCGTGCATCAATCCGTTGCCGGCGCCACCGATAAACTGAAACGCGCCATCGATAGCGCCCTGGGCCGCCTGCAAGACAGCAAGCGCCACGCCACCGGCAAGAATGCCGTGATCGATACGGCCGAAGCGGAAGAAACCGCCGAGTAACTCCCCACCCGCAGGATTTCCAGAGACTGAGGCAGCCGTTCAAGGCTGCCTTTGCACATCTGCCCCGCCGTTCACGCGCGGCAACATCCATACTAAAACAGCAAGTGTTCCAGCGTATTAACGCGGCAATGAAATAATTGTCGTATTTCTCACAGTAAGTAACCTCAAGCAAGCCTTTGCCGTTACAGCCAAGGCTGCTTTACGCTATCATGAAGATACCGGCACCCTGCTCGCGCGCCGGCTTTTTGAAAGTGTGATTGTGGAACAGATCGGCAACTTCGGCGCTTCAGGCTGCAACATCGGCGATTTACAGCTATTTCGCGATGGGGCGGATAGCCAGACGGCTGCCATGCTGGCGCCCTGCCCCGTCATGCGCCTCGAAGCGGGCGAAGCCATTGCCGACACGCAAGGCGCCAGCCTGTACATCGTCCTGCGCGGTTCGCTGGCCGTGGCCGCCGACACCCACACGGGCATGGATGACGGCACCGTCAGCAAGGTCTTGCCCGGCGAAAGCGTGGGTGAACAATCGGTGCTCGATGAAGCGAGCAACCTGGCCGCCATTTCCGCCCTGGAAGAAACCGATTTGCTGGTGATCGATGCGGCCATCGTCTGGGAATTGATCGAACAGTCGAACGGCCTGGCGCGCAACCTGCTGCGGCTGCTGTCCTTCCGCATCCGCGCCGCCAACGCCCTGCTGCGCCGCCGGCAGAAACTGGGCGAATTCTACCGCCAGCTGTCGATGGTCGACAGCCTGACGGGCTTGTACAACCGCGCCTGGCTGACGGATTTATTGCCGAACATGATCGTCACGGCCCACGCCAGCGGCTCTCCGCTGTCGCTGGTGATGATCGACCTCGACCATTTCAAGCGCTTCAACGACACGCACGGCCACCAGGCTGGCGACCAGGCATTGCGCATCGCCGCGCAAGTGCTGGGCGCGGCCCTGCGGCCCACGGATTTTGCCGTGCGCTACGGTGGCGAGGAAATGATGGTGATCTTGCCCGATACCAACGAACACGTGGCCCTGCGGGTCGCCGAGCGCCTGTGCGAACGCATGCAGCTCGCCGTCATCTTCGCCGACATGCGCAGCGCGCTGCCGCACATCACGGGTTCCTTCGGCGTAGCCAGCCTGGCGGCCGAACAGGACGACCATGCGCTGATCGCCGCGGCCGACGCGGCGCTGTACCGGGCAAAAGCCGGCGGCCGCAATAGGGTCATGCTGTAGTTCAGGCAGCCTTGCTGTCGGCCGGCTTGCTCGCATCCGGCTTGGCGGCATCATCCTTCTTGCTACTGTGCGCGGCGATGAAGTCCGCATAGCCTTTCTGCACCAGTTCATACGTCTTGTCGATATTGCCGGCGATATCGCCATTCAGCACTTTCAAGCCGCCCAGGATATCGCGCGCTTCCTTGAAGCCTTTTTCCATGCCGCCGCTGATGGTGTCCATGAACTTGCTCAGGGCCGTATCGTCGTCCATGCCGGGATTCTGTTTCTTGAACGCATCAAAAAACCCCGTCGACAGCGATACAATGCGGCTCGCCGTCGCTTCGGCGCTGTTATCCTGCGAAGCCGCGTTCTGGATCGCGTCTTCGCCGTACTGGCCCTTCAGCGCTTCATTGATGTTGGTGATGGCCGTCTTGTACAGCAGCGCCAGCGGTTCGTTCTCGGAACCGATCGACACGTTCAGCGACGCCTGCATGATGGACGCGTTCAATTGCAGCTTGGTGCGGTCGTTAACGCTCATTTCAGTGTTGACGCCGTCCTTTTGCTGGACTTTATCGTCCTTGCCGGCAACGCCCGTACTGACGGAAGTCACGGAAGGGGTGGAATTGCCGCTTGCGGCGATGGGAATTGACACGATAGACCTCCTTGAACAGGCAATGTATGCCACCATGCGGGAAACGCGATGATGACCATCCTCTCGTGTAGTATCGGCAGGTTTTCAGAAAACTGTAGCAGCGGCCCTTTCACGGGCCCGGATAACCCATCAAGTAACGACCATCAATGACTAACCAGACCTTTCTTTGGCACGACTACGAAACCTTTGGCGCCCAGCCGCGCCGCGACCGCCCGGCCCAGTTCGCCGCCATCCGCACGGATGCAGACCTCAACGAGATCGGCGAACCGATCATGCTGTATTGCCAGCCTGCCAATGATTTCCTGCCCGACCCGCAATCGTGCCTGATCACGGGCATCACGCCGCAGCAATGTCTGCAGCTGGGCGTACCCGAACACCAGTTCGCCGCCACCGTCGAAGCGGCCTTTTCGGAACCGGGCACCATCGGCGTGGGCTACAACACCATCCGTTTCGACGATGAAGTCACGCGTTTCCTGTTCTGGCGCAACCTGATCGATCCATATGCGCGCGAATGGAAAAACCATTGCGGCCGCTGGGACATCCTCGACGTCGTGCGCATGACGCACGCGCTGCGCCCGGAAGGCATCGAATGGCCGAAGCGCGACGATGGCCAGACCAGTTTCAGGCTGGAACACTTGAGCAAGGCCAATGGCCTGGCCCACGAAGCGGCGCACGATGCGCTGTCCGACGTGCGCGCCACCATCGCCCTGGCGCGCCTGATCAAGGAAAAACAGCCGAAACTGTTCGAATTCTGCCTGGCCCTGCACAAGAAGGACAGGGTCGCCAGCGAAATGGGCATGCACCTGGCCGCCAGCGAGCGCCAGCCTTTCCTGCACGTGTCCGGCATGTTCCCCGCCGAACGGGGCTGCCTGGGCGTCGTCTGGCCGCTGGCCACGCATCCGAGCAATAAAAACGAAATCCTCGTCTGGGATTGCGCCTACGATCCGCGCGAACTGTTCGCCCTGGACGCGGACACCATCCGCACGCGTTTATTTACGCGCAAGGACGCCATGCCGGAAGGCATGACGCGCCTGCCCGTGAAAAGCGTGCACCTGAACAAGTCGCCCATGCTGGTCGGCAATCTGAAAACCCTGTCGCCGGCCATGGCCGCGCAATGGGGCATCGATCTGGACGCGGCGAAGGTCAACGCGCAGCTGGCCGCCACGGCGCCGAACATGGATGCCATCTGGGCCGAAGTGTTCCAGCGCCCGGGCGCGAATGTCGCGCTGGACGTGGATGAAGATTTGTACAATGGTTTCGTCAGCAACGACGACCGCCGCCTGCTCGAATCACTGCGCCGCGACACGCCGGCCAAGCTGGCCACGGCCCGCCCTTCGTTTGCCGACGAGCGCCTGCAGGAACTGCTGTTCCGCTACCGCGCCCGCAATTTCCCGCAAACCCTGAGCGAAGCGGAAAGCCTGCGCTGGGAGCAGCACCGCGCTGCCCGCCTGTTCGACGGCGACGGCGGCGCCCGCACCATCGAAATGCTGTTTACGGAAATCGACGTGCTGTCAGAATCCGTGGATGAGCGTGGCGAGGAAATTCTGGGGGAGTTGTACGATTACGTGGAGATGGTGGCGCCCATGCGCGACTGAAAGTCGGGTAGGTCGGATTAGCGAAGCGTAATCCGACAAGTGCCGACGACGACTCATGTCGGCTTACGCCATGCGGCCAAGCCGACCTACCAATGAAAAATGCCGGGCTAGCCCGGCATTTTTTATGCATGCAACTTAAACCGAACGATGCGCATTGATCGCATCGCGCGTCTCGATCGCCACGCGGCGCGCCGCGTCGGCGTAGTCTTCGCCAGCCTGCGGCGTGGCATAGATGATGGCGCGCGAAGAGCTGATCATCATGCCCATGCCGTTGGCCGTCTGGCCCGCGCCGACCGTGGCGGCAATGTCTCCGCCCTGGGCGCCGATGCCGGGCACCAGCAGTGGCATGTCGCCGACGATGGCGCGCACCTGCGCCAGTTCTTCAGGGAAGGTGGCGCCGACAACGAGCGCGCACTGGCCATTCTTGTTCCATTTGTCGGCCACCAGGCGCGCCACGCGCTGGTACAAGGGCACGCCATCCGTGTCGAGGAATTGCAGGTCCGAGCCGCCCGGGTTCGAGGTGCGGCACAGGATGATCACGCCGCGGTCTTGCCACGCCAGGTAGGGATCGAGCGAATCCTCGCCCATGTACGGGTTCACGGTGACGGCGTCGGCGCCGTAGCGCTCGAACGCTTCGCGCGCGTACTGCGTGGCCGTCGCGCCGATGTCGCCCCGTTTCGCGTCGAGGATCAGCGGGATGTGCGGATAGTTTTCGCGCACGTAGCGGCAGATGTCTTCCAGCTGCTTTTCCGCGCCCAGCGCGCCAAAATACGCGATCTGCGGTTTGAAGGCGCAGGCCAGGTCGGCCGTGGCATCGATGATGCGCGTGCAAAAGGTGGTGATTCCATCAGGCAGATCGCGCAGTTCGGCCGGCAGTTTCGCCAGGTCGGGGTCCAGGCCCACGCACAGCAGGGAATTATTGGCCGTCCACGCGGCGGATAATTTATTGATGAAATTCACGGCACACCTTCTCTATATTCAGTTGCAAACCCCGTATTGTAACGCGGCGCGGCGTTGCCACGGCGTGGCAACGCGGTCAGACGCGGCGGCCAGCGCTTATTAAACCGACATCCCTGGCCGTTTCAGGTATATTTGCCTCACCTCCCTTACTCTGCACGGAACCCATCATGCAAATCACCAATCAATTCACCAAATGGCTGCGCCTGGCACTGAGCGTCACCGTCCTGGCCGGCGTCCTGACGGGCTGCGGCTACAACGACTTCCAGAGCAAGGATGAAGCCACCAAGGCAGCCTGGGGCGAAGTGGTCAACCAGTACCAGCGCCGCGCCGACCTGATCCCCAACCTGGTCAACACCGTCAAGGGCTATGCGACGCACGAGCGCGAAACCCTGGAAGCGGTGACCAAGGCGCGCGCCGCCGCCACCAGTTTCCAGATCACGCCCGAAGTGCTGAACGACCCGGCCGCCTTCGAGAAATTCCAGCAGGTACAGGGCCAGCTGTCGTCTGCCCTGTCGCGCCTGATGGTGGTGTCCGAGAAATACCCGGACTTGAAGGCCGACACCAGCTTCCGCGACTTGCAGTCGCAGCTGGAAGGCACGGAAAACCGCATCACCGTGGCGCGCCAGCGTTACATCGTGGCCGTACAGGATTACAACGTGCATGCGCGCAGCTTCCCGAACAACCTGACGGCCATGGTCTTCGGCTACAAGGTCAAGCCATCGTTCACGGTGGAAAATGAAAAAGCCATCTCGACCGCACCGACCGTCAACTTCGGCAAATAAGATGAAAGCCTGGTCTTATCTGGCGGCGCTGGCGACGGCGCTGCTGCTGTGGACGATGCCGCCAGCCGGCGCACAGGGCTTGCAGCCCGTGCCGCCGCTGGCCGCGCGCGTGACGGATGACGCCGGCATGCTGGACGCCAAGCAAAAGGCGGCGCTGGAAGGCGTGCTGGCCGATTACGAAGCCAAGACGGGCAGCCAGATCGCCGTGCTGCTGGTCAAGAGCACGGAACCGGAAGCGATCGAGCAATACAGCATCCGCGTGACGGATGCCTGGAAGCTGGGCCGCAAGGGCGTCGATGACGGCGTGCTGCTGATGGTGGCAAAGGACAACCCGTCGTCGCTGCGCCGCCTGCGCATCGAGGCGGGCCGCGGCGTGCAGGGCGTGCTGACGGATGCGCAATCGAAACGCATCCTGCAAGACGTGATCGCGCCGCATTTCAAGCAGAATGATTATTACGGCGGCCTGGTGGCCGGCGTGGGGTCGATTGCCACCCTGCTGAACCAGGAGCAATTCCCCGCCCCGGCACAGCAGAAAGCGCCGGCGACCGTGGAAGCGGGCGGCATGACCTTCTGGCTGCCGCTGCTGTTCTTCGGCTTCCTCGTCGTGCTGACCCTGTTCCGCTCGCGCGGCGGGCCGACGCGGCTGCAGCGCGGCAGCAACTGGTCCAGCGGTGCCACCGGCGTCGTGCTGGGCAGCATTTTGAGCCAGGCGCTGAACAACCGCGGCGGCGGCGGAGGCTTCGGCGGCGGTGGTGGTTTTGGCGGTGGCGGTGGCGGCGGTGGTTTCGGTGGTGGCGGCGGCGGTTTTGACGGCGGCGGCGCCTCGGGAGATTGGTAATGACGAAACAACTGACATTCGGACAGCGCTGCGGACGGGCCTTGAAACATTTGCGGGGCACGCCGGCGACGGCGCGCCAGGCATTTCCGGAACGCACCCTGAAAGCCATCGAGACAGCGATTGCCGACGGTGAAGCGATGCACCAGGCGGAAGTGCGCCTGATCGTCGAAGCGGCCCTGACGCCGGGCATGGCGTACCAGGGCGTGAGCAACCGCGAGCGGGCGCGCGAACTGTTCGCCCAGTATGGCGTGTGGGATACGGAAGACAACGTTGGCGTACTGATCTATATCAACCTGGCCGAGCACCAGGTCGATATCGTCGCTGACCGCAACGTGGGCCGGCGCGTCACGCCGGAACAATGGCAAGCCGTGTGCCGCACCATGACCAAAGGCTTCAAGGACGGCAATTACCACGACAGCACGCTGGATGCCTTGCAGCAGCTGAATACCTTGTTGCAAAGCCACTTCCCTGCCGATGGCACGCGCGGCAACCAGTTGCCAAACGAACCCATCCTCCTCTGATTCCCGTCCAGGGATTAAAATCTGCCCATTGCCGCGCGGGCCGGTGGCCCGGGCAGCGGCCCCTATTACCGCCGAGGAGCATACATGAGACTGATCAATAAAACCGCCATCGTCACGGGCGCCACGCAAGGCATCGGCCTGGCTTGCGCCACCCGCCTGATCGCCGAAGGGGCGCAAGTGATGCTGGTCGACATCAAGGAAGAAGGCGCACAGGCGGCCGCCGCCCTCGGCCCGCAGGCGCGCTTCTTTTGCGCCGACGTCAGCCAGAAGGCGGACGTGGATGCCATGCTGAAGGAAACCCTGGCCCAGTTCGGCCACATCGATATCCTCGTCAACAATGCGGGCGTCACGCACGCGGCCGATTTCCTCGACGTCTGCGAAGACGATTTCGACCGGGTCATGCGCATCAACCTGAAATCGATGTTCCTGTGCGGCCAGGCCGTGGCGCGCGAAATGGTCAAGCGCAATACTGGCTGCATCATCAACATGTCCAGCGTGAATGCGGAACTGGCGATCCCGAACCAGGTACCGTACGTGGTGTCGAAGGGCGCCATCAACCAGCTGACCAAGGTCATGGCCTTGAACCTGGCCTCGCATGGCGTGCGCGTGAACGGCATCGGGCCAGGCACCATCCTGACGGAACTGGCCAAGCAGGCAGTGCTGTCGAGCCCGGAGGCGCGCCACACGATCCTGTCGCGCACGCCGCTGGGCCGCTGCGGCGAACCGGAAGAAGTGGCTGGCATCGCCGCCTTCCTGGCCAGCGACGACGCCACCTACATGACGGGCCAGACCATCTATGTCGATGGCGGACGCATGGCGCTCAACTACACGGTGGCCGTGAAGGAATGAAGGCAGCGACAGGCAGAACTACAGGCAGTTATATCAAAAAACGATAATGGTTATCTGAAAAGACCATTAGACACATATCGTGCGACGCAGCATAATGCACCTGTCTCCACTATTCTCCTCCAAGAAAATAGTTTTAAGCCCGCTTTCACCAGCGGGCTTTTTTTTGCTATCACTGCTGAAACATGGCCATTCTTGCCATGACAGACGTTCTTCACTGTCCTTCTGCTCGTCGCAAAAAAATGTTGCGGCGTGTCATCAGCCCGTCATCTTCGCCCCCTATACTTGCTTCATCTGCTGTACAGGCAACCGATATGCCTGACTACAGACAGGTGTGCCGCGATGGCACACCACTCCCCTTTCATGACCGTGGCGGGCGCCGGCAAGGCGCGCGACATGGTGAGTACCGAGCAACTCTCAACTCTTGACCCATTTCATTTGGGTTTTTGGCCCGCCTCCCCGCGGGCCTTTTTTTGCCTGCACGGCAAGCTCTTGCGCAAAAACATGGCGGCCCGCCATGCCCATGATATTGTGACGGCCTTTCCACCTGTCCTGACGCATCATGCCTGCACCACTGCTCGAACTCTGTTTTGCCGACCGCCACGAACGCCTGCGCTACCGCACTGCGCTGCTGCTGTATGTGCTGGTGATCCTGATCGGCGACATCCCCGGCGTGCGCGCGGACTTGGGCCAGTATGCATCAGGCGGCGTGCTGCATTCCTTCGGCTATGGCGTGCTGGCCCTGATCCTGTTCAGCGGCACGGGCGGCGGCATGGCGCGCCGCGCGCTGCTGTCGGTGCTGATGGTGGCGGCCATGGGCGCGCTGGACGAGTTCATCCAGAGTTTCCTGCCCTACCGACGTGGCGCCGTCAGCGACTGGGTGGTCGATATCACGGCCGCCGTGGCGGTCTGCCTGCCGCTGTATTTCCTCTGGCCGAAAATGGTCGCCGCCGCCCTTGGCAAGGGCGTGCCGCGGCCCGAAGCCTGAACGGGGAGATGACTCGCGCCCGTCAGGCGCGGTCCGCTTCGCTATCTTGCAATTCCAGCCGCAACTGTCCCTGGCTGCGCGCGCCCAGGCGGCGCATCAGGGCGCGCGCCTCGCGCCGGCTGCCGGCCCCCATGGCGCGTGCCGCATCGCGCTGCATGTCCAGCAACTGTTCCGAGCGCGCCAGCCGCACCAGGCCATGCAAGGCCTGGGCCAGGACATGGCGCGCGCGGGCATCGCGCGCGGTGCCGCCGACGGCCAGCACCAACTCATCGATCAGTTTTGCGGTAGGGCCAGATGACATTTTTTCTCCCGATTCAACAGTGAGGAAGCGTGCAGCCGCACGAAGTGGTAATTGCCAGCATCTTTTATACCAAGCACGGCAATTGGACTCTTGATCTAGCTCAATCGACAATGACGGGCGCCGAACATACCTGCTCCGCCATGCTCTTACATGCAGCAATCGCGGCTATCCGCAATCACCGCGGGTGCCGATCCTGAGTGTGCGACCATGAGGAGACCAAGATGAGATCGAAAACAACCCTGCTGCTGACCGGCCTGACATGCGCCTTGCTGGCGGCCTGCCAGTCCACGGACAAAACCAGCCTGGCACGCAGCAATAGCGGCGAAACCTATGCCGCACCGGCCGGCACGACGCCGCCAAGCAGTACGGCCAGCACCACCAGCAGCACGGCCACCGATACCGGCAACGCCATGAGCAGCGACATGCGCAATGACGCGAACCAGTCCACCCTGAACATCAGCTCGGCCACGGTGCAGTCGATAGAAACCGTGCCGCGCAGCATGGACCAAGGCAGTGCCGACATGCAGGCGGGCACGTCGGGCACGGCCGGCAGCACCTCGGGGGCGGCGGGCAATATGCTGTATCGCGTCACCTTGCGCCTGGACGACGGCACGACGCGCACCTTTGTGCAAAATACCCAGCCCGCCTTCCAGATCGGCGAGCGGGTCAGCGTGCAAAAAGGCGTGATGCAGCGCTATTGATATTTACCGGCACTGGCCGATGCTGGTCGCAACTGACCGCATCAAGCCAGCGCCAGGGTCAACGGCCGGCTGCGCCCCTGCACCACGGCCGAAGGCCAGGCCGGGTCGTGCGTCAGATTGTGCAAATGGCTGCCGTCGAGCAAAAACGTGTCTTCCACCGTGCTGCCGGGCAGGCTGGGGTGAAAGGCCAGCGCCATGCCCCGCTTGAGGATGATTTCCGTGTGCGCGCCGGCCGCCACTTCGGGCGCCAGGTAGCCATGGATACCGCCCTGCCGGCTGGTGCGCACCGTGTCGGGCTGGCCGGCATAGGCGTAGGCACTGTCGAGCGCGTGATACACCATGCTCAGCGCATGGCCCGTTTCGCAAGCGTCGAGCGCCACCGCTTCCAGCGCCAGCATGGCCGCATCGGCATCGTCCATGACCACCGCCGCGCCGTCGGCCCGATGCAGCGCCGGGCCGAAGCGCCGTTGACGGCTGAGACTGGCGCACAGGCCGAAACGCCGCGCGCACAAGGCCAGCACGGCTTGCTTGCCCAGCACCGCCTGGGCTGGCGGCGCGCGCCGATAACGGTGCTGGCGCTCCCCACCGCTGGCCAGCACGTACACGGCTTGCAAGCCGCGCAGCCACAGCGCGCGCGCACACGCGGCAGCCAGTTCCAGCTCGCTCCAGTCGGGGCGGGCCTGACGCAGCGCATCGGCGGCCGCGCCAGCTGCCAGCAGCCCCACCTGCCGGTAGCGTAACTGCTCCGATTCCAGCAGCACCAGCCGCTCTTCGCGCAGGGCCACAGGCAGGCTGCGTTCGTGCAAGCCGGGCCGGTCGGACAAGACAGGCGCGCCGCCGGCCGCATGCTGCACGAAATGCTCGCGCAATTCATACAGCTGCGGCTGCATCCAGGGCGACACCTGCCATGTCCATGGCCCGCGCACTTCTTCCTCGCGCATGCGCATGGCTTCGGCTTCGTCCGTCAGGATGTAGGCGGCATCGCGCGTCACCAGCACTTCCGCGCAGCCGCACTCGGTCGTATGACAATGGCTGTTCGATGCGCCCGCCGTGGCCCACGCAAACCAGTCCACGCCGCGCAGGCGCACGGCACCGGCACGCTGGTCTTCCAGCCAGCCCCGCATCTGCGCCAGCTTGTGCGCCACTTCCAGCTCCAGCGGCCAGTTCATGACCGCCCCTCGTGCGGGATGCGGCGCGGCGCCACCCCGCCTGCCCTGCCTGGCACCAGCCGGGAATCCTGTTGTGCATGCATAGCTGCTCCCTTCCTACATGGAAACTTAAGACCGGCGCGCGCATAAAAAGTTCAGTGCCTGGCCTCGTCTCAGGCTTGCAGTCTATGACTTCCCGCTATTTTTGCAAGCGGCTATTTCGCCAGTTCAATCAACACGGCCGTGTACATCTGCAAGTTCAACAGCAACTGCTTTTCCGTGATGAACTCATGTTCGGAATGCCCCGTGTAGACCGTGTGCGGCATGGCCGGGCCAAAGCTCACGGCATTCGGGAACAGGCGCGAATTGGTGCCGCCGCCGATGGCCACCGGTTGCGGATTGGCGATGCCCGTGTAGTGTTCGAAGACGGACAACAAGGTGGGAATCTGCGGCGCCGCCGTCTGCAGCCACGGTTCACCGATCTGCACCTGCAGGGTAGCCGGCACATGGCGCCGCACCTTCCAGCCTTCGAACGCGGCCGTCACCTGCTGTTGCAGCACGGCCGCCGTCTTGCCTTGCGGACGGCGCAAATTGATAGTCAGTTCCAGCGCGCCGCCGTTCTGCTTAAGCACGGTCGGCGCGACCGTCATCGGCCCCATGAAGCCGTCGCGGTAAGCGATCTTCCCAAAGCGTTCGCCGTAGATGCTCGTGCCCACCAGTTCATTCAGGAACGACAGCATGTCGGCCGCCTGCGTGCCCTGCCACGGCTGCACGGCCAGCGCGTCGGCCAGCATGCTGATGGCGTTGATGCCATCTTCCGGTTTCGACGAGTGGGCCGACACGCCCAGCGCCGTCACCGTCAAGGTGCCGCCATCGCGTGCATAGCTGTAGCGCACGCCCTGTTGCTGCTGCGCGCGGGCGCGGATGGCCGCTTCCAGCGCGGCTGGCGCGTGGTCGATCACGGCTTGTGCATCTTCCGGGATCTGACTGCCGAAAAAGCCGCCTGTCAGCTGCGTCAGCACAGGGCCCTTCCCCGCCGGCATGGCCGTGCGCGGCGGCAAGGTCAGCTTGATGGAACCGTAGCCCTTCTCGGCCGTCACCACCGGGTATTCCGCATCGATGGTGATGTTCACTTGCGGCGGCGTGTGGGTTTTCAGGAACTGTTTCAGCGGTTCCCAGTCCGATTCCTCGGCCATGTAGACGTACAGCTCGATGCGCTTGCTCAGCGGCACCTGCTGGTCCTGGATAGCCTTCATCGCGTACAGGGCCGTGGCGATCGGCCCCTTGTCGTCTTCCGTGCCCCGTCCCAGCAGCTTGCCAGGTTCGCTGGTACGGTCCAGCTCGAACGGCGAACGGGCCCATTTGGCGGGATTCACGGGCTGCACGTCGCCGTGCGTGATCACGCCCACGCGCTCGCTGCCGCTGCCCATGCCGATGATCACCACATGGCCATGCTCCTGGAAGTCGAATCCCAGGCGCTGCGCCTCGGCCGCCAGGTAGCGCTTGAAACCCGTGTGCTGGGGATTCGCGGCAAACGGTACGGCCGGGTCTGCCACCGTGTTGAAACTGACCATCTTCGCCAGGCTGGCGATCAGCGGTTCGGGATAGGTGGCCAGCGCGTAGCGCGCCGTTTCCTGCGCCTGCAGGCTGATGGGCGCGGCGTGAACGGAGGGCTGCAGCAGCAGGCCAATCAGGGTCAGCAGGATGGGTTTCTTGAACATGGCGGGGCGCATAAAGTGGGGAGGCCCACTCTAGCATTGCCCGCACCGATTTCCAATCGATACGAGTTTTTTACCGATCAGTACGCAAATTCCCGATTCGCATTATCATGTGCACAGCCTGTCATCCCTGCCGCTTCCAAGGCCGACCCTATTGTCGTCAGGGGATAGACAAATCGTCCATTGTGATTTTCCACCACGTCCCGATATCGCTACCATGATTCCATTTTCCATACTCGACCTGGCCCCCATCGCCGAAGGCAGCGACGCCAGCCAGTCGTTCAAGAACACGCTCGACCTGGCGCAGCACGGCGAACGCTGGGGCTACAACCGCTACTGGCTGGCCGAACACCACGGCATGCCCGGCATCGCCAGCGCCGCCACGGCCGTCGTGATCGCCCATGTGGCGGCCGGCACCAGGACCATCCGCGTGGGCGCGGGCGGCGTCATGCTGCCCAACCATTCTCCGCTGGTCATCGCGGAACAGTTCGGTACTCTGGAAGCGCTGCACCCGGGCCGCATCGACCTGGGCCTGGGCCGCGCGCCCGGCTCCGACCAGACGACGGCGCGCGCCCTGCGCCGCGACCTGCAGTCCGACGCGGAACAGTTTCCGCAAGACGTGCTGGAATTGATCGACTATATGTCCGACGAGCCGCGCCAGCGCGTGCTGGCCGTGCCCGGCAAGGGCGCGAAAGTGCCCGTGTGGATACTCGGGTCCAGCCTGTTCGGCGCCCAGCTGGCCGCCCACCTGGGCTTGCCGTATGCATTCGCCTCGCACTTCGCGCCACAGATGATGATGCAAGCCGTGGCGTATTACCGCGAACATTTCAAGCCGTCAAAACAATTGGCGAAACCATACGTGATGCTGGGCTTCAATGTGTTTGCCGCCGACACGGATGCCGAAGCGCACTTGCGCGCCACGTCGATGCAGCAGGCCTTCGTCAACCTGCGCACGGGCCGCCCGTCGCGCCTGCAGCCGCCTGTGCCCGGTTACCTGGAGCAATTGGGTCCGCAGGAACGCGCCATGCTCGATTCCGTGCTGTCCTGCACGGCCATCGGCGCGCCGGACACCGTCAAGGCGAAGATGGCCGCCTTCATCGCCGAAACAGGCGCCGACGAGCTGATGATCACTTCGCAGATCTTCGAGCACCAGCACCGCCTGCGTTCGTATGAAATCACGGCGCAGGTGCATGCGGAGCTGGCCCGCGCACAGTAAGTTTTAAGTCTCCCCTGGTATATCCCCCTATACCCTTTTCCCGGCCGTCGGCAACGATCGCCGGGATTTTTTTGCCTGCTGCGTTGCCTGCCGCCCCACCGCAAAATCGGCCGCGCCCGGCAAGAAATGCGCAGCCCCGCTATCATGCTCATCCAAAAGCATCACTCCAAGAAAGTTGTCTCGCATGAAATCTGCACCATCCACCGTCGATGCCAGCGCCCTGCTGACGTCGACCCGCATCCTGTTGTTCGCCCTGTCCGCCGGCGTGCTCGTTGCCAGCCTCTACTATGTGCAGCCGCTGACGTCCATGCTGGCCGCCTCGTTTGGCGTCAGCGTGCCGCAGGCGGGCTACCTGGTCACGGCCACGCAAATCGGCTATGTGCTGGGCATCGTGTTCCTGGTTCCCCTCAGCGACGTGCTGAACCGCCGCCAGTTGCTGACGTGGATGCTGATCGCCAAGATCGGCGCCCTGCTGCTGGCCGCCACCAGCCAGAACATTATTATCTTTGCCATCGCCAGCGTCTTGATGGGGATCACGTCCAGCGCCTTGATGGTGGTCACGGCCATGGTGGCCTCGTATGCGCCCGACCACAGCCGGGGCCGCATGGTGGGCACCGTCATGACGGGCTTGTTGCTGGGGATTCTGCTGGCGCGTACCGTATCCGGCACCGTGTCGCAGATCAGCGGCGGCTGGCGCACCGTCTACGTTCTGGCCGCCATCGTCGTCGCGGCCCTGCTCGTCATGCTGCGCCGCATCCTGCCGAACGAGGCGCCACGCGGCAAGCTGCAATACGGAAAATTGCTGGCCTCGCTGGCCGACATCATCCGCCAGGAACCGTTGCTGCGCCAGCGCGCCCTGTTCTCGGGCCTGGGCCTGGGCACCTTCAGCGTGTTCTGGACGGGCCTGACCTTTTTGCTCAGCGGCGCGCCGTACCACTACTCGGAAATGCAGATCGGCCTGTTCGGCCTGGCCGGCGCCACGGGCGCCTTTGCCGCCAACACGGCAGGCCGCATGGCTGACCGCGGCTATGCGCGCCAGGCCACCTGGCTGCTGGCCGTGGCTTCCATCGCGGGCTGGGCATTGATCGGCTTTGGCGCCCATTCTCTGGTGCTGCTGCTGATCGGTATCGTCCTGCTGGACATGGGCGTGATGGGCTTGCAAGTGACGCACCAGTCCATCATCTATAAACTGGCGCCGCATGCGCGGGCGCGGGTCACCACCGTGTTCATCGCGGGCGGCTTCATCGGCGCGTCGGCAGGCTCGGCCCTGGCCAGCGCCAGCTTTGCCGCCGGCGGCTGGCCCGCCCTGTGCATGGTGGGCGGCGCCATGCCGCTGCTGATGCTGATCGTGTGGAGCAAGTACCGCCACACGCAGCGCAGGCTGGAACGGGCCGCCCAGGCATCTATCACGTAGGTCGAATTAACGGCGGCACGCCGCGTCATCCGACACTGATGCGCCAACTGTCGGATGACGCTCTTCGAGCTAATCCGACCTACGATCCTAAAAAAAAAACCGCTCCACCGAGCGGTTTTTTTTACGTGCTTACTTCGCTGGCTCACGCGCCTTGCCAAACGCATCGCCCGCCTTCCAGGCCGGCATCTTCGCGGCATTCGCCACGGCCTGCCCCAGGTTCAGGGTAAATTGCGCCTGCTGCGTCATGCCGGACAAATCCCAGCTGGCATCGTACTCATCGGTAACCTGATGGTAGCGGGGGCCATACGCGGCCGCCTTGGCTTTCGACGCTGCCACGTCCTTGATGTACTCGCGTCCGCCATTGATGGAAAACGCGGGCACGCCCGCCTTGGCAAAGCTGAAATGGTCGCTGCGGAAATAGCCGCCGGCCAGGTCGGGACGGGCTGGCGCGATATGCATGCCCATGGCTTTGGCCACCGTGGCCGCCATGGCGCCCAGCTCCGTGCGCTCGCTGCCCTGCGCGCCGATATCATGCGTGGCACCGACAAAGTTCAGGCTGTCCAGGTTCAGCGCGGCGGCCGTCTTGTTCAAGGGCCACAAGGGGTCGGCCGCGTAGGCGGCGCTGCCCAGCAAGCCTTGTTCCTCGGCCGCCACCCACAGGAAAATCTGCGTGCGCTTCGCAGGCTTTTTCACGGCTTCCTGCGCCATGGCCAGCAAGCCGGCCGTGCCCGATGCATTGTCGACGGCGCCGTTGTAGATGGTGTCGCCAGTATCCCCTTGCTTGCCCAGGTGGTCCCAATGGCCGCTGTAGATGACGGCTTCATCCTTCAATGCCGGGTCGGTACCCGGCACCATGCCGGCGATATTGAATTGCTCCACCTTGCGCACGGCGGACTTCATTTCGCCGCTCAGCTTGGCATTCAAGGCGACGGCCTTGAAATCCTTGCTTTCCGCTTGCGCGCGCAAGGCGTCCAGGTCCAGCCCACCGGCCGCGAACAGGCGGCGCGCCGCCTCTTCCGCGATCCAGCCCTGCAGCGGCGTGCCGGCCGTGCGGTCGGCCAACTGGAAACGCTCGCTGCCGCTCCAGCTGTTCTGCACCACGCTCCAGTCGTACGATGCGGACGGTTTCGTGTGGATCAGCAATACGCCAGCCGCGCCCTGGCGCTTGGCTTCCTCGAATTTGTAGGTCCAGCGGCCGTAATAGGTCAGCGCCTTGCCGGCAAAGCGGTTCGGCTCGGCACTAGTCGGTTGCGGGTCGTTGACCATCATGACGACGATCTTGCCTTTGACATCGGCGCCCTTGAAATCGTTCCAGCCTTCTTCCGGCGCCGTGATGCCATAGCCGACGAACACGAGCGACGCATCGAAGGTGTGGGCGGCAACGGAGTCGCCCGTGGCCCAGACCCAGTCCGGGCCGAAAGCCAGCGGCACGGGCTTGCCGCCCGCCACGGCTTGCAGGCTGCTGTCTTGTGGCAAGGATTTCACGCCGGCGATCTGCACGCTTTGGCGGTAACTGTTGCCGCGCACGGGTTGCAGTCCGGTCATCTGCGCCTGGGTTTCCAGGTAGGCCACCGTCAGGTCGGCGCCGCGCTGGCCCGTGCCCCGGCCTTCCAGCAAATCGTTGGACAGGAAGGCCAGGTGGGCGCGCAGCGGGGCTTCCTGCACCACGGGCAAGCCGTGCGCGGCAGGCGCCGCGGCGTGCGCGGAAAATGCCAGCGCCAGGCTGGAAGCGAGCGCCGTGACGGCCAGGGAAGAAAACAGCTTCTGCATAAGATCCTTTGGGTAAGAGGAGACATTCAGTCCGGCGGATGGCCGAGCCGGCGATTGTATGCCATAGGGAAAGATGCATCAAAATGCGGACGAAAAAAATCCCCGCGGCAAGGGCGGGGATTTTGCAGGGGAAACGTTCAGACCAGCAAAGCGGCCGCCAGGGATTCGATCTCTTCCGCCGATTCCTCGAGGATGGTGTGCAAGGTGCTGCCGCCGATGCCAAAGTCGATCTTCGCGGCCGCCTGGCGCCGCGCGGCGCTTTCCGGCGGGTGCAGGGGCGAGCCGACGGGCGACAGATCGTTGGCCAGCACCAGGGTCGCGCCCAGGGTGCGGGGCGGGAACGTACTGCCGCCGTGCCACATGCCTTCCACGGCCTGCAAGACCATGTCCGGCACTTGCAACTGGCGCAGCACGCCGCGGCCGATCAGTTTTTCGCCGTATTCGATCCAGTCTTCCGTATTGTCGTCCAGCAAACCCGGATATTCCTCGGCGCGCGACAGCAGATAAAAGCCGCCCACTTCGTGCACGATGGCGGCGAACATGGCCGTTTCCACGTCCACATGCGTGACTTTCTTGGCGATTACCTGGCTCAGCGCGGCCACGTGGGCCGTGTGTTCCCACAGCTTGGCCGCCTTGGCACGCAATTGCGGGTCGGTAATCTGGCTGCCCAGCTGGCGCACGATGACGGATGCCACCATCGATTTCAGGGTGGCAAAGCCCAGGCGCGAAACGGCCGCGCGCACATTGGCGATTTCATTGCCGGAACGGTTGTAGGCAGCCGAATTGGCCAATGCCACGACCCGCGCCGACAGCAGCGGTTCGGCCATGACCATGCGGGCGGCCGCCTCGATATGGCAATCGGGGTCGTCCAGCGCTTCCTGCAGCTTCAAGGTGGCCTTGACGTTGGCGGGGAACGTCAGCTCGCCCTTGCTCGCTTGCAGCGCGATAATCTTGAATACTTCCAGTCTGTCCATGGGTCAATCTCCGGTACGGGCCTGTTCAGGCTCTGCTGTGTGGGTGGGCCGGGAATGCGCTCCCGGCCCGGCTCCCGTTTCCGGCAATATTACAGCAAGTTCAAACTCAAACCTATTACTTTCCGGAAACTTTTCCTGCCACGCCTTCGACAAAATAATCCATCTTCGTCAGCGCCGCATCGTCCAGCACGCCTTTGTCCAGGCGCACCTTGCCATCGTTATCCTTGATCGGCGCGCTGAAAGGATTGAGCTTGCCAGCTACCAAGTCTTTCTCGCGTGCCAATACAAACTGTTTCACGTCGGCCGGCACTGTGGCGTTGATGCCTTCCAGCTTGACCATGCCATCCTTGATGCCGCCCCAGGTGCTGCTGGACTTCCACGTGCCATCCAGCACGGCTTGCGCCTGCTTCGTATAGTAGTCGCCCCAATGGTGGGTGACGGCAGCCAGCTGCGCCTTCGGCCCGTACTTTTTCATGTCCGAATGGTAGGCGATCGCGTACTTGCCCTTCTCTTCCGCCGCCTGCACCACGGCGGTCGAATCCGTGTGGTGGGTAACCACGTCGGCGCCCTGGCCGATCAGGGTGATGGCCGCGTCGCGTTCCTTGCCCGGATCGAACCAGCTATTCACCCACACCACTTTCACTTCCGCCTTCGGGTCGACGCTGCGCATGCCGCGCGTAAAAGCGTTAACACCCTGCAACACTTCCGGGATCGGGAATGCCGCCACGTAGCCAGCCACATGCGTCTTGCTCATCTTGCCTGCCAACACGCCGGCCAGGTAGCGGCCCTCGTAGAAACGGGCGTTGGTATTGGCCACGTTGACGGCCGTCTTGTAGCCCGTCAAATGAATGAACTTCACATTAGGAAATTGCTTCGCCACTTTCAAGGTGGGATTCATGTAGCCGAACGAGGTTGTGATGACGAGCTTGCTACCCGTTTGCGCCAGGTCGCGGATCACCCGTTCCGCATCGGCGCTTTCCGGCACGTTTTCCACGTATTTGGTGGTGATCTTGCCGCCCAGCGCCTTTTCCATTTCCTTGCGGGCCAGATCATGCTGGGTGGTCCAGCCTGCGTCGCCGATGGGGCTGATATACACGAAGCCGACATTCAGCGGCGCCGTCGCGGGAGCGGCGGCCATGACGGGCATCAAAACAGCACTGCAAACGGCGGCGCATACTAGTTTCTTGGACATGGTTTTCCTTGTGGTGAGTGATTAATTTCCCGGATTGAAATTCTTGCCCAGCGAAGCGGGCATATTGAGCTTGATGTAGTTGGCGTTGCTGGAGATCAAAACCAGCACGACGATGGCTGCCACATACGGCAGCATCGACAGCAGTTGCGACGCGATGGGCACGCCCAGCGCCTGCGCGTGGAAGGTCAGAATCGTGATGCCGCCGAACAGGTAGGCGCCGCCCACCACGCGCGCAGGGCGCCAGGTGGCAAACGTGGTCAGCGCCAACGCGATCCAGCCCCGTCCCGCCACCATGCCTTCGACCCACAGGGGCGTGTAGACGAGCGACAAAAAGGCGCCGGCCAGGCCGCAGCAGGCGCCGCCGAACAGCACGGCTGCCAGGCGGATGCGGCGCACGGGGTAGCCGAGCGCATGCGCGGAAGCGGGCGACTCGCCCACGGCGCGCAGCACGAGGCCCGCCCGCGTGCGGTACAAAAACCAGGCGATAGCCAGGCACAGCAGCAACGACAGATACACCATCGGATGCTGGCGGAACAGGGCCGGGCCCAGCACGGGAATATCTTCCAGGAAGGGGATGCCGAAGCGGCCATTCTGCAAGCTGTTGCCCACATATTTCAGGCCGATATACGTGGACGCACCCGCGCCGAACAGCGACAAGGCCAGGCCCGTCGCGTACTGGTTCGTGCCCAGCCACACGGTCATCCAGGCAAAGAAGCCGGACAGCAGCATGCTGGCGCCCGCGCCCGCCAGAAAGCCCAGGGTGGGGCTACCCGTGTTGACAGCCACGGCAAAACCCGTGATGGCCGAGACCAGCATCATGCCTTCCGCCCCCAGGTTGACCACGCCCGCCTTTTCATTGACGAGCAGCCCCAGCGCAGCGAGCATCAGCGGCGTGCCCGCATTGATGCTGGCCGCGATCAGGGGCGCGATGGTCAGCAACAGGTTATCCATGTTTCCTCCAACGCAATTTGTATTGGATCAGCACATCGCAAGCGAGCAAGGCGAACAGCAAGATGCCCTGGAACACACCCGTGATCGCACTGGGCAAGCCCAGGCGCGACTGCGCCAGTTCGCCGCCGATATAGAACAGGGCCATGACGAAGCTGGAGAAAATCACGCCTACCGGATGCAGGCGCCCGACAAAGGCGACGATGATGGCGGCAAAGCCGTAGCCGGGCGAGACCGTGGGCGTCAACTGCCCCATCGGCCCCAGCACTTCGCACGCACCCGCCAGGCCCGACAGGGCGCCGCAGATCAGCAGGGAAGACCACAAGGTCTTGCGCGAGGAAAAGCCCGCATAGCGGGCGGCGGCAGGCGCCATGCCGCCCACGCGCAGGCGGAAGCCGGCAATGCTTCTGGATAAGTACAGCCAGCCGCCCAGCGAGGCCAGCAAGGCAAACACGATGCCTACGTGCAAGCGCGTGTCGCTGATCACCATCGGCAACAGCAAGCCGTCCGACAGCAGTTTCGACTGGGGAAAATTGAATCCTTCCGGATCGCGCAGCACGCCATACACGAGATAGCTGAGCAGCAATTGGGCGATATAGACCAGCATCAGCGAAACGAGGATTTCGCTGGCGTTGTAGCGGTCGCGCAGCCAGGCCACCAGTCCCGCCCACGCCATGCCGCCCGCCATGCCGGCCAGCAAGGACACGCCGATGATGGCGGTACTGCCCACGCCATCGTCCAGGTAAAGGGCCGCCGCGCCGCCGCAGATGGCGCCCAGGGTCAGCTGTCCTTCCGCGCCGATGTTATAGATGTTGGCGCGAAAGCAGATGGCCAGGCCAACGGCGATCAGGAGCAAAGGCGCCACCTTGATGCCCAGCTCGGACCAGCCGTGCGCGTCGCGCAAGGGTTCCACAAAGAAGACGGCCAGTCCCGCCAGCGGATCGTGTCCCAGCGCAAGAAACAGCAGCGCGCCGCACAGCACCGTGAGCAGCACGGCCAGCACGGGCGACAGCCACGACATCAGCCGCGACGGAGAAGGACGGGCTTCCAGGCGCAAGGCGAACTTAGCCATGGATTGCCTCCTGCGGCCACAGCCCGCTCATCCATTGTCCCACCAGCGCCACGCTGGCTTCGCCCACGTCCAGCGACGGTGAAATCTTTCCCTTCGCCATCACCAGCAAGCGGTCGCTGATATCGAACAATTCATCGAGCTCCTCCGACACGACCAGCAGCGCGCAGCCAGAGTCGCGCAAGGCCAGCAATTCGGCGCGGATTTGCGCGGCCGCGCCCACGTCCACGCCCCAGGTCGGCTGCGCCACCACCAGCACGGTGGGTTCGCGCATGACTTCGCGTCCGACTATGTATTTCTGCAAGTTGCCGCCCGACAGGCTGCGCGCCAGCGCCTGCGGCCCGCCCGCCTTCACCTGAAAGCGCGCGATGATGGCGGCCGCCCGCTGCGCAATGACCTTGTGGCGCACGAAGCCGTGGCGGATGGTGGCTGGTGTCTGCAAACTCAGCAGCACGTTGTCGGCCAGCGCCATGTCGGGCACGGCGCCCCGCCCCAGCCTTTCCTCCGGCACGAAGCCGAAGCCCAGGGCGCGCCGGCGTCCCGGCGGCAAGCGTCCCGCCGGCGTGCCGTTCAGGACGATGCTGCCGGCGGCCGCGCGCATGTCCTCGCCCGACAGGGCGGCGAGCAATTCCTGCTGGCCATTGCCGGACACGCCCGCGATGCCGACGATCTCTCCCGCGCGCACGTCGAAATTGATATCGATCAATTGCGTGGCGAACGGATGGCTCTTCGGTAACTGCAAATTCTTGACGCTCAGCATGACGGTACCGGGCGTGCGCGCCACGCGGGTGACGGCGGGCGGCTCGGCGCCGATCATCATGCGCGACAGGCTGGCCGCCGACTCTTGCGAAGGATCGCACACGCCTGCATTCTTGCCGGCGCGCACCACCGTGCAGGTGTGGCACAGGGCGCGGATCTCGTCGAGCTTGTGGCTGATGTACAGGATGCTGCAACCTTCGGCGGCCAACTGGCGCAAGGTGGTAAACAGCTTTTCCACGGCGCCCGGCGTCAGCACGGAAGTCGGTTCGTCGAGGATCAGCAGTTGCGGCTTGGCCAGCAGTGCGCGCACGATTTCCACGCGCTGGCATTCTCCAACGGAAAGCGTGTGCACGTGGCGCTGCGGCTCCAGATCCAGGCCGTACTGGCGCGCCGTCGCTTTGATGCGCTGCGCCAGCTCCGCCATGTTGGTACCGGCGGGCAAGCCGAGGGCGATGTTTTCCGTCACGGTCAAGGTGTCGAACAGGGAAAAGTGCTGGAACACCATGGCGATGCCCAGCGCCCGCGCGACCGACGGGTTGGCGATGTCCACTTCGCGGCCATTCCACAGGATGCGGCCGCCGTCGGGCTGCACGGCGCCATAGATGATTTTCATCAAGGTCGATTTGCCGGCCCCGTTTTCGCCAAGCACGGCATGGATCTGTCCGGGCGCGACGGTGAGACAGATGCCGTCATTGGCCACCACGGCCGGATAGCGCTTGCTGATATCGATGAGTTCCAGGCGTGCCGTCATTGTTTTTTTCGTGCCTCGCTGCGTGGTATGCGGGATGCCGATCGGTGGAAAAAATCAACACTCAGTCTCTATCGTATCGGCATCCGCGGCGCTTGGGGGGCGGGCGCGGCGGCGTGCATTTCTATTTCCACAAAAAAACAACACCTGTATACAATTTTGAAAAAAATTATCAGCTTTGCAGCGTCCGCCTTGCCCCGCAAGGACGAGAAGGTGCGATGATTATATGCAGGAACTGATAGTAAGTATGCGCACAAGACATATCGCCCGGCGCGGCGATGCTCGCATCATGGATTGAACGGCGCGCGTTATCCCATTGCAGCGCTACATGCAGACTACGCGTCCAGCCATCCCCAGTTCCCGTTTTCCCACACCGCCATCAGGAGCCGAAAGTGCCAAAAAACATACCGTGTCTGTTGCTCTGCCTCACTACCACCCTCGGCGTGGGCGCGACCGCCCAGGCTGCCGAATGGAGCGATACCGCGCTGAGCTGGCGCGCCGGCAATGATTACCGCGAGCCGTTCAATCCGGACGACATCAAGAAAAACATCTTTGCCATCACGCACGCCAGCGGCTACAAATACGGCAGCAATTTCGTCAACCTCGATTTCCTCATGTCCGACAGCAAGGACCCTGGCGCACTGGGCAAAACGTCGGGCGCACAGGAGGCGTACCTGGTCTACCGCAACACCATCGACATCGGCAAGGTGCGCGGCAGCGACATCAAGTTCGGCCCCGTGCGCGGCGTCGGCGTCACCCTGGGCTTCGACGTCAACACGAAAAATGACGTCGGCTACAACTCGCGCAAGCGGATGCTGGTGGCCGGCCCCACCGTGATGTGGGACGTGCCCGGCTTCTTCAATACCAGCCTGCTGTTGCTGCGCGAAAGCAACGCCCCCAGCGGCGCCTTCCCGCCCATCTCGCAGGTGACGGGCCGCTACACGTATAAAACGCACGCCATGCTGACGGGCGCCTGGGCCATTCCCCTGTCGCCGCTGTTCTCGTTCGAAGGCTTCTTCAACCTCATCGACTCGAAAGGCAAGGATGAAGTGGGTCGCGACACGGCGGTGGAAACGAATATCGACATGCAAGTAATGTACGACGTGGGCGCGGCCCTGGGCAGCGCCAAGAACACCTTCCGCGTGGGCCTCGAATACCAGTACTGGAAGAACAAGTTCGGCAACTCGCCCGCCACCACGGGCAATGTGGGCCAGACGGCAAAGACGCCGATGATACGCGCGGAGTACCATTTCTAAAATTCATTGTTACGCATCAACACCCACGATCGCGCCTGATGCCAGCATGAAGCTTTCCCACTGGCGGAGAGCGCGACCGTGGAACAACTACTGCCATATTACGAGCGCGAGCTGGGCCTGTTCCGCCAGTACACGCGCGAGTTTTCCAGCCGCTACCCGAAGGCGGCCGGGCGCCTGCTGATCGCCGGAGAAACCTGCGAAGACCCGCATGTCGAACGCCTGATCCAGTCCGTCGCCCTGCTCACAGCCAGGGTCGCCAAACGCCTCGACGACGCCTATCCGCAATTTACCCATTCCCTGCTCGACACCTTGTACCCGCACTACCTGCGGCCGTTTCCCTCGTGCTCCATCGTACGCATCGCCGCCGACGAAGCACCGGGCCGCGGCCAGCTGGACCAGGTGGCGCATGTGGCGCGCGGCACGGTGCTGCGCTCGCAGCCGGTGCAGGGCGTAGCTTGCAAATTTACGAGCACCTATGACGTGACCCTGGCGCCGCTGGTCATTTCTCGCCTGCATTTCTCACCTGTCATCGACGCGCCGCCCGGCCTGCGTCTGCCCGCCGGCGCCAGCGCCTTGCTCAGCATTCAGTTCACCAGCAGCAGCGACAACTATCATCTGGATCAGCCGGATTTTGCCAGGCTGCGCCTGTTTGCCGATGGCGAACCATCCGTGCGCGCGGCCTTGCTCGACGCCCTGTTCCTGCGCGGCGCGGGCGCGTACGTGGCGCTGGACGAACACAGCCCGTGGCAAGCCGTCGATGGCACGCCGCTAGCGCCAGCCGGCTATGCGGAAGACGATGCGCTGATCCCCATTTCCGCCCGTTCCCACCCGGCCCTGCGCCTGCTGACCGAGTACTTTGCGTTTCCGGAAAAATTTCACTTCATCGATATCGGATGGTCCCTGCTGGCTGCCCTGCTGCCAAAACAGTGCCGCCAGTTCACCTTGCACCTGCCGCTCAAGGGCGTGCGCAGCGACAGCCACGAAGCGCGGCTCTTGTCCGGCGTCAGCCGCGACAACCTCTTGCTGGGCTGCACGCCCGTCGTCAACCTGTTTGCCAAATCCGGCGTGCCGATCCGCCTCACGCATACCGAGCCCGACTATGCGCTGGTGGCCGATGCCACGCATGCGTTTGCCTATGACATCCACAGCATCGAAGCCGTCACCGTAGTGCGCAAGGACGAGACCGGCGAGCGCCTGAGCAGCTTCCTGCCGTTGTATGCCTCGCTGCAAGGCGCCCAGGCCGACTATGGCCAGGAGCGAGGTCAGGAGCATGGACAGTACTGGCTGGCGCGCCGCGACGAAACCGTGGCCGCCATCAGTCCCGGTCACGAAATGCGCCTGAGCCTGATCGACCCGCAGTTTTCACCAAGCAGCGCGGCCTGCGCCACCGTCTCGACGCAACTGCTGTGCAGCAACCGCGACTTGCCCGTGCAGTTGCACTACGGTTTGCCCGGCGGCGACCTGCTGGCCGAGGACGTACCCGACGGCATCCCCGCGCGCTTCCTGCGCAAACCGTCACCCAGCATGCGTTTCCTGGCGGACACGCACTGGCGCCTGATCGCGCACCTGTCGCTCAATTACTCGAGTCTGACGCAGGCGGGCCTGGGTGAATTCCAGAAAATGCTGAGTCTGTACGACCTGCCCCGCTCGCCCGCCACGCAACGCCTGATCCAGGGCATCGTCACGCTCGAGCACGGCAGCAAGCGCGCGTGGATGCCAACGGTCCCGTTTCCCACCCTGATGCCCGGCATCGCCATCCGCCTGGGCATCGACGAGCAAGCCTTCGTCGGCAGCAGCATCTATATTTTTGCCCAGGTGCTGCAACGCTATTTCGCCCTGAACAGCCAGCTCAACTGCTTTAGCCAACTGACGCTGCTGTCTCATCGCAGCGGCGAGGAACTCCTACGATGCCCAGAACGCAGCGCCGACGCCACGCCAGCGTGATCCAGCACTTGCTCGATGCGCCGCAGCGCTTCGAGTGCTTCCAGGCACTGCGCCTGCTGCTGGCGTGGCTGGCCGAGCACGGTATCGATGAGCACACGGCGCTGGCAAAGCACATACGCTTCGACAACAGCGTCTCGCTGCGTTTTCCCGCCAGCCAGGTCGAAACGCTCACAACAAACAGCATCGGCGATGCGGATGCCCTGCTGCAAGCGCTGCTGTCCGGTCACGGCCAGCACATCCACCTCACGCCCACCTTCATGGGCCTCCTGGGCTGCCAAGGCAGCTTGCCCAGCCACTATTCGGAGCGCATTGCCGCGCACCAGCATAGCGAACGCGAAAATAGTCCGCGCGCTTTCCTCGACCTGTTTTCCAGCCGTACCGTGGCCCTGTTTTACCAGTCCTGGCAAAAATACCGCATCGAGCAGGCCGGCCACAGCGGGGACTTCCTGTCGCGCCTGCTGGCCCTGGCCGCATGCCAACCAGGCCAAGATGAGGCAGCGGCCGGCTTGTACAGCGGCTTGCTACAGCAGCACAACATCTCGTCCATCGTCATGGCGCGCATCCTCGGCGACCACTTCGGCGTGCCTTGCCATATCGACGAAGCGACGGGCGCCATGGACGTGCTGGCGCCGCGCGAACAAACGGCGTTGGGCATGGAAAATGCCATGCTGGGCCAACGCGCCCTCGTCGGCGAACGCTGCCGCCGTCCCGACCTGGCCGTACGCCTGCGCCTCGGTCCGCTCACGGCGCAGCAGCACGCCAGCTTCCTGCCGCGCGCCCCTGGTAGCCACGCATTGCGCCACATGCTGATGCTGTTCGGCCAGCCGCTCGTGCGCTACGACATCGTGCTGGTGCTGCGCGCCAGCGATGTGCGGGGGACGGCATTGACAACCGCGCCACAAGGCGGCCTGGGCTGCAACAGTTTCCTTGGCAGTGCGGCCCCCCCACGCCACCGCGATGACAAACATTACGAGATGCAATTGATGCCCTCATTCAACGATTGATCCTTGCGGCCGCGCAAAACGCTTGTGTTTGCTATTGCTACAGTCGGCCAACGATCCCTAACGTGAAGCGATGCGCGATGAGCCTGTTCCCCGATACGACGGCGGCATGGACGGCATTAACGGGCGACATGCAGGGCCAGCGCCTGCTGCGCCTGCAGTTTCCGCATGGCGACGGGCCTGCCGGCATCCAGTTACTTGCCAACAGCCTCGACGCGAGCGAAAGCCTGTCGCGCGATTTTTCCTATGTGGTGGAAGTACTCTCCGACGATGCCCTCATCGCCCTCGACAAGGTGATGGGCAAGATGGTGAGCATAGAACTGGTGCGCGAAGACGGCACCTTGCGCTACTTCAATGGCTATGTGTTCGAATTCCGCTTCCTGCGCACGGACGGCGGCTTCGCCTTTTATGAAATGGTGCTGGAACCGTGGCTGTCGCACCTGCACTTGCGGCAAAACAATGTCGCCTTCCACGGCTTGACGGTGGCGGCGCTGACGGACAAGGTCTTCGATGACTACCTGATGCGCGACTACAAGCTGACCGCCAGCGGCCTCGACCCTGCCATCACCTACACGTGCCAGCACAATGAGAGCGACCACAACCTCCTGCACCGCCATTGGGAGCAACTGGGCTGGCACTACCGCTACGAACACCGTCTTGACGGCCACACCTTGTGGCTGTCCGACGACAGCACCACAGGCAAGCCCATCGATGGCGATCTGAGCGAAATCCCCTTCCAGCACCAGGCCGGATCCCTGGAAGACGATGGCGTGCATCAATGGAGCACGGTGCGGCGCATGGCGCCAAGCCAGATGACGGTAGCCAGCTTCAATTTCAAGAACCCGCGCAGCGCCCGCGCCAGCCGCGACTCGCTGAACAGGCAGGGTGCCGTGCCATCGCTGGAAGTGTATGAAAACACGGGCAGCTACGGTTTTAAAAACATCGACGATGGCGAGGCGCTGGCGCGGCGCCGCATGGAAGAGGTTGACGCGCAGGGACAGCTGTTCGAAGCGCAAGGCAATGACCGCACGGCGCAACCGGGACGCTGGTTCACGCTGGGCGGGCATTTCGACAGTGCAGCCAGCGAATATCTGATCCTCTCCGTGCACCACCATGCCAGCAACAACTACCAGCAAGGGCACGGCGCCACCTCGCACTACAGCAACACATTTACCTGCATCCCCCGCGCCATCCCCTGGCGCCCGGGACGCAACTTCCATAGCCGCGAACCGAAGATCTATGGCGTGCAGACGGCCACCGTCGTCGGGCCGCCCGGCGAGGAAATCCATACGGATGGTTACGGACGGGTGAAGCTGCAATTTCACTGGGACCGCCTGGGCACCTTCGATGACAAAAGTTCGCCGTGGATACGGGTGATATCGAACTGGGCCGGCCCGAATTTCGGCCACATCAGCCTGCCCAGGGTCGGCATGGAAGTAGCCGTGCAATTTCTTGACGGTAATGTCGCCATGCCCCTCATCATCGGCTGCGTCTACAACGCGCGCAACATGCCGCCATGGGATTTGCCAGCGAACAAGACGCAAAGCGGCATGCTGAGCCGTTCCTCCAAAAAGGGTTCCGCCGCGCACGCCAACGCCTTGCGTTTCGAAGACCGCAAGGATGCGGAAGAACTGTGGCTGCATGCGGAAAAAGACCAGCGCATCGAGGTCGAACATGATGAGTCGCACTGGGTGGGCAATGACCGCAGGAAAACCGTGGATCGCGATGAAACCGTGCACGTCAAGCGCGACCGCACGGAAACCGTGGACCACGATGAAGACATCACCGTGCATAACAACCGCAGGGAGCGCGTCGACCATGACGAACACATCGACATCGGCGACAACCGCCGCGAACACGTGGGCGGCAACGAGCAGGTGCAGATCGACGGCCACCGTTCGGAACGGGTGACCCTGGCCAAGGAAGAGAGCATCGGCCTGGCCAAGGTGCTGACCATCGGCGCCGCTTACCAGACCACCGTCATCGGCGCCATGAACACCACCGTGGTGCTGGCGCAGGCGGAGCAGATCGGCCTGGCGAAAAGCGTCATCGTCGGCGCCGACAGTACGCTCACGGCCACCGATTCGCACACGATGACGGTGGGCACGTCCAGCATCACCATGACACCGGGCCGCATCGAACTGGTTGCCGATGAAATCATCATCCGCGGCAAATCGAAGGTGCAGATCCATGGCGACGACATCGACAACAATCCGGGCTGACGATGAACGACGCCGGCACAGCCCATTTCAACATTCCCAACCTGCTTTTCGACAACCGCACGCCGCATGCGGCCAGCCAGTTCGACATCGTCGACCAGTTTGGCGCAGCCTTCCACGTGGTGGTGGCGCGTATGGGCTACACGCTTGGTCCCTGCGGCGCGGACGGCCTGGCCAGCCTGCTGCCCATGGCACGGCCATCGCCGCTGGCCACGGAAGACCGGCACCTGGATGGCGACACGCAGGCGGGCACCGTGCAGGAGAGCGACTTCGCGCCCTACAAGCCGCGTTGCGACGTGATCGTCAATGGCGTGGCGCACGCACCGCGCGGGCAAGCGATGCCGCAATTTCTCGTCAACCTGAAAGTGCAGTCGGAAAAGAAAACCCTGATCGACAAGACTCTGCAAGTGAGTGGCGAACGCGCTTTCCGCAAGAAAGCCGTCCTCACGCGCCTGGCGCAGGGCTGCATCCGCATCGGCGCCGTGGGCTTGCTGCGGCCCAACCCTTGGCACCTGTCGGCGCCAGAACCATTCCAGCAATTGCCGCTGCACTATGCCTACGCATATGGCGGTCAATGCCGCATCGAGGCCGATGACTGCAACGCGGCGGCGCATGACTCTTGCCAGGCCAATCCGCTGGGGCGGGGCTTTGCGCGCCACTGGTACCTCGATGCGCAGCATATCAATGAGGTGCCCGCGCCCCGCATCACGCAGCCGTCGCAGCCGTGCACGGCCGACCAGTTCTGGCAAGGCGCGGGCGGCAAGGAGCTGCCAGCACCGGCTGGGCTGGCAGCTATCGGCCGTGGCTGGCTGCCGCGCCGCGCGCTGGCGGGTCACATCGCAATCAAGGACAAATGGGATGCCGATGAAGTCCCCACGTTGCCGGAAGACTTCGATTTTGCCTACTGGAACAGCACGCCGCCCGACCAGCAGTGCCCGCATCTGGCGGGACTGGAACAAGTCACCTTGACCAATCTGTGCCGTCACGACCATCGCTCGGCCCGCATCGACCCGCTCGGCAACACCGTGCTGCGCTTCGCCCTGCCGCGACAAGTGCTGTGCCTGCTGCTGGCGGACAGGAACGACCAGTTGCTCGTCTGGCGCCTGGCCATCGATACGGTGCTGGTCGACCCTGAGGCGACCAGCGTGGAACTGGTCTGGCGCGCCATCGTGCCGGCCGACGCGGGCCAGGTCGCGTCGCGCCTGCTGCACGTGATGAAGCCGGCGCAGATCGCCCGCATCGAACTGCTGGAGCAGGCGCAGGAAGCGCTAAGCGAAGCCGCCGGGCAAGGCAAGAAACCATGACGAATGAAACCGTCACCAAGTCGGCGCGTTTCTATTGCGTCAGCCTCAGCCCCGACATTTGCAAGACGCCCGTCGGCTCCAGCACGCCCCCCATTCCCTACAGCATCACCGGCGAATTTGCGGATACGCAGAACGCTTCGCCCAACGTCAAGTCGCACAGCGAGCCCGTCATCCTGCACCAGCGCAGCATCATTCCCACCGTCAAGGGCGATGCGGCCGGCAAGGCGGGCGGCGTCAAGAGCGGCACCGTCGGCAAGCAGGTCGACACCAAGGTCGCCAGCAGCATCCACCGCGCCAACGGCGCCTACCTGGTGCAGATGGGGCGCGAAGTATGGATGAATTCGCGCAATACCGTGGGCAAGATTTATGAGCGGGGCGGGGAGGCGGCCAAGCCCGTGCTCAAGGAACTGGGAGCGGCGATACGGGAAGCGGCACAGGATTACAAGGATCACGGCTCCAGGAAAATGCACGGCGCCGCCGAAGATCTGGTAGACGTGGGCGGCAACGTCCTGACAGGCAGCGCCGTGCTGGGCGTTGCCGGAGTGGGCGTTGCGGCAACGGGAGTCGGCGCCCCCGCTGCCGCCGCGATGGAAGCGGGCGCGGCAGCGGGCGCTGTGGCCGGCACGGCGACCGTTGCGACAGGCACGGCCATGAACGCATCGGCCACGGTGCTCGACCAGGCAGCCGACTACATATTGACAGGCAAGACACCTGACTTACTCAATACGGCCGCAGACATCGTCACGAATGCTGCAGGCACAGTATTGCAAACGGCGGTGTTCAGCAAGGTTCCGGGTGGGAAAATACTGAGCAAGTTCCTCGGCAAAAAGGCGGCGCCGACCATCGACAAGGTCAAGGAAAAGCTGGTCGGCAAAAAACCGGACAAACCGCCCCCAAAACTCGACAAACCGCCCCCGAAAAACGGCGGCGACGACGGCAAGAGCCGTGGCAGGAAGGAGCCGAAATCGGAGCCGCCGTCCGACTGCTGCCCCAAGGATAGCGGCCCCGCGAAAAAACCCGTCAAGGGCCGCAAGCCCGTGCATTTCGGCACGGGCCAGGAAATCCTGTACCAGACGGATTTCGCGCTCGAACGCAGCATCCCCATCGCCTGGACGCGCTGTTACCGCTCCGGTGCCGAATGCGAAGACTGGGGCTTGCTGGGCGCGCGCTGGTCCACGCCCTACACCACCAGCCTGTCGCTATGCGATGCCGGCATCGTCTACCACGACGACAGCGGCCGCGCCCTGCGCCTGCCTGGCCTGGAACCGGGTCAGCAACACGACAACCGCAAGGAAGGTTTTACGCTCACGCACGACAATGCCGACAGCTTCAGCCTGCTGTGGCGCGATGGCAGCGTCGACCGCTTTGCGCGCGCGGAAGGCGGCTGGCTGCCGCACGGCTACGACGGCGTCAACGCCATGCTGGTCCCGTCCGCTCCCGTCGCCACGCAACGCTTTGCACTCGTGCGTAGCGAGGGACGCGATGGGCGCGGCATCAGCATCGACCGCTTGATCGATGCCAAGCCGGGCGACGTGCTGCTGCGCCTGCGCAGCGACGATGGCGACGTGCTCGAAGCCATGCGCGGGGAAGCGGAAAAGGCCATCCACATCGGCAGCATCGACGAGATATTGCCCGACGGCGGCCGCCTCTGCCACGTACGCTACGGATACGCAGCCGAAACAAACGAGACGCAGCCGCCCTTCCCGCCCCGCCACAACCTGGTCAGCCAGTCGAATGCGCTGGGCGACACGCGCCGCTACAGCTATCGCCACCACCTGCTCACGTCGTGCGGCAGCTACACGGGTTTTACGTACGAGCTGGAATGGATCAGCCTGGACGCGCTGCGCGCCCGCTGGAGCGGATCGCCGCTGAGCGAGCAGGAGCTGCCGCAGCACCATCCCGTGACCCTGGCCAACAGCTACCAGGCGCGCGCCATCGCCACGCGGGCGTGCGATGGCAGCGAGCACACGCGCATCGATTACGTGGACAACGACACCAGCCGCGTCATGGAAAACGGCGGCGTCCTTGAGTACACCTTCGACGCCAACTGGCTGGCCACCGAAGTGCGCCGCGTGCTCGACGGCAAGGCTGCCTCGCTGGGCCGGCGCGAGTGGGACCGCGATGGCATGTTGCTGGCCGATATCGATGCCAACGGCGCCGCCATGCGCTACGCCTACGATGCGGCCGGCAACCTGACCCGCAGCACCGATGCCAAAGGACACAGCAGCAGCATCGACTACGACAGCCAGAACCAGCCCGTCGCCTTCACGGATCCGCTGGGTAACACCACACGCCGCGACTACGATGCTGCAGGCCGCCCCGTCAGCATCACGGACGCCTTGGGCCACGTCACGCGCTACCGCTACGACCCGCGCGGCCAGCTGGTGGAACAGATCGACGCCAGGGGCGGCAGCAAACATTTCCAGTACAACCGTCAGGGCTGGCTCACCAGCTACACGGATTGCTCCGGCCACACCAGCGAATTCGCCTACGATGCGCTGGGGCGGCTGGAAGCGGCCCGCGATGCGCTCGGCCATGCCACCCGCTACGAATATGATGCGCTGGGCCGCCTGATCCGCCTCACGGCGCCCGATCAGACTCGGGAGCAATATGCCTACGATGGGGACGGCAATCTGGTCTTGCACGTCGATGCGGCCGGTCAGCAGACACGCTACCGCTACAACGGCCAGGGCTTGCCCGTGGAGCGCACGGACGCCATCGGCCAGACCTTGCAGTATCGCTACGACGCTGCGCTGCAACTGACAGAATTGATCAACGCCAAGGGCGAAAGCTACCGGCTCGCATATCATGCGGAAGGCTGGTTGACGTCGGAAACGGGCTTCGACGGCAAGCGCACGCACTACAGCTATGACCCGGCCGGCAACCTCACTGCCACCGAGTGCGGCAGCCAGCGCACGCAGTTGCTGCGCGACGCGCTCGGTTTGTTGCAAGTCAAGACCACGGCGGACGGTGCGGTTCGCTACGCCTACGATGCGCTGGGCCGCCTGACGGCCGTCTCCGCGCCACAAGCCGAACAGCGTTTCTTCCATGATGCGCTGGGCCAACTGATCGAAGAACGCAGCGCCTGCTTTTTGCAAACGCTGCCCGAAGCGGCCAGGCTGCCGAATACCCCGCGCGCGCCGGACGCCAGCTTTGTCATGACGCACTCTTATGACGAACTGGGCAACCGTATCCAGACCGTCCTGCCGAACGGACGCCGCGTCGACACCCTGCGCTACGGCTCCGGCCACTGGCATGGCGTGCTGTGGCATGGCAAGACCGTGGTCGATGTCGAACGCGACAAACTGCACCGCGAAAAGCAGCGGCAGCTGGGCACCAGCGGCTTGCTGGCCACGCGCCAGTACGACCCGCAATCGCGCCTCACCCGGCTGACCCTGGCACGCGGCGCCGACGCGCCCGTCCCCGTGCGCGAGCGGTGCTTCGACTACGATGCGCAGGGCAACTTGCGCACCATCTCGCAGACAGGCACTACGGTCACCGGCCCGCTCGGCAAACTGCGTTACGCCTATGACCCCATCGGCCAATTGCTGTCCGCCGTGCAACCCGGCCTGGCCGAACACTTCGCCTTCGACCCGGCAGGCAATCTGGTCGACACGGCTCCCGCCTCCGGCAACGTACTGAAACGCTACAGCAATACCGAATACGACTACGACGAACAAGGCAATGCCACCGCCAAGCGCTTCCATCCGCCGGGCAGGGAGTGGAGCTGGAGCGACCTGGAGCTTGAATACGACGCCGAAAACCGCCTCAGCCATGCCACCCGAACGGAACGCCAATCGCGCCACCGCGCCCGCTACTTTTATGACGCCTTCAGCCGCCGCATCGCCAAACGCGTCGAGGAGGCACGCTGGAGCAAGCAGCAGGACATCACCAAAGACCAGCCCGCCCACTGCGGTAGCAGCAGCACGTTCTTCGTCTGGGATGGCGACACGCTGGCGCAGGAACTTGGGCGCGACGAGACGGTCACATACCTGTACGAGCCGGACAGCTTCGTGCCGCTGGCCAGGATCGGTTCGCCAGCCTGTCGCCAGGCAAGCGCCGTCCATCTGCCGCGCATCGCGCAATGGGATTTACCTGCCTCCCGGCACGACACCGAACTCCAGGCAGCCATTACGCAAGAACAGGCGGACACCGAAGCGCAGCATGTATCGGCATGGCAGCGTACCCAGGCGGCAGCCGACGGCGCGGCAGCACACGACCGCATCACCCACTACCACTGCGATCACCTGGGCACGCCGCGCGAGCTGACGGATGCGCAAGGGAACCTGGTCTGGAGCGGGCGCTACAAGGCTTGGGGGCGCTTGCTGCACGTCGAGGGAGAAATTGAGCAGCCGCTGCGGTTTCAGGGGCAGTATGAGGATCAAGAGACTGGACTGTTTTACAACCGGTATCGCTATTACGAACCTGAAACTTCAAGATATCTCAGTCAGGATCCAGTGGGACTCTCTGGCGGGGTTAATTTGTATACCTACGCCCCTAACCCCACGATGTGGATTGATCCACTCGGACTACAAAAAAAATGTAATACCTGTTGTATCGGTGGCCGGTTCTCCAGTGCTGACGGAGCTGCCCGAGCAGCGTTAACTCGCTACAATTCAAAGTCAATTCGAGACAATCTTGAGTATGGTGGGCTAATTTACAAAGGTAAAAATGGAAAATACGATTTCACAAAAGCGACGCGAGGCGATCTTGATGGAGTAGATCCCTGGAGTGGGAAAAAAATTTCCAAGAATTGTGAAGAAACAGGATATTGGCATACGCACGGAAATTATTCAAAAAGAGATGGAACACCAACAACAAAAGAAAATGATTACTTCAACAGCAACGATTTTTCCCCAGCAGATAAAAATGCAGCAAAATTGAGCGGCCAAGGAAAAACAGAGTATCGAGGATACGTAGGCACTCCAAGTGGCGTATTCAAAGGATATAATTCGAAGAGTGGAATCACCTATACGCTATGAGAAAAATCATATCTTGTTTTTTTGCACTTAACCTAGAATTTATCAGCCATCAAAGTATTTCAAAAAATTTTCCCGATCAAAATACGAATGTGAAAAAATATATGTCCAACACAGAAAACTCAGAAGAAAAAATTTCCGGAAAAAAATTTGAAATATTACTTATAGCTTTTGATGAATTCAAAAAAATGCAAAAAAATATTTCCGATTTCGAAATCTACATCCAAGACAACAACGAAGATATTGAAATAACCTTCGTACCAAATTTCTCACCAGGAGAAAAAATACTAGGTGGAAAAACATCTTTAGGAAGATCCATCACCTATACCATTTCAAAAAAAACAAAAGAAATTATCAAGTCAAATTATCATAGATGACATCAATAAGATTCTTAACTGTTTGACTTGGTTTTCAAGCTGAACCATACTTCGCATTGACTGCCTTAAGACAGGCCATTCAGCGACACAATCAGCACATCAGATCCAAATACGACATCCACGCATGCCCTCTCCCACCTCCCCCTACATCGGCCGCTTCGCCCCCTCCCCCTCCGGCCCTCTGCACATGGGCTCGCTCGTTGCCGCCATGGCCAGTTATCTCGACGCGAAGGTGCATCAAGGAACGTGGCTGCTGCGCATCGAGGATCTGGACTATGACCGCAATGTCGAGGGTGCCGATCTGGGTATCCTGGCCAGCCTGCAGCGCTGTGGCATGCACTGGGATGGCGAGGCGACGTGGCAGAGCAAGCGCTTGCCGCTGTACGAGGCGGCGCTGAAGCAGTTGCAGGACGATGGCCTCGTGTATGCGTGCGGCTGTTCGCGCAAGGAGATCCAGGATTCGGTACTGCAGGCGGGAGGCCCCAAGGGTGGGGCCGCCGTGTATCCGGGCACCTGCCGCCACGGCTTGGCGCCGGGCAAGGCGGCGCGGGCCTTGCGGCTGCGGGTGCCGCAGGATACCGATGCGGTGTACGCGTTTGCCGACCGCTGGGCGGGTCCGCAGCGGCAGGATCTGGCCAGTGAAGTAGGCGACTTCATCGTGCTGCGCGGCGATGGCTACTGGGCGTATCAGCTGGCCGTGGTGGTCGACGATGGCGCGCAGGGCATCACGCAGGTGGTGCGCGGCGCGGACTTGCTCGATTCCACGCCGCGCCAGCTGTATCTGCAGGACGTGCTGGGCTTGCCGCATCCCGGCTTCCTGCACGTGCCCGTCGTCACGAACGACAGCGGCGAAAAACTGTCCAAGCAGACGGGCGCCCTCGCCTTCGATACGGCAAGCAATGCTGCCGACCTTCTGGCGTCGGCGCTGCAGCCTGCGGCCCGCTTCCTGGGACTCGACGTGCGCGCCGACAAGGTGGAAGATTTCTGGCAGCAAGCCATTCCCGCCTGGGCACAGCGGCTGGTGCAACTTCCCGAGCGGGCATAAAAAAAACCGCCGCGGCGAACCGGGCGGGTTGCAATGCAGGCGCCAGCACATGGCCGGCGCCTGAAGTCTGGCAATTAGAAGTTGCCTTTAAATTGCACCCCAAACTGACGTGGCTCATTGATGAAGCCCGTGCGGTTGTTGAAGTCGATGGCGCCCGTGATACGCTGGGTGTCGGTGATGTTGCGGCCAAAAGCGGCCACTTCATACTTGCCGGCATCCCAGGTGTAGCCTACGCGCAAGCCGCCTTCGACCATCGGCTTGCCGGTGAACTCGGTTGCTTCATACAGGAAGAAGTTGATCTTGCTGCGGTATGCCCAGTCCGTGAAGACGAAGAATTCGCCGTTTTCCATCGGGATCGAATAACGGCCCGTGGCGGTGATCGTCCACTTCGGCGCTTGCGGCAATGGATTGCCGTCGATGATGGCACGGTTGCCGGTGGTCAGCGAATCGGTCACGGTGCAACGCGTTTGAGCGCAAGTGGCGATCGACAGGCTCGGGTCCTTGATTTCCGTGAAGTTGTAGCTGCCGCCCAGGGACATCTTCAGGCTAGGCGTGACAAAACCTTCCAGTTCCAGCTCGGCGCCACGGCCATTCGTCTTGGCTGCATTGATCAAGCGCGTCACGTTCGAGGTGCCGCCAACGACCGTCAATTGCTGGTTCTTCACCTGGTAGTTGTACAGGCTGAAGGCAACGCGGGCGCGGCGCTCGAACAGGTCGGCCTTGATGCCCGCTTCGAACGAGGTGATCGTTTCAGCATCGGCCACGGTGACAGGCACGCTGGTGCTGGCCGGGGCGATACTTGGCGCGCGGAAACCGGTAGCGACACGGCCGTAGAAGTTCACGTCCTTGTTGTATTTATAGGTACCGCTCAAGTCCCAGTTGACCTTGGCTTTGCTGACATCGGCGCTGGTCGGGTTGACCTGCACGATGTTGGTCGCTTCCACCGTGTTGAAATCCTTCTTGTCCTTGGTGTAGCGCAAGCCGGCGCGCAGCATGAAGTCATCGCTGACGGCGTAGTTGACGGAACCAAACGTTGCCCAGGCCGAGTTCTTCTGGCGGCTGGCCAGGTGCGTGGTCAGCACATGCGTGTTGGTATCGAAGTTGTCGGTGAAACCGTTGGCATCTTCGTTGAAGTAGTACACGCCTGCCTGCCAGTTGAGGGGACCGGCATTCTTCGATTCGGCACGGAATTCTTGCGAGTATTGTTTCACGCTGGTGATGCCGCCAGCCGTTTCAACCTGGAAAGGAATGAAGCCTGGACCCGTCGGCGTGCCGCCGTCGATATCGCCATGCGACACGTAATTGCCGACCTGTTCAAAGCCCGTGATCGAGTACAGTTTAATACCGTCCAGGTCCCAGCTCAGGCGGGCGCTGGCGCCGTTGGTGCGCAGGCGCTGGAAGTTCGGCGCATTCGTGAACGACTTGTTCGGGTCGAAACCGTCGACGATGTCGTTCGTGCCCTGCTTGATCATGTTGGCGTAGAAGACGCGCGCGCTGCCCGTGGTGTTGCGCTGGTGCACATTAAACAGGGCATTGAAGGTGGTGTTCGGTGCGTACAGCAGTTGCACGCGCTCGGCGTGTTCGTTGTAGCCGTCCAGCGCGTTTTTCTGGCCCGTAAAGGTGTTGTCCACGTAATCGTCGCGGTGCTGGCGCAGGGTCGAGAAGCGCAGCGCCCATTCTTTGCTCAGCGGCACGTTGACGGCGCCGTCGAAGTTGGTCGTGTTGTGCGTGGCGGCGGAAACGTTGTAGTAGCCTTCAACCTTGTCCAGGTTCGGCTTCACGGATTCGAACTTGACCACGCCGGCAGGCGTATTGCGGCCGAACAAGGTGCCTTGCGGGCCGCGCAACACTTCCACGCCAGCCACGTCGAAAATCGGATAGCCCTTGAGGATCGGATTTTCTTGCACGACGTCGTCGTAAATCAGGGAAACAGGTTGCGATGCAAAAATGTTGAAGTCGGTATTGCCGTAGCCGCGGATGTAGAAGCGGGGGAAGGTGCGGCCATTCGACGATTCCACGTTCAGGCTCGGCACTTTACCGGCCAGTACGCGAATGTCTTGTCCGCTGGACACCAGCACGTCGAGCTTCTCGTCGCGCAGCAGCGACACGGAGACGGGCACGTCGCGGATATTTTCCTTGCGGCGCTGCGCCGTCACGGTCACGGTTTCCAGCTGGCTGGCGGCAGGGGTCGTATCAGCAGCGACTTCATCAGCATAAGCCGAGCCGATAGGCAAGGCAGCGGACAGTGCCAGCATAGCAGCGCTTTTGGCGCACAAACGCTTGTGCATCTTGGACATCTTGATCATGTTGTTTCCCAGAAGTTTAAAAAAGAATTGCGAAACCTGTCTCCGGGTTATGTACGGCGCTGGATGATCGTCTGCACCATCACGGTGCAGCAGCGCGAGCGGATGTTTCTCCGCCCATGGCGTCACTGGCTCTGCCCTGGCTGTCGTCCAAGCCGACAGCGGTCTGGCCGCATCTCTGGGATGTCTGATGAACACCAACTTTTGAGTAAGGCGCCAATTTAATTCAAGCGCCTTATACGCTGCAAGAATATTGTTATGTAAAATATTCATTCATCAACATAATGCGCCGACTAGTGGTTATTCAGCCACAATAGCGCCCTTGTCTTGCTATTTCCTTGCTATTTCCCCCGATCACTTGCCGCCTGGCGCGATTTTTTCGCCAACCCTGAGAAAGTGGAAACGGCGTCCTGCAAGACAGCCCAGAGCGTATAAATAGTTGTAATATCGCCAGAATTGAGTTGCCAGGCCGCCCCATTCCGGTGCGGCGGGGCCCCCTGCACCATCGTCCATAACCTCCATGCCAGAACCCAGCCAGCCCAGCAACGCCGCCCCGTCCTCCACCGTCGCCGCCCAGGCGGCGCATTTACTGCTGAGCGCCCATTGCGACATCGTCTGGAGCACGAAAACCTTCGGCCAGTTCGACGCCGACCAGCCATCCTGGCGCGCCTTCACAGGCCAGACCGAGGCTGAACTGCTGGGCCGCGGCTGGGTCAATGCCCTGCATCCGGACGACCGCAACTTGCCGTACGTCATGCCATCGCACCTGACCAGCGTGTTCGAAGCGGAATACCGGCTGCGCCACGTCAGCGGTAGCTACCGCAACATGCTCGTGCGCATGCTGCCCGTGCTGGCGCCCGACGGCAGCATCGTTGAATGGCTGGGCTCGCATTGCGACGTGACGCAGCAACGGCAGACGGAACAGCGGCTGCGCCTGGCCATGCAGGGCGGCCGCATGGGCACGTGGGAGATCGACCTGGGCAGCGGCAGCATGGCCGGCTCCGACGCCTTCAAGGCCAATCTGGGCTTGCCGCCGGACAGCCGCATCGATTACGCGCAACTGACGGGCGCCATGCTCGACGGCGACCTGCAGCACTGGCAGACGGTGGTGCACGCCGCCATCGCCAGCGCCAGCGATTTCGAAATCGACATCCGCGTGCGCTGGCCCGATGGTTCACTGCACTGGGCGCACATGCGCGGCACCTGCGCCAGCGATGGCGCCGGCAACGTGATCGCCCTGTCCGGCATCTCGCTCGACCTGACGACCAGCAAGCAAAACGAGGAGACCCTGCGCCTGACCCTGGCGGCCGGCGAAGTGGCCACCTGGAACTGGGATATCGTTGCCGACCGGGTCACGGCCGACAGCAATATGGCACGCTTGTTCCCCGTCAATGCCGACGCGGCTACGGCGGCGCCGCTGGCGCGCTACCTGGACATCATCCATCCCGACGACCGCGAGCAAGTCAGCGCGCAGATTACCCAGGCATTGCACGCGCACACGCCGTTCGAGGCCAGTTACCGCGTCGGCGACGGCGACGGCCAGTACCGCTCGGTCATCGCGCGGGGCCGTGCCGAATACGCGCCCGATGGCACGCCCCTGCAATTGCCAGGCGTCCTGCTCGACATTACGCGCCAGAAACAGGTGGAAGATGCGCTGCGCCGCAGCGAGGAACGCTACCGCACCCTGATCGAGCTGATGGACCAGGCCTTTTGCGTCATCGAAATGCTGTACGACGAGCAAGGCCGCCCTGTCGATTTCCGCTATCTGGAAGGCAATCCCGCTTTCGTCAAGCAATCGGGACTGGACAATGCCATCGGCAAGACCATCCGCAGCTTCGTGCCCGACCACGACCAGCACTGGTTCGACATGTACGACCAGGTCGTCAAGACCGGCGAGCCCGTGCGCTACGAAAACGAAGCCGTGGCCATGGAGCGCTGGTTCGAAGTCTTCGCCGCGCGCCTGGGCGGCCCCGGCAGCCGCCTGCTGACGGTATTGTTCAGCGACATCAGCGAGCGCAAGCGTTCTGAGCAGCAATTGCGCCAGCTGGCCGACAACCTGTCCGAAATGGACCGGCGCAAGACGGAATTCCTCGCCACCCTGGCGCACGAACTGCGCAACCCGCTGGCGCCCATCCGCAACGGCTTGCAAATCATGCGCCTGGCCGCCGACAAGCCCGCCACCGTGGCGCGCGTGCGCGACGTGATGGAGCGGCAAGTCAATCAGATGGTGCATCTGGTCAATGATTTGCTGGATGTGGCCCGCATCACGCGGGGCCAGATCGAACTCAAGCTGGAACGCGCGGACTTGAAAACCATCATCGCGGGCGCCGTGGAAACGAGCATGCCGCTGATCGAAGCGGGCCGCCACCAGTTGCAGGTGCAACTTGCTGAAGAGGCGCTGCCGCTTGAGGCCGACCCCACGCGCCTGGCGCAAGTGCTGGGCAATTTGCTCAACAATGCCGCCAAGTACACGCCCGCCGGCGGCCACATCAGCTTGCGCGCCTTACGCGATGGCAACGAGGCATTGATTGAAGTCAAAGACAGCGGCGTGGGCATTCCCGCCGAATCGCTGGCTACCGTCTTCGACATGTTTACGCAGGTGGGGCAGAACATGGGCAGGGCTCAGGGCGGCCTGGGCATCGGCCTGTCGCTGGTGCGGCGCCTGGCCGAGTTGCATGGCGGCAGCGCCACGGCGGCCAGTCCAGGCGCCGGCCTGGGCAGCACCTTCAGCGTGCGCCTGCCACTGCTGGAGGAGGAAGCGAAGGCACCTGCCGTACTGGCTGCGCCTGCCAACACCACCAGCGGCCCGCACTTCCGCGTGCTGGTGGTCGACGACAATGTCGATGCAGCCGATACCCTCGCCGCCGTGCTCGACATGATGGGCCATGCCGCGCAAGTGGCCCACGATGGCGCGCAAGCCCTGGCCTTGGTGCCGCAATTCCTGCCAGACGTTATATTCCTCGATATCGGCCTGCCCGGCATGAGCGGCTATGAAGTGGCGCGCGCGCTGCGCCGGATACCGGCCGGCGCCAACGTCGTGCTCGTGGCATTGACGGGCTGGGGCGCCGAAAACGACCGCAGTCAATCGAGCGCGGCCGGCTTCGACCACCATTTGACCAAACCGGCCAACCTGCTCGCCATCGGCGAACTGCTGGCCGCCCTTCCCACTCCCAAAACTCCTACAAACCATGACTGAATCCCTGAACCACATCCGCCGCAACCTCCTGCTGGCCGGCGGCGCCGCCCTGCTGTGCCCGGCACCGCTGCTGTTTGCCGCGCCCGCCACCAGCATCGCCGCAGCACAGACACAACTGGCCGCGCTGGAAAAAGCCGCCGGCGGACGCCTCGGCGTTGCCGCCTGGCGCCAGGGCAGCGACCTGCGCGTTGCCTATCGCGCCGACGAACGATTTCCCCTGGCCAGCACCTTCAAGGCGATGCTGGCGGCCGCCGTGCTGGCCCGCAGCGTCAGCCAGCCGGGCTTGCTGGACCAGCACGTGCGTTACGAGAAAAAAGACCTGGTCACGTATTCGCCCATCACGGAAAAGCATCTGGCCGACGGCATGACCGTGGCCGATCTGTGCGCCGCCACCTTGCAGTACAGCGACAATAGCGCGGCCAATTTCTTGATGACACTCTTGGGCGGGCCGCAAGCCGTGACGGCCTATGCGCGCAGCATCGGCAATACGGTGTTCCAGCTGGAACGCTGGGAAACGGAATTGAATAGCGCCATCCCCGGCGAAGTGCGCGACACGGCCAGCCCCGCGTCGATGGCGCACAGCTTGCAGCAATTGTTATTGGGAAATAGCTTGCCAGCGCCGCAGCGCCAGCAACTGGACGCCTGGATGCGCGGCAACACGACGGGCGACAAACGCATCCGCGCCGGCGTGCCTGCCGGCTGGCAGGTGGCGGATAAAACGGGTTCGGGCGCGTATGGCAGCGTCAATGACATCGGTGTGGCCTACCCGGCCAGCGGCGCGCCGCTGATCATCGCCGTGTACTATACGCGCGAACAGAAAAAAGCGGACACGAACCAGGACATCATCACGGCCGCCACGCGCATCGTGACGGCCGCGTTGGTCTGATTAGATCCAACCCTGATAAAACCGTCGCGAGCGGAAGAGAGGCTCGGCGCCCCCGCTGCGCCGAGAGCGGAACTGTGCTTACACGGGGCCGCCGAGGCAGTGAGCATCGCAGGCGGCAGATCACGACGCGCAGCAGGTTTGATCAGGTCGTTGGGGGTAAGGCCGCCATGAAACCCGCGTATGTGGACCAGGCGGGGTCAGCCGCGCTGCGGATTTCAATCGGGAACTTTGGACGCGGCGCCAGCGCCGTGTTCAGGCGATTGAAGAATTCTTCGCCCGACTGCGTGTAGTAAATCCATTCGCGCAGGTTTTCACCCGTCGATACGAGGGCCAGGGTGGCGAAGCCGTCCTCTTCCACCACGGGTGCCAGCGCCGCTTCCAGCTCTTCCATGTGCTCGCGCTCGTTCGGTGCGGGCATGCCCGTCTCGTCCTCGTAGCGCCAGGCGATGATGATGCGGTCCGGCTGCGACGACAGGTCCCAGTCGTCATGGAAGGCGTCGACATAGCGGTAGATGATGGCCATCTCGTCGCTATGCGTGACGATGGTGCCCCAACTGCGGGCGGAAGTGGAGTTTTCGTTCATGGTTGCAACAGTCAAAAAGTGAAATCGGGCAAAGGGCGAGCAGTCTACAGCACTGGCGGGCAAGTCACATTCCACGCGTCATACTGGGCACCGCTCTTGCGCAGCCAGACGCGGGCGTAGCTGTCGCGGTCGCTCTTGAATACCAGCGCATAGCGCTCTTCGGCACGCGGTGCGGCAGCACCCACGTCGACGGCCGCCAGCGTAAACTTCAGCGCCCGCAACGGGGCACAGGCCGTGTTACCCGCCATCAATAATCGCGCCCGCTCCAGCAGCGGCTTCTGGTACAGCAACACGCCTTCCAGCTCGACATCGGGAACGCGCTGCAGCATGCGCACGGGTTCGGCCACCGCGCGGCAGGTGCCACGGTCGAGCCAGGCGTAATACTCCATGCCCGCCTCCTGCCAGCGCGCCTGCTTGCCCTCGCCGTGCAGCACGAACTTGGTGCGCTGCGTACGGCACAGCGCGCCATGTCCACGATACGGCGACGTTTCCACGCTGCCCACCACTTCGCTGCCACGGCCACCGACCACCGGCACGCTCTCGAACACGGTGCGTGCAGCCGGCTCGCCCGGATATTGCTGCGCATAAAATTCCAGCAAGGACGCGCGCTGCTGCGCATCCACCGCCACCGCCTCGGCGGCACTGGCAGAGAGGCACATGGCCGACACTACACACAGCGCCAAGGGGCGCACGAAATAACCTGGCATGGCATTCCTTCAATCTGAGTCCAGGGCGGGTATCGCCCAAGCGCAGATTATATAGTTACCGGGAAATGGCAGGCGGACGCGGCGTCAGGAGGTGCGCAAGGTGGCGCCGCCAGCGAGCAACTTGGCGCCACAGGTGGTGGTATCCCCTTCGAAGGCGATGGCAATGCCGTTGATGCTGTGCCGGGACGAGCCGCCGGCAATCTTGCAGCCCTGATGTCCCTTGATGGGGCAGCTGCACAAATCCCCGACGCAGGCGACAGGAATCCCGTTGACCGTAAAATGCGTGGCGGCACAACTGAGCACCTTGCCGCCATGCGACGTGGCGTCGCCCAAACGGATGACTTTGCGCATACAGCCTCCCGAGTTATTGTCCCGCCTGGCTTTCCAGGATGGCTTCCACCGATGGCGCCGCGTAATTGGCCGCATCGACGGCAGGTGTGACGCGGCTGCGGAAGATATCGCCATTGGCATCCTGCTGCCGGCGTTTGGCTTCCGATGGCGGCGTGATGAAGATGATGCTCGCTTCATTATTGTCGCGCAGATTGATCGCCGCACTGGCGCCGCCGTCGCGATAGCTGCCCATCACGCCAATGGCCATCTGCATGAACCAGGTCGCCGCACCGGTATTGCCCAGGCGATGGTCGGTATTGATGAACTGCGCGCTCTTGCTGCTGTCGATTTCCGGTCCACCCTGTGACGCGTAGTCGTGCAGCATGCTTTCCAACATCAGCAACTGCTCGGGCTGGTTTCCCGTCCCTGCCACGACGCGCGCCGCCCCCTTGCCGCGCTCCGCTTCCGGCAAGGTCTGCAGCGCCTGCTGCCAGCCCGCATTGAACATCTTCTGGCGCTGGTCACGCCGCGTGACGGGCTTGCCCTCTTCATCCGCAAATTTGACAAACACGGGCCGATGCACGAAACCGAACGAGGGCAGGCGGTCGAAGGTTTCCATCTGTTCCCGGTTCCACGGAATGGGAAACCACGGCGTCGGTTTCCAGTCACGCGGAGGGCGATTTTCCCAGGGATTGAGTTTATCGAAGGTATGCAAGCCCACGCCGCGGATATCGGGCCGCTGGGCGAAAGTGGCGGCGGCGGCGAGCCATTCGGCGACGGTGGGTTGACGTTCGCTGAAGGCGTCAGGTCGTTTCTGTTTCTCGCGTGAGGGAAGCGATTGTATCAGTTCGTTGTACATGGCACGGAGTTGTTCCCTAACGAATTTATTCGCTGGGTCATCCCATACAAAAGGGCGCAACGGTTCTATTCGCTCTCGGCGCGCAAGGATAAATACTGCCGTGGCATCGGGCATATCTGGAATGAAATATCCGTTTACCAATTTCCTTGCAGTACCTGGCTTCCGGTTGCCATCCCGCGTGCCAACGCTGTCCTCCGAGTGTAAGGCGACGTAGGGTACGTCAGGATGCTTATCGAAAAAATCAAAAACATCAATCAGCAATTGATCGGGATGTTCATCCAACTTCCATGAAGCCACGGAAAATAGATGCAAGGGCATGCCCCCCGTACCAGCGCCAGCCACGAGTCCCGCCATCGGCTCTATCAAGCTCGGTTGTGCGGCCGGGTCGAGGATGGGAGTACCTGCATAGAAGGATGGCAAGCCCCAGTTCATCGGAGTGGAATTGATGCCATTTTCCAGCGCATCGTAGGCCCTACTGCCGCCCTCCCCATCCTTGTCATCACCCGTCCATGGGTATTTCTTGGGGTCTTGTTCGCGTATGCTGGTATAAGCACTTCCTTTTTGCAAAGTTTCCCACAATTTTCCCTGACGGTATTTGTCCACCGTCACACCGAATCCGATCACTTCCAGCACGTATTCTTGCCTAGGTTCCACAGGTTTCGTTGGCTGTTGCGCCTGCAACTGGGATGCAATTTCACGCGCCTGACTCTTCGATAAGGCATTGAGCCACAAAAAACCAAAAAATAAAATTACAACAACTAATGATATTCCCAACCAACGAAGCGTCATCATAGTTATCACCTTTTGGTCTGCAATTCCGGCGAGACAATATTCGGCCCAAGCAAGTTGCTACCGACGGGGCTTCGACAATTCTTTTATTTTGCTTTTTTCACTCACTATTTTTATGTTTTTTGTTTGTGACACTACAATTTTCCACAACGGCCCTGATAGCAAGGGCAATCCTACAGGCAAGATCCCAGTGTTGTAATAGTCAATGCTGCCATTGATCGCAGCACTTCTCCATCCAGGTTCTACGGATAAATAGGGAGCAAACTCCAATATGAATTTATCTTTTATCCGTATTCCCTTACGCCCTTTTTCGTTGCTTTTTAAGTCCTTCACCCGCCAATCCGCCACCGCACATAGATACGCATAAAACTGCGGATCCGACGACGCCTTGCCACTGCCAATGGCCACGTCATACGCCGTCACTTGGCGATGATTCTTCGCGCTACCGATAATGGAACTGTGGAAAGATTTGGCACTGACCTCGCGCTGCCAGCGCAAGCGCGCCTCGTTCGGACTTTCCTGAATTTTCGCCACGACGTTGCTGTCAGGGTAGCGTAGCGCGGACACGATTTCACGTTGATCAAGCTTGTCTTTCACATGCAGTCCCTGTTCTTTGTTGTAGCTTGCCGTCATCAATGCCAACTCTCGTGGATTAAGGTGTTCTAGCCGCTCGGGAAACTTTTGATAGCCTCCCGGATCAGGACGATATTCGCTACGTAACTGCATGCCAGTCCCGCTCGTCAGTGCGACCGTAGCATCGCAAGGATCAACCTCCTCCGCGGGTCCCTGATCGGCAACAGGACGGTTTCTCATCATGGACGTTGCCGGGATATTCGCAGGATCGATTTGCGACATGCCGCGTAAATCGGCGGCCACCGGCTGCTTCAATGCTTCGCCCGTAATGGTGCGTATGCCATTGCGCTGCTCCATCTTTCCCAACCGGGCATTGACAGGCCAGGCCACCGCCTGATGTTGTGCACGGTGTTTTCGCAGCGAAACCTCCACGTGCGACTGCTCCGTTTCCGTCGGCAGGCGCAACGGAAAATCAAAAGGCGGCGGCTTGCCCACCAATGAAACCGTGGTCTTGCCAGTGGCCGGATCCAGCCTGGTCTTCTCGCTGAATACGCGCTGATAAAATCTGCCCCCCAGTTCCGCCAGCGCGCCGCGTATCTGCTTGTGTTCCACCATCTTGGTATGTCCGGAAGAAATACTGTACCCATCAAGACTGGATGTCTCCTCTTCTTCCATCAATTCACTTCCCGACGCATAATCGGGGACGCCATCCCATCCTATGCCCTGGATGTTATCCAGGGCCACCGTCATATCTTCAGGGCAAAAATACAGATAGACCTTGCGGCGATTGTCGCGGTCATCGGTACTCTGCCAGCGGCTGCCCACCATGCCGCGATGTTCGTCCTTCTTCAGGTCGGCAAACGACGGCTTGCAAGCCTGACCATTGCCCTTCGCCACGCCGGCAACTATGCCCACCAAGGTCTTCAGGCGCGCGCCCATGGTCTGCGCACCACTGAGCAAATGGTAATAGGGCTTCATCGCCGCATCTTCGCCGCCATCGAACCAGGCTGCCCCTCGCATCAGCAGAGGCAGGCTGTCCACCAGACTGTATGGCGGATGCGTGAGTATCAGATTATCGGCTGGCGCCAACCCCTTCTCCATCAGCATGGCTTGCGCCAGCAGCGACAGCAGGCAACCCTGGCTGTGCGCAACGATGCTGACAGTGTCTTCCGCGTCATAATCGCGGATCATGGAAATGAGTGCGGCCAGGCGCTGCGCCGCCAGCACCATGTACATACGCCCGGGCGCCGTCCTCAGTGGCCGCAAGGCATCGCCCATGGGATCCGCAGGTGCATACATGCCCGGGCGCCACATGTCGGGCAAGCTGCTGGTGGCGTTGCCGAACGGCCCGCCTTCCTTGGATAAATCCTTGTCCAGGCGGTTACCGTAGCGATCAACAAACTGTCCATTGATGACATCAATTTTGTCCTTCACTTCACGGTAGCCCCAGTAAAATGGAATCACGGGACTGTTAGTATTCTTGTCGATGGTGCGCTTGAAAAAGACGGCGTCGGGATCGTCTTCCAGCTTGTCCTTGTCCGCCGCCACGGGCATGCGGTAAGACGCGGGCGTAAAGCCGCGCCCCAACCTTTGCGTCAAGCCTTCGCACAAGCCATGTTCCACCGCCTTGTAGCTGACGCCCACATCGTTGACGCCGTGAATGACGATAATATTGCCCGGCAGGTTGCGGCGTATCTTGACCTTTTTGCACACGCTGCGTTCGCAATGCAGGATCGCCACGTCCTCACCCACGACGTACGGTACTTTCGGATAGCTGCCCATCGCACTCTCCTGGCGTCATCAATCCTTGTTGTTGAACACTTCGATGGCGGCCAGATGCATTGCCGCGCGCTCCAGCACCTCCGTCTTGCCGCTCCCATCGCTGCGTCCATCTGCCGACGAGCCATCGCCCAGCTTCACGGCAAAGTGCGCCTGCGGCGCCAGTTGCGGTGCTGGCGGCACGCCATCGACGGGACTATCCTCACCCTCGTACTGAAAGATGAATTGCTGATCGGCCTTGCCTTCGGCAAAGCTTGGCAATTGCACTGCCATGCTTTGCGGGTCGTTGAAGACAAAGTTGGGCGCATGGAAGTTCAGCGGCGACTTGCTGCCAAAGGTGATGCCGTCGGCGATGCGGATGAAGGCACCGTGCTTGGAAATCAACACGATTTCATCGGCCATGCCCGTCAGCTTGCCGTCGCTGGCCGTCAGCTTCAGGCTTTTTGCCGCATTGAGTTCCATGTCGTCATGCTGGCTTTGCAGCAGGAACTTGCCATGATGGGCGATGGCGCGGATGCCATCCGCATGGGAAAACAATGAGATGCCCTTGCCCGCATTCACGCTGTAGCGCTGGCCAGCCACCGCTTGCAAGTGCTGCTGCGCCACCGTATCGATGCTGCCGGCGGCGTAGCTGACGATGGCCTTCGAGCTGGCAAAGCTGATGCCGGCAGGCGCCGTGACGGCAATCGCCGCAGCACCACCCAGTTCGGCACGGGGCTGCGTATTGGTGCCGCCTTCCCAGCCTTTCAAGCTTTGCTGCAACTCCTGCTGTGCCTGGTCTTCCTGCTCCAGTGCCTGATGCGTGGCCGCATAGCTGCCCAGCGAGCGAAACAGTTCCAGGCAGTTTTCCATCAGGCCCAGATAGTCACTGCGTGCCATGTGACTACCATCGCCATTCAGGCGCTTCCAGGCCGAGATCAGCATGCCCTTGCCCGCCCGCATCGCCAACTGCTCGTCGGTGCGCAATTCGGCGCCCTCGCCGCGCGCGTCGCCCTGGCCATTGCGCCGGTCCTGCGTCAGCCATCCCAGGTTGAGCTGGCTGGAACCATGGTCGCTGGCAAGCTGGGCATTGATTTGCCCATGCACATCGTCAAAGCGCAATTGATTGGCGCGCGTGCCCTTGATTTCGCGGCTCTTGATGCCAGACAAATAGCGGTTGCCGGGCAAGTCGCCCGCTTTGCTCAAGGCAACCGGCTGCGCGCTATGGTTGTACAGCTGGCCCACGATGATGGGCCGGTCCGGATCGCCACCGAGAAAGGCCAGCAGGACTTCGCTACCCACACGCGGCAAGCCCAAGTAGCCACATTGCTGCATGCTGCCGGGTCCGCTCCCTGCCCAGCTCGACGCGACGCGCACCCAGGCCGAATCGGCGTCCGTGTCGGAGGCGCCCGTGCCGCCGGCATGCTCATGGTCCAGCTTGCGCGTGGCGGGAAAGCGCACCTTGACACGGCCCATGGCGTCGCAATGGACTTCTTCATTCGCCGGCCCCACCACCACGGCGCTTTGCATGGGAACTGGCGGCAGGTCGATGCGCGCGTCGTAGGCTGGAACGATGGGCACGCCGCGTCGTATGGCAGCCAGTGCAATATGCATGCGCAAGGGGCCATCGTCCAC
>NZ_LRHX01000021.1:0-87988 GCF_001758645.1 Janthinobacterium sp. MP5059B | reverse complement strand
AGCACGACGGCCGACATCGCGGCGCGCACCCTGAACGTGAGTTTTAATGGCGTCAACAAGACGTATGACGGCACGACGGGCGCGCAAGTGAATTTCGGCGACGACCGCATTCAGGGCGATGCCTTGACGGTGGCGGGCAATGCCGCGTTTGGCAACAAGAATGCGGGTGCGGGCAAGGCCGTCAATGTCACGGATGTGGCGTTGAGCGGCGGCGATGCTGGCAACTATGTGCTGGGCGAAAGCACCGGCAGCACCACGGCCGACATCGCGGCGCGCACCCTGAACGTGAGCTTCAGCGGCGTCAACAAGACGTATGACGGCACGACGGGCGCGCAAGTGCACTTTGGCGATGACCGCATCCAGGGCGATGCCTTGAGCGTGAGCGGCAGTGCCGCGTTTGGCAACAGGAATGCGGGGGCCGGCAAGGCCGTCAATGTCAGCAATGTGGCGCTGAGCGGTAGCGATGCGGGCAACTATGTGCTGAGCAGCAATGCGGGTAGCACCACGGCCGATATCGCGGCGCGCGCCCTGAACCTGTCTGGCGTGGTGGGCAGCAAGGTCTACGATGGCACGACGGGTGCGCAGCTGAGTTTGGGCGATGACCGTATCGCTGGCGACAGTTTGACGGCCTCGGCGGTAGCCAGCTTTGCGGACAAGAACGTGGGCGCGGCCAAGGCCGTGCAGCTCAGCGGCGCGGCGCTGACGGGCGCCGATGCAGGCAATTACTTTATCGTCTTGCCGACGGGCTTGCTGGCCAGCATTACACCGGCCAGCCTGACCCTGGCAGGAGTGAGCGCCGCCGGCAAGGTGTATGACGGAACCACTTCCGCGGCGGTCAGCGCATCGGCGAACGGCGTGCTGGGCCAGGATGTGGTCAGCGTGGTAGGCGGCAGCGGCAGCTTTGCCGACAAGAATGCGGGTACGGGCAAGCTGGTGATGGCCAGCGGTTTCCGCCTGGCGGGCGCCGATGCGGGTAACTACACCCTGGAAACGACGGGCGGCACGGCGCAGGCATCAATTGCTCAAAAACAATTGTCGACCTGGGTCGGCAGCGGCAGCGGCTTGTGGAGCGATGCCGCCAACTGGGACGGCGGCGTGGTGCCGGAAGGCGCGAACGTGCTGGCGGTCGACTTCAGCAACAGCAAGGGCATCGTTACCTACAGCGCGGCGGCCGGCAGCACCATCCTGAAAAACCTGAACTCGGCGGCGGGCTTGCTGTTGACGGGCGGCAGCCTGACCTTGGGGGAAAGCGCGCTGGACCTCTCCGTGCTGAGCGGCCTGGCCGGCCTGGAAATCAACGGCGGCAGCCTGTTGCTGAACGGCAACCTGTCGGCGGATCGCTACGCGCAAGGCGGCGGTATGCTGAGCGGCAAGGGCAACTTGCTTGTCGCAAACAGCTTCAGCCAGGCGGCCGGCGCCATCCGGCTCGCCGGCCAGCTGGCCATCACGCAAGCGGCTGGCGACTTGCGTTTCGCCAGCCTGGCGGCGAACGAAGTGAAATTGAGCGCCCTGAACGGCGCCATCGGCCAGGATGGCGCGCTGCTCGCCAGCAGCCTGGCTGCGCAGGCGCGCGATGGCATTGTGCTGGGCAATGCGGGCAACCAGGTGGGTAGTTTTACCGCCAGCAATAGTGCAGGGGGCGGCATTGCGCTGAACAATACCTCGGCGCCGGGCACCTTGACCCTGGGAACGCTCACCACAGGCGCGGGCAATATCGCGATCGACAACACGGGCGGTGTCGCGGCAGGCAATATCAATGCGAACGGCGGCAACGTCAGCGTGACGGCGCACAGCCCCGTCACTGTCAACGGCAAGATCGAGGGCAATGATATCGCCCTCAATGCCAGCACGGACGTGCTGCTGGGCGATGGCGCGCAGTTGGCAGCGGCGCGCAATGTCAGTTTGACGGCGGGTCGCGACATCCATGTCGGCGGCAATGCGCAGATTGTTAGCGGCGGCAATTTTTCCGCCACCGCGGAAGGCCATGTGCGCTTTGCGGACACGGCAAGCGTCGCTTTGCCGGCAGCGGCCAGCATGAGCGTGCTGGCGAAAACGGGCAGCATCACGGGCGACTCTGGCGTGCGCATCAACCGCCAGCGCAGCGGCGTGATTCTGCTGGCGCCGAATGGCACGGTGAGCATGGCGGACGCCATCTTCCTGCCAGCGACGACCATCGACAAGCCCGTGATCGATGCCGCCACGAGCGCGGCCATCGACGATGCCTTGCGCATCATCAAGCAGGCTGACCGTGCCAACGACACGCTCGCGTCCACGCCGCCAGCCAAGCTGGACGACAAGAAGCCGGACAGCAAGGATGTTGCCGATGCTGCAGATAAACCTACAGGATACAAATTCGATGACCCTACTAAAAAAATGTACTGCAATTAAGGCCCTGCTGTGGCTGGCCCTGATGTGCATGGGCGCGCAGGCCTGGGCCGGCCAGGTGGCCGGTACCGTCATGCAATTGAGTGGTCCGCTGATGGCCAAGAAGGCGGATGGCAAGGTGAAGATCCTGGCCATCAAGTCCGAAGTCGAGCAGGGGGACACCTTGCTGACGGAAAAGGAGACCTATGCCTTGATCAAGCTGATCGACAATAGCGAAATCACCCTGAAGCCGAATACCAGTTTCGTGATCGAACAATTCAGCTACACGGCCGAGCAGCCCGATGGCGACCATGCCATCTTCAGCTTGCTCAAGGGCGGCTTGCGTTCCGTCACGGGTCTGCTGGGCAAGCGCAACAAGGAGCGCTTCGAGATGAAGACGCCAGCCGCCACCATCGGCATCCGCGGCACGACGTTTGTTGCCAGTTACGTAGCACCGTCGGCACCGGCGCTGCCAACGGTATCGCCGTCAGTCGGGGCGGCGAGGGCGCCGGGCTTGTATGTGCAGGTGCTCGATGGCTTGATTCATGTCACCAATCCTGCCGGGACGCAAAATTTTTCTGCCGGCCAGTTCGGTTTTACTCCCAGCTTCAAGCAGCCGCCCGTGATGCTGCCCGTCAATCCCGGCATCCCGTTTACGCCGCCGCCGGCATTTTCGACGCCACTGTCCAGCACGGGCGCCGGCGCCAACAGCGGCAAGCCTGCCGCCATCGACTGCGTGGTGCGTTAAGCATCCGCAAACAAGCCCGCACACTTTGCAAATAGGGCTTGACCTTCCCATCGTTGGATAGCAGATCCTGATCCTATTCGTTAATCTTTCGTACAGGATCTGCCATGAACCAGAGTGCACTCGTCCCCGCCGCTTTCCCTCCCGACGCCGCGCATGCGCAGGCGCTGGCCATCGAAGGCATGAGCTGCGCCTCGTGCGTGGGCCGCGTGGAAAAGGCCCTGGCCGCCGTGCCTGGCGTGAGCCAGGCCAGCGTCAACCTGGCCACCGAAGTGGCCAAAGTCACGTCCAGCACGCCGATTCCCCTGGCCACCTTGCAGGCGGCAGTGGAAAAGGCCGGCTACACGGTGGCGCAGCGCGAGATCGACCTGAACATCGCCGGCATGACGTGCGCCTCTTGCGTGGGCCGGGTGGAAAAAGCCTTGCTGAAAGTGCCAGGCGTGCTGGCCGCCAGCGTCAACCTGGCCACGGAAAGCGCGCGCATCAAGGTGACGGGCGGCCTGGAAGCGGGCACCCTGATCGCCGCCATCGACAAGGCCGGCTATGCCGCCAAGGTACCCGTCGCCAGCCAGGCCAGCGCGCCCGCTGCCGCACCGAACCGCGACGGCATGAAAGTGGCGTTCGCGGCCGTCCTGGCTTTCCCCTTGATGCTGCCCATGCTGCTCGAGTGGGCCGGCATCCATTTGATGTTGCCAGGCTGGCTGCAATTCGCGCTGGCCACGCCCGTGCAGTTTTACTTTGGCGCGCGCTTCTACAAGGCGGGCTGGAAGGCGGCCCGCGCCGGTAGCGGCAACATGGACTTGCTGGTGGCGCTGGGTACGAGCGCCGCGTATGGCTTGTCCGTCTACCAATGGCTGACGGCGGGCGAGATGCTGCCGCACCTGTATTTCGAAGCGTCGGCCGTCGTCATCACCCTGGTGCTGTTGGGCAAATGGCTGGAAAGCCGCGCCAAGCGCCAGACGGCCTCCGCCATCCGCGCGCTGCAAGTCTTGCGTCCGGAATCGGCGCGCGTGCGCCGCGACGGTGTGGAGCTGGACTTGCCCGTGGACCAGGTGAAAGTGGGCGACCTGGTGGTCATCCGTCCCGGCGAGCGGGTAGCCGTCGATGGCGTGGTGGTGGAAGGCGCCAGCCAGATCAACGAATCGCTGATCACGGGCGAAAGCTTGCCGGTCGATAAGCATGTGGGCGACAAGGTCACGGGCGGCGCCATCAATGCGGACGGCTTGCTGCTGGTGCGCACGCAAGCCGTAGGCGGCGAGACGACCCTCTCGCGCATCATCCGCCTGGTGGAAGATGCGCAGGCGGCCAAGGCGCCGATCCAGCATCTGGTCGACAAGGTCAGCGCCATCTTCGTCCCCGTGGTGCTGGTGCTGGCGCTGCTGACCATGCTGGGCTGGTGGCTCGCTACCGGCGAGCTGGAGAACGCCATCATCAATGCCGTGGCCGTGCTGGTCATCGCCTGCCCCTGTGCGCTGGGCCTGGCCACGCCGACGGCCATCATGGCCGGCACGGGCGTGGCTGCCCGCTACGGCATCCTGATCAAGGATGCGGAAGCGCTGGAAGTGGCGCACGCCGTCAATACTGTCGTGTTCGACAAGACGGGTACCCTGACGGTGGGAAAACCGGCGCTGGCGGCCCTGCATGCGCATGGCATCGAGGATGCGCGGCTGCTGCAGCTGGCGGCCAGCATTCAGCGCGGTAGCGAGCACAGCCTGGCGACGGCCGTGCTGGATGCGGCTGCCGCCCGCCGTATCGACCCCTTGCCAGCCACGGCCCTGTCGGCCTTGCCGGGCCGCGGCCTGGCGGCCCACGTCGATGGCCTGGAACTGAAGCTGGGCAGCACGCGGCTGATGCAGGAATTGAACGTGGACATGACGCCGCTGGCCGCGCAGGCGCAGGAACTGGAAGCCACGGGCAACACGATCTCGTGGCTGGCGTCGGGATCGGAACTGCTGGGCCTGTTTGCCTTCAGCGACCAGGTCAAGCCGAACGCGCGGGCGGCCATTGCCCATTTGCACAGCCTGGGCATCCGCACGGTGATGTTGACGGGAGATAACCAGGGCAGCGCCGACGCCGTCGGCAAGCTGCTGGGCATCGACACGGTGGCGGCGAAAATGCTGCCGGCCGATAAAACCGCTAAAATTGTCGCGCTGAAAGGCGAGGGCGCGAAGGTGGCCATGGTGGGCGACGGCATCAACGATGCGCCGGCGCTGGCGGCCGCCGACGTGGGCATCGCCATGTCGACGGGGACCGATGTGGCCATGCATGCGGCCGGCATCACGCTGATGCGCGGTGATCCGGCCCTGGTGGCGGATGCCATCGATATCTCGCGCCGCACCTACAGCAAGATACGGCAGAATCTGTTCTGGGCCTTCATTTATAACCTGATCGGCATTCCGCTGGCCGCCTTCGGCCTGCTCAACCCCATGGTGGCGGGCGCGGCGATGGCCTTCAGTTCCGTCAGCGTGATCAGCAATGCCCTGTTGCTGCGCCGTTGGAAAGCCCGCAGTCATGCAGGTAGCGCGCATACCAAGGAGTCATAGGATGAATATCGGCCAGGCGGCAAGCGAAACGGGCGTATCGGCAAAAATGATACGCTACTACGAGAGTATTGCATTGTTAAAACCCAGCGCGCGCAGCGACGCCGGTTACCGCATCTACACGCCGAACGACTTGCACGCCTTGCGCTTCATCAAGCGCGGGCGGGGTCTTGGCTTTTCGCTGGAACAGATCCGCGAGCTGCTGTCGCTGTGGCAAAACGACCAGCGCGCCAGCGCGGACGTGAAAGGCATCGCCCTGGCCCACGTGGCCGAGCTCAACAAGCGCATCGCCGAACTGACGGAAATGCGCGATACCCTGGCCCACCTGGCGCAATCGTGCCACGGCGACGACAAGCCCGATTGCCCCATCCTGCAAAGCCTGGGCCTGGCCGGTGAAGCGGACGCGAAAGCATGTTGCCATTGATGTAAATCAACGGAGGTGTGTATGGCCTATGAACTGCATTACTGGCCCACGATACAGGGGCGCGGCGAATTCATCCGGCTGGCGCTGGAAGAGGCGGGCGCCGACTACCGCGATATCGCCCGTTTGCCTGAACGCAAGGGGCAAGGCGTTCCCGCCATGCTGGCCTGCCTCGATGACGACAGCATGCCACAGGCGGCCTACGCACCGCCCGTGCTGCGCGATGGCGACGTGCTGATCGGCCAGACCACGAATATCCTCTTGTACCTGGGCCGGCGTCTGGGGCTGGCGCCGCGTACGGAAAGCGGCCGTTTGTGGCTGAACCAGCTGCAGCTGACGATGGCCGACTGGCTGGCGGAAGTGCACGACACGCATCATCCGCTGTCGATGAATCAATATTACGAAGAGCAACAGCAGGCGGCCATGCTGCGCAGCGCGGATTTCCGCGAAACACGTTTGCCCAAGTTTCTTTCCTATTTCACGCAAGTGTTGTTGAATAATCGCAGCCGTGGCCACTACCTGGTGGGTGCCAGACTCACGTATGGCGACCTGTCGCTGTTCCAGATGCTGGCCGGCCTGCGCTATGCGTTTCCGCAAGCCATGGCGCGCCTGGCGCCTGAATATCCTGCATTGTCTGACCTGCATGACGCTGTGGCGGCGCGGCCGAATATCGCCCGCTACCTGAAGTCGAAGCGCAGAATCGCCTTCAATGAAGAAGGCATCTTCCGCCATTACCCCGAACTGGACGGATAAAAAAACAGCCGGCCCAAAGGCCGGCTGTCCTGGTGCTGCTCTGCTGTTATTGTGCGCTGGTGACGGGGTAGCCCGCATCGACGATGGCGGCGCTGATGGCGCCCAGTTCGCTCGATGACTCTACCGTGACGCGCTTGCTGGCCAGGTCGATCTGCACCTGTGCCGCAGGATCGATCGCCTGCACCGCTTTCGTGACCGAGCCGACGCAATGGCCGCAACTCATGTTTTCAACTTGTAACTGATACATGACAAGCACTCCTTGAATGATTAAGTGCCTCCACTGTAATCCTTGCCCCGGTGGGAAGGTCAAGAGGAAGCGTTGCGGCGTTTTAATGGAGCAGGAAGTCGACGGCTTGCATGGGCGGCGGCACGTTTTCGTCCTGCACGGATTCGCGCAAGCTGATGTCGATGGCGCGGCACATGGCCGATAGCGGCAGATCGTTGGCATCTTCGCCGAACGGCTCCTCGATCTCGTCGCCCAGCGCATCGAGGCCAAAGAAGGTATAGGCGACGATGGCGACGACGAAGGGCGTCATAAAACCGAGCGAATCGACCAGGCCGAAAGGCAGCAGGAAACAGTACAGATAGGCCGTGCGGTGCAGCAGCAGCGAGTACGAGAAGGGAATCGGCGTGCTGCGGATGCGTTCGCACGAGGCGCCTGCCGCTACCATGGCCGAGACCGTGTTATCGATCTGCGTGGCGAGGATGCTGTCGATGCGGCCCTGCGCGATGCAATCGGCCAGGTCGTGACCCATCTGCAGCATCAGGTAGTCGGACGGGTTCGCCGCCTTGCAGGCCGCTTCCCATTCGGCCGGGCGCAGCAGTGGCTGCAAGTCGTCAGGTCCGCGCGTGTCGCGCAGCTGGTGGCGCAGTGCATGGCAAAAGGCGATGGTACGGTAAATCATGCGCACGCGCACATCGTCCAGGCCCAGCCTCGCGTGGGCCGGCGTGTCGCTGCGTATCATGGTCTGGCACTGGCGCGAGAAATTCCGGCTGCGCAAGACCAGTTCGCCCCACAGCTTGCGCGCTTCCCAATAGCGGTCGTAGGCGGCCGTGTTGCGAAAGCCCAGGAAGATGGCCAGCGGCAAGCCGATCAGGGTAAACGGGATGGTGGTGAGGATGACCTTGTGGTCGAACAGGGTGCCGTGGCACCAGGTGACGAGGGTGGCGATCAGGGTATTGACGATGAGCGTGGTGCGGATGCGCGGCAGGACGGAGCCGCGCACCACGAGGAACAGCCGTAGCGCCGATGGACGCTCGCGCACGATCATGCTGTACTCCCGGTGTGGGGCTGGGCTGGCGGGGAAACGCGCACCTGGTGATCGGTAAGAGGGGAAAGACAGCGTGGCAATTGCCGGGAACAAAAAGCCCGCGATGTATGCGGGCTGAGCAGGGTGTGCATGGGAAGCAAAGTAGGGGAGACGGCATGAGTATAGGCCGCAGGCCCGCTTCCAGCCAATTCACAGTGATAATGGGTATTATTCATTTCATGAATGAATATTTCATTTGTAAGTATTCTTGTGAATTTCAGTTGTCCGGGTTCTGCCCTTGCCTGATCTTCTTGCGATGTGCCGCCTGCTGCTGTTTCAATGCCTTGCTTGTCGTATAGCCATTGCGAAACCAGCTTGTCTGCTTATGCTGACCCGGCCAACTGCAGTTCAGTACATTTGCCACGTCGGCGCAGTCGCAGGCGCAGTCGACCAGGGGCACATCGCAGTCGCAATACCCCGCCTGTGCCTGCCTGCGCGCACTGTGCCGTGCCGGTGGCTGCAGCGCGCCGTGCTGGCGATGGCGTTCGCCGCAGGCGCGCAGGCGGCGTTGCAACAGCGCCAGTCCCGGACGCAAGCCGTGGCGCGCGATGACCTTGTAGCCATAGGCGGAACAGCTGTCGCGGCCTGTCAGCACGCGGTGGGCGCAGGAATAGCCTTTATAGGGCGACAGGTAGCGCTGGTAAGCGCGAATGGCCAACAGGGCCAGGCGTTTGCCGCAAGTGTCGAATGAGAAAATGCCAGCTCCTTTTTTCTATGCCATCAAGTCACTGGTGCGAGCATACGATAGGTATCCCGAAAATAATAGCGTCAGCAGGCACAAACTATCATGGTGATAAATGGAGAGAATTATGCGTGACGCGTCTGCTAGGCTGGGTGGGCAAATTGGAAATATTGTCTAAAAAAATTATCCCATCCCGGTAGCCGCCGCCAGGGGCATGGTCAAGCTGGTTTATCCTTCCTTTGAAAGTGATCTGCATGTTTACAGTTTCCAGCATCTGCCTCGCCACGTTGATCCTGTTGCAAGCGCCAGCCGGCTGGGCTGGCCAGCCGGCGCCCCTGAGCCAGCAGCAGCAAGCGCTGGCCGCGCAAATCGATGCCAGTATCGCTCCCTATTACAAGGCCACGGAACCTGGCGCCGTCGTCATCGTCGTCAAGGATGGACAGCCCTTGTTGCGCAAGGCGTATGGTCTGGCCAGCGTGAAGGATGGCCAGCCGCTGACGCCTGACATGTCGCTGCGCCTGGGTTCCATTTCCAAGCAATTCACGGCCGTCGCCATCCTGTTGCTGGCCGACCAGGGCAAGCTGGCCATCACCGATGACATCACGAAGTTCCTGCCCGACTATCCGACGCACGGCAAGAGAATCACGATCGAACAGCTGCTCGCGCATACGTCCGGCATCCACGACTACACAAGGAAGCCGGAATTTGTGCCCAACAGCACGAAAGACTTGAGCGTGGCGCAGATGATAGATTTCTTCAAGAACGATGCGCCCGACTTTGAGCCGGGCACGCAGTGGAGTTACAGCAGTTCCGGCTATTTCCTGCTGGGCGCCATCATTGAAAAGGCATCGGGCCAGCCGTATGCCACGTTTGTGGAACAGCAGATCTTCGTGCCACTGGGCATGAACGATACGGCCTATGAAGGCCACGAGCGCCGGCCGGCCAAGCGCGCGGCCGGGCATATCCGTTCGGGCGAGACGTATGTGCCGAACTTGCCTCTGAGCATGACGCAGCCGTATGCGGCCGGCGCGCTCGTTTCCACGGTGGACGACCTGGCGCGCTGGGACGCGGCCATCTCCGACGGCAAGCTGCTCAAGGCTTCCACCTGGCAGCAGGCGTTCACGCAGGCCAAGCTGAACGATGGCAAGGCGACCCGTTCCGGCTTGGGCTGGAAGGTGGGCACCTGGCAAAACACGCCCGTCATCCACCATAGCGGCGGCATCAATGGTTTTGCCACGTATGCGATGCGTTTGCCGAAGGAAAAAGTCTATGTGGCCGTGCTGGAAAATTCGGACACGGGCCTGGTCAATCCCGACGTGGTGGCGCGCAAGGCGGCGGCTGTCGCCGTCGGCCGGCCATATCCCGAGATCAAGGTCATCACGCTCAAGCCCGCCATCCTCGATGCGTACGCGGGCGTGTACGCCATCAACGACAAGGCCGGCTATACGATCCGCAACTTCGAGGGCAACTTGCTGCTGCAGCGCACGGGGCGTCCCGCACAACGCATGCTGGCGTACTCGCCAAATGGTTTTCTGATCGAAAATACGCTCACCACTGCCGAATTCGAGCGGGGACCGAAGGGCGAGGCGCAGCTGATCCTCAATGACGGCGGCGAATCGAAGACGGTGCACGAACGCGCCAGCGCCGCCAAGCCGGCGCGTACGGTGGTCGCCATGACGACGGCGCAATTCGATGCCTACGTGGGCAAGTATGCGCTGGCGCCCGAGGTCTACCTGGAAGTGACGCGCGAAGGCGACAAGTTCTTCGCCCAGGTGACGGGTTTCCGCAAGCTGGCCATGCTGCCGATGAGCGAGACGGCTTTCTTCTCGAATGAAGTCGATGCGGAAGTGCGTTTCAGCAAGGATGCCGATGGCAAGACGCAACAACTGGTGCTGCGCCAGGAGGGGCAGGATATGCCGGCCAAACGCGTGAACTGATCGCCGTAATACAGCGTATGCCTGCCGGCCAGTCGATACTGCCGGCAGGCATTATTTTTTTTTTCGTGTCCAGCCTGACCGATTCGCATTCTCAAGGCACCTGCTAAGTAAGGGAATCATTTCAGCAGTCCATTTGAGAGGCTTTACACCATGTCCGTTCGTCGCAAGCAGCGCTACTATATTTCTACACCGCAAATCCTTCCCATCGCCCGTGCCGTGTCGCTGGCCGTGTGCAGCCTGGCGCTGTACGCCGCCATGCCAGCCCTGGCGCAGGCGCAAGCGGCCAATGCCCAGCAGGCTGGCGCCATGCGCCTGACCTACGACATCCCTGCCGGTCCGCTGGCCCCCGCGCTGCGCAGCCTGGCCAGCGCGGCGAATGTCTTGCTCAGCTACACGCCAGACCAGGCCAGCGGCAAGAGCACGGCCGGCCTGCAAGGCCAGTACACGCCGCAGGCTGCCCTGGCCGCTTTGCTGGCGGGTACGGGCTTGCAGGCGGTCGAACTGGAGGCGGGCAGCTACGTGCTGCGCGCCGCGCCTGCCGTGGCCAGCACGGCGCCCGACGCCGTCATGCCATTGATTTCCGTCATGGCAGCGGCTGACGCGGGCGCGGACACGGTGTCGCGCGGCTATGTGCCCATCAGCGTGGCCGCCACCAAGATGGGCACGCCATTGCTCGAGACGCCGCGCGCCATTTCCGTTGTCACGCGTGAACAGATCAAGACGCAGGCCCCGAAAAGCATCGAACAGGCGCTGGCCTATACGGCGGGCGTGCTGACGGACGTGACGGGTGCCGACGTGCGCATGTCGGGCGCCACCATCCGCGGCTTCAGCGATGGCAGCTCGTACTACCAGGATGGCTTGAAGCTGCTGTCGGCGGGCAGTTATGGTTCGTGGAATAGCGAAATGGAAGACCTCGACAGCGTCGAAGTCATCAAGGGGCCCGCGTCCGTCTTCTACGGCCAGGGCCGCCCGGGCGGCATGATCAATGTCACTTCCAAGCTGCCGGGTGCAGACCACGTCAATAGCGTGGGGTTTTCCGCGGGACGCTATCACCGCTATCAGATCAATGCCGACCTGGGCGGCGCTGTCGCGGGCAACGATGGCTTGCTGTACCGCGTCACGCTGACGGGCCGCGATGCCGACGATCGTCCCATCGAATCGAAGAACAACCGCGTTTCCATCTCGCCCTCGCTGCGCTGGGACATCTCGGCGCGCACCAGCCTGACCGTACTGGGCACATATTCGCAAGAACGGGGCACGCCGAAACCATGGTGGCCCAGCCTGTTTGTCCATCCGCACATCAAGGACTTGCCCGTCAGCCGCACGGCGGGCGACCCGTCCTTCGACTATTTCGACCGCGATACGCGCGCCCTTGGCTATATGTTCGAGCATGCAACAGGGAATGGATGGAAGCTGACGCAAAACCTGCGCTATGCGACCATCAAGGTTGATTACCAGCATATCTACGCCATGGATTTGCTGCCTGACGGGCGCACGGCCACGCGCGGCAGCCTGGCGGAAAAAGTGGACGGCAAGACCTGGACGGTCGACAGCCGCGCGCAAAAGGACTTTCGCTGGGGCGAGATCGAACACCGCTTCGTGGCGGGCATCGATTACCTGAAATACAAGGAAAACGATGGCCTGGGCTTTGGCTGGGACGTGCCGAACCTCGATATCCATGCGCCGGTCTACCATCAATCGATCGCCGCACCGGGACTCGACTATACCGACACTGAACTCAAGCAGACGGGCATCTACACGTTGAACCAGTTCAAGCTGGGCGCATGGGTGGCGAACGCCAGCCTGCGCCACGACCGCGCGCGCAGCACGCAGCTCAATTCGGCGAGCACGCGCATCGACGACAATGCCACCACGGGCAGTGCCGGCCTGCTGTACCTGTTCGACAATGGCGTGGCGCCGTATGCCAGCTATGCCACCTCGTTCGACCCGGCCACGGGCCGCGACTTTGACGGCAAGGCTTTTCAGCCACGCAAGGGCAAGCAGGTGGAACTGGGTATCAAGTACCAGCCTGCCGGCACATCGACCATGTTGACGGCATCGCTGTTTGATCTGACGCAAACGAATGTCACCACGCCGGATCCGCTGCACCCGCGTTCGTCACTACAGACGGGCGAGGTACGTTCGACGGGCGTGGAACTGGAAGGTACGTTCAAACCCTTGCCCGAGTTGAGCGTGCTGGCAGGCTATACCTATCTGGACCCGCGCACGACGAAGAGCAACCGCGACTACGAAATCGGCCGCCAGACCCTGCAGACGACGCGCCATGCGGCCAGCGTCTGGCTCGACTACCGGCCCATGGCCGTGCCCGGCCTGATGCTCGCTGGCGGCCTGCGCTACCGTGGCAGTTCGCCCTACAATGGCGCGGCCAATGCGCTGTACATGAATGATCCGTACACCCTGGCCGATATCGCCGTGGCCTACGAAACGGCGCGTTACCGCCTGGCTCTGAATATCGGCAATGTATTTGACAAGAAATACTTTGGCGGCATCTTCCGTGGCGCCGAACGCGAAGCCTTGCTGAGCCTGAAGGTGAATTTCTAGCTGTAGCCAACTGGGGCCGTGCGATTACAGCCCCAGCGCGCGCCAGCAATACACGGCCAGTGCCGCCGCCCACGCCAGCAGGATCGCCAGCCCCGGCAGCAGCAGCCATTTTGCTGCCGTCTCTTCCCACGTCACATACGGCTTGCCGCCGCGCGCGATGGCCAGCAGCGCCTGTCCCCCGTTCAAGCCGGCAAACGGCAACAGGTTCAAGGCGCACAGTTTCAATGAGAACAGGGCGAACGCCAGCGCAAAGCCGTGTGTACGGGCAAACGCCTCTCCATTGCCCAGCAATTCCTGCGCCGTCGACAGCGGTGCCAGCGCGCCGTTGACGATTTGCCCGAAGGCCGCGACAAAGCTGTCCCAGCCCGAGGCTCCCATGATGCCCAGCGACAATGCCAGCAGCATCCCCACGCCGCTCAATGGCAGCAGCACCTGCTTCCACAGCGGCTGGAAGTTATACGCGTCAAGGCAGGGATCGTCGTCATACAGTTCTTCTTCACGCGTATCTTTCAGCACCAAGCTGCCGGCCAGCGGCAGCAGCTTGACGTGGACTTTTCCCCAGGTCAGCACAGTCGGTCCCACGCCATAGCTGATGCTGCGCACCGTGATGCCGGACAGCCTGGCGCAGGCCGCCATGACGGAAATGTGGATGAACATGAAGAGGATGAAGCAGAGCAACAACTGAAAGGCGGGATGCATCGGGCTATGTGTCCAGAAGGAAAGGAGCGGTATTAGAACATGCCGCCATGAAAAGTCGCGCACATGAAAAAAGCCCCGGCTGCATCGCTGCAGCCGGGGCTTCGAATGACTGGGCAGCTCACGCCGCCCGCTATCACTTACAGTACTTCGCTGGCGTGGTCGGCCAGGCGCGAGCGCTCGCCGCGGGCCAGGGTGACGTGGCCGCTGTGGGTCCAGCCCTTGAAGCGGTCGACCACGTAAGTCAGGCCGCTCGAGCCTTCCGTCAGGTACGGCGTGTCGATCTGCGCGATGTTGCCCAGGCACAGGATCTTCGTGCCGGGACCGGCGCGCGTGACGAGGGTCTTGACTTGCTTCGGCGTCAAGTTTTGCGCTTCATCGATGATGAGGAACTTGTTCACGAACGTGCGGCCGCGCATGAAGTTGAGCGACTTGATCTTGATGCGCGAGCGGATCAGGTCTTGCGTTGCCGCACGGCCCCATTCGCCGCCATCGGAGTCGGACTTGTTCAGCACTTCCAGGTTGTCGTCGAAGGCGCCCATCCATGGCGACATCTTTTCTTCTTCCGTGCCTGGCAGGAAACCGATGTCTTCGCCCACCGGTACCGTGACGCGGGTAACGATGATTTCATTGTAGAGCTTGGTTTCCAGCACTTGCGCCAGGCCGGCGGCCAGGGCCAGCAGGGTCTTGCCGGTACCGGCCTGGCCCAGCAGGGTGACGAAGTCGCATTCCGGATTCATCAGCAAGTTCAGCGCGAAGTTTTGCTCGCGGTTGCGCGCCGTCACGCCCCACACATTGTTCTTCGTGTGGCTGAAGTCGCGCAGGGTTTGCAGCACGGCTGTCTTGCCGTTGATCTGTTTCACCTGGCCGTAGAACGGCGTTTCGCCGTTTTTCGGTTCCAGGTAGATGAACTGGTTGACCAGCAGCGACGGGATGAACGGGCCCGTCACGCGGTAGAACGTCGAGCTGTAGCCGTTCTTGCTTTCCTGCCACGATTCCATGTCCTTGCCGTGCTTGTTCCAGAAGTCGTCCGGCAATTGCACGATGCCCGAGTACAGCAAGTCCGTGTCTTCCAGCACATGATCGTTGAAGTAATCTTCGGCCGGCAGGCCCAGGGCGCGCGCCTTGATGCGCATGTTGATGTCTTTCGACACCAGCACGACAGGGCGGCCTTCCTGTTCCGATTCCAGCGAGCGCACGACGGCGAGGATCTGGTTGTCGGCCTTGCCCACTGGCAAGCCAGCCGGCAAGTCGGCGCTTTGCAGGCGCGTCTGGAAGAACAGGCGGCCCTTGGCATCCTTGTTGCCCAGCTTGGACAGCAGGATGCCGTGTTCGATGGCGTCGTCATCCGTGTTGCTGATCAGGGCGTCGAGCGTGCGCGAGACCTGGCGTGCATTGCGCGCCACTTCCGTCATGCCCTTCTTGTGGTTGTCCAGCTCTTCCAGGGTCATCATCGGCAGGTACACATCGTGTTCCTCGAAACGGAACAGCGACGACGGATCGTGCATCAGCACGTTCGTGTCGAGCACGAACAGCTTGCTGATGCCGCGCTGGTCGGCGGCGCGGCTGGCGGACGACTTGAGCTGCACTTCGACAGCCTTGTGCTTGGCAGGATGTGGCTGCTCGGCTTGCTTGACGGGCTTGATCGGCGTGACCTTGCCTTTTGCCGCCGGCTTGGCTTTCGCTGCAGGCGCAGCAACGGCGGCAGGCGCGGCCGCGACCGGCGCCGGTGCAGCAACGGCTGGCGCCGGCTTGGCGACCATCAGGGCCGCCACTTGCTTGATCTTCGTGGCCGCATTGCGGACCGGCTTGGCAACTTCGGCGATCGCCGCTTCAATAATCGGTGCAGCCACTTTCTTGGCTGCCGGGGTTTTGGTGGCCGGGCGCGCTGCGCCTGCGGTTGGGTAATCTTGGGTGGCCAGGATAGTGGCTGGCTTGCTCGGTAATTTTGGCAGTGGCATCAGGATCTCAATCAAAAAATTTCTGGAATGAATCGCCCATGGGCAGCCAGCTTCTGGCGGCACTTCTCATGGGGTGGATGCGGGGGAACAACAATGCTACAGGACGAGTAACTGCCGGAAGGCCGGCAGCATGGCCGGTCATGGACGCCATCGACGGGCTGCATGCCCGCCTGGCGGAGTGGATGGAGGCGCTTCGTTGACTCAAAATGGCGATAGGTACCGTGAACTGAACTGCGGTTGAACCAGGCTCGCTGGAAGCCGACAACGCGCATTGGATCAAAAATGGACGATCAATTCAGATGCGCTACGAATTCCAGCACTTCTTCCACGTGAGTTGCGACCTTCACGCCTCTCCATTCTTTCACCAATCGGCCCTGGGCGTCAATCACAAACGTACTGCGCTCGACGCCACGGACCGTCTTGCCGTACATCTGTTTCATCTTCATGACGTTAAACAGCAGACAAACGGCTTCGTCCGGGTCGGAAATGAGCTCGAACGGCAGTTCCAGCTTGGCTTTGAAACTTTCGTGCGAGCGCAGGGAATCGCGGCTGATGCCGTAGATTTCCACGCCGGCTGCGACGAATTGCGAATACGCATCGCGGAAGGCGATGTTTTCCGTGGTGCAGCCAGGGGTGTTGTCCTTCGGATAGAAAAACAGCACCGTGGCCTTGGCCGGACGGCCCAGCAACTGAAAGGTCTTGCCGCTGGTCATGGCGGCGCTAAAGTCGGGTATGCTAACGAGGGATTGGCTATCAGCCACAGGTTCTCTCCTGAACGGTGATCATCAGCGCTGTTTTTAATCTGGCAACGCATCCAGGTGCAACAATACAGCATTCAGGCCGCTTTGCCCTGCACAATCAGGCGTCCCGAACGGCCTGGCAACTCATCCCAGGTGACGGGACAAACGGGCAAGTCCGTATTTTTTATCTTTTCATAATAATCGCCCATCGCTGCAAACTGGTAGCCCTGGGCTTTCCAGCCAGCCAGCAGTTGTTCGAAAATGGGGGCGAGTTTCTGTCCTTCAAGTTCCGCATGCAAGGTATATACGTGATCGCGGGGATTATCCGCCGTCAGCGACAATATATGCGCGGCAACATTGCTCGTTGTGATCAGTTTGCCGTCGATTTCGCAGCCCAGCAATTCATCCAGGGTGGGCAGGGTGGTGGGCAATTGCACGCATTGCAGGATGGTGTTGCCGTTGCGCACGCGGTGCGGGCCATTCGTGGCATGCACCATGGCGCCGCGCGCGTCGAGCATGGCGCGGCCATCGGAGGCAAAGCGGTAGCCGGCCGTGTCGTGTTCGACAAAGGCGCTGACATTCATTTGCCAGCCGGCCGCGCCGTGCGTGTGCGGCTTGGTGCCAAACACCTGTTCGTAGCGGTTGGCGGCCTTGCGCATCATGTTGATGGTCCAGGCGGCGTTGCGCTTGGCCACGTTGTCTTGCCACAGGGTGTGATCCCAGGTGTGGATGCCGCACTCGAAACCGGCATCGCGCACGGCGCGCAATTGCGCCGCGCACAGCTTGCCGATATCGGGTCCCGGCAGCAAGGTGCCGTACATCAATGTTTTCAAGCCGTAGTGTTCGACCACCGAGGTGCGCGACACCTTGCTGAAAAAGCCGGGCCGCAAGGCGCGCCGCAGGGCCCAGCCCGTGTGGTCGGGGCCCAGCGAGAACAGAAAGGTGGCCTTGGCCTGGTGCGCGGCCAGCATGCGCACCAGATTGCCCATGCCTTCACGGGTGCCGCGATAGGTATCGACGTCGATTTTCAGGGTCAGGAACGGCTTGCTCAACATTAATCCATCAGGGCTTTGGCTTGGGCTACCTGGCTGCGGTAGGCGTCGAAAATATTGCGCAGGGAATCGGCCATGGTGGTGGTCGGCACCCAGCCCAGCTCTTCGCAGGTATTCGTGATTTTCGGCACGCGGTTTTGCACGTCCTGGTAGCCGGCGCCGTAGTAGGCGCCCGAGGTCGTTTCCACGATTTTCACGTGTTTCGCGCCTTCGGCGTATTCCGGGTATTCGGCGGCCAAGGTCAGCATCATGCCGGCCAGGTCGCGGATTGAATAGTTATTGATCGGATTGCCAATGTTGTAGATCTTGCCGCTGGCGATGCCGTTCTTGTTGGCGATGATGCGCATCAGCGCATCGATGCCGTCGTCGATGTAGGTGAACGCGCGTTTTTGCGCGCCGCCGTCGACCAGCGAAATGTTCTCGCCGCGCACGATATGGCCGAAGAATTGCGTCACCACGCGCGAAGAACCTTCTTTTGGCGTGTGGATCGAGTCCAGGCCGGCGCCGATCCAGTTGAATGGACGGAACAGGGTGAAGTTCAAGCCTTCCATGCCGTAGCCCCAGATCACGCGGTCCATCAGCTGCTTGGCGTTCGAATAGATCCAGCGCGGCTTGTTGATCGGGCCGCAGATCAGTTCCGAGTTTTCCGGATCGAATTCCTCGTCATGGCACATGCCATACACTTCCGAGGTCGACGGGAAGACCAGGTGCTTGCCGTACTTGGCGGCCGAGCGGACGATGGGCAGGTTGGCTTCGAAGTCCAGTTCGAAGACGCGCAGCGGCTGCTTGACGTAGGTCGATGGCGTGGCGATGGCCACCAGCGGCAGGATCACGTCGCACTTCTTGACGTGGTACTCGACCCATTCCTTGTTGATCGTGATGTCGCCTTCGAAGAAGTGCATGCGCGACTTGTAGTTGTCATCTTCCAGCAATTCGGTGATGCGGTCCGTGTTCATGTCCATGCCGTAGACATGCCAGTCGGTGGTTTCCAGGATGCGCTTGGACAGGTGGTGGCCGATGAAGCCGTTGACGCCTAAGATGAGGACTTTTTTCATGTGAGATTCTCTTGAGTGATATCAGTGTGTGCTGACGCGGGTGGTCAGACTTGCTTGCAATTGCTGAGCCGAAATCGGCTCCCCGGCAGCCCTCAGTGCGGAAATGGCCAGCATGCGGCCGTCTCCGCAGACGCCAAAGATGCAATTATCCACTACCGCCAAGCCCGGTGGCAAACTTCCTGCGGAATGCTTGCTCAAGCGGGCTTTTTCGATGGTGTAAATGACATCGTTGACTTCGGTGAAGGCGCCGGGATAGGGCGGCGCGACGGCCCGGTGCAGGTTGTACACCTGCTGCGCGGGTAACTTCCAGTCGATGCGCCCGTCTTCCGGCTTGCGCCCGCCAAAGTAGCCGCCCTGGCGCAAATCGTTGAGCTGGCGTGGCGCCGTGCCGTCCAGCAAGGCCGGCAGCACGTTCCACAGGGTTTGTTCCGCCGCCACGGTGACCTTGCCGAAGACTTCGAAGGCCGTGTCATCGGGCAGGATGGGCACGGCCGTTTGCGCGACGATGGCGCCGGCATCGGGCTTGACCGTCATTTCATGCAGGGTGGCGCCCGTTTGCGGGGCGCCATGCAGCACGGCCCAGTTGACGGGTGCGCGGCCGCGGAACTGCGGCAGCAGCGAGCCGTGCATATTGTAGGCGGGCGCGACTTCCAGGATGCTGGCGGGCAGCATGTGGCGGTAGTAAAAGCTGAACAGCATGTCCGGCGCTGCCGCCTGCACCTGCGCCAGCAGCTCGGGCGCGCGCGGATCGCCGGGCGTGATGTACGGGATGCCTTCGGCCTGGCACAGGCTGGCGACGGACTCGAACCACAGGTTTTCCGTGGGGCTGTCTTCGTGCGTGACGACCAGGGCGATATCGACGCCACCGGCCAGCAGCACCTTGATGCAGCGCACGCCCACATTGTGGTAGCCGAAGACGACGGCGCGCGGGGCGCCCATCAGCGGCCCACCTGGCGCTTTTCCAGGCGTACGTACGATGGCGCCTCAGCTTCCGCCTGGGCCATGCCGTCCTGCAAGATGGTTTGCACCACGTAGCGGGGACGGGCGCGCACTTGCTGGAAGATGCGTCCCACGTATTCGCCCACGAGGCCGATGCCGAACAGGATCACGCCCATCAGGAAGAAGGCGATGGCGAACAGGGTGAACACGCCCTGCGCCTCGGCGCCGAACAGGAAGCGGCGCGCCAGCAGATAGATCACCAGCAGGGCCGAACTGAGTGACAGCAGCATGCCCAGCATCGAAAAGATTTGCAGGGGAATCAGCGAAAAGCCCGTGACCAGGTCGAAATTGAGGCGGATCAGGCTGTACAGCGAGTATTTCGACTCGCCGGCGGCCCGTTCCTCGTGCTCGACGGTGATTTCCGTGGGCTTGCGGGCAAACGTGTAGGCCAGGGCGGGCACGAAGGTGTTGACTTCGGCGCACTGGTTGACCAGGTCGATCACGTTGCGGCCATACGCGCGCAGCATGTTGCCCTGGTCCGTGATCTTGATGTTGGTGATGCGCTCGCGCAGCCGGTTCATCATCTTCGACGCCAGGGTGCGCCAGGCGGAATCTTGCCGCTTGCGCCGGATCGAGCCCACGTAATCGTAGCCTTCGCGCATCTTTGCCACCAGGTTGCCGATTTCTTCGGGCGGGTTCTGCAGGTCGGCATCGAGCGTGACCATGATTTGCCCGCGCGAAGCTTCAAAGCCGGCCAGGATGGCCATGTGCTGGCCATAATTACCGTTGAACAAGACTACGCGCGTGACGTCGGGGCGCTGGCGGAACTGTTCCGCCAGGATGGCCACCGAATTGTCGCGGCTGCCATCATTGACAAAGATGATCTCGTAGCTCGTCTGCAGGGCATCGAGGGCCGGATACAGGCGGGCGAACAGGCTGGCCAGGCCATCCTGCTCGTTGTAGATTGGAATGATAATGGACAGTTCAGGTTTCATCGGCGCGCTGCTCATTTGATGAGAATGGATTTGACGGTGGCGACGGCGCGTTCCACGTCCTGTGTCGTCATGGCGTAGAACATCGGCAAGGTCACGGTCAGGCGGCCGATCTTTTCCGAGACGGGGAACATGCCTTCGGTAAAGCCGCGTTCGCGGTACATGGTAAACAGGTGGATCGGTGCGTAATGATAGCCCGTTCCCACGTTCTGCTGCGCCATTTGCTGCATGAAGGCGGCGCGCGTGCCGGGGCCATTGTCGGGCAGGATGATCTGGAACAAATGCCAGTTGCTGTTTTCAAAGTCCTGCACGGGCAGCTGGGCGCCGCTCTGCGCTTCGAAATCGCTGCCGAATTGCGCGAAATAGTGGCGTGCCAGCGCGCGGCGGTGGGCCGTGATCGCGTCGATATTGGCGAACTGGCCCAGGCCGATGGCGGCCATGATGTCGCTCATGTTGTATTTGCCGCCCAGTACATCGACGTCGATGCCGTCGACGCCGCTGCGCGTGACGCCCTGCAGCCGGTATTTCTCGGCCAGCTTCGCTTCTTCCAGGTTGTTGAGGACGAGGCAGCCGCCTTCACCCGTGGTGATGTTCTTATTGGCCTGGAAGCTGAACGAGACGAAGTCGCCAAACGCGCCGATGCGCTTGCCCTTCCAGCTGGAGCCGAACGCTTGCGCCGCGTCTTCCACGACCCTTAAATTGTACTTTTCAGCAATCGCATACAGGCGGTCCATGTCGACCGGCAAGCCGGACAGGTAGACGGGGATGATGGCCTTCGTACGCGGGGTGATGGCCGCTTCCAGCTTGTCGAGGTCGATATTCCGCGTGACGGGATCGATGTCGGCAAACACGGGCGTGGCGCCCACTTCGATGATGACGTTGGCTGTCGCTACCCACGACACGGGCGTGGTGATGACTTCGTCGCCGGGGCCGATGCCGGCGATGCGCAGCGCGATTTCCATGGTGCACGTGCCCGAATTGAAGGTGCGCACGGGACGCCCGCCGAAATACTCGGACAGCTGGGCTTCGAATGCCTGCACTTTCGGGCCGCTGGTGATCCAGCCCGAGCGCAGCACTTCGCCGACAGCGGCGATGGTCGCTTCATCGATGGTGGGTTTGGAAAATGGCAAAAAGGGCAGGGTAGAGGTCATGGGGCGCAGTTCTTGGATCTGTATTGTGTCAGGGTATCGGCGTCGCCGAGGCTGCCAGTGCGGTGAATGGCCGCTGGCAGGCATGGCTATTTTATATCGTCAGTACGGCGGCGCAGCCGGTTCAGCGGTGAAAAATCCTGCTGATGCGGGGGCGGGGCAAGCTGGCCGGGGGCGCGATCCATACTGCCTCGCGCCCCTTTAAACATTTATTTGTTGGCAATGACCATGCGGCGCGCATCCTTGGCAATCACACGCATGGGCACGCCACGTTCCTGCAATTCCTTGTAACGGTACAGGCTGATAATGGCCATGTCGCGTACGCCGGCGTTGGCATCGTTCGTCCATTGCGTGATGAAAGTCTCGATGCTCGGGATGGACAGCTCGGGCTGCTGTTTCAGGCCAAACGTGAACTCATCCCAGTAGTCGACGAGGATCACGGGCCGCTGCAGGTAGTACGTCAGCGACTGTTCATAGATGCCGACCGAATAGAGCTTGGTATCGGCCGTCAGTTCGGCCTGGATCTGCGGCAGCATGTCGGTGCCCGCGCGGTTCTGGCCATACAGTTCGGAGCCGGCCAGGATGCAGTGCGTGGCCAGGAAGCCGGCGCCGGCGATGGTCAGCACCGTCATGTCGCGGCGCAGCTGGCGCGCATGCAGCAAGGCCAGGGCGCCACCGGCCATGGCGAAGAAGCCGGCCGCCATCAGCCATGGCTGGTATCCCTTGAGCGCGATCAAGGCTTCCGCGTCGCGCGCGCTGGCCTTGCCAAAGGCGATCGGTCCGCCGATCAGGACGGCCGCACCCAGCACGCACAGCAGGCCGGCGGCCAGCATGCGCTGGCGGCGCGAGGCCGATTCCAGGTACAGCGCCACCAGCAGGGCCAGTGCCGGGAAGATGGGCACGATATAGCCAGGCAGCTTCGAGGTCGAATAGCTGAAGAAGAAGAAAATGAAGACGGCCCAGACCAGCAGCATCAAGCGGGGCTGGAAGGCGCCTTCCTGGCGCTGGAAGGCGGCGGCCAGGCTTTGCGGCAGCACGCCTATCCATGGCAGGATGCCGGGAATGAGCAGCACCAGGAAGTAGTACCAGGCGCCTTCGCGCTTGTGGCCCTTCATCAGGAAGCGCTGGAAATGCTCATGGATGAAGAAGAAATGCGGCTGTTCCGGATTGCGCAGGGCGACCAGCACGAACCACGGCGTGGCGATGGCAAAGAACACCAGCAAGCCCTTGACCAGATGCAAACGCGTCCAGATGCGCCAGTCGCGCGCGCACAGCGAATACAGCACCAGCACGGCGCCCGGCAGCACGATGCCGATCAGGCCCTTGGCCAGCACGGCCAGCGCCATGGCGGCCCAGCAGGCCAGCATCCAGTTGCGCCGTTCAAGCGCCGTGGCGTCGTCGCGCTGGGCGATCAGCAGGCTGCCCATGGTGAGGGTCATCATGCCCGACAGGCCCATGTCCAGCGAATTGATCTGGCCGGAAGCGAGCCAGAACAGGCTCGACGCCAGCACCAGGCCCGCATACAGCCCCACGCGCGGGCCGAACACTTTCTTGCCCGCGTAGGCCGTCATGCACACGCCGATGATGCCGCACAGGCCCGTCCACAAACGGGCCTGCCATTCGCCCAGGCCGAAGGCGGCGAAGGTCAGCGCATTCATCCACGTTTGCAGCGGTGGTTTTTCAAAGTACTTGATGCCGTTCAGGCGCGTGGTGATCCAGTCGCCCGTGACGAACATTTCGCGCGCCATCTCCGCGTAGCGGCCTTCGTCGGGCGGCACCAGGGTGCGCACGCCCAGCGCATACAGGGTGACGACGATGAAGATGCCCAGCAGCGACCACATCAGCACCCGCGACGAGTGCAGCTCGTTGACGTTGATTTTCATGCGGCCTTGCCTGCAGCCGGGGCCAGGATCAGTGCCAGGGTGACCTTGCGGCCTTCGCCCATGAGGATATTGTAGGTGCGGCAGGCAGCCTGGCTATCCATGCATTCGACGCCGATGCGGCGCATGGTTAGCGCGGCCGTCAGCTTCGGGTGCACGAAGCGCTGGCGCTCGCCCGTACCGAGGATGACCACGTCGGGCGCATCGGCCAGGATTTGCGCGAAATGCGCCTCGTTCAGCTGTTCGAAACTGTCCACCTCCCACGCCCGGGGGGGCATTTCCGGCATGACGATCAGACTGTAGTTATACGGCTGGGCATTGATCTCGACGCCGTTTTCGTCATAGCCGGTGACAGTCTGGTATTGTTGGGTGCTGCTGGCATGGAGTTTCATGGCGATATCGGGGGCTGGTCGTGTCGGTTGATCGGTGCGCGCGCGGCCAAATTGCGTGCCGCGGCCAAGGGCGTAAGCATGCCATAAATGACAGAAAAGAGCGACTGAAAAGCAACATCCTTTCCAAATTGCAATGTTCGGCGCCACAGTGGCGATGCCTGCTTTCGCCATGGTAATGCTGCAAGATTAAGGGAAGATGAAGATGGCGCCCGCCCGATTGTCGTCCGGAGGCGCCGGCGTGGCAGAATCGGCGTCAAATGCTGGGGTTGGCCATGTTTAATTTGATAAAATGGCCTGTTTTCGGCGAGAATGGTTGTTTTCGCCTTGCAGTCTTTCGCATTGCAGTTTCACGGGTTCATAGTTCTGGCGCGGCTATCATGCTGCAAGTTCTGGTCACCGCGCCGCATCACGACAGGGATTTATTTTGCGACCGATTCAGAAATCGAATAAATTGGCGGACGTCTGCTACGACATCCGCGGCCCGGTCCTGGAAAAATCCAGGCAAATGGAAGAAGAAGGCCACAAGATCACCAAGCTCAATATCGGCAACCTGGCCGTATTCGGCTTCGATCCGCCCGACGAGATCGTGCGCGACATGATGCTCAATCTGCAGAACGCGGCCGGCTATACGGATTCGAAAGGCATGTTCGCGCCGCGCAAGGCCGTCATGCACTACACCCAGGGCAAGAATATCGCCGGCGTGACCATCGATGACATTTATCTGGGCAATGGCGCTTCCGAACTGATCGTCATGTCGATGAACGCGCTGCTCAATAGTGGCGACGAAGTGCTGGTGCCGGCGCCCGACTACCCGCTGTGGACGGCCGCCGTCAGCCTGTCGGGCGGCAATCCCGTGCACTATGTGTGCGACGAGCAGAACGAGTGGTATCCCGACATCGAGGACATGCGCCGCAAGATCACGCCGCAAACGAAAGCCATCGTCGTCATCAACCCGAACAATCCCACGGGCGCGCTGTACCCGGTTTCCGTGCTGCTGCAGATCGTCGAACTGGCGCGCCAGCACCAGTTGATCATTTTCGCCGACGAGATCTATGACAAGGTGCTGTACGACGAAGCCGAGCACGTGTCGATCGCCTCGCTGGCCGACGACGTGCTGTTCATCACCATGAACGGCCTGTCGAAGAATTACCGCTCCTGCGGCTACCGTTCCGGCTGGATGGTGGTCTCGGGCGAAAAGCGCCACGCAAAGGATTACATCGAAGGCCTCAACATGCTGGCCTCGATGCGGCTATGCGCCAACGCGCCGGGGCAATTTGCCATCCAGACGGCGCTTGGCGGCTACCAGAGCATACAAGACCTGGTGGGGCCCGGCGGGCGCCTGTTGAAACAGCGCGATCTGGCGCACAAGCTGCTGACCGATATTCCGGGCGTCACCTGTGTCAAGCCGAAGGCCGCGCTGTACATGTTCCCGCGCCTGGACCCGGAGATCTACCCGATCGCCGACGACCAGCAGTTTGCCTATGAATTACTGGCCGAAGCCAAGGTCCTGATCGTACAGGGCACGGGGTTCAACTGGATCGCGCCCGACCATTTTCGTGTCGTCTTCCTGCCCAACTCCGATGACCTGACCGAGGCCATGGGGCGCATTGCGCGCTTCCTCGAAGGTTACCGCAAGCGTCACGGCCGGGGCTGAATCAGCCAGCAGCAATCTCGATCAACCTGGCGCCGCCCAAGGGGGCGCCACTTATGAGCAGTCAAGCACAACTATGAAATCCATCAAGATCGGCCTGCTGGGCCTGGGCAATGTCGGTTACGGCACGTTCAGCGTCCTGAAACGCAACCAGGAAGAAATCAAGCGCCGCGCGGGCCGCGGCATTGAAGTCGTCGCCGTCGCCGTGCGCGACGTGGCGCGCGCCGAAGCGCTGGTCGCCGGCGGCTGCAAGGTCGTCAATGACCCGATGCTGATCGTCAACGACCCCGAGATCGATATCGTCGTCGAACTGATCGGCGGCTACGACCTGTCGAAAACCCTGGTCATGCAGGCGATTGCCAACGGCAAGCATGTGGTCACGGCCAACAAGGCCCTGCTGGCCGTGCACGGCAACGAAATCTTCGCCGCCGCCCAGGACAAGGGCGTGATGGTGGCCTTCGAAGCGGCTGTCGCCGGCGGCATCCCCATCATCAAGGCGCTGCGCGAAGGCTTGACGGCCAACCGCATCGAATGGATCGCCGGCATCATCAACGGCACCACCAATTTCATCCTGTCCGAGATGCGCGACAAGGGCCTCGATTTCGCCACCGTGCTGAAACAGGCGCAGGAACTGGGCTATGCGGAAGCTGATCCCACCTTCGACATCGAAGGCGTGGACGCCGCGCACAAGGCCACCATCATGTCGGCCATCGCCTTCGGCATCCCGGTGCAGTTCGACAAGGCTTACGTGGAAGGCATCAGCAACCTCAATGCCGTCGATATCCGCTACGCCGAGCAACTGGGCTACCGCATCAAGCTGCTGGGCATCACCAAGCGCGCCACCGTCAACGGCGTGGAAGGCATCGAGCTGCGCGTGCATCCGACCCTGATCCCGGCCAAGCGCCTGATCGCCAACGTGGAAGGCGCCATGAATGCGGTGCTGGTGCATGGCGACGCCGTCGGCGCCAGCCTGTACTCGGGCCGCGGCGCGGGCGCCGAGCCGACCGCCTCGTCGGTGATCGCCGACCTGGTCGACATCACCCGCCTGGCCACGGCTGACCCGGAACACCGCGTGCCGCACTTGGCGTTCCAGCCGAACGCGATGACCGATATCGCGATCTTGCCGATGTCGGAAATCACCACCAGCTACTACCTGCGCATGCACGTGGCCGACCAGCCGGGCGTGCTGGCCGACCTGACGCGCATCCTGGCCGAACGCGGCATCTCGATCGACGCCATGCTGCAAAAAGAGCCGGCCGAGGGCGAGACGCACACGGACATCATCATGCTGACGCACCAGACGCAGGAAAAGAACGTCACGGCGGCCATCGAGAAGATGGAAGCGCTGAACAGCGTGGTGGGCACGGTCACCAAGATCCGCCTGGAAAACCTGAGCTGAGCGTTTTCAGCGATCCATGCAAAACGGCGCCCGCGGGCGCCGTTTTTTCATCCGATGGCGGTCTTAATGCTGCGGCACGTCGGGCGCGCCGACGGGGCCTACATCCATGCCGTCATAGCTGGCCAGCTGGTTGTCCTGTGCAAACGCCATCAGTTCGCCATTGCGCGCGTGCAGACTGTCGACGCCATGCACTTCGGCCTTTTCCACGTGCAGCACCCACACGGGCGGTGCTGCCGGATCGTCGAGTTCCGGCTGGTACAGTTCCACCGGGCGGTAGCCCTGCAGCGCCAGCACGGTGGCGGCCTGCTCCAGCGGTTCGGACGCCGGGTTGGTGAAGTAATAGCCCCACAGCAGCGGCTGGGACAGGTCCCATGGCGCGTTCTCGGCGATATTGGCAAACAGTTCGCTTACATCTTCTTTGGTCATCATGGCGGTGCCTTCCTTAAAATCTCAGGGCGCGATCTTAGCATCCATGCCGCCTGCTTACCATTCACCCATAAAAAAACCGGCTGCATGGCCGGTTTTTTTATCAGCCGCTAACAACGGCTTGATTCTGATTCGCGCGAGCGTGAATTAGAACTTGTAACGCAGGCCGATCGACAGCAGGTCGGCTTTCAGTTTCATGCCATCCTGGCTCATCGTTTTGCCGAAGTTTTCATATTCAGCAACGGCCGACAGGTTTTTATTGAAGTTATAAGCAGCACCGATGCCAAACAGGGCAGCGGTTTTGTTTTTCGATTCGCTGGCGCTGAAACCGATCAGGTTCAATTTGGCTTTGGTGTGGTTTTGAGTAACGCCAACTTTTGCAAACAGCGAGAATTCAGCGTTCAGTGGCAAGGTGCCGGTGGCGGCTGCGTAGATTGCGCTGGTTTCCATGCTCAGCGATTCCTTGCCTTCGCTTTCTTTCAGTTTGCCGAAATTGACGTAGCCGGCTTCTGCGCCGAAGTTAGGCGTGAAGTCGTAACCGGCATAAACTTTAAAACCGGTTTTGTTTTCTTTGCCCGAAGCGACATCGCCCGACAATTTCAATTCCGAACGGCCGGCATTCGCGCCGACATAAATGTTTTCAGCTTGTGCAAACAAAGGGAATGCCAGAGCGGCGCCGACGACTACTGCAAACAATTGCTTTTTCATATTAATCCTAGATAATTAATGCGGAGAGACTGTCTCGCCGCTTAATGGGAGCCGAATTGTATAGGGATGAATATGTTTATGTAAGGCAATTATTTTAAAAATATTAGAAATAAATCATTTGTTGTTTTTAAGCAACGCAACATGTGAACTGCCTGTCTGCGCAATCCGTCATGCGGCACCGCTGAAATGCACGCTGACTTTCAGTCCATGTCCATTCGCCGCCGTCGCCAGTTCCAGCCGGGCGCCGTGCAGGGCCGCGATGTCGCGCACGATGGCCAGGCCCAGCCCGGCGCCGCCAGGATTGCTCTCGAGCGCCGCGCCGACCCGGTAGAACGGCGTCAACACGCGCTCGCGCTCGGCCGGCGGGATGCCCTTGCCGCTGTCTTCCACTTCCAGCACGGCGCCGTGTTCGTGTCCGTTCCCCGCCTGCGCCGCGCGCACGCGCAGGATCACGCTGCCGCCCTGCGGCGTGTAGCGCAGGGCGTTGTCGACCAGGTTGGCCACCAGTTCATGCAGCAGCAGGGCCTGGCCATGCACGGGTGCCTCGTCGGGCGCTTCCAGCGACAGGTCGATATGTTTGGCGACCGCGGTCATGGCCATTTCCAGTCCCACCTGCTGCGCCACGTCGCGCAACGCGACGGTATCCATCGCCAGATTCTCGCCGCCATGCTCGATGCGCGCCAGGGTCAGGAGGCGGTTGGCCAGCAGCACGGTCGAATCGGTGGTGGCGGCGATCGAGCGCACGATGTCGCGTAGGGCGGCGATGTCCGGCGGCGCGCCCGCCTGGCGGTCGCACTCGCGCATGGCCAGTTCGGCCTGGGTTTTCAGCACCGTCAACGGCGTGCGCAACTGGTGCGAGGCGTCGGCGATGAAGCGACGCTGGCTGGCGATCAGCTGCTGCAGGCGCGACATGGAGCCGTTCATGGCACTGACCAGCGGGCGCATTTCCTTGTGTACCAGCGTGGGATCGACGTCGGACAAATCGGACAGGGTGCGCGTCTCGACTTCCGTTTTCAGGCGCATCAGCGGGCGCAGCACCAGGCGCACGGCAAACCACACGAGGGCGCCCATCACCAGTATCATTGCCGCCTGCCAGATCAGGGTGTCGAACAGGATCTGGTTCGACAGGCCGCGCCGCGCGTCCAGCGTCTCGGCCACCTGGATCAGGGCGATGCCGCGCATCGAGTCGTCATACACGGGTTGCAGCAGGGCGGCGATGCGGATCGGCTTGCCGTGGTAGTCGGCGTGGTAGAAGCGCACCAGGGCAGGATAGTTCTGCGAGCGTGGCACGTTTTTCGGCACGGGCGGCAAGTCGCCATAGCCTGACACCAGCTCGCCATTGATGCCCGTCACCTTGTAGTAGATGCGGCCCAGGGTGTCGGTCTCGAAGCTGTCGAGCGCCACGTAAGGCACTTCGGCAACGACCTTGCCGCCGACGATGGAGACGCGCTCGGCCAGCGCCCGCGTCGATGCCAGCAAGGAGCGGTCGTAGGCCATGTCGGCCGCGTCGAGCGCGTTGCGGTAGACAAAAACGGCATCGAGCAGCACCAGCATCACCAGCGGAATGAGCAGCCAGCGCAGCAGCTGGCTGCGCAGGCTGCCCAGCGGCCGGCTCTGCGCCCAGCGCCGGCGCAGGCGTTCGAGCAGCGGCAGGCGTGGGGCGCGCACGGTCATTTTGGCGCGGCCGGCGCCATCGCGCTGCGCGGCTGCAGCAGGTAGCCGATGCCGCGCAGGGTGGTGATGACGGCGCCGTCGGGCGAGCCGCTTTCCACGCCGTTCTCGAGTTTTTTGCGCACGCGGTGGATATACAGCTCGATGGCGTCCAGGTTGGCGTCGTCGGCCAGCGCAAAGACTTCGTCAAACAGCTTTTCCTTCGACACGGCCCGCCCCGAGCGCGTGATCAGCGCTTCGAGCACCGCGTGTTCGCGCGGCGTCAGCGCCAGCGCCGCGCCGCCATAGCTGAACATGCGCGTGACGGTGTCGAAACTGAGGGCGCCGCAGGTGTGCACGAGTGCCTCGTTTCCCTGGCTGCGGCGCAGCAGGGCTTTCACGCGCGCTTCCAGTTCGGCCAGCTCGAACGGCTTGGCCATGTAATCGTCCGCGCCCAGGTTCAGGCCCTGCACTTTTTCATCGAGGCCGCCGCGCGCCGTGAGTATCATGACGGGAGTCTTGCCGCGCGTGCCGCCGCGCGCGCGCAGGCGGCGCAGCACGTCCAGGCCATCCATCTTCGGCAGGGTCAGGTCGAGCAGCACCAGGGAATATTCCTGCGTATGCAGCAGGGCGTCGGCATCGGCGCCGTTGTGGGCGGTCTCCACCGTCAGGTGCGCGTCGCGCAGGGCCTTTGCCAGCCAGTGCGACAGCTCCAGATGGTCTTCCACTAATAATATGCGCATGGTCTCCGCCATTCGTTTGAATTGGTGCAGTGTAAGCCTGCCGGCGCCGCGCCGACAGGGGCGGCGATGAATATGTTTGCCCTCCTTGTGGCTGGCGGACGACACCTGTCAGTCTGAAAGCGAATTGAAAGGATCGCGCTCATATAGTGTGATCCTGATTCATGAAAATGATCAGGCATATCACTAATAACTATATCTAAGGGAGACACTCTACATGAAGAAAACTGCATTCTCGCTGGCCGCCATGGCGCTACTCGCCGCAGCCGGCAGCGCCCACGCCCAGTCGAACGTCACCCTGTACGGTCGCCTGGACGCCGGCATCAGCAACACCAGCAACGCCGGTCCGAACAAAAGCTCGATGACGCAAGTCAGCTCGGGCGGCATGAACACCTCGCGCTGGGGCATCCTGGGCAGCGAAGACCTGGGCGGCGGCCTGAAGGCCGTCTTCAATCTGGAAGGCGGCATCCTGGTCGACACGGGCGCGGCCGACGGAGCGCTGTTCAAGCGCCAGGCCAACGTGGGCCTGGAAGGCGCGTTTGGCCGCGTCGTGCTGGGACGCTCGTTCACCACAGTGTATGACTTCGTGCTGCCATTCGATCCGATGGCCTATGCGCCGTTCTACTCGTGGGCCACTTCTGCCCACGCGACGGGTCCGAGCAAATACGGCATGACGACGGCCTTCGACAATATGGTCAAGTATTCGGGCAAGACGGGCGACTTCAGCTACGGCGCATCGTACGGCTTCGGCGAACAGTCGACGGGCAATTCGGATAGCGCCAAGCTGTCCACGGCCCTCACCTACAAGACGGGTCCCGTCAGCCTGCTCGCTACATATGAACAGGTGAACGGCAACACCATCGCCGGCGGCGCGCGCGACAAGACCACCGTCTACCACCTGGGCGCCATGTATGACGACGGCCCGTGGAAAGTGCAGGCGGCGGCGCGCGACTACAAGCTCGATCCGGCTGCCGCCGGCAGGGCCGACGTGCGCGGCACCCTGTACTGGGGCGGCGTCAGCTACAAGACCACGCCGGTCGTCACCCTGACGGGCGTGATCTACTACCAGGACGTGAAAAACGTGGCCGCCAACCTCGATGCCGATCCGATCATGTACGTGGCGCGCGTGCGCTATGCCCTGTCCAAGCGCACCGACCTGTATGTGGCCGGCGCCTACGCCAAGGCCAAGCACAAGCAGATGGTCAGCCTGTCGCGTGACGATGCCGGTTTCGGCGACACGCAGCGCGGCCTGATTGCCGGCATCCAGCACCGCTTCTAAGGCATGACCATGCTGCGCACCGCGTTCCTGTCGCTGCTGCTGTTGTCCGCGCTGCTGCCCGCGCTGGCAAATGCCGCCGCGCCTGAAGTCGACTGCGTGGTGCCGTCCAAACCGGGCGGCGCCATGGACCTGACCTGCAAGCTGGCGCAGAAAGGCTTGCTGCAGCCGGATCCCGCGGCGGCGGCACCGTTCGCGTCCTCGGTGCGCATCAGCTATCTGCCAGGCGGCATCGGCGCGGTGGCGTGGCGCTCGATGGGTTCGCAGCGCCGGCGTGCCGAAGCAAACACCCTGGTGGTGTTTTCGGGCGGCTCGCTGCTGAACCTGGCGCAAGGCAAGTTCGGCAACGCCAAGACGGGCGACGTGCGCTGGGTGGCGGCGCTGGGCGCCGACTACGGCATGATCGCCGTGCGCAGCGACTCGCCCTACAAGACCCTGGCCGACCTGATCGCCGCGCTCAAGCGCCACCCCGACAAGGTGCTGATCGGCGTGTCCGGCACCATCGGCAGCCAGGACTGGGTGAAGATGGCGCTGGTGGCGCGCCGGGCCGGCATCGACCCGAAAGTGCTGCGCTTCGTCGCGCTGGAAGGCGGCGGCGAGATCTTCACGGCGATGCAGGCCAATTACGTGCAGGTGATGTCGGGCGACACGTCGGAAGCGACCCTGAACGCGGGCGACAGCCATGCGCGCGTGCTGGCGGTGCTGTCGGAAAAGCGCCTGCCCGGCGTGCTGGCCAGCGTGCCGACGGCGCGCGAGCAGGGCATCGACGTGGTGTGGCCCATCATCCGCGGCTTGTGGATGGGGCCGCAGGTGCCGGAACAGGATTACCAGCGCTGGGTGGCCACGTTCGACCGTGCCATGGCCACGCCGCAGTTTGCCCAGTGGCGCACGCAGGCGGGCATGTATCCGTTCGCGCTGACGGGCGACAAATTGACGCAGTACGTGAACCAGGCAGTCGAACGCTACTCCAGGCAGGCGGCCGAATTGGGCCTGATGCGCTGAATCCAATAGCAAACCATACAACAATCACAGACGGAGACAAACCATGCAAACCAAGACCATTCTCGCCATCGCCCTGGCCGCCGCTTTCGCCGGTGCCACCGGCGCCGCTTTCGCCCAGGTACCGGCAGGTTATCCGGCCGACTACCAGAAGATCATCGACGCGGCCAAGAAGGAAGGCAAGGTGGTGATCTACAGCGCCACCGACAGCAAGGCCGCCGCGCCGCTGATCAAGGATTTCAGTGCCCTGTATCCCGGCATCTCGGTCGAATACAACGACATGAATTCCACCGAAGTGTACAACCGCTTCATTTCCGAAGTGGCCGCCGGCGGCAACACGGCCGACGTGATGTGGTCGTCGGCGATGGACTTGCAGATGCGCCTGGCCTCGGACGGCTATGCGCTCAAGTACAAATCCGTGGAAGCGTCCAAGATCCCCGGCTGGGCCATGTGGGACGACCAGGCTTACGGCACCACGTTCGAGCCGGCCGCCATCGTCTACAACAAGCGTTTGCTCGATCCGAAGGAAGTGCCGAAGAACCACGACGACTTCGCCAAGCTGATCGCCACGCCGAAGTTCAAGGACAAGGTCACCACGTACGACATTGAAAAGTCGGGCGTGGGTTTCATGTTCATGTCGCAGGACGCCAAGGAGTATCCGAAATTCCTGGCGCTGCAAAACGCGTTTGGCGTGGCCAAGGTGCGCGTGCAGTCGTCGACGGGCACCATGATGGAGCGCATTTCGTCGGGTGAAAACCTGATCGGCTATAACGTGCTGGGTTCCTACGCCCTGGTGCGCGCCAAGACCGACCCGTCGATCGGCGTGGTGCTGCCCAAGGACTACACCCTGATCCTGTCGCGCGTGCAGTTCATCAACAAGAACGCGAAGAACGTCAACGCCAGCAAGCTGTGGCTCGACTACATCCTGTCGCACCGCGGCCAGACCATCATCGCCAACGGCGCCAAGCTGTACGCGATTCGCGCCGACGTCACGGGCGAGACCACCTCGGCGGACCTGATCAAGGAAATCGGCGCGGCCAACGTCAAGCCGATTCCCGTGCATCCGATCATCCTGCAATTTTTGGGACCTGCCAAGCGCATGGCCTTCTTAAAGCAGTGGAAAGAAACAGCCGGCAAAAAATAGGAACATCCGAAAAACCTACTGCGCGTCGCGATTTGCGGCCTCCGATGCTCACTGTGCATTCGCACAGATCCGCTTCTCAGCCACAACTCACTGCCGCTCGCTACGGTTTTATCGGAGTTCCTTGGCCAGCCGCGGGCGTTCGCCGGCGGCTGGATGCCGCACCCTTCATTCATTGGATTCATCATGCAAACTGCTATCTTGCCGCTGCCTGCACGGTCGCGCTCTCCCTTGTCGCGCCTGAACTGGTCGCGCGGCGTGGTCGTGGCGATTACCCTGGTCGCCATCTTCCTGCCGCTGTTCCTGATTTTTTACCAGAGCTTTTTGAACGCGCCCTTCTTCATGCCGGTGCGCGAATTCGGCTTTGACTCCTACCGTTTCATCTTCGATGATCCCGATTTCGCCATGGCCTTCAAGAATGGCCTGATGCTGGCCTGCGGCCTGACCGTGATCGCCGTGCCGCTGGGCGGCATGCTGGCCTTCCTGATGGTGCGCACGGATTTGCCGGGCCGCGGCTGGGTGGCGCCCATGCTGCTGGTGCCGATCTTTGTCTCGCCGATGGTGATGGGCTTTGGCTACGTTGTGTCGATGGGACCCGTGGGCTTCTATTCGATCTGGGCCAAGGAGCTGTTCGGCTTCGTGCCCTGGAATATCTATTCCTTCACCAGCATCGTCATCATCGCCGGCCTGACGCACGTGCCGCACGTCTACCTGTATGCCTCGTCGGCCCTGAAAAGCCTGGGCTCGGATGTGGAAGAAGCGGCCCGCGTGGCCGGCGCTTCGCCGATCCAGGTGATGCTGAACGTGTCGCTGCCGATGATCATGCCGGCGCTGGCATATGCGGGCGTGCTGGTGTTCTTCCTCGGCTTCGAAGTGTTCGGCCTGGTGCTGGTGCTCGGCGATCCGGAAGGCCACCTGGTGCTGCCGACCTATCTGTACAAGCTGACGAACAAACTGGGCACGCCGTCGTACCACCTGATGGCCGCCGTCGCCGTCTGCCTGGTGATGGTGACCATGCCGCTGGTGATGATACAGCGCTGGCTGCTGAAATCGGCGAACAAATACGTGTCGATCAAGGGCAAGGGCGCGCGCAGCAAGGCCATGCCGCTGGGCCGCTGGAAGTGGCTGGCGTTTGCCTTGCTGGCCGGCTGGCTGATCTTCACCATCATCCTGCCGTTGACGGGCATCGTGCTGCGCTCCTTCGTGCAGTACTGGGGCGACGGCGTGCACCTGGCCGACGTGCTGACGTTGCAGCATTTCCGCGACATTTTTGACCAGCCATCGCTGGTGCGCGGCATCGTCAACACCATCCTGATCGGCGTCGTCGGCGGCGCGCTGGCCGTGGGCTGCTACAGCTTCATCGCGCTGGCCATGCACCGCAAGCAGGACGGCATCACGCGCCTGCTCGATTACAGCGTGCTGGTGCCGCGCGCCGTGCCGGGCCTGCTGGCCGGCCTGTCGTTCCTGTGGGTGTTCCTGTTCGTGCCGGCCTGGCTCGACGGCATATTGAAAGGCATGGACAACGGCGTGGCCTTGTGGCTGAGCGGCCATGTGATTCCCGTGCTGCGTGAAGTGCGCTCGACGATCTTCGCCCTGTGGCTCGCGTATTCGGTGGTGTGGATGGCCTACGGCATGCGCCTCATTTCCACGGCGCTGCTGCAAGTGGGGCCGGAGCTGGAAGAGGCGGCGCGCGCCGTCGGCGCCAACCGCGGCCAGGTGACGCGCGATGTGACCCTGCCGCTGATCAAATACGGCTTGCTGGGCGCCTGGCTGATGGTGTTCCTGATCTTCGAGCGCGAATATTCGACGGGCGTGTACCTGCTCTCGCCGGGCACGGAAGTGATCGGCGCCATGCTGGTATCGCTGTGGGCAGGCGGCTCGACCGACCTGGTGGCGGCGCTGTCCTTCATCAATATCACCCTGGTGGCCATCGGCCTGGGCATCGCGCTGCGCTTCGGCGTCAAGTTACACAACTGAGTTGCATAACTAAATACAAGAACTGAGACCACATCATGAATGAATTGACCGTCAATGAGCTGTACCTGGACTACGGCACCGGCGCCGCCGCCAACCAGATCCTGAAGGGTGTTTCGATGCACCTGAAAAAAGGCGAAGTGGTCGCCTTGCTGGGACCTTCGGGCAGCGGCAAGACCACCTTGCTGCGCGCCGTCGCCGGCCTGGAAAGCCCGAAGGCGGGCACCATCCAGATCGGCGAGCGCAATGTCTTCGACGGCGCGCAGCATTTCGAGATGCCGGCCGAGCATCGCAACCTGGGACTGGTGTTCCAGTCGTATGCGCTGTGGCCGCACAAGACCGTATTCGACAACGTCGCCTACGGCCTCAAATTGCGCAAGATGGGCAGCACGGAGATCGCCGCGCGCATCAAGGAAGTGCTGACGCAGCTGGGCCTGGGCCACCTGGGCGAGCGCTATCCGCATCAGCTGTCCGGCGGCCAGCAGCAGCGCGTGGCGATCGCCCGTGCGCTGGTGTACAACCCGCCCGTGATCCTGCTCGATGAACCGCTGTCGAACCTGGACGCCAAGCTGCGCGAGGAAGCGCGCGCCTTCCTGCGTGAACTGATCGTGCGCCTGGGCCTGTCGGCCCTGATGGTGACGCATGACCAGGGCGAGGCGATGGCCATTTCCGACCGCATCCTGCTGCTCAATAACGGCAAGATCGAGCAGCAGGGCACGCCGCAAAGCATGTATGAAACGCCGGACACCCTGTTCACGGCCGAATTCATGGGCAGTAATAACCGCCTGCCCGGCAAGGTGGTGCAGCGCGAAGGCAGTCAGGTGCGCCTGCTGGTCGATGGCGCGTCCATGCAGGGCGTGGCGCGCGGCGCCAACGTGGGCACGGAAGTGACCACCATGATCCGCGTCGAGGAAGTGAAGATCAGCGCCACGCAGGTCGACAACGCCATCGAGCTGCCGCTGCTGACGTGCATGTACCTGGGCGACCGCTGGGAATGCCTGTTCGAGCGCGGTGGCGCCGAGAACATCAGCCTGCGCGCGTACTCGCGCCACAAGCTCGAGGCGGGCAAGTACTGGCTGCACATGCCGGCCGATAAGCTCTGGGTGTTTTGACGGTGACGAGGTGGCCATGCTGGCCACCTCATCCGTGCTGCAGCGCCCTTAATTCCCCCGCACGACGATTTCCTGCACCTTCGGTTCGCGCTGGCGCATGAAGCGCACGATGGAGTCGACGGTGACGACATCGATCTGGCGCGTCATGCGGCGTTCGAACGGGTGATCGTCAAAAGCGATATTGGCGCGGAACATGCGCGCGCCCAGGCGCGTGGCGGCGGGTATGCTGAGCGTTTGCGGCGCGTAGCTGGCGCTGCGCAGCCAGCCTTGCGCTTCGGCGCGCGTTTCGATCTTGCCCGGCTCGTTGCTGGCGGCGGCCAGGGTTTCCAGCACCCACTGATTCGAATTCTGGTACTTGGTGGAAAACGGGTAGGCCAGCATATTGTAGTGCGGCTCATGCAGGCGCTTGGGCGTGTTCGACGTCAGCAGGCGCACCAGTTGCTGCTGCGTATCCTGGCCGGGAATCAGGATCAGGGTTTCATACATGAACACATCATCCATGAAGAAATTGCCCAAGCCTTCGTTGTACAGCGACGATTGCGCCGTGCCGCATTCATTGAGTTCATGCACCACCAGCCAGCGGCCTTTCGGGTGGTCGCGCCAGGCCAGCGCCATGTGCGAATAGCGCAAATTGTACTTCGACAGGTCTTGCCCGGCGCGCGCCACCAGCGCCACCTGCGCGCCCGAGCCATCGAGCGCCTGCAGGGTCTTTTGCGCCAGGTCCATCGATTTGACGAGGGTGCTCGCATCCGTTTGCTTTTCCTCGCACGAGCGTCCCGCATGGGCGGCGCCGGCCAGGGCCAGGCTGATGACAATCACGGTCAGGCGTTTCATGGGGTTCACGCTTTCGAATGGTAGAGGATGGCCTGGCCGGCGGCGTTCGGCACATAGGCGATGGCCTTGCCCGACAGCACCAGCATGTGGCCCGTCGACACGGCCACCACGTTGACGACCGTGCCGGCCGCCAGCGACAGGCCTTGCGTGGCCTTCTGGCTCAGCTTGACGGAAGCCGTGGCAGCCTGCGAGGCGCCCCGGGCCGTGCTTTTCAGTACGAGGACGCTGCCGTCGGCCACGTCTTCCACCTTGTCGATGACAACTTCACCGGCGGCGGCCAGCACCGACATGGAGCCGACCAGGACGATGGCCGAGGCCATGCTGGCGTTGTCGGACGCGTTGGTGGTGTCGGAATTGGCGGCCTGGGCCAGCGGCGCCAGGCTGGCGGCGCACAGCAGGGCGGTGGCGAGCAACTGTTTCATGGGATGTCCGTTCTTCATTGGTGCTTACGCTTTGGAGTGGTGCAGCAGCGCCTTGCCCAGTTCGTTCGGGATGAAGGCGATGGCCTTGCCGGACATGACCAGCATGTGGCCGGTGGACAGCGCCACCACGTTGACCACGGTGCCGGCTGCCAGCGACAGGCCCTTGGCCGCTTGCGCGCTCATCTGGATGGAAGCGCCGCCCGCTTCGGACGCGCCTTTCAGCACGATGACGATGCCTTCGCCCACCGTTTCCACGCTGGCGACGACCACCTGGCCGGAGGCGACCAGCATCGACATGGAACCCGCGACGACCACGGCGGAACCCTGGCTGAGGTTTTGCGAACCTTTCGACAGGTTCTCGGAGGCGGCGGCGTGGACCAGGCCGGGAGCGGCTACGGAGAGCGTCAACAGCGACAGGGACAGGCAGAGGGGCAGCAGGCGTTTCATGTGTTTCTCCTTCAAGTGTGCCAAGTGGCAACGCCATCATTGTAGACTGTGGGCAATTGGTCAATGAAAACGCTACTCGTAGCGGGCAGGCATACCGCAGGTAGCGTATTGCGCTACTTTTTTGCCGCTGGAACCGATGCTATTTATATAAAGGAAGTGCATGCCACAAACCCACGCCTTGATCGAAGCCTTGAAACGCCTGTTGAAAGCACGTTCCGTCACGTATGCCGAGCTGGCCCAGCGCATCGGCGTATCCGAAGCCAGCGTCAAGCGGATGTTTTCGCAGAAGCAATTTACCCTGCAGCGGCTGGATCAGATCCTGGTGGCCATCGGCAGCGATTTCCAGCAGCTGGCGCTGGCCGTGCAGTCAGCCCAGGCCGCGCCCACTCTGATTACGGGGCTGACATATGCGCAGGAAAAGGAAATCATCGAGGACACCCGGCTGTTCGTGGTGGCCGTGTCCGCCCTGAACTTGCTGCCGCTGGAACAGATCGTTGCCATCTACGACATCAGCGAAGCGCAAGCCGTGAAATACCTGCTGCGCCTCGACAAGATCGGTTTTCTGGAACTGCTGCCGAATAACCGGGTCAAACTGCTGGTGGCGCGCACGTTTGCGTGGATACCGAACGGTCCCATCCATACGTATTTCAAAAAGGAAGCCTATGGCGACTATTTGAATTCGCAATTCGATGGCGAAACGGAATTGCTGCGCCTGGTGAATGTGATGCTGTCGAAAAAGTCCACGGCGGCCTTGCTGGAGCGCCTGAAGCAAGTGGCGGTGGAATTCTCGCAGCAACACCAGGAAGACGCGCGCCTGCCTGGTGAGGAGCGCCTGGCCATCAGCTTCATGCTGGCGGCGCGGCCGTGGATGCCGCAGACGTTCAAGGCGCTGCTGCGGCAATAAGGCAGCCATATCGGGCAGCCATATCGCGGCCAACCGGCTAATGTTGCTGCTTGTCGGTACTGCCTTGTTCCTCTTTCATCTGCGTCAGCAAACGCCAGGCAAAAAAGCCCAGCACGCTTACGCCTAGCAGCAGGGCCGCCCATAGCGCGGCCAGGCGCCATGGCGCACTGGTGCCAGCCGGTGCCGGCGCGGCGTCGCTTGCGCCAGCGCGTGCCGTCAACGCACCCAATGTGGCAATCGGCAGCGCCTGCAGTTCGCCGTCGCGATAGCCTGGTGCCACCTGCGACAGCGGCTGCGCCACCGGTTGCGCATCGGCTTTGCCGAACACCAGATGATATGGCCCCTTGCCGCCGGCCAGGAACACCAGCGTTTCCGGCGTCCAGCCAAGGCGCAATAGCGGCGCGCTGGTCGGCATCGCCGTACTTTGCGACTCGGGCCGCAGCACCCATTGCGTGGTCTGCACCACGGGCATGGCCAGGTCGCCGGAGACGCGTTCCTTGCCAGCCTCGCTGATGCGGTAAAAGCTGGTGGTCAGCAGCGGCTCAAAATATTCGCCATTTGCCGGTCGCGTTTGCCGGTGCAGGGACAGGCGGCGCTGCGGCACATAGTTATTTTGGCGATACACGCCCAGCGTGACGGGCAGCACCACATTGCGCTCCTTGAATTGCAGCGCAATGCTGTCGGCGGGAATGGCGATCGGCGTGGCATACGCCCAATCGCCAGCAAGTTTGCCTGGCGCACCGCGCAGCACGATGCTCGCGCGTGGCGGCGCCGCCTCGGTTTCGCTGACGGCTTGCGCCGCAATCGATGCAAACACCAGCGGCTGGCCTTCCTGCCAGCTCAGGCGCGCGTAGCGGAAAGCACGCGGCGCAAAAGCGATGCTGTCGTTGGCCAGGGTTTGCGTGTCACTGTTGCTGAGCCAATTCAAGGTGGTGGTGCCGATGGCATCCCATTGCTTCAGGTCGTCGCTCACTTCCAGCAGTACTTGCGCACTGTAATTTTGCGTGCGCTCCGGTGGCGTGAAGCGCAAGGCGGCGATGCGCCTGTCTTGCGTCTGCTTGCCCAGGTCGAGTATCAGCGCTTGCAGCGCCGCCGTGGCCGCTGCCGTGCCGGCGCGGGTGCTGACCGACAGCAAGCGGCCATCGTCCGCCGTGCGGATGTCGATGCCTTGCAAGCCATCGCCAGTTGCCGGCGCGCCCGCCACGGGGAAAATGCGGACGGGAATGGCTGTCCGCTGCGTCGCCGATTGAGCCGGCGGCGCGCCGATGGCATAGGCCAGGCGCTTGCCGTCGGCATCGAACAGCCGCACGTCGGCCAGGCTGGCCGAGCTGGCGTGCAGGTAGACTTCCCTGGGCAATGCCAGCTTGACGATGCCCGCGCCGGCCGGCACGGTCACCGGCATGCTCCAGCCGTAGTCCTGTGGCCTGTCCTGGCCAGGGGCGGCCAGCGCGGCGCCTGCCAGCAGCAGGCTGCAGCAGATCAATGAGTGTTTCATGCTGCTCCTTGTTGCGGTTCAGCTGGCGCTGGCGCGGCAGCCTTGGGGAAAGGCGCCAGGTAGCCGATCAAGACCATCAGCAAGCCGACACCGACAAAGGAGATGATGCGTTCGATGCCGCCCACGTTCGACAGATCGATCAGGAACAGTTTCAAGACAACCAGTCCCAACAGCACAGCGCCCATGCTCCATTGCTGGCGCCGTTGATGGCGCGCCGCGTGGCGCATCAGCAGCAGGGCCGTGATGCTCCATACCAGCGACAGCATCGCTTGCACGAATTGCGAGGCCAGCATGGCGTCAAAGGTGTACGGCACGCCGACATAGTGCGATACCGTGCGCAGCAGCATCAGGTTGAACCACACATACATGCAGCAGGCGGCCACGGCAGGCAGACGTGCTTGCCACAAGGCAGGCAGGGGCAACTGCTTCGCCGGCAGCAGGCGGTAGCTGGCAATGGCCAGCAGGATGGCAAAGCCCGTGCTCAAGTCCAGCGGATTGAGCAGCGGCAAGTAGGGCAGCGGGGCCATGGCGCCATCGTCGAAGATATTCCAGGCGGCAATCAGCAGCAGCGACCAGAGTGCGCCCAGCGGTATCAAGGTGCGCTGGTACCACTCTGCAATCGGCGCCACCGGCCAGGCGCCCGCGCGGCAGCGGCGGATCAGCAAGGCCAGCACCAGCATCATGGCCCAGGCCGGCAAGTAGCGGGCCCAGGCCGGGCTGACGCGGTCTTCATGCTGTGCCAGCCAGGCGTTGACATGCATGGCGCCGACCGGCCACAGCATCAGCCATGGCGCGGCAGTGCGCAGCGTATGCAGCAGGCGCTGCGCCCGCAGGCCGAGTTGCCAGCCCGCTTGCGGCCAGGCCAGCAGCAGGTATTCGCCGGCCGCCAGGGCGCTGGCCAGCGCCAGCCAGCTCAAGCCGGTCGGCAGATAATCGCGCAGGTACAGCGCCAGCAGCATGTTGGCGCTCCACAAGCCCAGACCGAGCCAGGTGGCGACGGTGAACCAGCGCAATTGCGGCCAATCGAGGCGCCGCGCCAGGATGGCGAACGCGGGCGTCGTGACGCACACGGCGACCAGGTACAGGGCCAGCCAGTGCTCGCCCGCGTGCGGCTGCATGCTCGGATCGCCGTCGATCAGGCGCAGCAGCCAGCTGACGAGCGGCACGAGGATGGCGGCAAACCACAGCAAGCCGCTCCAGACCAGCAGGGGGCGCGCTGCCAGGGCCAGCAGTTCGTCGCCGCCGCGCGCGCGCAGCGCAAGGAAACGGGCGCTGGCAAAGGCGGCGGCGCCCAGCAGCAGCGCGCTGAGGAAGGAACCGTCGAACAGGCTGGCCGGGTGCTGGTCCCAGGCCCAGCTGGCGCGGCTGAGCATGACCATGCCGGCCAGCACCTGCACGGCCAGCAGCAGCGCGCGCGGCGCATGCCATTGTTCGCGCCGCGCCAGCGCCGCCAGCAAGGCGGCCACAGCCAGCGCGCTGACGGTGAGCAGGTTCAATTGCGTGGTGGCATCCGTGCGCAGCAGGATTTCGCTCCAGATGCCGCCCAGCAGCCAGGCTGCGGCGGCCGTCAGGAACAGCACGGACAGGCTGCTCATGAACTCCGGATGCAAATGGCCGGCGTGGCGGCGGAAATTGTAGGCCATCACCAGCGCGGCGGCGGCCAGCAGCGCGCAGCCGAGCCAGATGTTGGCGTGCAGGGCCGCAGCCGTATCGAGTTCCTGCATGGCGATCAGGAAGGCAATCCAGGCGGCCCCCTGCACCAGCAGGCCGAAGGCCCAGGCCAGTGTCTGGCGCTGGCGCAAGCCGACCCAGACGATGCCCGCGCCTTCCAGCGCCCAGGCGGCGGAGGTCCAGCGGCCGTCGAGGGCGAACGGGATGGCCAGGGTGCCGAAGACGATGCCCAGCGCGAGGAAGGCTTCGGCCAGCAGTTTGAAACCTGCGCGGCGCCACAGCGCCACGGCCAGTCCCGTGTAGCCCAGGCCGGCAATCAGCGCGGAAAAGGCCAGGCCGAAGTGAAAGTGCTGGACCAGGCCGTATTGCAAGCCCATGGCCGCCAGCGGCGTGCCAAAGACGAGGGTGCCATCCACGTAATGCTTGAGGCGCGGCGCCTGGCGCGCGCAGTAGGCGATGGCGATGCCGATATAGAACAGCACGAACAGGATCAGGAACAGCTGCGTCGACAGGTAGTGCTCGGGCGTGTAGCGCAGCAGGCCCCAGGTGGTGGCGACGACGAAGGTAAAGCCAAAGCTCAGCACATTCAGGACGCGCCAGGCGCGTTTCAGGGCGATGGCGAAGACGCCCGCATTGAGCAGCGCGTAATAGCTGAACAGGCCGATATGGTTGCCGCTGCCCGTCGACACGAGCAGGGGCACGGCAAAACCGCCGACGATGCCGAACACGGCCAGCCAGACGGCGTTTTGCAGCACGGCCAGCAAACACGTGAACGCCGTCAGCACGAACAGCACGGCAAACGCCAGGCCGGCCGGGATCAGTTCATACAGGCGGAAGGCGCCAAACGTCACCAGCATCAATATCGCCAGCGCCGTGCCCTGCAGCGGCAGACTGATGCCGGGACGGCTGAGGCGGATGCGCCAGGCCCAGGCCAGCAGGGCAATATCGGCCAGCGCGATGCCGGCCAGGCGCAGTTCGATGGGCAGCGTGACCTGCGCCGACACGTACTTGAGCAGGAAGCTGACGCCGAGGAAGAGGATCAGCAAGCCCAGCTTGGCAACCAGGTTGCCGGTGAATAGCCAGTTCTTTGCCTTGGCACCGAGGCCGTCCGGGTGCGCGATCCAGGAAGGGGTGTTGGGGACGGCAGGAGCGGGCCGGGCTGGAATCGGCGGGGCTGGTTTTGGCGGCTCGGGCGCGGCGGGTGCGGGAGCTGCTGCCGGCGCGGCCTGCGCCACCTCGGCCACCTTGAGCGCGGCCGCCTGCGGCACGGGGCTGGGCGTGGGCGGCGGTAGGGGCGCCGGCACGGCCACCGGCGCCACGTTGGCGGGCTCGGCGGGTGCTACGGCAACGACGGACGTAGCCGCAGGCCCTTCGGCCTGGCCTTCCAGCGCCCGCAGGCGCTGCTGGATACTGTCAACTTCCTTGCGCAAGCGCGCCGTCAGCAACTCCAGATCCGCTACTTTCCTGCGGTGCTGCAGCACGAGCACGAAGGCGGTGACCAGCAAGGCCAGGATGGTCAATGATGTGAATCCAGACATGGAGGCGGCTTTCCGGAAGGGGCGGGCAGGGGCGCCAGCGGTATGCACACATTACCTTATTATCAAGAAACAAGCGATTTCTGTTGTGTCAGGGTAAGTGCCAGCCAGCGCATGGAGCGGCAAGGCGAGCATGACGCGGCATGCCGTTTTCCATATTGACGCTAAGCAAGATGTCGACATTCACATTGTCGTGCGCATGATAGTGCTGTATTTTAGCAATTCCTTAATTGCCAGTTCCCCATGCCATGAGTCAAAGCAGCCAGTTTTCCTTATTGTCGCAGCGCCGTTTCGGGCCCTTCTTCTGGACCCAGTTCTTTGGCGCCTTCAACGACAATCTGTTCAAGACGGCCTTGATGGTGATCCTCGCCTACGATGCGCTGAGCTGGACCACGCTCGATCCGTCCACCATCACCAACCTGATTCCCGGCCTGTTCATCCTGCCCTACGTCGTGTTTTCAGCCACGGCGGGCCAGCTGGCCGACAAGTTTGAAAAGGCGGGCCTGGCCCGTTTCGTGAAATGGATGGAGCTGGCCATCATGGCCGTGGCCGCCGCCGGCTGGATGACGCATACCCTGTGGCTGCTGGTGGCGGCCGTGGTGGGCATGGGCGTGCATTCGACCCTGTTCGGCCCCGTCAAGTATGCGTACCTGCCGCAGCAGCTCAAACCGGAAGAACTGGTTGGCGGCAATGGCCTGATCGAGATGGGCACCTTTGTCGGCATTTTATTGGGCGAAATCCTCGGTGCCGTGCTGATCGTGCACAAGCCGCTGGGCGTGGAACTGGTGGCCGGCGCCACCATCGCCGTGGCCGTCTTCGGCCTGGTCGCCAGCTACCGCGTGCCGCGCACGCCGGCGCCGGAGCCGGACTTGAAGGTGAGTTTGAACTTTGTTGCCGAATCGTTCCGCAACCTGAATTTTTCGCGCAAGAACCGTCCCGTCTTCCTGGCCATGCTGGGCAATTCCTGGTTCTGGTTCTATGGCGCCCTGATCCTGGCGCAGTTTCCCGTGTACTCGAAGGATTTCCTGCATGGCGACCACAGCGTCTTCGTGCTGCTGCTGACCGTGTTTTCCGTCGGCATCGGCACGGGTTCCTTGCTGTGCGAACGCTTGTCCGGCCACAAGATCGAGATCGGCCTGGTGCCGTTCGGTTCCATCGGCCTGTCGCTGTTCGGCATCGACCTGTATTTCGCCAGCAATGCGTATGCGAATACGCAAGTGGTCGATGCGCTGGCTTTCGTCAGCCAGGCGGGCGTGCCGCGCATCTTGCTCGACATCGTCATGATCGGCGTCTTTGGCGGCTTCTTCATCGTGCCCCTGTTCGCCCTGATCCAGACGCGCTGCGACCCCAAGCACATTTCGCGCACGATCGCCGGCATGAATATCCTGAACGCCCTGTTCATGGTGGCGGCCGCCGGCGTGGCTATCGTGCTGCTGGGCCAGGGGTTTACGATTCCGGAATTGTTCCTCGTCACGGCCATCCTGAACGCGCTGGTGGCCGCCTACATTTTCTCGCTGGTGCCGGAATTCCTCATGCGTTTCCTCGCGTGGATACTCATCCAGACCGTGCACCGCGTCAAAGTCGTCGATGGCGAGCGCATCCCGACGGAAGGGGCGGCCGTGCTGGTATGCAACCACGTCAGCTATGTCGACGCCATCGTCATCATGGCGGCCAGTCCGCGCCCCATCCGTTTCGTCATGGACCACCGCATCTTCAAGATGCCGCTGATGGGCTGGATCTTCCGCACGGCCAAGGCCATCCCCATCGCGCCGGCCAAGGAAGACCCGTTTCTCATGGAAAAGGCTTTCATCGATATCGCGCAAGCGCTGCACGAAGGCGAGCTGGTGTGCATCTTCCCGGAAGGCAAGCTGACGCGCACGGGCCAGATCAGCGAATTCAAGGGCGGCATCGCCAAGATCGTCGAGCGCAGCAAGGTACCCGTGATTCCGCTGGCGCTGCGCGGCTTGTGGGGGCATCTGCTGAGCCATCGCAATGGCCATTTGTTCGAGCGCGCTTTCAAGGCGGGCTTGCGCTCGCGTTTGTCGCTGGCCGTGGGCATGCCCGTGGCGCCCGAGGCCGCCACGCCGGAATTGCTGCAGCAAAAGGTGCAGGAATTGCGCGGCAAGTGGAAATAAACGCTATTTTGTCCGCGTAGCTGTCCCCGTCCGCCGCGCCAGGTGCTGTTCCAGCAGGGCGGCGATGGCGGCGAAGTCCACCGGTTTCGTCAGGTGATGGTCGAAACCGGCTTGTTCCGTGCGTGAGCGCGCCTCGCCCTGGCCCCAGCCCGTCAAGGCGACCAGCAGCACTTCGCGTCCCTGCGCACGCTGGCGTATCTGGCGTGCCGCTTCGTAGCCATCCATGTCCGGCATGCCCAGGTCCATCACGATCAGTTGTGGCCAGGCCATCTCGACGGCCGCCAGCGCCTGCGCGCCGCCATACGCGACCTTGGCGGCATAACCTTCGAGCTGGAACAGGCTTTGCAAGGAATCGGCCGCATCGAGGTTGTCATCCACTACCAGCACTTGCACGGGCGGGTCCGCGCCGGTGGGCGCCTCGCTGCCGGCCGCCGCCGGGGTGGGCGGGGTGGCTGTCTGGGCGTCGCCGGCGCTGGCCGGCAAGGTGACGATGAAGCGGCTGCCGCGGCCGGGGCCGTCGCTGTACGCGTCGATGCTGCCGCCATGCATCTCGGCAAATTGGCGCGCCAGGCTCAAGCCGATGCCCAGGCCGCTGGCCATCTGGCCTTCCACCGTGCGTCCCTGTTCGAACATGGAAAAGATGCGCGGGATGGCGTCCGGCTCGATGCCGATGCCATTGTCTTCGACCGTCACCTGCAGCTGCCCCTGTCCCAGGCGCACCGTGATGTGGATGCGGCCGCCCTCCGGCGTGAACTTCACGGCATTCAAAACGATATTGGCAAAGATCTGCACCACCCTGGCATAGTCGGCGTGCAGCGTGATGGCAAGCGTCGGCAACGCCTGCGTGATGCTGATGTGCCGGCTGTCGGCCGCGGGCTGGCACAGTTCGATTACATGGTCGAGTACTTGCTGTAATTCAATATTTTCGCGCTGCAGCAGTACCTTGCCGCTGGTGATGCGCGCCACGTTGAGCAAGTCATCCACCAGCCGCGTCAGATGCGTCACCTGGCGCTCGATCACGCCGCTGATCTTGCTGACCTGCTCCGAGGCCGGATACAGGTGCTTGAGCAGGGCCACCGAAGTCTTGATGGGCGCCAGCGGATTGCGCAGTTCATGTCCGAGGCTGGCAAGGAATTCGTCCTTGCGCCGCTGCGTCTCGCGCACCTGGTACTGGCGCTGGCGCGCGCGCAGCATGGCGTGGGCCGAGGTGATCAGGGTCAATATGTGCACGGGGCGTTCCAGCAGGGTCAGGTTGCCCAGGGTGGCGACGGCTTGCCGCAAGGGCAGGGAATCGAGTCCCGCATGCGTCAGCAGGATGATGGGCAAATCGGACCAGTCCGGCTGCTGGCGGGTGTAGGTGTCGAGCACGGCGTAGACGCCTGCATGCAAGGCCTCGTCCACCGTCAGCACGCCGCCGGCGCCCAGCGCCAGCTGCTCGGCCAGCTCGCCGGCGGAGCGGCAGGCGTGGCTGGCGATGGCTACGCTGGCGAGTACCCTGGTGGTCAGGGAGGCGTCCTGGCCGCCAGGCGCGTAGATCAGGATACGCTGCTCCATGGCATTCCTAGGGGAAGGGCGTGCCGCCGACGGTGGGCAAGCCGGACAGGATGCCGTGAAAGCCGGCCAGGGCCGGGCCGATGCGGATGCCCTGCGGACTGATCTCGAAGCGGCGGATGCTGCGCTCGTGCGCGCTGCCGCGCTTCTTGAAGACGGAAATGGCTTGCCGCACCTCGCCTTCCGTTTCGTAATAGCGCAGCATGATGACGCCGTCGGCCAGGTAGCTGGCGTCGGCCGAGGTCGTCATTGCGGTGCCCAGCATGTTTTGCTGCACGCCGACGAGCAGGGTGGCCACGCCGCGCTGGCCCAGGTAATTGAGCAGTTCATGCAGGTAGGTGCTCTGGAAGCGCTCGTCGGGCACCGCGTGCATGTAGCCGTTCAGGCTATCGATGACGATGACCCGGGCGCCCCGTTCTGCCGCGTCGACCACGGCCTGGGCGAACTCTCCCGGGGTCAGCTCGGCCGGATCGATCTGCTGTGCGCTCAGCAGGCCGGAGTCGAGCGCCGCCTGCAGGCGCATGCCCACGTTGTCGGCCCGGCTCAGCAGCTTGCTGCGCGCTTCCTCGAACAGGAACATGGCGCACGATTCGCCGCGCGCCGTGGCCGCGTGCACGAATTGCGCCGCCAGGGTGGACTTGCCGCTGCCGGCCGGGCCGGAAATGAGCGTGCTCATGCCTTCTTCCAGGCCGCCCCCTATCATGGTGTCGAGTTCGGGCACGCCGCTCGACAGGCGCCGATGGTCGCCATCGCGGCGCGTGTCGGCCGCCACCAGGCGCGGAAAGACGAGCAGGCCGTCATGGGCGATCTTGTAGTCGTGGGTGCCGCTGCGAAACGGCACGCCCCGGTATTTCACCACCCGCACGCGGCGCCGGTCATTGCCATAATCCTGGTTTTGCAGCTCCAGGGAAATGACGCAGTGGGCCACGCTACGCACTTGCAAGCCGTCGTCCACCGCGGAACGGTCATCGATCAGCAGGGTGGTGCAGTGCCGGCTGGCCAGGTATTGTTTCAATGCCACGACCTGGCGCCGGTAGCGCAGGGGGTTCTCCGCCAGTAGTTGCAGTTCGGACAGCGAGTCGAGCACCAGGCGGGCAGGGCGGTGCTTTTCGATGGCGGCGAGGATGCGCTGGTTGGTCGATGCCAGTTCGATTTCCGACGGGTGGAAGATGGTGTACTGGCGCTCGGGGTCGAGGATGTCGTCGTTGGGCGCCACTTCTTCGATGGCGATGCCGGCCAGGTCCCAGCCATGCGACAGGGCCGCGCCGCGCAGTTCGATTTCGGATTCCGCCAGGGCGATATACAGCACGGGCACGCCGCTGCGCGCGCCTTCGGCCAGAAATTGCAGCGCCAGGGTGGTCTTGCCCGTGCCGGGGACGCCTTCGACCAGGTACAGGCGCTCGGCCAGCAAGCCGCCCGAGAGGATGGCATCGAGGCCGTCGACGCCGGTCGACAGCAGTGGCGGCGTGTCCGGGCCGCTGGCGCCATCCTGCCGCCGTGTTTTTCGCGCCTGTGCTGTCATCTTTGCGCCCCCGCTTTGCCACGCTGTGGAGACTATACTAGCGCGTTCGCCGCGGCATGTCTTTTCGATACCATTGGTAAATATTCATGGCGGCCGGCGGCCGCGCGTGGGGCAGTGTTGCGCGCGCGATCAAGGCTTCAGCAAAAAACGCATTACCCTGCTACAGTATTCATTCAATCCAACTTTCCCGCATTGCCGTTTTGCCGCCGTCCGCCAGCTCCCTGTTCCAATTGGCTGACGTGCAGACGCTGTCGCTGTCCTCATTTTATTGCTCATTGATAATTTAATTCGCTTGATAGTTACTATGTTTCAATTGTAACGATGCTTGACGATTTTAGAATGATCGTTCATTCTTTGATCTGCGTTAATAAATTTAGTCATTTCTAACGACACTAGCCAGCTTCTTTTTCAGAAAGTCCAAGATGCAACCAACTTTTTCCCTGACGTCGCCGCGTACGAGCGGCGCTATTGCCGTTCTGTGCGCCACTGTAATCATGGCCGGCTGCAGTAAAAAACAGGAAGCACCTCACGCGCAGCAAGCGCCACAGGTGGTCGTGTTTACTGTTAATCCGGCCGCGTTGCCGATGAGCGCCGAACTGCCCGGCCGCACGAATGCCTACCAGGTCGCCGATGTGCGCCCGCAAGTCGGTGGTTTGATCCAGAAGCGCCTGTTCGTCGAAGGCAGCGATGTGAAAGCAGGCACGGCCCTGTACCAGATCGATTCGGCCACCTACCAGGCGGCCTACAATTCGGCCAAGGCCGCCTTGTCGAAAGCCAAGGCCAACCTGCTGACGGCTGGTCCGAAAGCGTCGCGCTACAAGGAACTGGTCGCCATCGAAGGCGTGAGCCGCCAGGAATACGATGACGCCGTCGCGGCGTTCGAGCAAGCCAAGGCAGACGTCGAGTCCGCCACAGCGGCGCTGGAATCGGCGAATATCAACCTGAAATACAGCACCGTGACGGCGCCGATCAGCGGCCGCACTAGCCGCTCGACCGTGACGGCCGGCGCGCTGGTCACGGCGGGCCAGGCGGAAGCACTGACCACCGTGCAGCAACTCGATCCGATCTATGTCGACGTGACACAGTCGAGCACGGATTTGCTGCGCCTGAAGCGCCAGATGGCCGACGGTTCGCTGAAAAAAGTGGGCGAAGGCCAGGCCAAGGTCGACCTGATCTTGCCGGATGGCAGCAAGTACAGCGAACCGGGCAAGCTGCAGTTCGCTGGCGTGACGGTCGATCCGACCACCGGCAACGTGGTCTTGCGCGCGCTGTTCCCGAACCCGAAAGGCGAATTGCTGCCAGGCATGTACGTACGTGCCCAGCTGGAAACGGGCGTCGATGAAAAAGCCATCACCGTGCCGCAAGTGGGCGTGACGCGCAACCAGAAGGGCCAGGCAACGGCCCTGATCCTGAACAAGGAAAACAAGGTCGAGCAACGCGTGCTGACCACCAGCGGTACGGTCGGCAACGACTGGCTGGTGACGTCCGGCCTGGCCGCAGGCGATCGCGTGATCGTGGAAGGCTTGCAAAAAGTCAAGCCAGGCGCACCAGCCGTTGCCGTGCCGGCCAAGGCGCCTGCCGCGCCTGCCGCTGCCGCCTCTGCCGCAGCATCGGCTGCCAGCGCCCACTAATTCAGGAGAATATTAATGGCCCGTTTTTTCATTGACCGCCCGATTTTTGCCTGGGTGGTCGCGATCGTCATCATGCTTGCCGGCGTGATTTCGATCCTCAGCCTGCCGATCGCGCAGTACCCGAGTATTGCTCCGCCGTCGATTTCGATCAGCGGCTCCTATCCTGGCGCCTCCGCCAAGACCGTGGAAGACGCCGTCACCCAGGTCATCGAACAAAAGATGAAGGGTATCGACGGCTTGCGCTACATGGCTTCGTCGAGCGACGCCACTGGCGGCATCAGCATTACGCTGACGTTTACCAGCGGTACCAATCCCGACATCGCCCAGGTGCAGGTACAGAACAAGCTGCAGCTGGCCACGCCACTGCTGCCGACGGCTGTCACGCAACAGGGTCTCGTCGTGTCGAAGGCCACCAAGAACTTCCTGATGGTGTTCGGCTTCATTTCCGAAAACGGCAAGATGGACCAGACCGACTTGAGCGACTATGTGGCCGCCAACGTCGTCGACCCATTGAGCCGTGTTGCCGGCGTGGGCGATGTGACGCTGTTCGGTTCGCAGTACGCCATGCGTATCTGGCTCAATCCGGCCAAGCTGCAAAGTTTTAACCTGACCCCGGCGGACGTGATCACGGCCGTGCAGGCGCAGAATGCGGAAGTGTCGGCCGGTGAACTGGGCGGCACGCCGTCCATCAAGGGCCAGCAGCTGAACGCTACCGTGTCGGCGCAAAGCCGTTTGCAAACGGTGGAGCAGTTCGGTGCCATCTTGCTGAAAACCACGACCGACGGCGCCATGGTGCACCTGAAGGATGTGGCCACCATGGAGCTGGGCCGCGAGAACTACAACACCGTGGCCCGCTACAACGGCCATGCGGCAACCGGCGTGGCGATCAAGCTGGCGACGGGCGCCAACGCGCTCGATACGGCCAATGCGGCGAAAGCCATGCTGGGCAACCTGAGCAAGCAGTTCCCTGAAGGCATGAGCTACCAGGTGGCGTTCGACACGACCCCGTTCGTGAAACTGTCCATCGAAGAAGTGGTCAAAACCCTGGTCGAAGCGGTCATCCTGGTCTTCCTGGTGATGTATCTGTTCCTGCAGAACTTCCGCGCTACCCTGATCCCGACCATGGCCGTGCCGGTCGTGCTGCTGGGTACCTTCGGCATCCTGAATGCATTCGGTTACTCGATCAATACCCTCACCATGTTCGCCATGGTGCTGGCCATCGGTTTGCTGGTCGATGATGCGATCGTGGTGGTGGAAAACGTCGAGCGCGTGATGAGCGAAGAGGGCTTGTCGCCGCTGGAGGCGACGCGCAAGTCCATGACGCAGATCACGGGCGCGCTGGTCGGTATCGCCATGGTGCTGTCGGCCGTGTTCGTGCCGATGGCCTTCTTTGGCGGTTCGACGGGCGTGATTTACCGCCAGTTCTCGATCACGATCGTCTCGTCGATGGTGCTGTCCGTCGTCGTCGCGCTGGTCTTTACGCCAGCCTTGTGCGCCACCTTGCTGAAACCGGTCGAAAAGGGCCATCACGCGACCAACAAGGGTTTCTTCGGCTGGTTCAACCGCAGCTTCGATAGCAGCAGCAACAAGTACCAGGGCCTGGTTGGCGCCATGATTACGCACCGCGCCCGCTCGATGCTGCTGTATGTGCTGTTGCTGGCCGGCCTGGTGTTCATCTTCATGCGCTTGCCAACGTCGTTCCTGCCGGAAGAAGACCAGGGCATCCTGTTTACGCAGATTCAATTGCCGACGGGCGCCACGCAAGAGCGCACCCTGAAAGTGATCGAGCAGGTCGAAGACCACTTCATGAACAGCGAGAAAGATAACGTCGCTTCCGTGTTTGCCGTGGCCGGTTTCAGCTTCGGCGGTAATGGCCAGAATACGGGTATCGCCTTCGTGCGCCTGAAAGACTGGTCGCTGCGCAAGGACGTGGCGCAAAAAGCGCCGGCAGTAGCGGGCCGCGCCATGGGCAAGTTGTTGCAGATCAAGGATGCGATGGTGTTTACGTTTGCACCGCCTGCCGTGCTGGAACTGGGTAACGCCACCGGTTTCGACATGCAGCTGCAGGATATCGGCGGTGTCGGCCATGACGCCCTGATGGCGGCGCGTAACCAGTTGCTGGGCATGGCGTCGCAGAATCCGGCCATGGTCGGCGTGCGCCCGAACGGCCAGGAAGATACGCCGCAGTACAAGATCGACATCGACCAGCAGAAGGCAACGGCGCTGGGCTTGCAGATCTCGGAAATCAACCGCGTGCTGAGCGTCGGCTGGGGTAGTTCGTATGTGAACGACTTCCTCGACCGTGGCCGCGTGAAGAAAGTATTCATCCAGGGTGACGCCAGTTCGCGCATGCTGCCGGAAGACTTGAACAAGTGGTTCGTGCGCAATACCGCTGGCCAGATGGTGCCGTTCTCGGCCTTCGCCACCGGCAAGTGGATTTACGCGTCGCCACGCCTGGAACGCTACAACGGCTTGCCGTCGGTAGAGATCCTGGGTACGCCGGCGCCGGGCCAAAGCACGGGTGCCGCCATGAACGCGATGGAAGAAATGGTGGCCAAGCTGCCGCCTGGCATCGGCTTCAGCTGGACCGGCGTGTCGCTGGAAGAGCGCGAATCCGGTTCGCAGACGCCGCAGCTGTACGCGCTGTCCCTGCTGATCGTGTTCCTGTGCCTGGCCGCGCTGTATGAGAGCTGGTCGATTCCATTCTCCGTGCTGCTGGTGGTACCGCTGGGTGTGATTGGCGCCGTGCTCGGTACGTGGATGTTCGGCCTGTCGAACGACGTGTACTTCCAGGTGGGCTTGCTCACGGTGGTGGGCCTGTCGGCGAAGAATGCGATTCTGATCGTCGAGTTTGCCAAGGAAATGCAGGAATCGGGCATGTCGCTGCTGGACGCGACCTTGCACGCCGTGCGTCTGCGTCTGCGTCCGATCCTGATGACTTCGATTGCCTTCGGCCTGGGCGTGTTGCCACTGGCCATTTCCAGCGGCGCCGGTTCCGGCAGCCAGAACGCCATCGGTATCGGCGTGCTGGGCGGTATGTTGACGGCCACGTTCCTCGGTATCTTCTTCGTGCCGGTGTTCTTCGTGCTGGTGCGCGGCTTCTTCTCGAAGTCGGACGCGCCAACCACGCCGGCGACGCCTGGTTCGCCAGCCGTCACGCTTTCCAAGGATGCACATTAATATGAAAAAATCGCTACTCTCCATGGCGGCACTGGCCTTGCTGGCCGGTTGCAGCCTGGCCCCCACGTATGAACGTCCGGCAGCGCCGGCGCCCACAAGCTGGCCGACCGGTCCTTCCTACAAGGCCGACACGGCCGCCGCCGACGCCAAGCCGGTGGCGGACGTCGCCTGGCGCGAGTTCTTTGCCGATGCCCGCCTGCGCCAGGTACTGGAACTGGCGCTGGCCAACAACCGCGACCTGCGCGTCTCGATCCTGAACATCGAGAAGGCGCGCGCCACCTACGGCATCGAACGCGCCGCGCTGATCCCGACCCTGTCGGCGTCCGGCGGCCAGTCGGCCAGCCGCGTGCCGAAGAACGCCAGCGCCAACGGCGAAGCGTCCATCAACCGCCAGTACACGGCCAATCTGGGCGTGTCGGCGTACGAGCTGGACTTCTTCGGCCGCGTGCGCAGCCTGTCCGACAGCGCGCTGGAACAATACCTGGGCACGGAAGAAGCACGCCGTGCACAGCAGATCAGCCTGGTGGCCGAAGTGGCCAGCACCTACCTGAACCTGGTGGCCGACCAGCAGCGCCTGCGCGTGGCGCAAGATACCTTGAAGAGCCAGCAGTCGTCGTATGACCTGGCCGTGCGCCGCTTCAGTGCCGGTGCTACCTCCGGCCTGGACAAGTACGATGCCCAGACCAGCGTCGAGTCGGCCCGTTCCGACGTGGCTGTCTACACGAGCCAGGTAGCGCTGGATCAGAATGCGCTGGTTTTGCTGGTGGGCGGCCCCGTGCCGGCCGATCTGCTGCCGCAAGGCGAGTTCGGCGCCGTCACGGCCCTGGCGGAGATTCCGTCCGGCTTGCCGTCGGACGTGCTGCAACGCCGTCCCGACGTGCTGGCGGCCGAGCGCACCTTGCGCGCTGCCAATGCCAACATCGGTGCGGCGCGCGCGGCCTTCTTCCCGCGCATTTCGCTGACGGCCACGGCCGGTTCGCTGAGCGACAACCTGTCGGGCCTGTTCAAGGCGGGCAGCGGCACGTGGAGCTTCATTCCGCAGATCAGCTTGCCGATCTTCGATGGCGGCGTGAACCGCGCCAACCTCGATATCGCCAAGGTGCAGCGTGAAATCTCCGTGGCGCAATACGAAAAGGCGATCCAGGTCGCCTTCCGCGAAGTGTCCGATGCGCTGGCCCAGCGCGGTACCATCGACGAGCGCCTGCAATCGCAGGTCTCGCTGGTCGAGGCGTCGACGAAGAGCTACACCATCCACGACGCGCGCTACAAGCAGGGCGCCGAGTCCTACCTGAACGCCCTGGTGGCCCAGCGCGCGCTGTACACGGCGCAGCAGAGCCTGATCACGGCGCGCCTGGCCAAATCGACCAATCTGGTGACCTTGTACAAGGTGCTGGGCGGCGGTTGGCAGCCTGAGCAGACAGCCGTCGCGGCGGCTGGCGGCGCCCAATAATCACGGGGACGCCGACGCCGGCCTTGCCCGCAAGGGCAGGGCCGGCGCGCTACTGGAAAATCATGAACCAAGTTGAAAAGAAGCATCCGGACCCCGAGCGCGCCAACACGCGGCGCAAGCAGGTGCTCGATGCGGCCGAAAGCTGTTTCAGCCGCCGTGGCTTCCACGGCGCCAGCATGGCCGAGATATCGAAAGCGGCCGGCATGAGCGCGGGCCACATCTATAATTATTTTGACAGCAAGGATGCGATCATCGCCGCCTTCGTCATGCAGAATACGGAGCGGGTGTCGAACCTGATGCAGGACCTGGCGCAGCGCGAAGACCCGCTGCAGGCCGTGATCGACAATGCGGGCGAGCATGTGCTTGAAGCGCTGGACCCGAAAACGTGGATGATGCCGCTGGAAATTTTTGCGGAAGCATCGCGCAATCCGGTGATCGCGGAAATGCTGCAATGCTCGGACCAGCGTTCGCGCCAGTTGTTTCTCTCCATCATCCGCGATGCGCGCATCAAGCGCGGCTTGCCGGCCGATGAAGAGATGCTGGAAGGCCGCCTGAATGCCCTCGTCGCCATTTACCAGGGCTTGCCCGTGCGCCTCATTCACAATCCGGACGTGAAAGTCGAGCCGTTGATCGCGGGCTTCCGCATCGTCCTGACGGCGCTGCTGCTGAACGAATAGGCCGCTTGCCAGGGCCATGCAAAAAAGTTTGCGCAGTTCGATATGAATCACGCGCAAAGCATGGCAAAAACCTAAAAGGCTCTGCTATAATTCCCACCTCGTCGGGGCGTAGCGCAGCCTGGTAGCGTACATGCATGGGGTGCATGGGGTCGGAAGTTCGAATCTTCCCGTCCCGACCATTAAATTCAAGGAGTTACAGCGCAAGCTGTATAAAAACCCAGTACTGTATATTATACGTTTGTATAATATCGGTGCTGGGTTTTTTCCTTTGTGAAGTAGCATTGTTGAATGCGAATCTCCGTCTTTGTCACGCGCCGTGTGGGGAGGGCGATCTCATTGTGTAAAGAATCATCTCTAATGCTGTCTACAGAACTTGCAATATAAGATATTTTTAGCATGCTCAACAAACGGGGTCTAAATGAGATTAATCGAAGGAGTGGAAATTGCATATTTCCGATCGATTTATAAGTTTCAACTGAACGACTGTTCAGATGTAAATATTTTGTTTGGCCGGAATGACTCTGGTAAAAGTAATGTATTGCGTGCCTTGAATCTTTTCTTTGATGGAAAAACAAATCCTTTACAGAGTTTCGATTTTCCTCGTGACTTTTGCCATGCACGATTGTCCGAGGCTCAAGCTGCAGCAGATATTAGAAAATTCGTGTATGTAAAGATTTGGTTTCGTACGCCTGCTAACTGGCGTGCTTCACTTGGGGATAGTTTTTGGGTGAAGAAACAGTGGAGCATTACGACGGGTGGGAATGCACAGTTTTCAACTTCAGTTCAGAATAATCAAACATACTTGACACGTTTCCTAAATAAGGTGCGCTTTCACTATATTCCAGCAATCAAAGATCGAAAGATATTCGAACAGCTACAGGCGGAAATATACAAAGTTATATCTAAAAATGCCGAATTCGATGGTTCTTTTGCTGGGTTTACTAAATCTCTTCAACAAAGGACGGAAGAGCTTAGTAGCGGATTACTGGAGCGGCTTGGCATAGTTAGTGCTGTGTCAACTCCAGACGATCTCACGGACCTCTTTAGGTCACTTGATTTTGTTACGACTTCGGAAACTGGAGATTCATATAGTTTGACGTTACAACGTGGAGATGGTGTACAGGTTCGCCACATTCCACCGATTCTTGCCTTTCTTTCAGATAACAGTGTTGAGGATTACCACATCTGGGGTTTTGAAGAGCCAGAAAATTCACTAGAGTTAGTGAATGCAATCAAAGAAGCCGAGACGTTTCGATTATTTGGCGCACAGAAAAATAAACAGATTTTTTTGACCAGCCATAGCCCGGCATTTTTTTCACTAGATGGTCTGGATATACGTCGTTTCTATGTGTCTCGATCTGAGGAGCGTGGCCAACGTCTAACTTCGAAGATTCAGAAAATTGACTTTGCGACTGGTTTTCCTGGCGACCTCATGGGTGAGACGCCCCATTTGCCAGTCATAAGTGAATATTTACGTGCCGCGCATGAGGATATTCAGCGGCATGCAGCCGCAAGGGAGCTATTGGAAGGTAAAATCGCTGAGCAGGCGGTTCCAATTGTCTTCGTTGAGGGGGATAGCGATAAGATAATATTTGAGAAGGCTTGGTCTGTTTTAATGCAGACTCCGTTACCTGTAGCGTTTATTCCCGCAGGCGGAACAACGAAAATGGAGAGCCTTGGCCGAGACGGTCCAATACTAAATCGCCTAGCACCAATGCGCACGGTCTACACCTTGGTCGACAATGACTCGGAAGGTCGTGACGTGAATTCGACTGCGCGGCTTGCGCCTGGTGGCAAGTGGGTGCAACATAATTCGAACAAGGTGTATTGGTGTCGCTTACCCTTTGAGCCAGGTTTGGAAGCACTTATGGGGCAATTAAAGTTGCCACCAGCCGTTTGGCCAGGATGTTTGGAGAACCTATTTCCACCAGTATTGAGGCAGAGAGCGGTTAAGGACGGAGCACTGGCGTTTACAGAGAAGCCCCATGCGGAATTATGCGATGCGGAAACCATTGCTAAAATAATAGGCCACTTGACCCCAAGGGAGGATTTGGGCCACTACTATCTATTGACTGCGACGCCGCAAAGCAAGGTTACGTTCGCTGAATGGATAGTGAGTAAAGCTGACGCCGAGCCGGAAATCTTGGAATTGTTGAGGCCTGTTATGGATGGGTTACAGGTAGCACTTGCACCTATGCCTTAGTCTCGTTTTTCAGACCTTTCGCGACCGAATGTGATTTATATTGTGGACCTGGTAAAGGTTCTCCTAAATAGGTTCCGATCTTTTTTTTGACCTCATTTCCATGGAAGCGTCATAGGAATTTCCGACACGTCTGGCACGACTTCTTTAATGTAGATATCGGTTGTCTTGCCTGATGTGTGCACCAAGCGTTTCTGGATGTCGGCGCGGTCCTCTCCGCGCCGCGCCGCGTCCGTGGCCGCCAAGGCTCGGATATCGCGGAATACCACGTCATCCTTCATGCCAACTCTCTCCTTTGCGCGGTCCCACATCGAACTGAGGCCGGAGCGGGTGTAGGCGCCGCCTTTTTGAGTCGGAAATACGAACTGGCTGATAAGCCCATACTTAATTTTCAGCCCGCGGGCGCGAGCGATAACTTCGGCAATCTCAGGCGTGACGACGATATCCACTGCCTTGCCGCTAGTTTTTTGTGTTTTGCTTGGTTTGATCCTGATCCGCCCATCCTCGATTTGTGATTCTTTCAGCATGCGGATGTCGATGCCGCGCGCCCACAGCAGGTAGGACATATCGATGATGCACGCGAACATGGGGCCGCTGGCCGTCGGGATGCTCAAACCCGTTCCCTTGCGCTCCTTGCTCATCATGCCGGCTTCGCGTATCGCTTGCACTTGCGCATGCGTGGCCAGCACCTCGCGTCGTTCAGTCTTGTAGCTGGACATGTCGAGTTGATCGATAGGGTTGTCCTGGCGCACGCCCAGCTCGCCGATGATGAACTTGAACAGGCGGCTCATCAGTGCAGCGTATTTCTTCGCCGTGTTCGGCGTATTTTTGAAGTTGTCGCGCAAGAAGCCGGCGCAGTCCTTGGTTGTCACCTGGGATGCGTGAAATTCTTCGAACTCGTCGGCGATCACGTCCAGGTAACGCCGGTAGGCATCTTGCGTATCCTTGCCGTAGTTGCCCAGCTTGTTTTCTTTGAATTCCACGCAGGCATGTGGCATCGAGCCTTCGACAAGTTGCGGACTGCCCAGCAGCGCGGCCAGGGCAGTCAGCATTTTGCTTTCCCCCTCGGCCTCATAGGCAAGGTGAATCCAGCTCTGCATTTTGCCATTGGCCGGGTTGCGCATGGGCGCGGCCGCCAGGTAGCGATACGCGCCGTTCTTCAGATAGACCCGGCGCGGCAGGCCGCGATTGGTTTTGCGGTGACGATTCATTTTCTGGCAGACTTCCTTACAGGGGCGGGGGCCGCCGGCATGGTGGCGGGATGGATAAGATGCATGCGAAGCACGCGAACTGTGTTGTCGTGCAATCTGGTGGCGGGTACGCCCATTTCCTTCAAGACGCGGAGCTGCTCTGCCGCGCGCCGGTAGTGCGTCAGGTCGATAACCTCTTGATCGGTCAATGCCAATTCGTTCATTCCGGTATTTCTCCTTATTGGTCTATGAAATAGTTCTTATCAGGTCAATCTGGCGCGGATCGCTCTGGTCCAGCACGTAGATATAGGTCATGCCGCCCGGTGCGCGCTTCTCGCAGTCTGGCTGGCCATTGGCCATCGCAAGTGCAGCGGCAGTGGCGCACACACCGAACGATTGCTCAAACAGACAACCTTCGCAGTTCACCGCCTCTGCTTCCCGGGCCTTGAAGCGCACCGCCGCCGGATCGACGGGCTCGGCGCGCTCTCCGCGCCATTTATCGCTTGTGATGCACTTCGTCATGGTGCTGTTGCGGTGAGCTGCCGCACAGCGGCAAGCGGCACCGCCCTGAACATGCCGGCCCACTGGTGATCCAGCGTCACCCAAGCATGCAACTCCCCATTGCCCACGTCGCGGCGCAGGTCGTTGACGGTGCCGGCTTGGTAGCCTTCGTCGGTATCGAAGCTCACTCGGTCACCAATCGAGACTGGCTGTGAAAATTCAGTTGCTTGCATGGATATCACTCCTTTTTATATTTGCGTTGCAGATGCGCCAAATGCGCGCTTGGCCCGCCTGGCTGCCGTTTTTTGTGGTGCAGATAGATGGCTTCGGTATCAATCCGGGCGCATGGCGCGCCCTCTCTATCAAAACTCCGTCCGGTGTTGAAGGACGGAGTGAATTTTTTGTTTTCTGGCACTACGGCCGCCGGCGCTTTCGTGGCCTGCGTATACTTATTTACACCAGTCCGAGGAACGGCAAGGGCCACCCCGGCCCGGTCTATCGTCCAGCGGTAGCGGGTGGACTCATAGACCGCATGCGGCTGCGCCGCCAGATACACGCCTATGGGCCTGTGCGCCTCCACCTGCTCATAGCGCCCTTCGACGTCCTCTACCCGCTTGGCAAGCTGTATCGCGGCCTGGCGGCCCACGGTAGGGCCGCCCATGGCCCATATGAAACGGGCGAAGTCGGCGCGCTGGGCGATGGCGGGATTTTCGGACTCGACTTTCTGCGCGGCCTGGTATGCCTCGCGGATAGGCTCCGGCGCATTGCGCACCGACTCATCCGATAGTCGGCGGAACTCGCGCCACACGCCCACCGGCACGCCGCCGATCTGCTGGAACTGGCGAATGCCGTGTACCTGTGCCCAATAGGTGACGCGCTGGGATGCCGTGAATTCCTGTTTGTCGAACATATCGGGCACGATGACGTAAGTGCGGCCATCCTCGAATGCCTTGTGGTCGCCCACGCCTGCGCCGTCAATGCTCTTGCAGACGTACTTGATGATGTAGCCCGCCGCCGTGCCTTTCCCCGCCTCGATCCGTACCAGTTTGACGCGGTTTTTGATGGCGCCTGGCTCGTCGCCATCCTCGCGCATGGCGTAGGCATTTATCACGCCTTCCATCTCGGCCTGGTGTTCAGGCGCGACGAACAGCAGCATGTGCCAGTGCGGGCACCCGTCCGTGTGCGGCTCAGCGATGCGGAAGCCGTAGGGCTGGATACCGCGACGATGCAGCGCGGAACGGATGGCGGACCATACCTTGACCAGATACGCCTGTGCCGCGCGCGGCGTCGGGCTGCCGAATTCCGTGTATTTTGCGTTCGTACCGCCCACCGAGTGGTATTTGCTGGGGCATGTGATAGTCCAGAACATGCCAACGTGGCGCATCTTGTCTGCCACCTCTTCAAAGCCGCGAATGCGCAGCATCAATTCGCCGCGGCGAAGCGTTTTATTGCCCATACCCAGTTCGGCCAGCTCGGCCAGGCTGTAGACGTCGCCGTTTTCATTGGTGGCCGTCACGGCCGCCAGCGCTTTCTGGTTTGCCTCGTTCTGCGCCGCTTGGGCGAGGCACGTTTCGCGGCTCACATACGGATCCGCTCGCACGTAGGTCAGGCCCAGCTGAATAGACGTATGCTCGAAGCGGCGCATCAATTCCTTGCGCAGTGCGCGGCGCCACCACGCATGATCTGCGGCGCGCGCGATGTAGCCGCGTATCGTTGCCGCCACTGGCGACTTGACGCCGCGACGACTGCATATCGCGTCGATTCGCGCCTTGATGGCGTGCTCATCGTGCAGACTTGAGCACACCTCGTAGCACTCGCGCGCGGCCTGCAATGCGGCCACCGAGATAGCGCCCGGGCCGGTCATCATGCCGTTACTATCGGCCAGCGGCAGGCGCTGGTCGTCGGCTAGAATTGCATCGATCACTTCGCCACGGCGGCAGTTCAATCCTCCGAACAGGCGATGCACGGCGTTCGCCATGCGCGACGGTATGCCCATGCTCAACATCAATGCGCCTTGCCCGTGGCGCCAGGCATGCGTCCGCCATTCATACATTTCTTGACCACGCTGAGATTGCCTTGCAGCTTGTCCAGTTCGACCCAGATGCGGCCGCGCTCCAATGCATTGAATTTATTTAGGGCGTCGCGTGCACGCTCTTTTGGCATGCGCGCCGACATGACGGCTACCATGCGAGCGGCCAGCGGTACACGTGTCCAGTAAGCGGCGCGGATAGCCTCGACGTCTGCCGGTGTGGCGATCATCGCCAGCACAGCCGCAGAGCGTTCCATGCGCTGTTCGCGTGGTGTTGCATTGATCTGCGCGGACACAGCGTCCATTTCGGCCAGAAACGCCCTGGTTTCCAACTCTTGTTTGGTTAGTGTCGGTCCGGCGACGGCAGCGACGGCTGCCAATTCATTGGCTATGCTGCGCATTTTCAACTCCCGATCCAACCAAATGCTGCCATCAACACGGGCGCGAACATGACCAATCCGGCCAGCAGGCCGCTGCAGAATGTTTTCAGATTCTCTTTCATTAACTTTATCTTTCTTGATTTGAACGAGTTCAACACACTCAAAACCTTGTCGCGCGCGGCCAAAATTTCGGCGGCAGGCTGGAAGGACAGGTGATTGTCGATAAGGGACGCCGGCATGGTTCAGTCCTTGATGAAGCCAATGGCCCGCAGCACGCCGGGGGCAATGACGATCAGGAGCGACAGCAGCCAGATGCCGCAGGTTTTGGCCACTCGCAGCATCAGCGTGCTCCTGCCTTGAGAAAATGTTCTGCCCAGTACGGGAGCGTGTGCGATGCGCCGCAGCAGTGGCGGGAGCCCGCTTCGTTGGCGAAAATGTAGTTCACCTCGATGGGCAGCTTGCCGACCAGGGCGCGCTGCTTGGCTGGTGCGAAAAAGCCGTCACGTTCCAGTGCCCGCGCATCGCTGACGATGAAGGTCAGATTGGCAGCGCCGTAGGCGTGATAGGTCTTGGCAATCTCATGGATATGGGCGGTCAGCGCCGCGATGCCGACGCCAGCGCTGGCTTGCAGCAAAAAACACGTTGGTGCCACGGGGACAATGCAATTTTGCAAGGTCGGGCGGATCGTGCTTGATGCCATGGATTTGTCGGCAAGACTGGTGGCGTGCAGCGTGTTTTCCATCGGTTTTCCTTATTTCAGGTTGAACGAATCCCGCACGCTCAAAAGGGAGCGCAGCAGGGCACAGCAAAAGAGGGGAGTTACGGCGGCCGGGCTACGGCGGCGCGAGGATCGGGATAGTCATCAGCAGCCCGCCGTCAGGTCCAGGGCCAGCTGGCTGGTGGCTGCCGCGCGCGCATGCTGGGACATCGGGATGCGGATATCCGGCTTGGGCGTGGCGGACAGCGAGAGGGTGCGCAGTACTTCCAGGCCTGCCACGAAGGAGTGCCCGCATTCGGGGTTCTGGCACATGTAGGTGATTTCCTTGAACATGGCGGACATCGTGCGGCTCTTGACGGCGCGGACGGTGTATTCGCAATGCGGGCAGGGCAGGCCGATGACTCTCATTTGTTCTTTCTTTTCACTTGATACAGGGCACGGCCTCGGCCGCTCATCTTGCGAATCCCGATTCGTACGTTATCCTTAATCAACCACTCGATAGCCTGGTCGATGGTGTCCAAGCCCTGCTGTAATCGGACACGCTCAAACGTGTCTTGGTCTTCATCGCATGTTTCTACAGGTACGGAACGGTCGGGCATATTTTCGGCTGCTCAAAAGTTGCTGATTGGTGACTTCATTTAGGCAGCAATGCTGGGTAAGGTGACACTGTTGTCGTCGCCAAGCACTATTGCCGCCTGGCGAAGCGCGAGCTGCCGCAGAAACGGCGCCAGTTCCTCGCCCTGATAATTGGCGATGGCGGCCAGGACGTCATACTCATATTCGTCAAGGCGCACCATGACACGGTTGTTACGGACGCGTTTTGGATCGGGATACATGGGCCTGCTCCTGTGCAGTTAAGCGTTATGGACAAGGGAGAATTGTTCGAGTTCGGCCTCGTAAGATTGCAGGCCACGAAGCAGCAGTAGGCGCATAAACGATGCCCGCGAACGGTGATCTTGCTGTGCGAATTTTTCCACGCGCTCGATCTCAGGAGGAAGTAAGCGAATAGGGATGGGCTGCGAAAGTGGATTCTTTGGCTGCCGCGTCACTGGGGCGATAGTTGTCATAAGGTATGATTTGTATACGTCACATGGTAATGACGTAAATATAGTATGTCTAAACATACTTGTCAATTGGAATGTATGGATAAAAATATTTTTGGTGATAGGCTCAAGCAGGAACGAACACGTCTCGGCTTGACGCAAGAGGCATTCGCTGCTGTTGGTGGCGTCAAGAAACTAGCTCAAATTTCTTATGAACAAGGCAAGACCTTGCCGGATGCTGGGTATCTGGTGGCGCTGTCGGGTATTGGCGTTGACATCGGATACATCATGCTTGGCGTTCCGGCAAGCGATGATTTGACTACCGATGAAAATGAGCTTTTGATCGGCTATCGCAAGTTGGACTTGCGTGGCAAGGCACGAGTATTAGGCGTGGTTGAAGGAATTTCCGAACCCACGACTACACAGCTAACTAAATCGGGAGAGCGCACAAGCCACATGGTTGTTCATGGCAAAGTTGGGCAGCAGATTCATGGAGATATTACGGCTCCCCAAACGATCAACGTTGGTCGCAAAAAAAAATCGCCAACGTAAATCGTGTCGAAAGGGCAAATTCTCGTTGCTAAGGAGCGCAGGAACGTGGAAAGTTGCCGCTCTAGCCCCATTGCTCTTTGCTTGCTGCTGGCCGCAATATAAATGTGAAATGAAGGCTTCCACGGCCACAAGGTTTGTCAAAAATTCATGTTATTACGACGGGAAGCCGTATTCACTTGGTATAGTCATCGAGACGGCACACGGAGTTAAATGTGAGTGTGCCCCCACCTCCTCGGATGGTTTTCCAACTTGGGTGAGCGGTAACTGGAGTTAGCAATATTAGCCCGGCTCATGGCATTGCGGCCGATGACAGTGGCCGCCATCGGCCAACAGCGGACGTTCGATTTGAAGGAGAAATGCATGGATGAGTCCACTCAATTTAGCTTGCTACTGTCGAAATTGCGTGAGGCGTTGTCTAGCGAAGTTTTTCGAACATGCGAAAGCTTGAATGGACATGGCGAATGGGAGATGGCTTTGGATCATTGTGTCTACCATCTGGCAAAAGTGCCACTTGTTACAAAGATGGAACTGATGGCTTGCGCTCAGGGCTTTGGATCATCGGATACTGTGTTGACGAAGATTGAAAAGCTTTCATGCAGCTAGCCCATGGTTGTTTTTTCGGACGTCCGCTTTGGGGCGAAAGCAGTCGCTGAGCGGATGTAATTGCGCACGTTCATGCTGCGTCTGCGCTGGCTACTGCCTGCGTAGGCCTCCAAGTTTCCTCGTTGTTTTCGCGGATGATGTCCCGAACCTCCTCAATATGCCTCCACGCGTTTAGCACGGCCCGCTTGGCGGCCTGCTTGCTCTTGTAAAGGTGTTCCAGCGTCTTGAGCGTGCCCGTAGCACCGGCCTGCTCCTGCCCCGCTTTTTTCTTCTTCGCCGCCACATCCTTCCACTTGGCCACCACGCCCGTGATGCCTTCGTCCGGGTCTTTCTCGTCCTCGCGCTCGGCCTCCACCGCTTCCGTTTTCGTTTCAAATTCCACCCGCGTGGTGAAGCCGCTGCCGCCCAGGCTGTGCGTGACCTTGACCGATAGCCATTCGGTGGCGTCGATCTCGGGCTTGAAGCCTTGCACGGTCACGGGCGATTGCGGGAACACGGCCGGGTTGCCCAGGGCAAGGCTCATTTCAAAGGTGGCCAGGCCGCGTAGGATGCGTTGCCATTCGGCCACGGCCGCCGCGCGCGCGTCGATTTCGTTGGCGAAGGTGGTGCGCAGGCGCTTGCTGTTGCCGGGCACTCCGGCCACCACGCTGCGGCGCCGCGCGTAGCGTTCGTCATGCCAGAAGGCGCGCACGCCCGAGTAGGCGTCGCTTTCGGCGCTGTGGTAGCGGTGGCCATCGCCCAGCGCGCGCGTGATGGGAATGACGGGCAGCGCCTTGCCGCTGGCCGTGCGGCTCTGGTTGATGGGGATGAAGAGCAAAGTATCGTTCTTGACGGTGGCCACCGCATCGTATTTCCTGCCCAGCCGACGCAGGAAGGCCGCATCGCTTTCGTGGGTCTGGTCGATGTGCTCGATGGCGATGTCGCGCAGGCGCGCCGATACACCCGACGCCAGCTCGTTGCGAAAGGCAATCGCCTCGATGATGGCGCCCAGGGTGGTCTTGTGAAAGCTGTGTTCCTGCTGCTGTTTGAAGGTGTCGATCAGGTTGGCCGACCTGGCGCGCAAGGTGATGGTGTCGGGCGCGCCGCTGTGCTCCACCTCGTCGACGGTGAACTTGCCCATGTCCACCAGACCGGACGCTTGCCAGCCCAGCGCCAGGGCGATCTGCGCGCCGCGCGGCGGCAGGGCCAGCTTGCCGTCGCTGTCATCGAGCGAGATATCGAGCTGGTCGCTCTCGTCGCCACGGCACAGGGTCAACGTGAGATTGATTAGCCGCGGTGAAACGACGGCCGTCAAATCCTTGTCCTCGATGCTGACCTTGAAGGCGGGGATGTGCTCGCTCATTTGAACTTGTCCGCCGCGCTGCCGATGGCGCCGCTGATGCTGCCGCCGATCTTGTCTTTCATCTCGCTGACCACGCCGCCGTATTTCGACGTGATGCCGCCGACCACATTGCCCACCACGCTGCCCACGGCATTCTTGGCAGCGCCCGCGATACTGCTGGTCATGCCGTCGATGCTGAGCATGTTTTTCAGGTCGCCGATATCGCCCAGGCCGACCATGGCCAGCACACCGTCATCGTCGCGTTTGAGTGCAATCGAGAACTCGACGCGCCGCGCGCCGCCGCTGCCGTCGAGGATGGTGCGGCCCTCGGTCATGCTCGTGATGCGGTAGGAACCGAGAATGCGGCCCGTGCCCTGGATCAAAATCCACGATTTACCCGTGTCGGCCATCATGCGCAGCGCATCGAGCGAGTACAGGGAGCCGGTCAGCTCCGGCGCCACCCAGCCCGACAGGGTAATCGTGTCGTCACCTGGCCCCACGTATTGATGCGCGTCGCGCAGGCCTACGCGGGCCGTGCTGGCATGCTTCCATTCCGTTTGCCGCTGCAGCTCGTGATAGGCCAAGGTCGGCAGGCTGAATACGAACATTCCTAAAATCATCATCATGGTGTGCTTCTTTCTTAGTCGTGGTCGCGCAGGGACGAGCGGATGCGTGCCGCTTTTTCACGGTCACGCTGTTCCATGGCTGCATACACGGCGCGGGCGATGGCTTGCGGATCGGAACCGGCTTGCGCCTGGATCGTGATTTCGATCTTGTCGCCCTGAATCGTCATGCCTGCGCCGAACCCGCCCTGGGACAGCGGGGCGCGCGTGTCGAAGGCGCTGGCCGGCAAAGCGGTGGCCGTACCGATGGCGATGCCGGCGCCCAATTGCGTCAGGCGCTGCGCCAGGGTAGACACCTTGGCAATGGGCGCGCCCTCGCTGCGATCCAGGCCCACAGCCAAGCCTTGCATGGTGTAGTCGCCGAGCTGGGCAAACACGCGGCTCGGGCTGTGGATGCCCAGCTTTTCCTTGAACCAGGCAATGGTGCTGGAACCGGCATTGCTGATGGCGTCCTTGACGGCGTCCATGGAGCCGGTGATGCCGTTGACCAGGCCGCGCAGGATGTTGGCGCCGAACTCGGTGAACTGGGCCGGCAGCTTGATGCCGAACCAGCTCATGACGCCCGCGAAAGCCTGATAAAACACGCCGACGGGGGACCAGTTGATAATCAGGGCGCTGATACTGGCCATGCCGCCGCTGAAGGTGGTTTTCAGCTGCGACCACAGACTGGCGATGAAGCCTGTCAGCGGCGCCAGTCCCTCGACAATGCTGTGCCGGATAGTGGCGGCAAAGTCGGTGAACTTGGCCGGCAGCGCGATGCCGAACCAGCCCAACACTCCCGAGAAGGCGCGATAGAACAGACCCAACGGTGACCAGTCGGCGATCAGGCTGTTGATGCCAGTAAAGCCGCCGGCAAACGCCGCCTTAACGTCCGACCACAGGCCGCCGAAGAAAGCCTTGATCGGCTCCCAGTATGTGTAGATCAGGAAGGCGGCGCCGGCAATGACCGTGACGGCGATGCCAATCGGGTTCATCAGAAGAGCCCGCCCCAGCCACAGCACGGCACGCCCGGCCCACATGAAGGCACTGCCCAGCCCGCGCAGGATGGGCGTGAGCACGCCGCCGGTCACGCCCATCTTGGCGAACATGACGTGCAGCATGGCATACGGGCCAATCAGGGCGGCAATGCCCAACATCAGCGGGCCGAGCACCAGCAGCAGGCCGGCCAGCACGGCGAAGGCGGTAATCATGAGCTTGGCCACGGTCGGGTTGCGTTCCATGAAGCCGTTCAGGCGCGTGACGGCGGAAATCGCCAGTTCCAGCCCCTGCGCGTACAGCGGCAGAATTTTCTCGCCCATGGTGAGCTTGAGGTTGGCCAGCTTGGACTGCGCTTCCAGTTCCTTACCGGCGGCCGAGTCGCGCCCCAGCTTTTCCAGCTTGCCGATATCGGCAGCGCCACGGTTGAGCTTTTCGTTCTTGTGGATCTGCACGCGCTGCAAGTACATCTGCGAATACAGGTTCGAGGCCGTGCGGTTGGAAAAGATGCTGCCGATGGCGTCGAGCACCTGTTTCTTTTCCGTGATGCCCTTCTTGGCAAGTTGCGGCAACAGTACCTTTTCCAGCCATTCGAACTGGTTTTCGCGGAACAGTTCCGCGCCCAGCAGCGCGCCGGGATCGAGGAACGAGACTTGCCCCGCCTTGTCGTGCTTGACCTTGCTCTTGTCGCCAATCAGGCCGAACTCTTCCAGCTTCCTGGCCGAGCGCTTCGTCGTGCGGCCCTGGTACAAGTTCTGATAGGCGCTCATGAGGGACGTGCCGACGCGGTTGCCGCTCATTTCCTGCACCAGCGGTTCCATCTGGTAGTAAAAGGCGTCGTCTTTCAAGCCCTTGGCGGCGATACCGCCCGTCTTGATCATGTTCAGCCATTCATTCGGGCCGACGCGCCCGCCCGTGGCGGTAATCACCTGCTGCACGATATTGGCCTGGGCCTCAAACTTTTCCTTGCTCTCCAGGCCGCCGCGCAGCTCGATCACCTTGAGCATATCCATGAACTTGCGTTCGTTGTCGGCGCCTTCGGCCTCGCCAAAGAAGGCGTGATTGGCGAACTTCATCTTGGCCAGGGTAGGGGCGACCATTTCCGCGTGGTGCACGTCGGCAAAGGCACTCATGCCGTCGCGCATCAGCTGCAGGTTGTCGAGCTGGCTGGTGCCGTAGGTCTTCATGTTGCGCGCGAAGGCGACGGCCTCGGCTGACACTTTGTCGCCCAGGCCCAGCGCGTTGACCCTGCCCACTTCCGTTTGATAGTGCTTGGCCTCGTTCAGCCCCTTGACGACGGGCGCGCCGATGACGGCGCCCGTGGCGGTGGCGCCTGCGCCGGCCATGGCCAGGTTGCCCGCTTTGTTGCGCAGCTTGTCGGCGTGCTGGGTGGCGTTGGTGACGCGCTGCTGCCTGGCGGCTGCATTGGCCAGCTTCTGCTGCTGCAGCGTCATGGTTTTGTTGGTGGCCTCGATTTCGCGGCGCAAGGTGCGTTCCTGGTTGGCCAGGTCTTTGGTGCCGATGCCGGCGCCCGCCAGGCGCTCGCGCATGACCTGCAGTTGCTGGGCCTGCTGCTGGCCTGCCGTCTTCAAGGCGCCGGCCGCTTTGACGGCGGCGTTAAATTCGCGCGTCATGGCGCGCGTGGGCGCCTCCGTCTGCTTCATCTTGGTGGCCAGGCTGGCCACCTTTTGCTGGGCCGCCTCCAGCTTGGTGCGGGTGGCGTCCAGGCCGCCGTGCAGCTCGCGGAACTTGCTGATGTTTTTCTGCTGGGCATTCAGATCGCGCAAGCGGTCGCTGGTGGCCTTCAATGCCTTGGCCGTGTCGCTGGAACCGCCCATGATCTTTTTCAGCGGGCCGGTGATCTTGTCCAGCGCTGCAAACACTACCTGTAACCTCAAATCCCGACCAGCCATCTATTCCGCTCCGCTTCGCTGCCGGGCGCGTTCGCGCCAGGCCATCAGTTCATCAATCGTAAAGCCGTCCATCGCTGCCGGCGTCCAGTGGAAGATGCCGGCAATGTCGGCCATGGCGTCTTCTACTTCGCCGGGGATACCGAAAGGCGATCGGCTTTGCTCGCCAAAAAACCGGCAACCTCGGCGCCCACGGCCAGCAGGTCGGCCGGGTCCATGTTGGCGATGTCGTGCGCCGTCAAGGTCGGCTCGGTAATGCGCGGCAGCACGATCTGCAGGGCCGACACGTTCAGGTTGGCCAGCTCGATCAAGGAAATGCCGCGCAGGGCGCCCGCCTTGGGCTTGCGCACGGTGAGCGAGGTGATGAAGGTGTCGCCGCGCTTGATCGGTTCGTCCAGTTCGATGACGGCTTGGTGTTGGGTATCGTTGTGCATGGTGTGGTCCTTGTCGTGGTGTGATTAAAAAAGGGGGGATTACAGGCCGATGGCCTTGCGGATAGCGGCGTTGGTATCGCCGCCGCCGAAGTTCTCGGTGCCGCTCATGAAGTCCAGTTCGATGACGGTGGCGCCGTCGATCATCAGCTTGTAATAACTGCAAGCCATCGTGTATTTGTGGGTCGTGTCGTCGCCCATCTTGGCCGCGCCCATGTCGATTTCCTTGTAGCGGCCGCGCACGACGACCTCGACGGCGGCGACGTTGCCGTCTTCGTCGTTCTGGTAGGCGCCGGCAAAGCGCAGTTGCACGGCGCCGTGCGTATGCGCGCCGTACTGTTTCAGCGCTTCGGCGATCAGGCCGCCGGCGCTCCATTCCAGCGACAGCGCCTCGTTGCCGAAGTCGACCGATACAGGGCCGCTCATGCCGCCGGCGCGGTACTCTTCCATCTTGCGGCTGAGCTTGGGCAAGGTGACTTCGGGCACCATGCCCATGAATAGGACGCCGTTTTGAAATACGTTGAATTGCTTGAGTTTGTGGGGCATGCCCATAGTGTTCTCCAGTGGTCAGTGGCACCCGCACGCGGCGGGCACGGGGATGGTTAAGCCGCGATGCGCGAGGCGAAGTCGGCCAGGTAGCGGTCGGTGATGCGCTGCTGGAATTTCAGGTTTTCCAGCGGCGGCACGGGCGTGTAGTCGTAATCGATGGCCAGCTTGCCGTCTTTCAAGCCTGTCTTGTCGTTGTACTGCTCGTCATACCAGGCATGGCCGTCGATGATGTAGCCCTGCAGTTTCAAGTCGCGGAACTTGGCATTGATGCTTTCCAGCAGGTCGCGCACCAGGGACGGATGCAAGGGCACATCGACATAGGCGAAATGCGCTTCGGCAATGGTGTCGGCCAGTACCTGGGCCGTGCGCGTGTAGCTTTCGAAATAGAAGAAGCCGCCCGGCGCCTCGCAAGTGCGCGAACCCCAGAAGCGGTAACCGCCCATGTTGATCAGGGTCGTGACTTCCTTGGCGTTGAGCATGCCGGCATCCGTGGCCGGGTCTTGCAAGTCGAAAAATACGTCCTTGCTGATGCCGGTCGGGCCATTCACGACCACGTTCGACAGCGTTTTGTGCCAGCCCGTTTCCTCGTCGATCTTGGCGCGCAGGCCCATGGCGTAAGCGACGGCCGACATGCTGGCCTCGGCATCGATGGCGGTATCCCAGTTCACAAAATCCGGCCAGATGAGCATCAGCTCGCGCTGGCCGAACTGGCCGCGGTAAGTGATGGCTTCCGTGACGGTGGCGCAGCCGTAGGCCGACGCGTAGGCAAAGGCGCGCAGGCGCTGCGCCACGCTGGCCAGGGCATTGGTGACGGCCTGGGTATCCAGGCCCGGCGCGCCCAGGATGCGCGGTTTCACGCCGAGTTTGCTTTGCGCGGCCAGCAAGGCCTGGGCGCCCAGGTACTGGCCGTCCGGCGACACGCCGCCCACGGCGTTGCTGGTGGTTTCCGCTTCCGTCTCGCCTTCGGCCACGCGCACCACGACCGTCAAGGGCTTGGTCTGCGCGGCAATCGCTTTCAGCACGCGGTACAAGGTGCCGCTCTTGCCGGCCTTGCCCATGGCGGCCAGCACGTTGGTGACGAGCACGGGTTTATTCAGCGGGAAGGCGGCCGCGTCGGCATCGTCGGCCGTGGCGATCAGGCCCAGCACGGCCGTGGAGACGGTGCGGATCGGGCGCGAACCCTCATTGATTTCAATGACGCGCACGCCATGGTGGTAGTCGGTGGCCATAGGGCTCTCCTGGTGAGTGGTGAATGGGGCGTTACAGAGTGGATGCCATGCCGGCGGTATCGTCGAAGGCGCGCCGGGCCTCGCCAGACAGGGTGGCCGCGATGCGCGCGTATTCCGCGTTGACGGCCGCTTGCAGCGCCTCGATGTCCTGCGCGGCGGCAACCGTCGGGCAGATGGTGATGTCGAGCAGCCAGGCGCGCGCCGCCGCGATGGCTTGCACGGTATCCGCGTCGCCGTCGGCCATGGCGGCAAAGCCGATGCCGGCTAGGCGGTTGAGGATGGCGTCGCGCGTCTGGCGCACGCCGGCCAGAACCGGCGCGGCCAGCACGGCAAACGGTGGCGGCAGCGCGGCGGTGATTTTCCACTTTCCGCCGGCGGTCAGGCGGATGGCTGCGCACGCGGCGATGGCGTCGCGCAGGCGCACCTCGTCTTCGGGCGATACCTCAACGGCATCGTCCGGCCAGGTGCCTGCGGCATCGTAGTCGGCACGCATTTGCTCTGGATAAAAGCCGCGCGTACTGTTTGAAAAGAACATGGTGGACTCGCTTTCGATAATAGACGTCATGCTCAGTTGCCAATCGCGCGCCAGCTGAGAACGTCGGGAACGGCGTTCACGCCGTTGGAGTTGGCAACCCACGCGCCAGTGCGTGAGAGCGTTTTATCTGTCGTGCGACCGCTGTAGCCAGCCGTTGACAGTTCATTCATGCACTGCACCGTGATGGCGCGGCAGGCATTCGGGAAGGCGATGGGAAACGTCAGGTTCGGGGTGAATGGCGCCATGCTGGCGGACCCTGCGATGGTTCCCCATTGTTCGATATCGCCATTCGGAAGGCGCCGCCAATTTCTTAATACGCCAAGCTCTCCAGAAAAATCGGCGTTGCGCCACAGCTCGGCGGTCGATTCAATGACTTGCCACACTTTGGCGCTAGTGGCCATGAGGGTCAGGAATTGCCCCTGCTTGATCGTGATGCTTGGCACATTGCCGACATCCAGTCCGATACTCACGCCGGGCCCGGCCAGGATGGTGCCGGCATTGACAAGCCCGAAAAATCTGACGCACTTGCCGGAATTGTTGGGGATGCCCAGCGATATCGGGTCGGGGATGGTGATGGTCTTGCCTGCGGAAGGGAAGTACAGGGCGCAGCCCATGTCATCGACGGTGAGCGTGCGATTCTCAATGACTTCGGCATAGCGGACCATGTTTCCCTGCGCGCGCTGTACAAAATCGGCGTTGACCAGCTTGCTCGACGCGTCGAACTTCTGCGGTGTCGCTATCTCTTTCATGCTGTATTGCGCGTGCGGATCTGCGGCAGCCTGGTGCTTGGCCAGTTGCTGATCGACATAGGCGACCTTGGCCAGCAGCGGATGCGGGTCGGCGGCAGCTTGGTGCTTGGCCAGTTGCTGATCGCCATAGCTGCGCGCGCTGGTGTTTTGCTGATCGACATAGGCGACTTTGGCCAGCAGCGGGTGCGGATCAAGAGAGGCCAGGTGCTTGGCCAGCTTTTCATCGCTGTAGGCGCGGACGGTAATGTCTTGGTCATCAACATATTTACGGGTGGCCAGAATGACGGACGGGTCGATTTTCAGCTCGATGGCGGCCGTGCTGGCGACGATCAGCACGATGCGCACCACTTGCGTGCGCGCGCTGCCCTCGGCCATCACAGGTTTATAGCTGGGCGGGCAGTTGGCCACCGCGCACAGGTCGCCGGCCTCGTCGTAGATACCGATTTCGCGTATCCACCAGCCGCCCACATTCTCGGGCAGCACCTGTTCGACGATGATCTGGCTGGCATTGGCCGGATCGATGCTCAGCTGATTCAGGCCGGCACGGCGCACTTCATGCACCAGCGCCTTTTGCGTGCGCGACGGCATGGGCAGATTGCCGTTACCGTCGCCCACGGCCATGGTTTTCAGTTTCAGGGTTTGACCCAGGGCGATGGCGTTGGCCAGCTTGGCCTCGCCCACTTCGGTCAGGATGGCAAAGTATGTGCTCATGGATAGATGGTCAGGGTGTCGATGGTATGGGATGCGCCGGCTTGCAACAGCGTGCCGCGCACTTCGATGGTTTCCGCGATCCAGGGATACACGGTCATGGCGTCGCCTTGGTACGCGCAAGCGCCCGCGTAGATGCTGCCGCGACTTTCCAGATAAATCGCCAGGCCCGTCATATGACGGCTGACGGGCTTGGCGTCGGCGATCAGGCGTTCCATTTCCTGAAACATGGCGTCCGTGATACCCGTGTCCAGCACGCCGACGTCGAGGCGGAAGGTGCCCGGCATGCCCGGTGGCGTGGTTTGCCACCATTCGGTGATGCGGATCAGATAGCCCAGGGACTCGACCACGCGGCGCACGGCGGCAATGGTGCCCTTGTGCTTGTGGATGAAATAGGACGCCTTGATCGTGCCGCGCTTGATCGACTCGGGCCAGGCGTCGTCCCAGCGGTCCACGGAACAGGCCCAGGCCAGAAACGGCAACAAGTTGACGGGGCAGCGGTCGGCGTTCCACAGGTCGCGCAGCGGCACGGGCACGTTGACCAGCTCGGCGCAGGCCATGGCAATGGCGCGCTCCAGCGCCGTGGTGTTGGGCGGCAGGGTGGCCACGTGCTTATTCATCGAGCACCACGACATTGAGCTTGATGGCCGTGCAGCGCGCGGCCTGGGTGGCGTTCAGTTCGATGTCGGCCGCCGGGCTGGTGAGCACGACCTTGCGCACGCCTTCGACGTGGACGGCTGCGCTGCAGGCGGAACGGTAGATGCTGTGGCCCAGCGGACGGCGCGGCTGCGACACGCGCACGGCGTTGGCGCGCGCGGCGTCCAGCAAAATCGGCACTTCCGGGCCGACGCCGATAAACAAGGTGGCCTCGATCTGGTAGTCGATGACCTGGGCGGCTTGCACGCTCAAGCGGTCGCCCAGGGGGCGCACTTCCTCGGCGTTGAGCGCGCGCGCCACGGTGGCCAGCAGCGCGGCGTCGGCGATGCCCGTGTCGTTGTTGGCCAGCACCGTGACGATGACGTGCGCCGGCGCGGGGCTGGTGGCGCTCGCATCCTTGACGCGGCCGTCGCTGCTGCGGGCGTGGAATTCGTAGGAGGCTTTCGGGCCGGCAACGGACAGGCCGTCCGGCGCTTCCTGGATGCGCAGGCGATAGGCGTCGTTGTCTTCCATGACGGCGGACACGGGCGGCAGGGCGTTGGGATTGGCCGGCGTGATGACCAGGCGCGCCACGTTGACGTTGGCGCCCAGTTGATCGAGGTCGCCATCGAGGGCGAAGGCCAGCATGACGGCCTTGCCCGCCTCGTTGACGCGGTTGCGCAGGATGGTTTCCTGATACGCATTCTCTTCCAGCAGCTTGGTGGCCGGCTCCGATTCCAGCTCCAGCAGGGCCGTGACGGCGGCGCGCTCGGCTTCCGGCAGCAGGCTGACCAGGTGCGCCTTGCGGGTGGCCAGGATGGCTTCGAAGTCCAGCACCTCGACCACGCTGGGCGCGGGCAACTGGGTCAGGTCGATAGGCGTGCTCATATGCTGCCGCCTTGCTTGACGGGTATGGCCAGCGTGATGCCCTGCCCATTCGCCGTGCCATCGAGCAGCAGGGCGATGGCGCCGTCCGTGTCGCGCGTGAGCTGCACGCTGGACAGTTGCAAACGCGGTTCCCAGCGGCGCAGGGCAAAGGCGGTGGCGGCATAGATGCGCAACTGCGTGGCGCTGTTCAGGGGCTGGTCAATCAGTTCGGGCACTTCCGAACCATAGCGGCGGCGCCGGATGCGCGAGCCGATGGGCGTCGTGATGATGTCGGCAACCGACTGGCGCAGGTGGCCCAGGCCCGTCAGGCTGCACCCGGTGGCGGCGTGCATGCCCATCATGGCTGTGGCCCGCCCGACTGGTCTCCGCCGGCCTTAACGCCGCCGTGCGGGTGCTTGGCCAGGCTGATGGCGCCGGCCAGCACGTCCTCGCTGGCCTTGATTGTCCCTTGCACGGCCATGGCCACGCTACCAGCGGCGCCGGCCTTGGCGTTCACGCCGCCGTTCAGCGCGGTGGCGCCGTTGACGGTGGCCGATTGCATGATGATCAGGTTTTTCATGACGGTCAGGTCGCCCGTGCAAATGGTGCTGGGCGCGTTCGACGTGACCTTGTCGGCGGTGATGGTGGCTGTGCCGCCGGGAAGCACTGCCGTCAAGGCATGGGCCGCATGGTCATACTGCAGCACGGCGCCGTCGGGGTAGTGTGTGGTGTGGATGCTGTCGCTCGATTCGGGCGCGTCAAATTCCTGGGAGTACAGCGCCGGCAGAATGACGCCGCGCGTCAGGTCGCCGCCGGGGGAAAAGACGATGACCTGTTCGCCCACGGTGGGCATGGACCAGGTGCGCGTGCTGCCGGCGCGCCGTGTGGCCCATTTCAGCCATTCGGTGGTGAGGGTTGGCCCGAGCCGCACGCGCGCCTTGGCCCCATTGACCTCGGCGATGGAGCCCAGGCGGATCAGGTTTTGCAGCAAGCGGAGGAGGTCGGACAGGTCGGCGTTCATGCAGTGCATGTTGCCGAAGTCCGCGTGCGGATGCACGCGGGGGCGGGTTGATAAGCGGCTTAGCGACTATGGCGCGAGTGTCGTTTATGAATTCTGCATGTTGTCAGGTGAAGTTTTGCTTAATAAATCGTATCGGTTTTCATAAATCTGGCAATCTCGTACGGGACATTGCAATTGCCTCAGGCGAAAAGCTTTTCGGATGGCGGAGAACAACCGCTTCAAAAGCGAAGTCCATCAGATCCATTTCTGCCAGTATGGTAAACCCCATTGAAACCTCTCGTTTGGTTACGATACGCTCAACGGCAGGGATAATTCCATGACGCTTGATCATCTGCCAAGTTCGTGATGCTGGCTGACGTTTACCTTTTCGGGCGGAGAGGACTTCTTCATAAGCGTATACCGCCAGAAGGCATTCACGTTCTATGTCGCTGGTAGCTCCGTGCGCATCGGCTCGAATTTGGATAGCGCGCTTGCGAGCCTGATCAGCCAAGTGTGGAGCGCCTCGGGCCCGTGCATTTACACCAAATGAATCGCAATCTTCCACCGTGACAAATTTTGCAATTTTCGGGTCCATGATGGAACCTCGCTTTAAATAGGTTATGGGGTGTTTAAGAGAGTAATCGTAGGACTTATCATATGGTTTGAGTCATTCTACGCCATTTTTTGTAAGCTTTTCCCTCTGCTGGGCTGCGGCTTTTGGCCTGAAAGACCACAGTCCCTCGAAACCAACTTTGGATGAAGAGTAAATCAGTTCATCTCAGAACCTTTCCAGGTGACGCAACAAGGATTCGCGGATTAACGTCCGATCCGTTTCACTTAACCCCAATAGCGGTCGGGCGGGGTAGCTGTATTTCGGTCCCTTCTTGGTGACGTTGTCCGTCAGACCCTCATGATGCACCCGTGCGACGTGCATCACTTTGCCCACGAAGCCGATAGTCAACTGGCCAGGATCGGCGTGCACCTTGAGGTATTTCGCGGTGCGTATCTTGTTGAACATGGCCGCCTTTTGCCGCTTGATCCGTCCATTCTTCCCCTTGAATTCCTTGCGCCGCTTGCGCGCAGGGTAGGCCGCGCCATCCGGCCCCTGCTGCGCCTTGATGCGCTGCGCCTGGTTGCGGCGCAGGTCGATGGCGACCTTGTGGTTGATGGCGCGGCGCTGGGCTGGCTGCAGCTTGGCCAGCAGGGCGCCGGCCCAGGCTTCCAGCGCGTGCAGGTCGTCGCTCATGGCGTGGCCTCGGGCGTGCGCCATTCGGCCAGCAGGGTGTCGCCGTTATACAGCTTCCAGAACTCGTCCGCGTAGGCCGGCATGTGCTGTATCTCGGCCAGGTGCTTGATGTCCAGGCGCCCCGCCTCGCCGGTCTTGACGGCGACGCGTTCGGTCAGGTCCAGCTTGATGGAAATATCGACGGTTTCATGGTTGTTAAAATCGACCTCGAAGGCGATGCCGTGCTTGCGCGTTTCCTCGTTGGCCATCAGGTCGAGCTGGTGGACTTTGAGCCAGGCGATCAGGGCCACCATGATGGCGTCGGCGTCGCCCGCATAATCGGTGACGATCAGGTTGAGCTTGAAGCGGTATTCGAAGGAGAGCGAGGCGGTGGCACTCGCCACCACGTTGCCCTCGTCGGCAAAGACCAGCAGGCGGTCGGGGTCGCGCTGCAGGTCGGGGATGGCGGCGGCCAGGTGCTGGCGCAGGCTATTCGGTTTGTACATGGTAGGTGTCGCGGATCAGGTTGTAGGCGTCGATGCAGGCGTTTAGCTGACGGGTGGCGTCGTCGCCGTCGCCGGCAATGGCGTCAAGAGCTGCCGCAGTCGCTGGGTCAAGTTCGGCGCGCGTTTCGTGCCGATTGCTTGCGGCAGCGGTGGAATCTGCAGTTGCGGCGCACTGGCCGCTGGCAACGGGGATTGACAGGCGCACAGCGCCGCTGCGCACGTCATCGTTAAAACGGTCACGTTCAGTTTTCGCATGGGTTTGCTCCTGGGTGAGGTGGTCGGCGCGCTGCGCCAGGGCGGCGCCGGCGGCGCGCTCCAGCGTGAGCACGCGGGCGGTGGCCTGGGCCAGCTCGGTGGCGGCGGTGGTCTTGGCAGTGGCCGCCGTCCGCTGCAAGGCGGCGATGGCGGCATCCTTGCGCCAGCCCTGCGCAGTCCAGCCTGCGATGGCGCCGCACAGCAGGCAGGCGGCCAGCGGGCGCCAGGTGGTCGCGGTCACATGGCCACCCGTTCCTTGATCCAGCCGAACAGGAAACGGCGCTGGGTCTTGTTGGCCTCGGTAATTTCCAGGTAGCGCGCCGCCTGCAGGCCATTCAGGGCGCGCAGAAGCACAGCGGCGCCGTCCTGGCCGCGCCATTTCAGGAAGGTGGCCAGCGCGCCCAGCGACTGCGCGCCCAGGCGGCCGTCGACGAACAGGACCGGATAGCGCGCGCCGGTGTCATTGAAACCGTTCAGCCAGCGCTGCAGGAACTCGGCCGCGCGGTGCGGCCCCATGTTCACGCCCGTGTCGATCACTTCGGCGCCGATGCCGGCATGGATGGCCAGCACCTGGTCGAACTTGGGTTCCGTGATGTAGCGCGCCGTGTAGATGGCGCGCGCCACCGCCACAGGCAAGTCGCGCATCGGCCCCGTGTAGCCGTTCGAGCGGGCCACGGCGACAGTGATGCCGTAATTGGTTTCGCCACCCTTGTCTTGCGGGTCGCTCACGTAGCCACCTTCGGCGCGCAGGATGGCGTCGATGACGCGCGCGATCAGGGGATTTTCCATGGTGGCCATCAGTGTTCCTTCGCGTCTTTGACCAGCTCGGCAATGTCCTTGTCGCTGCGGCGCTGGAACCACAGGGCCACGGCGCGCGATACCCACCAGCCGGGGGCGCCGACGATCAGGTCGATGGCGGACGCGTTGACCATGGCGCCGATGGCCGGGAGCTGGGCGCACAGCAGCTGGTACACGGTGCCGCCCAGCAGGCACGAGAACACGCCGGCGCAGGCCAGGCGGGCGACGAATTCGCCCTTGTTGAAGGTGCCGTCGGCATTCAGCGGCGGCAGCACGATGTACAGCATGGCCGCGCCGACCATGCCCAGCGCCGCCTTGAAGCCGTACAGTTTGACCAGGGTGGCGAAACCACCAAACGATTCAGCGGACATTGCTTGTTTCTCCATGATGAGGATAAGTAGATGTGTTGTTAAAAAAGTTAGTCCCATAGCTGCACAAGATCGGCAACGGCGGCCACGTTGGCGGCAGATTCCTGCAGGGTGACGACCAGGCCTGCCGGCAGCACTGCGCCGTGGCGCGCCAGCGCGGGATTCATTTCCAGGGTTTGCTCGACGTATCCCTCGCCGTCGCCCAGGTAGCGCCACACCAGGGCGTCTACCGTGTCATGCTGCTGCGTGCGCACCTGCATCAGATCAATTCCACTGTCAGGTGCGTGCGGCCGACCATATCGGCGATGGCCCATTGCGCATTGCGCCGCTGCGCGCCGGGCGCTTCGTCGAGCCACTCCATGCTTTTCTTGTCGCTGACGGAGGTGGCCGTGCTGTCGTAATCGCGGTAACGCTCGATCAAGTCGGCTTTCGCCGTGCTGTAGACGGCGCGCCGGTACTGCGCCAGCAGGCGGGATTCGCGGTTGATGCGCGCGGCCGGCACGTCCACCAGCGCGGCAATGCCGGCGGCGGCGTGCTGGCCCTGCCAGTCGGCCAGCTCGCGGTTGACCTGCAGGATGGCATCGACGACGGCTTGCACCAGGCGCGCGTCGGTGACAGTGCCGTCCAGGCGCATGGCGTCGCGCATGTCAGCCAGCGTGATGTCGGGAAACCAGCCATCGTTCTCCACGATGCCGGGAGCGGGAAGTGCCGGCGGCGCGCCTTCTGCGGCGGGAGCACGGGGAGGGAGGGCGATAAAGGACATGGTGTCTGCGGTGGAAGTGAAGGGGAGGCGGTGGACGGGGTTCATCAGGCCGATATTGGTAGTGCGTTGGCCAGAATCCCCCCGTGCCGCCTGTGCGCCGGGGGCTGCTCTTTAGCTGGAATCGGCCGCGCGCTTGATGCGCCGTTCCAGCCGTTCCATTTCTTTCTTGACGCCGACGGACTCGGACAAGGCCCGCGCCCGCTGCAACTGGGTCATTGCCACGCCGGCTTGTTCCAGCAGGGCCGGGGCGATGTCCGCCTCGTCGTGCTGGTCCAGTACGGCCACCATGGCCAGGCCGATGGCCTTGTGCAGCTTGGCGCGTGCCTGGTCGGGCGCATCGCTGAGAGCTGTCATGGCTTCGACGGCGCCCAGCACGGCCACGGCGTGCTGAGGATCGTCGCCCAGCTTGCCTTGCAGGTAGGCGGCGGCGAATTCGTCCAGCATCATGGTCGGAATGTCGCGGCTGTAGCCATCGGGCAGGGTGAACTTGTGTTCCATGCAGTAGGCGGCAATGACCAGGGCGCGGTCATACGCACCCGTATCGATGTGCCACACCAGCAGGGCGGCCACGACATCGTCTTGCGCGCCCTTGCCGCCAGCCAGCACGCCGTCGATCCACTGGTCGTAATCGGGCAGCAAGGTGGTCTTGACCTCGATCTTGCGTTCCACCGACTGGATAGATTTCAGGCGCCGCCGGTCGTCGGCCAGCTTGTACAGCATCAGGTCGTAAGCGTTGCCGGTGGTCACGCCCAGCGGCTCGGCGGCGCCGGCCGTGCGCTCGGCCAGCATGCGCGCGCGATGGCGCAGGGCAGGAGACAGATTGCGCATGGCTTAGGCTTTCAGCTCGATGTGCTCCACCAGTGCGGCCAGGCCCAGGTCTTCGATCACGTAGGCGTCATTCGACGATTCGTAGTTCTCGATGCGGTCGCGCGAGGGCTTGTCCTCGACGCGGCGGCGGCGCGCGCCGTCCTGGAAGTAGATCGACAGATTGTCGAAGCGGGTAATCAGGATGGCGTTGTCCGGGAAGTAGGGAACGCGCGCCGCAGGCAAGCCGCCGATGCGTTTCTGGCTCAGGATAATGTCGGCCGCCAAGGTTTCCGTGGGCGCCTGCTTGGTATTCACCAGCGGGAAATATTTATCGCTCAAGAGTTTGCGCCCGACGATGGCCACCAGGCCTGTGTCTTCCTGATACCACGGATCGAGCAGGTTGACGGCATCGACCACGGCCGCGTCCAGATTGGCATAGTCGGCGTCCGCATCCGCGCCGATGATGACCTTGCCCGGCAAGCCGGCGCCGGCCAGGCCCAGCACACGCTCGGGCGCCTGTTCGCGCAAGTGCTGCAGCCAGCCCTTGTTGACGTCCTGCAGAAGTGGATTGGCCGCCAGGTCGGTATTGGCCATGACCTTGACGCCATTAAAGCCGATGACGATGCGGTCCAGTGCCTGGCGAATCACGATAGCATTGGCCACGCGCGCCTGGAAGTCGGGGAACTTGGCCCAGGCGTCCAGCTTGGCATACGTCAGGTGCGTGTCGAAGTTGGTTTGTTCGCAGCGGTATTTCGTGCTGTCCAGGGTAGACAGGTCGCGCGTTTCGCGTTCCTTTGCCTTGGTGTCGGTCCGGCCGGCAATCGGGCCGGACACGCCCAGGCCCAGCTTTTCGCCTTCCTGCTCGGCCACGCCCATGATGTTGATTTTCGACAGGAATTCGCTCGATTCCTGCATCTTCGTTTCCAGCTTTTGCTGCACGCTGGGTGCCACGCTGAAGGTCTTTGACACGTTGTCCGTGTCGTTCAGTTGGCCCAGGCGGTTTTCATACTGGCTGTAGACCTGGCGGGTGTTCTTTTTCATTGATTGGTGCTCCGTTGTTGATGGGGTGTTGGGGATGGCGCGCGCTTAAAACTCGGTTTGCACGGCGCCGTCGTTGCCGGTGGCGGACGGGCGGCGCGGGCTGTTGCCGGGGGCTGCGTCCATCTGCGCCTTGAAGGCGGCCAGTTCGGTTTGCGTGGCCGTCAAGGCTGTTTCCGCTGCATCCAGGCGTTTGACGGCTGCCGCATAGTTGTCGTTGGCGGTGACGACGTGGCCGGCCAGGGTTTCCACGGCTTCGCTGATGTCGGCGAACTGCGCTGCGTCGCCGCTGGTTTTGCTGGAAAAGCGGGACAACAGGTTTTTCATGGCATCGGCCAGCTTGACGCCCGTCGGTTCATCGAACACCAGCTCGACTTCGACGGCCGCGCTAAACAGGTTGGTGCTTTGCTGCTTGCGGTTCGCTGAGAATTTCAGTGCATCGGTGCCCAGGCTGGCAGGGCTGTCGGTCACGCCCAGGCCGACCAGGTAGGGCATGCCCGTGTCGGCAAAGTCAGGGGCGATTTCCAGGCTGGAATACAGCTTCTGTTTCGCCTTGTTGATGGCGACCAGTTCCGGCGTCGGCTCGATCTGCGCGAACAGGGCCAGCTTCTTGCCGCTGTCGGTGTCCACTTCCTCGGCTTTCACCGCGATCACGTCGCCGTAAGCCTTGAATTGGCTGTCGGGCAGGATGCCGCGGATGTGCTCGAGCCAGATGCGCGCGCCGTAGGTTTTCGGGTTGTAGGTGGCGGCGATCTGCTCGATGGTGGCGCGGTCGATGTTGCGACCGTCCGTGGTGGCGCCTTCGGTGGCGACGCGGAAGAATTGGGATTTAGGCATGGTGGCGTGTCTCGGTTGATCGGATAACGCCATGGTCAACGTCTTGGCCCTGCGATTCAATGCGGGGCGGGTTGCTATGGGCCATAGCGACTTTTGCCTTTCCCCGCTCCGCGCGCGCGCGGCCTACGCTGGCGGCATGCTGACAATCGAGAAAACAAGCGAACAAACCCCCGACGAGAAAATCGCCGAACTGGCCGTGCCCGAATCCGAGCCGCGCCGTGCCGCGCGTGCCCTGTACTGGAAGGGCTGGCGCATTTCATCCATCGCCCGCCACCTGGGAATCAAGCGCAGCACGATCAATAGCTGGAAGTTGCGCGACGAATGGGACAAGGCGCAGGCCATCGAGCACGTCGAGGCGGCGGCCGAGCTGCGCCTGGTGAAATTGATCGAAAAAGAGGTCAAGAGCGGTAGCGACTACAAGGAAATCGATCTGCTGATGCGCGCTATCGTGCAGGCGGCGCGCGTGCGCCGCTATGAGCAGCCGGGCGGCAACGAGGTCGATCTTAACCCGAAACTGGCAAACCGCAATGCCGGGCCGAAGAAGAAGCCGACGCGCAACGATTTCAGCGAAGAGCAGAAAATCCAACTGCTCGACGCCTTCCAGGACTCGTTGTTCGACTATCAAAAAGTTTGGTATCGCAACGGCGACCAGCGCACGCGCGCCATCCTCAAGTCGCGCCAGATTGGCGCCACCTGGTACTTCGCCCGCGAAGCACTGGCCGACGCCATGCAGACGGGGCGCAACCAGATTTTCCTGTCCGCTTCCAAGAGCCAGGCCCACGTCTTCAAGCAATACATCGTGCAATTCGCGCGCGAGGCGGCCGGCATCGACCTGACGGGGGATCCCATCGTGCTGCCGAACGGCGCGCACCTGTACTTCCTGGGCACGAATGCGCGCACGGCGCAGGGCTACCACGGCAATTTCTACTTCGATGAATTTTTCTGGACGCAGAACTTCCAGGAACTCAACAAGGTGGCCTCGGGCATGGCCATCCACAAGAAGTGGCGCAAGACCTACTTTTCCACACCGTCCTCGACCACGCACCAGGCCTACCCGTTCTGGACGGGCGAGCTGTTCAACAAGCGGCGCGCCAAGGCCGAGCAATTCAACATCGACGTGAGCCACCAGCGCCTGGCCTCGGGCTACACGGGAGAGGACAAGCTCTGGCGCCAGATCGTCACCATCCTCGACGCCGAACGGGGCGGCTGCAACCTGTTCGACATCGACGAACTGCGCAACTTCGAATACAGCCCCGACCAGTTCGAAAACCTGTTGATGTGCAATTTTATCGACGACTCTGCCAGCGTCTTCCCCTTGAACGAGCTGCAGCGCTGCATGGTTGATTCCTGGGTGGAGTGGGAAGACTACAAGCCGCTGCTGGGCCTGCGCCCCTTCGGCAACCGCGCCGTATGGATCGGCTACGACCCGGCCTTGAACGGCGACAGCGCCGGCTGCGTGGTGCTGGCGCCGCCGATGACGGCCGGCGGCAAGTTCCGCATCCTCGAGCGTCACCAGTGGCGCGGCCAGGATTTTAAAGACCACGCCGAAGCCATCCGCCAGATGACGCAGCGCTACAACGTCGAATACATCGGCATCGACACGACCGGCATGGGCATCGGCGTGCTGCCCATCGTGCGCGGCTTCTTCCCGGCCGTCACGGCCATCAACTATTCGCCGGAAGTCAAGACGCGCATGGTCTTGAAGGCGAAAAACATCATCAGTAAGGGCCGGTTGGAATTCGACGCCGGCTGGATCGACATCGCGCAGTCCTTCATGGCGATCCGCAAGACCCTCACGCCCAGCGGGCGGCACGTCACCTATGTGGCCGGGCGCAGCGACGAGACAGGCCATGCCGACCTGGCATGGGCCTGCATGCACGCGCTCGACCACGAACCCTTCGAAGGCAGTACCGACAACAACCAATCCATCATGGAGATTTACTCTTGAGCAAACGACATCAGCGCGCCCGCGCGCCTTCCGCGCCCGGCGCCAACACGAACGCAGCCACGCCAGCGGCGCCGGACGCCGCCGGCACCCAGGTGTTTTCCTTCGGCGACCCGACGCCCGTGCTCGAGCACGCCGACATTCTCGATTGCTTCGAATGTTGGAAGAATGGCCAATGGTATGAGCCGCCCATCAACCTGGCTGGCCTGGCCAAGTCATTCAATGCCGGCGTGCATCACTCAAGCGCCATTCACTTCAAGGCCAACGTGCTGGCGTCCACCCTGGTGCCCAGCAAGTATTTGTCGCGCGATGCATTTAAACGCCTGGCGCTCGACTTCCTCACCTTCGGCAACTGCTACCTGGAAGACAGGCCCAGCCGCAGCGGGCGTCCGTTGAGCTATGCGCATGCGCTGGCCAAGTACATGCGGCGTGGCGTCGACTGGGACACGTATTTCTTTGTCACCAATCACGGCACGGCGCATCAGTTCGACAAGGGCCGCGTGTTTCACTTGATGGAACCGGATGTGAACCAGGAGCTGTATGGCGTGCCGCAGTACTTGAGCGCGCTGCAATCGGCCTGGCTCAACGAGGCGGCCACCCTGTTCCGCCGCAAGTATTACAAGAACGGCTCGCATGCCGGTTTCGTCTTCTACATGACGGACGCCGCGGCGAACACGCAGGACGTGGACAACCTGCGGCAGGCCATGCGCGACAGCAAGGGGCCGGGCAACTTCCGCAACCTGTTCATGTACGCGCCGAACGGCAAGAAGGACGGTATCCAGATTCTGCCGGTGTCGGACGTGGCCGCCAAGGATGAGTTTTTCAATATCAAGAGCGTCACGCGCGACGACCAACTGGCCGCGCACCGCGTGCCGCCCCAGCTCATGGGCATCCTGCCGAACAATGCAGGCGGCTTCGGTGCCGTTGAGCCGGCCGCGCGAGTCTTCGCGCGCAATGAGCTGGTGCCGCTGCAGTCGCAGTTCATGGCGATTAACGAATGGGCCGGCGTGGAAGTGGTGAAGTTCGCCCCGTATGACCTGGCCACAGGCGGGGAGGGCGCGGCATGAGCGACCACGTCGACAACACGGACAAGATCATCTTCGCCGAGGTGGCGCGCGGCTTGGCCGCCGTGCGGCGCCGGCCGGGCCTGGTGGCGCACGGCGCCTGCCACTACTGCGACGAGGTGCTGGCGCCCGGCCTGCCGTTCTGCAACGTCGATTGCCGCGATGATTACCAGAAGGAGCAGGCGGCGATGATCCGCGCCGGCCGCCCAGGATGACCGCCACGCCGCGATGACCGGCAGGGCAGGGCGGCGATAGCCCAGCCGCGCCAGAGCGCCCCAGCCACCGCACAAGCCGCCCACGAGGCGGCTTTTTCACGTCCTGATGATGGATGTTGCACCAGAAGCAAGAAAAAAGCCCATTTCGGCCCGGCGCGCGCAGTTGTCCCCCCTCCACACCTGCCCGCTATATAGGGCTCTTTTGACTCAAATTTGCGTTATGGCCGAAGGCGCATGAGGACTGGTGCGGCGGGGCGAAGAGGGGACATGCGATTTGACGCATTTTGACGCACTTTGAACGTATCTTGACGCTACTGGTGTATTGGTGTGGGAAGGGGCGTTTTAGTGTACTAGCGGGGCTGTATTGCGGTCATATTGTCCGAGCACGAAAGATATCAGTCAGCGGAGCAATTAGAACAACATGGTGCTTCGATAACCATGCAACGCCTCTGAATTCGGGGCAGTCACTATTTCGATAGGCTCACCAAAAAGGTTAAAATCTGGTATGGGTAAAGGGGGCACAACCCTTAATATTTGCTTTTCGTCAATTCGTGCGTCTTCTCTAAGTTCCATAAGCAAGCGGCCGAGAACATTCTCTCCTACAAGAGTATTTTGATCGATAACTCGCGCGCCCCAGAATGTATCTTTACTTGATTGCTCAACGATATGACCATCACCTGTAGAAAGTAACAAAGCTCTGAACTCAGTGTAGTTTTGGG
>NZ_LRHX01000020.1:0-348938 GCF_001758645.1 Janthinobacterium sp. MP5059B | reverse complement strand
GCGCCCGAGAAACACGGCCCGCTCAACCGCCGTGGCGCCCAGCACGGCCTGGCATTGCGCGGCCAGCTCCTGCGCCAGCTCCTGCATGCCATCGGTGCGCGAAAAAGTGCGCCGTTCGCGCACATAGCGGGCAAAGATCAGCGGCGTCAATTCCGGCTGCAATTGCAGGCCCAGCTGCGTGGCCGTCAGCCAGAAGCGCTGCATGGCGCGGCCAGCCGCCACGTAATCGTCGATGTGGCGCGGCGGCGCATCGGCCAGCAGCATGAAATGCGCGGCGCAATACAGGCCCGGCAGCAAGTCCATCTGCAGGCGCGGCGCGACGGTGCCAGCCAGCCAGGTATTGAAAAAATCCACGCGGCGCCAGCTGTGCATGACCCAGCGCATCAGGCGCGCGGTCATCGGGTCGACGCCGAGCGCCTGCTCCGGGATGCGGTCGCTGCTGAAGCGCGCGCCCCATTCGATGACGTCGCGGTGCACCTTGTGCGCCTCGGGCATGGTCAGGCGCAGCTTCGCATTGTCGAACATCAGGCGGGCGCAGGCCAGGCGCGCACGCCCGCCTTCGAACCACTGCACGCCGTACCCGGGCGGCAAGCTGGCCGCCAGCGCCGCCTTTTCGCTGGCGCGCAAGCTGCGCGTGCTGAGCCGGCGCCGCTGCACACTGCGCTGCGGCAAGCAGGCCGCCAGCGGGTCGGGCTGCATGCCGGGACTGTCGACCAGGCGCACATCGAAGGTGGGTAGCGTGTCGGGCATGGACAGACGCCGGCGCGCTTCCATGCGCAAGCCATGGCTGCTGGCCGCCAGTGCCATGCTTTCGAGCAAGGCACCGAGCGATAGCTGGCTGGGATGGCCGTCGAGGTCATACACGCAATGGCTGCGCGTATCGAAGCCATGCACGACCACGTGCCGCGGGTCCACGACTTCAAAGCGCCACGGCTGCGTGTTGTCGCCGCTGGGCGCCCAGCGCGCCTGGTCGAGGATGTTTTCCAGTACGGGATCGATCTGCGGTGCTTGCGCCATTTATGCCCCCTGCGCCGCGCGGCGCCGCTTGATGATGGCCATCGTCAGGCGCTGCAGCGGATGACGGTTGCCGCCCGGACGCCAGGTATGCACGAGCTTATTGCGGTAGGCGTCGAAATGCATGCCGTGCGGCGCCGCCATCACCTTGCCCCGCTTTAACAATATCTTCAAGGCTTCCGTGGCGGCCGCGCCCGCGCACAGCTGGCAGCCCATGATGGTCGACGGCCCGCGCCGCTCCTTCAGGTTGATGGCGGACGGGTCGACCAGATAGGGGCCGTGCAAGCCGGCCGGCGCCAATCCGACCAGGAAGCGCAAGGCTTTCTCTTCTTCTGGCAAGTCGCCCCAACCAAAATACTCTTCGAACGTCATGCCACCCGGCATAAAGCTGAGCACGGCCGTGCCCATGCCCAGCGGCGCGGCCGTGATGGCGGGGATGCCCAGGCGGGCGCACGTGGCGAAGGTAGCCTGGCGCGCGGGAAAGGCGAAGAAATCCAGGCCGTCCACATACAGGTCGACACCGGCAAAAAACTCGGCCAGGTTGCTGTCGTGTATACCGTCTGGAAATTGTTTAATCTCAAGTTCGGGATTGATATCCCGCGCCATCTGCGCCAGCACGGCCACCTTGGGCTGCCCCAGGGTGGAGACCATGGCGCCGGCCTGGCGGTTGAAGTTGGCGATATCGAAGGTATCGAAATCGGCGATATGAAAAGCGCCGATACCGAGCCGCGCCAGGGTCAGCAAATGCACGCCACCGACGCCGCCCATGCCGGCGATGGCCACGCGCTTGCCGCGCAAGCTATCCTGCTCCGCCTGCGTGACCCAGCCCAGGTTGCGGGCGAACGCCGCGTGATAGGAAAAACCGTCTGTCATGCTCACCTCTTCTGTGCGTCCAGTGCGGACGAAAAAGTTTGGACAGGTGAGCCGGGGTTAAGTTCCCCAGTGACAGAAAAAAGCGCTTAGCGCGTCAGGCGCCGCGCCGCAGGCACGCTGCGCTGTAGTGCTGCCGCTGCCGGCGCCACTGCACCCACCTTGAACACGCTGACGATCTGCGCCAGCCCCGCCGCCTGCTCGTTCATCGCTTGCGCCGCCGCCGACGCCTGCTCGACGAGGGCCGAGTTTTGCTGCGTCATGTTGTCCATCTCGACGATGGCCTGATTGATCTGCTCGATGCCGGCGCTTTGCTCGGCGCTGGCAGAGGAAATCTCGGCCACGATATCGGTCACATGCTGCACGCTGGAGACGACTTTTTCCATCGTCTCGCCCGCCAGCGCCACCAGTTTTTCACCGGCGCCCACTTGCTCGGCGGAACTGTCGATCAATTGCTTGATCTCCTTGGCGGCCGCAGCCGAACGCTGCGCCAGGTTGCGCACCTCGCTGGCGACGACGGCGAAGCCACGGCCCTGCTCGCCCGCGCGCGCCGCTTCCACGGCCGCATTCAGGGCCAGGATATTCGTCTGGAAGGCGATGCCGTCGATGACGGCGATGATGTCGCCGATCTTCTTCGACGAGGCATTGATGGCACCCATGGTGTCGACCACCTGGCTCACCACGCCGCCCGCCTGCGTCGCCACTTGCGAGGCAGAAATAGCCAGCTGGTTCGCCTGGCGCGCATTGTCCGCATTCTGGCGCACGGTCGAAGTCATTTCTTCCATGGTCGAGGCCGTCTCTTCCAGCGATCCCGCCTGCTGTTCCGTGCGCGCCGACAGGTCGTGGTTGCCGGAAGCGATCTCGCCCGATGCCGTGGAAATGGATTCCGCATCGTTGCGCACCTGGCTCACCAGATGGGCCAGGTTATCGCGCATGGCCTTGATGGCCATCAACAGACTGGACGTATCGCCGGGACGCGTATCGATCTGCGTCGTCAGGTCGCCCTGGGCGATTTGCGCCACGATGGCCGCTGCATAGTCGGGTTCGCCACCGAGCTGGCCCAGGATGCGGCGCAGCATCAGGGCCGCCAGGGCGCCCACCACCAGCATCAGCGCGCCGCCGATGGCCAGCAGCACGCCCGCCTGGGCCCAGAATTTGTGGTTGATGTCATCGATATACGTGCCTGTGCCGATCAGCCAATCCCACGGCGCAAATTTCACCACGGCATACATCTTCGCCACCGGGTCCTTCACGCCCGGACGTGTGCCGTCCGCCTGCACCAGGCCGATGCGGCTGGTGGCCAGGGCCGCGCGGTAGCGGTCGCCTGACTGCTTCATGTTCTTTTGCGGCACGCCGATGCGCGACGCATTCGGGTGCACGTACAGCAAGTCCGTGCTGAAATCGCGCACGAAATAATACATCTCGTCCTTGACGAAGCTGCCGATGGCCAGCTTGGCCTGCTGCTGCGCCTGTTCACGCGTGAGCTTGCCCGACTGTTCCAGCGCATACGCCTTTTCCACCGAGGCATTCGCCAATTCCACCAGCACCGTCAGCTGCTCCACCCTTTCCGCCATCATGGTCTGGCGCAAGGAATACAGGGAAAACGAGGCGATGAGGACGATGCCCAGCAAGGTGCTGAAACACAGGAGGAGAATGCGCGAACGGAGTGTCATGGGTGCCTGGGTAAAGAATAAAATGTGGAATTATAAACAATTTCCATATGGAAATCTTTTCAGAAAAGCAAAGCGGGCGGCGCTACCAGGCTGATGCCCGGCAGGCACCGCCCGCATATGTCTTGCTGAAGTCTGACTGAAAGGTCAGGCCAAGGCTTCCTTGGCTGCCTCTTCCGGCGTCAAGCCGTCGTAGAACTGGTCGGTAAACCACTCGACCTGCTCTTCGATGTGGTCCTGCGCCTGCGCCACGGTGGCGCCGCCCGCCACGAGGAAGCCTTCGACCTCGATACACCAGTTGATCAACTCCAGGGTTTCCGGATCGAGTTCTTCTTTCTTAGCCATCGTATTTCCTTGCTTGTTAAATTGCGATCACATCAATAAGCAGCAGTTTAACAGCTTCGCTACACTGCCGCCCCTGCAGTTCAACAATGAAGCTTACTTGGCTGCAACGTTTTTACGTTCCGGATACAGCACTACCTGCACATAATTGTGCATGTCCAGGTAGCGCTGCGCCGCCAGTTTCACGGCTTGCGGCGTGATGGCGCGCACGCGCTGCTCGTAGCGCAGGATGTGCGCGGGGTCGCGCCCCTGCGTTACCGAACCCATCAATTGGTTCATCCAGTAATTGTTTTCCCGCAAGGATTTCTGCTGGCGCGTGATCCAGTTCAGCTTGACCTTTTCCAGGTCCGCCGCGGATGGCCCGTCCGTCTTCATCTTGTTGATTTCGGCAAACGCCGCGGCGATCACCTTGTCCACGTTTTCCGGTCCGGTGGGCAAGTTCAAGGCCACGGAATAATGGCCGTACGGATGCTGGCCCATCGAGGTTTCAAAGCCGCCGCCATAGATCATGCTCATCTTTTCGCGCAGCACTTCGATGACTTTCAGGTTCAGCACCTCGCCCAGCGCCTGCAGGGTCAGCTTTTGCTCGTCCGAATACGCCACGTCGCCATTGAAGGTGATGGAAATCGTGCTTTTGGGCTCGCTGCCCATGTAGATATCCTTCTTGACGATCCCGGTCACCGGGCGCATGCCCACGTCGCGGTAGGCGTGCGGCACGTCGGCCACGGGCAAGGTGCCCAGGTAGCTGGCGATCAGGGGCTTGATCTTGTCGAGCTCGAAGCTGCCCGTGAAGATGAAGGTCATGCCGCGCGCGCTGGAAAAACGCTGGCGGAAGATTTCCAGCGAACGGTCCAGGCCCACCTTGTCGAAGTCGGCCACGCGCGGCACGCCATCGACGCGCGGGTTGTCGCCAAACATGGCGTGCTGGATGGCATCGTAAAACACGGCCTCCGGCTGCGCCATGCTGTTTTTCGCCAGGTCCTGCTGCTTGCCGATGAAGGACTGGTACAGGCCCGCATCCTTGCGCACATCGTTGAAATACAGGTACACCAGTTGCAGCATGGCTTCCACGTCGGCGCTGCTGGCCGAGCCGCCAAAGCCTTCGCTCAGTTCGCCCAGCGAAGCGCCCACGTTGACCGTCTTGCCGGCCAACACTTTCTGCAAGTCCAGCGGCGCCAGGTCTTTCAGGCCCATGCTGCCGACCACGGCGCTCGCGTAGCGGGCGTTGTAGATGTCGGCATCGCCAAACAGCGACTGGCCGCCGAAGCGCGTCGAGCCCATCAGCACCTGGTCATTCTTGAAGTCCGTGGGTTTAAGCAGCACGCGCACGCCATTGCCCAGGGTCAGTTCCGTCACGCCGATGGCGCTATTCAACTTTTCCGAGGCGATGCTGCCGCCGGCCGGCGGGCCGTCCATCAGCTTGCTGGCCAGGACTTTTTCCGTGCGCGGCTCGATGGTTTGCTGCTCGGCCTTCGCCACCGCGTCGAGCAATTGCTGCTGCGTCGGCACGCTGGCACCCGCTTTCGGCTCGGCGCCCATGAAAACCACCAGTTTCTTCTGCTGGTCGGGAATCACCTTGGCCACCGTCTCGTTGATTTCCTGCAGAGTTACCTGCGGCAAGAGTTCCTGCGCGTACAGCAATTCATTGGCGATGCCGGGGATGGCTTCCTGCTCCAGGAAGTTACGCGAATACTCGGCCACGAAACCCGCCGAGTCGGACTTGTCGCGCTCGCTGTACGCGCGCTCGTAATTGCGCAGCATGTTCTTGCGCGCGCGGTCCAGCTCATCCTGGCTGAAACCGAAGCGGCGCGCCCGCTCATCTTCCTGCACCAGCGCATCGACGGCCGGCTGCACGCCGCCCTTGCCCAACAAGGCATACGCGCTGAACGATTCATAGCCGCGCACCAGCTTGCCCATGCTGCTGCCGCCCTGGATGAACGGGGGATTGGCTTGCTGCGTCAATTCCTGCATGCGCGCGCTGAGCATTTGCCCATACAGGTTTTCGATCATCTGGCGGCGGTAGTCGGCAATGGTGACGGGCTCCTGCGCGACGCGGATCGGGTAGCGGATGAAGACGGTGTCGTCCGGCGCTTCCTTGTCCGTGATCACCAGCGCTTCCGTTTGCGAGCGCTGCGGCACTTCCGCATACAGGCGCGGACGCGGTTTCACGGGATTTTTCAGTTTGCCGAAATGCTGCTGGATCAGCTTTTCAGCCTGTTTCGGTTCCACATCACCGACCACCATCACGGCCATCAGGTCGGGACGGTACCAATCCTTGTAGAAACGCTTGATGGCTTCCGGCTTGAACGTTTTCAAAACGGATTCCTTGCCGATCGGCATGCGTTCCGCATAGCGCGAACCGTTCAGCAGCTTCGGATACAGATTCTTGTTCATGCGGTCGCTGGCGCCCTTGCCCAGGCGCGCCTCTTCCAGCACGATGCCGCGCTCGCTGTTGATGTCGGCCGGATTGAATTTCAAGCCATGCGCCCAGTCTTCCAGCACGAGAAAACCCTTTTCCAGGTTTTCCTTCTTATTCGTCGGAATCGGCAGCACGTACACGGTTTCATCAAAGCTCGTGTAGGCATTCAGGTCGGCGCCGAACTTCACGCCGATCGATTGCAGATAGGAAATCAGTTCATTGCGCTTGAAATGCGTGGAGCCATTGAAGGCCATGTGTTCCGTGAAATGGGCCAGGCCTTGCTGGTCGTCATCTTCCAGAATGGAACCGGCTTTCACCACCAGGCGCAATTCCACTTTTTGCGCGGGACGGGCATTTTTCTTGATGTAATAGGTCAAGCCGTTCGGCAGTTTTCCGACGGTAACTTCTGGTGCCAGCGGCAGGGGATCGCTCAAACGGATTTCCGCCTGGGCCATGCAGGCGCACGCCAGCAAGACAGCGCCCGAGATCAGGCGTAATTTACTCAGCTTCATGTATTCTCAACGGTAAGATTCAGTAAGCGTACCTTACACTGAAATCGTCTTTCCGCCATTAAAAACAGCTTAGGAAGAACTGCTTTCCCCAGGCAACTTTGCCGAATGACAAACTCAACAGTGCCCTGCCAGCTTCTTTCAATTGTGCTAAAGTATTGCCGCCGGTCATGTGGACCGGCACAACAATACGTCTTCGGGGCGGGGTGCGATTCCCCACCGGCGGTAAGACCGGCAACGGTCAAGCCCGCGAGCGCTTGTCAGGTTTCGCCTGATAAGGTCAGCAGATCTGGTGTGACTCCAGAGCCGACGGTATAGTCCGGATGAAAGAAGATGTGCAGTAAACGCGATGTCCGATCGACCTGTCGATACGGCCGGCTGCGTCTATTCGCTTGCCCTGCAGCGTTTTTCGCCTATGCGAGGAGCGTTTCACCATGTTAGTCAACAGCTACACCCTGCTTTCCAACGACCTGGAAGGTCGCATCCAATCCGCCCTGGCCGCCATGCGCGCCGGCATTCCCGTCATCCTGCTCGACGATTTCGATCGTGAAAACGAAGCCGATTTGATCCTGTCGGCCGAGAAATTGACGAACGAAACCATGGCCCTGCTGATCCGCGAATGCAGCGGCATCGTCTGCCTGTGCCTGCCGACGGACGTCGTCAGCGCGCTGGAATTGCCGCCCATGTCGTCCGACAATGGCAGCCGCTACGGCACGCCGTTCACGGTCTCCATCGAGGCGCGCGACGGCGTCACGACGGGCGTGTCGGCCGCCGACCGCGTGACCACCATCCGCGCCGCCATCGCCAAGGATGCCAAGCCATCCGACCTGGTGCGCCCTGGCCACGTGTTTCCCCTGCGCGCCGCGCCCGGTGGCGTGCTCGAGCGCCGTGGCCACACGGAAGGCTCCGTCGACCTGTCGCGCATGGCGGGCCTGAACCCGGCCGCCGTGCTGTGCGAGCTGATGAACCCGGACGGCACCATGATGCGCGGTGACGATATCGAACGCTTCGCCGAATTGCACGGCATGCCGATCCTCACCATCGAGGAACTGGTGGAGTGGCGCAGCACGCGCGAACAGTAAGCTAGCTTAAGGCGGCCACGGCCTTGGGCAAATGTACATGCTTGTACACGAGGCCCGCCGCCAGGCCATACGCGGCGGCAATCGTCGCGTAGGCCAGCGGCAAGCGCAGCGACCAGTCCGGCACCATGTGCAGGATGCTGCCGATCAGGGCCACCCCCACCAGCGCGCCGATCTGGCGGTTCGCATTCAGGGCCGCCGCCGCGCTGTTCGCATGCAGCTTGCCGGCCACCCGCATCACGGTGGCCGTCATGGCGGGAATGGCGATGCCGATGGCCACGTTCATGACGGCCGTGCCCAGCGCCAGCAACACGTACGGCGTACCCGGATGCAAACCCATCAGCAACAGCGCCATGCCAGCGCCCACCAGCAAGCCGGCCAGCATCGGCAGCCGCGTGCCATGCCGGGCCGCGATACCGCCTGCCATAAAGTTTCCCACCGTATAGGCCGCCATCATGGGCAGCAGGCGCAAGCCCGACTGCAAGGCATCGGCGCCGCCCGACTGCTGCAGGAACAGGCTCAATAGGAACAGCTGGCCGAACACGCAGAAATTGATCAGGAAACCCACGCCATTGGCCGCGCCAAAGCTGCTGCTGTGGAACAGTGCGCGCGGCAACAGCGGATGGCTGCCGCTGCGTTCGCGCCGCAGCAATTGCCCGGCGGACAGCACCGTCAAGGCCCCCGCCGCCAGCACGCCCGGCGACAGCCAGCCCAGCACGGGACCTTCGATCAGCACGAAACTGAGGCCAGCCAGCGCCGCCACGCCCAAGGCATGGCTGAGCAGCGACAGATCGCGCGGCTGGCGCGCCGGCGCGGCCAGCAGCACTTGCGCCATGACGATGGCCAGCACGCCGAGCGGCACATTCACCCAGAACACGCTGCGCCAGCCGAACTGGTGCACAAGTATGCCGCCGATCAAGGGGCCGGACGCGCCGGCCACGCCCACCAGTGCCGACCAGGCGCCCAGCATGCGCGTGCGCTCGCGCTCGTCTTCAAAGCTGTGCGTGAGCAAGCTCAGGGAACTGGGCATGAACAGGGCCGCGCCCGCCCCTTGCAGCAGGCGCGCCGCCGTCAGGAAATGCCCGTCGGGCGCGGCGCCGCACAGGATCGACCCGAGGAGGAAGACGCCCAGGCCGCCCTGGTACACGGCTTTCGGGCCGTAGCGGTCGGCCAGCGCGCCGCCCGCCAGCAGCAGCGCGGCAAACGTCAGGGTGTAGCCGTCGACCACCCAGACCAGGCCCGTCAGCGGTATGGCCAGGTCCAGCGCGATATCGGACAGGGCCACGTTGACGGCCGTGACGTCGATCATCGCCATGACGAAGCCGAACGCCAGGGTCAACAGGATGAAGCCGCTGGCGCGGCTCGGTGTGGGGGCGGACATGGTATTTCCTTGCAGGGACAGCGGGGCAGCCATTATGCGAGCGTTGCATGATGCAGTAAACAGGCATAAAATCAGCACTATGATGCAAAAATGCATCAAGATAACGACAGGGAAACAAGTCATGGACTGGGCTTATGGACTGGGATAACGCGCGCATCTTTCTGGCCATCGGCCGGGCCGGCACCCTGCGAGGCGCGGCGGCCCTGCTGCACATCGACCAGGCCACGTGCGGGCGCCGCCTGGCCGCGCTGGAAAGCTCGCTGGGCGCCACCCTGTTCCTGCGCACGCCGTCGGGTTACGTGCCCACGCCGGCCGGCGAACTGGCGCTCACGGCGGCCGAAGCCATGGAACGGGCGGCCGACAAGCTGCAGCGCGAGATGCAGGGCGTCGACAATCGTTTAAGCGGCCTGGTGCGCGTGGCCACCACCGACACCATGGCCAGCCATTTCGTCATCCGCGCCATGCAGCAGCTGCATGCGGCGCACCCGGACATCCGCATCGTGCTCAACGTGGCGCCAGCGCTGGCCAGCCTGACGCGGCGCGAAGCGGACCTGGCCGTGCGCGGCGTGCGTCCCACCGACCCGGACCTGATCTCGCGCCACCTCGTCAAGCGCAGCCTGGGCCTGTACGCGTCGAAAAGCTACCTGGCCGAACGGGGCGAACCCGTGCGCGGCACGGCGCTGGCCGGCCACGATATCGTCATCTACCACCATTCCGTGACGCCCCGCCATGCGGAGAAAATCGCCGGCGAACCCGTCGCCAACGCCCGGGTCGCCATGGAAGTGAACTCGGCGGCGATGCTGCAGGACGCCACGCGCGCGGGCCTGGGCGTGGCCGAACTGGCCACGCACCTGGGCGACATCGACCCGCAGCTCGTGCGCATCTGGCCCGAGCGGGCGGAAAGCTACGACGTGTGGCTGGTCATGCATGCCGACCTGAACCGTTCTGCCCGCGTACGGGCGGCGGCCGACGCGATTATCCACAGCGTCGCCAGCGTGGCCGGCCAATAGCGGGCCTGCCGTGCACTGCTGGACAATCGCTTGTATCGAACGCATCCAATGTTAAGATGCCATGATGACCCTATCCGTCTCCCTCATCATCAGCCTGCGCCGCCTGCACCGGGCCACCATGGCCTGGCTGGTCAGCTGGTGGCGCATGCTGCATTTCGCCATCCTCGTGTTTTCGCTGGCCCTGTCGCCATCGAGCTATAACCGCGACAACCGCCCCATCCTCGCGCACCGCCTGGTGACGAATACGGCGCCGAACCTCGTGTGGTTCAGCGTCGCCTGCGCGCTGGTCAGCCTGGTGCTGATACGCATCGTCGTCGTCAGCGCGCAAAGCTACGGCCTGTCGCGCTATGCGCTGGAAATGGTGGTGCGCGTGCTGGTGCTGGAACTGATACCGCTGACGGCCGCCCTGTTCGTGGCGCTGCGCCTGACCTTGCCCGACGGCATTGCGTTCGCGCAAATGCGCTCGTCCGGCATGCTCGAGAAAATGCAGCGCCAGGGCGTCGACCTGCTGCGCCGCGAATACTTTCCGCGTGTCATGTCGGGCATCTTCGCCGTGTGGATGCTGGCCATCGTCAGCTGCGTCACTTCGCTCATCCTCGCCTATGTCACCATCTACGGTTTTACGCCGTGGGCGCTGCAAGGCTACACGCGCGTCGTGGGGCAGATATTCAATCCGGCCGTGGCCCTGATCCTGATGCTCAAGGTCATCTTCTTCAGCTTTGCCGTGGCCCTGATCCCGCTGGCCTCCTCCTATTATCCGGAAGAGCCGCACGGCCGGCGCAACCGCCTGTGGGCCGCGCACGGTCTGTCCGAAATGCTGCGCCTGTTTTCCGTCATCCTGCTGGTCGAAGTGGCTTCGCTGATGGGCAATTACTACTGATGCCCCGCCCGCCACCGCCAGCGATCCCGAACCACCCATACGAGAGCCAGAAGCCATGAGCCAGAGCCAACCCCCGAATCCCGACCAGGTCGACGTCACGGCGCCCGCCGGTCTCACGCAAGATTCCGTGCTGCCCGCCCCGCCGCCCGTGCGCCACGCCGAACTGAAGGCGGCCATCCTGCTCGTCTTCATGTTCGTGCTGGTGGTCGGCTCCGTCGTCTACCTGATGTATGCGCGCGGCGCCTTCGAAGCCACGCAGACCTTGGTGCTGACGGCCGACGATTCCGACGGCGTCGGCGTGGGCGCCGACCTGACCTTTTCCGGCTTTCCCATCGGCCGCGTGCAACGCATCGAGCTGGCGCCGGACGGCCGCGCGCGCGTCATCATCGACGTGCCGAGAAAAGACGCGCACTGGCTGCGCACCAGCTCCATCTTCACCCTGGAACGTGGCATCGTGGGCGGCGCCAAGCTGCGCGCCTACAGCGGCATCCTGACGGACCCGCCGCTGCCCGACGACGCCACGCGCGACTTGCTGGTGGGCGACATGGCGGCGGAAATCCCCCGCCTGCTGGCCGCCGCCAAGGACTTGCTGAACAACGTAGCCAGCCTGACGGGCACCGATTCCGCGCTCGACGGCACCTTGCGCAATGTGCAGGCCGTCACCGGCAAGCTGAGCGGCCCAGGCGGCGCCATGGGCTTGCTGACGGGCGACGACAAGCAGTCGCGCCTGCTGGTCGAGCGGGCCAACGCCCTGCTGATCACGGCGGACCAGCTGGCCCGCCGCACGGATGGCCTGGTGGCGAATGCCGATACGCGCGTCTTCGGCGACAAGGGCGTGATGACGGATGCGCAGGCGACCATCGTGCAGCTGAACGCCCTGCTGGCCGACACCCGCAACAGCCTGAAAAAAGTCGACGCCGTGCTGGTCGAGGCGCAAGCCGTGGGCGCCAATGCCAAGGCGGCGACAGCCGACCTGGGTCCGCTGCGCGCCGACGTGGAAAGCAATCTGCGCAAGGTCGAGCAGCTGGTCAATGAAATCAACCGCAAATGGCCGTTCAAGCGCAATCCGGAGATCAAACTGCCATGAAAATATCCCGCCCCGCCATCGCCGCCCTGCTGTGCACCTTGCTCGCCGCCTGCTCCAGCGGCCCGCCCGTGCCGGACTGGAAAATGAATGCGCAAAGTTCCGTCGATCGTTTCCAGGCGGCCTACCTGGGCGGCAACGCCCTGGTCGAGCAGACGGAATTCCGGCGTGCCCGCAGCCAGGTGGCCGGCACGGGCAAGCTTGAACTCGTGGCGCGCATCGAACTGCTGCGCTGCGCCACGCGCGTGGCCAGCCTGGCGTTCGAGGACTGCAGCGGCTTTGACGCCCTGCAAGCCGACGCGACAGCCGCCGACCGCGCGTATGCGGCCTGGCTGGCAGGCAAGGCGCAGGCGGCCGACGTCGCCCTGCTGCCGGAAGCGCAGCGGGCGGCAGCCAGCGCCAGCTCCGACACGGCCGCCGCCAGCGCCGTGGCGGCCATCAAGGACCCGCTGTCGCAACTGGTGGCGGCCGGCGTGCTGCTGCGTGCCAGCCGCGCCACGCCGGAACTGCTCGATACGGCCGTGGCCACCGCCTCGGACCAGGGCTGGCGCCGGCCGCTGCTGGCGTGGCTGGGCGTGCAGCGCCTGCGCGCCGAACAGGCGGGCGACACGCAGGCGGCGCAGCGCATCGCGCGGCGCATGGCAATCGTCGAGCAGCCGCTGGCCCCCTGAGCGCGCCGATGCCGGCCCAAGGCAGGCGGAATCAGGCATAATCGAAGCAGGACGACAGCTATGCCGTGCAGGCAGCGAGGTGTGACGATGCAGTTCGAGGATTTCGACCTTTCCACTCACGATACCGGCCGGCATGCCGGGGCGGCGCCTGGCGATGATGCACCGGCCGCCACGGCCGTGCGCCTGCAATACCTGCTCGACAATACTCCCTCCATCATCTATTGCACCGTGCCCAGCGGCGACTTCAAGATGACGTTTGTCAGCAACAATGCCCTGAATGTGCTGGGCTACCAGCCCGAGGAGATGGTGGCCGACCCCAATTTCTGGTTTGACCATATCCACCCCGACGATGCGCCCGGGATTTTTTCCAGCCTGGCGCAGATCTTCGTCGAAGGCGCGCGCGCCTACGAATACCGCTTCCGCGTGCGCGACGGCAGCTATCTGTGGATGCACGACAGCCTGCGCCTCGTGCGCGACGAGCATGGCGTGCCGTTCGAGGTGATCGGCTCGCTGACGGACATCACGGAACGCAAGGGCATGGAAGCGATGCTGCAGGCGCGTGGCGAAGAGCAGCAACTACTGATCAGCAAGCTGCAGGAAGCGCACGACCAGTTGCTGCAATCGGAAAAGATGGCGTCCATCGGCCAGCTGGCGGCCGGCATCGCGCATGAAATCAATAACCCGATCGGCTTCGTCAATTCGAACATGAGCTCGCTGCAAGCCTATGTCGGCACCCTGTTCGACGTCATCGCCCAGTATGAGGCGGTGATGCGCGAGCCGCTCGACGGCCCGGCCCTGGCCGCGCACGTGGTCCAGGTCCGCGGCCAGGCCGACCTGGCCTTCCTGCAGGACGACATCGGCGACCTGGTGCGCGAATCGATGGATGGCCTCAAACGCGTGCGCGACATCGTGCAGGCGCTGAAGGATTTTTCCCACGTGGGCGAGACGGACTGGCAAGTGGCCAGTCTGCATGCGGGCCTGGACAGCACCCTGAATATCGTCGCCAACGAATTGAAATACAAGGCGCGCATCGAGAAGCAGTATGGCGAACTGCCGCCGATACTGTGCCTCGCCTCGCAGCTGAACCAGGTCTTCATGAACCTGCTCGTCAACGCGGGCCAGGCCATCAGCAGCGACGGCGTGATCAGCATCCGCACCGGCCATGCGGACGACTGGGTCTGGGTGGAGATCGGCGACACGGGCGCCGGCATCGCGCCCGAGCACCTGAACCGCATCTTCGAACCGTTCTTCACCACCAAGGCCGTCGGCAGCGGCACGGGCCTGGGCCTGTCGCTCTCATACGGCATCGTCAACAAGCACGGCGGACGCATCGACGTGGCCTCGGAGGTGGGCCGCGGCACGCGCTTTACCGTGCACCTGCCGCTGCAGCCGCCGGGCGCCACGAACGCCTAGGCTTCCTTCACGGGCGCATACACGCGGATGCTGAGGCGGCCGCCATTCTTGCTTTCGAAGTCGAGCAGCTGGGCGATCACGCGGGCCGTCAGCACGTGCTCGGCCGCCAGCAGCATCAGGCCATCGCGGCTGATCAGGTCGCGCGACAGCACCATCCCCGGTTCCAGCTGGCCCGACAGCACGGTCAGGTCGCGCGCCGGCGGTTCCGTCTCTTCCATGATGCTGCGGAAAGCGGCCACCACGGCCGGGTCGTAGCGCTTGCCGACGCTGTCGTAGATCAGGGTGCGGGCCTCTTCGGCGCGCAGGCTGCGCTGCACCATGGCGCCGATCTGCAAGCCGTCGTAATCGGACGCCAGCGCGAGGATGCGCGCCCCCATCGGAATGGCCAGGCCCACCAGGCCATCGGGAAAGCCGCCGCCGTCGAAGCGCTCGAGCTGCGAGCGCAGGATCACGGAGACGGCGCGCAGCTCCTCGAGCGCCATCAATAATTGTTCGGCGCGCAGCGGATGCTTGCGGAACGCGGCCAGCTGCTCGCCCGTCCAGGCGCTGGCCGGCAACTCCAGCACATCGTCGCTCAAACTGAGCTTGCCGATATCCTTGAGCAGGGCCGCGATGAACACGTCGCGCGCCTCCTGCCCTTCCAGGCCCAGCGCCTGCGCCAGCTTGCGCGACAGCTCGGCCACCCGCCGCGCATGGCCGGCCAGCTTGCCGCCGCGCATCTCGATCAGGTTGGAAAACACCTTGATCGTCGTTACGAACGTGGCCTTCAGGCGCTCGTTGGCCGCCTGCACTTCGTCGTGCGACTGCTTCAGCTGCTGCGTGCGCGTGGCCACCTTCGCTTCCAGGCTGGCGTTGAGCGCCTGCAGCTCCACGTTCTGGCTGGCCGTCAGCGCTTCCAGGCGCAGTTTTTCCTGCTCCAGCGCGCGCCGTTCCAGCGCATGGCGCACCACCAGCACGATATCGTTCTCGTCCCACGGCTTGGTCACGTAGCGGTATATCTCGCCCTGGTTGATGGCGTCGAGGATGGACTGGATGTCGGCATAGCCGGTCAGCAGCAATCGTATGGTGCCGGGCCAGCGCTGGCGTACCTGGGCCAGGAACTGCGCGCCATCCATGTGCGGCATGCGCATGTCGGAAATGACCAGGTCCACCGTCTCGCTCTCGAGCAGGGCCAGGCCGGCCGCGCCGCCATCGGCCGTCAGTACGCGGTAGCCGTGCGGGCGGAACAGCCGGCGCAGCGACGAGAGGATATTCGGTTCGTCATCGACGCACAGGATGGTGGGCGGCGCGGCCGCGGTGCTGGCGCTGGTACTGGTGCTCATGCTGTCCTGTTCGGTCATGGTGCGACGGCCTGCGCCTGGCGCACGGGCAAGGTGATGCGGAAGGTGGTGCCGCGGCCGATGATGCTGCGCACGTCGATGCGGCCGTGATGTTTCTGCACCGTGGTGTAGGCCAGCGACAGGCCCAGCCCCGTGCCCTTGCCGATGGCCTTGGTGGTGAAGAACGGGTCGAAGATGCGCGACAGGTGTTCGGGCGCGATGCCGCCGCCCGTGTCCTCGACCTCGATCCACACTTCCGTCGCGTTGTCGCTGCCCGTGCGCAGCGTGATGCATCCGCGCGCCTCGCCCATGGCGTGGGCCGCGTTGACGACCAGGTTCATGATTACCTGGTTCAGTTCGGAAGGCTGGCATTCGATATCGGGAATGTCGGCGTACTCGCGCACCACGTCGGCCTTGTACTTGACCTCGTTATTCACGATATTGAGCGTGGTGTCGATGCCCTGGCGCAGGTCGGCCCAGACCCACTCCTGGTGCGCATCCGTGCGCGAAAAATCCTTCAGGTCCTGCACGATGCGGCGCACGCGCGCAATGCCTTCCTTCGACTCGCCCATCAGCAGCGGAATGTCGGTGCGCAGGAAGTCCAGGTCGACCTGTTCGCGCAGCGCCCGCAGGCGCGCCGCCACCACGGGGTCGGCGACGGCCGGTTCCGCTTCCTCATAGGCGTCGAGCATGCTGAACAGGTCGTCCAGATACCCTTCCAGCGTGCCGACATTGGAAAACACATAGCCGATGGGATTGTTGATCTCGTGCGCCACGCCGGCGGCCAGCTGGCCGATCGAGGCCAGTTTTTCCGACTGCAGCAGTTTTTGCTGGGCCAGCGACAGCTTGCTGTTCAATTCCGTCAGGGCCAGGTTACGCTCGCGCAATTCGAGATCGGCGATCTGGCGCTGGCGGATATCGTCGGCCAGGCGCTCGTTCATGTCGGCCAGCTGGGCCGTGCGCTTGGCCACCAGGTGTTCCAGGTTGTCGTGCGCCTTGCGCAGCGCCAGTTCCGCAAGGCGCCGCTCGCTCACGTCGCGCAGGGTTTCGATGGCGCCCACCAGGCGTCCCTGGCGGTCGCGCAGGGGCGCCGCCGTGAAATGCAGCCAGTGGCCTTCGGGGCCGATATCGGCAAAGAAATCCTCGGCCTCAAAGGCGCCCGGGATCACGGGAGAGCGCTTCAGCTTGCCGAGGTAGAGGTCATTTTCGCCGAGCGCGATATCGTCGGCCACCAGCAGGTCGGCCAGGCAAGCGCGCGGCTGCGGATAAAACGCCTTCCAGTGGTCGCGCGTGCCGACCATCTCGGCGGCCGTAAAGCCCGTCAACTGTTCGCAGGCGCTGTTCCAGTGCGTGATCACGTGGTCCGTGTCGATGGCGAAAGTGGCCACGGGATGGCCATCGAAAAACGCCGACAGCGCGATGGAATCGCCCTGGCGGCGTTCCGGCGTGGCGGACAGTGCCTGCCCTGCGTCTGTTTCCATGGCCTGTATCCTGTTCATGCCAGCATGATCCGCGACATTTCATCGAAGGTGTGTTCCGTTTGCCGCAGCAGCGCCAGCCAGGCCTGCTCATCCAGCGCGACGCTGCGCCAGCCCGCGGGCGACAGGGGCGGCACCAGCGCATCGTCGACGCCGGCCAGGTCGAGCGCCAGGGCAACGGCATTGGCCAGATGCACGGCCAGCGGCAAGCCGCCCGCCTCCAGCCGGTCGATGGCGTGGTGGTCGGCCACCGCCTGCTGTATCGCCTCGGGAAACTTCCAGTAGGCGGCCAGGGCGCTGCCCACCTGCGCGTGGTCGATGCCGATGACGGCCAGTTCCGCCTCGGCCATCTGGCAGTCATGCGCCTGGCGGTGGCTGCGCACAAGCGCGTGCTCGGCCGGGAAGCGCGTCACCAGCACCAGGGTGCCCAGGTCGTGCAGCAGGCCGGCCGTGAACGCCGTTTCGGGATTGACGCGCAGGTGCGGCGCCAGCAGGCGCGCGGCAATGGCCGTGGCCAGCGAATGGCGCCAGAACGCCTGGAAATCGAAGCCGCCGCTGACGGGCGCGAAACTGCCCGTCAGCGCGCAGGCCGTGACGACGGTGCGGATGCTGTGAAAACCCAGCACGGAAACGGCTTGCGGAATGCTGGTGACCTTCGATTGCATGCCGTAGAACGAGGAGTTGGCGATGCGCAGGGTCTTCGCCGCCAGGGCCTGGTCCAGCTCGATCTTTTGCGCCAGCACATGCACGTCCGTGTCGTCCTGGTCCATGCTCGACAGCAGTTCCAGCACCACCACCGGCAGCGAAGGCAGTTCCTGTATCTGGCGGATGATGTGTTCAAAACTGAGCCGTGTCATGCCGCGCCCCCTTGCCGGTAGCGCTGCAGCAGCGCCAGCAGTTCCGCCCCTGCGGAATCGGGCGGCGTGGCGCGGAACAGCACGGCCAGCCGTTCCAGGCGGCGCGCCCGTTCCTGCTCGGCATGCGCCTGCGCGGCGGGGTCAATCGCCTCGTCCATGACGACATGGCAGCGCTCCACATTGCGCCTGCGCAAGGCCGTCAGGTTCGCCGCCGTCAGGGTGGCGCCCTGGGCCAGCAGCACCGCGCCGCTGGCGTCGCTCAGCGCCTGCGCCAGCACCATGCCTTCCTGCGCCTGCTCCATGGAAATCTCGCGTCCGCTGTCACTCACGCTTGTACTCACGCTTATGCTCATGTACCCGCTCCATGACGGCTCAGGGTGACCAGGCTGCCGCGCGAACGCGAATGCATGCCCATCGGATGGATCGCCACGGCATACGGCTGGCCATCGATGGCGGCCAGGCAAGGTGCGCCCTGCCCGTCGAACAGCTGCGGCAAGACGATCGCCGCTTCGTTGCCCAGCAGGGCCGCGCCCCGCTCGAACAGATTGGCCGCCGCCGCGTTGATGAAGGCGATCATGCCATCCTCATCGAGCCCGATCACGGGCAGCGGCAGAAATTGCAGCAATTCGCGCGCGATGCCCAGGCTGACTTCGTCGCGGCTGATCTGGTGCTGCTGCTGGCTCACCAGCGCCTGCATGGCGGCATTGGCTGCCGCCAGCGCCAGGTTGACCTCGCGCAACTGCGCATTGAGCCGCACATTGTCGTCATCGATGCCCTTCAGGCGAAAGGCTTCGGCGATATGCTCGCGCAGTTGATGGTCTTCCCATGGTTTGGTGAGGAACTTGAAGATGGCGCCCTCGTTGACGGCATCCGTGACGGCCTGCAACTCGGTATAACCCGACAGCATGATGCGGATGGTTTGCGGACACAGCAGCTTGGCCTTGCGCAGGAAGTCGGCGCCCAGCATGCCGGGCATGCGCTGGTCCGACACGATCACGTCGACGGCATGGCTGGCAAGCACCTCCAGCCCTTCCTGGCCGCTGCCCGCCGTCAGGATATGGTAGCCATCGCGCCGCAGCAGGCGCTTGAGGGAAGCGAGGATATTCGGCTCGTCATCGACCAGCAGCAAGGTGCGCGGTGGCGCCACGGCGTCCGCCGCCACAATCCCTGGCATACCCTGTTCGTCGTGCAAATCCATCGGACCATCCTCTCATCGCCGCGGCGATATCGGAGCTTGCCTGGAGGGGGGAATCTGCTACGCGGAACAGTCTTGCGAATCTTGCGCGGCAGCCAGCTTGCGTTGAAATTATACGACTAAATATTCCTGTATGGCATTTATCAGCTACCTATCCGCGCCGTGCCGGGCAAGGCGTATCGCGGTAAAACACAAAACCGCCCAGGCCGATGGCCTTGGTATCGGCTTTCACCCCATACACCAGCGTGCTCTTGTCCGCCTCGATACGCAGCAGGTTCATGTGTTGCACGATTTGCGCGTGCGACAGTTCCAGCGATGGCGTCGGCGCCAGTTGCAAACGCAGCTCGGAGGTGGCGCTGTCATACGCCCAGCGGCCCGGATTATAGAAGGCGAAGCCGCCATCGAAACGCAGGCTGCCATCCTTGAACTGGGTCAGGCAAATGCCGGGAAATTCGCTGGGCGGGTTGTACCAGGTGGCGGCCACGGCGGCATCGGCAGGCGTCTTGCCCGGCATCTGCATGCCGCTGCCATCACTTTTGCCGCCCATGCCGGCACAGCCTGCCAGCGCCAGCGCGCAAGCCAGGGTGCCCGCGCGCGTGATGAATGTCATGTGCATCAACAGTCCCCTTGCTTTATAGAAACATCATCTTAAAGCGGGACGGCCAGCCGTTCAAGCGGCTAGCGCACATAAGGGCGATTTAATTGCCCTCGGCCGCCTTCGCCGCCAGGGCTGCCGCTTCGCGCAATTTATCCTTCTTGCTCTTGCGCGCCCCCTTCACGCCGCCGTTCACCGTGTCCGTCACGGTGCTCACGGGCGCGGGCAGTTCCGTCGGTTCGAAGCCGGCCACCACTTCGCGCACGATGCGCAAGTCGTTGCGGTTTTCGATCAGGCGGAAATGCGCTTCCGTGTCGGCCGTCACGAAGCTGATGGCCGTGCCGCTTTCGCCGGCGCGGCCCGTGCGGCCGATGCGGTGCGTGTAGTCGACGGCCGAGCGGGGCAAGTCGTAATTGACGACGGCAGGCAGGCCGGCGATGTCGATGCCGCGCGCTGCCACGTCGGTGGCCACCAGCACCTGCAAGCGGCACGCCTTGAAGTCGGCCAGCAGCTGGCTGCGCGTGCCCTGGCTGAATTCGCCGTGGAAGGCGCCCACGTGCAAGCCCGCGCGCTGCAGCTTGTCGGCCACGTGTTCGGCCGCGTACTTGGTGGCGACAAACACCAGCACGCGCTCCCACTGCTGCTGCAGGATCAGGTAGCGCAGCAGCTGCGTGCGGCGCGGCACGTCGACCGTGATGGCCCGCTGCACGATGTCGGGCTTGTCCTGCGGTTCGGACGCCACTTCGATGCGCACGGGCTCCTTGAGCAGGCTGTCGGCCAGCGCCTGCACGCTGTCGGGGAAGGTGGCGGAGAAGAACAGGTTTTGCCGCTGCTTGGGCAGCAGCGCCAGGATGGCGTTGATCTCCTCGCTGAAGCCCATGTCGAGCAAACGGTCGGCTTCATCCAGGACGAACAGCGACACGCCGCCCAATTTGACGGCATTCTGGCGCACCAGGTCCAGCAAGCGGCCCGGCGTGGCGACGACGATATCGGCGCCGCCGCGCAAGTCCATCATCTGCGGATTGATCGACACGCCGCCGAACAGCACGGAAATCTTCAGTTTGATCGGCAGCGGCTTGGCCAGCGCGTGCACCGTCTGCCCCACCTGCGCCGCCAGCTCGCGCGTAGGCACGAGGATCAGCGCGCGCACCTGGCGCGGGCCGGAAACGGGCGCCATCAGCGCCTGCAGCAGCGGCAGCGCGTAGGCGGCCGTCTTGCCGGAACCCGTCTGCGCCGCGCCCAGCACGTCGCTGCCGCGCAGGATGGCGGGAATGGCGGCCGCCTGGATGGCCGTCGGCGCGGCATAGCCGGCCTTGTCGACGGCGCGGACCAGGGAGGGAATCAGACCCAGTGAGGAAAATGGCATAGCGGGCCTTCTTATTATTTAGTCATGAAGTGAGACCGGCCGCAATGTGCGGCCGGTCGGAATAGCGACAGTATAAAGCAGGCGCTTACTGCTTGGGCATTTGCAGCTTCGGGAAGCCTGCTTCGTCGTAGCCCGGCATGCCGCGCCGGATCGCGTGCGAAAAATCCGCATCGTCGTTGGCGGCGCGCGCGCGCGCCGTGATGTGGCCCCCTGTGCGCAGCTGCTGGAAGGTCAAGCCGGGCACCAGGCCTTTCACGTCGAACAGGTAGCGGTCCAGGTAGCCCGAGGCCATCAGCCGGTAATCGAGCGGCAGGCCCGGCACGATGCGGCGCACCATCTCGAAGACGATGGTGGTGCAGTTGGCCGTCAGGGTGTTGTAGAACTGCGGCGTGTTTTTCAGCGCCTGCGCCTCGTCCAGGTAGGCGAGGAACAGCGAGCGCATGGCCGCTTTCGGCATCATCACGCGGTACAGATGCATGTCCTCGCCCCGCGCATTCGTGCGCACGCGCAGGATGTCGCGCTCGTCGGCGGCGATCAGGCTCATCTCGAAATGCTTGAAGAAGCCGCCGATGGCGGAAAAGCTCTCGCCTTTTTCCTTGCGGATCTCGATGGAAAACGTCAAAAAGCGCCCGTCGGCAAAGCCGAATGAGATCAGGGTATGCGCGATATAGGGCCCCGTCCAGTACGACAGCGCCGTGTCCACCGTGCGCAGTTCGTCGAGGTCGTAGCTGCGCTGCTCCCACTTGACCGTGTAGTCGTCATCGCTGCGCCAGTCGAAATTGCGCACATTGTCCAGGGTGACGAGATTGCCCTTGAGCGTGCCCGTCACATTGCGCGCCACATCGTCGGCCCACACGCGCTGCTGTTTCGGCGTGATCAGGCTCCACCACAGGAGCAGCAGGATAAAACCGGCCGCATACGGCAGCAGCACGCGCGCATCGCCGCGCATCCACCACAGCGCGATGCTGGCCACGCCCAGCGCGCCCCACAGCAGCGCGCCGATGGCTTGCGCCGCCGTGCCGCCGGACAGCTGGTACCACAGCGCCAGTGCGCCCCACAGTGCGGTCAGCAGGAGAATCAGGGAAACGGCCATTTTGCCGATACTGCCCAGCACGGAGCGGGCACGCAGTGATAAGAAAGTCATGCCATGATTATAGGGGCAAGTACGGCGAGAGGTGAGTTCGGACAAGTATTGGCAAAGCCAGCCAGGCATGAAATATTGCTTGCATGGCAATTTACCTCATGAGAATATGTTGCAAAATGTATAGACAAGGCGTCCCATCTCACAGGGCTGCCTTGTCCTCCAGGGAGACACCTTGCAATCCAGTTCACTGTACGCCCTCGCCGGCAGCCTCAACTCCCTCTTCATCGTCGTCAGCCTGCTTGGTTTATGGTCGCAGCTGCAGAAAATCTGGCGGCGCAAGCACGACGCCAGCCTGGGCGCAGGCCAGGCGACGGACATCCTGTCGCTCAACCAGTTCACCGTCAGCTTCCTCGCCTACTGCGCCTTCTTCGTGTACGGCTATTCGATCACGCCCTTCAACCACTACATCGTCTGGCCGCGCCTGATCGCCTCGCTGATCGCGCTGGGCATCCTGTATGAAATCGACCGCGACCGCCACAGCCGGGCATCGCGCAACGCGCTGCTGGCCTGCGCGCTGCTGCTGGGTGCGGGCGTGGCGGGATTGCTGTTCGGCCCCACCTTCACGGATGAAAAGCGCGCGATCTCGCAAAGCCTGATCGTTGCCGTCACCGTGCTGCTGGCGCAGGGCTACGCGCACCAGATCCGCTTGATCTGGCGCTCGGGCAAGACGGGTGCCGTGTCCCTGAAAATGAGCCAGTTCATCCTGGCGATGGATGTCAGCACCATCTTCTTTGCCTGCGTCATGGGGCTGGAAACCGGCTGGCCCTTGCTGCTGCTGGCCTGCGTCAGCGCCACGACCAAATTGATCATCATGTGGCTGTTCCGCTGGGAGAAGGCCAGCCCCGCCGCGCGCATGAAACGGCAGGCGCTGGCCTGACGCTAGAATAGGAATCTTGCCACTTTTGTTGAAAGGGCCGCCATGCAGCTGTCCCCCGCCATCCCCATCCTGCGCAGCTTTTCCGAAGAAAAAACGCGCGAGTTCTACCTCGGTTTTCTCGGTTTTACCCTGGACTGGGAACACCGCTTCGCGCCCACCGCGCCGCTGTACCTGCAGGTGACGCGCGGTGATCTCGTGCTGCATCTGTCCGAGCACTACGGCGACTCCACGCCAGGCACGGCGCTCTTGATCCCCGTCGACGATATCGCCGCCCTGCACGCGGAGCTGCGCGACAAGGATTACCCGTATGCGCGGCCCGGCATCCGCGACGAGGACTGGGGCCGCATCCTGGAAGTGGCGGACCCGTTCGGCAACCGGCTGCGCTTCTGGCAAAGAACGCCATAGCGCTTACTGGCCGCTCAGGGCGCGCATTTCCGCATACAGGTTGGCCTTGCCCTCGAAGCCGATGCCGACCAGATCCGGCATGGTGATATGGCCGTTTTCCACGCGCACGCCATCGGGAAAACCGCCGAACGGCTGGAACAGATCGGGATACGATTCATTGCCGCCCAGGCCCAGGCCGGCCGCGATATTCAAGGACATCTGGTGGCCGCCGTGCGGAATGCAGCGGCTGCGCGACCAGCCGTGCTGGTGCAGCATATCCAGCGTGCGTAAATATTCCACCAGGCCGTAGCTGAGGGCGCAATCGAACTGCAGCCAGTCGCGGTCGGCGCGCATGCCGCCGTAGCGGATCAGGTTGCGCGCATCCTGCATGGAAAACAGGTTTTCGCCCGTCGCCATCGGCTTGTCGTAATAGCTGCGCAAGGTCGATTGCAGCTCGAAGTCGAGCGGGTCGCCCGCCTCTTCATACCAGAACAGGTCGTACTGGCGCAGCGCCTTGGCGTAGGCGATCGAGGTGTCGAGGTCGAAACGGCCGTTGGCATCCACGCACAGCTTTTGCCCATCCTGCAGCACTTCCATGATGGCGTCGATGCGACGCAGATCCTCGTCCAGCGAGGCGCCGCCGATCTTTTTCTTGACCACCGTGTAGCCGCGGTCGATATAGCTGCGCATCTCGTCCTGCAGCGCCGTCAGGCTCTGGCCCGGGTAGTAATAGCCGCCGGCCGCATACACGAAGACTTTTTTGTCCGGCACGCCCGTGCCGTGGCGTTCGGCCAGCAGCTGGAACAGCGGCTTGTTCTCGATCTTCGCCACGGCGTCCCAGATGGCCATGTCGATGGTGCCGATGGCCACCGAACGTTCGCCGTGGCCGCCCGGCTTTTCATTCGTGTACATGCAGTCCCACACCTTGTGCGGATCGAAATTGCTGCCATCCGCCGTGACGAGCGAAGCGGGATCGGCGTCGAGGATGCGGGGAATGAAGCGCTCGCGCATCAGCATGCCCTGGCCATAGCGGCCATTCGAATTGAAGCCGTAGCCGACGACGGGCTTGCCGTCGCGCATCACATCCGTGACGACGGCCACCAGGCTTAACGTCATCTTGCTGAAATCGATATAGGCGTTGCGGATGGGGGAAGAGATGGGGATGGTCTTTTCGCGGATTTCAACGATTTTCATGCGGGTCTCCTGGAGGTGAAAACAAGGACGCCAGCTTAACCGCGATATGAAACCGTATAATCGATATTAATTTAAACCATTCTTCACTTGAAGTTAATAATGAAAAGCGACGCCACCACGGAAATGGCCTTCTTTGTGTTGCTGGCCAAGCTGGGCAGCCTGTCGGCCACGGCGCGCGAGCTGGGCATCACGCCGCCCGCCGTCAGCAAGCGATTGATGCTGATGGAGCAGCGCCTGGGGGTGCGCTTGCTGAACCGCAGCACGCGGCGCATCAGCCTGACGGGCGACGGCGAAAGCTATCTGCAGCAGGCGCGGCAAATCCTCGACGATATCCGCGCCATGGAAGAGTCCCTGGCCAGCGGCAGCGCGGAGCCGAAAGGCTTGCTGCGCGTGAATGCCACGCTGGGTTTCGGCCGCACGGTGATCGCCCCCCTGCTGTCGCAATTTGCCCTGCGCCACCCGCAGCTGGAAGTGCAGCTGCAACTGACGGACAGCCCCATCAACCTGGTCGAGCAGGCGTACGACCTGGGCATCCGCTTCGGCGACTTGCCCGACACGCGCCTGTCGGCGCGCAAGATCATGTCGAACCGGCGCTTCCTGTGCGCCTCACCCGCCTACCTGCAGGCGCATGGCACGCCGCACACCCCGGACGAGCTGGCGCAGCACCGCTGCATCGTGCACCGGCAGAATGACGACGCCTACGGCATCTGGCGCCTGAGTAAAGGCCGCGCCACGCACACGGTGAAAGTGCGCGGCACGGTGGCCAGCAATGATGGCGACGTGGTGCTGGGCTGGGCGCTGGACGGGCACGGTATCCTGCTGCGCTCGGAATGGGACCTGGCCCGCTACCTCGACAGCGGCCGCCTGCGCGTGGTGCTGGCCGACTACGCGCTGGCGCCGGCCGACCTGTACGCCTATTATCCGAGCCGCCACCAGTTGCCCGCCAAAGTGCGCGCTTTTATCAATTTTCTCATCCAGCAGTTGCAGCCGGAAGCGGCCACGGCGGCCAAATCAGGTTAAACTACAATATTGCGATATGGCAATATTATGAAGGAGTAGGTTTTGCTAGTCATACTCGGATTTCTCGTCGTGCTGTTTTCCGTCTTTGGCGGCTTCGCCATGCAGGGGGGCCACCTGGGCGCCCTGTTCCAGCCGCTGGAACTGCTGATGATCGGCGGCGCGGCGCTGGGCACCTTCTTTGTCGGCAACGACGCCAAGGCCATCCGCGCCACGTTCGCCGCCCTGCCCACCCTGTTCCACGGCTCGCAATACACGAAGGCGCGCTATATGGAACTGATGGGGCTGATGTATGAAATCCTCAGCAAGATCCGCAAGGAAGGCTTGATGTCGGTCGAGGACGATATCGACGACCCTTACCGCAGCCCCATCTTCGTGAAATACCCGTACACGCTTGGTGACGAGCACATCCTGGAATTCATCACCGACTACCTGCGCCTGATGGTATCGGGCAATATGGATGCTTACCAGATCGAAAACCTGATGGATAACGAGATCGAGACGCACCATGAAGATGCGGAAATGCCGATCCAGACGATTTCGCAGCTGGCCGACGCCATGCCCGCCTTCGGCATCGTGGCCGCCGTGATGGGCGTGGTGCACACGATGGCGTCCGTCGGCTTGCCGCCGGCCGAGCTGGGTGTGCTGATCGCGCAGGCGCTGGTGGGCACCTTCATCGGCATCTTGCTGGCCTACGGTTTCATCGCGCCGCTGGCCAGCTTGCTGCGCCGCAAGCACCATGAAACGGCAAAGATGTACCAGTGCGTGAAAGTGACCTTGTTGGCCAGCCTGAACGGCTACGCTCCGGCGCTGGCCGTGGAATTCGGCCGCAAGGTCATTTCCGCCACAGAACGCCCCTCGTTCAGCGAACTGGAAAACCACGTGCGCCAGGTGCGCACGAAGAACTGATACGGCCTGTTCCGCTGACTCGGCGCGTCAGGCTTCCGGCGCCGTCCAGACCAGGTTCCACAGGTGGCCATCGATATCCTCGAAGCCCTGGTCATACATGAAACCATGGTCCTCGGGCGGATGCGGTATGCGGCCACCTGCGGCCTTGGCCCTGGCGATCAGGCTGTCCACCTCTTCCCGGCTTTCGCAGCTGAGGCAAATGACGACTTCATTGGCTTGCTTCGCATTCGCCACCGGCTTGCCGATCAGCGACTGGAAAAAGGCTTCGGTCGTCAGCATGGCCTGGATGCTGCCGTCGACGATATTCATGAACGCCGCGTTTTCGCCGCTGAAGCGGGGATCGAAGGCAAAGCCGAGGGCGGAAAAGAAGGCCCTGGACTTCTCCAGGTCCTTCACGGGCAGGTTCAGGATGATCTGTTTGTTCATGGCGCTTCCCTGATAAAAGTGGAATGGGCAACCGGTGCATCCTCCCTGCAACGGGAGATGGCACACACAATCGACACGCTGGCGAAAAAAGAGCCCCTCCAGAATATCAACAAATGACAAGGAAAGGCGCAGACCATGCTCAGGACTTGCCGCCGATGCCGGCAACGCCGCTGGCGCGGGCCAGGCTTGAGCGCGCGCCAGCCACCGCCCGCAGGCGTTCTTCCAGGTAGGCGCTCACACGGGGATGCTGGCTGAAGGCGACGTTGAAGCGGATGTGCTGGTCGGGCGTGTCGTTGGCCGAGAACGCGGCGCCGCGCATCAGCAGGATCTTGTTGCGGTAGGCGTCCTGTACCAGCAAGTCCACGTCCAGCCCTTCGGGCATGCTGCCCCACAGGAAAATGCCGGCGTCGCCGGGCTGCTCGAACAGCACGCCGGCCGCGCTCAATTGCCGCGTGCTGGCGTTGCGCGCCACCATGATCTTGCGTTGCAGCCGCTCCAGGTGCTTGCGCAGGTTGCCGGCCTTGAGCACTTCCAGCAAAACGTATTCGTTCAGCGCAGGCAGAGTCATGATGGCGTGGATCTTGGTGCGCATCAGCAACTTGAGCAGGGCGGGCGCCGCGGCCAGGTAGCCCATGCGCAGGGCCGGGCTCAGCGCCTTGCACAGGCTCGAGTAGTAGATCACGCCGTCCAGCCCGGACAACGATGCCAGCCGCGTGCTGTGGCCCTGCTGGAAATGGCCGTGCACGTCGTCTTCGGCGATCAGGAAGCCATGCTGCTGCGCCATGATCAGCACCTTGTGCAGGTTGGCGGCGCTGCTGCTCCACCCGGTGGGATTGTGCAAAGCCGTCTGCACGAACAGCAGGCGCGGACGGTGCGCGCGGCAGGCCGCTTCCAGTTCGTCCAGGTCGAGGCCATCGGGGCGGCGCTTGATGGGTACCAGGCGCACGCCGTCCTGGCGCAGCCTGCCGAACATCAGGAAGTATCCGGGGTCTTCCACCAGCACCGTATCGCCGGGCTGCAGAAACGTGCGGCAGATCAGGTCGATTGCATGGGTGCCGCCGAAAGTGGTGAGGATGTGGCTGGCGTCCGCAGCGATGCCGATGCCGCGCAACAGCAGCGCGATCTGCTCGCGCAGTTCGGCCAGCCCTTGCGGCGGACAGCGGGAGGCCATGCCGGCCGTGCTGCGCGCCAGGCCACGTTGCACGGCAGCCGCCGGCAGCGCGTCCTGCAGCCAGGTGGGCGGCAAGGCGCCGCTGCTGGCCAGCAGCACGCCCGGCCGCTGGTCGTTCACTTGCTGGCTCAGCCAAACCGGCTCCTGCTCCTGGCCCGCTTCCAGCGCCACCTCGTCGGGAATGGCGCGGCTGGCATCCGTTAGTGCGCAGACGAAGAAACCCGTCGTGCCGTGCGTATCGATGACGCCTGCGGCCACCAGCCTGTCATACGCCACCACCACGGTGTTGGTGCTGACCGCGAGCTGCGTGGCAAGCTGGCGGATCGACGGCAGCCTGGTCCCGCCAGGCAGGACGCGTTGCGCGATCTGCAGGCGCAATGCGGCCTCGATCTGCTTGAACAGGGCGATGGGGGAGGAGCGGTCGATGGCGAACATGGGTGGCAGTCTAGCGTAAAAACATCAGGGCGAGGAGCAGCAGGATGGCCCCCATCGCCAGATTGAATAGGCGCTGGTTGCGGGGCGCTTTCAGCACGCTGCGGATCGAGACGCCGAACAGCGCCCACATGGCGTTGCACGGCGTGCCCACCACGGTGCCGGTCACGGACACCAGCAGCGCGCTGGCCAGCATATTTCCCTGCGCAGGCATGAAGACCGACGCCATGGTGACCGCCTTGAGCCAGCTCTTGGGATTCAGCGCCTGAAACAGGGCCGCCTGCGCAAACGACACGGCCTTCGGCGCGCTGCTTCCGGCCACCGAGGCGCCAGCCAGCTTCCAGGCCAGGAATATCAGGTACAGCGCGCCCGCGATCCGCAGCACCTGCTGCGCCATCGGATACGCGACAAACACGCTGCCCAGCCCCACGCACATGAGCACGGTCTGCACGAAGATGCCGGCCTGGATGCCGAGGATCACCGGCAGCGCACCGCGATAGCCGAAGTTGGCACCGGTGGTGGCCAGCATGACATTGTTCGGCCCCGGCGTGGCGGACATCACAAAGCAATAGCTCATCAGGGGCAGCAGTTCGGTCATGGCAGGCAGTCGCAGCGTGGAGAAGGCCCCAGTCTAGAAGCGCGGCACGGCAGGGACAAGACACAAGGCGACGCGTACAAGCACATGCTGTATCAGTCGGACGACTGCTACAGCGGCGATACAGGCAGCCCTGCCCGGACAAACTCCACCGCAGGCGCGCAACGCAACTGGCGGATTGACAATTCGACTCAAGCGAGTCGAATTGTCATTTCGAAGGGGCTTCCACATTGGCTGGGATACCACCCCTTCATCAATGCCTGTCGAATAGCGCGTTCCACGACTGAGGGCGTAATAGCACGCGTAAAATTACCCAGCCAAATATCCGGACGTGCGATATCTGTTCTCACCAGAAGAGTGGTTCGGCCACCGTTTTCAGATGCAACTGCGAAAGACACATTCGTTTCCCCCATGGCCTGTGTATAGGCAGGCAGGCTGACCGACCATCGATATGACAAAGAATCGACAGTAATCCGGCGGCTTCCTTTTCTTGCAATGGACATGACATTTCCCATGATTCGGTGGCAGTCTCCAGCCGGCCATCTTCGTTGGCAGTTTTCGCCACAAAACGGAGGCTCATCTTTATTATAAATGGCGCTCTACATTTGATCCGGGCGCCTGGTGTCCATTTCGCATGGACGAATGTAATAATTGTCAAAGTCTCCTTCCTCGATCAATATAAATCCGTGACGCACATAGAAACGGTTTGAGCCGCTACCGCGCAGGGCTCCCACTCGAACCGGCAAACCAAGAGCGTTTGCCTCTTCGATAATACGAGCGAGAACAACGGCCCCGATACCATTGCCCTGGTTGTCTGGATGAATATAGAGGTGGTCGAGCAGCATGGCCTTTGGTTGCTGTTTGAGAACAACAAAGCCGACCCGTTTGCCTTCTGTTTCAATATGGCGTGTGTGCTCCGGCAAGAAGCCTGACAGAAACCTCTCTCTCGCTCGAACCGGATCGAATCTCCCCACCTGCATCAAGGCTATCGCGCATCGCCTCAATGCGAAGTGCGACAAGTTCATCCGCGTCGTCTTCCTGCGTCGGTGTAAACGTTACAAACGGTCTTTTCAATAACATATCAAAAATAAACCTTCCAGTAGCGAGGTTTGAAAAGTGGCGCGCCAATCAATATTTGCTCCCCGAAAGCTATTCTCCTCACAGCACTTCCCGATCGCGACCCGGTGGCCTGCCGATGACGCGCTTAAAAGCACGACTGAACGCGGCTTGAGATGTATAGCCAAGGCGTTGGGCAACGGCGTCGATGGACACTCTTTCGTGAGTGAGCAATTGTTTAGCAAGACGCATCCGCAGTTCCGTGGCATACCGCAGGGGCGGTACCCCGATGGTGGTTTGAAAGCGTCGTGCGAAGACAGAACGAGAGACATGAGACTCCGCAGCCAACTGTGCAACTGTCCATTCCCGTCCTGGCTGGCGGTGCAGCGCCAATATGGCAAGAGCGAGGCGCGGATCACGCAATGCGGCGAGGAGACCGGAGGCGCTTTCACAACCGCATTCAATCCAGCCGCGCACGATCATTGCTGCAGCAACCTCTGCCAGTCGAGCCAGAATGCCTGCAAAGCCAATACGACCGGCGCAGATTTCACGCTTCATTGAATCCAGCACAGGCAGCAAGCCCGGATAATCTTGCGCTTGCGTGTCGGCCACCATGACGGTTGGCATCAACTTACCGCCCCCCTGCATCCCGCCGAGATCGAATTCCATGCAGCCGTAAAAAATAATTGCACTGGGCACGGAGGCCGTACTGGGACATGTGTCGACTCCGCTAACGGCGTCACCAAGGGGCGCGACATCGAACTTGTCGATGTCCTGAAATGCAACGCCCGCATCCGATAGCAGCTGGTGCCTCCTGCCGTGCGGCATGAACACCGCGCTACCGGCGGACAGCTCATGCAACTCGCCATCATCCGTACATAGATAGGCAGTGCCAACAGCCACGAAGTGGAAGTAGGCGTGGCCTGGCTTGTCTTCAAAGCCTATGCCGAAAGCTGGACCGGTCTGAATGCGGCGGTACTGGACGCCACGCAGGCGCATCCCCATCAACAGTTCACTGACGAGACCAGAGGACGGGAAAACTTGATTCTTCTTGGGCATTTCAGGAGTTTCGATCAAAACATCAAGACTTGTCATCATAGATCATCCTGGGCTTTAGCTCTAGACTTTCGACTCTGATCGTTTTAGGAATGTTAGAGATGAACAATGATGTTTTGGGTAATGGGCAAACGCCCAACGCGAGCGATGCGTCTGTTGCAGAGCCAGCGGCAGCAGCATGGATGGCAGTGTTTTCACTGGCAATGGGCGTTTTCGGCCTCCTGACGGCGGAGTACCTGCCAGCCAGCCTATTGACCCCGATGGCCTTCGATCTTGGTGTGTCGGAGGCGCTGGCTGGTCAGGCAGTGACGGTGACGGCCGTCGTGGCCATGGTCGCCGGGCTTTCAGTGCCGCGCCTGACGCGTAGTTTTGACCGACGTGTCGTCTTGTTAGCTTTCACAGTGCTGATGATCGCTTCGAACTTGCTGGTGGCGTTATCGTCAAGCCTGACAGTTTTGTTGGTGATGCGCATTCTGCTGGGTGTCGCCTTGGGAGGCTTTTGGAGTATGGCCGCAGCCGTGGCTATGCGACTGGTGCCAGCAAAGTCAGTGCCGCGAGCGCTATCCATAATCTTCAGCGGTATCGCCATCGGGACGGTTGTTTCCGTACCGTTGGGCAGCTACTTGGGGGGGATATATGGCTGGCGCAGTGCATTTATAGCAGCCGCAGCTGTCGGAGGGCTAACACTGTTGTTTCAATTGTTCACACTGCCCCGTATGGCACCGCGCACGATGATGCGTACCCCGTCTGTACTGGCACTGCTGCGTCGCCCGGGGATCGGGATCGGGATGCTGGGCTGTGTACTTGCCCATACGGGGCAATACGCATTGTTCACCTATATTCGCCCCGCGCTTGAAAGCGTTGCCCATATTGATGTAAACAGTTTGTCTCTGATGCTCCTGGGTTTTGGTGTCGCCAACTTCATTGGCACGCTGCTGGCCGGCTGGCTAATGGAGCGTAGCCTGCATGCTACTTTAGTGAGCATGCCTGCGCTGGTGGGCTTGGCGGCATTCGGCATGATTTTACTGCCAGTCCAGGGAACCGGCCTGATGCTTTTGGTGGCCCTCTGGGGCTTGGCGTTCGGCGGCGTACCTGTCGCCTGGTCCAACTGGGTAGCTCGTGCCGTTCCGGATCAAGCGGAGACGGCTGGCGGCATGGTCGTCGCTGCGGTGCAATCCTCAATAGCTGCCGGCGCGGCATTGGGTGGCATGATGTTCGGGTTTGGTGGCGTCACAGGCGTTTTCATTATTGCTGGCGTTGTGATGCTGTTCGCTTCTCTCGTCATCGCTTTCAGAGTTCAAGTCGAACTGCCACAGGAAGACGCGACACTACCCGACACCGGCTCAACGATTTGAACAGTGTGTTGCGTTGAGCGATTGAATCCGCAGCCGCTACCGGGCAGTCTGCAGATTCAGTGCACGAAGTTGCTGCCTTCGGAACCAGCAAGAGGCTTGGTCCCGTGCGCCAAGTCCTCTCACTGCCATTTACGGAGTCGGCGCCGTCTCATCGGGGCAGCTGACCTCGTCCTCTGGCGTATATAAAGTCATCGGCACGCGCTGGCCGTCGACTTCCAGTTCGCGCACTTTCGGCGGCACCAGCTGGAATTCGCCCGCCTGCAGCTTCTCGCGCAGGGGCTTGCAGCGCAGGGCATCCGTGGGGATTTGCCCGCGCGCCGACCAGCTGCCGTCTTCCTTTTCCGCGAGCAACACCGACGAGGCGCGCGGGTCATTGCTGATCAGCAGTACGTCCTGCTTGCCATCGCCATCGAAATCGAGCAGATACGCGTCGCACTGCGGCCCTGCCCGCTTCAAGCAGGCGGGCAGGCGCCAGGCCGGGCTCACTTGCGTCCAATCCTGGCGCAGGAAACTCTCCGGCAACTTCGCCGTGGCCGGGCGCAGGGTCAGGTTGATCGACACGTCGCTCAGCGCGCCCGTCTCGTCGAGGCGGTTCTGGCGCTTGAGCATGGCGTCGGCGCGAGCCCGCACGATGGCCGCGTCAGGCCCCGTCGTGCGTTTGCTCAACTCCTGCAAGGCCGCCTGGCCATAGCGGGCGCCCTGGAAGCGCAGGTATTCGAAATCGAACTTGTCCACGCCAACCTTGCCGCTGTTCAGGCGCGCCATCTGGCTGGCCACGGAAATGCGCGCCGGGTCCGCCAGCGGCGAGAACAGGGCAAACAGCACCAGCAGGGTGACGCCGGCGGTGGCCACGTTGACGTTGGCGATCAGGTGCAGCCAGTCGCCATACTTGCTGGCCGCCCAGGCATAGCCGGCGGCGTAGCAGGTGGCGACCAGCAGGCAGGCGGCCGCGATCAGGCGGTCGGATGTCCAGCCGTGCGACATCACGCGCAGGGTCAGCGCATAGATGGCGATGCCCACCACCCACGGCAGCAGCAGGCAGGCCAGGCGCGTGCCCAGGCGGATGCCGCGCGCCACGCCATGGCCCACTTCGCCATTCTGGAAGGCGGCATTGATCAGCACCACCAGCACGCCGGCCATGCCCAGCAGCACGGACGCCGCATGGCGCGTGGCCCACAGGCGCTCGAAACCGATGAATGGCAAGGTCAGCAGGAAGCCGGAGACCAGCACGGCGGCGATCGGCATCAGCCACGACAGCAGCACCAGCAGCAAGGTGCGGATGCCGCGCACGATGGATGGGCGCACGTCCGTGATATGGATGGCAAACGAAAACGCGAAGCAGATGACGGGAATCACGAACCAGGCCTGGCCCAGCAGTTTTTTCAGGAAACTCAGCTTGATGAGCAGGAACAGCTGCCCACCCAGCCACAGCACCAGCCACAGGCCCAGCACGAACAGCAGGGAAAACAGCAGCTGGATGCCGAGCTTCCAGGCGATTTCAAAGTAGGTGGGATAGCGGGCGATGCGCTGGCCATCCTGGGCGCTGGCCAGCACCAGCGCGTGGGCGATATAGAAGCCCACCACGCAAAAACCGAACAACTGGGCGGAAATGACGCGCAGGGGAGCGCCCGGCTTGTAGTTGCCCCAGATTACGTGCTCGGCACCGCGCGCCACGTCATGCCAGGCCAGCACGGCCAGTACGACGGCAGCGCCCGCCATCCACAGCACGATGCGCTTCGCCGACATATGGCCCAGGCTGGATACCAGCAGGATCGGTAGCAGCAAGCTGATCAACATCAACGGACCCAGCAGATAGGCTTCCGTGGCGGGCCACACCTTGTCCTGGGCCGTGCTGTACAGCCAGTACAGCAGCAAGCCTTGCAGCAGGCCCGTCACCAGGCGCGTCACCGCGATGCGCGGCGCCACCACCGGATCGAGCAACGCCATGTTTTTTCCAGCGGCATCCTGCTGCATATTCATTCCCTTAGAGTCGTTCATTGCAGTCATTGTTGCACTGCGAGCACGGCCATTATTGCATTTCGTTATCGTCATCTCAACAGCGATTCGCGTGGATGCCCTTCCCGTCCACCTTCGCTGCGGCGCAATGGCAAGCTTTGCGCGAGGCCCCAGGCCAGTTCCGGCACGAGGAACAGCCACAGCAGGGGCTGGCCCGTCACCAGCAAGGCCCACGCCATCCAGGTGGAAAACAGGTAGCGGGCCACCGCGTCGTAGCGGCCGAAGCGCGGCTGCGGATCCAGCATGCGCAGCACCGACCAGACCATTACCACGCTGCCCATCATGCTGCTGATGAGCAAATGCAAGGGTTCGAACACTGGCAGTGGCGCGCCGCTCAGGGCCAGGTTGAGGGCGTTCAAGTGCTCGCGCATGAGCAGGAACGTCCACGGCGTGACAAACGCGGCCGTCATGAGCACATCGTAAATGGCGCTGGCGCGCACCAGGCGGCGGAAAGCAACAACAGATAACATGGGAACTCCTGTGTATGGAAAGCATTCATTCTCAAGGCTGGAGTACACTCCATGGTCAAGCATTTTATGAAGGAATATTTCCATGCAGATCGGCGAGATGGCGCAGGCGACGGGCTTGAGCCGCGATACCCTGCGCTTCTATGAAAAGCGGGGCTTGCTGCGCGCGCGGCGCGGCGCGAATGGCTACCGCGACTATCCGCCCGAGGCGGCGGACTGGCTGCGCTACCTGCGCACGGCGCAGCAGCTGGGTTTTACGCTGGCGGAAATCGAGGCCGACATGCCGCTGCTGGCCGGTGCAGGCGATCCGGCCATGGCGGACCTGCTGCGCGCGGCGCTGGCGCGCAAGCTGGCCGACATCGATGCGCGCATAGCCGGCTTGACGCAGCTGCGCGGCGAACTGGCGCGGCGGATGGAGCCACAGGCGGCCGCCTGTCCGTTGCGGGGAGATGCCGATGCAGCAACAGCCCCCTGAAAAACAAGGCTCTGTCACCGGTAAATAGGGGAACTGCCGGAATCTTTCCTGGGCTGTGTTGTCTGACTCTGCATAGTCACCATGCAGGGAGCAGCTCATGCAGGCAGCCGAATGGATCAGCTTTATCGCGCAGTTTGCGCAATTGAACCGACGCCAGCGGCAGGCAGGAATGCTCCTGCTGCGTGGCAACGCGCCAGACGACACGACTATCGTGCTGCTGGAAAGTGTGGCGCAGCCGCGCTTGGCCTGTCCCGCCTGCCACTCGTCTCACCTGCACCTGCATGGCCATGCGCACGGCCTGCAGCGCTACCGCTGCGTGCCTTGCGGGCGCACCTTCAATGCCTTGACGGGCACGCCGCTGGCCCGCTTGCGCCACAAGGCGCTGTGGCTCGAGTATGCCGATTGCCTGCTGGAGTCCAGGTCGGTACGCCAGGCCGCTCAGCAGCTGGGATTGCACCGCAACACCACTTTTCGCTGGCGCCACCGCTTTCTCAGCGTAGCCAGGACGGACCGGCCGCACGGTTTGCATGGCATCGCCGAGGCCGATGAATTGTATGTACTGGAATCGGAAAAGGGATCCAGGCAGATGACGCGTCCGGCCCGCCGCCGGGGCGGCCATGCCCGCCAACGCGGCATTTCCAATGAACAGGTCTGCATCCTGGTGGCGCGCGACCGCACAGGCCAGACCCTCGATTTCGTCACGGGAAAAGGGGCGTTGACGAAGGCACAGCTGCACCGTTGTTTGTTGCCCGTCATCGACAAGGATATCTTGCTGGTAACGGATGGCCATGCCGCCTACCGGGCGTTTGCCAGGGAAGCGGGCATCAGCCACCAGGCCGTCAACTTGCGCGCCGGCATCCGTGTGCAGGGTGCCGCCCACGTGCAGAACGTCAATGCGTATCACAGCCGCTTGCGGCAATGGCTGGGTCCGTTTCACGGCGTGGCGACGCGCTACCTGCCGAACTACCTGGGATGGCGCTGGATACTCGACGCCAGGCGCATCCGTTCACCAGAAACGTTATTGAAAGCAACGCTGGGAGCATTCCCACATCTGACGGTGACATAGCCAAAAACAAAAACCGCCTGGGCATGGCCGCAGGCGGTTTTGACGTGGCGCAAAGCTGGAATTACTTGGCGGCCTTGCGGCGGCGCAGGAAACCCATCAGGCCCAGGCCAGCCAGCAGCATGGCGTAGGTTTCCGGTTCCGGCACGGCGGCCATCACGGAAACATTGTCGATCACGGCGCCCGAGTAATTGTCGAACGGCGTACCGGCCTTGGCGACGCTGGCAAACGACAGGGTCGCCAGGCCAGTGGCAGCGGCCGTGAAGCTCAGCGTGTTGCTGTACAAGGTATTCGAGGCGGCAGCCGTCGAGTAGAAATCCCCGGCCACGCCGCCGAAATTGACGCTCACGCCCTGGCCTGCCGGGCCGCCGGAATTGCGCGCCATGTCAAAGCTCAGGTTATATGTCTGGCCGGCAACGACACTGAAATTTTGCGACAGGAAACCCGGACCTGGCGTGCCCAGCAAATCGATGCTGTAGCCGTCGATGGCGTTATACGCATTGCGGATCAGGTCGACGGAACTGGCACCCACGGTCCAGCCCGTGATGGCCGATGAACCGCTGTTGACGACTTTAAAGCCGCTGTCGAAGGTGTAACCGGAAGCGACCGTTTCAAAATTGCCATTCGCGATCAGGTTGACGGGGCTGGCGCTGGCGCTGCCGGCGACGAACAGGGCGACAACTGCGGCGATGGTGGCGATTTTCATGATCTGATTTCCTTACTTTATTGACATTAAAGTTACCTTAAGTGAAATCATATCCCAGCCATGATAAAAATCAAAGAACTTTGCAAAAATATATTTAATGTAGACAATTTGCAACGTATCCTCCAGAGAGGAATGCCTCAATCAAGTTCCTGGCGCGCCACCAGGATGCCGTCCGCATCGGCGTAGATCCAGTCGCCCGGATGCACGGCCACGCCACTGATCTGCACGCGCACGTCGCGCTGGCCGGCGCCCGTCTTGTTGCTCTTGCGCGGGTGCGTGGCCAGGGCGCGCACGCCGATCTGGCAGACATTGATTTCCTCGCTGTCGCGGATGCAGCCATCGACGACGATGCCGGCCCAGCCGTTGCTTTCGGCCAGCACGCCCAGCTGGCCGCCCACCAGCGCGCGGCGCAGGCTGCCGCCGCCATCGATCACCAGCACATGGCCGTGGCCCGGCGTTTCCAGGGTGCTGCGCACGAGCGCGTTGTCTTCGAACACATGCAAGGTGGTGGCGGGGCCGCTGAAACGCACGCGCTGGCCAAAGGCGCGGTACACGGGCGGCAGCACGGCCAGGGTGCCATCATCCAGCATGGCTGCATAGTCGTCGCACAGGTCGGTGGTGGCAAAGGTCATGGGAATTCCTTGAGTGGCAGATGGCAACGATTCTATGCCTTTTGCAGCGCCGCGGCGCGGGTTTTGCCGCCCACGCCCACGGCCGTGGCAATCGCCAGCGCCTGGAACACGCCGATGAAGACAAACAGCAGGGCCGGATGGTTGCCATCCATCAGCGCGCCAAAGAACAGGGGACCGACGGCCAGGCCGCTGTCGAGGCCCGAATACACGACGCCATACACGCGCCCGGTGGCATTCTTCGGCGCCGCCGCGCGTATCATCAGGTCGCGCGATGGCCCCGCCACGCCCGACATCAAGCCGATGGCGCCCATCAGCACCACCGCGCCCCAGGCCGGCACGACGGCCATGGCCAGCAGCACGGCCAGCAGCGCGGCGGCGGAAAAGGCGATGGCGACGTTACGGTCCGGCTGCTTGCTGCGCGCGCCCACCACGCCGCCGGCCAGCATGCCCACGGCCGAGGCCAGCATATAGGCCGTGTAAGCGCTGGTGGCCAGCGCCAGGCTCATGCCATACAGCTTGACGAGGGCCACGCTGGCAAAGCTCTGGATGCCGCCCAGGGCGATGGCCGTAATGAAGAAGAAGGCAAAGCACATCCACACGGCTGGCAAACGCAGAAAGTCCAGCGTGCCTTCGCCGCCGGCCGCCTGGCCTGGCGCAACCATTTTCACGGGCTCGGGGCGGATGGCGTGGCGGTTCAGGAACAGGATCAGCAGCACGCCAAACGGCAGCACGGCCGCGCATTGCAGCGCCACTCGCCAGTCATAATGGGTGGCAACATACGTCATGAACAGGGGCGCCAGGGCCCAGCCGATGTTGCCGCTGATGCCATGCACGGAAAAGCCGTAGGCCACGCGGGCCGCCGAAACGCGCTGGTTGAGGATCGTGTAGTCGGCTGGATGAAACACGCTGTTGCCCATACCGGCCAGCATGGCGCCCAGCATCAGCGCCGCATAGCTGTGCGCGGTCGACAGGGCCAGCGCCGACACGCCCAGCAAGAAGATGCCAGAAAACAACACGGCGCGGGCGCCAAAACGGTCGACGACAAAGCCGGCCAGCGCCTGCCCCACGCCCGAGATGATGAAGAATACCGTCATCAGCAGGCCCAGTTCCGCATACGACAGGTCGAAGGCCGGTTTCAGCCAGACGAACAGGGCCGCGAGGATCAGATGGTAGAAGTGCGACACGCCATGCGCCAGCCCCACCAGGGCAATGACGCGCGCATCGTTGCGCAGAGTTGGCGGTGAGTGCGGTGGCAAGTCCATTGCCGAGTTAGTTGTTATCATGTCATACCCTGTCTTATACTGGTGAAGCTCAAGTGTATGCAAAATACCATCGTCTGTTTTCCGACAGAACGACATAATTTATCGAATTAAGGCCAAGCTGATGGGTGTACCTATCCTCCACCATACCCGCATGTGTCCGCCACGGGAAGCGCCCAGCGCGACCATCCCCGTGACGATGGTCGCGCGCGACCTGCAAACCGATGAATTTCTCTTGCCGCACAGCCATCCATGGGGTCAGGTGACCATGGCGCTCGAAGGCGTGCTGCGCATCACCGCCAACAACAGCAGCTGGGTACTGCCGCCCATGCGCGCCATCTGGATCGCGCCCAACGTGGAGCATGCCGTCACGATACTGGAAAAAACCCGCTTGCGCCCCCTGTGCATCCATGCCGCGCGCGCGCCATTCGCGGGCCGCGACTGCAAGGTACTGGAAGTGTCGAACCTGCTGCGCCAGCTGATCATGGCGCTGGAACAGCTGGATCCGGGCCAGGAACCGGCGCGCGAGGCGCTGCTGGCCGAACTGATCCTTGATGAGTTGAAACGCTCGGCCACGCGCCCCATCCGCGTGCCCTTGCCCAGCGACAAGCGCCTGAAAACCCTGTGCGACAGTCTGATCGAGAAACCGGGTTCGCACCAGACCCTGGAACACTGGGCGCAGCAAGTCGGCGCCTCGGAGCGTACCCTGGCGCGGCTGTTCGAACGGGAATTGGGCATGAGTTTTGGCCAGTGGCGCCAGCAAGTGCGCCTGGCGCACGCGGCGCCCCTGATCGCGCGCGGCGTGCCGCTGTCGCAGGTGGCCGAAGAACTGGGCTACGCCAGCCAGTCGGCCTTTTCCGCCATGTTCAAGAAGACTTTCGGCAGTTCACCGTCGGCCTTCTTTGCCCAGGGCGACAGAATCTAGCCAACTGGAAAGCGCGCCGATACAGCGCTCAGGGCAAGGCGCAGCGCCGCAGGCAGTACGCTGGTACGGCAAGGCGATGCAACGCCGCCATGGGCGCTTTAGCGGTGCGCTCTTAAGCCATGAAGTCGAACAAGGAATTCTTGCCGGTATAACCAGGCAAGGCCGAGTTCGTTCCCATCTGTTCCTGGGCCGAATATGCTTTCACCAGCGCCTGCGCCTGGGCCGTCAGCGCCTTGGCCAGCACGGCTTTCTTGTTGGTGAGCGTAGTGATGTCCTTGCCGACCGTCTGCACTTCCTTGCGGATGATGCTCGTTTCGCCTGTCAGCTCGCCGATCTTGCTGACGAACTGGTCCGCCACACCCTTGCCGTTATTGGTAAACATCTTGCTGACGGCGTCCGGATCGGCCGCGATGGCGGCCTTGAGCTTTTTATCGTCCAGCACCAGTTCGCCGCTCTTGCCCAAGGTCACGCCGGCGCTGCCCAGCACCGACGATGGCACGCCCGTGCTGGCCGTGCGCAGCACCTGCTCCATCTGCGAACGCACCTGGCCCAGGGCCGTGTCGGACTTCAAATCGCCCTGCTGCAGACTCTGCAGCTTGCTGTTGAGTTCATTGTAGGCCGTGACGAAGCTGGCCACGTTGCTGGCGATCTGGCTGCTGTCCTTGGCGATGACGAGGTCCGTCGTGCCTTTTTTCTTCAATTCGATGGTGGCGCCCTCGACGGCCGTCGTCAGGGTATTCGTGGCGCTCTTGATTTCCTTGCCGTCAACGGTCAGCAGCGCATCCTGCGCGGCGGCCGTCTGCTGCATGCCCTTGCCGGCGCCGGGCGCATAGCTGAGCAAATTACTGACGGCCGCGTCGCCAGCCACGCTGATGCGCATGCTGCTGTCGGCGCCGCTCTTGCCGTTCAAGGCCAGTGAGTAGCCATCGGGGCCCTTGACCACGCTGGCATCGATACCCTGCTGCTTGAGCGCGGCGGCGATGCCGTCGAGACTATTGTTGCTGCTGTCAATCGTCAGCGAAATGATCTTGCCGCTGCCTGGCGTAAATTGCTTTCCGTCGGCCGAGCCCACTTCGATCTTCACCAGCGCGGGCGCGCCCGTGCCGATCGCCGCGCTCGAGGATTTCTGCGCACCGCTGAGCAAAGTCTGTCCCTGCGCCAGTTGCTTGACGTTCAGTTCATGGCTGCCGCTGGCGGCCTTGTCGGTGGTAGTGGCGCTCAGCACATCCTTGCTGCTGGACGTGGCCGACGTGGCCAGGCCGCTGCCGGCCATGTTCTTGGCCACGGTCTGAAATTTCGCCAGCGCCGATTGCAGCTGGCCCAGGCCCGAGAACTTGGCCTGGTCGCGCGCCAGGCTGGCGTTGAGCTTGACGACGCCCGTGTTTTGCGACTGCATCTGGCGCTCCACCTTCGCATACACATCGGCCGAGATATTGCCCTGCGTCGTCTGCTGCGTATTGTTGGTGTAGGCCCTGCTGTTGATGGTCGAATTAAACATGGTAGGCATTCCCGTCGGATGTAAGGTCATGGCGCACGGTTCAGGTCGTGACCGTGCTGCGCGAGAGACGGACGGCAGGCGCGCGTGGCGCGGCAAGGCCCCTCTTCTGGTTGATAATTATGCAGTATTACTGGAATATCAAAACAGCGAACAGAACAGGTTTTTCCTGACTGCAAACCCATATGCACCATTTTAGCGCATTTCACCTGCAGCACCCTCCCGGCTTGCCTCAGCGCATGAATTTCGAGATGGCGCTGCTGACGGCCATGTCCAACTGCAGGAAAGTGAGTCCCACCTTGAAACCTGCGCTGCTGAAAATGCAGTGCGAGACGGACACGCGCGCCTCGATGATGTGCGCCGCGCCATCGTAAAACAATTCGAACAGCACCTTGCCCTTCTTGCCTGTCGGCACCGGTTCCGCGATGACGGCCGCCATCCCGCCCGGCCCCACATCGAGGGTGCGCGCCGCCACGGGGCCCGCGCCATCCATTACCAACATCGCCTTGGCACGCAATATCTTGCGTGCGCCCTGCCTTTGCTCAACTGACACTGTATTCCGCTTCTCTATCAATTCATTGTCGATGCGGATTCATGGGGAGAATCCATCGGATAAATATTATAGTTCTAAACGGAAATTCTGTTTGACTTGTCTCAAGCTTGGCATTTAAACCATACCAACTTTTACTCGTGGTCGCGCAGCTTGTTGAACGCTTCGTCGATACGCTCGACGCCGATGACCTTGAGGCCTTCGATGACTTGCTTGGGCAAGTTCGACTTGGGCACCACGGCCAGGGTAAAGCCCAGCTTGGCCGCTTCGCGCAAGCGCTCCTGGCCCCGTGGCGCGGGGCGGATCTCACCGGCCAGCCCCACCTCGCCAAACACCACCAATCCCCGCGGCAAGGGCTTGTTGCGCATCGACGAGTTAATCGCCAGCAACACGGCCAGGTCGGCCGCCGGTTCCGTAATTTTGACACCGCCGACGGCGTTGATGAACACATCCTGGTCGAAGGCGGCGATGCCCGCATGGCGGTGCGCCACGGCCAGCAGCATGGCCAGGCGGTTTTGCTCCAGGCCGACGGACAGGCGGCGCGCGTTAGGCAAGTGGCTCGTGTCAACGAGGGCCTGGATTTCCACCAGCAGCGGGCGCGTGCCTTCCTGCGTCACCATCACACAGGAACCGGGCACCTGATTGTCGTGCTGCGACAGGAACAGGGCGGACGGGTTCGATACTCCCTTCAGGCCCTTTTCCGTCATGGCGAACACGCCCAGCTCATTGACGGCGCCGAAACGGTTCTTGATGGCGCGCACCAGGCGGAAGCTGGAGTGCGCGTCACCCTCGAAATACAGCACCGTGTCGACGATGTGCTCGAGCACGCGGGGACCGGCCAGCGCGCCCTCTTTCGTCACGTGGCCGACCAGAATGATGGTCACGCCCGTCTGCTTGGCCGCGCGCGTCAGCTGGGCCGCGCATTCGCGCACTTGCGCCACGGAACCGGGAGCCGAGCTGAGCGCGTCCGAATACACGGTCTGGATCGAGTCGATCACCACCACTTCCGGCTTCAGGTCGTTCAAGGTGGACAGGATCTTTTCCAGCTGGATCTCGGCCTGCAATTTGAGTTCCTTGGCGTCGATGACGAGGCGCTTGGCGCGCAGGGCGATCTGCGCGCCCGATTCCTCGCCGCTGACGTACAGCACGCGCTTGTGGTGCGACATATTGGCCAGCGCCTGCAGCAGCAGGGTCGACTTGCCGATGCCGGGGTCGCCGCCGATCAGCACAACGCCGCCCGCCACCATGCCGCCGCCCAGCACGCGGTCGAATTCCTCGATGCCCGTGCCGAAGCGGGGTACGTCGATGGCGTCGATATCGTCGAGCGACAGCACGGGCGCCGTCTGCGCCAGCGACATGTGCTGCGGGTTCGAATAGCGATTGTTGCCGCCCGTCTCGGGCAGGGTTTCCACCATGGTATTCCACTGGTTGCACGAGGTGCACTGCCCCATCCATTTGTTGCTGATGGCGCCGCAATCGCTGCAGGTGTAGATGGTCTTGACTTTTGCCATGGTGTACTTTGCCCGGGTAAGGTGAAACTGCTGTCTATATATACAGTATATACAAACAGCAGGCCGCCGTCACTGTGTCGCTTCGACCACGGGCACACGCGGCGCCAGTGCGCACATCAGCTCGTAGCCGATGGTGCCGGCAGCCAGGGCCACCTCGTCGATCGGCATGCCCTGGCCCCACAAGGTCACGGCGCTGCCAACTTTTGCACCGGGCACGTGCGTCAGATCGACCATCAGCATGTCCATCGACACCCTGCCGATGAGGCCCGTGCGCACGCCTTCGACCAGCACGGGCGTGCCTTCGGGCGCGTGGCGCGGGTAGCCATCCGCATAGCCGCAGGCCACCACGCCCACCTTGATATTGCCGGCCGCTTCGTAGCGGCTGCCATAGCCCACCACTTCGCCGGCGGCGATATCCTGGATGCCGATAATGCGGCTGCGCAAGGTCATGGTGGGCAGCAAGCCGAATGCCTGCGCCGATGTGCCGCCGGGAGCGCCGCTAGGCGTGCCGCCGTACAGCATGATGCCGGGGCGCACCCAATCGCTGTCCAGGTGGTGCAGCAGCACGCCTGCCGAATTGCACAGGCTGCGCGGCAGCGGGGTGCCTATGCTGGCCGCGCCCGCTTCGAAACGCAGCATCTGCTGGGCCAAAGGCAAGCGCGTGGGCGCCGCCTCGTCCGCATTGGCGAAATGCGTCATCAAGGTGATCGCGCCGATATGCGGGATGGCGCGCAGGCGCGCATATGCACCCGCCACGGCCTGCGGTGTGAAACCCAGGCGGTTCATGCCTGTATTCATTTTCAAGTGCACATCAATACTGTGCGGCAAGTGCGCCGCTGCCAGCATGGCGATCTGTTCTTCGCAATGCACGCTACCGTTCAATCCATATTGCGCCATGACCGGCAAATCGCTGGCATCAAAAAACCCTTCCAGCAGCAAGATGGGCTTGGTCCACCCCAGTTCGCGCAAGCGCACGGCATAATCGACCTCGACCAGCGCGAGGCCGTCAGCGTCAGAAAAGCCCCGCATGGCCCGTTCCAGGCCGTGGCCATAGGCGTTCGCCTTGACGACGGCCCACACCTTGGCGCCACGGGCGCCGGCACGGGCGCGCGCCAGATTGTGTTGCATGGCATCGAGATGGATGGTGGCGATAAGGGGCCTGGGCATATGCGTCGTTCACGGCGGGTGGGAAAGCCGTATTTTACCGGATGGGCTGGATGCGGGTCGGCAAGCCGGCAAGGGAATGCCTGCGATGGTCACCCAGGACAGCATGTACAAAATGCTCACATGTATGTGTATTTTTCTACGGCAGAAAAATTAAGCTTCGCTTAGACAAGACTATGCAAAGCAGCCCCTTCCAAACTTGGGGTTTGCCGTTTTTTCGTGGTATAAAGCAAGCCAGATATGATTTCAGGCATTCCAGAATGAATCGTGGTTTTTATACCATCATGGCGGCGCAGTTCTTTTCCTCGCTGGCAGATAACGCCCTCTTTTTTGTCGCCGTCGATTTATTGGTGTCCATGAAATCACCGGCGTGGATCACGCCGCTGCTCAAACTGTCATTCGTCCTGTTTTACGTGCTGTTGGCCGCTTTTGTCGGCGCCTTCGCGGATGCTCTGCCAAAAGGCAAGGTCATGTTCATTGCCAACATGGTCAAGATCTTCGGCTGCGCCCTCGTCTTCTTCCACGTACACCCGCTGCTGGCCTACGCCGTCGTCGGTTTTGGCGCGGCCGTGTACTCGCCCGCCAAGTACGGCATCCTGACGGAACTGCTGCCGCCGGAAAAGCTGGTGGCGGCGAATGGCTGGATCGAAGGCTTGACCGTCACCTCCATCATCCTCGGCACCGTCATGGGCGGCGCGCTCGTCAGCGGCCACGTGTCCGACATGCTGCTGTCCTTCGACTTCCCCCTGATCGACACGGGCATCACCAACAAGACGGAAGCGGCCCTGTGCGTGGTGGTCGGCATCTATGTGCTGGCAACCCTGGCCAACCTGAAGATTCCCGACACGGGCTGCGTGTATCCGCACCAGGAACGCAATCCTATCAAACTCATTACCGATTTTGCCAATTGCTATTCCATCCTGTGGAAAGACAAGTTGGGCCAGATCACCCTGGCCGTGACGACCCTGTTCTGGGGCGCTGGCGCCACCTTGCAACTGATCGTGCTGGAATGGGCCAAGCAATCGCTGAACATGCCCTTCGACAAGGCGACCAGCCTGGTGGGCGTGGTCGCCATCGGCGTGGCCGCCGGCGCCGTGCTGTCGGCACGTTTCATTCCACTGCGCAAATCGCTGACCGTCATTCCGCTGGGCATCGCCATGGGCGTGATCGTCATGATGATGACGCAAGTGCACTCCGTGTGGATCGCCTACCCGCTGCTGATACTGATCGGCGCCCTGTCCGGCTTCTTCGTCGTGCCTATGAATGCCCTGCTGCAACACCGTGGCCACGTGCTGATGAGCGCGGGCCATTCCATCGCCGTGCAGAACTTCAATGAAAACCTGTCGATTCTGACCATGCTGGCCGTGTACTCGATCATGATCCGCCTGCACCTGCCGCTGAACATCATCATCACCCTGTTCGGCCTGTTCGTCGCCGGCACCATGTACATGATCATGCGCAAGCACAAGCTGAACCAGGCCGAGCACGACAATTTATCGCTGATCGGCGAGCAAAAGCATTAATTTCGGGGGCTGACCCAGCGGATCAGCCCCCGGCATTACACTGGCAGCATGCCAGCCAGCCGCCGCGCGGCAGCCTGCTCCGTCCAGTCAGGCGGCACGACAAAACCACGCGTGCGCTCCACTTCCCAGCCTTCGACATTATCCACCGTGGCCACCATCACGGGTTGCGCCAGATCAAACAACTGTGCGCGCAAGGCATCCACGTCCAGCACTTCCACGTCGCGCCCCTTGAATGGCGCCAGCCATTGCAGGCGCGGCAGCACGACATAGCGCCGCGCCGGCAATTGCGCCGGCGTGCACCAGAAGCCGTGTCCATGTTCCTGGGAAATGCCGTCCATGGCGGGCGTGGCGTCCGATGGATAGAACAGCCAGCCCTTGACCAGTGCCTGCGCCGCGCGCACAGGTTGCGCCAGCAGGCTTTGCGCGGCCGGATGACGGGACAAGGCCAATTGCTTGTCGAGAATCTTGCGCATCTTCAAGCCCAGGGTGTCGGCCAGGTTGGGGCCGATCAAGTGGTTGAAAATACCGGGATCGGGCGCGCCTTCCAGCAGGTAGAACTTGGTGGCGAATTCCCAGTGCAGCAACGCGTCACCCTGCACCCCATCACGCAGCAAAAAATCGAACTCGCCCACCGTGTCGTTGCGGTTGACCTGCACTTGCAAGCCATGCGCTTGCAATAGTCCATGCTGCTCAAAATAAAAGGCCAGCAGCTTTTCAGCATACAGGCCCAGGCGGGAATAGAATTTCGGCCCCAGCGCCGCATCGAGCGGCGACGGATCATCCTGCAGCGCCCCCAGCCAGGCCGCCACAGTTGGCGTGACGGGCGCGAGGCTGGCGATGCGCCCGCCCCAGTGGGGGCTGGCCGGGTCCAGCAAGTCGGGCGAGTCCAGCAGCCAGGCCAGCGCACGCACGCGGGGGTGCGTCAGATGCCCCCAGCGCTGCTCGAAGCGGGCCTGGAAGGTGACGACGGCCGCATCACTCACCGTGCGAATCACCGTGCGTGCTTTTCGCCAGGCACAGGTCGGCCCAGGCGCGCGCCTTGGCCTTGCCCGTCTCGTCCTGCAACAACATTTCCGGATGGAAGGTGGCCACGACCGAGGCATTGCCCAATTGGCGCACCTTGCCACGCACGGGTTTTTCGCCCGGATTGATGCCGGCGGCGGCCATCGACCCCAGGGTCACGATGGTGCGCGGCTGCAGCAGGGCCAGTTCGCGGTCAAAGTACGGACGGCAGGCGGCGGACTCGGATTCAGTCGGCAAGCGCTCCTGGCCCGCCTCGTCCAGCGGACGGCATTTCAGCAAATGCGTGATGTACACGTCGCGACCCGCATCGACTTCGATGGCTTTCAGCATATTGTCGAGCAACTTGCCCTGCTCGCCCGGCAAGGCGCGCCCTTCGCGTTCTTCCGTGCGCGAGGGACTGCTGGCCAGCATCAGCCAAGCGCCCTGGCGGTCGCCACGACCCATGACGACGCCCTTGCGCGTCTTGCACAAGTCGCAGCGCGCGCACTTGGCGACGGCAGCCGTCAAGCCTTCCCAGTCGAGGGCGGCGATATCCGTATCGCTCAGCTGTTTGGCAGGCGGTGGTGGCGGCGCATCGTCGAACCAGGCCGTGTCGTCCGGCTCGGCGACGGGAACCGGTGTAGCGGCAACGGTGACGGGTACCTCAGCCTTCACCTCGGCGACCACTTCGGCGACGACCGCAGCGGCCACCTCGGCAACCACCTCAGTCACGGCTTGAGCGGCTTCGGCCATGGGAGCCGCCACGGCAACTTGCACCGCCACGGGAGCTTCGACGACATCAACGGCTTCGGGTGCGGCGCCCTGGCGCAAGCGCCACAGGGGACCGACGCCCATTTCATCGAGGAAAACGGCGCTGCGGCTCATAAGGTATAACGCATCACGATGGCGTCCTCACGTTGCGAGTTGCTGGCCGGATAGTATCCCTTGCGCCGGCCGATCTGTTCAAATCCATAGCGCTGGTAAATATCGAGCGCGCGCACGTTCGACGGGCGCACTTCCAGCAGCATGGATTCCATGCCCAGCTGGCGCGCGCAGGCGCAGGACTGATTCAACAGGAAGCGGCCCAGTCCCTGGCCCTGGATGGCGCCTTCGACGGCCACGTTGAGCAAGTGCGCTTCATCGACAACCAGCATCAGCAAAAAGTAGCCGAGCAGGGTGCCATCCACGTCGCGCAGCACCCAGGCAGGGTAGCCGCTCTTCAGGGAGTCGACGAAGTTGCCATGCGTCCAGGGATGCGGATACACGCGCTGCTCCAGCGCCAGCACCTCAAGCAGGTCCGCTTCGACCATGGGCTGATAGTCGAGGCGCAGCAAGTCCCAGCCTGCCGCGCTGCCATCCTGCGTCACTGCGTCCTTGCCCGCCTCCATCATTGTGCCGGCTCCGCGGCGGCCTTGGCCTGTTGCATCTCGTGCCGTTCCGCGCTCGTGTAGGCGATCTTGTTGCGCAAGTACAAAGGCTGCGCCTCGGCCGCCGTCACGAAATGTCCGGCGGCAAAGGCGATGCGCGCCAGTTGCGCCACTTGCACGGCATGCGGCATGATGGCCGCGTCAGCAGTCGCAGCGCATGGCAGCGCGGCCAGTGCTTCGGCATAGGCACTAAAGCCGTTGCCACAGCCGGCAACATCGCCTTGCGGCGCCACGCCGGCGGGCGCGCTCAGTGCCGGTGGCGAAACGAGCTGCAAGCCATCCTGGTAATCATATTGCGCCCAGTACACTTCGCCCATGCGGGCGTCAAGCACGGTCACGATGCGTTGCGCGCCATGCTGCTGGTGGCATGCCAGCGCCATGGCGTCGAGGGTGACAACGGGCACGACGGGCAGGCTGGCGCCATAGGCCAGGCCTTGCGCGATGCCGCAGGCCGTGCGCACGCCCGTAAACGAGCCGGGACCGGAGCCATAGGCGATGGCATCGACGTCGGCCAGGGTCACGCCCGCTTCAGCCAGCAATTCCTGCACCATCGGCAAGATGGACTGGGAATGGGTGCGCACGCCCGACGACGCGCGGGACAGGACGACATCGCCGCGCAGCAAGGCGCAGGAGGCGAGTTCGGACGAAGTTTCAATAGCAAGCAGAGTGGGAAGTAAGGTAGACATAGCGTATTTTACCTTGCCGCGCCATGGCGCGGCACTCCCCGCTGCGGCATGCCGTGGCAAGCCGGGCAACGATCAGGCCGGCGCGGCCCGATGCGGCTTGCACAGCGGGCCCGCGAGGACGGCTATAATGAAAGACGCAGCTTATTATTTGACCGGCATCAAGTCTGCCGCGCCAGTTAGTCGCTTAGCAACATCGTCTTTCCACTCTTGCCCTGGTCCGTTCCGTGAATCCACTTCTTGCTAAACTGCAACCATATCCCTTTGAAAAGCTGCGCCAGCTGTTTGCCGGCGTGACGGTCAACCCCGAGTATGCGCCCATCAGCCTGGGCATGGGCGAACCCAAGCACCCGACGCCGGCCTTCATCGAACAGGCATTGACCGACAATATCCATGGCCTGGCCAGCTATCCGACCACCATCGGCTCGGAAGCCTTGCGCACGGCCATTGCTGGTTGGCTGGAACGCCGCTACGGCATCCCCAAGCTCAATCCTGCCACGCAAATCCTGCCCGTGAACGGTTCGCGCGAAGCGCTGTTTGCGCTGGCGCAAACGGTGATCGACCCGTCGGCCGGCTCGCTGGTGATCAGCCCGAATCCGTTTTACCAGATCTATGAAGGCGCGGCCTACCTGGCTGGCGCCGAACCGTATTTCGTCAATTCCGACCCGGCGCGCAATTTCGGCTGCGACTACGACAGCGTGCCCGCGTCCGTGTGGGAAAAGGTCAAACTGCTGTTCCTGTGTTCGCCCGGCAACCCGACCGGTGCCGTGCTGACCCTGACGGACTGGGAACACCTGTTCGCCCTGTCCGAGCGCTACGATTTCGTCATCGCCGCCGACGAGTGCTATTCCGAGATCTACCACGGCGACACGCCCCCGCTGGGCGCGCTGCAGGCGGCGCACATGCTGGGCCTGTCCACCATCGAGCGCCCGTATGCGCGCCTGGTGGTGTTTTCCAGCCTGTCGAAGCGTTCGAACGTGCCGGGCATGCGCTCGGGCTTTGTTGCCGGCGACGCGGAAGTCCTGAAAAAATTCCTGCTTTACCGAACCTACCACGGCGGCGCCATGAGCCCTGCCGTGCAGGCGGCCTCCGTCGCGGCCTGGAACGACGAAACCCATGTCGAGGAAAATCGCGCCAAGTACCGCGCCAAGTTCGACGCCATCACGCCGCTGCTGCAATCGGTGATGGACGTGCAATTGCCGGACGCCGGCTTCTACCTGTGGGCCGACGTCAGCCGCACGGGACTGTCCGACACGCAATTCGCGCAACGCCTGTACGCCGAATATAATGTCACGGTATTGCCTGGCAGCTACCTGGCGCGCGACGCGCACGGCATCAATCCGGGCCGCAACCGCATCCGTATGGCCCTCGTGGCCGAAACGGCTGAAGGGCTGGAAGCAGCGTTGCGCATAGTAAAATTCTGCCAGCAGCTTTCCGCATCCGCATCAACCCCTACATAAACAAGACATCATCATGAGCCAACAACTGCAAAACATCATCGACCAGGCCTGGGAAAACCGCGCCGAGATCAATCCGGGCAACGGCACGGCCGAATTGCGCGACGCCGTCTCCCACGTCATCAATGGCCTGGACAACGGCAGCATCCGCGTGGCGGAAAAAACCTCGGGCGACTGGGTCGTCAACCAGTGGGTCAAGAAAGCCGTGCTGCTGTCGTTCCGCCTGGAAGACAACGTCGTCCTGCCATCGGACGGCACGATGCAGTTCTACGACAAGGTCCCGACCAAGTTCGCCAACTACACGAAGGAAGACTTCGCCAAGGGCGGTTTCCGCGTGGTGCCGCCAGCCGTCGCCCGCCGCGGCAGCTTCATCGCCAAGAACGTCGTGCTGATGCCGTCCTACGTCAACATCGGCGCCTACGTCGATGAAGGCGCCATGGTCGACACCTGGGCCACCGTCGGTTCCTGCGCGCAAATCGGCAAGAACGTCCACCTGTCCGGCGGCGTCGGCATCGGCGGCGTGCTGGAGCCTATGCAAGCGAACCCGACCATCATCGAAGACAACTGCTTCATCGGCGCCCGCTCGGAAATCGTCGAAGGCGTGATCGTCGAGGAAAACTCGGTCATCTCGATGGGCGTCTACATCGGCCAGTCGACCAAGATCTACGACCGCGCCACGGGCGAAGTGACGTACGGCCGCGTGCCAGCCGGCTCCGTCGTGGTCTCGGGCAACCTGCCATCGGAAGACGGCAAGTACTCGCTGTACTGCGCCGTGATCGTCAAGCGCGTGGATGCGAAAACGCGCGCCAAGACCGGCATCAACGAGTTGCTGCGCGGTATCTGATGACTGCGCCGTAAGGCGCACGTAGCACCGTGAATGTCCCGCTCCGGCGGGACATTTTCATTTCCGACCAGCAACTTCAATCGTCGCGCAGCCATGCCCCATCCTGTCCTATACTGGATGGCATGAATACTCCTCCCGTCTTGATCGTCGGCGCCGGTCCTACCGGCCTCATGCTTGCCTTGCGCCTGGCGCGCCATGGCGTCGATTGCCGCATCATCGACAGGAATAGCGGACCGGGCCAGGCCTCGCGGGCCATGGCCGTGCATGCGCGCACGCTGGAGTTTTACCAGCAGCTGGGCTTTGCCGACGAGCTGGTGCACCTGGGCATCAAGATCAATGCCATGCATATCCACGAAGGCGGCGAGGAGCTGGTGAAACTGGCGCTGGGCGAGATCGGCGAAGGGCTGAGCCCCTATCCTTTCGTGCTGAGCCTGCCGCAGGACGAGCATGAACGCTTCCTGATCAGCAAGCTGGCGGCGGCCGGCGTGCACGTGGAATGGAACGTGGCGCTCGACCTGTGGACGCAGGACGATAGCGAAGTGCAAGCCATCCTGCTGAACAATGGCGAACGCCAATATTGCACGTTTAACTATATTTGCGGCTGCGACGGCGCCCGCAGCAAGGTGCGCGAGATCGCCGGCTTTGCGTTCTCCGGCGGCACCTACGACCACCTGTATTACGTGGCCGACGCGCAAGTGGCCGGCAAGAATACGGACTTGCACGCCCACCTGGGCGCGAACTCGTTTGCGCTGATGCTGCCCGTGCGCACCAGCGGCATGCAGCGCCTGATCGGCATCCTGCCCGACCGCCCCTATGGCGCGCCGGCGCCCGTCTTCGACGACGTGCGGGAGCAGGTGCAAGCCTTGCTTGGCATCGAGGTCGAACACGTGAACTGGTTTTCCACGTATAAGGTGCACCACCGGGTGGCCGGACAATTCCGCGAACGGCGCTGTTTCATCCTCGGCGACGCGGCCCACCTGCACAGCCCCGTGGGCGGCCAGGGCATGAACACGGGCCTGGGCGACGCCGTCAACCTGGCCTGGAAACTGGCGCAAAAACTGCGGGGACAAAGCAACGACGCCCTGCTCGACACCTATGAAAGCGAGCGCATCGTGTTTGCCCGCAAGCTCGTCGCCACCACCGACCGGGCCTTCCAGGCCATCGTCGCGCAAGGCATGGCCGGGCAATTCCTGCGCCGCTGGCTGGTGCCGCACGCGCTGCCCTTCCTCTCCGGCTTCGCGCGCGCGCGCCGGCTGCTGTTCCGGACCGTGTCGCAAATCCAGATCAGCTATGAAGACAGCGCCCTTTCCGCCGGCCATGCGGAATACCTGCGCGGCGGCGACCGCCTGCCATGGTTCTCGGACGGCACGCAAGACAATTTCACGGCCTTGCGCAGCATGGATTGGCAATTGCACATCTATGGCGAAGCAGCGCCCGAACTGCTCGACGAAGCGCGCGTGCTGAAACTGCCCGTGCATTGCTATACCTATAACGTGGCCGCCAAACTGGCCGGCCTGGGCCGCGACGCGGCCTATCTCGTGCGCCCCGACGGCCACATCGCGCTGGCCCTGCACCTGCAGGAAAGCGGCGCCCTGCGCGCCTTGGCCTTGCGCCTTGGCCTGCATTTCGGTCCGGCCGAATCGGGCAAGGCGGCGCCACGGCCTGTGTAGGGCAAATCACTGGGGCGTGTTGCACTGCCGCATCGACTGCGCATCGACTGTATAATGGCGGCTACCATCGCATTTTTCCCTGGCGCAAGCGCCACGGTCAAGCGAACCGCATTCATTCCCCTTAGCCCTACCCATGACGACCATTACACTCTACGGTATCCCCAACTGCGATACCGTCAAAAAGGCCCGCACCTGGCTGGCCGCGCAACAACTCGATTTCACCTTCCACGACTTCAAGAAGCAGGGCCTGGAACGCGCCACGGTCGAAGCGTGGCTGCAGCAATTGCCGTGGGATGTGCTGGTCAACAAGAAAGGCACGACCTGGCGCGCCCTGTCCGACGAGCGCAAGGCGTCCACCGTCGATGCGGCAAGTGCCCTGGACCTGATGCTGGAAAACCCGTCCATCATCAAGCGCCCCGTGCTGGACAAGGATGGCCAGTTCAGCGTGGCGTTTTCCGATGCGCAGTACAAGACCCTTTTCTCGCTGTAACCATACTTAGTTGACCACCGGAACGATGTTGCCGGCACGACCTTACCCATGACCACCTCCAAAACCCTCGCCCTGACCGAAAAACTGATCGCCCTGTCTTCGGTCACGCCCGACGACAAGGGCTGCCAGCAGCACCTGATCGATATCCTCACGCCGCTGGGCTTTGTCTGCGAGACGATACAGTCGAACGACGTCACCAATCTGTGGGCGCGCCGTGGCACGACATCGCCCGTCTTCGTCTTTGCCGGGCATACGGACGTGGTGCCGACCGGTCCCGTCGAGCAATGGCGCTCGCTGCCCTTCATTCCCACGCACCGCGACGGCAAGCTGTACGGCCGTGGCGCGGCCGACATGAAGACCTCGATCGCCGCCATGGTGGTGGCTTGTGAGGAATTCATCGCCGCCACGCCCGGGCACACGGGCTCGATCGCCTTTCTGATCACGAGCGACGAGGAAGGCCCGGCCACGGATGGCACCGTCATCGTCTGCGAGCAGCTGAAGGCGCGCGGCGAGCAGATCGACTATTGCCTGGTGGGCGAGCCGACGTCGAGCGCACAGCTGGGCGACATGATCAAGAACGGCCGCCGCGGTTCGCTGTCGGGCCGGCTGACGATCAAGGGCGTGCAAGGCCATATCGCCTACCCGCACCTGGCAAAAAACCCGATTCACGAAGCGGCGCAGGCGCTGGCCGACCTGGTCGAGGAAAAATGGGATGCCGGCAACGAGTACTATTTGCCGACCTCGTGGCAAATGTCCAACATCAACGCGGGCACGGGCGCCAATAACGTGATTCCCGGCGACATGGTGATCGATTTTAATTTCCGTTTTTCCACGGCCAGCACTGCGGAAAACCTGCAGGAACGGGTCCACGCCATCCTCGACAAGCATGATTTGCAATACGATTTGCAGTGGACCCTGAGCGGCCTGCCCTTCCTCACGCCGCGCGGCACCTTGAGCGATGCGCTGTCCGCCGCCATCCTGGAAGAAACGGGCCTCGCGACGGAGCTGTCGACCACGGGCGGCACCTCGGATGGCCGGTTTATCGCGCAAATCTGCCCCCAAGTGATAGAATTCGGGCCGCCCAATGCCAGTATTCACAAGATCGACGAGCACATCGAACTGCGCCACATCGATCCTCTGAAGAATATTTACCGGCGCACGCTGGAGCATTTGCTGCCCGTCTGAACCAGAATACCGAGGCCCGTCACGGCGGGCCAGAACACCGTCTTTTCGAGAATGCCATGACCCCGAACCCGTTTTCCACGCCACGCGACCTGCTGCGCTACGCCGTTACCCGCTTTAATACCGCCAAGCTGTTTTTCGGCCACGGCAGCGCCGAAGCGTTCGACGAAGCGGCCTATCTGATCCTGCACACCTTGAAGTTGCCGCTCGACAAGCTCGAACCCTTCCTCGACGCCAAGCTGCTGCCGTCGGAAGTGGCCAGCGTGATGAGCGTCATCGACCGCCGCAGCATCGACCGCGTGCCGGCCGCCTACATCACCAAGGAAGGCTGGCTGGGCACGTATAACTTCTACGTCGACGAGCGCGTGATCGTGCCCCGCTCCTTCATCGCCGAACTGATCCCTGAATACTTCTCGCCATGGGTGGCGGAACCGGAAGCCGTGGAAAACATCCTGGAACTGTGCACCGGTTCGGGCTGCCTGGCTATCATGATGGCCGATGCCTTCCCGAACGCCGCAGTCGACGCCGTGGACATTTCCGCCGACGCGCTGGCCGTGGCCAAGCGCAACGTCGACACGTACAAATTGCAGGACCGCGTCACCCTGATCGAATCGGACCTGTACGCCAACGTGCCGGCCAAGAAATATGATTTGATCATCAGCAATCCGCCATACGTGAATTCCGCCTCGATGGGCGCCCTGCCCCAGGAATACCTGGCTGAACCGCAAATCGCCCTCGACGGCGGCAGCGACGGCATGGACCTGGTGCGCAAGATCATCGCCGGCGCGGCCGAGCGCCTGACGGACGACGGCATCCTGATGATTGAAATCGGCAACGAACGCGCATACGCCGAAGCGGCCTTCGGCGAGCTGGGCCTGACCTGGCTGACGACGAGCGCCGGCGACGACATGGTCTTCCTGCTGACGGCCGAGCAGTTGAAGCTGGTTTAATGGAATTGGTAGGTCGGATTAGCGTAGCGTAATCCGACATGCCTGTGCGGCACCCGTCGGATTACGTCCTTCGGACTAATCCGACCTACACGATGTTTTTACGGCGGGGGTCAAAGCCCAGCCTTTACAAAGAAAAAAATGATACGTTTCCTACAAGTAAGCCTGATGCGCGGCATCAAACCGTTGCTCGAACAAGTTGATGTCACCCTCAATCCGGGCGACAAGATCGGCCTGATCGGCGCCAATGGCGCGGGCAAATCGAGCCTGTTCGCCATGATGCGTGGCGAATTGCACCCTGACCAGGGCGAGATCGATTTCCCGGCCAAATGGCGCGTGGCTTACGTGGCGCAGGAAACGCCGCCGCTGGACCGTGCCGCGCTCGACTATGCAATCGACGGCGACGTCACCCTGCGCAAACTGGAAGCGGAACTGGCGCGCCTGGAATCGGAGCCTGCCACGTCGGAAAACGGTATCGCCATCGGCGAAATCTACAGCGCCATGGCCGATGCCGACGCGTATACCGTGCAATCGCGCGGCGAGCAATTGCTGCTGGGCCTGGGCTTCACCCTGGACCAGATGCAGCAACCGGTGGCCAGTTTCTCCGGCGGCTGGCGCATGCGTTTGAACCTGGCGCAAGCGCTGATGTGCCCATCCGACCTGCTGCTGCTCGATGAACCGACCAACCATTTGGATCTGGACGCCATCATCTGGCTGGAAGACTGGCTCAAGCGCTACGCCGGCACCCTGCTGATCATTTCCCATGACCGCGACTTCCTCGATGAAGTCGTCAACGTGGTCGTGCATATCGACGAACGCAAGCTGAAGCGCTATTCGGGCAACTACTCGAGCTTCGAGCGCCAACGCGCGGCGCAGATGATCCTGGCCGCCGGCGCGCTGGAAAAGCAGCAGCGCAAACGTGCCCATCTGGAATCGTTCGTGAACCGCTTCAAGGCGCAAGCCTCGAAGGCCCGCCAGGCGCAAAGCCGCATGAAGGCGCTGGCGAAGATGGAAGAGCTGGCGCCATTGCGCGCCGCCGCCGAATTCTCGTTCGAATTCCGCGAGCCGCTGTCGGCACCAAATCCGCTGCTGGTGATGGAAGACGTCGATGCGGGCTACAAGATCGAGAACGAAGCGACGGGCGAAATCACGCATAAAACCATCGTCAACGGCATCAAGTTTTCGCTGCAGATCGGCCAGCGCATCGGCCTGCTGGGCCAGAACGGCGCCGGCAAGTCGACCCTGATCAAGACCATCGCCGGCGAACTGATGCCGCTGACGGGCGACGCCACCATGGGCAAGGGCCTCAACATCGGCTACTTCGCCCAGCACCAGGTGGAAATGCTGCGCCACGACGAATCGCCGCTGTGGCATCTGGCCAAGATCGCCCCGACCGTGCGCGAGCAGGAACTGCGCAACTTCCTGGGCGGCTTCAACTTCCCCGGCAACATGGTCACCGCGTCGATCGCACCGTTCTCGGGCGGCGAAAAAGCCCGCCTGGCGCTGGCCCTGATCGTCTGGCAGCGTCCTAACCTGCTGCTGCTCGATGAACCGACCAATCACCTGGATCTGGAAACGCGCGAAGCGCTGACGGAAGCGCTGGCCCAGTTCGAAGGCACCCTGGTCGTCGTTTCCCATGATCGCCACTTGCTGCGCGCCACCACGGACGAATTCATCATCGTTGCCGACGGCAAGCTGCAACCGTTCGACGGCGACCTGGACGACTACAAGGATTGGCTGTTCAAGACCAAGCTGGGCAAGGGCACGGACGTGCTGCCGGCCGCCGGCAAGGCCAACAAGACCGATTTCCCCGTGACGTCTTCCGTCCCTGCGCCGGTAGCCGCCGTCCCTGCCGCGCCCGTGCGCGACAAGCGCAAGGAAGCGGAAGAGCGCCAAAAAACGGCCGCCCTGCGCAAACCGATCGAAAACAAGATCAAGCGCCAGGAAGAGCAGATCGCCAAGCGCAATGCGCAAAAGGCGGAAACCGACGCCAAGCTGGGCGAGCCGACCATCTACGACGCGGCCAACAAGGCCAAGCTCAAGCAATTGCTGGCCGACCAGACCTTCTTCACCAAGGACCTGGCGCAGCTGGAAGCGGAATGGCTGGACTTGCAGGATCAGTTAGAGAAACTGGGCTAACGCAAAACACAAAGACGACTCCCGGGTCGTCTTTTTTTTAGGCTGCCTGCATGGGACTGGGGCTGCGGATCGCCATCAGGCGGTCGATGTCGACGAGGATCAATCGGCGTCCCGCCACCGTGCCCAGGCCCAGCAGGTAATCGGCTTCCGCCTCGCCCAGGCCGGGCACGGCGGCGATGTCGCTGGCGGCCAGGCTGACGATATCGGTGACGCCATCGACCACCATGCCCATCACGCCATTGCTCAGCTGCAAAATGATCACGTCGGTGGCCGGGTCGGGCGCGCCGTGGGCGCTGCCGAACGCGGCGCGCATGTCGACGATGGGGATGATTACGCCGCGCGAAACGGCCACGCTGTGCAGCACTTCCCCTTCCGAGGAAAAACGGTCGAGTTCCTTCAGAGGACGCAGTTCCCGCACGCAACGATAATCGAGGCCGTATTCCAGGCCGCCCAGCCGGAAACTCAAGTACTGCGTCAGGTATTGGGTCGTTGCGGCGCCAGGCGTGGTCGTGGGCTGCATGGTGTTCCTTTCATCCGGTAGGCGCTGCCAGGATGCGCAGTGGCGCAACGTTGGCCCCATGCTAACCAGCATCGCCGCAGGCGGCGTTGAGAAACATCAACTTTCCCGGAAGGCAGCCTGGCCTCAGCGCCCGGCCTTGCGCCGGCGCAGCCATCTTCCCTTACAATACCCCCATCATTCCCCAACAGGCAGGCCATGCAACACCTCGTCAACCCCGCTGAAGTTGAATTTTCCGCCATCCGCGCCCAAGGCCCGGGCGGGCAGAACGTCAACAAGGTGTCCAGCGCCATCCATTTGCGCTTCCCCATCGCCGCCTCGTCGCTGCCGGAAGCGTACAAGGAACGGCTGCTGGCCCTGCGCGACAGCCGCATCAGCAAGGATGGCGTGCTGGTGCTCAAGGCGCAGCAGTCGCGCAGCCAGGAACAGAACAAGGAAGAAGCCTTGCGGCGCTTGCAGGAAATCATCGACAGCGTGACCTTCCTGCCCGCCGTGCGCCGCGCCACCAAGCCCACGCGCAGCTCGCAGCGGCGCCGTCTCGACAGCAAGAGCACGCACAGCGTCCTCAAACAATCTCGCGGCAAGGTTATCGACTGATCAGAGTGGCGGCTGGTAGGTCCAGTCCAGGCTGCCCGTGCTGTCCGCAAACACGGGCTGCGTGGCCGGCGTGGCGCTGCGCAGCAAGGCCTTGATTTCCTTCGGCGGCCGGTCGTAGACCTTGGCCGGTCCGGGCGGCACGACGAGGGCGCGCACCGTCGTCTCGCCATCAATCAGGCTCAGGGTGCAGCGCGACTGGCCCGCCGTTGCCTGCCGCTCCTGACGCAATTGTTCCACCAGCGCCAGCATCTGCGCGTGCAGGATTTCCGACTGTTTTACCTCCACGCGCAGCCGCGCCACCTCTTTCAGGACGGGAGCGATGCGCGCGGCCAGCTTGTCGTACTGTATCTGCTGCGTTGATTGCAGTTGCAATTCGCCACGCCGCAGCTGGCCCGCCAGGGTCAGGTAATTGCGTACCTCGGGCAATTGCGCGATGGCATCGATTTCCTGCTGGCGCTTGTGCTGCACCTGCAGGAATTGCGCCGCCTTCGCCAGGCTCTCGGCGATCTTTTGTTCCAGCGCACTCAAATCGGGCACCAGCGGGAACAGCAGCATCTCCACCTGCTTGCGGGGACCGGCGCTGCCGATGCGGATGGTGCGCGCCGCCACGGCGCAGCCTTCGGCCAGTTCGATGACGACCTCGTCGGCGATGATCTCGCAATTGCTGGCGCTGTCGATCACCACGCGCGTGCCGGCGATGACACAGCTTTCCGCGCGCTTCACATGCACTTCGCCGCTCAGCGCCTGCAGCACGGAGCCGGAAGCGACGCCCTCGACGCGCACGTCGCCATGCTCGTTGAAGGCCGTGCCGCCCACCAGGTTGCGCTGTAGCCATATTAATCCGCCATGCGAGTGCAAGTGGCCGTAGACGTCGCCATGGATGGTGATGTCGCTGCCGTCGAGCTGGCGCTGCTCCTGCACTTCGCCGTACTCCTCGTAGGCGGCGCTCAGCTTCAAATTGCCCGTCGTACGGCTGCTGACGCCTTCGCGGCTGACGATCTTGTTTTCGATGGACATCTTGCCTTGCTCATCGACATTCACATAGCCATCTTGCGTGGCCACGACGAAATCCCCATCGCTGAAATGCTCGACCGCCGTGCCTGGCCCCGCCACGGTGGCCAGGTCCAGTTCCAGCGGCGCGGGCGGCGGCAGCGCCTTGCCGGCCAGGTCGTAGCCGGGCAAGCCGGGAGTCCCCGGCAGCAGACGCAGCAGGCGCGCGTGTTTTTTTACTTGCGGAAAGCGGTTCTTGAAGCTGAGCAAATCCAGGCGGCCATCGGAGCGTTCGCGCGGCGCATCGTCGCGGTGGATGCCTTGCGACACTTCGACCAGCTGGGCGTCGCGCCCCGGCTGTGGTGGCAGCACCCTCGCCACCGTGATGCGCTCGGCCTTGCCGCTGGCGAGAATGGCGCGCACGGCCGCGCTATCGATGCCGTAGTGCACGCCCTTGCACCACAGGTCGGCCACCAGCTCGTCGAATTCGCGGCGCGCCGGCACCTGGCCGTCCGCGTCCGCAGGCAAGGCTTCAAAGTAAAATTCGGCGCTGTCGCCACGGATCTTGATTTGTTTGTACAGCGCACGGCGCGCGGGCGGGAATGGCGCCACGCGCACGGCGATGCGCAGCAGGGCATCGCCCTTGGGCGCGGCGCGGGGAGTAGGGGCATGAAACAGGGTCAGCAGGAACAAACCGTAATCGAGGCCGGCCAGCAGCTGGCCCGACTGGAACAGCTGCTCGACGGCGGTGCGCAGCTGCGCCGGCGCCAGCGACAGGTCAAGGAACACGCCCTCGTCGCGCTGGACCAGGCCGTGCGGCAAGCCGCCTGCGGGGACCGCATCCGGAACGGGTGTGTCGTCGTCGCTCACGCCTTGCCTCCCCCAGCAGCCATTTCAAAGAATTGCCTCCGTGCACTAGAACAATATCACGGGGCGGGGCCGTGTGCCTGACTGAGCAACAATGCATGCGGCCAGATGCAAACAGGGCCATGTCTTGCGAGATGGCCCTGTCGGAGGGGGATGGCTGCCTAGCGGCGCGGGGGATTCGAGTAAATGTCCTGCCCCACTTCGTTGATCTGGCGGCGCAGGTCGCGCCGTTCGTCGGGCGTCATGCGGCCCGTGCGGCGCGAGGCGTCGGCGCCTTCGTTGGCGCGGCGCTGCTCTTCTGCGCGCGTGTCGAAACTGCGTGCGTCACGCTGTTCGCGCAGTCGCGTATCATTGCTGTTGCTGCGCTGTACCTGTTCATACCGCTGGGCCTGCATTTGCTGCTGGTCGTCACGGCGTGGCGGCGGCTGGTTTTGCGCTGCCGCCAGACTGGCGGCAAACACGGAACAAACGGCAAATGCGGACAGCACGGTCGTACGTGCAGCAATAGCTGCGCTGGGAGCGGCGTGAATTTTTTTAGTAAAGATATTCATTGAGTTCCTCTTCCGCGATGCCGTATAAACTAAAGCTGATTTCCACTGTGGCCCCAGTGTATGATGCTTTACACGGTGCAGTAAGAGTAATTGGGTAAAGTTTGTAACACTTTGTAATGGGTCGCCACAGCCCCTTGCCGACGCCGCGCGAGGCGTTACTATAGCAACTAATATAAGATAACACGACACCCTAAATGACCACAACCTCCACTTCCGGCAGCAATACAACAACGCAATCGATCCACGGCCACCAGGCAAAAATCATGGTAGTCGATGACGATGTGCGCCTGCGCGACCTGCTGCGGCGCTACCTGACCGAACAGGGCTTCAATGTCTTCACGGCAGAGAGCGCGACGGCCATGAACAAACTGTGGCTGCGCGAACGCTACGACCTGCTGGTACTCGACCTGATGCTTCCGGGCGAAGACGGCCTGTCGATCTGCCGCCGCCTGCGCGGCGCGGGCGACCAGACGCCGATCATCATGCTGACGGCCAAGGGCGAGGACGTGGACCGCATCGTGGGCCTGGAAATGGGTGCCGACGATTATCTGCCGAAACCATTCAATCCGCGTGAACTGGTGGCCCGCATCGGCGCCGTGCTGCGCCGCAAGGGTCCCGATGAAATCCCGGGCGCACCGTCGGAAACGCCGCAAACCTTCGAATTCGGCGACTTCGTGCTGGACCTGGGCACGCGTACCCTGAAAAAGAATGGCGAAACAGTGCCGCTGACGACCGGTGAATTTTCGGTGCTGAAAGTGTTTGCCCGCCATGCGCGCCAGCCGCTGTCGCGCGAGAAACTCATGGAACTGGCGCGCGGCCGCGAATACGAAGTGTTCGACCGCAGCCTGGACGTGCAAATCTCGCGCCTGCGCAAACTCATCGAACCTGATCCGTCGAGCCCGCTGTTCATCCAGACCGTGTGGGGCTTAGGTTACGTCTTCATCCCGGACGGACAGCCGCGCTGATCGCAGGCGAGGCATGATGAAGCTTTTTCCCGATATCAGCCTGGCGCGGCTGAAAAGCGGCTTGTTCTGGCGCACCTTTTTGCTGCTCGGCACCTTGACCACGGTCAGCATGATCGCCTGGTTCAGCATGATTTCCTTCATCCAGCGCGAGCCGCAGGCGCAGCAGATTTCCGCCCAGATCATTTCCGTCGTTACCATCACGCATGCGGCACTGACGCACTCGGCTCCCGAGCTGCGGCGCGAGCTGCTGTTCGACCTCGTCAGCAATGAAGGCATCCGCATCTTCTCGCTGGAAGAGGACGACCGCATCGAGCCGCCGCCCGACAATTACCTGATGCCCGACATCGAGGCGCTGGTGAAGGCCAAGCTGGGCAAGGACACGCGCTTTTCCGCGCGCGTCAACGGCGTGGCCGGCTTCTGGGTCAGCTTCAAGATCGACGACGACGAGTACTGGCTGATGCTGGACCGGGAGCGCCTGCGCGGCCTGACGGGCTTCCAGTGGCTGGGCTGGGCCAGCCTGGTGTCGCTGCTGTCCCTGCTGGGCGCAGCCATCATTTCCAGCCTGATCAATCTGCCGCTGTCGCGTTTGACGGCGGCCGCGCGCGACATCGCCAAGGGCAAGCAGCCGGCGCCGCTGCCGGAAAAGGGTCCGATCGAAATCATCGAGGCGAACCGCAGCTTCAACCAGATGGTCGATGACCTGAAACAGGTGGAATCGGACCGCGCCGTGATTTTGGCCGGCATTTCGCACGATTTGCGCACGCCGCTGGCGCGCATGCAGCTGGAAGTGGAAATGGCGAACCTGTCGGACGAGGCGCGCGAAGGCATCCAGTCCGATATCGGGCAGATGGACGCCATCATCGGCCAGTTCCTCGACTACGCCAAGCCGACGGAAGCGTCGAGCTTTACGAATGTCGACCTGAGCGGCCTGCTCAGCGACATGACGCGCGAAGCCATGCGCCTGCCGGATGTGAAGATCAACGCCAGCATCGCCGACGGCGCGCATGCGATGGGCAACCCCACTGACCTGCGCCGCGTGCTGAACAACCTGATCGAGAATGCGCGCCGCTATGGCAAGACGCCGGGCAGCGACGTGACGGAAATCGACATCGCCTGCCAGGTGCGCACCAGCCACGGCGCGAAAAAGGTCATCATCGAAGTGCAAGACCACGGCACGGGCGTGCCGGCAGAAAAGATCGAGCAACTGATGAAGCCGTTCACCCGCCTCGATACGGCGCGCGGGCAGGCAAACGGCGCCGGCCTGGGCCTGGCCATCGTCGACCGCGTGCTGCTGCGCCATGGCGCCGAATTGCAAGTGCGCAACCGCGAAGGCGGCGGCCTCGCGTTTCAGATCAGCTTGCCAGCGGCGTAGGTCGGATCAGCGAGGCCTTGCCTCGCGTAATCCGACAACATTGTTGGCTGTTCCTGTCGGATTACGCGCCAGGCGCTAATCCGACCTACGCTACCGGCTCCGGCGTTTCCGCCGCCCGACAACGGTCAAGCGGACGCCTGCTCCTGCGCCAGCAATTTATTCATCAGCAATTCCGTCGCCCCGTAGCCGTACAGGGAATCGCTCTCCATGCCCGGCGTATCGAAGGGGATCGATTCCTCGCGGTTCAGCTTGGCAGGGTCGGCGTCCGCATAGCTGGCGCGCCAGGCGCGCTGCAAGGATTCATTGCGGCGGATAAAGGCCGGCATGGGCCAGGCGTCGCGCTCCCAGTGGAGGCTGTCACCCAGCAGGGGCCAGCGCTCGTTGAGCAGGGCCATGTCGCCCGTGCGCAGGCGACGTACGGCCTGTTCCGGCCGCAAGCCTTCCAGCTCATTGAGCGTCGGCAAGCTGTCGCGCTTCGGCCCGAACATATACGCCAGCATGATGCGCCCGGCAGGCGCCCTGCGCGCCACCACGCCGACGGCATAGCCGCCGCCCGGCAAGGGCACGGCAAACCAGCTGCCTTCTCGGTATGGTAATGATCTCATCGTTGCAAACTCCCCCAAAATCGTGTCCGGGGCACAGTCTACGCGAAACGATGCGAAAGTGGCGCATGGTACGCCACAGCAACAAACCAATAGTTACAATATTTTCTCGTCATAGTGATACTGGGCAACAATCGGCCCCGCCTTGAACAGCGCTTCCTTCATGGCCGCGTCCAGGCGCGCATCGCGACGGCGCATCCATTCGAGCAGCATGGCCGCTTCCTTGCGGCTGGTGTCGCCCGCATGCGCGAGCACGCGGCGCAGTTCCGGGTCCGTGCACGCCTCGAAACGCTGGCTGTTCAAGTCCAGTGCCTGCAGCGCGGCGATGGTGGCGCCGATGGCGCGGTGCATGTCGAGCGCGGTGGCCGGCAAGCCGGATTCTTCCAGTGGGACGTTGGTCATGCGCATTCCTTTTCGCGTGGTGGTGACATCGGCTGCATTCTCCACCGCGCGGGCGAAAAGCTCAAGCGTCCACGACACGTTTCCACCCGTTCGGCCATAATCATGGCTCAGCAACAGCCTAAACCCCAGCGGCAGGAGCCCCATGTTCAATTTCGACTTTTACAATCCGACGCAAATCCTCTTCGGCCAGGGCCAGATCGCCGCCATCACGGCGCTGATCCCGCCGCATGCCAGAGTGCTCATGACGTATGGCGGCGGCAGCATCAAGCAGAACGGCGTCTACGATGAAGTCAAGGCGGCGCTGGCCGGCCATACCTTGCTGGAATTTGCCGGCATCGAACCCAATCCCAGCTATGAAACCCTGATGCAGGCCGTGGCCATGGTGAAAAGCGAGCGCATCGATTTCCTGCTGGCCGTCGGCGGCGGTTCCGTGGTCGATGGCACCAAATTCATCGCCGCGGCCGCCCTGCATGAAGGCGAGGCGTGGGACATCCTGGCCAAAGGCGGCAAGATCGTCGAGGCCGCCCTGCCCTTCGGCACGGTATTGACGTTACCGGCCACGGGTTCCGAAATGAATGGCTCGGCCGTGATCACGCGCAAGGCCACGCAGGAAAAGCGCTCGTTCATGAGCCGCAAGGTGTATCCGAAATTCTCCGTGCTGGACCCGTCGAAAACGTTCACCTTGCCGCTGCGCCAGGTGGGCAATGGCGTCGTCGATGCGTTTGCGCATGTCATGGAACAGTATTTGACCTACCCCGTGAACGCGTCCGTGCAAGACCGCTTCGCCGAAGGCATTTTATTGACCCTGATCGAGGAAGGCCCGAAAGCCCTGTCGCACCCGGACGACTACGACGTGCGCGCCAACGTGATGTGGAGCGCCACACTGGCCTTGAACGGCCTGATCGGCGTGGGCGTGCCGCAGGACTGGTCCACGCACGCCATCGGCCACGAATTGACGGCCTTGTACGAGCTCGACCATGCGCAAACCCTGGCCATCATCCTGCCCAGCATGCTGCGCGTGCGCAAGCAGGCCAAGCGCGCCAAGCTGCTGCAATACGCGGCCCGCGTGTGGGGACTCGACGGCGGCGACGAGGATGGCCGCATCGAGGCCGCCATCGCGCGCACGGAATTCTTCTTCCGCCACATGGGCGTCAAGACGCGCCTGGCCGACTACGGCCTGAACCACGCCAGCGTGGATGCCGTCGTGTCCGCCCTGGAAGCGCACGGCATGACGGCGCTGGGCGAGCAGCGCGAAGTGACGCCCGCCGTCAGCCGCAAGGTGCTGGAACTGAGTCTGTAGCGCAGTTTGCAAATTCCAGCCACACTGTTGTAAAACGGTCAGCCAGGGGGACAGCTGGCCGTGGTTCATGCTAAGCTGTCATTTCGCTAGGGGTCCTGGAGTCGTTATCCGGGTGAGAGATACCCTTCGTACCTGATCTGGATAATGCCAGCGAAGGAAAGCGCAAAGTACCTCCCTCCTTTGATTGCTCCTGCGTTGGCGCCAGCCGAACAAGCAGCCTGCCGTGCTCTTTACAGAGACGGCTTGAACCACGAGCAATCTATGTCCACACCGAATTTATCTGCGCATTTTTCCCGTCCTGTACTGACCCTGGCGATCCTGCACGCGTTTGCCGCGCCTGCCTTTGCTGCGAACGACACCGCCGAAGCCGCTGACCCGCAGGCCCAAAACATGGCCGAAGTCGTCGTCACGGCCAGCAAGGCGCCGGCCGCCAAGCGCGCCTCCGTGGGCGGCTTTGCCGACGCGCCGCTGCTGCAGACACCGGCGTCCGTCACCGTCATTTCGCAAAAAGACATGCAGGACTTGCAGATCCGCAATCTCAGCGATGCCGTCAAGCTCGACGCCAGCATCAACGAGTCGTACAACGCCGTCGGCTACGCGGAACAGTTCACCATCCGCGGCTTCAAGCTCGACACGAACTCCAGCTACCGCAAGGATGGCGTGGCCATCCCTGGCGACACGCAAATTCCGCTGGAAAACAAGGAACGCATCGAAGTCTTAAAAGGCCTGGCCGGCTTGCAGGCAGGCGTGGCCGCGCCTGGCGGCGTGATCGACTTCATCGTCAAGCGTCCCACCGCCGCACCGCTGCGCAGCGTCACCGTGGAAGCGCGCGAACGGGGCACCGTGTATGGCGCCGTCGATCTGGGCGGACGCCTGGAAGACACGCGCTTCGGTTACCGCGTCAACGTGGCGGCCGAGCGCCTGCGTTCCTACATCAAGGGCGCGGACGGCAACCGTCGGTTCATTTCCGGCGCCTTCGACTGGCAGATTTCCCCGCAAGCGCTGCTGCAGCTCGACGCCGACTACCAGGACAAGGCGCAGGTCACGGCGCCCGGCTTCCAGCTGCTGAGCAACGGCAGCCTGCCGGCCAACGTCAGCGCCGACACCATGCTCAACAAGCAGCCGTGGACGCATCCGGTGGAAACCGTCACCAGCAACCTCGGCCTGCGCTTCCAGTACGCCTTCAATGATGACTGGCACGCCACCCTGTCCGCCAACCAGCACTCGTTCAAGCGCGACGACTACACGGCGTATCCGTATGGCTGCAGCCCGGAAAGCTGGGCGCCCGTCTTTTGCAGCAATGGCGATTTCTCCGTATGGGACTTCCGCAGCCTGGGCGAAACGAAAAAGCCGCTGAGCGCGCAAGCCATGATCCAGGGCAAGTTCGCCACCGGCAGCCTGCGCCACGAATTCACTGCCGGCGTGTCGTACTTCAACCGCAAGGACCGGGCCGGCAAGTACGTGTACGACGAAGTGGGCATCAGCAACATTTATCGCCCCGTCATCGTCGCGCCATCCGACGGCGTCACGGGCCCCGTGCGCCTGGTACGCAACGACAAGGAAAAATCCGTCTTCGTGCAAGACATCGTCAGCCTGGCGCCCAACTGGAAGCTGCATGGCGGCCTGCGCCACATCAATGTGGATGGCTACCAGTATGTGCTCAAGGCCGACACGGAAATCCGCGCCAAGCACGACTTCCTGTTGCCGAACGTGGCGCTGGTGTACAACCCGCAAGACAATATCGCCGTGTATGCATCGTATTCGCAGGGCATGGAGCACGGCGGCACGGCCGACCGCTACGCGGAAAACGCCAATGTGGAACTGACGCCGAGCCGCTCGAAGCAGGTCGAATTGGGCGTGAAGGCGGACCTGACGCAGGACTTCATGGTGGCCGCCACCCTGTTCCAGATCCGCAAGGGCCTGGAATTCAACCAGTACCTCGACAGCAGCATGAGCACCTACAACTTCGTGCGCGCGGGCCAGGCCCAGCACCGTGGCCTGGAATTGTCTGCCCAGGGCAAGGCATCGGCCAACCTGAACCTGGGCGCGTCCATCACGGCCCTGAACAGCCAGCAATCAGGCACGGGCAGTGCGGACTACGATGGCAAGCGCGTGCCCAACGTGCCGGCCTTCAAGGCGGCCGTGCACGCGGACTACGCCGTGCAGCAGGTGGCGGGCTTGAGCGTGAATGGCAGCTGGGAATATGCGGGCAAAAAGGCGTTTGAAAACAACAACACCACCTTCGTGCCTTCGTACAGCGTGTTCAACCTGGGCGCCGCCTGGGCCACGCGCCTGGCCGGCACGCCAGCCGTGCTGCGCGCCACCGTCAACAACGTGACGGACAAGTTCTACTGGCGCGATGTGACTCCGGAAGCAGGCGGCTACCTGTTCCCGGGTGCAAGCCGCACCTTGAAGGTGTCGGCGCAATTCGACTTTTAATTAAGTTGACGTAGAGGCAGGCGCCGCATCGAGCGCCTGCTGCAGCAAGGGCGCCGCCTGTTCCAGGCGCGCCTCCAGGCTGTCGTGCAGCACGTGGTAGGCGATGCCGCGCGCATCGAGCTCGTCGAGCAGATAGCGGTAGATCAGCTGGCGCACGGCTTCCGACTCGCGCTGCAAGCCGTCGGCTACCCACGGGCTGTCGGGCGCAGTCACCAACGTCAGATCGTACTGCGTGGCATCGGCCAGCGCCGCCAGCGGCGCATCGGCGCCATTGAAATAATGGCGGCTGTAGACCACCGTCATCAACGGCGTCGTATCGCAAAACAGGAAGTGGCGCGCCTGCGCGGTGGCGGCCGCTTCGCGTTCGACTTGCGTTCGCGCAATGCCAAACTGGTCGGCCGCGATGGGCACCCTGCCCTGCTTCTCGACAAATTCGCGCAAGTATTCCGGCACCCAGACGGTGCCGTAGCGTTCGGCCAGGGCGGCTGCCAGGGTCGACTTGCCCGACGATTCCGCGCCCAGGATGGCCACGCGCACGCAACGCTCCATCACTTGAGGACCATCGCGCTCGGCGCGGCCGGGGCCGACTTTCTCCACGCCAGCAAGCCGATGATGGCCATCACGACGAAGAAGGCATACAGCACGGCCGTCAGGGTCAGCCCCTTGTGCAGGTATAGCCAGACATACAGCACGTCGACGATGATCCAGGCGATCCAGTTTTCCAGTTTCTTGCGCGACAGCAGGAATTGCCCCACCAGGCTGCCTGCCGTGAGGAAACCGTCCGCGTGGGGCACGTCCGTATCCGTCGTCGTCAGCAGCCAGGCGATCAGCAGGAAACCGACCAGCCAGCCGGCGGCGCACGCCATCCAGCCGCGTCCATCGAGGCGCGTGACGGGCAAGGTCTTGCCGCCGCTGGCCGGGTGCAGCCACTGGTACCAGCCCCAGAACGAGACGCTGATAAACAGCAGTTGCAAGGCCATGTCGCCATACAGGCGCGATTCGAAAAACACGAAACCGTAGGCGGCCGAGGAAATGATGGCGAACAGCCACGCCCAGTGATTCTGGCGGATGTTCAGCGCAACGGTTGTCAATGCCAGGACAAAGGAAATCAGTTCAAGCGGCGTGGTGGCAAAACCCAGCAGGAGAAGCGTATCGTTCATGGGAATCGTGATGAGGCTGGTGGTGCAGTATGCAATACCAGCCATGAATAAGCAAGATTGCCCGCACCGCCGCAGCCCTTCCCTACTCAGGCAAAGCCCCCCTTGACGGCGCGCGCCAGCGTACGCCGCACGATCAGCTTGTGAAATGGCCGAATCACCAGGATGTAGGTACGCCCTATCCAGTTATGGCAATGCACGACGGTGGAAAAGGTAACGCTGCCATGCAGCCCCGCGTCCCGGTTGCGCAGCACGGACAAACGGAAGTCCAGGTGGCTATCGTCCTCGCCCACGATGATTTCATCATCGCTGACGGCAAAGATGCGGAAGATGCCGATGCGTCCATCAGGCTTGGCCGCCAGCTGTCTTGCCGTCTTGATGCCGAAGGGTGAGACTATCGTATCGCGCACCGCCAGCAGCCACTGCGCCCAGCGCGGCTGGCTGCATAGCACCACACGCGCCAGGGCCTGCATATCCATCTGCCGTACACCAGCGCTGGGCAGGCCGACGGCATACGCGTCGGCCAGGTTGCTGCCCGGATACAAGGGGGCGATGCTGGCGCCTGGCGGCAAGGCCACGGCGCATACCACGTTGCTTATCTCTTGCATGTGCTCTCCATGTGTTCAGTGATAACATGGCCATCATACACGACAATGTGAACAGCGATAACATAGAATGACAAGCACAAGTACTTACCATCACGGCAACCTGCGCGACACCCTGGTCGCCGCCACCATCGCCCAACTGGCGCAGCAAAGCGACGCCACCCTTTCCCTGCGCGAACTGGCGCGCACGGTGGGCGTGTCGATCGCCGCCGTGTACCGCCACTTCCCCAGCAAGGAAGCCTTGCTGGCCGACGTGGCGGCAGCCGGCTTCGCCAGCCTGATCGCCAAATGGGAGGCAGAACTGCCGCCGCAGGGCAGCCTGCCCTCCGAACAGCGTTTTCAGCTGCTGGGCCAGCAATACATCGAATTTGCCCTGGCCGCGCCAGCCCACTACCGGCTGATGTTCGAACACCAGGACGTGCGCCAGTTCCCCGCCCTGATGGAAGCGGCGCAAGCATGCTTCCAGTACGTGCTGCAGACGGCCGGCGCGGCCGTGCGCGAAGCGGGCCTCGACCCGCGCTGGGACAAGGCCGCCGCCAGCGCCGGCTGGTCGCTGGGCCATGGCTACGTGATGCTGCTGCTCAGTGGCCGCCTGGCCATGACGGACGGCGGCGACAATTTGTCGCCGGTGATGGTGCCGCGCTTTTTCCAGTTGCCGGTGGAGGCGTTGCGGCAGGCTGCCTTGCCAGGCGGGACAACCGCAATCAAGTCAGATTGACCCAGTGATCGGCGAGTGCCAACGTCAGGAACTTTCATGCGCAACATATCGATAGACACGCTCTCGGTGACCGCCAGGCAATGCATTGCCGTAAGCTGCCTGCAACGCTTTTGCCAGCGCTTTGACATTCACCATCCGGCGCTGTCCGCATTCGCCGGGCACGTGTGGAAGGTGGCGCAGCTCGCGCCTGGGGATTTTGCGGCATGGGAGCATGGTTTTGCTTCCCTGGCGGTGACCGGCATGGGCGACCCCTGGCCGGATGACATCCGCCTGGCCATGCCCGGGCACCTGCTCGGCACGCTGGAGCAGCTTGTCGGGCATGTACTGGAAACGAGCGCCTGCACCTGGTATGGCGATGACCTTCCGGCAAGCCGGAGGCAGCTGGAAGCCGTGCTTGATATCTGTGCCAGGCACGGCGTGGCGGCGCCACCGCTTGCGCACTATGTGCAGCACGATGCGGCGCTGCGCGGCGGCTGGGGGCCGATGCTGACGGACGGGGAAGTCAGGCGCTGGCAGGCCCTGCTATAGCGCGCGGCCTGCAATGGCGGCGGAGGCTCACGCCGGCAGGCCCTGGCGCACCTGGTCGAGCAGCCGCTCCTCTTCCTCCGTATCGGCGTCGATTTGCGTGACCACGGTCCAGAATTGCGGGCAGGTCCTGATCTGCTCGAACGCATGGCGCGTTTCAAGCCGCACCATGGTTTTTCTCAGGCTGTGCAGATAGCCCTCCTCGATGGCATCGAGCAGTTCGTCATCGGCAGCGTCGATCAGATCGAGCAGCGCGCCTTCGATCCTTGCATACCCCTCCTCCCACAGCTGGCCGATTTCCGGCACGTCGACTTCGATGCACTCGTTCGACCAGTCCGGAGGATAGTAATCGCGCTCCCGGTTGGCGGGATTGGTGTCAAGGCTCAGCGAAAGGGATGGGAACGATACGGCGTTGAAGGCAAAGGCGGAAAATGCCTGATCCTTGAACGCGGATGCGCCCAGCAAGGCCAGCGACGCGCTGGCCAGCTTGAAGCAGGTTTCTTCCACGTCGTAGGCAGTTTCAAATGTCTGCCAATCAAGGGGCAAAGCGGGAGTCGGGGGCATGGCGGGCCTGTCGGAAATGAATAAGGGTGAATGGGAATTATACGTGGCGCCGCCGCAAAAAAGCCGCATCGGCCCTGCGGCGGATGCGGCTTTTATCCCAGCTGGGAAAAATTACTTCTTGGCAGCCTTCGGATACTTGATGGTCATTTCCTGCAGCAAATTATCCGCATGGTCCACTTCCTTCATCACCCACAGCATGTAGCGGATGTCGAGGTGGATGGCGCGCGTGATGGCCGTGTCGAAGTACCAGTCCTTGGTGATCGATTCATACGTCGAATCGAAGTTCAGGCCGATCAATTCGCCGCGCTTGTTCATCACGGCCGAGCCGGAATTGCCGCCCGTGGTGTCGGCGCTGGTGAGGAAGTTGACGGGTACGGTGCCCAGCGCCGGATCGCGGAACTGGCCATAGCGTTTTTCCTTGACGGCGTCGAGCAGCGCTTGCGGTGCTTCGAACGGCGCCTTGCCCGTGACTTTCTCGACGATGCCTTCCACGGTCGTGAATGGACCCTTGGTGATGCCGTCGCGGGGCGAGTATGGCGAGACCGTGCCATACGTCACGCGCAGGGTCGAGTTGGCGTCAGGATAGACCGGCTTGCCTTGCGACTGTTTCCAGGCGATCACGGCTTGCATGTATTGCGGAATCACGCGCTCGAGGTTGCCGTCGATTTCCTTGCGGCGGTCTTCCAGCGCCATTTCCACGGGCTGCAGTTTGATGGCCAGCTGCATGAAGGCGTCGTCGGACTGGGCAACGGCAGCCTGGTCCTTGTCCAGCCAGGCCAGGCGCTTGGCCGTGTCGGCCAGCTGCGTCTGCTGGTACAGGGCCGCCACGGCGGCTGGCGCCGGCAGCAGCGCGTCCAGGCCTTGCGGATGGCTCTTCGCCGCCAGTTGCGCGTAGCGCTTCAGGCCCGCCTCAAAACGCGCCTGGTCGACCTTGTTGACATACGACTGTTCCAGGCGGGCCAGACGGGCCTTGATGAAAGCCAGGTCGCGCTGCTGGAAGCCCGATTCGCGCTCTGCGTCCGCCTTCTGGCGCTCCAGCGACAAACGGTAGAGGGTGCGCGCGCTTTTCAGCAAGTCGCTGTTGGTGGCCACGCTCCAGGCGAACTCTTCTTCGCTCAAGGCCATGTCGCTGGCGATCGCCGCGTCCAGTTCGGCCAGCAGGGTCGGCGACACGTTCGGCTGTTTCGCGTACCAGGTGCGGAACTCGGCATCCTGCACGTCCTTGATGGCGGCGATGTCCTTGCGCGCGAAACCATCGAGCAAGCCCTGGGTTTTCTTCAGCACATTGTTGATGCTTTTCACGACGCTCGCATAGCGCACGGCAGCGGCAGCGTCGCCATTCGTGGCGTCAGCCATCACGGCCAGGTCGGCTTGCAGTTCCGACACTTTCAAAGGGAAGGCCGTATCGCGCGCGAAGCGGATTTCCGCCGGCAGCTTGTAGCGGCTGGTGCGGCCGGGGTAGCCCGCCAGCAAGATACCGTCACCGGCTTTCAAGCCTTCGGCCGAGACCACCAGGAAATCCTTCGATTTGTACGGCACGTTGTCGGGCGACGGGTCGGCCGGACGGCCATCCTTGCCCACGTAGGCGCGCAGGAACGAATAATCGCCCGTGTGGCGCGGCCATTCGTAGTTGTCGATATCGCCGCCGAAGTTGCCGATCTTGTCCGATGGCGCGTACACGAGGCGCACGTCGCGTATCATCATCTGGCGGATGCGGTAGTACTCGAGGCCGCGGTGGAAGGCGGGCACGGAGCAGCGGTACATCTTGTCCGTTTCGCATTCCGCGATCAGGTCCTTGATGCGCTTTTCCACGGCTTCGTGGCGCGCGCGGCCGCTCATGTCGGCCGTCAAGCCTTTCAAGACGCGGTCGCTGACGTTCTCCACCTTGTCCGTCACATACACGAGGCTGTTCGGACCGCCCGGCAGCTCTGCGGCGCGCGTCTTGGCCAGGAAGCCGTTGGTGATGTAATTGTGTTCCGGCGTGGAATTGCGCTGCACGGCGCCATACGCGCAATGGTGGTTCGTCACCACCAGGCCGGCGTCGGAAACGAAAGCGGCCGAGCAGCCGCCCAGCGACACAATGGCGCTCATCGGGTGCTTGCTCAGGTCTGCCAGTTTTTCTGCAGGAATTTCGATGCCGACCCGTTTCAGTTCGGCTTTCAGCTGTGGCAGCTGGTGTGGTTGCCACTGCCCTTCGTCGGCGTGTGCGCCGGCGAACGCGCCCAACAAGGCGACTGGTAAAACGATTGTTTTGAACAAGATATGCCCCTCCATAAATAGCAGGCGAAAGTATAGCCTGTCCAGGCGGCATGAGTCGGCAAAAATTAACCCATTGCAATTTCTGTATCAGGCGGCCGGCCGCCCCGTCCCCTGCAAGGGAATCTGCAGGGCCAGGCGGCAACCGGCGCCCGATGCCGGCATGCCGACCTCGAATTGCCCGCCCAGCGCCGTCACCCGCTCGGCGATGCCGATCAGGCCGAAGCACTGTTTCTTGCGCTGCTGCTGCGGCGTGATGCCGATGCCGTTGTCGCTGATGACCATATACACGGCGCAGGCATCCGAGCTGAGTTCGATCTCCACCTGGCTGGCCTGGGCATGGCGCATGACGTTGCTGAGCGCTTCCTGCACGATGCGGAACAGCACGATCTCGACCTGGCTGCCGATGGAGGAAAACAATGCCTCGTCGCGTATCAGCAGCTGGCAAGCGATGCCGCTACGCTTGCGGAAGTCGCCCACCTGCCACTCGATGGCCGCTTGCAAGCCAAGGTCCAGCGCCATCGGGCGCAGCTCGTTCATGATGCCGCGCACGCTCTTGATGGTGGTGTCGACATTGCTGAGCACGGCGCCGACGCGGCGGTGCAGGCGCGGATGGGAACCTTCCGTGCGTGCGCTGAGCATGGAAATATCGATGCGCAGCGCCAGCAGGTTTTGCCCCAGCTCATCGTGGATATCGCGCGAGATGCGCTTGCGCTCGTCCTCCTTGGCCGTTTCCAGGTGCAGCGCCAGCTGGCGCAGCTGCGCATGCGACTGGCGCAGGGCGCCATCCATCAGCTTGCGTTCGGTGATATCCGTATGCGCCACCACCACGCGCAGCGGCCCTTCGCCGAGAAAGCGGCTGATCCTGGCCTGCGACCAGCGGGGGCCGGCGCGCGTGGCAAACTCATACTCGAGCGCAAACGTGTCCGCATTGCCGGCAATGACGGCGCGGATGCCGGCGGCCAGCTCGCGCCCGGCGCTGCGCTGCCAGCGCGGGTCCAGCTCGCAAAACTCCAGGTAATTCTGCGGTTTTTGCATCTGCCCGACAAAATCCAGGCACGCCTGGTTGGCATGCGCGACGCGGCCCGCCCGGTCCAGCACCAGCACGCGGTCAGTCAATGAATCGATGGTGGCGTGAAAGAAGCGCTCGGCATCGCGCAAGGCTTCCTGCGCCCGCTCGCGCTGGTGTACTTCCAGCTGCAGATGCTGGTTGGCCCGCAGCAATTCGGCCGTGCGGTCGACCACCCGCTGGTCCAGCTCGCGGTGCAGCTCGCGCAAGTCCGCCTCGGCCAGCTTGCGCTCGGTGATGTCGGAAAACACGCCGACAAAATGGCTGATCGCGCCATCCGGGCTGCGCATGGGCGTGATCGACAGCGACTCGACGAAGCGCTCGCCATTCTTGCGGCGGTTCACCAGTTCGCCATACCAGCTGCCATCCTGGTGCAGGCTGCGCCACATGGCTTCATAGAAATGCGGCAAATGCGTGCCGCCGCCGAGGAAGGACGGATCGCGGCCGATGGCTTCCTCCGCCTGGTAGCCGGTAATGGTGGTGAAAGCGGGATTGACGGAAATGATGCGGTTGGCACTGTCCGTCACCAGCACGCCTTCGCGGATACTGTCGAGTATCACAAAAGCGCGCCGCAAGGCCGATTCGCGCGCGTGCTCGTCGCCCAGGTCCGTCACCACCATGCGCGCCGTGGCGCTGTCCGCATCGTAATTGGCTTCGATGCGCACCATGCCGCTCATGCCACCCGCTTCGCCTTCGAACAATTGCGCTTCAAGCACCTGGCGCGCACCGTTGGTAAAGACCGCATCAAGGAAGCGGCGGAAGTCCCCTTGCGCCTGCGGCGCGACGAATTGCTCGAAACGCCGTCCCAACAGCCGGTTCTTGTCGCGCTGCAGCAAGCCGCAGGCCGCTACGTTGACGCGTGTGATGACACCCCCGCGCGCCAGCGAGAAATAGCTGACGGGCGCCTGCTCATACAGCTGCGCATAACGGTCGCGGCTGCTTTCAAATTCATTCTTCAGCTGCTCCAGTTCGGCCAGGGCCGCGCTCTGCATTTCCAGCTCGATCTGGCTGACCTGCAGCTCATGCAGCTGACGCATCACGTCTTCATTCGACTGCGGCGGGGCTACGGGCTGGCGCTGCTGCGCCGCCAATTGCCCGGCCTGCTCTCGCAATCTGGCCGGCCCGCTCTCCTCGTCGAATGGTTCGCTCATGACGCGCTCTCTCCTGCTTTCCCGTCTGCCACGGCGCCGGCCTGGATCTGGCGCAGCTGGGCTTCCAGTACCTTTGACTCGGTAATGTTAATAAAGGTCACGACCACGCCATCAATGACATTTTCCACCGTGCGGTACGGCATGATGCGCACGTTGTACCAGCGCCCGTTCTTGGTCTGCACCTGCCGCTCGCAAAACACCAGGCTGCGGATGACCTCCAGCGCGTCCACTTCCAGGTTCGGGTAGGCGAGGTCGTTGACGATGTCGCTGAGCGGACGGCGCAGGTCCGTCTGGATCAGCTTGTAGATTTGCGTGGCCGGCGCCGTGAAGCGGCGGATGCGCAGCTCGCTGTCGAGGAAAATGGTGGCGATATCGGTACTATTGAGCAGATTTTTCATGTCGCTGTTGACCAGCGACAAATCGTCGACCTTCGATTGCAGCTCCGCATTAACCGTGTACAGTTCTTCGTTCAACGACTGCATTTCTTCCTTCGAGGTAGTCAGCTCTTCGTTCGCCGATTGCAGCTCTTCATTGGTCGATTGCAATTCCTCGTTGGCCGATTTCAATTCTTCGCGCGAGGTCTGCATTTCATCGCGCACGGCCTGGATTTCATTGCGTGCCTGGATCAGCTGCTGTTCCAGTTCCAGCACCTTGGGATTCAGCGAGCGGCCCCGGCGCGGGGTGGCGGCCAGCGGCACGCTGGCAAACGTCACGAAGACCATGCCGCGCAGCGCTTCGGGCTGGCGCAAGGCTTCCGCCGTCAAATCCACGCCCTGCGCCTGCCCTGCGTGATCATTGAGCAGCAAGCCTTTCAGGCGTACCAGGCTGTCGCTTTGCAGCGCCTGCTTGATCAGGCCCGCCAGCTCGTAACGCAGGCCATCGCGCGCCATGGCGTGGATATTCCAGTTGGCCTTGCCTGCCGCCGGCTCCAGGAAGGCGCCCGTGCGCCCGTTGATATACAGGATGTCCCCATCCTGGTTCAGCAGCACGGCCGCAGGCGAATATTTCTGGAGCAATAATTGCTCGACATGGGATTGGATTTTTCCAGTCATGCTGACTTCTCTCGTGTCGCTGGGGGTAGGAGGAGTGGCCGACGATACCTTCGTGGGGAAGTACGTCAGCAAGCGCTGGCGCGCCAGGTTGTCGAGCCGGCGGTACAGCCGGGTCGACGTCGTCAGCGGCGCGAACAGCTCGGAAAAATGTCCGGGCGTGTCGGCGCTGCCCAACAGCAAAACGCCGTCGCGGTTCAAGGCGTAATGAAACAAGGGAATCAAACGCTGCTGCAACTTGGCATTGAGGTAGATCAACAGGTTGCGGCAGCACAGGATATCGAGCTTGGTAAACGGCGGATCGGAAATGATGTTTTGCTGGGCAAAGATGATCATGTTGCGGATCTCTTTCCTGACCAGGTAATCAGTCTTGTCCTGCAAGAAAAACCGTTCCAGGCGCTCGGCCGACACATCGCTGCTGATCGTTGGCGGAAACCGGCCCTGGCGCGCGCGGTCGATGGCGTCGGCCGACAGGTCGGTGGCAAAAATCTGCAGGCTGTACTTCGATGGCGGGTTGCTGCCGGCCACCACTTCATGGAAGACCATGGCCAGCGAATACGCTTCCTCTCCCGTGGAACAGGCAGGAATCCAGGCCTTGAACGCGCGCCCTTCCGGGTGGGCCGCCAGCATTTGCGGCAAGACCACCATTTTCAGGTATTCCCACACTTTCGGATCGCGGAAAAAATTCGTCACGCCGATCAGCAATTCCTTAAACAGCAAGTCGATTTCCACGCGATTGTTGCGCAGATAGGGAATGTACTCTTCCATCGATGTCATCTGGTACAAGCTCATGCGGCGCTCGATGCGGCGCAGGACCGTATTGACCTTGTAGTCCGAGAAGCTGTTGCCCGTATGTTCGGCCAGCAAGGCGACAATTTCCTGCAAAGAATTGCGTCCGCTCGGCTCCTTGCCCGGCAATTCCAGGAAACTGCTGCGAAACAGGTAACTGATGATCTTTTCCGGCATCTTGTCGGGAAAATCGACGAGGTCCACGGCGTCGGCGGCAATGGCGCTTTGCGGCATCATGTCGAACTTGGCCGTATCGGGATGCTGGGCCAGGGTCAGGCCACCGGCCTGCTTGATGGCCTGCAAGCCGCGCGTGCCGTCGCTGCCCATGCCCGACAGGATCACGCCCACGGCCAGTTCGCCCAGCTCGACCGCCAGACTCTCAAAGAAGGCGTTGATGGGCAAGCGGTGTCCGCGCAACTGCAGCGGTTCGCTGAGCAGGAAACGGCCCTTCGACAGGCCCAGGTCGGCATTCGACGGAATCACATAGATATGGTTGGGCCGCAATGACGCCTGGTGCGTGATTTCCGTGACGGGTATGCTGGTGGCCCGCTGCAGCAGTTCCGGCAACAGGGCTTTTTGCGTGGGATCAAGGTGCTGGATCACCACATAGGCGATGCCGCTTTCCAGCGGCACATGGGTCAGGAAAGCGACAATAGGGTCGAGTCCGCCAGCGGAAGCGCCAATGGCCACCACGGGAAAACCGATGGTGGGCGCTTCAGGAACAGTAGGCAGGCTGACCAGACTGGTTTTGCTGCGTTTGCGGGTTATCATCGTCTGCTAGAAACCAGCCTCGGCAAACCTTGCCATGGCCAGCAATTGATAATCTTGCATTCTAGCACTCAAGATGCGCGGCAAAACGCAAATTTGGCGCAGGGATTTGCCCTGCGCCAGCCTGCCCTTTACTCCCGCCCTCTACTGCGTCTGCGGCACATGCCAGCCGCCGCCCAGCGACTGGATCAGGGCCACGGCCGTCGTCTGGCGGTCCGCCTGCGCCTGCACCAGCGAACGGCGCGCCGACAGGGCCGTCACTTGCGCCGTCACCACGTCCGTATAGCCGACCTGGCCCGCGTTGTAGCGGTTCAGCATCTGCTGCTCGACCTGGTCGGCCGCCGATGACGCCTGCTGGCGCAAGGCCAGCTGCTCGGCCAGCGCGCGCGTGGCCGACAACTGGTCTTCCACGGCGCCAAAGGCGGACAGCACCGTCTGGCGGTAGCGCGCCACGGCCGCCTCATGCCCCGCCTTGGCCGCGTCCACGCTGGCCGTCGTGGCGCCCGCGTTGAACAGGGTTTGCGCGGCCGACACGCCCAGCGACCACAGGCTCGACGATGCATTGAACAGGTCGCCCACCTTGCTGGCGCCGGAACCGTAGGAACCCGTCAGGTTCAGGCTCGGATAGTAGGCGGAACGGGCGATGCCGATCTGCTCGTTGGCCACGGCCACCCTGCGCTCGGCGGCGGCGATGTCGGGACGGCGCTGCAGCAGGGTCGATGGCACGCCCAGCGGCACGTCCGGCACGGTCAGGGTCCACGGTGCCACGGCCAGACTGAAGTCGGATGGTGCGCGGCCCAAAAGGATGGCAATCGCGTGTTCGAGCTGGGCGCGCGCGCGCGTCTGGCTGGACAGGTCGATCTGCGCATTGGCCAGCTGCGTCTGCGCCTGCAGCAGGTCGGACTTGGCGGCGATGCCGGAATTGAAGCGGTTGCCGGTAATCTCGAGCACGCGCTTGTAGCCGTCGATCGTGGAATTGAGCAGCGCGATCTGCGCATCGCTCTGGCGCAGCGAAAAATAATTGGTGGCCAGCTCGCCCTGCGCCGACAGGCGGGCGGCGGCCAGGTCCGCCGCGCTGGCCGCGGCACTGGCGTCCGCCCCCGATACGCCCGCGCGCAGGCGGCCCCAGATATCCGGTTCCCACGAGGCGCCGATGGCGGCCTTGAAGTTGTTGTTCGTCTGCTGCTCGCCCCCGCCGCCGGAGCGGGCGCCGCTGCCCGTCAGGTTCACGGTGGGGAACAGCGAGGCGCGCTGTTCGCGCACCAGCGCGCGCGCCTGCTCGTAGGAAGCGATGGCGGCCGCCACGTTCTGGTTCGATACTTCAATGCTGTCGGCCAGCTGGTTCAGCTGCGCATCGCCGAACAGGGTCCACCACGGACCCCGTTCCAGCGTGTCGGCCGGCACGGCCGGCTGCCAGCCTGCCGCCTCCTTGAACGTTTGCGGCGCGGCGGCCGTCGGCGTTTCATACGCGGGGCTGACGGCGCAGCCGGCCAGCAGGACGGCAGCGGCCAGCGCCAGCAGGTGGCGCGCGGGAACGGTCGATACGATAGGTTTTACTTGCTTCATGATTGTGTGCTCGGGTTATCTGGCCCAGGAATGCGGCTCAATTGCTGCTCGTCGGCGCTGCGCGTGCGCAGCTTGTCGAGCAGGATGTAGACCACCGGGGTGGTCAGCAATGTGAGTAACTGGCTGGCAATCAGGCCACCGATGATGGCGACCCCCAAGGGCTGGCGTAGCTCTGACCCCTCGCCGAAACCGATCGCCAGCGGCAAGGCGCCAAGCGCCGCCGCCAGGGTGGTCATCAGAATGGGGCGGAAACGCAGCAAACATGCCTCGCGCACCGCCTCCACAGCTGTCAGCCCGCGCGAACGCTCGGCCTCCAGCGCGAAGTCGATGATCAATATAGCATTTTTCTTGACGATACCGATCAACAAAAACACGCCGATCAGGGCGATGATGGAAAACTCCATGCGGAACATCAGCAATGCCAGCACGGCGCCCACCCCTGCCGACGGCAAGGTAGACAGCACGGTGATCGGGTGGATCAGGCTTTCGTACAGGATGCCCAGCACGATATAGATCACCACGATGGCGGCCAGGATCAGCAGCGGCTGCTCCTTGTTGCTGTCCTGCGCGCTCTTCGCCGAGCCCTGGAAGCTGCCGCGCACATTCACGGGCATGCCGATTTCCGACTCCGCCTGGGCCACGGCAGCCTGCCCGTCGCTGAGCGGATAGCCGTCGGCCAGGTTGAACGACACGGTGGTGGCCAGCTCCCCTCCCTGGTGGTTGATCGACGTGGCCGTCGAGCTTTCGGCGAAGCTGCTGAACGACGACAGCGGCACCATGCGCGCCAGAGTCGTGGACAGGGCCGAACCGCTGGACGGGTCGCGCGCCGCCGTCGTGTTGGACGTCGTCGCGGCAACGCTGGTGGTGGCCGCAGCGGCGCTGGCGGCCGTCGTGCCGGTGGCGGCGACGGCGACGGCGGCCGCATTCGACGCCGGCACGTACACGGAGCGCAGCGCTTCCGGGCTTTGCGCATAGCGGGGCGCCACTTCCATGATCACGTGGTACTGGTTCAGCTCATCGTAGATGGTCGCCACCTGGCGCTGGCCGAAGCTGTTGTACAGCGCATTGTCGATATCCTTGACTTGCACGCCCAGCTGCGTGGCACGGTCCTTGTCGATGCTGACAAAGGTTTCCACGCCGTTTTCCGCCTGGTCCGTGTCCACGTCGATCAGGGCCGGCTGCATCTTCATCTGGTCGGCCAGCTTGGCCGCCCATTTCTTCAGGTCCGCCTGGTTGTCGCTGATCAGGGTGTACTGGTAGGTCGAATTGCTGGAACGCCCGCCCATGCGCAAATCCTGCACGGGGTTGAGGAATAGCGAGATGCCCGTCACCTTGGCCAGCTGCGGACGCAGGCGGGCGATCACGGCTTGCCCCTTGTCCGTGCGCTGCGACGCGGGTTTCAGGTCGATGAACATGAAGCCGCCCCCTGCCCTGCCGCCGCCCGTAAACCCCACGACGGTGGCGACGGCCGGATCGTCCTTGATGATGTCGACCAGCTGGCGCAATTTACTCTGCATGGCCTGGAACGAGATACTCTGGTCGGCGCGCATGCCGCCATTGATCTGGCCCGTATCCTGCTGCGGGAAGAAGCCCTTGGGCGCGGCCGCGAACAGGTACACGTTCAAGCCGACGACGAACACGAGGATGGTCATCACGAGCGCGGCACTGGACAGGGCCCAGTCCAGGCAATGCTCGTACACTTTCAGCATGCGCTCGAAGCCGCGTTCGAACCAGCGCGCGACAAGGCCCGGTGGCTTGTGCTGCTCACCGCTTTTCAGCAGCCAGGCGCACATCATCGGCGTGGTCGTCAGCGAAATGACCAGCGAAATCATCACGGCGGCCGACAGGGTCACGGCAAATTCGCGGAACAGGCGCCCCACCTGCCCGCCCATGAACAGCAGCGGGATGAAGACGGCCACCAGCGACAGGCTGATCGACAGCACCGTAAAGCCCACTTCGCGCGCGCCCAGCAGGGCCGCCTTGAGGCGGTCCATGCCCGCCTCGATGTGGCGCTGCGTGTTTTCCAGCACCACGATGGCATCGTCGACAACAAAGCCCGTGGCCACCGTGAGCGCCATCAGGGACAGATTGTTCAGGGAAAAGCCCAGCATGTACATCACGCCGAAGGTGCCCAGCAAGGAGACGATGGTGGCCACGGCCGGGATGATGGTGGCGCGCACGCTGCGCAAAAAGGCGCTGACCACCAGCACGACCAGCACGATGGAGAGGATCAGGGTGAACTCGATCTCGTGCAGGGACGAGCGGATGGAATTGGTGCTATCGGACGCCACCTGCAGCTTGATGTCGCCCGGCAGCTGCGCCTGCAGTTGCGGCAGCAGCGCGCGCACGCCGTCCACCGTGGCGATGACGTTGGCGCCCGGCTGGCGCGTGATCAGCACGATGACGGCCGGGTCGCCATTGAACAGGCCCAGGGTATTGTTGTTCTCCACGCCGTCGACCACCTCGGCCACGTCGTCGAGGCGGATGGCGGCGCCGTCGCGCCAGGCCACCACCAGGCTGCGGTAATCGGCGGCGCTGCGCCCGCCCGAAGCCGTCGTCGCACCCGAATAGATCTGCAGGCTGCGCTCGTCGCCGGAAATCGCCCCTTTCGGGCGGTTGGCGTTGCTGGCCTGGATGGCCGCGCGCACGTCTTCCATCGACACGGCATAGTGATTGAGCTGGTACGGCAACAGTTCCACGCGCACGGCCGGCAGCGAGCCGCCGCCCAGTTCCACGTCGCCCACGCCTTTGACTTGCGCCACCTTCTGCTGCACCAGGTTCGACACGGCATCGTAGATCTGGCCCGGCGTGCGCGTTTTCGACGTCAGCGCCAGGATGATCACGGGCGCGTCGGACGGATTGGCCTTGCGGTAGGTCGGGTTGCTGCGCAAGGTTGCTGGCAAGTCCACGCGCGAGGCGGCAATCGCGGCCTGCACTTCGCGCGCGGCCGAATCGATCTTGCGGTTCAAGTCAAACTGCAGGTTGATGCGCGCCGAGCCCGTGCCCGACGACGACGTCATCTCGTTCACGCCGGAGATCACGCCCAGGCGCCGTTCCAGCGGCGTGGCCACCGACGTGGCCATGGTCGCGGGACTGGCGCCGGGCAGGCTGGCGCTGACGGAAATGGTCGGATAATCGACCTGCGGCAGCGGCGAGACGGGCAGCACGAAAAAGGCGCCGATACCCGCCAGCGCGATGCCGATGGTCAGCAGCACGGTGGCGATGGGGCGCTTGACGAACGGTTCGGACAGGTTCACGCGGCGCTCCCCGCGTTATCGGCCGGCTTGTCCAGGCTCACGCCACGTGTCTTTGAAGCGAAACGCTGGCCCAGGCGGTCGAAGCCCAGGTAGATGACGGGCGTGGTAAACAGGGTGAGCACCTGGCTGACGATCAGGCCGCCGAAGATGGCCAGGCCCAGCGGACGGCGCAACTCGGCCCCTTCGCCCCAGCCCAGCATCAGCGGCACGGCCGCGAACAGCGCCGCCAGGGTCGTCATCAGGATGGGGCGGAAGCGCAGCAGCGCCGCCTGGTGAATGGCTTCCTGCGGGCTCTTGCCCTCGTCGCGCTCGGCCTCGATGGCGAAGTCGATCATCATGATGGCGTTCTTCTTGACGATGCCGATCAGGAGGATGATGCCGATGATGCCGATCACGCCCAGGTCCTGCCCGGAGAGCATCAGCGCCAGCAAGGCGCCCACGCCGGCCGAAGGCAGGGTCGACAGGATCGTCAGCGGGTGGATGTAGCTTTCATACAGCACGCCCAGCACGATGTACACGCAGACGACGGCGGCGAGAATCAGCCACAGCTGGTTCGACAGCGAGTTTTCATACGCGCCGGCCGCGCCGAGGAACGTCAACGTCACCGATGGCGGCAAGGCGATATCCTTTGCGGCCTGGCGGATGGCGTCGACGGCACTGCCCAGCGCCACGCCCTGCGTCGTATCGAAACCGAGGGTCGTGGCCGGGTATTGCGCCACGTGCGTGATCTGCAGCGGCGCCTGTTTTTCGCTGACGCTGGCAAAGGCGGACAGCGGCGTCGACTTGCCGGAACCCGTGCGCACGTGCAGGTCCGACAGGTCGGACGGCGTGGTGACAATGCCAGGCTGCGCTTCGAGGATCACGCGGTACTGGTTGGTTTCCGTGAAAATCGTCGAGATGATGCGCTGGCCGAAGGCGTTGTACAGCGCGTCGTCGACGGTAGCCGTGGTGACGGACATGCGCGCGGCGCTGTCGCGGTCAATCCCCACGGTGACGGCGGCGCCCGTGGCGCCCGCATCCGTGACGACGTTGCGCAGCTGCGATTTTTCGCGCATGCGCGCGGCCAGCTTGCCGGCCCACTCGGTGACGGTGGCCGTGTCGGCTCCTTCGAGCGACACGCGGTACTGCGTCGGGCCCGATTCCGCATCGATGGTCAGATCCTGCGTCGGCTGCAGATACAGGGTCACGCCGGCCACCTTGGCCACGCGGTTGCGCAGGCGCTCCATGATGTCATCCTGGTTGCCGCTGCGCGGACGCTTCAGGTTGATCAGCATGCTACCCGTATGCAGCATGGTGTTGTTGGCCGCATCCACGCCCACCAGGGAACTCAGGGTATCGACAGCGGGATCTTCCAGCAGCGCGCTGGCGGCAGCCTGCTGCAAGGCAGCCATGCGCTCGTACGAGACGGCTTGCGAAGTTTCGATGCGCGCCTTCAGCTGCCCCGTGTCCTGCGTGGGGAACAGGCCTTTCGGGATGGTGATATACAGGACGACGGTCAGCAGCAAGGTGGCCAGGGCCACCAGCAGGGTCAAGCCCTGGCGTTTCAGCACCCACACGAGCGCATGGTCGTACTGCACGATGACGCGGTCGAGAAAGGCCTGGATGCGCTGGCCCGTGGCGCTGACCTTTTCATCGGCGCGGCTTTTCAGCCAGCGCGCCGACATCATCGGCACCAGCGTGAGCGAGACCACGGCGGAAATCAGGATCGTGATGGCCAGGGTCATGGCAAATTCGCGGAACAGCCGGCCCACCACGTCGCCCATGAACAGCAGGGGAATCAGCACGGCGATCAGCGAGACCGTCAGCGAAATGATGGTAAAGCCGATCTGCGACGCGCCCTTCAGGGCGGCGGCCATCGGCGTTTCGCCCTCTTCGATGTAGCGGGCGATGTTTTCGATCATGACGATGGCGTCATCGACGACAAAGCCCGTGGCGATGGTCAGCGCCATCAGCGACAGGTTGTTCAGGCTGTAGCCGAGCAGATACATCACGCCGCAGGCGCCGATCAGCGAGATCGGCACGGACAGGCTGGCGATCACCGTGGCGCGCATGCTGTGCAAAAAAGCAAAGATCACCAGCACCACCAGCAGCACGGACAACAGCAGTTCCATTTCCACGTGTTCGACGGAAGCGCGGATGCCCGTCGTTCGGTCGCTCAGCACATCGAGCTTCATGGCCGCCGGCAGGCTGGCCTGCAAGTCCGGCAGCAGGGCCTTGATGGCGTCGACCGTCTTGATGACGTTGGCGCCGGGCTGGCGCTGCACGTTCAGGATGATGGCCGGCTGCTTGCCGGACCAGGCGCCCAGGCGCGTGTTTTCCGCACTGTCGACGACATTCGCCACGTCGGACAGGCGCACGGGCGCGCCATTTTTATAGGTGATGATCAGGCGCTTGTAGTCGTCCGCCGTGACCAGCTGGTCGTTGGCGTTGATGGTAAACGAGCGCGTGGGGCCGTCGAAACTGCCCTTGGCGCTGTTGACGTTGGCCGCCGCGATGGCCGTGCGCAGGCTGTCGAGGCCCAGGCCGTACGAGGCCAGCAATTTGGTGTCGCCCTGGATGCGCACGGCCGGACGCTGGCCGCCCGACAGCGAGACGAGGCCCACGCCATTGACCTGGCTGATCTTCAGCGCCAGGCGCGTGTTGACGATGTTCTGCACCTGCGTCAGCGGCATCGTGTCGGACGTGATGGCCAGGGTCAGCACGGGCGCGTCGGCCGGGTTGATCTTGGCGTACACGGGCGGCGCCGGCAAGTCCGTCGGCAGCAGCGAGCCGCCCGCGTTGATGGCCGCCTGCACTTCCTGCTCCGCCACGTCCAGGGTCTGGCCCAGGGTGAATTGCAGGGTGATGATGGAAACGCCGGCCGCGCTGGTGGAACTCATGCGCTGCAAGCCCGACATCTGCCCGAACTGGCGCTCCAGAGGCGCCGTCACCGTCTGCCCCATCACTTCCGGGCTCGCGCCCGGATACAGGGTCTGCACCTGGATGGTGGGGAAGTCCACCTGCGGCAAGGCGGCCAGCGGCAGGAACTTGAAGCCGACCAGCCCCGCCAGCACGATGGCCAGCATCAGCAGCGCCGTGGCGACGGGGCGCTGGATGAATGGCGTCGATGGACTCATTGCGCTGCGCCCTTCGCGGGGGTTGCAGCCGGTGCACTGGCCGGCGCAGATGCCGAGGCCGATGCGCTGGCCGCGCCGTCAGCGTGCTGGCGGCGGTGGCGGCGTTCGCCGTTGGCGGTTCCCGCGCCCCCTGCGCCGCCCATGGCAGGCTTGTCGCCCGCCAGGGTGACTTTCGCGCCTTCCTTCAGGCGGTCTGCGCCTTCCGTGATGACTTGTTCTCCCGCTTCCAGGCCGGCGCGGATTTCCACCATGTCGGTGGTGGCCTGGCCGCGCGTGACCATGCGCACGGTGACGGTTTTATCCGCTTTCAGCACGTAGACGAAGTCGCCATTATTGCTGTGACGCAGGGCCGTCACGGGCACCAGCACGGCGCCCGTGATATTGCCCAGCTCCAGGCGCACGTTGACGAACTGGCTGGGGAACAGGGCCATCTTGTCATTCGTGTAGCGGGCCTTGGCGCGCACGGTGCCCGTCTGTACGTCGACCTGGTTGTCCAGCGCGCTCAAGCTGCCCTTGTCCAGGGTATGCGTGCGCGTGCGGTCCAGCGCCAGCGCCGCCAGGGCCGAACCCGAATTCAGGCGCTCCTGGATGGTCTGCACCTTATCCTGCGGCACGGAGAATTCCACGTCGATGGGCGAGAGCTGCGTCACCACCACCACGCCGCCCGTATCGCCGGTGCTCACCAGGTTGCCGATGTCGACCACCTTCAGGCCCGCGCGCCCGCCGATCGGCGACACCACCTTGGTGTAGCCCAGGTTCAGCCGCGCCGTGCCTTCGGCCGCGCGGTCCGTCATGACGGTGCCTTCCAGCTGTTTCACCAGGGCGGCCTGCGTATCGACGTCCTGGCGCGCGATGGAATCCTGGCCCAGCAGGGTTTGATAGCGCTTCAGGGTCAGGCGCGCGTTTTCCAATTGCGCTTCATCGCGCTGGCGCTGGCCCGTGGCCTGCATCAGCGCCATCTCGAACTGGGCCGGGTCGATCTGCGCCACCACCTGGCCCGCCTTGACCATGCCGCCTTCCTTGAATTTCAATTCCTTCAAGATGCCCGACACTTGCGGGCGCACCGTCACGGTGGAGGCGGCCGTCACGGTGCCCAGCGCATCGAGCACCACGGGCAGGTCGGACTTGACAGCCGTGGCCACGCCCACGGTGGTCGAAGGGCCGCCGCGGCGCCCGCCCGGGCCGCCGGGCCCGCCGGCACCGCCGGGACCGCCCATGCCGGGGCCGCCCTGGGCGCTGGTGCCGGAGTGGGTCAGGTACCAGGCACCGCCCCCCAGCGCAGCCATCACGGCCAGCGCGATGACCGTGCCGACGATTTTCGAACGGCGGCTGCGCCGCGGGGTGTTGGGTGTTGTCTGCGAATCCATCGCTTATCCTTGTAGTGGCCGCTGGCACGGCGAGTCTGTGGCGCCGGCCGAGGTGGGACACACTCAGGCCGGACGACCGTTTTTCGGGGTTGTTTCGGTACAAAGCCGGGGGAGTCAAGAGCTGAAAGTCAGCTGAAAAAACATCGCTCCCTAGCGTGAAACGACTCTAGCATAGTCATGTAACTGTTTCATTTCTACTTGAAACAATTACACACAGCCTGGCAGGCATGGGAGGATCAGGCGGGCCGGCAGGCATGCCGCCCCTGTGGGGGAACGGTGGAAAAATCAGGCTTGCGGGGCGCCGCAGGCGGGCAACCGCGTGGCGAGGGCGACTCGCATGCAGATACAAACTCGCTACAAATCTCCCGCCAGCCGGCTTGACCTGGCGCCGCGCGGGGACGTTTGCGCTTACAGCGCCATGCCGAGGATGACATCCTGATAGTCGGTGCGGCCCACGCGGAAGGTGCGCCGGCCCACCTGCGCAAAGCCGCAGCGCATATAGAATGCCAGCGCATCGTGGTTTTCCGCGTACACGCCCAGCAGCACCCGCCCTGCCCCGCTGGCGCGTGCTTGGCTCAGCGCCGCCTGCATCAGGCGCTGGCCCACGCGCTGGCCCTGGAAGCGGTGCATCAGGTAGATGCGCTTGATTTCCAGGTCGTCCGGCCGCGGGTCGGCCACCGGCAAGCCGGCGGGGCTGAGCACCAGGTAGCCGACGGGCGCCCCGCCAGGCGTGGCCTCGGCCAGCCACAGGCGCATGGCCGGCAGCGCCAGCCAGTCGCGGTACAGCTGCGCGTCGTGCTGGCGCTGGCAATGGGCGATAACGTCGGCGCCATCGAGGATGCCCGCGAAGGCTTCCAGGAAGGTGGCCTGCCCCACCAGCGCCAGCGCCTGTTCATCACCCTTGGCGCACGGTCGGATGGTGATCGCCGTGTCAATTTCTCCGCTCATGTCGCTTGCCATGCCTTGCTCCTCATCGCTGTCCTGCATATGAAACAAGCCGGGCGAAGCCGGCTTGGGTATGTCATCTATATTGCCGTGTAACGCCTGACAAAATCGTAGCGAGCGAAGATGAGTTGTGACCGAGAAGCGGAGCTGTGCTTGAGCACAGTGAGCATCGCAGGCCGCAAATCATCGAGCGCAGTAGATTTGGTCAGGTGTTACTTGCCGCCGAGTGGCACTTCGCACAGGCAGTGCGTGAGGGCCATGAACGGTTTGTGCTCGCGCGTGATGCCCGACAGCCAGCTCAGCTCCTGCGCCATGCCCAGCGCCGCGTCGGCCGGCAAGCCGGTCGTGGCCAGGCCCAGTTTCACGTGCTCGCCCAGCCCCAGCGAGGCCATGGCCTTGGAGCCGAACATGCCGATCAGGCGGTCCACGTTCGACGTTTCCTGCTCCAGGTACGTCACGCGGTAGTCGGTACCCAGGTTGGCGCGCTTGGCCGCCGAGGCCAGCGCATCGCCATAGCTGCCAATGCGGTCGACCAGGTTGCGCTCCTTCGCCTGCAAGCCCGTCCAGACGCGGCCCTGCGCCACTTCATCGATCTTTTCCGGCGTCGTCTTGCGCGCCTTGGCGGCCAGGTTCAGGAAGTCGCCATACACGTGGTTGATCGAACCCTGGATCACTTGCGCAAAGCGGGGGTCCAGCGGACGCAACGGGTTGCCCGCGTCGGCCAGCCAGGTGGTCGGCGAGCCGGCCGTGTGGATGCCCAGCTTTTCCACCACCTTGTCGGCCGTCGGCAGAATCGCGAACACGCCGATGGAACCCGTGATGGTGGCCGCGTCGGCGATCACTTCATCGGACGAGGTGCTGATCCAGTAGCCGCCCGAAGCGGCCACGTTGCCCATCGAGACGACCACCGGTTTGCCGGCGGCGCGCGTCAGCTCCAGTTCGCGGCGGATCAATTCCGAGCCGAAGGCGCTGCCGCCCGGCGAATCGACGCGCAGCACGACGGCCTTGATCGACTTGTCTTCGCGTGCCTGGCGGATCAGGCGCGAGGTGGACAGGCCGCCGATGGAACCCGGTGCCGCGATGCCGTCGCCGATTTCACCGGAGGCGATGACCACGCCGACGGCGTCGCCGATGTGCACGGGGCGCAGGCGCGCCAGGTAATCGGCATAGTTCACTTGGCGGAAATTCGTGCCTTCCGTGTTCTTGGCGCCGCGCGCCATCATGAACTGGCGCAGTTCATCGCGCGTTTTCAGGCCGTCGACCAGCTTGGCGTCCAGCGACAGCTTGCCCAGGTCACCGCCGGCGGCCGTCATCAGCGCTGGCAGCGCATCGATCGATTGCATGATGGCGCCGGCCGGCAGCTTGCGCGCCTTTTCCACGTCCGTCGTATAGGTGGTCCACAGGCCATTGTTCAGGTAGCGGTCCGCTTCGGCCGCCGCTTCGGACGGGCCATTGGCGATGAAAGGCTCTGCCGCGCTTTTATACGTGCCCACTTTCAGCAGGTTCACCGTCACGCCCACTTTGTCGAGCGCGTCGCGGTAGTAATTGCGGTAGCGGCCAAAGCCTTCCAGCATGACGCCGCCCATCGGGTGCAGGAATACCTCGTCGGCCTTGGCCGCCACCAGGTACTGGCGCTGGTTGTAGCTCGAACCCCAGGCCGTGACTTTCTTGCCCGTGGCGCGGAAACGTTCCACGCCGGCCGCCACTTCGCGCAGCGAAGCGAGGCCTCCGCCCTGCAACTCGTCGAGCAGGATCACCATGGAGCCGATGTTCTTGTCCTTCGATGCCGTCTCGAGCACGGCCAGCACATCGCGCAGCTGCACGTTTTTCTTGACTTCGCCGCTGACATTGGCCAGCACCGCCTCGCGCACGCCGCCCGGGGTTTCCTCGACCAGCGGGCCTTGCAAGTCCAGCACCAGGGTGGTCTTTTCCGCCAGGGGCTTGGCGCCGCCGCCAAAGATGGCGATCAGGATGGCGATGACGATCAGCAGGAAAATCAGGTTGATGACCGCGCGGCGGGTGGCGTCCAGCGCGCGCCAGAATGCGCCAAAGCCGCGGCGCAGCGGCGGGAAGGGGTTGAGTGACATTGATGCTCCGTGAGGTTATGTACCTAAAGGAAATCAATATAGCTGAAAATGGCTGCGATCGTCTTGGGATTCGTCTTATTTTGACAAGTATTGCGCGCTTTGGGCGCCCTGCCCTGGCGGCGTGGAAATGAGGAACAGGCCGCCCAGCACGAGGGAACCATTCAGTATCAGCAATTCCAGGCCGATGCGGTAATGCTCGAACAGCAGCGCCTGCTCCCCTTCGATCAGCGCGCACAGCAGCGGCCCGGCCACAGCCACCAAAGGCACCCAGCGGTCGCGCACGCCACGCCGGCTGAGCAGGCCAAAAGCGAACAAGCCCAGCAGCGGACCATAGGTATAGCTGGCCAGCTTCAGGATCACGACTATCATGCTGGGATCATCGAGCCATTTGAAGGCCATGATCAGGATCAAAAACAGTGCGGCAAACCCCAGGTGCACGCGGCGGCGCCAGCGCATCTGCGCCGCCGGGCTCAAATCCCGCCTGCGCTGCACGCCGAGGATATCGATGCAGAAGGTGGACGTCAGCGCCGTCAACGCCCCGTCCACGCTGGGAAACAGGGCGGAAATGAGGGCGATGAAGAAGATCAGCTGCACCACGGCGGGGAAATGCCCGAGTACCACGGCGGGAAACAGTTTATCCCCTGTCGCGGTGACACCCGCCAGCGGCGCATACAGGTGCAGCAAGCCGCCGAGGAAGAGGAACAGCAGCAGCACGCCGGTCAGCACCACGGTCAGGCTGAGCATGTTCTTTTGCGAATCGCGCAAGGTCCGCACGGAAATGTTCTTTTGCATCATCTCCTGGTCCATGCCCGTCATGGCGATGGTGATGAACATGCCGGCAAGGATATGCTTCCAGACATAGGCGGGACTGTCCGGGTCGGTGGTGAAGATGCGCGTGAGGCCTTGCGCGCGCATGCGCTCGAGGCTGTCGATGAGCGACAGGTCCATCTCGCGCAGCAGGAACACGCTGCAAATCACGAGGCCCGCCAGCATGCACGCCGTTTGCAGGGTATCGGTCCAGACGATGGTCTTGACGCCGCCTTCATACGTGTACAGCAGGATCAGCAGCAGCACGACGCACGACGTCAGCCAGAATGGCACGCCCAGGCTATCGAGAATGGTCGCTTGCAGGATATTGACCACCAGATACAGCCGCGCCGTGGCGCCCAGCAGCCGCGACAGGATAAAAAACGCCGCCCCGCTCTGGTAGGAACGCCGCCCCAGGCGCAGTTCCAGGTAGCGGTAAATCGACGTGAGCTGCAGCCGGTAGTACAGCGGCAGCAAGATGAAGGTGATGGCCAGATAGCCCAGCACATAGCCGATCATCAGCTGGACATAGCCGAAACCATTGCTCCCCACGGCGCCGGGCACGCTGATGAAGGTCACGCCCGTAAGCGTCGTGCCCACCATGCCGAAGGCCACCAGCATCCAGTTGCTGTCCTTGTTGCCGATGAAAAAACTGTCGTTGGTGGCATGGCGCGACGTGCGCCACGCCACGGCCAGCAGGATCAGGAAATACGCGAGGACAACGGCAAACAGGATGAGGGGGGACATGGAGGATACGGCGATGAACAAGGTGGGCGGCAATATACACTGGATTGCCGCGCCTGTTGCTGGCGGGCGCCTAAAAACCGCGTCCGCTAACTGACCCGCTAGCCACCTGAGGCGGCCCGCACGGCATGCAAAGCGGCCAGCGCCGTTCTGAAATGCACATTCGGCGTTTCCTGGCAAAAGTTGTCTGCTGTGCCGCCACCACCCAGCAACGGGCTCGACAGCGGCGCATAATGCATGCCCTGGCGCAGTGGTCCCTGCCGGCTTTCCAGCGCCAGCAAGCGCCGCGCATCGACCAGGGCAAAGGGGTCCGTCAGCACCTGTTCAAACAATTCCTGTGCGCTATGCGCAATCACGAACGCCTCAAAGGTATCAATGGCGAACAGCACATAGAGCACACTGTTGCCGTCGTAGCGATAGCCGAGTTGATCGCCAAAACAGGTCTCGGCAAAGAACACGGGACCGCCCTCTGCAGGACAGGGGAAAATATCCGGCCAGAAATCTTTACGATTCCAGTCCTGAAACGAATCACGCGGCGCGGGTCCATCGCCATCACCAAAAACATACAGGTCATTACTGCCGAAATAGCCACCACCCACCTGCCGCAAGACTGCCGCAAGTTCTTCGGGCAAAGCCGCACCCAGCGCCTGCTCCGTAAAGGCGGCCATCTTGCCGGCATCGGCCGTCACCCGCTGCGCTGGGGGAAATGCGTGTAAAAACGCCTGGTACCTTACATCCATCCGTGCTGCTCCCATTCATGCATGCATCGCCCTCGCTGGCACTGGCCGGCGACGGACATTCAATCGGCAATTATAGAATCAGCAGCCGGTCGGTTTGACTTTCTCCACTTCCAGGCCGAACCACGGGCGCAAGCGCGTGCCGATGACGTTGCCCAGGAAGGCGCAGACCAGCCACAGCCAGCCGTGCAGGCTGCCCGAGACGATGCCGCTGAAATACGCGCCGATATTGCAGCCGTAGGCCAGGCGCGCGCCATAGCCGAGCAGCAAGCCGCCGACAACGGCGGCGATGATCGAGCGGCGCGGGATGCGCCATACGGGCGCGTAACGGCCGGCCAGCGCCGCCGCCAGCATGGCGCCCAGCACGATACCGATGTCCATCACGGAAGTCTTGTCTTGCGTCAACGGAGCGACCAGGGCGGCGGCATTCGCCTTGGTCGACCAGTAAGCCCAGCTGGTCGTGTCGATGCCGACCACGGAGGCGGCCTTGGCGCCCCACAGGGCGAACGCGGACGTCACGCCCCACGGCTTGCCCGACAGCGCCAGGGTGGCGAAGTTCAGCACAACGAGCGCAACGGCGCCCGCCACCAGCGGCCACGGGCCGTGCAGCCAGGGCGACGCCTGTGCCGGACGCAGTGGCGTGGCGACAAGCTTGCCATGGCGGCGCTTTTCCACCAGCACCGTGATGCCGGCGATCAGCGCGAAGACGATCCAGTTCAGCGCCAACGCGGGCGCCAGGCCCAGGGTCGTCACGAGGGAAATCGGCTGGAGCTGCGGCAGCGCCGTCCAGAACGGCATGTGCGCCGTGCCGATCACGGAGCCGACGATGAAGGCGGCCAGGGTGATGAGCATGCGCGTGCTGCCGCCCCCAACCGTGTACAGGGTGCCGGACGCGCAACCGCCGCCCAGCTGCATGCCGATGCCGAAGATGAAGGCGCCGAAGATGACGGAAGTGCCGGCGGGAGAAACGAGGCCCGCGACGGGCGTGCCGAACAGGGTGCCGGCCGACAGCGCGGGAAAGAACAGCGCCACGCCCACGGCCAGCATCAGCATTTGCGCGCGCAAGCCGTCGCCGCGGCCATCGGCGATGAAGACGCGCCAGGCGGACGTAAAACCGAAGGCCGCGTGATACAGGGTGATGCCGAGCAAGGCGCCCACCACATACAGCGCGGCCTGGTTGATGCCGACCGTGTGCGCCAGGTACCACGCGCCGAGCAGGATGAGCACAAGCGCAACGCCCAGCGGTTTCGGATTGATGGCGGCGCGCAAGCGCAGGGGTGACGTTGCTGTATCGGACATGGGGAGAATGGGCCAGAGGAAGGTAAGCCCTATTCTCGCCCGTTTTGATGTTTTCTGCCAGAAACTTACTGTACAGGCCGGGCCGCCAGAAATTTAATGCCCCACCGCATGGATCGACTTTTCACCGCCAGCACGCACGGGGATGGGATAGCGCCTATCCATCCGGCCGCTCAAGGCCGTCAAGCCGAACGCGCCCAGCACGACGAGGGCACCGATCCAGCCCGTGTGCACGAGACCCAGGTGTTCGACGATCAAGCCGCCGCCCCAGGCGCCGCCGGCGATGCCCAGGTTGAAAGCGGCAATATTCAGGCCCGAAGCCACATCGACGGCGCGGGGCGTGAAGTGCTCGGCTTGCTGCACGACATACACTTGCAGGCCCGCCACGTTACCGAAGGCCACGGCGCCCCACAGCAGCACGGTGATGACGACGAGCACGGGATGCGGCGCCGTGAAGGTCAACAGCAGCAAGACGGCCGCCAGCAGTAAAAAGATCAGTTTCAGGGCACTGACAGGGCCTTTCTTGTCGGCCAGCTTGCCGCCCCAGATATTGCCGAACGCCACGGACACGCCATACACGAGCATCACCACGCCCACGGCGCCCGCGCTGAAACCCGATACTTGCTGCAAAATCGGCGCCAAGTAGGTAAAGGCGATGAAGGAGCCGCCATAACCGACGGCCGTCATCGCATACACCAACAGCAGGCGCGGCTGGCCCAATACCTGCACTTGCTGCAGCAAGGACGCCGGTTTGCTGTGGGCGATATTCGATGGCACGTACAGCAGGCTGCCGATGAACGCCACGAGGCCCAGGGCCGAGACGGCGAGGAAGGTTTCGCGCCAGCCGAAATGCTGGCCGATGAAGGTGCCCAGCGGCACGCCCGTCACCAGGGCCACGGTCAGGCCCGTAAACATGATGGCAATTGCGCTTGCCGCCTTGTCCTTCGGCACCAGGGACGTGGCGATGGTCGAGCCGATGGAAAAGAACACGCCATGTGCCAGACCCGTCAGGATGCGGGCGATGACGAGGGTTTCGTAGCCGGGCGATTTCCACGCCAGCAAATTACCCAAAGTAAACAAGACCATCAGGGACAATAACAATGTTTTGCGCGGGATCTTGCCCGTCAGGGCCGTCAGCACGGGCGCGCCGACGGCGACGCCCAGCGCATACAGGCTGACCAGCAAGCCGGCCGATGGCAGGTTGACGCCCAGGTCCGCGGCGATGGTGGGCAACAGCCCGACGATGACAAACTCGGTGGTTCCGATGGCAAATGCGCTGAGGGTCAGCGCGAGCAAGGCAATGGGCATGGCAAACTCCGATAAATGATGTTGGCATGCAGTATCGGGGTTTTCTTTGTTTCGAAAAACACCTCATCAGGCAGAAGATAGTTGCGCACAAATCAACAATAGAGCGGTCTGCTACACTGGCCGCATCCACACGGGATCACCACCATGAATTCAGAAAAACTGGCGCTGCTGGTCACGCGCGAAATGCCATATGGGAAATATCAGGGACGCTTGCTGGCCGACTTGCCGGGCCACTACCTGGGCTGGTTCGCGCGCGAGGGCTTCCCCTCGGGCGAACTGGGCAGCTTGATTGCGCTGATGTACGAGCTCGATCACAACGATTTGCGCAGCTTGCTCGACCCCTTGCGCACGCGCAAATCGCCGTGGCGGCCTGGGGAATAAGGCAGGCTAAAACTGGCGCACCTTCTTTGCCAGCATGGCGCTGAACTCGCCATTTTCCACCAGCTTTTGCAGCTCGCTGGCGCCACCGATGAGCACACCGTTGACAAAGACCATGGGAAACGTGGGCCAGCCCGTCCACATCTTGAGGGCATTGCGGCGATGCCACTGGTTCAAATAGCTGCCGTATTGCAGGTACTGGTAGGGCGTGCCCAGCACGTCGAGGATCTTGCGCGCCTTGCGCGGAAACGGATTGAGCGCCATGCCGACCACCACCACCTGGTGCGCGGCGATGGCCGCCTGCACCTCGCGCACGATGTCCTTGTGTTTGCTGCCGATCAAGGGGCGGGCGGCGGGATGGATCTGGGCTTCGTCAAGGATGGCGCGGGTCATGAAAGTCCTGGGATGAGGGCACGTGGCGTGCGGATCACGCATTGTGCCATGCGCACTGCGTGGCGTGCGCTACACTGCGCCTCTTCTCTTCTTCACGTGAAATGTATGCCAGCAATCCATCCCATGCTTGAATGGCGCCGCACCCGCCGCCTGATCGGCTCGTTTCTGCTGGCGGCCAGCTGCGCCAGCGCCTTCGCCGCGGCCGATCCAGGCCTTGAAAGCGGTCTGATCCATGCGCTGCACCTGAAAAAAGGCACCACGGAAAGAGTCGGCACCTCGGGCAAGGCCATCGCCGCCTACATGCGCGAAGGCTACATCGGCAAGCACCCCGACCAGCGCGCCGACTACACCGATTACTACCTGCTGAAAAAGCCCGCCAGCTTCATGGGGCATGAATTGGTGCTCATCGAGGAAGAATACATCACGCAATACATCGGCTGCTGTGTCAGCCCCGGGGCCGGCGTGACGGTGAAGGTGCGCGGCAACACGCAGAAGCTGCAAGCGTTCGCCCGCGCCCAGCGCTGCACCTTGACCGACCCTGTCGATGTGCAACATGCGCTGAACGACGTCGCCATCAAGACCCGGATGCCGAAAGGCCATTACGCGTCATTGAGCTGCCGGGAACGCGATGCCGAGCGCGACGAGCCGTGAGCTGGGACCTGGCCTGCCAGCATCCACGTGCGGAAGGGCAATATCCTGGCCTTACATGATGGTTGCCGTCGAATACGGCGACTGAGTATGCCAACCCAGGCTCGCATACAATTTCGACCCATCTTCCGTTGCCACCAGCACCCGGCGCGCACCGCCCGACCTTTGCCTGGCAGCCAGCGCGGCCATCAGCGCCCGCCCCAGCCCCCGACGCCGGTGGCCGGCTTCGGTGACGATGCGGTCAAACACAAAAACGCCCGCATATTCGACGGCATGGCCACTGGCGACAACAGCGCCATCGCCGGTCAGAATGCGCGCCGTCGTGATGGCCTGCGACGTCGTGACGTCAAGCAGGTACCCGACCGGCAGAGCTGGCGCCTGCAACCTGCCTTCATGCGTCATGAAGAACCCTCCGGGTAGCAATTGCCATCGCTCCGGCAAGAGGCGGAGCAATTGTTCTCCAGAGCCACACATCTTGATGAAAATATGCGGATGCTCAATCGAGGCTGCCAGCACGCTGATGCCTGGCACAGGTCCCGAAAAAACATGGCGCCGGATTTCACCTGGCAAGCCCGTATCGACGCGCCACCCGCCGTGATCCGGCACGGGCAACGCCAAGCCACGGGCAATGGAACGTGCAGCCAGCCAGGCAGCAAGAAGGCCAGGCTCAAGCAGACGCGAATTTTCTTGCTCACCCATCATTCGGCTCCCACATTCATCCTGCTGATTCTCCCGGAACGCAGGCGGCGGCTACCCGCGGATCGCATTCAAAACAGCTCGTCGAGCAGCAAGTGATATTGCAGCTTGCCTTGATCGGCATCAAGGATCCCATATTGCCGCAACAACCTTTGCTGTAGCGAGGTGTCCAACTCACCGAGACCACGCCAGGCGATGGCCAGGTCCTGATAGCGGTCGGCAACGCCTGCCCGTCCCACATCGATGCAGCCGACGACGGCGCCTTCGTGCAGGAGGATATTGTCCAGCGAGAAATCGCCATGCGTGACGACGAGGTCGGGTGCGAGGGGTAGACACTCCTGCAGCGCCAGCCACACTTGCTCCGTTGTCCAGCCTGCCCGCCCGGCATCGAAATCGCCGGCATCGACCAGGCCCGCATCGATGCGCTGGCGCGCCTGGGGCAGCCGGGCAGCATGGCCGGCGTCGAACGGGCAGTCGCTCACGGGCAGCGCGTGCAGGCGGCGCAGGAAGGCCGCCAGCGCGTCGACCACGGCGAAGCCCAGCGCAGGGTTCGCTTCCAGCAGCGCTGACGCCGTTGTGCCTGGGATGGCCGTCATCAACAGCCATGCCTGCTCCGGGTCTGCCACGCGGGCGAACTCGACCACGGCAGGCACGGGCAGGTATTGCGCCAGCCAGCGCAGGCGCGCCAGTTCGTCGGCGATGTCGGTGGCGGCACAACCCCTGCCGTGCTTCAGGTAAAGGTCCGGCACACCGTCCCTGCCATGCAGGCGGTAGACGGCAGCGTCCGACTCGCCGCCGCTGTCGCGCGCCCATTGATAAGCAGCTACGGCGGCGGACAGGCTGGCGGGCATGGCTGCCGTCACGGCGGCTTGCTTGCTTTTGGATAGCTTCATCTGCCTGGCCTTTTCTCTATCCCAGCGGCACGTACAAGCCCATCTTGAGACAGGTCAAGGCCACCGAGGTGCGGTAGCGCCGGATATTGTCGTCGCCGCCGAACAGGCGTTCCGTCAGCGCTTCGTATTCGGCCATGCTGCTGGCGGTTATGATCAGCAGGTAGTCCGCCTCGCCCGTGATCCCGTAGCACTGCTGTATGGCAGGCTCGGCCATGATGCGCGCGCGCATGCCGGCCGTGCGCTGCGGGTGCTCGTCGTGCAAATGCACTTCCACCGTCAGGATCAGGGGGCGGCCCAGGCGGCTCGCGTCGAGCACGGCCACTTCATGACGGATCACGCCGCTCTCGCGCAGGCGGCGGATGCGCCGCTGCACGGCCGGTGCGGACAGGTGCACGGCCTGGGCGATTTCGCGCTGCGAGGTCGTGTTATCGCGCTGCAAGATGTCGAGGATCGCCAGGTCGAAGGTATCGAGGGCAAGGGAAGGCGTGAGCGAAAGTTGCGTCATGAAGGTCAAAATGCAGTGCAAATATCGGAGCAGACACAATAAACTTTCGCTATTCCGATATCAAGCCTTTTATCACCATGCCATTACGCCGCTATTCCTCGTTGATTCCCCTGCTGGCCATCCTCGGCTCAGTCACCTGCCTGGGACTAGGCACGTCATGGGCCAAGCACAGCCTGTTCCCGCTGGTGGGCGCACAGGGCACGACGGCCGTGCGCGTGGGCTTTTCCGCCTTGCTGCTGTTGCTGTTCTGGCGCCCGTGGCGCTGGCAGCTGAGCCGCGCCGACCTGCGCACCGTGGCCCTGTACGGCGCGGCGCTGGGCTTGACGAACCTGTGCTTCTACATGGCCTTGCGCACGATTCCGTTCGGTATCGCCGTGGCGATCGAGTTTTCCGGCCCGCTGGCCGTGGCCCTGCTCGCCTCGCGCCGCTCCATCGACTTCGTCTGGGTGGGCCTGGCCGTGGCGGGACTGGCGCTGCTGCTGCCGCTCGGCCACGACGTCAGCAACCTCGATCCTACCGGCGTGCTGTTCGCACTGGGCGCCGCCGTCTGCTGGGCCTCGTATATCGTCTTCGGCAAGCGCGCCAGCCATTTGCATGCGGGCCACTCCGTGTCGCTGGGCCTGGCCATGGCTGCCCTGGTGGTCGTGCCCGTCGGCGTGATGCACAGCGGCGCCGCCCTGCTCTCGCCTGTCGTGCTGGCCGTGGGGCTGGGCGTGGCCCTCATTTCCAGCGCCATCCCGATCTCGCTGGAAATGGTGGCCCTGAAGCGGCTGACGCCGCAAGCGTTCGGCATCATGAGCAGCATGGAACCGGCCGTGGCAGCCATGCTGGCGTACATCCTGCTCGACGAGCGCCTCGGTGCCCCGCAATGGCTGGCCATCGCCATGATCATGGCGGCATCGATGGGCAGCTCTTATATGGCGCAGCGCCAGAAACGGGCGCCGGCCGCCGCCGTGCATACCTGAACCTCAGTGCGCGGCAGCACCCGCCACATGGGCGGCCAGGTTCTTGCGCGCCAGCCACGCCAGCGGCAGCAAGGCGAGCAATGCGGCAGCCACGCCGGCCCACGGCGACGAGGCCATCAACTGGCGCGAGACCATCAGCGCCCCCAGCATGGAGCCGAAGGAAATGCCCAGATTGAACGCGGAAATGTTCAGGCCCGAAGCGAAATCGACGGCTTGCGGCGTATAGCGCTCGGCCGTGGCCAGCATGCCGGCCTGCAGGGCGGGCGACAGGCCGAAGGCGAACACGCCCCAGACGAACAGCATCGCCGTCATCATCCATGGCGAGCTGATGCTCAAGGCAACGCCCGCTTGCGTGACGGCCAGCAACAGCAGCATCGCACGCAAGGCCTTTTGCCAGCCCAGGTGGCTGGTCAGGTAGCCGCCCGCCAGGTTGCCGGCAAAGGTGGCGGCACCAAACACGATCAGCAAGGCGCTGGCCATGGTGGCGGAAAACCCCGTCACATCCGTCAGGATGGGCGTAATGAACGTGAACGCGGCAAAGCTGCTGCCAAAGCCAAACGTCGTCACCGCCATCATGGTCAGGATGGGGCCGCTGCCGAGGGCCGCCAGCTGCGTCATGGCCTTGCCGCCCTTGCCCTGCTGTAAGCCGGCCGGCAGCCAGCGCGCCATTGCCGCCAGACCCAGCGCAGCCAGTACGGCGACGGCAAAAAAGGGCAAGCGCCAGCCCATCAGGTTGCCGAGGAAGCTGCCGAACGGCACGCCGATCACCATGGCCAACGTCAGGCCCGCAAACATCACGGAAATCGCCCTGCCCGCCTGCGCCTTCTCCACCAGGCTGGCGGCCACGGTGGCGCCGATGGCAAAGTAGGTGCCGTGCGCCACGGCCGTGATGACCCGTCCCAGCAACAACAGTTCGAACGTGTGCGAAAAGGCGGCCAGCAGGTTGCCGGCCAGGAACACGCTCATCAGCCCCAGCAAGGCCGCCTTGCGCGGCAGGCGCGACATCAGCAGCACCAGCAGCGGCGTGCCGATGGCCAGCGCCAGCGCATACAGGCTCACCAGCGAGCCGGCCGATTCGATGGAAATGTGCAAATCCTTGGCAATGGTCGGCAGGATGCCGACGACGATGAATTCGGTGACGCCGATGGCAAAGGCGCCGACGGCCAGCGCCAGCACGCCGGGCGGCATCTTGCTGGCTGAAGGGGAAACAGGGCTTGCGGTGGTCATGGTATTTCTCCGGCAGAGTTCAAGCCAGCCAGTGTATCGATGGAAACGCTTTTGATATAGACTCCAATAATGGAAACACCTGTGAAATGGATTCAATAATGGCCAGGCAAGACATCAACCGCGCGTTCGAGATGGCCGTGTTTGTGGCCGTGGTGGAAACGGGCGCCTTTTCCGCCGCCGCGCGCCGCCTGGCCTTGACGCCGTCGGCCGTCAGCAAACTCGTCAATCGCCTGGAAGCGCGGCTCGGCGCCCGCTTGCTCCAGCGCAGCACGCGCCAGCTGCACACGACGCCCGAGGGCGACGCCTTCTTCGTGCAGTGCAAGCGCATCCTCGACGATATCAATGGCGCCGAGCGCGAAGCGGCCCAGGGCGCGGCGCCGCGCGGGCGCCTGCGCATCAACTGCTTCGTGCCGTTCGGCGTGCGCCATCTGCTGCCCATCCTGCCCGAATTCGCGCAGCGCTATCCCGACATCGTGCTTGACGTGGTGGTCAGCGATGCCATCGTCGACTTGCTGGAAGACCGCACGGACATCGCCATCCGCACGGGCAAGCTGAAGGAATCGAACCTGGTGGCGCGCAAGCTGGGTGAAGACGCGATGGTCGTGGTGGCGTCGCCTGCCTACGCGGCACGGCACGGCCTGCCGCGCACGCCGCAGGACTTATCCACGCACAATCTGCTGGCCTTCAATTTCCGCTGTCAGAACGAAACCTGGCCCTTTCTCGATGAGGCGGGCAACACCGTGCAGGTGGCGCCGCAGGGCAATACCTGCGTCAGCGATGGCGAAAGCATGCGCCAGCTGGTGCTGGCAGGCATGGGACTGGGACGCTTTTCGCGCCAGCACGTGCTGCGCGATATCGAGCAAGGCGATTTGATACCCGTGCTGCAGGACTACAATCCGGGCGACAAGGAACTCGTGCACGCCGTCTTCGTGGGACCGGGCTTGCAAGTGCCGGCCAGGGTGCGCGTGATGCTCGATTATCTGCTGGAAAAAGTGCAGCTGGGATGAGCGCCGCCCGGCCGCATCGCGTCTTATAATCGGCCCTATCGTTGATATCGTTAAAACTTCAGGGAGCCGCGTCATGCACGATGACTTGATCCACACCTTGCAAACCCGCTTCAGCCAGCACATGCACCGCCATGCGGACTTGACGTGGGACAGCGTGCTGGCGCGCTTGAAGGCCGCTCCCGCCAGCCTGGCGGTATTGCGGCAAATGGAAGACACGGGCGGCGAACCGGACGTCATCGGGCATGCCGGCGACACGGGCGCCGTCACGTTTTGCGATTGCTCCGCAGAAAGTCCCATCGGCCGGCGCAGCCTGTGTTTCGATGCCGCGGCCCTGGCCGCGCGCAAGGCCAACAAGCCGTGCGGCAGCGCCATGGCCATGGCGCAAGCGATGGGTATCGCATTGCTGACGCAGGCACAATACCGCCAGTTGCAGGAACTGGAACCGTTCGACCGCAAAACCTCGAGCTGGATCGCGACGCCGGACAGCATCCGGGCGCTGGGCGGCGCCCTGTTTTGCGACCGCCGCTATGAACAGGTCTTCGTCTACCACAATGGCGCCGAATCGTATTATGCGAGCCGGGGTTTCCGTGGACGACTCAAGGTCTGACAATCGCTGGCTCAGGCCAGCTCTTCCAGCCGCAACTGCCGGCCTTCATCGAACATCAGCTCGAACTCGGCCGCCGGCACGGCCGGGCTGAACAGATAGCCTTGCAACTGGTCGCAACCGAGTTCGCGCAGGAAGCGCATCTGTTCGGCCGTTTCCACCCCTTCGGCGACGATTTCCTGGCGCAACTGCTGCGCCATGGTGACGATGGCGCGGGCGATGGCGCAATCGTTTTCCTCGAAGGGCAAGCCGATGACGAAGGAGCGGTCGATTTTCAAGGTACTGATGGGAAATTTCTTCAGGTAGGCCAGGCTGGAATAGCCGGTGCCGAAGTCGTCCAGCGCCAGCGCCAGGCCCATGGCCACCAGCTGGTTCATGATGTCGATCACCTTGTCGGCGCCGCGCATCAACAGGCTTTCCGTGATTTCCAGCATGATCTGGTCGGGCCGCACGCCATAGCGTTCCAGCACGGCCGCTATGCGCGCGGGCAATTGTTCATCGAACTGGCGCGCCGACAGGTTGACGGCGATGGCCGGCATGTGCAGGCCCCGGTCTTCCCAGCTGCGGATCTGGCGGCACGCCTCGTCCAGCACCCAGGTGCCCAGCTCCAGGATCAAACTGGTTTCCTCGGCGACGGGGATGAAGACGCCGGGCGAGACCATGCCGCGCATCGGATGCTTCCAACGCAGCAAGGCTTCCGCGCCGACGATGCGCCCGCTCGCCAGGCTCACTTTCGGCTGGTAGTGCAATTCCAGCTCCTTGTCGCCCAAGGCCAGGCGCATTTCGCTTTCCAGCCGCAAATGTTCCTTGGCCCGGCGGTTCATGTCTTCGCGGTAAAACAGGAAGGTCGATTCGATGGTCTGGCTTGCCTTGGACACGGCCACGTCGGCAAAGCGGAACAGGGCCGGCGCTTCCAGGCCGTCTTCCGGATACACGGTGATGCCGATGCTGGCTCCCACGTGCAGGGCGTGCGTATCGATATTGATCGGCGCTTCGAGCAAATTGAGCAGCTTTTGCGCCACATTCGCCGCGTGTTCGCGCTTTTCGATATGCAGCAGGGCCACGACGAACTTGCTGTTGTCGACCCGCGCCAGGATGTCCGCGTCGCGCAGGGCGCCACGGAACAGCTGGCCGATGGCGATCACCAGCTGGTCGCCCACTTCATGGCCCAGCGTGTCGCTGATGGAACCGATGCGGCTGATGTCGATGACCATCAGCGCGCCATGCGTGCCCTGCCGTTTCGCTTCGGCCAGGCCCTGGTCGACCAATTGGTTCAGCAGGCAGCGGTTGGGCAAGCCCGTCAGGCTGTCATAGTTGGCCATGCGCTGCATGCGCGCTTCGGCATCCTTGTGCACCGAGATATCGGAAAACAGGGAAAACACGTGGCTGATCTCGCCGAATTCGTCGCGCACGACGCTGATGGTGACGTCTTGCGGGAACAGTTCGCCATTCTTGCGCTTGCCGATGATTTCGCCGCGCCAGGAGCCGTGTCCCCGCATGGCGGCGCGCACCTTGGCGCGGAAATCGGGGTCGTGCACGCCAGAACGCAGCAAGTCCGGCGTGCGGCCGATGGCTTCTGCCGGCGAATAGCCGGTGATGCGGCTGAAGGAACTGTTGATCGAGACGATGCGCTCTTCCGCATCCGTGATCAGCACGGCTTGCTCGCTGTCTTCGATGATGCGCGCGTGTAACCTGACCTTGTCCACGTCGGACAGCGGCTCGCTCATGGCCGACAGGCGCACGGCCATGCCGCACGCCTTGCCGGCCTGGTCGTGGATCACGTGGCGGTGCATGCGCAACCACGTCACCATGCCCGACTTCTTGCGCCGGCGCACATCGGTGGCCACGTCGCCCTGGGTGAAATGCAGTTCCAGCACGCTCGCTTCCGCGTCGTCTTCAGGATACAAAAACAGGATGTGCTGGCCCAGCGCTTCCAGTTCGGAATAGCCGAACATCTGTTCGGCCCCATGGTTCCAGCCGATCAAAAAGCCATCGGGATCGATTTCCAGCAAGGCGTCGGCCGGCGCCACGCGCACCACGGGGCGGCTGGCGCCGCGCAGCCGCTCCAGTTCTTCCTCCAGCCGCGCCATGGTGGCGGCCTGCTGCGGCCCCGCCTGTTCACGGGCATCCTGGGCCAGGCGCAGGCACAGCGCAACCTTCGCCTCAAGCATGGCAACCCCACTCTAGAGCCAGGTCAGGGGAACATATCAGGGGCGCTGCGGTGTGTGTAATCATCAAAATCCCACTATGGGGCATGGAGGTCGGGCGGGAAATACTGTGAATATGGTAACTTAAAAGTGTTGGCGTATGTCAACATTTTAAGGCCTACGCCGAATGGCCCGGCAGATGCTGCGCCAGGCGGGCAAACACATCCGGTTCGCGCATGCGCGCCATCCACCAGCGCAATGCCGCGCCATCCTCGCCCACTCGCCAGGCCAGGTAAAAAGTTTCCGACGGTTTCGGTTCTTCCACGGCCTTTTCTACCAGCAAGCCGCGCGCGATGGCGGCGCGGGCGCACGGCCCCGGCAGGAAGCCAAAACCCAGCCCCAGCACCTGGTAGTCGAACTTGACCTGCATGTTCGGCACGCTCAAGGCATCTTGCCCCAGCAGCAGCCCCACCGTGCGCGGCGCCATCTGGCGCGCCGAATCGGCCACCACCACGGCCCGGTACTGCTGCAGGTGGCCGCGCGACAAGGGTTCCCGCACCTGGGCCAGAGGATGCGTGGGCGCCACGGCAAAGACGAAGTCGAGCATGCCGATCGGCTGCGCGATATAGCCGCCGCCGGCCGGCCCGTCGCCGGGCGCGCCCACCAGCAAGTCGGCGCGCCGGTCCAGCAGCGCTTCCCACGTACCCGACAGGGTGTCCTGCGACAGGCGCAGGCGCGTCTGCTGCGCCACGTCGTAGAAGGCGCGCACGTCGTCGGCCAGGGCCACGGCGGAAAACATGGAGTCGATGCCGATGGACAATTCCGTTTCCCAGCCGGACGCCACCCTGCGCACGCGGTGCTCGAGGTCCTGCGCCGCCTTCAACAGATAACGGCCCTCCTTCAGCAATTCCTGGCCGGCCGCCGTCAGTATGACTTTCGGGCCATTGCGCTGGAACACTTGCACGCCCAGGTCGTCTTCCAGCTTGGCCACGGTATAGGAAATGGTGGACGGGACTTTATGCAACTCCTTGCCGGCCGACGAGAACGATCCGCGGCGGTCTATGGCGCCAACGATTTGCAGGGCTTCCAGGCTCAGTCTTAACATTCGATTTTTTCGATCATAGGTCGCAAGATTTTCCGTTTTTCTTTCTCTGCAGAGGGGCCTATACTTTGTTCATCGTACAGCGAGGGGCAGAAAAGACGCCACGGCACAGCGCCAGGCAACGGTCCTTCGAAATTATCGCACATTAACTTATAGAAACGGAGTCCACCATGTTACAGATTCGTCATAGCGAAGAACGCGGCGCCGCCAACCACGGCTGGCTCAATTCCCACCACAGCTTTTCCTTCGGCAGCTACCATGATCCGCTGCACATGGGCTTTGGCCCCTTGCTGGTGATCAATGAAGACCGGGTCACGCCAGGCCAGGGTTTCGGCACGCACGGCCACCGCGACATGGAAATCATTTCGTATGTGCTCGACGGCGCGCTGGAACACAAGGACAGCATGGGCACGGGCTCCGTCCTGCACTACGGCGATGTGCAGCGCATGAGCGCCGGCAGCGGCGTGCGCCACAGCGAGTTCAACCACTCGGCAACGGATGGCTTGCACTTCCTGCAGATCTGGATCCAGCCGAACGTGACGGGCATTCCGCCCAGCTATGAAGAGAAACACTTCACGCCGGAAAGCAAACGGGGCAAGCTGCGCCTGATCGCCTCGAGCGACGGCCGCCAGGGTTCCGTGCTGATCCACCAGAATGCGGCCATCTACGCCAGCATCCTGCAGGAAGGCGAACAGGCCGAACATGCGCTCGACGAAGGCCGCCTCGCCTATGTGCACCTGATCCGCGGCAGCCTGGTGGTCAACGGCACGCCATTGAAAGCGGGCGATGCGCTGAAACTGACGCAGGAAGCCAGCGTCATCATCACGCAGCCGGAAGACGCGGAATTCCTCGTCTTCGACTTACCCAAATAATTGATCAATATAGAAAAAGAGAAAAATCATGGAAAACAGAAGCAACGTCTTGCTGCCCCTCGGCCGTGCCGCCCTTGGCGTGCTGTTCTTTGTCTCGGGCTTGCTGAAAATCGGCGGCTTTACGGGCGTGGCCGGCTACATGGCCAGCCAGGGCTTGCCGATCGCCAATATTTTGCTGGTGGGCGTGATCGTGCTGGAAGTGGGCGGCGGCCTGCTGCTGATCACTGGCTGGCAGGCGCGCTGGGCGGCGCTGGCCCTGGCGCTGTTCCTGATCCCCACCACGCTGATCTTCCACGCCTTCTGGAGCGCCGACGCGGCCCACTTCCAGGACCAGTTGACGAATTTCCTGAAGAACCTGTCCATCTTCGGCGGCATGCTGTTGCTGGTGGAGCGCGGTTTTCGCCAGGCCAAATAAGGCCAAGGCTGCCTGACCGAACGGGCCCGTCATGGACGCGGCCCGCCGGGCCGGCAGCCTGTCACCGTTTTGTCATCAAGCTGACATGGCGCTGTCACATTCGACAACTATCATGCGGTTGCCTTTAAATCACGCAACCACAGGACATCGCAGCCCATGAACAAGCCCAACGATCTGGCCATCAGCGCCACCGATCTGAACGACATTGACAGCAACGCGTCCCACGACAACCACTTCAACAGCATCCTGAACGCCCGCCTGAGCCGCCGCAACTGGCTGCGCGGCAGCGCCGTCACGGCCGCTACCGCCGTCATGGGTTCGATGGGCCTGTCCGCTTGCGGCGGCGGTAGCGATGCGGTCGCCATCACGCCGACGCCAACGCCGACGCCCGAAAAACTGCTGGCCTTCACGGCCGTGCCGAAAAGCCTGGCCGACGTCGTGTCGGTGCCGGCCGGCTACACGGCCACCGCCCTGTATGCGCTGGGCGACTCGCTGCGCGCGGCGACGCCTGCCTACAAGAACGACGGCAGCGATACCGATTTCGACAACCGCGCCGGCGACCACCACGACGGCATGGAATACTACGGCCTCTCCGCCGCTGGCGCGCCGCTGGCGTCCGGCGCGGAACGGGGCTTGCTGGCCATGAACCACGAAGCGACCACGGACGAAAAACTGTCCTCGCACTTCCTGCACGTCAATGGCGGCACCACCACGCTGCCGCGTCCCGCCGCCGAAGTCGACAAGGAAGTGGCCGTCCACGGCCTGAGCGTGGTGGAAGTCAGGAAGACGGGCAGCGCCTGGGCCACCGTCAACGATTCCGCTTTCAACCGCCGCGTCACGCCGCTGACGGACATCGAGATTGCCGGCCCCGTACGCGGCAACGCCCTCGTGGTGACCAAGTATTCGCCGACCGGCACCAAGACGCGCGGCACCATCAACAACTGCGGCACGGGCAAGTCGCCATGGGGCAGCTACCTTTCCGGCGAAGAAAACTGGGCCGGCTATTTCACCCGCTCGGCCACCGACAATGCGGCGCGCGGCGACAAGTCCGTCGTTTCGCTGAATCGCTATGGCCGCAGCCAGGGCGGCGCCTCGCGCCACGGCTGGGAAACGGGCGGCAGCGACGACAAGTACGCGCGCTGGAACCTGAGCAAGATCGGCGCATCAAGCAACGGCAGCGACGACTACCGCAATGAATTGAACGGCATGGGCTACATCGTCGAAATGGACCCGTACGACAAGACCAAGGCTATCCGCAAGCGCACGGCCCTGGGCCGCTACGCGCATGAAAGCGCCGCCTTCAGCGTGCCGGCCGTGGGCCAGCAGCTGGCCGTCTACATGGGCGACGATTCGCGCAACGAATACATCTACAAGTTCGTCACGACCGCCGTCTGGGCCGCCGCGGACGCCAACCCGGCCGACCGCATGGCCACCGGCGACAAATACCTCGATTCGGGCAAGCTGTACGTGGCCAAGCTGGCCGCCGACGGCACGGGCCAGTGGATCGAGCTGGCCATGTCGAACGCGCTGATCCAGGCGTACAGCGCCTACAAGTTCGCCGACCTGGCCGACGTGCTGGTCAACGCCCGCCTGGCGGCCGACGCCGTGGGCGCGACGAAGATGGACCGTCCGGAATGGTGCTCGGTCAATCCTGCGAATGGCGAGATTTATTACACGCTGACCAACAACTCGAACCGCACCGTCAATCCGAGCGGCTCGTCGCAGCTGGCGCCGGACAGCGCCAATCCGCGCGCCTACACGGACATGAAGGGCAGCAGCGCGCAGAACGGCAATCCGAACGGCCACATCATCCGCTTCAAGGAAGGCACGGGCGCGGCCGCGGCCACCAGCTTTACCTGGGATGTCTACCTGTTTGGCGCCGAAAGCGGCGCCGACGCCAGCAAGATCAACCTGTCGAACCTGACGGCCGATCAGGATTTCTCGAGCCCGGACGGCCTGGCCTTCAGCCCGTACACGGGCATCTGCTGGATCCAGACCGACGATGGCGCCTACACGGATGTGACCAACTGCATGATGCTGGCGGCCATTCCCGGCAAGGTCGGCGATGGCGCCAAGTCCACCCTGAACTACGCGACGGCGGCCGGCGGCAACCTGGCGGTCGACACCTTCATCGGCAAGAAACCCACTGCCGACACGCTCAAGCGCTTCCTGGTGGGACCGGTCGGCTCGGAAATCACGGGCATCAGCGAAACGCCCGATGGCAAGACCATGTTCATCAACATCCAGCACCCGGGTGAAAACACCTCGCTGGCGAATATCGGCGATCCGTCCAAATACACGAGCCAGTGGCCGGCCAACGCCGGCTATGGCGCCGGCAAGCGTCCCCGCTCGGCCACCATCGTGATCACCAAGAACGACGGCGGACGCATCGGCAGTTGATGTCCCGTGCCTGGCGGCGGCATCCGCCAGGCAAAGCCAGCAGTTCACCTTGTAAAAGGAGGAAGTGTCCCTAAGTAAGGCTTATCACCAGACATTGCAACGACCGAATGGCAGCCAGGGAAAACGTTTCCCTGCTTTTTGGTATGATGGCAAGGCGCGCCGGCACCGGAGTGGTGTCGCGCGCCTTTTATTTTTGATAATTACTTATATGAGCACAACCATGCAAAGCGGCGCAGACATCCTGGCGACAGGCGAATTGGATTACACGACTTCCTGCGCACTGCCGACGCCGTGGGCCCAGTTCACCCTGCACGCCTTTGTCGAGCACGCCACGGGCAAGGAACACCTGGCCATGGTGCTGGGCGATATCGGCAACGGCGAACCGGTGCTGGCGCGCGTGCATTCCGAGTGCCTGACGGGCGACGTGCTGTTTTCCCAGCGCTGCGACTGCGGTGCCCAGCTCGAAGGCGCCCTGAAACGCATCGCCGAGGAAGGCCGCGGCATCTTGCTGTACCTGCGCCAGGAAGGGCGCGGCATCGGCCTGATCAACAAGATCCGCGCCTACCGCCTGCAAGAGGCGGGCGCCGACACGGTGCAGGCGAATGAACAGCTGGGCTTCAAGGCCGACGCGCGCAACTACACCTTGTGCAAACCCATGTTTGCGCAGTTCGGCATCCACAGCCTGCGCCTGATGACGAACAACCCGCGCAAGATCGCCGCCATGGAAGCGCTGGGCATCACGGTGGCCGAACGGGTGCCGCTGCTGGTCAACCGCAACGCCTTCAACCAGCATTACCTGAATACCAAGCAAAGCAAGCTCGGTCACATGATGACGCCGGAAACGGCACCGGCGCTGGAAGACGGCGCCCTGTAGTGCCCCGGGCCGGTGCGTGCTCGATACCGCGCCGCGCCGGCCGCGCTCCTGCTCACGCACAAAGGATGCATGAAATTATCTAACCTCGCCTTCTTGCTGGCCAGCCTGTGCGCTGCCGCAGGCGCCCACGCGGCCCCAGCGCCTGTACCTGCCGCGCAAGCCGCGGCCCCCACCGCTTCGACTCCCCCCATCAAGCCGCCGCCGGCCACCGCCGCGCCAGCCGCCACCGAACACGCAGCCCTGCCGCCGCCCTCCTCGGCCGCACAAAAGCTGTACACGGCCGCGCGCGCCGACATCCTGCAAGTGCGCGTGCTGCTGAAAAACGGCCGCACGCAGTCGTCCGTCGGCTCGGGCTTTTTGATCGGCACGGGCGACCTGGTGGTGAGCAACTATCACGTGGTCTCCCAGTTCGCCCTCGATCCGGACACCTATGTGGGCGAATGGGTCGACACGAGCGGCCAGCGGGGCAACGTGGAATTGCTGGCCGTCGACGTGCTGCACGACCTGGCGGTATTGCGCGTGAACCGCCATGGCACGGGCTTCTTCAAGATGCCGGAAGGGCTGGCGCCGCTGACGCAAGGCCAGTACCTGTATTCGATGGGCAACCCGCTGGACCTGGGCTTCGCCATTTCGGAAGGCTCGTACAACGGCGTCGTCACGCGCAGCTTCTACGACCAGCTGATGTTTACGGGACCGATCAATTCCGGCATGAGCGGCGGTCCCAGCGTGACCGCAAATGGCGACGTGGCCGGCGTGAACGTATCGAAACGCCTCGATGGCGAACTCGTCAGTTTTCTCGTGCCCGCCCGCTATGCCCAGCAATTGCTGGCCAAAGTGGCGCAGCAAGGCAAGCCGCCGAAGGACTTCAAGCCGCTGGTGACGGCGCAGCTGCTGGCGCACCAGGAAGTCATGCTGGCGCGCCTGCTCGACACGCCATTGAGCCTGAAAGCCATGGGCCCGTACCGCGTGCCCGTGCGCGAATCCAACCAGATGCGCTGCTGGGGCCGCTCCAACGTCAAGTCTGACAAGCCCTATATGCTCGACAACACCAGCTGCGCCATGGAATCGGCCATCTTCATCTCCGGCGCCCTGCAGACGGGGCAGGTGTCGATGCGCCACGAATTTTTGCGCAGCAGCGAACTGGGTCCGCTGCGCTTTTCCGAGCTGGCCAGTGCCTCGTTCAAGAATGAAAGTTTCGGCAGCTACAAGAGCGCGCACCTGACGGGCCCCCATTGCACTGAACAGTTCGTCAAGAACAAGACCTTACCCTTGCGCGCCGTCCTGTGCGTGCGCGCCTACCGCAAGTTTACGGGACTGTACGACTTCGCCCTGCTGGCCGCCAGCACCGATGAGCCATTGATGAGCCTGCAAAGCCGCATCGACGCGCGCGGCGTGTCCTACGCCAACGGCATGCGCGTCACGCGCACCTTCCTCGAAGCGCTGTCGCGGGAAAGCGGACGCAAGCCATGAAAGCACCATACTTCATCGAAATCCTCGCCGAGAATGGCGAAGTGCGGCAGCGCCAGCGCATGGCATCCCTGCCGATCCGCATCGGCCGCGGCTACGACAACGACTTCATCCTCGATGATGCGCATACGGCAGCCGCGCACGCCATTGTCGAAGACGACGGCACAGGCGGCCTGCTGCTGCGCGACCTGGGCAGCCAGAATGGCGTGATCCACCGGGGGCAGCGGCAACTGCAAGTGGCCATGACCGGCAACAGCATCGTACGCCTGGGCCACACGCGTCTGCGCGTGCGCGCCAGCGACCATCCCGTGGCGACCGAACTGGGCGACACCACCCGGCATGACTGGGAAGGCTTGCGCCCCGCCGTCGCCGGCCTGGCCATGATCGGCGCCTCGGCCGCCTTCAGCAACTGGCTCAGCGATGCGGACGCCTTCGACCCGATTTCCTACCTGATGATCATCGCCTACGCGCTGGCCGGCGGCCTCGTGTGGGCGTCGATCTGGGCCGTGGCAAACCGCCTGTTCGGCCATGTGGCGCGCTTCGGCCGCCACCTGTTCATCATCGGCTGCGGCTTGCTGGCCATGGAGGCGTGGGAACTGGGCAGCAACATGGCGGCGTATGCGCTGTCGCTGGAAGTGCTGACGCGCTACGGACGGCACATGTTCATCGTCATCGTCTGCGCCATGATCTACTACCATTTGTGCACGATCAAGCCGCAGCACCCGCGCCGCTTCGGCCTCGTTGCCGTCGTGCTGGCCATCCTTGGCTCGACCCTGATCCTGCTGAGCAATTTGCAGAGCAGCGGCCGCCTGGCCGACGAGCCGTACATGTCCGTGATCTACCCGCCGGCCTTACGCCTGAGCCCGGCTCACACGACGGACGCCTTCTTCCGCGATGCGGCCAGCCTGCAGCGCGCCGTCGATGCCGAGCGCGGCAAGGCGGCCAAGGGTGCCGACGAAGACGAAGACAGCGGCGATTAAGCCGCCGCCATGCAAAAAGCCCGCCGTGTCCTGACAGACCGGCGGGCTTTTTTTATCGCGCGCCATCAGGCGCGGCGAGGTCGGCGATACAAACTTAGAACTTGGATTCCTGCTTGCGGCGTGCCGTAAAGCCCAGCAAGCCCAGGCCGATCAGCAGCATGGCGTAGGTGGTTGGCTCTGGGACAGCCGAGATCAAGCCATCATTGGCGCCGAAGCTGACGAAATTGTTGTTGCCCGCCTTGAACTGCGCTTGCTGGCCGCCATCGCAGCAGCCTTCCAGGCCATAGATGCTCAGGGTATGGTTGCCGGCCGCCAGGGTGCTCGAACCGCTGAGGAACTGGCTGCCATTGTTGTAGTTGCCTGCCCACCACATGTCATTGCTCTTGAAATCCAGCGCCACGCCGTCGAGGAACAGGGCGCCGCCCTTGCCGAAATCGACGCCGCTGCGGAAGCTCCAGGTGCCCGCATCGGCCGCGCCGACGCCAAAGTTGATGACGGATTTGAAGGCGATGTTCGAGCCGCTGCCAAACAGGCCGCTGTTGTTGACGTTGTCATAGCTGGCAATCGTCGTCGAACCATAACCGGCGCCAGGCGTGGCCACGGCGGCATTCACAACGGACTGGTAGTCGGCGGCGGAGCTTTGCGCGCCGGCGCCCGAATAGCCGGTGGACAGGGTGATGGTACTGGCGTTCGCGTGGGCAAACACACCGACAGCGATCAGGGACAAAGCGATTTTAGGCAAGTTTTTCATGATGGTATCCAGTAAGTAAGTATTCAGTGGGCGCAGCAAGGGGCGCTGGAGCTGAATACACGCTGCATTGAGGCGTGTCGGCGTAGCGCTAGGGATTGCAGGAATGAGCGGTCGGGGGCATGGCTTCCGCGAAACAGCGCGGACTTGCGGCGTGCCATGGCGGCATTGCAAGCGTCCTGGAAAGGGTTCGGGTTCCCGGGACAAGGCCAGACAATTGACGGGTCAGGTAAGACGATGAAGCTATTCTAGCTCAAATTCCTTGGAAGAAAAGTATTTTTCTTTTAACCATGAAAGATATTTTTATGGCAAGCACCTGTCCAGCGGCAGAAAAACCCCATCCCTCACTCTGGAGCGGCGACCATGCGCGGCACGTGACGTGTCGCGGCTGCACCACAGACCAGTCCGTCAGTGTCGCATCTTGCGCATTTCTTTTCGCATGCCTCTGCACCACGGGGTGAAACAGCATGGCAAAATGCAGTCACGCTGCTATCTGTCCGATGAGGGGGAAAGAGGAATGGTCGACCTGGAAGAACTACGCTATCTGGCACTGTCGTTTCCCGACACCACCGAGGAAGAACACCACGACCGTCCGGCGTTCCGCGTGGGCGGGAAGATCTTTGCCACCCTGCCCGATGACGAGCACATCAACGTGCTGCTCGATGCGGAAGCGGCGCACATCGCCACCGTCATCACGCCATCGGGCTGCGAGAAACTCTGGTGGGGAGAACGCCTGGCTGGCATCACGGTGCGCCTGGCGGACGCCGAGCTGGACATGCTGGCCGCCGCCCTGACGGCCGCCTGGCGACGCAAGGCGCCCAGCGACTTGGCCAAGACCATCGCCCCGACAGGATAGTTACAGCGGCCAATTGCGCAGCAGCAATCCCACCATTTGCTGCAACTGCTCGCGCGATACGCCGGCCGCCGCCTGGATGGCCATGCCCTGCGACAGGGTCACGACAAAACGCGCCTGCTGCTCCGGGCAGGAATCGGGCGGCAAATCCCCCTCTTCCCTGGCGCGCCGCAAGCGGTCGCGCAGCTTGATTTCACCGCGCAGCCGGCGCGCAAACAATTCATCGCGGATCGGCAAGGCATCGTCGCTGCAGGCAAGCGCCGCATTGACGCCCATGCAGCCGTGCGGGCCATCGGGCATGGTTTGCGCGTCGACATATTGCGTCAGCAAGGCTTCCACCACCTGGCGCGCCGTCGGCTGTTCCAGCGCCGCGTCGAAGAACCGCATGCGCGTGTCGCTGTAGCGCTCGAGCGCCTTGTGGAACAATTGCTCCTTGTTGCCGAAGACGGCATACAGGCTGGGCCGGTTCATGCCCATGGCTTTCGTCAATTCCGGCAGGGAGCTGCCTTCATAACCCTTTTCCCAGAATACTTTCATGGCGCAATCGAGCGCCTGATCCGCGTCAAACGTGCGTGGCCGCCCCGTTTTCGCCTTGACCGCTTCCTCATTTTTATCTTGTTTCATACCGTTCGGTAAAAAATTATTGACAACACTGTCTGCCTTCCCTGATTATATACCGACCGGTTAAAAACCTCCCGGCTTTTCAGGAACCCCTATGCACACACCCTCCAACGCTTCTGGCGACGATACCACCGTGGCGCCATGGCTGGCCGTCTTATCGGTCGGCATCGGCGCCTTCGCCCTCGTCACCTCCGAATTCCTGCCCGTCGGCCTGCTGCCCGCCATGGCGGCCGAACTGGCCATCAGCAAGGGCCAGGCGGGGCTGATGATCACCACGCCCGGCATCGTTGCCGCGTTTGCCGCCATCTTTGTCACCGTCGGCTCGGGCCGCCTGGACCGCCGCATCGTGCTGCTGGCCCTCACGGCCCTGCTGGTGGCGTCGAACCTGCTGGTGGCGCTGGCGCCGTCGTATGCGTGGATACTGCTGGGCCGCGCCATGCTGGGCGTGGGCGTGGGCGGCTTCTGGGCCATCGGCAGCGCCATCGGCCCGCGCCTGGTGGCGCCGCAGCATGCGTCGCGCGCCATGTCCATCATCTTCGCCGGCGTCTCGCTGGGCACGGTGGCGGGCGTGCCGGCCGGTGCGCTGGTGGGCGAGCTGGTGGGCTGGCGGGTCGCTTTCGGCGCGGCCAGCGCCATTGCCGTACTGGTCTTCCTCGGCCAGCTGTTGCTGCTGCCCAAGCTGCCGCCGACGCAAGCCATCCGCCTGCGCCAGTTGCCGATGATTTTCGGCATCCGCAAGGCCAGGCTGGGCCTGATCGCCACAGCCATGATCTTCACGGGCCAGTTCGCCGCCTACACGTATATCGCGCCGTTCCTCACGCAAATCTCGCACCTGGCGGCCGGCACGGTCAGCGCCATGCTGCTCGTGTATGGCGCTTCCGGCTTCATCGGCAACCTCGCGGGCGGCTGGGCCGCCGGCCGCTACGAACGGGCCGCACTGATGGTGACGGGTGCCGTGCTGGGCTTGTCCACCCTGGCCCTGGCCGCGTTCGGCAGCCATTCGCTTACCGCCATGCTGCTGGTGGCCGTGTGGGGTTTCGGTTTCGGCGCCATGCCGATCGCCGTGCAGACGTGGATGTTCAAGGCGGCGCCACACTTGATGGAAGGCAGCAGCGCGCTGTTTGTCGCCATCGTGCAAGTGTCGCTGGCGTCGGGCGCCTTGCTGGGAGGCATGGCCGTCGACCGGCTGGGGGTATCGAGCGCGATGGTGGTCGGCGGCCTGTTCGCCCTCGGCTGCGCCTTGACGATCGCCATCTTTGGCAAGCCGCAGGCCAGCCCCAAGGCTGGCGCGGCCTGCGTCACATCGTAGGAATCAAATGCGGCCGCGGCGGAATTCGCCAAGGAATTTCGTCACTTCGGCCGGCGTCATCACGACGTCCGCATCGCCGTGATACGCATACAGGAAGGGCGTGCCGCCCAGGCGGTCCGTCAGCTTGGCAAAGAGCAGAAAGCGGCTGCCCAGCGGGTAGCGCTGCAGGTCGACCAGACGGCGCGAGCACTGCACGGCCAGTTCGGGCGAAAAAGCCTGGCCCGGCACGGGGCGGATTTCCACACGGCCATCAATAGCGCGCGATTCGACGGCAACGTGCCGGTATGCATAAGTATCACGGGCCATGCCGCCACCTTGAATGAAGTAAAGGCGCCATCTTAAGCGAAGATGACGCCTGCCGTGCTACTGCGCCACGATGCGCAGCAAACGGCCATTGTCTTCATCCGTCAGCGCATACAGATAGCCGTCCGGCCCCTGGCGCACGTCGCGCACGCGCGCGCCGATGGCCAGGCGGTCCTGCCCCGTCACCTTGCCGCTGGCATCGACGGCGATGCGGCGGATATCCTTGGCCGCCAGGCCGCCGCTGAAGATGCTGCCGCGCCAGGCGGCAATCTTGTCGCCCGTGTAGACGGCCAGGCCCGACGGTGCCGGCGACGGCACCCAGGCCACGCTCGGATTGAGCATGCCGGCCACTTCGTGCTTGCCGACGGGCTCATGCGTTTTGTAGTCGGCGCCATAGCCTTGCAGCGGCCAGCCGTAGTTGCCTCCCGCCACCACCAGATTCAGCTCATCGCCGCCATATGGACCGTGTTCCGTGGCCCACACGCGACCGGAAACGGGATCGAGCGCCAATCCCTGCACGTTGCGGTGGCCGTACGACCAGATTTCCGGCAAGGCACCCTTGGCCGCCAGCGGGTTGCCAGGTGCCGGCTTGCCGTCTTCCGTCAGGCGCAGGATGGAACCCTGGTGCGTGGCCAGATTCTGTGCCTGCTCGCGCGCCAGGCGGTCGCCGATGCGCAGCGGCGGGTTGCCGCCATCGGCCACGCTCATCAGTAAAGTGCCGTCCGGCAGCCACAGCAGGCGCGAACCGAAATGCTGGCCGCCGCTCTTGTCCGTAGCCACCTTGAACAGGGTCTGGATGCCCGTCACCTTCTTGCCGTCGAACACGCCGCGCACCAGGGTCGTGCGGTTGGCGTCATTGTTGCCGGTCGACACCGTCATGTAGACGCGCTGCTGCGCCTTGCCCGCATCCTGCGGGTGCAGGACGATATCGAGCAAGCCGCCCTGCCCGCCTGTAAACACCTTGGGCATGCCTTCCAGCGCCACATCGGTAAAAGTCTTTCCATTCAGCAGATGCAATGTTCCCTGCTTGCTGGTGACGAGCGCGCGCCCCTCGCCCAGCCAGGCGATGCCCCACGGCTGGCGCACGCCCTGCGCGACGGTCTCGGCCTTCCAACCCTGTTTCGCGGCAGGCGGCTCGCCCGTGGCTTGCAGTTCAGCGTGGGCAGGCATGGCCAAGGCCGCGAAGGCCCCCAGCAGCAGGGCGGTGGCAAGGCGTGTGCGCTTGATGGTTGGCATCGGGAATTCTCCTGTGTCGTCAATAAAAAAAGCGGCCGCGATGGTCTTTGCCATCGCGCCGCCTTTAAAAATAGCACAGATTGCACGGCGGACGCGCCGCCGCGTCCATACGATCAGCGATACACCAGATAGTACTTGGCGCGCGCGGTGCCCTTCTGCGCGCCGCCCGTCTGCACCAGCGCCACCGGATCGCCGGCGGCCGTGTGGAAGATACCTATGCCGTAGCTGGGTTCGCCACCGATGTACGGCAAGCTGACATTACCATCCGGGAACAACAGTTCTCCGCTAAACCGCCTGTAACTGGCTTCGTAGATCACATTGCTGACCGGATAGCCATAATTGTACGATGTCTCCAGGACCAGCGCTTCCGCCTTGGTGGGCGAGTAACTCATCGACAACACGCTACTCCCATCCGTACTGAGGATAAAGCGACCGACATATTTCAGCGTATCGGTACTGAAATACGTACCAGCAGCCGTAAACAGCAGATCTTCCTTGGAAGACAAGAAGAACGGAGCCCCCGACGGGTAGTCGAGATAGGTGTGGTCATTGGACAGAACGGCATTGCTTTGCGGGTCTATGTCAAAGTACGTGATAGCGGATGTATATCCCTGCGCCACGAATGCCTTGTTTTTGGATGCCGCAAAAACGCCACGCAACGCTCCATAGAGGACATAGTAAGAATTAAGTCCTGGAAGGACCTGGCCAGTACGCCCGTTGATCACACTAACAGCGGCTCGCGGCGATGTGCCGACAGAAGAGCCCGTCAGGAAGACGATGCCAGCATTGGTCGTGAATACCTCTGTCTGCGTACCGTCTGTGCCTGTAGAACGCAGCAGTTGCCCTGCCACCAGGTCAACCAGGCTGACCACGCCTTCATGCAATACGGCAGCCAGCTTGCCGTCCGGACTCAAATTAAACGACTTGACCGAGGTTGGCAGACTGATGCTCGTAGTGACGCCATCAACCGGATTGGTGATTTTCAAGGCATCAGGATCAGCACTGACCATGACCAGGCGATCGAGTCCCTTGCTGTAACGTACTTCCTGCGGCGTGAAAGGCAAGGCCACGACACTATAGGATGCGATGACGGCATTGAACTTCAGATAGGCCACCGCTGTCTGCCGACCGTTGCTGACCGTCAAGGACAGCATATAGGCGCCCGCCACGTCCGGAGTGAACGATGGTATTGCGGTCGATGCTGCGGCCAGCGCGGCAACAGAACCGGCCGGCCGGCTGTCGACCGCCCAGGCATAAGTCAATTGCGCGCCACCCTCGTCATAGCTGAGAATGCCGCTGGTGACCAGCGGCTGGCCGACGGGGACGGTTTGGTTGTTGCGGCTGACCACCGCGACCGTGCCCTGGATCACGCCCATCGGCATGCTGTTGTTGGCATCGAACTGGTACACCGTTTCGGCATACGCGCCCTTGCCGTCCGCGCCGCGGGCGCGCACTTTGTACAGGCCCAGCACATCGGGCGAGAAACGCGCCGTTTGACCGCTGACAAACAGCAGGGACGTACTGCCAGCTGGCTTCTGGATCAGTTCCCACGTCGTGCTCACCTTGTCGCCATCGGCATCGGTACTGCCCGTAGCATCAAGCACGATGCCGGAACCTGCCGAGACACTCACAGCATCCTTGACTAGCGGCTGCGCCGTAAACGTCGCATTGACCACCACCACCGCATTCGGCACCCGGTTATTCACCAGCACGGTGGCATTCTTTTCCGCAAAACCGCCCTTGCCATTCGTCACGCGCAGCTTGAAGACATAGGTGCCCAGCGCGTCGGGCTGGAAGTTCAGTTTCGGGGTCGAGACGGCGCCCATGTTCAAGCCGCTGCCGGCAGGTTTCGAGACCATGCTCCAGGCAAAGCTCAGCGTCCCGCCGTCGCCATCCTTGCTGCTACCGGCATCGAGTTCAATCTGTCCACCCATGCTGCCGATGGCATCGGCACCTTCTGCCGCCGCCGACACGGCACCGGCAAACAGGATGGCCGGCTGCGGCACGACCACCACGGGCGGCGGCGCCGCAGTTTCACTGCCACCGCCACCGCCGCCGCCACACCCGGCCAGCATGGCCATGGCCAACATACCCGCTCCCAACCAGCGCGCGGCTGGTCCCTGCATACGACTACGCATATGATTCCGTTCTTTCAATATTTCCCGTGGTTATAAAGTGACGTCTTGTCGCGTCCGAAAAAGCGGACAAATATTATCATGACAATAACGTTAAATTTTCACCAAATTTCAATTTGGAAATATTAATTTTCAGGAATCCTTAAAAAGGAGCTGCCGGGTATGCTCAGGCGCGCAGCAGCAAGGCCACGGCTTCGGCCGCGATGCCTTCTTCACGGCCCAGGTAGCCCAGTTTTTCATTTGTCTTGGCCTTGATGTTGACCTGGCCCACGCTCACGCCCAGGTCTTCGGCCACGTTGGCGCACATGGCGGCGATGTGCGGCGCCATTTTCGGGCGCTGGGCGATGATGGTGGCGTCGATATTGCCGATGATATAACCGGTCGCTTGCACGCGGCGCGCGGCCTCGCGCAGCAGGGTACGCGAATCGGCGCCCTTGAACTGCGCGTCCGTGTCGGGGAAATGGCGGCCGATGTCGCCCAGCGCGGCGGCGCCAAAGATGGCGTCCGTAATCGCGTGCAGCAATACGTCTGCATCGGAATGGCCGAGCAAGCCCAGGTGATGGGGGATTTTCACGCCGCCGATGATCAGGTCGCGGTTTTCCACCAGCGCGTGGCAGTCATAGCCCTGGCCGATGCGGAAAGGCAGTACGGGAGTCGTTGTGTTCATGCGGGTCTCTCTGGAATTCAAGGGTTGGCCAAATACAGTTCGGCCGTGTATATGTCGCGCGGCAAGGTTACCTTCAGGTTGCGCGGGTGGCCTTCGACCAGCATGGGCGCCAGGCCCAGCGCTTCGACGGCGCTGGCGTCGTCCGTGATCGCTTGCGGGTCGGGCGCTTCGGATAAGGCTTGGTGCAGCAAGGCATAGCTGAACATCTGCGGCGTCTGCGCCAGCCATAGATGGTCGCGCGGCACCGTCTGCGCCGACAGGCCGTCCTGCCCCGCCCGCTTGACGGTATCGACCACGGGCAAGGCCAGCAAGCCGCCGGCCGGGTGGTCGCCCACCTCGCCGATGAGCTTTTCGATCAGCGCCGGCGTCAGGCCGGGACGCGCCGCGTCGTGCACCAGCACCTGGTCGTGGGCACCGATGCTGCCGTGCACGGCCTGCAAGCCGTTCAGGATCGTCTCCATGCGCGTGGCGCCGCCGCAGCGCAGCACAGTGACGCCCTGCTCCGGCACGACCGTATCAATCACGCTATCCTCCGCGCTGACGACGACATACGTGTGCGCGATCAGGGGGCTGGCGAGAAAGGCGTCGAGCGCGTGGCGCAGCATGGGTTTGCCGGCGATAGGTAAATATTGCTTGGGACTGCCCGCTTCCATGCGCGCGCCCACGCCGGCGGCGGGGATCAGCGCAAAATAACGGACGGTGTTCGGTGCTGCTGTCATGCCATTCCTTATCTAGTTGGCGGGCGCTGCCTTGCCCGCCAGGATGTTCTGGATTTCGCCCTTGCACGCCTTGCCCAGGCGCGCATATTCTTGCGGAGAATCGATGGACGCCTGCAAGGTTTCCACCTTGCGCATTTCAGCCTTGATATACGGCAACCAGCCCGTGTCGATCTCGCGCGCCAGCGCCGCCTTGGCCGTGCCGCTGGGCGCATACAGGGGCCGCGCCTCGAAGCGTTTGGCCAGCGCCGCGCGCACGGTCTTTTCCACGCGCGGCAAATGTTCCATATAGGTCCTCATGTGCCGCAGCTCGTGCGCGAGTATCTCATCATACGCGCAAGTGCCGGGGGCAAACTCGCGGCCGATATAGATCACCACGGGCGCATACGTGAGGGACACGGTAATCTGCGGCGCCACGCATTCATAGCCGCTGGCCGGGTCTTGCAGCATGGGACCGGCCAGGGCGATGGCCACGCGCGAATCCGTCTTCGTCAATCCCAGTACCCAGGTATTGGCGCGCGCCGTGCCCTTCATCACGGTCAGGGCCTTGTACGGCAGATGCGTGTCGATGCTGTAGCCATTCTGCTGCGCCGTCAGCACGGACACCGTCTTGCTGATCGTGTCTTCGCAGCGCACCTGGAACGGCGTGCGCGCGGCCCCGTGTGCGCCCAGGCTGGCAGACGCCAGCAGCAGGAAGATCACCGTGCGCATGTGCGGAATCAGGCCGGTTGCCAGGCGCCGCTGGTGATCTTGTCGAGCCAGAAAATGCCGATGACGGTTTTCACGTCCGTGATGGTGCCATCCTTGACCCAGTCGAGCAGCTGCGGCACCGTGGCCGTAAACGTTTCCAGGAATTCGCCCTCGTCGAGCTGGCGTTCGCCGGCCACCAGGCCGCGCGCCAGGAACAGCTCCAGGTGTTCATCGGAATAGGCGATGGCATTATGGATGGTGGAGACGAATTGCCAGTCGCTGGCCGTGTAGCCCGTCTCTTCCAGCAATTCGCGCTGGGCGCAGGCCAGGTGCGATTCGCCCGCGTCGATCTTGCCGGCCGGGAATTCAATGAAGACCCGGTCCAGCGGATAGCGGTACTGGCGTTCCATCAGCACCGTGCCATCGTCGAGCAGCGGCAGGATCACGACGGCACCCGGATGCAGGACGAATTCGCGCGCCGTGATCTTGCCGTCCGGCAGCGCAACCCGGTCGCGCTGCACGCGCAGGAAGCCGCCCTGATAGACGAGCTCGCCGTCCACCTTGGTTTCAGTTAAATTCATATCCATGCGTTCAGTATCCATACCTTGATTATGCTCAATAAAAAAAACGGCGCCAGAGGCGCCGCTTTCGGTCGATGGGGCTAGTGTCGTTTGCGCAGGTAGCGTGTGACAAAGCCTGGGAAAGCCAGCACCAGGAACAGGCAGCCGGTGATGGCATAGAACTCCCACGTCTGCGGGAAAGCGTTGCCGATGCGCGCTTCGAGCGCGAACGCCACGGCGCCGACGATGAAGTACAGAATCACCATCTCCAGCAGACGCAGCGCCAGCGGCTTGCGCCAGCCCTGCTCTGCTTGCGCCACCCTTTTCAGGGGCACGGCGGCAAACAGTTTCTCGTTCAGGAAAGGCAGGTTGGCGCCCAGGATGCCCAGGGCGATCACCAGCCAGCTCGAGGCGGTGACATCCATCGGTCAGGACGCCAGCGTCTTGGTGATGGCGGTCGCGCAGGCTGCCAGGATGCTGTTAGGCATCACACCCAGCGCCAGGACGAACACGCCGTTCAGGGCCAGCACGACGCGCATGTCGCCATGCACGACCAGCACATTGCCGTCCGTCGGCTCGTCGAACCACATCATTTTCACGACGCGCAGGTAGTAGAAGGCGCCGATCAGCGAGAACAGCACGGCAGCGATGGTCAGCCACAGCTGGCCCGTCGCCAGCACGGAAGCGAGCACCGAGTACTTGGCCATGAAGCCCATCAGCGGCGGCACGCCGGCCAGCGAGAACATGAACAGGGTCATCACCAGCGCGAAGATCGGGCTGCGTTTACCCAGGCCCTTGAAGTCGGCCAGTTCGTCTGCTTCGAAACCATTACGTGCCAACAACATGATCACGCCGAAGGTACCCAGGGTGGTGAACACGTAGGTAATGACGTAGTACATCGAGGCGCCGTAGGCGGTGGCTGCGCCAGCCGCGTTCAGGGTGTTGTTCGGTGCATCCACGGTACCGGACAGCAGGCCCAGCAGAACGAAGCCCATTTGTGCGATGGTCGAGTACGCCAACATACGCTTCAGGTTGGTTTGCGCGATGGCGGTGAAGTTGCCGATCGCCAGCGACATCACGGCCAGCACCAGCAGCATTTGCTGCCAGTCATGTGCCATCGGCAGCAAGCCTTCGGCCAGCAAGCGCAGGGTGATGGCGAAGGCGGCCAGTTTCGGCGCCGCGCCCAGCAGCAGGGTCACGGCCGTCGGCGAACCTTGATACACGTCAGGCACCCACATGTGGAATGGCACGACGCCCAGTTTGAAGGCCAGGCCGGCAACGAGGAACACCAGGCCGAAGACCATGATGGTGCCGTTGGTCTTGCCGTTTTCCAGCGCCACGCGCAGTTCGCCCAGGTCCAGGGTGCCGGAGGCGCCGTACAGCATCGAGATACCGTACAACATGAAACCGGAGGCCAGCGCGCCCAGGATGAAGTATTTCATGGCCGCTTCCGTGGCCTTGGCATTGTCACGGCGCAAGGCGATCAGTGCGTACAGCGACAGCGACATCAGTTCCAGACCCAGGTAGATGATCAGGAAGTTGTTGGCCGAGATCATGATCATCTGGCCCAGCAGTGCAAACAGGGCCAGCACGTAGAACTCGCCGCCCAGGTTACCCGACAGCATGCTGCGGTCGGTGGCATAGGCGCGCGAGTAGATCAGGGTCAGCGCCACGGCGCCGTACGAGAACAGTTTCAACAGCTGCGACATCGGGTCCGACACGAACATGTTGTGAAACGTGTAGACGGTGGTGCCCGCATTGAAGTCGCCCACGGTCAGCAAGGCGCAGCCGGCCAGGGTCAGCAGCGACAGCGCATAGGTGATCGAACGCTTCGCCGCAGGCAAGAACATATCGATCAGCAAGAGCGCCGACGTGGCGATCAGCAGAAAGATTTCCGCGTACAGCGGTACCAGATTAGGTGCATTAGTCATGTTATCGGTCTTCTATTTAAGGCAACTTGCTGGTGGCGACATGCTGCAGCAGGTCAGCAACCGAAGTTTGCATCGTGTCGGTGAACGGGGCTGGGTACAGACCCATCACGAGCACGGCGATGGCCAGCACAGCAAGCATGAAGAATTCACGTTTGTTGATGTCGGTCAGTTCGGCCACATGCTTGTTCTTGATCTTGCCGAACACCACGCGCTTGGCCATCCACAGCGAGTACGCCGCGCCCCAGATCAGTGCCGTTGCAGCCAGCAGACCGATCCAGAAGTTGTATTTCACCGCGCCCAGGATCACCATGAACTCGCCGACGAAGCCGGACGTGGCAGGCAGACCGCAGTTGGCCATCGAGAACAGCACGAAGAAGGCGGCAAATTTCGGCATGCGGTTCACGACGCCGCCGTAGTCGGCGATGTTGCGGGTATGCATGCGGTCATACAGCACGCCGATGCACAGGAACATGGCGCCGGAGATGAAGCCGTGCGAGACCATCTGCACGATACCGCCCTGCACCGAGATGTCATTGAACATGAAGAAGCCCAGGGTCACGAAACCCATGTGCGCGATCGACGAATAGGCGACCAGTTTTTTCATGTCTGTTTGCACCAGGGCAACCAGACCGATGTAGATCACGGCGATCAGCGACAAGGCGATCATGAAGCCCGACAGGTAGTGGCTGGCGTCCGGCGTGATCGGCAGCGAGAAACGCAGGAAACCGTAGGCGCCCAGTTTCAGCATGATGGCGGCCAGCACGGCGGAACCGCCCGTTGGCGCTTCCACGTGGACGTCCGGCAACCACGTGTGGACGGGGAACATCGGCACCTTGACGGCAAACGCCATCAGGAAGGCCAGGAAGATAAAGATCTGCTCGTTCATCGTCAGCTTGAACGCATGCCAGGCCAGGATGTCGAAGGTGCCCGACACATTGCGCAGGTAGATGATGGCAACCAGGGTCAGCAGCGAACCGAAGAAGGTGTACAGGAAGAACTTGAACGACGCGTACACGCGGTTCGAACCGCCCCAGATACCGATGATGATGAACATCGGGATCAGGGTTGCTTCAAAGAAGAAGTAGAACAGCAAGCCGTCCAGCGCGCAGAACACGCCGATCATCAGGCCTGACAGGATCAGGAACGAGCCCATGTACTGGGCGATGCGCTTCTCGATCACTTGCCAAGCGGAAATGACGACGATGACGGTGATGAACGCCGTCAGTGGCACGAACCACAACGACAGGCCGTCGATACCCAGCGAGTACCAGATATTGAAGGTTTCAATCCACGGTGCTTTTTCGACGAATTGCATGCCGTGCGCGGCGTTGTCGAAATGCTGGATCAGCGGCAAGGTGCACAGCATGCTGAGCACGGCGCCAGCCAGCGACAGCCAGCGGGTAAAGCCCGCTTTGCTGTCACGGCCGAGAGCCAGGATCAGGACGCCGCAAATGATCGGCACCCAGATCGACAGACTCAGGTAAGGAGGTAGTGTAGAAATCGTAGACTGCATCATGGTTCTCAGTATTCTTTTATCAGGTCAGCTTACTTAGCGGGCCAGAATGGCAGGAAATAGATCAGGAAGCCCAGCACGCCCAGGATCATCACGAATGCATAGTGATAGATGTAGCCGGTCTGCAGCACTCGCGACAGCGAGGACAGCCAGGCGACGACCTTGGCGCTACCGTTGACCAGCAGGCCATCGATCAGCTTCTTGTCACCGAAGTTCCACAGGCCATTACCCAGCAAGCGGGCACCGCCGGCGAACACGACTTCATTGAACTTGTCCATGTAGTACTTGTTGTCCAGCAGGGTGTGGATCGCGTGGAACTTGGCAAAGAACCAGGCCGGTACACGCGGGTTGACCATGTAGCAGTAGTAGGCTGCCACCACGCCGGACAATGCCAGCCAGAACGGTGCCGTCGACAGGCCGTGGATCGCCATCGCCATTGCGCCGTGGAATTCATGCGACAACTCTTCCATTGCTGGATGGTTTTCGCCCACAAAAATCACGCCCTTGAAGAAATCGCCATGCAGCATCGGGCCGATCGTCAGGTAGCCGATGATCAGCGAAGGAATCGCCAGCATCACCAGCGGGAACCATACGACGAATGGGGACTCGTGCGGCTTCTGGCCAGGTTCCAGACCGTGGTGCGCGTGGTCGTCTTCCTCTTCTTCATGACCATGGTCGTCATGTGCATCGCCGTGCGCGCCATGGGCCGCTTTCGGTGCGTGATGGTCGTCATGGCCATGCGCATGCGCCTGGCCGAAACGTTCCTTGCCATGGAAGACGAGGAAATACATGCGGAACGAGTAGAAGGCGGTGACGAACACGCCAGCCAACACGGCGAACTGGGCAAAGCCAGCGCCCCAGATGTGCGTCGCTTCGACGGCTTCGATGATGCTGTCTTTCGAGTAGAAACCGGAGAACAGCGGCGTGCCGATCAGGGCCAGCGAACCGATCAGGGAAGTGATCCACGTGATTGGCATGTACTTGCGCAGGCCGCCCATGTTGCGGATATCCTGGTCGTGGTGCATGCCGATGATGACGGAACCGGCGCCCAGGAACAGCAGTGCCTTGAAGAATGCGTGCGTCATCAGGTGGAACACGGCCACGGAGTACGCGGACGAACCCAGCGCCACGGTCATGTAACCGAGCTGCGACAGCGTCGAGTAAGCGACGACGCGCTTGATGTCGTTCTGGATGATGCCCAGGAAGCCCATGAACAGCGCCGTGATGGAGCCGATCACCAGGATGAAGGACAGTGCCGTGTCGGACAGTTCGAACAGCGGCGACATGCGCGAGACCATGAAGATACCGGCCGTCACCATCGTCGCGGCGTGGATCAGTGCCGAAATCGGGGTAGGACCTTCCATCGAGTCAGGCAGCCACACGTGCAGCGGGAACTGCGCCGACTTGCCCATCGCGCCGATGAACAGGCAGATGCAGGCAACGGTCAGCAGGGCCCAGTCGGTGCCTGGCAGGCTCAGCAGCGCCAGTTCGTCTTTCTTGGCGAATACTTCCTGGTAGTTCATGGTGCCGGCGTAGGCCAGCAGCAGGCCGATGCCGAGGATGAAGCCGAAGTCGCCCACGCGGTTGACGAGGAAAGCCTTCATGTTGGCCACGATGGCCGTCGGACGCTGGTACCAGAAACCGATCAGCAGGTAGGAAACCAGGCCCACGGCTTCCCAACCGAAGAACAGTTGCAGGAAGTTGTTGGCCATGACCAGCATCAGCATCGAGAAGGTGAACAGCGAGATGTAGGCGAAGAAGCGGTTGTAGCCTTCGTCGTCCTTCATGTAGCCGATCGTGTAGATGTGCACCATCAGGGAGACGAAGGTGACCACGCACATCATCATCGCCGACAGCGAATCGATCTGGAAGCCCACTTCCATCTTCAGGGTGCCGATCGTCATCCAGTTATAGATCGTGCCATTGAATGTCGCGCCATCCATCACTGCCAGCAGTGTCTGCACGGACAGGATGAACGCAATCAGTACGCCCAGGATCGTCGCGGTATGCGACGTCTTGCGTCCGACCAAATTACCCAGGAACTGGGTGCCAAGCAAACCTGCAATCGCGGCACCGGCCAGCGGCGCCAGCGGTACGGCAAGAAGGAGGTTAGGGTTGAGGAGTTGCCCCGCCATGATGAACCTTAATCGTTATTATTCGAGAGATCGAGTCTGAAAAACATCAGCCTTTGAGGCTGTCCAGGTCTTCGACGTTGATGGTATCCAGATTACGGAACATCACCACCAGAATAGCCAGACCGATAGCCGACTCAGCGGCGGCAACCGTCAGGATGAAGAAAACGAAGATCTGACCGGCCGCGTCGCCCATGAAATGGGAGAACGCGATGAAATTCATATTCACCGCCAGCAGCATCAATTCGATTGCCATCAGCAATACGATGATGTTCTTGCGGTTCAGGAAAATACCGACGATCGAGATTGCGAACAGGATCGCGCCCAGGACCAGAAAATGTGTGAGCGATAATGTCATGGTGCCTCCTTAACTTCCGGCTCAGCCGCAGGACGCTCGACGACCGCGTCCATCTTGATGATCTTCAGGCGGTCGTTGCGCTTGACGCGCACGGCATCGCCTGGAGCAAAGTGCTTGGTGTCCTTGCGTTTGCGCAAAGTCAGTGCGACCGCGGCAACGATGGCCACCAGCAGCACGACGGCAGCGATCTCGAAGGCGAACACATATTTCGTGTAGATCAGCAGGCCCAGTTCCTTGGTGCCGCCCAGGTTGACGTTCACCGGAGCGATGCTAGGCGCAAAGTTGCGGAAACCGTGCCACAGGACAGCGGCCATTTCCAGCACGATGATCACGCCCACCGTCACGGACAGTGGCAGATAGCCCCAGAAACCTTCGCGCATGCGGTCGATATTGATATCGAGCATCATGACCACGAAGAGGAACAGCACCATCACGGCGCCGACATACACCAATACCAGCACGATGGCCAGGAATTCAGCTTGCAGCAGCATCCAGATGCCCGCTGCGGAAAAGAAGGACAGTACCAGGAACAGTACTGCGTGGACCGGATTACGGGCCGTGATGACGCGCGTCGCTGCCAGAATCAAGATCAGCGCGAAGGCGTAAAACAAAATTGTTTTAAAGTCCATAAAAAACCCAATAGACGTACAGATGAACGAGGGGCGCGCCGCAGCTGGTCAGCTGCGGCGCATCCATCAGCGATAAGGTGCGTCGGCGGCGCGCGCAGCGGCGATGTCATTTTCATAACGATCACCCACGGCCAGCAACATCTCTTTCGTGTAATACAAATCCCCGCGTTTCTCGCCGTGGTATTCCAGGATTTGCGTCTCGACGATCGAATCGACCGGGCAGGACTCTTCGCAGAAACCGCAGAAGATGCACTTGGTCAAGTCAATATCGTAACGCGTGGTGCGGCGCGAGCCGTCGTCACGCTGTTCCGATTCGATCGTGATGGCCATCGCCGGGCAAACCGCTTCGCACAGTTTGCAGGCGATGCAACGTTCCTCGCCGTTCGGGTAGCGGCGCAGCGCGTGCAAGCCACGGAAACGCGGCGAGATCGGTGTCTTCTCTTCCGGGAATTGCACCGTGATCTTGCGCGAAAACATGTACTTGCCTGTCAACGCCATGCCCTTGATCAGCTCGCCTAACAAGAGGCTGCTGAAGAAATCTTTTACCTTATCCATTCGTATGCACTCTCTTACTTCCAAATATTCCAGGATGTCTGCATCCAGGCAGCGACGAAGACCAGGTAGACCAGCGTCAACGGGATAAACACTTTCCAGCCGAGGCGCATGATCTGGTCATAACGGTAGCGTGGGAAAGTACCGCGCACCCAGATGAACACCGACACGATGAAGAAGGTCTTGGCGAACAGCCAGAAGAAGCCGCCGAAACCACCCCAGAACTCAAGGAAAGCAAATGGTGCGGACCAGCCACCGAGGAACATGATCGAAGCCAGGGCGCCGATCAGGATCATGTTGGCGTATTCGGCCAGCATGAACATGGCGTAGGCCATGCCCGAGTACTCGACCATGTGGCCGGCGACGATTTCCGACTCGCCTTCGACGACGTCGAACGGGTGACGGTTGGCTTCAGCCAGGCCCGACACCAGGTAGATGACGAACATCGGCAGCAGCGGCAACCAGTTCCACGACATGAAGTTCACGCCCTTGTCGGCGAAGAAGCCGATTTGCTGGCCGCTGACGATGTCGATGAAGTTCAGGCTGCCCGAGACCATCAGCACGATGACCATCACGAAGCCCATCGGGATTTCATACGAAATCATCTGTGCCGAAGCGCGCATGGCGCCCATGAACGAGTACTTCGAGTTCGAGGCCCAGCCGGCGATGATGATGCCGTAGACTTCCATCGAGGTAATCGCCAGCAGCATCAGCAAGCCTGCGTTGACATTGGCCAGTACGGCTTGCGGACCGAACGGCACGACCGACCAGGCGGCCAGGGCCGGCATGATGGTCATGATCGGGCCGATCACGAACAGGCCCTTGGCGGCCTTGGACGGGATGATGATCTCTTTGAACAAGAGTTTCAGCGCATCGGCGATCGGTTGCAGCAAGCCCAGCGGGCCCACGCGGTTCGGGCCGACGCGGATCTGGATCCAGCCGATCAGCTTGCGTTCCCACAAGGTCAGGTAGGCAACCAGGCCCATCAGCGGCAGCAGTACACACAGGATCTTGATCAGGGTCCAGAAGAACGGCCACGAGCCGCCCAGCAAATCCTGGCCGCTGCTGTTGATGACGTTTACAAATTCAGGCAGAGCCATCAGATTTTCCCCTCTGCTGTTTCAACTGTGATGTCACCGAACATGCCGCCCAGGCTAGCCGTCGAGGCATGCGCCGCCGACACTTTGACCACATTGGCTGGCAGGCCGGCATGGAGTGCCGCCACCAGGATGGCGCTGCCGGAGCCTTGCGCCACTTTGACCTTGTCGCCCGCCTTGATGCCCAGCTTGTCAGCCAGCGCCAGGGACAGGTGCGCTTGCGGTGCGGCGCCATCGACCGTGCGCAGCAGCGGTTCGGAGCGGCGCACGAGCGCGTCGGCGAAGTAGATCGGCACGTCGGCGATGCGTTGCAGCGCAGGCGAAGCCGGTGCGTAGCTTGCCGCTTCCGGCGCGTTCTTGGCGATGTTGTTCAGCTGTGCCGACAGATCGGTCACGCCGGCGCCAAACGCTTCGTCGCGGATTGCTTCGGAAGTGTCGTAGTCGAAACCGGCCAGGCCCAGGATGTTGCCCAGGACGCGCAGCACTTTCCAGGCTGGACGGGTTTCCGCCAGGGGTTTCACGGTGCCGTTGAAGCTTTGCGCGCGGCCTTCGCAGTTGACGAAGGTGCCCGAGGTTTCAGCGAACGGAGCGATCGGCAGCAAGACATCGGCGTAATCCATGCCGTGCTTGAAGGCCGACATCGCCACGACCATGTCGGCGCCATCCAAGGCGGCGCGGGCCGCTTGTGGATTGGCAGCGTCGAGTTCCGGCTCGGCGTGCAGCAGCACGTAGGCTTTTTTCGGCGCGGCAAAGGCAGCTTGCACATTGGCGCGCGGCTTGGCGACCAGGTGCGCGCCAACCGTGTTGGCCGCTTCCGTCAGGTAGCCGAGCTTGGCGCCCGTCTGTTCGGCGATCCATTGCGCGGCAGCATGCAATTGCGACGCTTGCGGGTGTTGCGTTGCCGCGTTACCCAGCAGTACGGCGCCGTGGTCGCCAGCCATCAGGCTGGCGGCAATCGCAACGGCCACGTCCGAAGCGGCGATCGCTTCAAAACCGGCTGGCGCGGCGATTTCTTTGGCTTTGGCAACGGCGACGACCACTTCCGACAAGGCCGCCAGCCAATCGCCAGGCGCGACGATCATCTTGTTGGCGATGGTGATCAATTGATCATCGTCGGAGGCGTGCAGGATCGACAGCTTGGCGCCGCCCTTGACGGACGCGCGCAAACGCGTGGCCAGCAATGGGTGGTCCTTGCGCAGGAACGAGCCGATGACGAAGGCGCGCTTGATCTGGCCAAATTCGTTGATCGGCATGCCCAGCCATGGCTTGACGCCAGCGTCCAGCGCGAAGTCGGTCTGGCGCAGGCGGAAGTCGACGTGCTCGGAACCGAGACCGTTGACCACTTTTTGCAGCAGTACCAGCTCTTCGACGGTCGAATGCGGCGTTGCCAGCGCGGCGATGGCGTCAGCGCCATGCTCGTGCTTGATGTTTTTCAGGCCGTGCGCCACGTATTCCAGCGCCGTTTGCCAATCGACTTCTTTCCACTCGTTGCCTTGTTTCAGCATCGGGGACGTCAGGCGTTCGGCGCTGTCCAGCGCTTCGTACGAGAAACGGTCCTTGTCCGAGATCCAGCACTCGTTGACGGCTTCGTTTTCCAGAGGCAATACGCGCTTGACCTTGCCAGCTTTCACTTGCACGATCAGGTTCGCGCCCAGGCCGTCATGCGGGCTGACCGATTTGCGGCGCGACAGTTCCCACGTACGGGCGCTGTAGCGGAACGGCTTCGAGGTCAGTGCGCCGACCGGGCACAGGTCGATCATGTTGCCCGACAGTTCGGAGTCGACCGTCTGGCCGACGAAGGACACGATTTCCGAGTGTTCGCCGCGGCCGATCATGCCCAGCTCCATCACGCCAGCCACTTCCTGGCCAAAGCGTACGCAGCGGGTGCACTGGATGCAGCGCGACATTTCTTGCATGGACACCAGCGGACCGGCTTCCTTCGGCTGCACGACGCGCTTGTCTTCCTTGTAGCGCGATTCGCTCTTGCCGTAACCCACGGCCAAGTCTTGCAACTGGCATTCGCCGCCCTGATCGCAGATAGGGCAATCGAGCGGGTGGTTAATCAGCAAGAATTCCATGACCGACTTTTGCGCCTGCACAGCTTTATCGCTGGCGGAGCGCACGATCATGCCGGCACTGACCGGGGTCGCACAAGCGGGCAAAGGCTTGGGCGCCTTTTCCACTTCGACCAGGCACATGCGGCAGTTCGCTGCGATCGACAATTTCTTGTGATAGCAGAAGTGCGGAATGTAGGTTCCCAATTTGTTGGCGGCGTCCATCACCATGCTACCAGCAGGGACTTCGACTTTTTTGCCGTCTATTTCGATTTCAACCATGGTGATCGTTACCTGACGCAGCTTAGATATATGCGGGCACTAAGCAATGCTTGTGCTCGATATGATATTCAAATTCTTCACGGAAATTCTTAATGAAGGCCCGTACCGGCATGGCAGCCGCATCGCCCAGCGCGCAAATGGTGCGGCCCTGGATGTTGTCGGCGATCGAGTTGAGCATGTCCAGGTCGTCTGGACGACCCTGCCCCTGCTCGATGCGGTGCACCATGCGGTACATCCAGCCTGTGCCTTCACGGCAAGGCGTACACTGGCCGCACGATTCTTCAAAGTAGAAGTAGGACAGGCGTTCCAGCGCCTTTACCATGCAGCGTGTTTCGTCCATCACGATGACGGCGCCCGAACCCAACATCGAACCGGCTTTCGCGATCGAGTCGTAGTCCAGGTCGGTCTGCATCATGATGTCGCCGCGGATCACCGGAGCGGACGAACCGCCAGGGATCACGGCCTTGATCTTTTTGCCACCGCGCATGCCGCCTGCCAGTTCCAGCAGGGTCGCAAACGGGGTGCCGAGCGGCACTTCGTAGTTGCCCGGTTTTTCCACGTCGCCCGAGATCGAGAAGATCTTCGAACCGCCATTGTTCGGCTTGCCCATCGCCAGGTATTTCTCTGGGCCGATGTTCAGCACGAATGGCACGGCCGCAAAGGTTTCCGTGTTGTTGATCGTCGTCGGCTTGCCGTACAGGCCAAACGAGGCAGGGAAAGGCGGCTTGAAGCGCGGCTGGCCTTTCTTGCCTTCCAGCGATTCCAGCAGGGCCGTTTCTTCGCCGCAGATGTAGGCGCCATAACCATGGTGCGCATGCAACTGGAACGAGAACTCGCTGCCCATGATCTTGTCGCCCAGGAAACCGGCGGCGCGCGCCTCTTCCAGCGCTTCTTCGAAACGCAGGTATTCCTGGAAGATCTCGCCGTGGATATAGTTGTAACCCACGGTGATGCCCATCGCGTAAGCGCCAATGGCCATGCCTTCGATCAGGGCATGGGGATTGTAACGAATGATGTCGCGGTCCTTGAAAGTGCCCGGTTCGCCTTCATCTGTATTGCAGACGAGGTATTTTTGACCCGGGAACTGGCGCGGCATGAAGCTCCACTTCAAGCCGGTAGGGAAACCCGCGCCGCCACGGCCGCGCAAGGACGAAGCCTTGAGGTCGGCGATGATCTGTTCCGGCGTGATTTTCTCTTCCAGGATACGCCGCAGGGCACTGTAGCCGCCGCGGTTCACATAATCTTGCAAATGCCAGTTCTTGCCATCCAGATCCTTCAGGATCAATGGATCGATATGGCGGTTGTGGAGTGACGTCATTTCTTGAGTTCCTCCAGCATGGCGTCGATTTTCTCGTTCGACATCCAGCTGCACATGGTTTTATTGCTGACCAGCAAGACAGGCGCATCGCCGCACGCACCCATGCACTCGCCTTCAACCAGGGTGAACTGGCCGTCAGGGGTGGTTTCGCGGAAATCGATACCCAGCTTCTGCTTCAGGTAGTCTGCAGCGCGCACGCCGCCCGACAGGGCGCATGGCAGGTTGGTGCACACGGTGATCTTGTGCTTGCCCACGGGTTTCACGTTGTACATATTGTAGAACGTGGCCACTTCCTGCACGGCAATCGCCGGCATGCCGATGTAATCGGCCAGTTCCTTCATGGTTTCCGGTGCCAGCCAGCCCAGTTCATCCTGGGCATGGGCCAGCGCGGCCATGACGGCGGATTGACGCTGGTCGGCCGGGTACTTGGCCAACTCACGGTCAATTTTCTTATAGCATTGCTCTGATAACAACATACTTTTTGCCTCTTAGCGGTCAATACTGCCGAACACGATATCTTGCGTCCCGATGATGGTCACGGCGTCGGCAAGCATGTGCCCACGCGCCATCTCGTCGAGCGACTGCAAGTGGGCGTAGTCTGGCGCGCGCAGTTTCATGCGGTACGGCTTGTTGGCGCCATCGGACACCAGGTACACGCCGAACTCGCCCTTCGGATGCTCCACGGCACTGTAGGCCTCGCCTGGCGGCACGTGGAAACCTTCCGTAAACAGCTTGAAGTGGTGAATCAGCGATTCCATGTTGGTCTTCATGTCGACGCGGCCCGGAGGCGCCACCTTGCGGTTGCTGGTCATGACAGGACCTTCATTGTTGCGCAGCCACTCCACGCATTGCTTGATGATGCGGTTCGACTGGCGCAGCTCTTCCACGCGGACCAGATAGCGGTCGTAGCAATCGCCGTTGGTGCCGATAGGAATGTCGAAGTCCATCAGGTCGTACACTTCGTACGGCTGTTTCTTGCGCAAATCCCACTGCACGCCCGAGCCGCGCAGCATGGCGCCCGTAAAGCCCATGGCCAGCGCATCTTCCGGCGAGACCACGCCGATGCCGACGGTACGCTGTTTCCAGATACGGTTGTCGGTCAGCAGGGTTTCGTACTCGTCCACGGAGTTCGGGAAACGGCGCGCGAAGTCTTCGATGAAGTCCAGCAGGGAACCCTGGCGGTTTTCATTCAGCTTGCCGATGGCCTTGGCGTTGCGGATGATCGACGCCTTGTGCTGCGGCATCGCGTCCGGCAGGTCGCGGTACACGCCGCCCGGACGGTAGTAGGCTGCGTGCATGCGCGCGCCCGACACTGCCTCGTAGGCGTCGAACAAGTCTTCGCGGTCGCGGAAGCAATACAGGAACGGGCCCATGGCGCCAACGTCCAGCGCGTGGGTGCCGAGCCACATCAGGTGATTCAGGATGCGCGTCATCTCGTCGAACATGACGCGGATGTATTGCGCGCGCAGCGGTACTTCCAGGCCCAGCATCTTTTCGATGGCCATCACGTACGCATGTTCATTGCACATCATTGACACATAGTCGAGACGGTCCATGTACGGCACGGATTGCAGGTAGGTCTTCTGTTCGGCCAGCTTTTCGGTGGCGCGGTGCAGCAGGCCGATATGCGGGTCGGCACGCTGGATGACTTCGCCGTCCATCTCCAGCACCAGGCGCAGCACACCGTGCGCGGCCGGATGCTGCGGTCCAAAGTTCAGGGTGTAGTTCTTAATCTCAGCCATTATTTCATCCCGTAATGTTCTTCGCGGATCACGCGCGGCACGTTTTCCCGCGGCTCGATCGTCACGGGCTGGTAAATCACGCGCTTTTGTTCCGGATCGTAGCGCATCTCGACATAGCCGGAGACGGGGAAATCCTTGCGGAACGGATGGCCGATGAAACCGTAGTCGGTCAGCAGGCGGCGCAAGTCGTTGTGGCCTTCGAAGAGGATGCCCAGCAGGTCGAATGCTTCGCGCTCGTACCAGTTGACGGCGCGCCAGATGCCCACCACGGAAGGCAGCAGCGGCATGTCGTCGTCCGGCGCGAACACGCGCACGCGCACGCGCCAGTTGTGCTTGACCGACAGCAAGTGCGACACGGCCGCGAAACGCAGACCATCCCAGCTACCGTCGCCATAGGTCGAATAGTCGACGCCGCACAGGTCGAGCAGCTGCTCGAAATGCAGGGTCGGATCGTCGCGCAAGGTCTGCATCACGGCCAGGTAGTCCTCGGCCTTGACGACCAGGGTGACTTCGCCCAGCGCAACCGTCGTGCTAACGCGATCGCCCAGGGCAGTGCCGAGGGCGTTTTGCAATACTTCTAAATGTGTTGTCATAATCTGAAGCGGCCCCGTTAGCGTGCGATCGTGCTGGTACGCTTGATCTTGTTCTGCAACTGCATGATGCCGTACAGCAAGGCTTCAGCGGTCGGAGGACAGCCAGGCACATACACGTCGACGGGCACGATGCGGTCGCAACCGCGCACCACGGAATAGGAGTAATGGTAGTACCCGCCGCCATTGGCGCAGGAACCCATCGAGATGACCCAGCGTGGCTCTGCCATCTGGTCGTAGACCTTGCGCAGGGCCGGCGCCATCTTGTTGCACAGGGTGCCGGCAACGATCATGACATCGGACTGACGCGGCGACGGACGAAACACGACGCCGAAACGGTCCATATCGTAGCGGGCTGCGCCCACATGCATCATTTCGACCGCACAGCAGGCCAGACCGAACGTCATCGGGAACATAGACCCGGTGCGCGCCCAGTTGATCAGCTTGTCGGCCGAGGTGGTGATGAAACCTTCGCTTAATACGCCTTCAATAGCCATGGCTTATTCCCAGTCAAGGGCACCTTTCTTCCAAATGTACCAAAATCCGACCACGAATTCAGCGATGAACACCATCATCGTGACGAAACCGGCCCAGCCCAGGTCGCGCATTGCAACGCCCCATGGGAAAAAGAATGCCGTTTCCAGATCGAACAAAATAAACAGGATTGCGACCAGATAGTAGCGCACATCAAATTTCATGCGCGCGTCTTCGAATGCTTCAAAGCCACATTCGTACGGGGAGAGTTTTGCTGCGTCAGGCTTGTTAGGACCTAACAGGCGCCCCAGGAGCTGGGGAGCGATACCGACACCAAGGCCGATAATAATGAACAGCAGGACGGGGAAGTAATTTTCGAGGTTCACGATTGATGAGCTTATATTGAACGATCGGTTAAATGAGGACGCTGCGATCATTTGCAGCGTATCTAACGCACGACCCCAATCAAAGCTAAGACCAGGATCGAACGACACATCCTCGTAAAAAAAGCCAGCAACTTTGTACGAGCCATGGCTCGTGCGCCGTTGCTGGCTTCTGATTTCTGGTGCCGACGACGAGACTCGAACTCGTACAGCTTTCGCCACTACCCCCTCAAGATAGCGTGTCTACCAATTTCACCACGTCGGCGGTAAGGCCCGTATTCTACTCTGCTTTGCCGCTAAAGTTAATGCACAAATGCATCAAAACACAGATAAAAACGATAAATTTTTACATCTTCCAGCACGTCACGATTTTTTCCTGCCGCACTGCTAAAACATTGAGCAATAATCTGCCCGTAATGAGAATTACTCTCGATGAGGTATCGAGTTAATACAGAATTACTTCGGAATCGCGCCGGCCGGGGTGCTGGCAACCGGTGCCGCCGCCGCTGGAGCGCTGGCCGCTGGTGCCGCAGGGGCTGCTGGCACCGTCGTCGGGATCGCGCCCGCGCCGGTGACCGGCACTGGCTTGACGACTTTATCCATCACGCCGCCGCCCACCGTGGTGGCGCGCTGATTGGCCATCAGCGACAGAGCCAGGGTGGCGCCGAAGAAGATCGCGGCGGCAACGCCCGTCGATTTCGACATGAAGTTCGACGAACCCGTCGCACCGAACAGGCTGCCCGAGGCGCCCGAACCGAAGGCGGCGCCCATGTCGGCGCCCTTGCCGTGCTGCAGCAACACCAGCGCGATAATCGACAATGCCGAAATAACCTGTACTACCACTACCAGATTGAACATCATGTTCATTGCAATTCCATTCTTAGTTTAAATTAATTCAATCAGCGGCGTGAATAATTGCCAGGAAATCCGCCGCCTTCAATGCTGCCCCACCGATCAGACCGCCATCGATATCCGGCATCGCCATCAATTCTTTTGCGTTCTCCGGCTTCATGCTGCCGCCGTACAGGATTTGCACGCCGGCGGCCGCTACCGCATTCTTTGCCACCAGTTGGGCGCGCAATACCTGATGCACGTCCTGCGCCATTTGCGGCGTGGCGGTCTTGCCCGTGCCGATGGCCCAGACTGGCTCATAGGCCAGCACCAGTTTCGCCACGTCGTCGGCGGAAATCGCCGCCAGCACGGCGCCCAGCTGCTGCGCCACGACGGCATTGGTCTGGCCCGCTTCGCGCTGCGCCAGGGTTTCGCCGATGCAGACGATAGGCGTGATGCCTGCCGCCAGCGCGGCAACCGTCTTGGCCGCCACTTGCGCATCGCTCTCGCCATGGTAGGCGCGGCGCTCGGAATGCCCGATCACCACGTAGCCGCAGCCAAAATCCTGCAGCATGGCGGTCGAGATTTCTCCCGTGTAGGCGCCGCCGGCATGCGCGGACACATCCTGCGCGCCCCAGCCAAGAGCCGTGCCTGCCAATTGCGCCTGGCACTGCGCCAGATACGGCGCAGGCACACAGACGGCGCTGGCGGCGCCAGAGGCAGCCAGGCCAGCAACTATTTCAGACAATAACACCGCGTTCGAGGTGCGACTGCCGTTCATTTTCCAATTTCCGACGACGAGTTTGCGACGCATAGTAGCCTAAATTCTAATAACCCGTCATTCTAACTCCGGCACCGATGCCGGTCAAACAGGCAGTGCCCCGTTTCAGGCAACTTGCAACATGATCTTGCCCACGTGCGTGCTCGCTTCCATCAAGGCATGCGCCTCGTTGGCTTTTTCCAACGGGAAAGTTTGATAGATCACGGGCTTGATCTTGCCCGCTTCGATCAGCGGCCAGACGGTCGCGCGCAGATGGTTGGCGATGGCCGCCTTGAAGGCGACCGAACGGGGGCGCAGGGTGGAACCCGTCACCGTCAGGCGACGGCGCAGCAAGCTACCCAGGTCCAGTTCCGCCCTGGTGCCGCCCTGCACGGCGATCAGGCCGATGCGGCCATCGTCGGCCAGGCAATCGATTTCGCGCGGCAGGTAGTCGCCGCCCACCATGTCGAGGATGACGTCGACGCCCTTGCCCTCAGTCAATTCCTTGACGACGGCGACGAAATCTTCCGTGCGGTAATTGATGCCCCGCTCGGCGCCCAGGGCCTCGCAGGCGCGCGCCTTCTCGTCGCTACCCGCCGTGGCAAACACGCGGTGACCGAGCGCGGACGCCAACTGGATGGCCGTCACGCCAATGCCGGACGTGCCGCCCTGCACCAATAACGTTTCGCCATCGGCCAGCGCGCAGCGGTCGAAGACATTGCTCCAGACGGTAAAGAAATTCTCGGGCAGGGACGCGCCTTCCAGCGCCGTCAAGCCTTTCGGCAAAGGCAGGCACTGGCCGGCGGGCGCGGCGCAGTATTCGGCATAGCCGCCGCCCTGCACCAGTGCGCAGACCAGGTCGCCTTTCTTGAATGCGGTGCTGGTGAAATCGCCATCGACAACTTCACCCGCCACTTCCAGGCCCGGCAAGTCCGACGCGCCGGCTGGCGGCGCGTATTTGCCCAGGCGCTGCAGCACGTCGGGACGGTTGATGCCGGCCGCGTGCACCTTGATCAGCAGTTCGCCCGCCTTATATTGCGGCATGGGACGTTCGGCGATCTGCAAAACGTCGGCGGGACCTGGCTGGCTGATGGCAACTGCACGCATGGCGGGACTCTTTCAAGGGAAAACGGCGATTGTACGCCAAGCCGCCAGCCCTTGCAGAGCACCGCTTCCCCTTAGGCGCCGCCCGTCTTCGACTGCCGCGGCAATGGCGTACCCGGCTTCCATTTTGCCGACAGGGCTTGCCCTTCCTCGACTTGCTCATGCGTCATCTTGCGCACCACGGCGGCGCGCTGGTCGGCCGCATTCGCGTTGCCATTCGCGGCCGCCAGGTTCCACAGCATGTAGGCGATGACATTATCCTGCTGCACGCCGCCCATGTGGTAGCGGTACATCAGGCCCAGCACCTGCTGTGCCTCGGCATGGTTCTGCTCGGCCGCCTTGCGGAACCAGCCGACGGCCTGCTTGTGGTCTTGCAGCACGGCATTGCCCGTGTAATACATGGCGCCCACCACATACTGGGCGTCGGCCTTGCCCTGCTCGGCCGCCTTGCGGTGCCAGAACATGGCTTGCTTGTAATCCTGCGGCAAGCCCCGTCCCATGTAATACATCAAGCCCAGCAAGTGCTGGGCATCGGCACTGCCGGTCTTAGCCAGTGGCAATATTTCCTTGTAGGCGAGCGCGTAATTCTTGTTGTTGTAGGCGCTGGCGCCTTCGGCGAAGCCAGCCCGTGCGGGTAGCTGTATCGTCAACAGCATGAGTAATGTAATGATCAGTTTTTTCATCGGAATGGGATGTGGTCTGACTGCTTTTTCTTATCCTGCCTTGGGCAGGATCCCCTTACTTCCAGCTAACTTTGCCCAGGCCCTCGACGCTGACATCGCGGTTGACCGGCTTGCCGTACACCACCACCGAACCGAGCCCGCTCAAATTCAGCTTGGCATTCGTATGGGCATTCACCGTGGCATTACCGAGGCCGCTCAATTCCAGGTTGACGGCGTCCGCTTCGAACTGCTGTGCATTCAGGCTGCCCAGGCCACCCAGGCTGGCTTTCAGGAGCCGCCCGCGTCCGCCCAGCATCACCGAACCGGCGCCCTGCAAGTCCAGCTCGGCCCGCTCATTGTTACCTATCCATATCTGCATGCTGCCCACGCCGCCCAGGCTGGCATTGAGCTTGCGGTAATCGCCCACCAGCTTGATGCTGCCCGCCCCTTCCAGCGACAGGGTCAGTTCCTCGCCCTTGAACCCCGTGATGTCCGTGCTGCCAAAACCTTCCGAGCTCAGTTCGCGCAAATTCGGCAAGACCAGGTCGGCGCGGATCGACGAAGGGCCGATCTTGAAGCCGCGCACTTCCGTTTCGATGTGCAGGGTGTCGCCGCTTTGCGCCGTGCTGACATCGGCGATATAGCGCTTGTCGGCCGTGATGCTCAGCGAAGGCACGTTGCCCTGGCGAATGCGCACTTCCATCACGCCATCGAGCTTGACGCGCACCACGCGGGCGTCGACGTTGCGCATTTCCAGCAAGCGGGTCTCGGCGGCCGCGCCGCGCACCAGGCCCAAAGTCGCCAGGAACAGCAGCGCCAGTTGCAGTGTCTTTTTCATGTAATGCATCCTCGGTATCTTGTTTTTATGTGCCGCGGCGCTCTCGTGGAGCTCCCGCGCATTGCCACTGTCTGCCACTGTAGCAGCAGCAAAAATTGCTGACAATCAATTATGCGAAACGGGCTTTTTCGGCGGCGTTCAGGCGCTTGGCCTTGACGACCACCACGTGCATGGCAGCCTTGCCCGCTGGCGCGGCCAGGGTGGCGGTGGAGCTGGCCACTTGCAGGGCCGGGGCGGCCGGGGCGATGGCGTAGCAGCTGGCGCTGACCAGGATGGCGGCGGCAACGGCAATGACTTCCATGTTTTTAGCGACGTTCATGTTGTTCTCCTCGGGTGTCTGGCAGTGGGCTTGCGGTATGTGATCACTATAGCCATACCGCCCCCGGCAGACACGCCGATTGCGACGAACTGCGCTTTTGGCAGGCTGGCCTGACAAAAACGCGGATGAACGTCGATTTACTGCTGCGCGCTTAAAACTCCTCCCACTCGTCAGCGCCGGACTTGGCCGCCTTGACGGGCCTGGCCGGCGACAGCGCGCGGGCCGGCGCGCGCGGCGCGGGAGCAACAGGCTTGGCCTTGAGGCGCGTCACGGACGCCGGTGCCGCAGCTGGCGCATCGCCCAGGCGGAACATGCCGACGGCTTGCGCCAGGTCCACGGCCTGCTCCTGCAGGCTTTCCGCGGCGGCGGCGGCCTGCTCGACAAGGGCCGCGTTTTGCTGCGTCATGGTATCCATGTGCGTGACGGCCGTATTGATCTCGCCGATGCCGGCGCTCTGTTCGCGGCTGGCCACCGTGATCTCGCTCATGATGGTGGTCAATTGCTGCACCGACGCCACCACCTGGTCCATGGTCTGGCCTGCTTCATCGACGAGGCGCCCGCCGGCATCCACTTTTTCCACCGAGTCGCCGATCAATTCCTTGATTTCCTTGGCCGCGCCAGCGGAGCGTTGCGCCAGGTTGCGCACTTCGGACGCCACCACGGCAAAGCCCCTGCCCTGCTCGCCCGCGCGCGCCGCCTCGACGGCCGCGTTCAGGGCCAGGATATTCGTCTGGAAGGCGATGCCGTCGATGACGCCGATGATGTCGACAATCTTGCGCGAACTTTCCTGGATGCCGGCCATGGTGCCGACCACTTGCTGCACCACGCGGCCACCCTTGGCCGCCACTTCCGAGGCGGATACGGCCAGCTCATTGGCCGCATGCGCGTTTTCCGCATTCTGCTTGACGGTCGACGTCAGCTCATCCATCGAACTGGCTGTTTCCTCTAGCGCGCCCGCCTGCGCTTCCGTGCGCGAGGACAGGTCGGCATTGCCGGCGGCAATATCGGCCGATTCGCTGCGCACCAGGGTGCTGATGCTGCGGATCTGCACCAGCACGGTGGCGATTTTTTCGACAAACAAGTTAAACGCCTTGGCGATCTGCGCCAGCTCATCCGAGCCTTCCGCGTCGAGGCGGCTGGTCAGGTCGCCGTCGCCCGTGGCGATCGCTTCCATCGCATCGCGCACCAGGCCCAGACGGCGCAAGGCGCGCGCCACCAGCGCGCTCAATACCGTGGCGGCCAGGGCCAGCACCAGCAAGGCCGTCAAGGCCGAGGCGCGCAGCATGGAAGTCAATGCTTGCGTCGCCTCTGCCCGGTCGAGCACGGTGGCCAGCAACCAGTCGCTGCCCGGCACCTTACTTACATGCAAGATGCCGTCACGCTCGCCCAGGCGAATGGCGGCGCCATCGCCGCTCTTTTCAATATCGGCCAGCGCCTGCGCGCTCAGGCCCGGATCGAGCTCGGCCAGGGGCTTCAAGGTCAGCTTGCCGTCCGGGTGGGCGATGATCTTGCCGCCGCCATCGACGAGGAAGGCATAGCTGGACGCCGTCGGCTTGATCGATGCGACGTTTTGCACCACGGCATCCATCATCACGTCGGCCGCCAGCACGCCCGTCACGCTGCCCTTGCCGCCCAGCGGCTCGGCAAACGTCACCACCAGCTTGCCCGTGCTGGCGCCGATATACGGCGCCGTAATGACGGGGCCGCCCGCTTCGGACGCCAGCTTGTACCAGGGCCGCGCCGTGGGATCATAGTCTGCGGCGCGCTTGCGCTCTTGCGAAAAGACGGCGTGCTTGTCGGCAAAGCCGATATACGCCATGTCAAACGTGCCCGCCTGTTCGGCCGCCTTCAGGGCCGGCAGCGGATCGGCCGCCGTGGCGCCCTGCTTGAGCGAGCCCACGACGGCTTGCTTGGAACGCAGCCATTCGGCGATGGCCGCGGCATGGCTGTGCGACAACTGCAGCATCTGCGTGTCGAGCGCGGCCAGGGTGCTTGAGCGCGTAGTGAAGAAATTGGCGATGGCAACGGCCAGCATGGCCAGCACGACGATGGAAACGGCGATGGCGATCAGCCGCGCCTTAAGGGAGGACAACATGGTGCATCCAATAAAAAAGAGAAAATCGGGAGGGATGCGCCATGGTCGATGAATAAGATTTTGTCGTCAAGCAATACTGACAGTCAATTACCCATAAACAACAATTGATACCATATATTAATTACAGCTCGCCGCGCAGCTTGCGCAGGGCCGGCGATTCACCACCCGTCGCTTCGATGCGGAAACGGGCAAATGCCTGCTCCAGTTCGGGGTACTGGCGCAAGCCGCCTTCCGTAAAGTAGCGCCCGCCGGGAATGTCACCCCACGGCAGCGGCGCGCTCAAGGCCCCGCTGCCCGCCAGGGCCAGCAGCGGCTCCAGCGCGCTGCGCAGGTCGGCCACCTCCCCATCGGCAGGCGCCAGCCGGGCCAGCAATTGCTCCAGTTCGGCGGCATGGGCTTGCAAACGCTGTTGATCCATCATCTCTCCTTAATTCTTGATCGTGCCGATCAGCACGGGGGCCGACCACAGGCTGCGGTTGGGCAATAGATACTGCTGCGCCCCACCCTTGCGCCGTACCAGCCCACCCAGCTCTTGCGTCGGCGCCACCTGGCTGACGAACACGTTGACAGTGCCCTTGGGCATGATCTGATACACATCATACAGCGGCGCCTCGCTCTTCAAGGGCAAGCCGAAACAGTCTGCCAGGCTGGCGCACTGGCCCGACGCCAGCTGCAATTGCGCGCTGGTGGTGAAATATGGCGAGTACGGCGACACATTCTGGCCATGCGGCACGATTTTTACCAGCGCGGCCGACATGGCTTGCAAATCGGGCAAGGTGCTGCCGGAAGCAAGCTGCTCGACGGCGCGCGCGTAAATCGTTTCGGCCGGGGCGGCGGGATCGGCGGCGCGCAGTTCGCGCAGGAATTGCCGGCCCGGTGCGCTGTCCAGGTAGGGATCGATCGCTTCACGCCGCAATCCCGCCGTCTTGAAGGTGCTGAGGTCATCGATTTCGCGCGCATGCACGGCGCGCAAGGCGTCGAGGTCTTGCGCCGGCATGGCCGCGGACGCGGCGGCGATGGGAATCGGCAGCGGCACCGGCGTGGGTGCATTGTCAAGCTGTGCCCGGACACCGGGCGCGACGGCAAGCAGAAAGGCGGCGGCCAGCCCGCAGAATGTGCGCATGCTGCATCTCCTTGGAAGACTCGTTCAGGGGAAGGTCCCACCCCGAATCTACAGAGAGCAGCAACGGCCGATACGCGCTGGATCAAGGCAGATGCACAAATCGGCAAACACCTTCGATACAGCGCAAACGCGTCATAAAAAAAACCGCCAGGGCTTGCGCGCCAGCGGTTTTTAAGCATGCGGCCGAAGCCGCACTCAGGCGTACCTGAAGGACATCAAGCGGCTGGCGCTTCGTTGCCTTCGGCAGCTTTCATCGACAGTTTCAGGCGGCCGCGGTCGTCTGTTTCCAGAACTTTTACACGCACCAGCTGGCCTTCTTTCAGGTAGTCGGCCACGGCGTTGACGCGCTCGTTGGCAATCTGCGAAATGTGCAGCAAGCCGTCCTTGCCTGGCATGACTTGCACGATGGCGCCGAAGTCCAGCAGTTTCAGCACGGTGCCTTCGTAGGTCTTGCCCACTTCGACGGAAGCGGTCAGTTCTTCGATGCGGCGCTTGGCTTCCTGGCCAGCAGCAGCGTCGACGGAAGCGATGGTGACCACGCCTTCGTCGCTGATGTCGATCTGGGTGCCCGTCTCTTCGGTCAGCGCGCGGATCACGGCGCCGCCCTTGCCGATCACGTCACGGATTTTTTCCGGGTTGATCTTGATGGTGATCAGACGCGGTGCGAAATCGGACAGTTCGGTTTTGACGTGCGGCATGGCTTTTTGCATTTCGCCCAGGATGTGCTCGCGGCCTTCCTTGGCTTGCGCCAGTGCCACTTGCATGATTTCCTTGGTGATGCCCATGATCTTGATGTCCATCTGCAGCGCCGTGATACCGTTGCGGGTACCGGCTACCTTGAAGTCCATGTCGCCCAGGTGATCTTCGTCGCCCAGGATGTCGGACAGCACGGCAAACTTGCCGCCTTCCTTGATCAAGCCCATGGCGATACCGGCCACGTGTTCTTTCATCGGCACGCCGGCGTCCATCAGTGCCAGGCAGCCGCCGCACACGGAAGCCATCGACGAGGAACCGTTCGATTCCGTGATTTCCGATACCAGGCGCACCGAGTAGCTGAACTCTTCAGCTGCTGGCAGGGCGGCGATCAGCGCGCGCTTTGCCAGGCGGCCGTGGCCGATTTCACGGCGTTTTGGCGTACCGACACGGCCCGTTTCGCCGGTGGCGAACGGAGGCATGTTGTAATGCAGCATGAACGAATCGGTGAACTCGCCCATCAGCGCATCGATCTTCTGGCTGTCGCGGGCGGTGCCCAGGGTAGCCACGACCAGCGCTTGCGTTTCGCCGCGCGTGAACAGGGCCGAACCGTGGGTGCGTGGCAGCACGCTGGTGCGGATCGAGATCGGACGCACGGTGCGCGTGTCGCGGCCGTCGATGCGTGGCTCGCCGTCCAGGATTTGCGTACGCACGATTTTCGCTTCGATGTCGAACAGGATGTTGTTGACTTCGGCGCTGTCGATGGACGCGCCGCCGGCGGCAGCCGCTTCGGCCGACAGGTCGGCGATCACTTCCGACGTCGCTGCTTTCAGCTTGGCCGTACGCTCTTGCTTGTCCTTGGTTTGATACGCGTCATTGATCTTGGCGTTGGCGAAATGCGCGACGCGGGCGATCAGTGCTTCGTTTTTCGGCGCAGGCGCCCATTCCACTTCCGGCTTGCCGCCGTCACGCACCAGGTCGTGAATCGCGTCGATGACGACTTTCATCTGGTCGTGGCCGAAGACCACGGCGCCCAGCATGATTTCTTCGGACAGCTGTTTCGCTTCCGATTCGACCATCAGCACGGCCGTTTCGGTACCGGCGACAACCAGGTCCATTTCCGACGTTTTCAACTGCTGGACGGTCGGGTTCAGGATGTACTGGCCATTGGCGTAACCGACGCGCGCTGCGCCGATAGGACCGTTGAAAGGCACGCCCGATACGCACAGGGCGGCCGAGGCGCCGATCATGGCGGCGATGTCCGGATCGATTTCAGGGTTGACCGACAACACGTGAATGATGACTTGCACTTCATTCAGGTAGCCTTCCGGGAACAGAGGACGGATAGGACGGTCGATCAAACGGGATGTCAGTGTTTCTTTTTCGGAAGGACGGCCTTCGCGCTTGAAAAAACCGCCCGGGATTTTACCGGCAGCATAGGTTTTCTCGACATAATCAACCGTCAAAGGGAAGAAATCCTGGCCTGGCTTGGCATCTTTGCGTGCCACTACCGTTGCCAGAACGACGGTATCTTCGATCGACACCAGCACTGCGCCGGATGCCTGACGTGCGATTTCGCCGGTTTCCAGGGTCACTTGGTGTTGACCGTACTGGAAGGTTTTCGTAACTTTGTTAAACATGGGGTATCCCTTTTCTAATTGCCGACAGATTTTCAGGGGCTGTCGTTCACCTCACCACAGGCGGCAGAAACATCGTTGCCACCTTTACTACTTTACTTTTAAAACATGATATCGGGAGAGAATACTGTACTTCTCGATATAAATCCGGAATTCAAATGACAAAATGCCCGCGTCAGCGAACTGGCGCAGGCATTTCTGTATAAACCTTGTACGGCAAAAATTACTTGCGCAGACCAAGTTTAGCGATCAGGTCGCGATAACGGGTAGCGTCTTTAGCCTTCAGGTAGGACAACAGGCTCTTACGACGGTTGACCATCATGATCAGGCCGCGGCGGGAGTGGTGATCTTTCGAGTGGGCTTTGAAGTGGCCGTTCAGTTCGTTGATGCGAGCTGTCAGCAGTGCAACTTGCACTTCAGGGGAGCCGGTGTCGTTTTGACCACGTGCGTTGTCCGCGATGATAGCGGCTTTGTTGATGTTTTCTACTGTCATGATAAACCTTTCACATGCGGTGCACAGAGTCTGAACCCTATCCACCGTGAACTACGATTATTAAAATACTGGCCTATGCTTCCAACCAGACGCGCAAGTATATCGGAAAAAAGCCCGCCTGTATCCTGCCGTGCGGCCTTTTCTCGGTGCATGATAGGATTTTCCTGCATTTCAGGAGGTCAAACATGAAAAAACTGCTCAAATCAGCAACACCGCTGCTGTTTGCCGCACTGGCCGGCTGCGCCAGCTGGAACGCTCCGCCGCCCCAGCCGGGCGAACCGCGCGCCGCCGTTGAAGCGCGCCTGGGCCGGCCGACGAATATCTATCAATTGCCCACCGGGTCTGAACTGGAATACGCGACGGGACCGTACGGCCAGTACACGTACATGGCCCGCTTCGGCCCCGATGACAAGCTAATTTCCTACGAGCAAGTGCTCGACACGCCGGGCTTTGCCCGCATCAAGGTGGGTGTGTCGACCCAGCAAGACGTGCTGCACACCCTGGGCCGCCCGACGGAAACATCGTACCTGTCGCTGCCGAAACTGCATGTCTGGTCCTACCGCTACAAGGAATCGGGCGTCTGGGATTCCATGATGCACGTGCATTTCGACCACGACGGCATCGTGCGCATGATGATGAACGGGCCCGATCCAGCCAAGGAAGAGCGGCGCTTTTTCTGGTGACAGATTGCCAGCGTCCCTCTTACGGCTGGGGATCGATGCGCTCATCCTTGGCGTGCAGTTTATTTAACGCCGACAGATACGCCTTGGCCGAGGCGACGATGATGTCCGGGTCGGCGCCCACGCCGTTGACGATGCGCCCGTCGCGCGACAGGCGCATGGTGACTTCGCCCTGCGACTGCGTGCCCGTGCTGATGGCATTGACGGAGAACAAGACCAGTTCCGCGCCGCTGGCGGCCGCGCTTTCGATGGCGTTGACCGTGGCGTCGACGGGGCCGTCGCCCCGCCCTTCGCAGCTCAGTTGCTTGCCGCCGACGAGAAATTCCACGCGCGCATGCGGCACGGTGCCCGTCGTCGACTGCTGCGTCAGTGAAATGAAACGGTAGTGCTCACTTTCCTGCGCCTGCTGTTCTTCGCTGACGAGAGCCATGATGTCTTCGTCGAAGATCTCGGATTTCCGGTCCGCCAGTTCCTTGAAGCGGATGAAGGCGGCGTTGACTTCCGCTTCCGATTCCAGCGCGATGCCCAGCTCGTGCAGCCGCTGCTTGAAGGCATTGCGGCCCGACAGCTTGCCGAGGACGATCTTGTTGGCCGTCCAGCCCACGTCTTCGGCGCGCATGATTTCATACGTCTCGCGCGCCTTCAAGATGCCATCCTGGTGGATGCCAGACGCGTGCGCAAAGGCGTTCGCGCCGACGACGGCCTTGTTCGGCTGCACGGCAAAGCCCGTGATTTGCGACACCATCTTGGATGCGGCCACGATTTGCGTCGTATCGATGCCCACCGTCAAGTTGTAATAGGCGGCGCGCGTGCGCAGCGCCATCACCACTTCTTCCAGCGCCGTGTTGCCGGCCCGCTCGCCGAGGCCATTGACGGTACACTCGATCTGCCGCGCGCCGCCGATCATGACGCCGGCCAGCGAATTGGCCACAGCCAGGCCCAAGTCGTTATGGCAATGCACGGACCAGATGGCTTTATCGGAGTTCGGGATGCGTTCGCGCAAGCGCTTGATGGTATTGCCGAAGATCTCCGGCACGGCGTAACCGACCGTGTCAGGGAAATTGATGGTGGTGGCGCCCTCGGCGATCACGCCCTCCAGCACGCGGCAAAGGAAATCCTCGTCGGAGCGGCTGCCGTCTTCGGGGCTGAATTCGATGTCGTCCGTGAACTGGCGGGCAAAGCGCACGGCGTTCTGCGCCTGCAGCAAGACTTCCTCGGGCGTCATGCGCAGCTTCATCTGCATGTGCAGGGGCGAGGTGGCGATAAAAGTGTGGATGCGCTTGCGCTCGGCCGGTTGCAGGGCTTCGGCGGCGCGGGCGATGTCGCGGTCGTTGGCGCGCGACAGCGAACAGATGGTGGACTCGCGCACGGCGCCGGCAATCGCCCGTATCGACTCGAAATCGCCCTGGGAGGCAGCGGCGAAGCCCGCTTCGATCACGTCGACCTTCATGCGTTCGAGCTGCTTGGCGATGCGCAGCTTTTCCTCGCGCGTCATGGAAGCGCCCGGCGATTGCTCGCCGTCGCGCAAGGTGGTGTCAAAAATGATGAGTCGGTTGCTGGTGTTCATGGCTGCTCCTGGCTGGCTGAAGACTGGCGACGCTACCGACTCAGCGCATCAATGCTCGGGGTCGGTCTGGATGATGCTGACGGGCTTGCCCTTCGCCATGCGCCAGAAAAACACGGCGTAGCCGGACAGGCCATAGGCGACGAAGATCGGGAACAGCACTTTCGGCGGATCGATGGAAATGAGCGCAAAGAACAATGCCAGCAGGAATACCACGATAAAGGGCACGGACTTGCGGAAATTCACATCCTTGAAACTGTAGAACGGCACGTTGGTGACCATGGTCAGGCCGGAGAACAGGGCGATCGTCCACGAGACCCAGGCCAGCTGGTTGCCGGCAAATTCCAGGTCGTTCATCAGCAAGATGAAACCGGCCACCATGGCCGCCGCCGCCGGGCTGGGCAAGCCCTGGAAGAAGCGCTTGTCGACCACGGCGATATTCGTGTTGAAGCGTGCCAGGCGCAAGGCGGCGCCGGCGCAATACACGAAGGCTGCCAGCCAGCCCAGCTTGCCCATGCCGCGCAGCGACCATTCATAGATTACCAGCGCCGGCGCGGCGCCGAACGACACCATGTCGGACAGGCTGTCGTACTGGGCGCCGAATTCGCTCTGCGTATTCGTCAGGCGGGCGATGCGGCCGTCGAGGCCGTCGAGGATCATGGCGATGAAGATGGCCCAGGCTGCGTGTTCGAATTTCTGGTTCATGGCCATGACGATGGCGTAGAAGCCGCAAAACAGGGCTGCCGTCGTGAAGGCATTCGGCAACAGATAGATGCCGCGGCGGCGCAAGGTTTTCTTGCCAGTGCCATCGGTCACCGGCTGGCGCACGAATTTGCTGAAGCGGGACGCTTTGGATACTGCGGGGGTGCCGTTCTTGCCTCTACGACGGGGGAAGTTTGCCATGTTGTTCCATATCTTGTGTACTGCGGGGATTCGGTGCCAGATGGCAGGCGCATTCGTCTTGCGGCATGCGCCTGCCGATGTTGCCATTATAGAGGAGCCACCGCCAAAGAAAAGCGCGGCGGCGTCAAGCTGGCAATATTGACGCCGATACTATCCTATTTGAACTTGATCTTCGCCACCAGGCCCATGTTCAGGGTCGTTTCGCCCGCTTCGAAACTCGGTTCGGCCACCTGGTTGCCGCCATAGCCCATGGCATCGGCGCTCATGCTGGCGCGCGCACCGGTAATGTTGACGCGCTGCGCGTAGTTGCCCGAACCTTCGAAATCGATGGTGTCGATCACGGCGTCATTGACATTGCGGCCCATGGCGCCGGCGATGGCGGCCACGCGCTCGTTCAAGTTCTTGTACGCGGCCGCGATGCGCTGGTCGTCGAGCTTGCGGATGGTGGCGGGCGCCAGGCCGAAATTCAGGCGGTTCAGGGTCAGCACGCCTTGCGCCGCGGACACGGTTTTCGGCAAGGCGGCCAGGTTGGTCGTCGTCACCTGCAGATACTGGCCCACTCGCCAGCCGGTCGGCACACGCGGCTTGGCGGCGACGCCTGGCGGCAGGGGCGCCGTTTCCGGATACACGGCATACGTGTAGTAGCCCTGGGTCTTCAGCACGGCTTGCGGATCGGCTTTCTTGACGATGGCCGCGCCCTGGTTCATCTTCTGGTTCACGCGTGAGGCGGCGGCCGCCTTGTCCTTGTCCTGCTCTTCGATGGCCAGGGTGACGGTCACCTGGTCGTTCGCATGCACCACTTCGCCGTTGGCGGGCACCACCACGAGGGTGCCGGAGGTGGGCAGGGCCTGGGCTTGTGCGCTCAGGGCAACGGTAGCGGCGACGGTAGCCAGCATAGCTTTCATGACGGTCATAGTGTTCTCCTGGAAAATAGTGGGACAAAAACGACCATGGGGCCAACAGCCCCATGATCTTTACAACATGCTAACGCGGAAGCATTTCCGCGCGACTCAGCTTACTTGAGCTTACTTGAACTTGACCTTGCCGACGACGCGCATGTCGAGCGTCGTTTCGCCCGGCTCGAAGCTTGGTTCGGCAACGGTGCTGTCTTCAGCCATCTTGGCGCTGCGCATCATCATCGGCGCGGCGGCGGCACGGTTTTCAGTGACATAGTTGCCCGAACCTTCGAAGTCCACCGTATCGAGCACGGCGTCGGAAACGTTGCGGCCCATGGCCTTGGCGATGGCGGCCACGCGTTCGTTGAGGTTCTTATACGTGGCGGCGATGCGCTGATCGTCCAGCAGACGGATGGTTTCCGGCTTCAGGCCGAAATTCAAGCCGTTCAAGGTCAGCACGCCTTGCGCCGCCGACACGGTTTTTGGCAGGGACGCCAGGTTGGCCGTCGTCACTTCCAGGTACTGGCCCACGCGCCAGGCCGTTGGCAGGCGCGGCTTGGCAACGGCGCCAGCCGGCAATGGACGCTCTTCAGGATACACGGGATAGGTGTAATAGCCGTACGATTTCAAGGCTGCCGATGGATCGGCCTGCTTGACGATGGCGATACCCTTGTTCATCTTCTGGTTGACTCTCGACGCGGCGGCAGCCTTGTCCTTGTCCTGTTCTTCGACGGCCAGGGTAGCGACCACCTGGTCATTGACATGCTTGACTTCGCCAAACGCGGGTACGACCACCAGGGTGCCGTTGGTCGGCAGGGATTGGGCTTGTGCGCTCAGGGCAACGGTGGCGGCGGCGGCAACAAGGACGGATTTCATCACGGTCATGGGGGTACTCCTAGGTAGTTAATATGGCTGACAGCCAGCGAAGGGGACGCTTTTGCCATCCCTTTCGCCTGAGAAACTTGTCAAACTGTGTAGATTCTAACGCCTCATTCATTCCTGTGGCGCAAATTAACAAATCGTCACAAAATGTGCTTGCCAGTCACATCTGCTCACATTTCAACACACCGACATTCAAAATAACAATGTTATTAGTGACCGTGCACTGCGCCGCCGCTGCGCCGGCCCGGCTTGAAACTGTGCCGGTGCGCGCGCCAGGCGATGGTCAGTGCCACCATCAGCAAGGCCAGCATGGCCCAGGGGAACGACGCCGCGCCATAGCCGTCGAGCAGCATGCCGCCCGCCAGGCCGCCGCCCGCGATGGCCACGTTCCAGATGGTCGCCACCATGGCCTGTGCCACATCCATGCCGTCGCCAGCCGCGTCCGCCGACGCCGTCTGCAGCAAGGTGCCGGCGCCGCCAAAGGTGATGCCCCAGATGGCCATGCTGACATAGATGACGATCGGGGAGTCCATCGCCAGGCCCAGCGCCACCATCACGAGGGCAAACGCGGCGATGCAGCCAAGCACGAGCGGGCGCAGCCAGCGGTCGATCAGCTGGCTGACCAGCCAGATGCCGGCCAGCGAGCCCACGCCATACACGAGCAGCACCAGGTCGACGCGGGGGCGCAAGCCGGACGGCGCCAGGAACGGCGCGATGTAGGTATACAGAATGTTATGCGCCAGCATCCAGGCAACGATGACGGCCAAGATCGGCCGCACGCCCGGCGTCATGAACACCTGACGGATCGACAGGCGTTCGCCATTCTTTTGCCCCGGATAATCGGGCACGGCCAGCAACACCCACGCGACCAGCACCACGGCCATGCCGGACATGATGCCGAAGATGCTGCGCCAGCCCAGCACGCCACCCATCAGGGTGCCTAGCGGCACGCCCAGCGACAGGGCCAGCGGCGTGCCGATCATGGCAATGGCCATCGCCCTGCCCTGCTGTTCGACGCTGACCATGCGGCGCGCGTATCCGGCCATCAAGCCCCAGGCCAGGCCAGCGGCCATGCCGGTGACGAAGCGCGAGGCCAGGGCGACCATATAGTTGGGCGACAGGGCCGTCGCCGTATTGAAGATCAAGAAGCCGATGATGGCCAGCAGCAAGACATTGCGCCGGCGCCAGCCGCTCGTCAGGGCCGTCAGGGGAATCGCCGTCAGGATCGAGCCGATGGCGTAGACGGTCACCAGCTGGCCCGTCATGACTTCGGAAATATGCAGGTCCCGGGCAATCTGCGGCAGCAAGCCGGCCGGCAAGGTTTCCGACAGGAGGGCGAGAAACGCCGTCATGGCCAGGGCCAGCAAGGCCAGGACGGGAAGCCGTTCGGAAACGGAGGATTCAGCAGCGCCCGGCATGGGTACTGTGGCGGTAATGCGGTCAGTCATAGGGGTCCTTCAGGTTGCGCAAGCGGCTGATCAATTAGCGCCTGGCGTGCTACAAAAGCGGTGATGCGCGTTGCGGTCGGCAGATACCGAAACAGATGCAGTCCATAGGAAACTGCAAAGGAAGGGCGGAATTATATAGGAGGCGGGCGAAAAGCGTGCGCGCCAAGACAGCCGTGCTTGAACCGGCAGTGCTCAAGCTGGTGTCATGCAGGCATCATTGGCCGCCTTGCGCGGCGAAAACCAGGCATTCGATTTCGGACTGTACAGGAAGGCGCAGATGACGGCGAACGTCAGCGCGCCAGGCAAGACGTTCATCTTCAGCGGCACGGTCGCCAGGCAGAATGCAGTGTCGATTACGCCCCACACCAGATACACAGTGCGCGCGCCACGCTGCCGTTGCAGCATGGCCAGCGCTGCCACCAGGGTAATGCCCTGGCTGAAGAGCAAAATCGCGTATTGCACCTCGGCGGGAATCACGCCGTCCCCCATTGCGGCCAGCATGGCGGGATCGTGGCGGCCGAGGAAAGCCGACGCCAGCGCTAATAGCGAGCCGATGACCAGAAACCAGCAGCTGATGGCAACCGAGACGGGGCGCTTGACCACATGAAGATTACCGATAAAAACTTTAGAAAAAACAAGCATGGTGCTGACGGTATTATTGAGTGGGCCTGATTGTAACGGATGTTGCCTGCCAGGCGCCTGCGCACAAAAAAAGCCGGCTTGCGCCGGCTTCTTGTGAGGAACTATGACTGCTTAGTTCTTCGACTGGTCAACCATCTTGTTCTTGGCGATCCAAGGCATCATGGCGCGCAGTTTCGCGCCCACTTCTTCGATCTGGTGCTCGGACGTCAGGCGGCGGCGCGAGATCAGGGTCGGTGCGCCTGCCTTGTTTTCCAGGATGAAGCTCTTTGCGTATTCGCCCGTTTGAATGTCTTTCAGGCATTGACGCATCGCATCCTTGGTGGCCGAGGTCACGACCTTGGGACCGGTCACGTATTCACCGTATTCGGCGTTGTTCGAGATCGAGTAGTTCATGTTGGCGATGCCGCCTTCATAGATCAGGTCGACGATCAGTTTCAGTTCGTGCAGGCACTCGAAGTAGGCCATTTCAGGCGCGTAACCGGCTTCCGTCAGGGTTTCGAAGCCGGCCTTGATCAGTTCCACGGCACCGCCGCACAGCACGGCTTGTTCGCCGAACAGATCCGTTTCAGTTTCTTCGCGGAAGTTCGTTTCGATGATGCCGGCACGGCCGCCGCCGTTGGCCGAGGCGTACGACAGGGCGATATCGCGTGCGATGCCCGATTTGTCCTGGTACACGGCGATCAGGTGGGGCACGCCGCCGCCCTGGGTGTAGGTGGCGCGGACGGTGTGGCCCGGGGCTTTCGGCGCGACCATGATCACGTCCAGGTCGGCGCGTGGCACGACTTGGCCGTAATGCACGTTGAAGCCGTGGGCGAAGGCCAGGACGGCGCCTTGCTTGGCGAACGGGGCGATGTTTTCGTTGTAGACCTGGGCGATGTTTTCATCCGGCAACAGAATCATGATGACGTCGGCTGCTTTCACGGCGTCGTTGACTTCCGCTACTTTCAAGCCCGCTTGCTCGACCTTGGTCCACGAAGCGCCGCCCTTGCGCAGGCCGACGGTGACGTTGACGCCCGAATCGTTCAGGTTTTGTGCGTGTGCATGGCCTTGCGAACCGTAGCCGATGATGGCAACGTTTTTGCCTTTGATCAAGGAGAGGTCAGCGTCTTTGTCGTAAAAAACTTTCATGGTATTTCCTATAATTTGATGATGCGTTGTTGTTTTAAATGCGGCGCCAGGGCCGCGTAGAGCTGCTTGTCTTTTTATACTTTGAGGATGCGTTCGCCGCGGCCGATGCCGGAACCACCCGTGCGGACGGTTTCCAGGATGGCGGCGCGGTCGATCGAATCGATGAACGCGTCGAGCTTGACCTTGTTGCCGGTCAGTTCGATCGTGTACGTCTTTTCGGTGACATCGATGATGCGGCCACGGAAGATATCGGCGGTGCGCTTCATTTCCTCACGCTCCTTGCCCACGGCACGAACCTTGATCAGCATCAACTCGCGTTCGATATGCTGGCCTTCGGTCAGGTCCACCACCTTCACCACTTCGATCAGGCGGTTCAGGTGCTTGGTGATCTGCTCGATGATGTCGTCCGAGCCGCTGGTGACGATGGTCATGCGCGACAGGGTCGAGTCTTCCGTCGGCGCCACGGTCAACGTTTCGATGTTGTAGCCGCGTGCCGAGAACAGGCCCACCACGCGCGACAGGGCGCCCGCTTCGTTTTCCAGCAAGACAGAAATAATATGGCGCATGATTAGAGGTCCTCCGAGCCGAGCATCATTTCGGATAGGCCTTTGCCGGCTTTCACCATGGGCCACACGTTTTCGGACTGGTCGGTAATGAAGTTCATGAATACCAGCCTGTCTTTCATGCCAAACGCCTCTTTCAGGGCGCCGTCGACGTCGCCCGGTTTTTCAATTCTCATGCCCACGTGTCCGTAGGCTTCAGCCAGCTTCTCGAAGTCGGGCAGCGAATCCATGTACGACTCGGAATAGCGTGAACCGTAATCGATTTCCTGCCACTGGCGCACCATGCCGAGGAAACGGTTGTTGAGCATGATGATCTTCGGCGTCAAATGATACTGCTTGCACGTCGCCAATTCCTGGATGCACATCTGGATCGAACCTTCGCCCGTGATGCAGGCAACGGTGGCGTCCGGATTGGCCATCTGCACGCCCATGGCATACGGCAAGCCGACACCCATGGTGCCCAGGCCGCCGGAATTGATCCAGCGGCGCGGCTTGTCGAAGCCATAATATTGCGCAGCCCACATCTGGTGCTGGCCCACGTCGGACGTGATGAAGGCGTCGCCCTTGGTGATCTGGAATACCTTTTCCACCACCGCTTGCGGCTTGATGACCAGGTCGGAGGTCGGGTATTTCAGGCATTCGCGGCCACGCCATTCGGCGATCTGCTTCCACCAGTTGCTCAATGCATTGACGTTCGGCTTGGCTTCGGCCGCGTCCAGTTGCGCCAGGAATTCGATCAGCACATCCTTGACGTTGCCGACGATGGGAATATCGACCTTCACGCGCTTGGAAATCGACGATGGATCGATGTCCACGTGGATGATCTTGCGCGGATGCGAAGCGAAATGTTTCGGGTTGCCGATCACGCGGTCATCGAAACGGGCGCCGATGGCGATCAGGACGTCGCAGTTCTGCATCGCCATGTTCGCTTCATAGGTGCCGTGCATGCCGGGCATGCCGACATACTGCTCGCTCGAGGCGCGGTAGCCGCCCAGGCCCATCAAGGTGTTGGTGCATGGGAAACCCAGGCGGTCGACCAGCTTGTTCAGCTCGGCCGAGGCATTTGCCAGGATCACGCCGCCGCCCGTGTAGATCATCGGACGTTCCGCTTGCAGCAGCAATTGGACGGCCTTGCGGATCTGGCCCGAATGGCCCTTGTCGACGGGACGGTAGGAACGCATCTCGACTTCCTTCGGATAGTCGAAATGGCATTTGTGCATGCTGATATCCTTGGGGATATCGACCAGCACGGGTCCCGGACGGCCGGTACGGGCGATGAAGAAAGCCTTCTTGATCGTCGCTGCCAGGTCCTTGACGTCCTTGACGAGGAAGTTGTGCTTGACCACGGGGCGGGTGATGCCGACCGTGTCGCATTCCTGGAACGCATCCTGCCCGATGGCGTGGCTCGGCACCTGGCCGGAGATCACGACCATGGGAATCGAGTCCATGTACGCGGTGGACAGGCCCGTGACGGCATTCGTGACGCCCGGACCGGACGTGACGATGGCGACACCGACCTTGTTCGAGCTGCGCGAATAGGCATCGGCGGCGTGGATCGCGGCCTGCTCGTGGCGTACCAGGATATGCTGGAATTTGTTTTGCTGGAAGATGGCGTCGTAGATGTAGAGTACGGCTCCGCCCGGGTATCCAAAGACGTGCTCGACGCCCTCTTCAGCCAGACAGCGCACGACAATTTCTGCGCCCGTAATTGGTCCTGCTGCTGCTTCGGTATTCATGAAACATTCCTTTCAAGGTCCATTGGAGATTGATCGGATGTTCTTTCCTGACGAAGTTCGCCGTGCGCGACAGTGCTCCTGCTTCCCTTTTCATGCGGTCACGACATTTCTTTGGGCACCCATAGATACCTTACAAAACAACGCTTAACGCAACTCGTTTGGCCGGAGTTTCTGTGGCGCCTGTACGAACCGCTCGCGCTTGTGGCGCGGGTTAGAACAAACTGCCTACAAATGAAAGCGCGTCTTGCCGCGGATGGCCTTGTGTGCCGGTCGCGACCTGACCATAGGGCTTTGGGGTGTTCAAAGCGTCCCATACGTTATCGCGTTGCACCATTATGGTCAAGGAAAATGTCAGCGCTGCTGCCTTTTTGCTCACCCGATATGCAAAAACCATGCGGAAACGCACATTTTTTGCTAGCATGCGCTCAGTTTACGAAAAGCAGTCCCGCCTCCTCTCCGCCCACAGCACACGCAGCCGTTAGCTCGCCCCATACCGCATGGCAACAGACAAAGAATTATCCGACTTTCTAGAAAATGTCGAGCGGCGCGCTTTCAAGCAGGCCGCCTACGCGGTCCGCAAGGAAGAATCGGCACTCGACATCGTGCAGGACGCCATGATCAAGCTGGCCGAAAAGTACGGCGACAAGCCGGCCGCCGAGCTGCCGATGTTGTTCCAGCGCATCTTGCAAAACACCATACTCGACTATTTCCGTCGCGAAAAAGTGCGCAACACCTGGGTCAGCCTCTTCTCCGGCATGAAGCCCTCGGGCGACGAGCATGAGGATTTTGATATACTTGATACTTATGAATCGGAACAGGGCTCCAGCGCCGCCGAATCCTCGGCCGACCAGGTCGAACGCGCGCAAATCCTTGATTTGATTGATGCAGAGGTACAAAAACTGCCCTCACGTCAACGCGAAGCCTTCCTCATGCGTTATTGGCAGGACATGGATGTGGCTGAAACAGCGGAAGCGATGGGTTGCTCCGAAGGTAGCGTGAAAACACATTGCTCTAGAGCTACCCACACGCTCGCCGAATCGCTGAAAGCCAAGGGAATTAAATTATGAACACCGACGATCTCAATTTCGCTTACAAAGTGCGCCATGCACTGAACGAAAAACTCGACGACCTGCCCGCATCGGCCACCGATCGCCTGGCAGCGGCACGCAAACTGGCCCTGTCGCGCAAGAAGGCGGACGCGCCCGCCGCCGTCACCGTGCGCCAGAATGTGTTCGCCGGCGCGGCCAGCAGCCTGTTTGTCGAACCGCTGTCGTGGCTGGGCCGCATGAGCGTCATCATCCCCCTGCTGCTGCTGGTCGGCGGCATGGTGGGCATCTATCAGTTTGAGCAGGAACAACATATTGCCGAACTGGCAGAAATCGACGCCGCCGTGCTGTCGGACGAACTGCCGCTCTCCGCCTACATGGACCATGGCTTCAACGCCTACCTGACGAAACGCGAGCAATAAACATGGCACGCTCGAGCGTACGCAAAGGCTGGCTGGCTGGCGGCATCGGCTTGGGTGCCTGCGCCCTCGCTGGCGCCGCCTGGGTAGGCGCGCAGCAACATGCCGCTCCCGTCGCCCCTCCCGTGGCGGCCGCGCCCGTGGTGGCGCCGCCCCCGGCCCCGGCCGCCAAGCCCGGCTCCCCCCGCACGGCAGGCAAAGGCGGCACGCCGAAGGCCGGCGAGAATCCATCGTGGAACAAGCTGTCGCGCGCGCAGCAGGAAGCCCTGCAGCCGCTGGCGGGCGAATGGAACAAGCTGGAAGCCTTGCGCAAGCAGAAATGGCTCGATATCGCCAGCCGTTTTGCCTCCATGACGCCGGACGAGCAAACCCGCGTGCATGAACGCATGCGCGAATGGGTCAAGCTGACGCCGGAACAGCGCCGCCTCGTGCGCGAAAACTATACGCGCACGAAGAAGATTGATCCGGGTCAAAAAACCGCGCAATGGGAGCAATACCAGCAATTGCCGGAAGATCAAAAGAAAAAGCTGGCGACGGAACTCGTGCCGAAGAAACCGCTGGGCAAAGTGCCCGCGATCAATTCCAACACGAGCAAGCCGCCCGTGCTCATGGCGCCCGCCACGCCAGCAGCGCCTGTCGCCGCCGTGCCCGTCCTGCCGCCCGCTCCCGCAGCGCCGGCAGTGCCGGCAAGCGATCCTGCCGCCGTGCCAGTCACGCCACCTACCACGCCTGCCCCACTGCCAACCAATGTCAAATAGCACGCCTGCCGCCAGCATCACTTCCCATCCCACGATCAAGCGTCGCCTGATTTCCATGGTGTACGAGTCGCTGCTGGCCCTGGCCGTGCTGTTCCTGCCCTTCCTGCTGTTTGAACTGGCCGTGCAAGGCGCGCATACGCCGTTGACGGAACACATGCGCCAATGCCTGGCCTTCCTCGTCATGGGGGCGTATTTCATCCATCAATGGAGCCGCGAAGGGCAAACCCTGGCCATGAAGACGTGGCGTTTGCAACTGGTACTGCCGGGCCATGCTCACGTGCCGCTGCGCGTAGCCGCGTACCGTTACGTCCTGTCATGGATATGGCTGCTGCCAGCGCTCGTGGCGGCGTATGCCTTCGACCTGCAGCACTGGACTGCCCTGGGTGCCATCGGCATCGGCATCCTGGCCTGGTCAAGCACGGCCCTGTTCACGGGCAATGGGCAATTCCTGCACGACAAGCTGGTCGGCACGCAGATCGTCCAATTGCCAGCCCCCGCAAAGAAGTCGAAGAAAGTCGCCGCCTGAGTTTTTGCGCGGCTTGACCTGGGTCATTGAAGCGCCACGGGGGCTCTGCGATCATGGCATGCCATGAATAATACCGCCCCCCTCCCCCACACACGCTTCGCCCCCTACCGCGAGGAAGTCTGCAGCGAAGACGAAGTCAAGCATCTCGTCCACACCTTTTATGCGGCCGCGCGCGACGACGCCATGCTGGGTCCCATCTTTGCCGCCGAGGTCAAGGATTGGGATGCCCATCTGGCAACATTAATCGATTTCTGGTCAGGCTTGCTGCGCGGCACCATGCGCTACCACGGCAAGCCGTTGGCCCAGCACGCGCAAATGGAAAATTTGACGCCCTGCATGTTCCGCCGCTGGCTGACCCTGTTCTTCGCCACGACCGAGAGCATGGGCAATGCGGCCCTGCAAGAGAAGGCCGATACCATCGCCTTGAATATTGCCGAACGGCTATGGAAAAGCTTTGCGGAAAGCCATTCCATCGTGGCGCCGCAGCTTTAGAAGCGTTCGTAGCCCTGCAGATATCGCCATTGCCCCACGGGCATGGCGCCCATCGAAATGCGGCCGATGCGCAGCCGTTTCATGGCGACCACGTCCAGTCCCACCATCTTGCACATATGGGCGATCTGACCCGGCTGCACGTTTTTCAGGGCAAAGCGCAAACGCGTTTCATTTTGCCAGCTGACCTTGATCGGCGGCAAAGGCTTGCCATTGAAGGGCAGGCCGTGATTGAGCAGCGCCAGGCCATTCTCGGCGATGGCGCCCGACACTTCCACGATGAATTCCTGCTCCACCGTTTTCGCTTCGTCGACCAGCTTGCGGGCGACGCGGAAATCCTGCGTGAATACCAGCAAGCCGGACGCCATGGTCTCGAGCGGGTTGGTGATGGTCAGGCCGATCAGGTGGCGCTTGAGAAAGCGCGTGACGGAGCTGGGCGCCACATTTTCCGGTGTGAAAATCTCTTCGGGACGCAAACAGCTCAATGCCGGTTTCCCCTCGCTGCCCACGCCACCGTTGATCCCGGCCGGCTTGTGCAGCAAGATCGTCACGGGCGGCATTTCTTCCAGGGTCGCATTCGGCAGCAGCACCACCGTTTGATTGTCGGCCACGCGCGCGCCCGACTCTTCCACCAGCACGCCATCGACCGTCACCCAGCCGCCCTCGATATACAGCTCGGCCTCGCGGCGCGAACAGGGCACGTCTTCAGACAGGCGCTTGGCCAGGCGGACGGTGGGCATTTCAATAGGTGTGGTCATGGGAAGGCGCAAAAAGCAAGAGGAGGAGAAAGCCGGTATTGTAACCGACCCGCTCCTCCCCTCTTGTTGATTGCGCAGGTGGTTGTCGGATTACGCTGCGCTAATCCGACCTACGTGGCGCATCAGGCAGGTTGGATTAGCGGCTTGCCGCGTAATCCAACAATCAGGCCGTGGCCTTGGCCAATTCCTCGGCAAAGAAACGGTGCCCCATCTCTTCCAGGCCCAGGGTTTGCAGCACTTCCTGCAAGCGCTCCGTCGGGCGCTGGCGCGGCAAGTTCTTGTAACTGGCGATGATCAGCTCATTCTTCATCGAATGCTCCCAGCCCACCAGTTCCGTCACGCTGACCTGGTAGCCGTGCGCTTCCAGCTGCAGACAGCGCAGCACGTTGGTGATCTGGCTGCCGAATTCACGCGTGTGCAGCGGGTGACGCCACAGTTCCGTCAAGACATTCTTGCCCAGGCTCTTGCCCTTGTTCTTCTTCAATACGGAGGCGACTTCCGCCTGGCAACATGGCACCAGCACCATGAACTTCGCCTTCTTCTTCAAGGCGAAGTGGATGGCGTCGTCGGTGGCCGTATTGCACGCGTGCAAGGCCGTGACGATGTCGATCTGCTGCGGCAGCAAGGTCGATTCCGTCGATTCGGCTACGGACAGCGGCAAGAACGACATGCCGGGGAACTTGAATTTCTTGGCCAGCTCCTGCGAACGCTGCACCAGTTCTTCGCGCGTCTCGATGCCGTAGATGTGCGAACCGTCGTTGCCGTTCTTGAAGAACAGGTCGTACAGGATGAAGCCCAGGTAGGACTTGCCGGCGCCGTGGTCGACCAGCGAGACGCCAGGGTGATCGAGCTGCACTTCGCGCAGCAGCGGCTCGATGAACTGCGTCAGGTGATATACCTGTTTCAACTTGCGGCGGCTGTCCTGGTTCATCTTGCCGTCGCGCGTCAGGATGTGCAATTCCTGCAGCAAGGCGACCGACTGGCCATCCTTGATCTCAGGCATGTTGCTGGCGGCCGTGATGACGTCTTTCGGCGCAGCGGCTACGGTGGCGGCGGTTGCCGCGCCCTTAACGCGCTTCATCGATCCACGCCATCTGTATCGCTTCGAGCACTTTTTCGCCGCCGCGCGTGTGGTCATCGTCGAAGCCGTCCAGTTCCACCACCCAGTTGTGCAGGTCGGTGAAACGCACAGTCAGGGGATCGATGTCCGGATGCGCGTCGAACAAAGCCTCGGCGATCACGTGAATGTCGGACCATTTCATGTTAGTGGCTGCCTTCGCTGACCTGGTTGATCGTGTATTTCGGGATTTCGACGACGAGGTCGGCCTCGGCCACGATGGATTGGCACGACAGGCGCGACACGGCTTCCAGGCCCCAGGCCTTGTCCAGCATGTCCTCTTCCAGTTCCGTCGCTTCGTTCAAGGATTCGATGCCTTCGCGCACCAGCACGTGGCAGGTGGTGCAGGCACACGATTTTTCGCAGGCGTGCTCGATGTCGATGTCGTTTTCCAGCAGGATGTCGCAGATGGACTTGCCGGCAGGTGCTTCGATGACGGCGCCGTCCGGGCAAAGCTTGGCGTGCGGCAGGATAACGATTTGTGGCATGGTGTCTTCTTTCAGTCTGTCATTCGGGGCGCGGCCGCGGCATGTGCCTGCGGCGCGCATGTCAATTATCTTTAAACGACTTGATCCAGCGATTTGCCGGTCAGTGCCGTGCGCACGCTGCGGTCCATGCGGCGCGAGGCGAAATCCTCGGTGCCGTCGGCGAGCGCCTCGATCGCCAGCTTCAAGGCCTGGTGGTCGATGGCGCCGCTTTGCGATTGCGCAATAGCGTCACGCACCTTGTTCATCAAGCCATCCACGGTGACGCGTTCGGCGTCATCGAGCAAGCCGCCGTCTTCATCGAGCGCCGACTGCGTGGCCAGCAGGATGCGTTCCGCTTCCACCTGCTCTTCGCGCAGCGCGCGCGCCACCATGTCGACGTCGGCCGAGGTGTACGAATCCTGCAGCATGCGGGCGATGTCATCGTCGCCCAGGCCATACGCCGGCTTGACGCTGATCGACGCTTCCACGCCCGAGCGCAGTTCGCGCGCCGAGACGGACAGCAAGCCGTCCGCATCGACCTGATAGGTGATGCGGATGCGCGCGGCGCCCGCCACCATCGGCGGAATGCCGCGCAATTCGAAGCGCGCCAGCGAACGGCAATCGCTCACCAGTTCGCGCTCGCCCTGCAGCACGTGCACGGCCAGCGCCGTCTGGCCATCCTTGAATGTCGTGAATTCCTGGGCTCTGGCGCACGGGATGGTCGAATTGCGCGGGATGATTTTTTCCACCAGCCCGCCCATGGTCTCGATGCCCAGCGACAGCGGGATCACGTCCAGCAACAGCCAGTCGTCGCCGGCGGCGCGATTGCCTGCCAGTAAGTTCGCCTGGATGGCCGCGCCCAGCGCCACCACTTTGTCCGGGTCGATATTCGCGTGCGGCGTCGTGTGGAAGAATTCGCTGACGGCGCGCTGCACGTGCGGCATGCGCGTGGCGCCGCCCACCATCACCACGCCGTCGACGTCGTCCGCATCCACGTTCGCGTCGCGCAAGGCTTTCTTGATGGCGTTCATGGTTTTCACTACCAGGTGCGAAGTCATGGCGGCGAATTCTTCGGCCGTGATGCGCAGATGGATTTCTTCGCCCGAGTTCAGCTTGGCGTCGATCGTCGTTTCCGACTTGGTCGACAGCAATTCCTTGATCTCGCGCGCCTTGACCATCAGGATGGCCGTGTCTTCGTCCGACAGCGGCGCCAGCTTGGCATGCTCGCTGATCCAGCAGAACAGGCGGCGGTCGAAATCGTCGCCGCCCAGGGCCGAGTCGCCGCCCGTGGACAGCACTTCGAAGACGCCCTTGCTCAGTTTCAGGATCGAGATGTCAAAGGTACCGCCGCCCAGGTCATACACGGCGTACACGCCTTCGGACGCGTTGTCGAGGCCATACGCGATGGCGGCGGCCGTCGGCTCGCTCAGCAGGCGCAGCACGTTGATGCCGGCCAGCTGCGCCGCATCCTTGGTTGCCTGGCGCTGTGCATCGTCAAAGTAGGCTGGCACGGTGATCACGGCGCCCACCAGGTCGTCGCCGAGCGAATCTTCCGCGCGCTGGCGCAGGGTGGCGAGGATTTGCGCCGACACTTCGACGGGGCTTTTCACGCCGGCCACGGTTTTCAGCTGCACCATGCCAGGCGTATCCTGGAAGTCGTACGGCAGGTTTTCCGCGTAGGCGATGTCTGCCAGGCCGCGGCCCATGAAGCGTTTCACGGAAACGATGGTGTTCTTCGGGTCGGTGGTTTGCGCGGCCAGGGCCTTGTAGCCGATGTTGGCGTGGCCGTTCGGCAGGTAGCGCACGACGGAGGGCAGCAGGGAGCGCCCGTCTTCGTCGTTGAGCACCTCGGGGATGCTGTTGCGGACGGTGGCGACCAGGGAGTTGGTGGTGCCAAGATCGATGCCGACGGCCAGGCGGTGCTGGTGCGGCGCGGTCGACATGCCTGGTTCGGAAATTTGCAGAAGTGCCATTGTATTCGTGCCTCGATTAATTTTTTGCGTGATGCAGTTGATGCCTGACGCGCATTATAAGTCGCGGGCCAGACTGGCGCTTGGCACGCCGGTCAAGCGATCGCCTGGTCAAGCCTCGATGGCCTCATAGGCAAAACGCACTTCCTCGCCGAATTTGTCGAGGAACATCAGGGCGCGCACGCTTTGCGCGGCATTCGCGTAGTCGGCCGCGTCCAGCTGGGCCGCCACCTGGGCCAGCAAGGCCTTGCGTTCGCCGCGCAGCTGGCGGTCCAGGGCGTCGAGCGCGTCGGCATCCTTGCCGGCGCGGGCGTCGCCCAGCTCTTCGCGCCATTCCATCTGCTGCATCAGGAAGCTGACGGGCATGGCCGTGTTCGACTCCGTCTGCAGGTCGACGCCATTGAGTTCGCACAGGTATTGCGCGCGCTTTTGCGGGCTTTTCAGGGTTTGATAGGCTTCATTGGCGCGCGTGGCCCATTGCATCGCCACGCGCTTTTCAGCGCTGCTGGCGTTGATGAAACGGTCCGGGTGGACCTTGCCCTGCACGTCGCGGTAGGCAGAGTCGAGCGCGCTCATGTCGAGCGAGAACTGCGCCGGCAACTGGAATAATTCGAAGTGGTTTTGCATAATGGTCGGTGGTCGCTGTACCGCAATCGATGGGTACAGCGCACCGACCGGGGTCTTGCCAGCTGTTTAAATCCTGAAGGACTCGCCGCAGCCGCAGGCGTCTTTTTCGTTCGGATTGTGGAACTTGAAGCCTTCGTTCAAGCCTTCGCGCGCGAAATCGAGCTCCGTGCCGTCGATGTAAGGCAGGCTTTTCGGGTCGACGAAGACTTTCACGCCGTGCGATTCGAAGACGCTGTCTTCGGCCGCCACTTCATCGACATACTCAAGCTTGTAAGCCAGGCCCGAGCAGCCCGTGGTCCGCACGCCAAAGCGCAGGCCCATGCCCTTGCCGCGCCGTTCGATATAACGGTTGATGTGTTTCGCCGCTTTTTCGGTCAGTGTGATCATGTATTTCTCCGCTCCTGTTCCCACATGGGAACAGGTATCAAAATCCAACAAATTCTAGAGTGCCTGAAAAACGTTCAGGGCAAGGCGCATTGCCGAAGGCAGTACGACTAGTACGACAAGGCAATGCAACGCAGCCATGGGCGTTTTCTCAGGCGCTCTACGCTGCCGGATGGCGGGTCTGGTAGTCCAGCACTGCCGCCTTGATGGCGTCTTCCGCCAGGATGGAGCAGTGGATCTTCACTGGCGGCAGGGCCAGTTCTTCGGCGATCTGCGTGTTCTTGATGGCCAGTGCCTGGTCCAGGGTCTTGCCCTTGACCCATTCGGTCACCAGCGAGCTCGAGGCGATGGCCGAACCGCAGCCGTAGGTCTTGAATTTCGCGTCTTCGATCAGGCCATCGGCGCCGACCTTGATCTGCAGTTTCATCACGTCGCCGCAGGCAGGCGCGCCTACCATGCCGGTGCCGATGGTTTCATCACCCTTGTCGAAAGCGCCCACGTTGCGCGGGTTTTCGTAGTGATCGAGTACTTTGTCCGAGTAAGCCATTTTGATGCTCCTTAAATATTCTTGCCGGCCCCGTCAACAGGGGCCAGGGTGTTGGTTAGTGGGCAGCCCATTGGATGGAATTGATATCGATGCCATCTTTAAACATGTCCCACAGCGGCGACAGGTCGCGCAGCTTGTGTACTTTCGATTTCAGCAGGTTCACGGCGAAGTCGATGTCTTCCTCGGTCGAGAAGCGGCCGATGGTGAAGCGGATCGAGCTGTGCGCCAGTTCGTCGCTGCGGCCCAGGGCGCGCAGCACGTACGATGGTTCCAGGCTGGCCGAGGTGCAGGCCGAACCGGACGACACGGCAATATCCTTGATCGCCATGATCAGCGACTCGCCTTCAACGTAGTTGAAGCTCACGTTCAGGTTGTGCGGCACGCGGTGATCCATGTCGCCGTTGATGTAGACTTCTTCGATCTCTTGCAAGCCCTTGGCCAGGCGGTCGCGCAAGGCCTTGATGCGGCCGATTTCGCTGTCCATTTCTTCCTTGGCGATACGGAACGCTTCGCCCATGCCGACGATCTGGTGCGTAGGCAGGGTGCCCGAACGCAGGCCGCGCTCATGGCCGCCACCGTGCATCTGCGCTTCCAGGCGCACGCGCGGCTTGCGGCAGACGTACAGGGCGCCCACGCCTTTCGGTCCGTAGGTTTTATGTGCCGTGAAGGTCATCAGGTCGACCTTGGTCTTTTGCAGGTCGATGACGACCTTGCCCGTCGCTTGCGCAGCATCGCAATGGAAGATGATGCCTTTCGAGCGGCAGAACACGCCGATTTCGTCGATCGGCTGAATCACGCCGATTTCGTTATTCACCAGCATGACCGACACGAGGATGGTGTCCGGGCGCACGGCCGCGGCCAGCTGCTCGACGGTGATCAGGCCGTTGTCCTGAGGTTCCAGGTAGGTCGCTTCAAAGCCGATGCGTTCCAGTTCGCGCACCGTGTCCAGCACCGATTTGTGCTCGGTCTTGACGGTGATGATGTGCTTGCCCTTGGTCTTGTAGAACTGTGCCGCGCCCTTGATGGCCAGGTTGTTGCTTTCCGTCGCGCCGGACGTCCAGATGATTTCGCGCGGATCGGCGTTCACCAGGGCCGCCACGTAGCCGCGTGCCTCTTCCACGGCTTTTTCCGCCGTCCAGCCATACATGTGGCTGCGCGATGCCGGATTGCCGAACTGCTCGCGCAGGTACGGAATCATCTTGTCGGCGACGCGTGGATCGATCGGCGTGGTGGCCGAGTAATCCATGTAGATCGGGAAATGCGGTGCGGTTTCAAAGTGCACTTGGCCTACGTTTTTTTCTGGGGCGTTCATCAATAACTCCTGCAATCAGCAACTGGTATTTTTGTCATTATCAACCGAGGGCGGCGTGGTTACGGTGCATCACCATCACGCTTTGTTCGGCAATCTTTTGTCTCTGCTGGTCGACCAGGTCCTGCAAGGACACAGAATCCAGATAATCGACCATTTTTTCGTTGAGTGTGGACCACAATTCATGCGTCATGCAGCGCGCACCCGTGGCCGCATCGGCGCCGTGGCAATGTTCCTTGCCGCCGCACTGCGTGGCGTCCAGCGGTTCGTCGACGGCGATGATGATGTCGGCCACCGTCACCTTGTCTGCACGGCGCGCCAGGCTGTAGCCGCCGCCGGGACCGCGGATCGACTCGACGATCTCATGCCGGCGCAGCTTGCCGAACAGCTGTTCCAGGTAGGACAGGGAAATCGACTGCCGCTGGCTGATGCCGGACAAGGTGACCGGTCCCTTGCCCTGGCGCAGGGCAAGATCGATCATCGCTGTCACGGCAAAACGGCCTTTTGTAGTCAGACGCATACATCCTCTGGTCAACTGGTTTAAAATATTGCGGTTTTTCAACTCCTCAAACCCCGAGTAGTTGAATGATTTAGTCAAGTATAACAAATTCGGCGGGGTTTGTCAGAGCGCCCCTCGATGACCACAGGGCTGGAAGGGGCATGGCCGGCCGCGCCAGGCGCGGCGGCATCAGGAAAACAACAGTCGGGAAATCGCAGGGCGTTCTCAGCCCCGTAAGGCGGTCCGCACTTTCATCAGTTCAAACCCCAGCAGGTTCAAGCCGTCCCAAGTGGCGGGGTCCAGGATGCGCGGATTGTCCGACGCCAGGCCCACACCCCAGATGCGGTCGACTGGACTGGCTTCGACGATGACGCGCTCGCCCGTGCCCAGCAAGAACTTGCGCAGCGCGGCCTTTTGCGAGAACTTGGCAAAATTGCCATCGAAGACGATGCCGGCACGTGCCGCTTCCCATACTTTGGCGTCAAAGTTCGCCACTTCGCGTCCCAGCTTTTTCACTTCCGACGGCCGCTCGGCCGCCACGATGCGCGCCTGGACGGCCGTGTCGCCAAACAGGGCCGCCTTTTGCGCCATCATGTAGTGCTCGGCCGTCGCATACGTCACGCCGGCCAGGCTGAACGGCGACGGAAACCACTGGCTGAAGCAGCTTTTGTCGGCCACCTGCGGCTGCGCCGGCGTGTGGCCCCAGAAATACAGATAGTCGGGCACGCCGCCCGCCGCGATCCACGCCTTCAATTCTTCCACGTTACTGATTTGCATATTCCCCGCACTTCCGCCAGACAGGCGATGATTCAAGCTCAAGCACGCAATAGTTGCATCGGGCCAAACAAGGCCTGCATGTCACGATTGCCGATAAAGGACAGATTATACGGATGTTCCGCCGTCACCTGCGGCAAGGATGCGGCCACCGGCAGGCGTTTGATGAGCTCGGCGATCTTGCCCCACAGCACCAGTTGCGGCGTGACCGCCCCGCCCTGCTGCGCCAGCGCTTCCAGCACCACCTGCAGGAAAGGCAGCCAGCCGCGCGCATCCTGCACGGGCGGCACGTGGGAACGGAACACCAGCGCCGCGTTGAGCAGCAAGAAGCCCTGCTCCGTCATCTTGCGCTGCAAGTCGGGCAGGGTCTGGATCACGCCGCTGCCCGGCAGCTGCGCGGCGGCCGCCACGGGCGCCATGGCCACGCCGGACGTGTCGCCACCCTGCAACTGGCCATCGGCCACCAGCAGCATCTTCATGAAGTTGCGCAGGGACGTGGCGCGGTTGACGGGCTTCGACAGGCCCGTCGCCGACCACAGGCTGCCGACGGCGCCATCCATGAAGCACACGCCCGTGGCGCTGTCGGCGCGCGGATACGGCCCCTCGCCCACCAGCACGTAGCGCACCTGTGCCAGCGGCAAGGCAAAGGCGGCAAACAGCCGGCCCTGCGTAGGCAGGTAATCGTCGACGGCCAGCGCCGGCAGGTAGGCGGGATCGGCCTCCATCACGGCCTGCAAGCCGCGCAGGAGGATGGGACGCCAGGAAGCGTGCGCCAGGGACAGGGCATCGGTGATGCTGGCAGGAACGATTGTTGCGGTCATGGGGCGTGAAGTATTTGGGCAAACGCAAATTGTAGCCTACCGACAAGCTGGTACTGACTGCCCAAAATCAAGCACGCATAAAAAAGCCCCGGCCTGCATGCTGGCCGGGGCGGTTAGCGGCTTGACGCGGATCAAACTTATTCTGCGTCAGGCTGCTGCGACGGATGCGCGGCGGCAAACGCAGGCAAGCCAGTGCAATGCGCGTGAATGCGCGCCACGCGCGGGTACGGCGCCAGGTCGATGGCGAAACGCTGTGCATTGAATAACTGCGGCACCAGGCAGCAGTCGGCCATCGTCGGGCTGCCACCATGGCAGAACAGGCCCGTGCCGGCCGGGTCGCCCTGCGCCAGCAGCGCTTCCACGGCCGCCAGTCCCTCGGCCATCCAGTGGCGGTACCACTCCTGCTTGGCCTCGTCCGACAGCCCCAGGGTATTTTTCAGGTATTTCAAAACGCGCAGATTCGTCAGCGGATGGGCGTCGCAGGCGATGGCCAGCGCCAGCGCGCGCACCCTGGCGCGTCCCAGCGCATCGGCCGGCAGCAGCGGCACGGCTGGCCGCGTCTCGTCCAGGTACTCGAGCATCGCCAGCGACTGCGTCAGGATGGCGCCACCGTCATCGAGGGCAGGCACCAGCGCCGACGGGTTGACGGCGCGGTAGGCGGGCAGCAGTTGCTGGCCGCCGTCCTGCAGCAGATGCACGGGGATGCTGTCGTAGGCGATGCCCTTCAAATTGAGGGCGATGCGCACGCGGTAGGCGGCCGAACTGCGGAAATAGGTGTACAGCTTCATGGGGCGCCCTCCCCTCAGGCGCGGCCGGCGTACAGGGCAACGGTCTGCTCGATGCTGCCGAAGATGCTGGCACCGGCCGCGTCGCGCATCTCGATGCGCACCGTGTCGCCGAACTTCAGGTAGGCCGTCTTCGGCGCGCCGTGTTCGATGGTTTCATACATGCGCACCTCGGCCAGGCAGCAGTAACCGACTCCGCCGTTCTCGATGCTGGAGCCAAACAGGTTGCCCTGCTTGTTCGACACGGTGCCGGAACCGACGATGGTGCCGGCGCCCAGTTCGCGCGTCCTGGCCGCATGCGCCACCAACTGGGCAAAGTTGAACGTCATGTCTTCGCCCGCATTCGGCTTGCCGAACGGTTTGTCGTTCAGGTCCACCAGCAGCGGCAGGTGCAGCTTGCTGTCCGCCCAGTCGGCACCCAGTTCATCGGGCGTGACGGCGACGGGCGAAAACGCGCTGGCCGCTTTCGACTGGAAGAAACCGAAACCCTTGGCCAGTTCGCCCGGGATCAGGTTGCGCAGCGAGACGTCGTTGACCAGCATGACCAGGCGGATCGCCTGCGCCGCGTCGTCCACGCTGGCGCCCATGGCCACGTCGCCCGTAATCACCGCCACTTCCGCTTCCAGGTCGATGCCCCACTCTTCGGACAGCGCGAAGATCGGGTCGCGCGGACCGATAAAGCTGTCGGAACCGCCCTGGTACATCAGCGGGTCCGTGTAGAACGAAGCTGGCACTTCCGCGTTGCGCGCCTTGCGCACCAGCTCCACGTGGTTGATATAGGCGGAACCGTCGGCCCACTGGTAGGCGCGCGGCAGCGGCGAGTGGCACAGCGCCGCGTCAAAGGGCTGGGCGTCCGGCGCCTTGCCTGCATTCAGGTCGGCGTAGGCAAGTTCGAGCTTGGGCGCGACGGCGTCCCAGTTGTCGAGCGCTGCCTGCAGGGTGGGCGCGATGGCGGCCACGCGCTGGTACTGGCGCAGGTCGCGGCTGACGAGGATCAGGGCGCCGTCGCGGCTGCCGTTTTTCAGGGTTGCGAGTTTCATGGTGTTCCTTGTTCTGTGTATTTCAGAGAGTGTCGGTCTGCAGCATTCAATCTGCTGCGCTCAGGCTTCCGCCGGCGCGTGCATCCAGGCGGCGTGTTTCGGCGCGCGGCGCGTCTGCGACCATTCTTCCAGCATTTCCCATTTGACGGCGTCCAGTTTGGCCATCATTTCAGGCGTGCCCACGTTGGCCGCCAGTTCCAGGCGGTGGCCGTTAGGGTCGAAGAAATAGATCGACTGGAAGATGGCGTGATTCACGGGACCGAGCACCTCGATGCCGCCGGCCACCAGGCGTTCCTTGGCGGCCAGCAGTTCGTCCATGCTGCCCACTTCCAGCGCCAGGTGCTGCACCCAGGCCGGGGTATTGCGGTCGCGGTCCATCGGCGGCTGCGTCGGCAGCTCGAAGAAGGCCAGCACATTGCCCTGGCCTGCGTTGAGGAAGACGTGCATGTACGGGTCCGGCGCCTTGGTCGACGGCACCAGGTCTTCCGCGATGGCGAGGACGAAATTCATGTTCAAATGCTTGACGTACCACTCGACGGTCTTCTTCGCGTCGATGCAGCGGTAGGCGACGTGGTGGATTTGCTTGATCTTCATGTGCTTGTCTCCAATGGATGGCGCCCTGGGCGCAATGGCTGGCCTGTTTTTCAGCTTTTCACCATTAGAATCGAGTTCCAGCTATCATACAAACAATTTTTAACCATTGATTTATCGGATTATCTTATGAGTCCCAGCCTGCGGCAGATGCGCGCCTTCGTGGCACTGGCCAAGACCGGCAGTTTTACCCTGGCCGCCGAATACCTGCACGTGACGCAGTCCGCCTTGAGCGGTTTGATCAAGGAACTGGAAAGCGTGCTGGGCGTGCGCGTGGTCGAGCGCAGCACGCGCAAGACGCAGCTGTCCGAAATCGGCCGCGAACTGTATCCGCTGTTTGAAAAGATGATCGAAGACCTCGATGGCGCCATGGCTGGCATCGCCCAGCGCAAGGCCCTGAAGACAGGCCTGGTGCGCATTGCCGCGCCGCAGATGATGGCGTGCACCCTGCTGCCGGAAGTGATCGCCGCCTACCGGCAGGCGCACCCGGACGTGCAGCTGCGCCTCGTCGACTGCCCCGTGGAAAACGTGTCGGCGCGCGTCTTCAGCGGCGAAGTCGATTTCGGCATCGGCCCCGAACGCGATCCGACGGCGGAAATCGCCGCGCAAGTGCTGTTCGAAATGCCCTTCGTGCTGGTCTACCCCGAGCAGCATCCGCTGCGGCAGAAAGAGCGCGTCACCTGGGCCGACGTGGGCGACTACCCGTTCATTTCGCTGCAGGGCCAGTTCACGGAACGCCTGCTGCGCGACATGCACGGCGCGTTTCGCGAATTGTCGCTCAATCCCTACAATGAAGTGACGTTCATGACGACGGCGCTGGCCATGGTCAGCGCCAACCTGGGCATCACGGTCTGCCTGCCGTACGCGGAACCGATGGTCAAACTATATAATTTGCACATGCGCGCCCTGCACGAGCCGGAACTGACGCGACGCTTTTTCGTGTACACGAAGACGGGACGTTCGCTGTCGCCGGCGGCCGAAAGCTTCATGGCCTTCCTGTTCCAGTTCGTCGAGACGCACGAATGGAACGTGGGGGCGAACAGCGGCGCAGCACGTGTGGCCTTGCCTGCGGACGGTTCGGCCGCCGCCCCTTTATAATGGCGCATCACTCCATACCGCCCGCACCATGACCCAAGCTGCCCTGAACGAGCTGTCGTCCATCGACGCCGCCACCATCGCCATCAACCAGCGCATGAACAAATTCGATGGCCACGCACAGGTCTGGCTGTTCGGCTATGGCTCGCTGATCTACAAGGCCGATTTCCCCTACATCGAGCGCCGCCCGGCCAGCATCGCCGGCTGGACGCGGCGCTTCTGGCAAGGTTCGCACGACCACCGGGGCACGCCGATGGCGCCAGGCCGGGTCGCGACCATCGTGCCGCAGGCAGGCGCCGTGTGCGACGGCATGGCCTATCTGATCACGCCCGAAGTCTTCGCCCACCTCGACCACCGCGAAAAGAACGGCTACCTGCGTTTAGCTACCGACATCACCTTCGACGATGGCAGCAAGGTCGAAGGCCTGGTGTACATCGCCAACGAGGAAAACGCCGCCTTCCTCGGTGCCGCTCCGGAACTGGACATCGCGCGCCAGATCGCCCGTTCAAACGGCCCCAGCGGCCCGAACAGCGAATACCTGCTGCACCTGGCCAGCGCCCTGCGCGAGCTGGGCAAGAGCGATCCCCATGTCTTTTCCATCGAACAACATCTGGCACAGATGCAGACACAGACACAGGATAACGCGGCAGGATAGCGCCCCAGCAGGATAGCGCCCCAACATAGCACCGCACGTCAGCACCGCGGCACCCTCCGGTACCCGGGCAAGACCTTGTCTCCGGGTTCCCGGACGGCGGCACATCATTCCCGGCAACCTGCGGCAATCCCCCGGCCGCAGATCAGCGTCGCCCGCCTTTCAGCTCGTGAGCGCGCCCCAGCATTCTCGGCCGTGACAATGACTTAACTTAAAACAAATCCAGCTGTCCTGCATTGCCATTTTTTACTTTCGCGCCCAGCGGCGGCACCACCAGCGGGCGGCGGAACTGCGTGCAATCGAGCTGCTTGAAGCGGCCGCCCTTGCCATGCAAGCCCAGCCGGTGCACGGCTTTTTCAAAGCGCTGGCGGATGAGGTCGGCCCATACGCCTTCCCCCCGCATGCGCGCACCGAACGCGCTGTCGTAATCCTTGCCGCCGCGCATTTCGCGCACCCGGTTCATCACGCGCTGGGCCCGTTCGGGGAAGTGCGCTTCCAGCCATTGCTGGAACAGCGGACTCACTTCCCACGGCAGGCGCAGCACCACGTAATGGGCGTGGATGGCGCCCGCGTCCCGCACGGCTTCGAGCAACTGCTCGATTTCCGGTTCCGTCACGAACGGGATGATGGGCGCGATGCTCACGCCCACGGGGATGCCCGCCTCCGTCAGGGTGCGGATCGTGCGCAAGCGTCGCGCCGGGGCGGCAGCGCGCGGTTCCAGGGTGCGCGCGATGGCCGGGTCGAGCGTGGTGACAGTGACGGCCACGGCGGCCAGGCGCCGGGCCGCCATGGGAGCCAGAATGTCGATATCGCGCTCGATCAGCGACGATTTCGTGATCAGCGCCACGGGGTGGTCGCATTCGTGCAGCACTTCCAGCACGCGCCGCGTCAGTTGCCGTTCGCGTTCGCACGGCTGATACGCATCCGTGTTCACGCCCAGAGCGATCGGTTCCGGCACATAGGAGGGCTTGGCCAGTTCGCGCCGCAAGAGTTCGGGGGCGTTCACCTTGGCGTAGATGCGGCTTTCGAAGTCCAGGCCCGGCGATAGCCCCAGATAACTGTGCGTGGGGCGGGCAAAGCAATAGATGCAGCCCCGAATTAAGCCGACTTGAATTGTTCACCAACTCGGATTCTAACCTATGAAAATGGGTCAAACTCCAAATTCGATGTGTTCATGAACATTTTTCAGTCGTGTTTGCTGAGCTATGACTACATCACTGGCGGCTCGCCCCGCTTACGGAGTCGCTTCTTGCACCCACGTCCCCTGAATGCAACCGGCGGAACGATCTCGACGACAACCAGGCGATTGATTCGCCAGGCACGCCTCTGGCGCGGAACATGGCCATGGTGCGACGAGGCACGTGATCACACGAGACTAAACACCCAACAAACACCATAACCGGCAATCATGATTTAGATATAATTTACATTTTTTTGCAATCAAATTAGTTATCACGACATCACGCCCCAAATTCGATCAACGTCCTTGGCAACCGGCTCATCATTGCAACCTCGCCAACATCGTTGAAATGCACTACAAAAGCGTACAAAACCATAGCATGCCAATTAGCTGAATTTTCTAAGGCACTTGAAAAATAGATAGATCTGTAAGCCAATAAAATACACTGATACACTGATACACTAGGTCAAAAAGTAAGGCGGATGATCGCTATTTCTGATCAGCTCGCAAAAAAAGCGATACTTCTGATTTACTACCCAAAGCTATTCATTGCAGAGAAAACATGAACACCGTGCAACAAAAGGAAGTCATAAATGCCACGTTGGAATGGGTCGCAACACTAGATGCAGCACTCACAAGCGTCATGTCACGAAGTGATTCCAATGCGCTGATCCGTGAGATCTTTGCTACCTTGCTCTTGCTACGCTGGACCGATCTGCACGATCTCGATGAGGAAGCGCTGGCGGCTATCGAGGACCGTCCCCCACATACATTTCTGCCACAGGCGCTTCAATGGCGCCACTGGGCTCATCCGAAGCACACACCCTCCGTCATTAAAAAATTACACGATTTGATTAACTACTTGGAAAATTTGCCAGGTAAAAATGAGTATTCGGAATTGGGTTTGCTACGAGCATTAGCCCGTCCGTTGCGCCGCATATTAGCGGCGAACTTAGTCGATCTTATCGGCTTCATTTCCTGGGTGACTAACTTGCCATGTGAAGGGCAGCGCGACCGTCAAGTATTGTTGGAAGTACTGGATCAGGTGATCGCCGATACGGGCAATTCCTACGACGGTATGTTCTCTACTCCCGTCAATATCGCGCGACTTGTTGTAGCGCTGGCAAATCCACAACTCGACGAGCGAATCTACGATCCGTGCTTTGGAACTGGAAATTTTTTGGTGGCCGCTTGGCAGTACACAGAACGGAACCTTGTCGCACAGCTTCGCAAAAGCAATGTGAGAGAGGTGACGGGCGTAGAGATTAATGACCGGGTGTTCTTCATCGGTATGACCCGTATGCTTTTAGCGGGCATCAGCAGTCCACATCTTGAATTGGCTAACAGCCTAGAACTCGAGTTGTTCAGTCCCCACTTCCTAGATAAATTCGATTTAGTACTTGCCAATCCACCTATTGGCGCCAAGACCAATCGCGAGCGTTGGCGCTACAACCACTTCGCCTTCCCCACCAATGACAGCACGGGCCTATTTGTGCAGCACGCATTGTCTCAACTAAAGCCCAATGGACGAGCGGTGATCGCTGTGCCAGAGGGATTTTTGTTCCGCGGCGGTGCAGATCGTGAATTGCGACGACACCTTTTAGAGCAAGGTCAGGTAGAAGCGGTAATAGGCTTGCCAGCTGGCGCATTCGCTCCATACACTAGGATTCGGGGTAGTCTGCTTGTGTTAAGCAAACAAGGAGGTGCAAGTCAGGTACAAATGGCAGATGCTAGCAACTTCTTTGAGCAGTCGCCTGGAGGCAAAGTACTGACCATCCACGCAGAAATTGCACAACAGCTAGCCAATGAAATTCGACTTACCAAGTTGGGTAAACAGGGGCTTCTGTCAGATGTCAGCGGAGGTACCGCGGGCGTTGGAAAGCGGCCGCATTCGGTATGGAAGGTTTCCATTGAAGAACTCGCCGAAGCAGATTGGGATTTATCACCACGACGTCGTGAAAAAGGAGGGCTGCATACACTTTTGGGGAACATCAAAGAGGCATTAGGAGAGTCGGGCGAAGTAGCTTCGCTCTCAGATGTGGCAAAAGTGATCACTGGGAGATTCATTAGATCCGTTGACTTACTTGATGTCGCACCCTTGGCGCACGCGGTGGGATACGTGCGCATCAAAGATTTAAGTCAAGGCAAAGTGAGCCGGCCATCAAGCTGGTTGAGACCAGAAGTAGCTGATCAGGAACAGCGCTGGAGCTTGCTACTCGGTGACGTTCTAATTTCAAAATCCGGCACAATCGGCAAGGCGGCCTTAGTACATAACGAATCGATCGGATCGATTGCGGCTAGCAGCCTCTATGTCCTGCAAACAGATCAGGAACGACTAGACCCCGGATTTCTGCTGGCCTATCTCGCAAGCCCCTCCTGTCAAAATTGGTTGTCAGCGCAATCACGCGGAGCAGTAAGCCAATATCTCAATCGGGCTGTATTCGATGCCTTACCAATACCATTGCCCCCGTTGCAAAAAATGCAAAAGCCAGCGCGGCAGCACAGTTCCAAGAATTCGGCACTGATGCATTAGTTTTCCTAACGCACGCTTTCGGCAGTAGCAAATTGGACAAACTGACTACCTGGATGGCTGATTTGCATGGGAAAATACCTCGTTTTTCGCCAGGCTTGGACGAAACGCCTTCGATCAGTTTACTGGAGCCGATAGAGGCCCTGGTAGATATAGCATGGGTCTGGCCCGATCTGGACCAACTAAACCAACAGACAGGTCATTGGCTTCTGCCACTTGCTAAAATCCTTATTCGGTTAAAAGGCGTGTATAAAATGCCGCCTGGACCAGGATTATTATATAAATTAGAAGAAACAAAATCAGGTGCATCAATTTTTCTGGAACAAAGCACGGGTTACCTGCCGCTGGAGTCTCAGGCTAGAGCTATAACAGAAGGCTTAAGAACGTGGATTAATTATTTAATAATTGATTTTGATTTTACCAATCGACTAGAAATGCGAGCAGTACCTACCTCGCTTTTAGCCGGCACATTTTCAGAATTTTCTGTAGAGATCCAAAGCAAGAGTGTTTTACCACTTCTCAATTTGAGAATAGAAACAATACCGCACTGGGGTAGTGCTGAGGTACCTTATCTCGCGGAGCAAGGACGGTTCACCCTAAATCTACGTGGCGATGTACCGCAGCAAGCTGAGCAACTTTCGCTACGCTTCCAATGGCATGCCACTACCCTATCAACATTGTCTGTCGGGAGCACTATCGAACTTGCAATCCGCGTGGTGAAACCCGAGCAAGCCTCTATGCAATTTGCTAGCAACCTGGGCAGTAGTCCTTACGTGACTGGTAGCCCATTAGAGCCCAAGCATGGCCACAATGTTTTCTATGGGCGAGAAAATCTAATTGGCCAGATTAGTCGTCAAATCGCCACCCACGGCAATGTGGTTCTGCTCGAAGGTAATCGCCGGGCCGGTAAGACCTCAATTTTGAAGCATCTGGAAGGATACTCTACCACTCCAGGCTGGCTGGCAGTTTATGCCAGCTTACAAGGAGCTGAAGGGTCGGCACAAGCCGTTGGTGTACCAACGGAAGGGGTGTTCCGCGAAATAGCTCGCAGCATTGCCGTTGCGCTGAGCAAACTGTCTATTGATGTACCGCTACCCAACGGACAGACACTTTCCGCTGGCAAGCCAGCACTGGGAGTGGCACAGGCTTGCCGGGAAGGCATCAGCATAGGAACTCCTTTCCATGACTTTCGCGAGTATCTGGAAGTAGTGTTGGCCGTTCTCGAACCATTGGGACTTGGATTGGTGTTAATGCTCGACGAATTCGATAAGTTGCAAGAGGGCATTGACAGCGGGGTGACCTCACCACAAGTACCAGACAACATTCGTTTCATGATTCAGTCCTATCCAAAGTTCTCGGCAATTCTGACTGGGTCACGCCGACTGAAGCGAATGCGCGAAGAGTACTGGTCCGCGCTTTATGGCTTGGGAACCAGTTTCTCAGTGACAGTGCTTGATCCGGAAAGTGCGCGCAAGGTAATTATCGAGCCTGTGCGCGATCGACTAACCTTTTCGCGGGAGGCGATCGAACGATTGATTGAAGTCACAGCACGTCATCCTTACCTGATGCAATGTCTGTGTAACAGAGTATTCGACTACGCAGTACAGACAATGAGCCGGTCAATCACGGTCAGCGTTGTTAACGATACCGTCCATGGACTAGTACGTGACAACGAACATTTCGCTAGCCTTTGGGATTACGCCGCCCGCGGCCCGAAAACTGGCCGTCATCGCCGACATATGATCCTGTTGTTATGTGCGTTGAGCTTTAAACAAGGAACGCATGTCGACTTTGGCACGCTGCACGAGCAATTGACGCAAGTCGGCGTGGAAGTTAATGACGAGGCTTTAGATACCGATTTAAGCTACCTCCGTGAGCTGGAGCTAATCGATTTTTCAGGCGAAATTGGCGATGGCGAATATCGATTGGCCATTCCAATGATGGCGGAATGGATTGAGCAACAACAAGATGCCGACGTGGTATCCAGCCACGCACGCGCAGAAGCAGAGGAAGAAAATGTCTGACAATCAATTCCCCATACTGGGAACGTTCGTACCACCAATGCTAGGACGCATGGCTATTATGCAAAGGATGACAACAGCGCTAACCAAAGCTGTACCTGATCATCTACAAGTCGTCGGCCCGCGGTTTGCGGGCAAGACGGTGCTTTTGCATGCGTTAGCTACACGATTAAAAGAAGAGGATTCACCTTACTCAGTCGTCCTAATATGGGATCTCGGTCATCAAACACCTGGGACAGATACACTGTTCATGCAAAATTTGGCACGTGAGCTTTCTACTGCACTGCGGAATAGCCACTCTGACTACGCTGATTTTTTGGACTGCACAAAAGACAATCCATACCAAGATATTGTCGAGGTCCTAGACCTGCTGAGCACCGATGGGGTCAAAGTATTAGTGATCATGGATGGTTTTGACAAACCGCTATCTAATGGTAAATTAACGCGTAATTTATGGGATCAGCTACGGGATCTAGCGCTCAAATCGAGCTTACGATTGGTCACTGCTAGTCGTCGCACACTGCGCGATCTGATCCGCCATCCGGATGCACAAACCAGCGATTTCTGGGGCATCTTTGATCCGAGTCCGGTGCGTGTCGGATGCTTTAATGAGCATGACCTGAAAACTGTACTGGCAACAATGCCCGAACGCACGTTCGAAATTGGCGCCGAAACAGAGTTGTGGAATGCTTCAAATGGTTATCCAGTACTCTTGCTTGATATTCTCAACGCCGTTTGCGAGATAGGCACACCTGGCTCCGTGACCCAAGTAGCCATTAATTCTGCGTGCGATAGAGTTTTTCCAACAGTGCGTGACAAGCTTGATGCGCTTTGGTTCGATTGTCCGCCTTCCTGCCAGGATCTTTTGAGGCGGGTTTTGGAGGATGAGGTCATTGCGCGTACTGGGATTCCGACAGCCGACATCGAAGTTCTAACAGAAAGAGGGTTCGTGCATGAGACGTCAAATAAACTTAAGAGGCCAAATCGTTTGTTAGGGCGTTATCTCGCGGATCAGCCACATGAAGGTAATGCACTCGTTCGATTATTTGGAACTGATGAGGCGTATCGAAAGAACCTCAAGGGTGTCTTAGAACGCCGAATTGCACAACTCGTAGGTACCGACACAACTTTAAAGCGATATCTTGAACGTAGTACTGAGGACATGCCAGATCATCCAGATATTCTTCTTGGCAATATCCGCGGCATCGTCAATCAAGCGTTTGAACTGATCTGGAATGCTGAGATACCAAATAGACAGATCCCATCTGGATGGATGGCAATCTGGAAGCGCAATAATGAGCGCAGAGTTGAAGAGTGGGAAACAACATTCCCCCAGGGTGTACATCGCGTGCGCTTGCTAAATATTATGACAGGTACAGACAAAAGTGCCTCGTGCGCAAGATATGTAACAAAGACAACCTATGTGCTTATAAACGCCGTGCACGGCTTTGGCGACTTTGGACAACACCGAGAAGGAGTACCTGTCAATACAGGCACGGCGTATGCTGCGTTGCATCTTTGCATAGAACTTGCCACTGAGCTTACAAGTAATTTGCCTAAGTAAGAGTTAGAGAGTGACGGATCTATGTTAGCGCACCAAGGGAGGGACTGATCGGCAGGAACCGTCCAGCACGCCGATCGGAACAGGAGGGCACGGCAAGGCTTTATCAGCGCGCTACATGCTGACCGGACGGACCTACGCATTACGGAGTAAATGTGACCCTCTAGGTGCAATTGGGCCGTCCCGACTGTCAGCACGATCACTCCAGTGTTCTCAGTTGCTGGGTCTGCTGCTCTAGGGCACATTGCATTTTCAGGTGGAGTTTCGGACACCGTGATCGGAAACAGTTGGCAAACCATTGCTGGATTCTGCAATGGCAAATTTGCAAACTGCTTATGCCAGGCGAAAACCTAATTGGCATTGACGTTGAATTCGCAGGCAGCCTGCGAAACCGAGACAGCCAGACACCAGTATGATTTAGCAGTTCAAGCCGAAGAACTAACAAGCCCCCTTGAACTAAAGAACTCAATCATCTGTGAACTGAACAAAAGACTTGCCAAGCAATGCGCTGAGGCGCGAATTCATACAATTAGATGAGAATGCTTCTATGTCCGATGCTCGCTAGACTTCTGACGTCAGAAATATTTACCCGTGCGCGCCACCCACAACACTGCATCGACAAACAGGCGGTTACTCACGCCCCGACGCCCATGATCCCCAGCCTTACCACACATAAGAGGCGCTATACGTTCCCATTGATCATCCCGTAACAACATCCGCCACATCCTTGTTCGCCCAAAGCTAAGGATATAAACACAAATCACAAAAAGTTACCCCCCCCCCCCGCACAAAAAAATCATGGCGCGTCGATTAAGAACGCCTAACAAAACGTCGTCCAGAGAAACAAACGGCCCCGAAGCTGGTCAAACCCACCTGACATTGTTTTCGGGAACCGCGCCATGGCCAAAGCCCTTCTTCCTGACGACCTGTGGGCGCTGATTCAGCCATTGCCGCCAGCATATCGTCCTTCCCCCAAAGGCGGGCGCCCTCGCATTGACGACCGCGCCGCCTTGACCGGTATCCTGTTCGTCCTCAAGACCGGCTTGCCTTGGGAATATCTTCCCCGTGAACTCGGTTGCGGCAGCGGCATGAGTTGCTGGCGGCGCCTGCATGCATGGCAACAGGCAGGTGTGTGGCAACGCATCCATGACGCTATGCTGCAGCACTTGCGGGAATACGACCAGATTCAGTGGGAACGCGCCAGTGTCGACTCGGCCAGCGTGCCATCCACCCCTCGGCGGACAGCATACCGGCCCCAATCCCACCGACCGCGGCAAGCTCGGATGCAATCACCATCTGCTCGTCAATCAACGCGGTCTGCCTCTGGTGGCGAGCATATCAGGGGCTCAGGTACATGATTCCCGCATGCTGGTTCCCCTGCTTGAGGCCGTTCCTTCAGTAGCGGGGCTTGTCGGCCGTCCACGCAAACGTCTTGCCAAACTGCATGCCAACAAGGCCTATGCTTCGCGCGCCCATCGGGCCTGGTTGCGTAGCCGCGGCATCGTTCCACACATAGCCCGCTACGGCATTGAGTCACGCGAACGCCTGGGTAAATGGCGCTGGGTGGTCGAACGCACGCTGGGCTGGCTGCACCGCTTCCGCCGATTACGCATCCGCTACGAGCGCCGTGCCGATATCCACCAGGCATTCCTCTCGCTTGCCTCCATACTCATCTGCTGGAGATACATTCAGCGGTTTTGTTAGGCGTTCTTAATCTTAAGCATATACGCTTAAAGTCTCGTAAATTTCTGGCTAAAGTCCGCCTATCACTATTTGAGGAATAAGAGGCTTGACGCTGACGTAGTATGCATGTCTCCACGAATTTTCTGGATTTACGAGAATCTTATCGTCTATAAAAGATGTAAGCGCTTTGGTTTTTTGCATAGGTGTATTCTTGGACTCAAGTTTAATTTTTATTTCTTTCAATTCAATAAGCGCGGCTTTTGTCTTATATCGATGATTTAGATTCATTAAAACAAAGTGTCGTTCAAGCAGGTCGGAAAGCGGAAGTCCCGGAATAATTGAGAAATCTGCCGTAATTGCTTTGTGCTTGTAAACGCACGTAGCGACAAGAAACTTCGCCACCGGCAATTTGTTTAGGAATGGATTTATGACTCGCTGCGCCGCTCCGTTTCCCCAGTGTGTTTTTTTATAGATTGAGTTGCAAAAGCTGCACGCCATCACTAAATTTTGTAATGATATGGAAAACTCGGGAAATTCAGACCTTGGTAGATAGTGATCGATACTCCCTACAGTGTCAACCCCGCAATATGGGCAAATATGTCCAGAGAAATCCTCGTTCAGTTTCTTTTTCTCTTCAGCAACTATCGCTGATCTACTGTCATATAGATCATAATAATATTCATGCTCATCTTTTTTGGCTAATTTTCTTGGCGTCGCCTTTACTAAAACAGCACCTGATGCATCCTTAACTGCTTTGATTGCCTTCGCCGCCTTTTGCCCTTTTTTTAAACCTAAAGGCGCTGCAGAATTGCCGTTAATATTGAAAATGTAATTATTTAAAGCAATCTCAACTATAATCTGTTGAGAAACTAGAAATTTCCTTTTTTCTCCTGTGGCTTTGTTTATTGCCGATTTAAAAAAAGTAAGATCATCGGCGATGGTTCTTATAGGTAGATTTTTCATTCTGGTATCATGCTCAAGTAAAAGCTCCGTGCCTCTGAACTCAAAGGCATACCAAGTTCTTTCTCAACTTCTTTTATTTTTACTGATCGCGTAGCAAGGTCGTTCAAAATGTGAACATAACTAGGCATCTCGAAGGATAGGCCGAATATCTCATTCGTTAATGTGTCCACGCTCGTTCCGTAAGATTCGATTCGTAGAGGTGTCACGCTGGTTTGTCCGTCAATCTTCGAAACTACCTTCACGCATTTTGCAGGGACTTCCTGTATAACAACCGGCGAGTGAGTGGAGATAACTGCAAACGAATTTTTATCTACTAGCATCGCTCGTAGCACATGAAGGAATGCTGAAAGAAGAGTGGGGTGAAGATGATTTTCAGGCTCATCTATTACTACTAAGGAGCCGTCTATTAGCTCTGAATAAAGACTGGTCAGCATTGACAGAGTCGCCTTATGTCCTGCACCTAGCCTGCGGAATTTTGTGCGCGAAGAATTATCGGTTAGATCATTGCTATTTAAAAAATCGGATTCACGGAGGATAGGGGCCATAATTTCCGCCCATCGCTCATATCGATTTTCTTTTTTTAGTTGCTGCAGAGAATTTGTAAATCTACGTGCAAAAGCTACTGGGCCTGCAATTTTAGTTAGATCGTTGGAATCAGAAACTTTCTCCCTGAGGCCGATATAAGCGTATCTTAATTCCTCAGTAATGTGCTCCTTTCGACTTCTATTTGCAGGTACGCTAATCTGCCCAGGAAGGAAAAATCGATCAAAAATACTATAGGAAACTACCACTACTTTTTTTACTCGGTCTCGGCCCGACACCTCGATTTGGTTCTCCCCTAGACCGAGAAGTCCGCTCACGAAGTTTGCTAATAGCTGAGTTTTCCCTGCTCCGTTCACACCAATAATTGCATTGATATTCGCAGGAATTCTTGATTTGCTACTAAAACTAAACTGACACTCGGTCGCTAGTTGTGCCGAGTTCAGATGACTTTCAAATGTTAGATGAAGAGATGTGTCGTTCGCCAAGTTTTTTAGATTTGCAAGTGAAAGTGGCCCTAGGAAACGCGTCAGAGAAAAAGAGTAAGAACGCTCCCCTTCTGCAACGTTCATTGCCTTATCTGATATAGTCACGTCGTTCAACGCTAGGAGCACTTGCTTTTTTAATGAGTCTCCCAATTCACCCAAATTGTCGTAGTAGGAATTCGATTGGCCAAGCGAAAAATAATCTGGCTCAAGCTTCGGAAATTCGGATGGTAGCTCTGTACGCCCAGCTAACTGGCCCGCCGACGCTATCTTAACAGTGCCAATTAACTGACGGGATAGATTTTTATTTTTGTGATAATATAAAGTAAAGGATGTGAGCAGCCCATAGTCATCCCACTTGGCTCGACCAAGGTAAAAGTGAGGGTAGTGTGGTTGCTCTAAATGGTTAGAGCCAATGTAGAAAATAAGTTTATTTTTCATATGAATAGTGAATTATATTATTTTTGGAGATTCTCACTCCTGTTGTCCAATTAGTGGGCGAAAAGAATGATGGCGTTCCGTATATTGCCTGCAGCGATTACCCCTCAGCCGGTATTTTTGGTCATCAGGTGAACAAGTGCTTTAAAAAAAGTGACGGTTGTTGCTGTCAATATAACAAACTTGACCGCATGCAAAACTCACTAATTCCCACTTCTTATCGAACGCTAACAATATCCAGTGGCTTCTCCATCAGCCGAACATGCTCCCTGGCAAAGACTCGAGGGCCCTGACCTGGTGTCCTTTCCGCAGGGTGCGTCGCGCTTTAAAACAAACTTTGCTGGGCCGCCCCCCCTCTTTCATCAGACTCAGCATTTTCCGCCGGAGGAACCTTTGGTGCCGGATAGGCATTCAACTCTTCCGGGACACACAGTTTAATCAACGCCCTGCCAAACTCTGGATTTGTTGAGCTTAGCCAGTCATCGTAGTTCTCTGGTCTCAAGATCGCCACGCCTCGCTTCTCTTCGTTCGCCTGATGGAACCTACATAGCAACGGGTGGTCATCCGAGTTCAATGTGAAGTGTTTAAAAGCGTTCGATATGGTGCGATCCTCATCTTCCCGAGTCCACCACATCCCGGGTAGCCCGAATGGGTCTTGGATAGCGACTTCCAGGGCCCAGCGTTCGTGGTCAAGGGACGATCCTGCGGCGCTCATCCATCACGACGAGGAAATAAAGTGCTCAAGCGAGCGCTATTCCTGTCGGCCTTTGCGGCGCTACGGGATCCAATATCGCGGGTTTACTATGCTCGAAAAATCAACCAAGGCAAACGCCACAACCAAGCGCTGATCGCTCTCGCCAGGCGGCGCTGCGACGTGATGTACGCCATGATGCGAGATGGGACACCTTATTGCCCCGCGCCTCTCACAACTGCTTGACAAAGGACATAGGGACACCCCCCTGACGCCATCGCGTTTCGTTTTTCCGCTGACACCACGCGCGTGGTGCTGATGGCCACAACCGGCGGCAATATCAGAAGCGAGGCGTAAGCCGAGGCCCCTGTTCAATCACAATGACAAAACGGGCAACACCATCCGCTGGACGTGACAATCGACTCGTAAAGCATCGATTTCCGTTCGAGATTAACGTTGTGAACCTCGCCGTAACGCTTGCAAGCAGACTTGACTTCGGTATGCGGATGAGCGAATTTTTTGTGCCCAGGATTGGAGGCCGCAATCAGTAACGGGCGCGGGAACTCGGGCAACGTATTCAGCAGACCGCGTAGTTGCATGCGCCTGGTATCATAGTTATGTCGAGACCCATGATGCGGCAACATCAGTGTCGTTACCAGTGGCAACTCCCGGCGGTAATGGTCGACGAACTCTTCTAGAGCCGCCGCAGTATGCAAGTGCATATCGCCGGTGCCCATCCAGCCGACATTTCGCTGCTGCTGGTCGCACATTGCCAAAGCTGGCAGATTATGGCGTCGTACAAACCACTGCCGCCTGACCGATACATCCGCCGCTGGGCCTGCATACAGGCATAAAGACGCGCTATTGTAACCCTGGAAATCTTCGATTTTTGCGTAGAGTTTTTTCAACAGGAAGTTAATGCTGACGTCCTTCCTGATGCTGGCAACGGAAATGTCGTAATCGGTAAGTATGCGCCGAGCGTCCACTGCGAGGACCGGAGTCTTCAGAGCGAGGACAATACCATCCTTGAAAGTAGAGCCGCCGTTCATCCCCAGTAATGCCAGGTTACGGATTGCGTCACGCAGGGGCTGCAATTCGGGCAAGTTCCATATATTATTGATCTGTACTGGGATCGCCCATTCCGGTGAAAAGAAACGGAACTTCCAGTCGATATCCTGCAACTGCACATCGCGATCATGCGACCAGCCCATCCTTGGCGCCTCGCCAGTCAACCTCACACCCTCTTCTAACAAGTCAGAAACTGGCGGCAGGTCATCGGGGGACAGGGGTGGCAGTTCTGCGCCGAGATCCGCAGCATCAGTCGGGCGACGGGTTACGATACGAACGCGCCCGTATGCGCCAGCGTACAGCTTGCCTGCAACCAGAACAGAGTTCAGTTCGTCACTGGTCAGCGTGGTCGACGCGGATGCAACCAACTTCACCAGCATGAGGAACATCGTCACTGGCAAATTGACATGGGGCAAGAAGACATTAGCAAACTTAATTCCCTGATCCTCAAGCTGGGAAACGCCATTAATGTGGTCATCGTCCAAGTGGGAGATGACAAGCCAATCGAAGTTGACCGTTGCGAGAACATAGTCTGCGATAAGTTTATCGCGATGATGTTCAGTGGCGCCGCCACAGTCATAAATCATGTTGAATTCATCGGCGCCGGTATTAATCCGCGACCAGTTAAAGCCACCTTGCCCAATCGGGAGCTGCCATCGTTCCACTTCAAATTTTCTCATGTGTGTAATCACCCGTTGATCGATCTGGGTGGAACTATATCGTTTCTCAGAGAAAACTAACTCTCCAAAAATCACACCAGAAGAACTTCAATGGCTGAGTCAATAATGTCAGCATGTCGGCGACATTGGTGCGGGGCACTGGCCGGCTGGGTGTGGGGCCCGCAGCTCCGGTTTGCGTTACAGTCGGAGGATTCTTAGGGAAACGCTGATCAATTCAGTTTCTAACGTTTCCAAGGCGATGTAACTGCGTCGACAAACAGGCGGTTATTCACACCCCGGCGCCACGGTCCCCAGCCTTACCACACATCAGCGGCGCTATGCGTTTCAGCGACAGCATTGTCGTGACAGTTTCCACGTCGGCTACCTGCGCCGCGTATCTTCATCGAGCGAGCATCAGGATCAGTGAGCGATATCTGCGTTTCTCCGCTCGCATCGAGCTTCGCTTCGATTTCCTTGAGCGTGGCCATCTGCGACTTCAACGCTGCAATCTTGTCGTTGAGCCTGGCACTGCGCGCTTGCGCCGTTGCGGGTTCGTGCCTTTCTGCAGTGTCGAGTTCTACTAGGTAGCGGCTACCGTGCCGATTTCGTTTACACAGTTCTACGTTCATACACGGCCTGGACCGATTGCGGTTGTCGCCAGCCGATTACGCCCCATATCGACCACACTGTTTATCTTACTCCAGAAGCTCTGCTAACAAGTCATCTTCACTTGGCATCCCCCCTCGCTCAGTAATCGCGCCGATACAGTCTGTTAGTAGACTCCACGCATCAAGCCAGTCCTGCAATCCTGGATCGAATCTCGCCCCATGAGCAATCTTGCTACGAAGGTCGTAAGCCTTTTTAACCCGCCTGTGATAATCGCGACGGTCACAGGTTCTGGCATTCAACTGCGCCATGTATAACGCAACACGGAACGAAACTTCCGTAGTGAAGCGCGGAAAGATGGACTCAAGTGCCGTCCAAATATGCAGGATCGATTGGGAGACTGACGAAAGCTTCGGGGCGTCAATCATAGCCATTTCTAGCGCTAACAACGCGGAATTCTTGGCGGTCACGTTCAACCATTGGTTGGCAAACTTGGCCGCATCATAAAACGACTTTGCGGAGATATCGCGCTTATCATTGATCGTCTTACAATCAAACGATAGTTCGTGCGCCCAGACTTCCACAGTGTGTTCGCCAGATTTAATGCCCGTTCGCATCTCCTCAGGAAATTTATCCAACCACACACCGCTATCACGACTGTTGATCCCAGAATATTCATTGATCGAATGGTTGGTGATGAATGGTGAAAGAAAAGGAGACATACCGTTTCTATATAAAGCTACTTGTAATGCGCGAAATTTTTCTACGGCCTCCGCAATTTTCTCGACGTTGGACACTCGAACTTCGAGATTGCAGTGAGCTAAGAAAATGTCCATTGCTTGGTAAGGAAGATGAACCTTATGCTTTGTAGCAAGCGTTGCGAGATCGAATGGAGTAGTTTTCCACTTTCGTTTCGATAAAGAGAAATAGCCAAGATTTAATTCGCCCTCTTCAAAACATGGATTCAAAAAGAGAATTGGAAAATGATAAGAGTTGTCAATCACAGGATTCTCGACAAATGTTGGATATTGTATAATTTATGTGCCAAGCGTAAGTGCTTTGGCACGATGGGAACTATCTGTGACAGAAGCAATGCCTGCCGAGAACGGACCGAATTTGCACACACGTGCTCATGCTCGCACATTAAATTTACGTGAGCGGATCATGTCCTAGGAAATAAAGTTAAACTGCTGCGCATCCGGCAAAACCGACTCGATGTAACACGCAATCGGCAATTCGTCACAGTCCGGTTTTTGCCGGTTACCGTCATTGCCAGGTTCCGCCCCATTACGGACATCGGTTTAAAATTTCAGTCAAGCCAACTAAAGTGCTCGGGCTCTCCATTCCAAGGGGTGTAAAGATTTTTCCCATCCCAATAACTAACGCGCCCATTCCTTATTATACGTTTTGCGCGATGAACACTCTCCGCTTTAAGAAGCCCAATTGAGGTATGGTCTAACACTGGTACTTCTGTTCCTTCTTGTTGGTAGCCATCGTGATTGACTATTTTTTTTCCTAACATCATCAGCAGCGCCGCATGCTTGCTTTCTTTAATCACTAGAGCAAAAGCGTTAAGTACCATGGTAACTCCAGTACTCGCATGCACCAAGCGCGCATCCCGCTTTTTGGCAACATCCTTAACGATTCGGCTAACCGCGTGTGACGAAACTAGCGAAGACTTATCGGCAATTACGCCGGCATTTGCCTTGGCACACCAATTAATGACATCCGCACGTTCAGCAAGCTTCAATTTACCTCTTGTACGTATGGAAAAATTCCTCGCTCCCGGTAGATAGCTAGATGTCGTGACAAAAAGTGATTTATCTGCTTCCTCGACTTCGCTGATGCCATAAAGAGCGGCCACATCTGTCAAGCCAATCTTATTTTTCAAGGCATACTTCTTGGCTTGAACAAATGTCAAGATATCGCCGAGTGGGGCCTTTTGCCACAACCGAATATCGATACCTCCATCCGCTCGTCCGGGCCCAAGGATTGCTTCGAATCCTTGGTTTTGAAAGATGCGGAACAGAAGAACTTCAAATTCCCTCCATTCAAGTCGATGCAAATCATCTGGACGATTAGCAAAATGGCCGTAAAGCTCTTCATAAACGTCCGCTGTGTCTTCATTGATGAGACTACATACCCATTTCCAATGAAAGTATCGGCCAAAAGCTTCGCATAGTTCATCGCCCTCGGCATAGATTCCGATTGTTACCCCGTCAAGATTTTCATAATGATATCCAAGGCGATTCAGCAACTTTCTGAACTCAATTTCATACCTTCCGGAATCCCCGCCGTTAAGAACATTATAAAAATCACTCCCGTCAATTACCAGAAGTGTAATGTAGTAAGGCTCTTCTGGCTCGCTATCATGATGGTTTAAACAAGAGGTAAAAGCACAGTCTCGCCATAAATCTCTTTTCTTTGCCCATCGCTGAACCTCCGATTGGATATTTTTAATTTCAAGTTCGAGATCATTGTCAGACCATTGTTTTACGATTAAGTTCATATATGAGTAGATTGCAGGTTATCAATGGCATATGAGCGAAATTTCTGCGAATGGCTATCTTTTGATTCAAACAAAAATCGCCGACAATGTTAATATGTACAGCAAGACCAAGTAGGAAAATTTCCACGGCAAAGGCCGGTTTTTTTATTTAAGTACGTCATGAAACATGGCGTGGCCGCCTGGTTTTGGCCGTATCCGGCCCATAAGCTACGATACCATGTTGTACAAATGAAAATCCAGTAAATTTCCACATCACCTTCCTCACGCCGCCGATGCTCTTTATACGCATAGTAGAGTTCTATTCAGGAGATCTATCATGAAATATCAAGCACAATTTTTTGGTCAACCTACACCATGGAACAAGGGAAAATTAGTCGGGCAAAAAGCGCCGCTGCGCGTAAGCGAAATCTGGGCAATTCGCGTTCGCCAGGAAATCTACCGGAGAATGCGCGACTTACGGCCTGCGCCCACTGGGCGAGGAAGTGGCCGAACAACTGGAGTTCGAGCAACATCGACAGGTGCGCCTGCGTCAAAGCCACACTGCCACTGTCGTTGAGGCCAGACGAAGGGACTACGCTCGAGCCGCTTTGCCAACAGGCACAGGCCATCGGCGCTCCACTACCGCACCTTAGCCATGTCGCCGCACCGGCCCCGGAACAAGAACACGTAACCGCTGAACGGGTCTTCGGCCAACGCCGTCTGTGCCTTGCACGTTGGCGTCGCAGAAGGAATGCGCCAGTTTGGGACGCAAATGGCGGATCACGCGTAAGCTGGCCGACACGAGGGTATGTTATCTTGCACGCTATTCGTCGATGTCATCGAAGATGCTTCGCCTCGGCACAGCATCAGTTGTAGCCGTTTCCTCGGTTTCCAATTCTTCGTAGCTTGTTGCGTCAGACTGCCTCTTCTTCATTGATTCGATCTTACCCTCAATGGCAAACTTGAATTTCTCTGTTGTCGTAACTACGGAATCATCGTAGCCATCCTCGCCGTAGATAGATTCATTTTCTTCGTAAATTCGTTCCACAAGCCTAAGTATGTCGTAGAACGCATCATCAACGTCATCGTCGGTATCCCAGTTTAATTCGATGTCATCCAATATTTCGTCTACGTTCGAGTAAATTTCATCCTTTTGTTTCTCAAGGAGCTTTGCGTTTTCTTCTAGCGTAAGTAGCTCTCCAATTAAGTTTCCATCGACAAAACAATTTGAAAAATTGGCTTCGGAAAGTAACACAACCCGCCTCACAGCGGCGAGCCTTACTTCGTTTGACAGGGACTTGGCCTTATTCAGGCGAGAAAGAATAATCAAAGCACTGTCGTAAGGGTTTGCGATCTGAATGAGCCCAACCAAAAGTGCCGCCACCTCTTCTTCCCTAAAGAATTGTTGTATGAACTCTACCGAGCATCTTGCAGCGAGAAAGGCGACTAGCGGCCGCGTCAGAGCCTTTTCTTCTCCATCCGGTGCTATTAGCCTGAGAACCCGCCCAAACATGGCTCGTGGCACCACCAGCTTCACCCCCTCAATATTCATATCTCCGCAGCTAATCTCCTCTACCAGCATTTCTTTGCTTACCCCCGACAAATAGATATCGATCAGCTCCGGATTGCTTGCTACGACCGACGCGAACGCGTCGCGGATCGTCGGGTGGCGAAATTGCCATGCCTGTCCGTCTGACCCCGAGGCCTTTCGCAGCAGGGAATCATCCAGCGACGATAGCGCGGCTTTGACGTCGCCGATGTTTGACTGCATCGCCGCGACGGTGTCGATTACAGAAGGATCTAACCTGGAAAGCGGGATGGGCAAGTTACCGCCGTTTGCAAATACCACGGCCAGGGCAGCCCGTTCCGCGTTGGCTAGGCCCTTCACGATGTCTTCCATCACCGGGCGCGGATTGGTGAAAAAATCCTCGACTCCCGACTGGGTTAGAGAAAGCCTTGAAGTAAGCTGCGGATTCGAAAATCTTCTGGCAATTTCTGGAAGGAATTTCGGCGTAGCTGCCGCCATTGGGAGGAACTGCTTTACTCTGCGTCTGAAGTCTTTTGACTGCTTACCGAGCTTGAGATGGTTGTACAGCATCATTGACCGCTCTGACTCGGAGAGCTTCTCAACTTCGATAGTCACGCGGTTGTCCTTGAAGAGTTCAAACTTGTGAATGTTTAGTTGGTTCTGGGCCGCTCGAAAAATATAGCTCCGTGAAGTGAAGACTATTCGGGCACCTCCATGGATAGCAGCCTTGAGTTTGGGCAACCTTTGGTTCCATTCCTGAACCCTTCGGAAATCGTAATGGTTGGAGCCGAATGCGTCGTCCACCCAAAAGAACTGCTTGGGCTCGTCCGGATTCCACTTGCTATCGAGGTCTTCCGGACAACTGAGGATCAGGGTTTGCAGATCCCACTCATCCGCTGCCGAGAGGGCCATCAAGTTGGCGATCATGGTCTTGCCGCTCGCGGGCTCGCCGATGAGCATTACAAATCCATGCGCCTTTAGCGCGTGCGCACACTTCCTGTAAGCCTCTGTCGGAACGAAGCACGCCAAATCGGGTACATTGGAATCCAGAACCGATCTGGCTTGCCGATAGGCTTGATGCGTGATGATTTGGGTAAGGTCGCCCAAACCGTAGATTCGCGGGACCAAGCGGCGCAAGCTCGGATTCTCGACTATTTCCTTGTTGACCCACTCGGCCCCGAAAACAAGGGCTTTCTTCGCCCCGGCAGATTCGAATCTTTCCTGTAACTTCTCAGCAGCTCCCGATGCTATTGGGTAGTTAGTAAAGAAAAGATATACGTCCGCAAGGCCAGCCTCCGCGAGCCTCTGGATTTTGGGAAGTTCGGCATCGACCACTGACTTAGGCAAGGATGCAGTGGCCTTCCCTGTGTGCTTGCATTGAACAGAGAAACTGCCGGAGTATAACTCGCCACCGGTTTGGGGTTTCCAAGAACCATAGAACGCGCCGTCTCGGCCTCCGTCGGCACCGTCTGAGAACGACTGGTACGTTTGGCCCATCGTTGCCTTTAGCACACAACCGACAAGGTCCTCGAAGGCTTTCCAGCCAAGCTTATGCAAATCGAATGTGAGTGGTGGCATCTATACTATTTCAGGTTAAGTACGTCAGAATACAGCTGCCTCAGGTGTTCGTCCGACATGTCCATTATTGGCTCGTACATGAAGGAGTTGAGGTGGATGTTCTCGGGAGTCATCAAGATGACCTGCCCGATGGTTTCCAGCGCTGTGTCCTCGCTTGGGAACAGCTCTTGGAATTTCTTCAGCAGCTCGGGAGTCTGATTGCCTCTGATCGCAACCACGAAGGCCGCATCGTTGATCTTTTCGACTATGAACTTTTCGACTGCTAGCCGGATCGCGATTGACAAGACGATCTTGTTCTCGAAGTTGATTCCAGCGGCGGCGGCAAGACAAGCCTGGGCTTGCTCATGAATAGAATCGACGACGGGCTTTGCGCCTTCGTTGGAAGTGCCGTTCTTGTTAAACAGCGCGTTGTAGATAGCATCAAGCCGGTCATGGGTGATACCCAGTGTGTCGGCCTTCCAGTGCAACAGGGACGTAAGCTCTAGGAATCCGGCGTCATTTCCCCCGCGCGTGTATTCGATAAGGTTGCGGAGAAATGGTATGCAGGCGATTCGCCTTTTTGGATCACCAAAGAAATTGGGTTTCCAATCCTTGATGAAGATGTTCCTTATCCCGACGGCTTGCTCCAGCGTTATTCCCGCTTGACTCTTCGAAACCATCAGGCAACAGCTGCGATGCACGAACCTGCTTTCTACCGTCCGGAAAAAGTCGAAATTGTGGGTCAGGATGAGCATCTGGAAACACGCTTCTTCGGAAAGGTCTTTCAGATACTGAATGATCGCGTACTTGTTCTTGTAATCGAACGAATCGGCGATGTCATCAACTATCAGCAGGGTTTGCTGCCCGGCGATCCTCCTGGCTTCGGTCTCGAAAATAATGTTCAGGATATAAAGCGCCTTCCTCTCCCCGGTACTAAGCACTTTCATGAGCGACGGTTTGTCGACCGTGGCGCTCTCCTCCCCATCCTTAAAGGTGAAGCTGAGGGTCAGGAGAGAATCCTTCCCAAGGACGATTGACGTTCTGTTCTTTGCTTCAACCTTGAACGGCACGGTGAACCGTCGATTGAAAATATCGATCACCGTCTCCCACTGGGTTCGCTCGCCGACCGCCTGAGCCTCAATTTCCAAGACTCCTTTTTCGGCGGCTTTGAGGGCTTCGGTCAACCCGTTGAACGAATCCACTCTCGCACGCAGATAGGAGATCAGCACCTTTTTCTTGAAGGCGCCCACGTCCGCCAATTCCATAAGTAATTCCTCGTGGGCCGCCAAATAGCCGTCAAATTCGCGGACCGCTTCGTTCTTCGTGATGAGCTTCGTGATCTCCTCGAATTTCTTCCGCAGCTCCTTGTCCTCCGAAATCTTCTCCTTTTCGGCGGCGACCAAATCCTCAAGCTCTTTCGCGCTGCCGATCTCGCGTTTCTCGCCTGAGTTCAGGCTAATGGAATGTTTGGCCCCAAAGAATCCGTTCGAATTCAGGCTCTTCGCCACCGTACTTGCGTTGTAGTAGTCGAATCCACCTTTCTTGAAGTAGGGCGAGTTAGCCAGCAGTTCATTGTATTTTTTTATGTAGAGGTCAATCGCGGTCCTGGTATCTTCCGTCCCAAGGAATTTCAATACATGGTCATTAAAGACGACGTCGTACGGAACATCCTTGAAAGCAACGTCCTGTTCGGCGTAGACCTCATCCGCAACGCTTAGCAGCGCAGAATGGAAGGCGTCGTCTCGCTGCAAGATGCACTGGGAGATTTCTTTCCCCATGTCGCGCTTGGACCCGGCTTGCGACTTTAACGCCTTCAGCAGTTCGGCTGTGGTCCTATCCACGTCGGCATACAGTTGTTCGTATGCCTTTCGCAGTGTCGCATTTACCAGGAGCGTTGATGTTTTCTCCGAATGAGCGAACTGCTCGTTGTATGGCATGACCACGAAAACGCTTTCCTTTGGGCAGGGGATACCGTTCCCATCAGCTATCACACGCTTTGGGACTCGCGATGGGAATACTCGATCTTGTGAAGCGACATCATTCACGACATCCTGGAACGTATTCGCAAAAGATGACTTCATCGCTCCGTTCGGCGCGTAAATCGCGTAGGACCTGTAGACAGAAAAATCGAATTGATGCGTCAGCCTCTTGATTCCGTAACAATTCTCGAGGTCTACGTTTAATTGATCCATATCGTGATTTCCTAGCGAAATATCCATCGAAAAATGTACCTTGGCATTGTTTGCATACTATTATGAAACATCGCAAAGCAACCATATTTACAGGGAAATTACGAAAAACGCTATACTTATAGGCAAGGACACTACAATCTTGGCCAAGGATCGTGATGGGCGAAAAGTGTCAGGCATCACCATAGTAACCAAAATTTACCCAACCCAATATGGCAACAGGCCAAACACGCTGCAAAGAATTTGTAATCTAGTTGTGCGAATGAGCATTCCTCAGACTTTGGACATCCTCCCTCCCTACCCCGAATCCGATAAAAACAAGGAGTCCTGTGACTTCCTCATAGTATGCGGCGAGCACATCATCACTTCGGTCAATGAAGACGAGTGCCTGAACACGGTTGTACAGATATGGTCTGCAATGATCAGCTCGTATAACGTCGATTCCGCGATGCTGGCCCCGGTGCGCCAACTGAACAACTGATTCGTGTTGATCTTGAGCTCACGGGCGATCAGCGAAACGGAGGCGCCATTGATCTGCGTACGTGCCACAGAGGCACGCTTGAATTCATCGCTGTGACGGCGATATGATCCACGTTTCGTCCTGGCTGCAACTGGTTGAATTATTGTGTCCATAAATGAATTTGTGGACACAATCAATTTGTACCCCAAACTCAATCATGGCATCGCGCGGTGCCCAAGGGTAGACGGCGGTGAGCCGACGCTTACCCACAGCAGCACAGTTGCCTCGGTAGAGACAGCCTGCGTGCTAAATCAGTAAGTCTAAAGAGGATAGGCAGTACAAATGGATATAAAATATTTTATACATCCACGGAGCGCCAGCTTATGAATATTTTCGAAGTTGGCCAGGTAGTCCGCACTCGTCGCCTAGCACTGGGGATGACGCAGCAACGCCTGGCTAAGTTAGCAGGTCTGTCGCGTCAGACAGTGCAGAAGTTGGAAACTGGAGCCATTGGCGATTTGAGTTTCGGGCGCCTGGTTAAACTGCTTGGAGTACTTGGACTCAGTTTCACCCCGCCATCGATCAATGCTAGGGAGCAAAAAAACGGTTTGTGGATGGCGGCAAAAAACTCTAGCGTTAGTTACAGGGGCGAACTCAATAGTGAACAGCTGCAGCACGCTTTGGCTACCGGCCAAGTACCGGATAACCATGCATCCCATTTATTGCACTTCTTAGACGAAACACCCCTACCGGTAGTGGTGATGGCGGTCGAGGAAACCGCACATTTGGAAGCCGTCTCACCCGCGCGCATTTGGGCGTGCGTCGCCCAATTGGCCCGTCAGTTAGGCAGCGTACGTGACGATCTTTGGTTGTAACTGCCGCTACTACAGACAAGGAAAGACAAAGCTCTAAGACTATATACTACGTGGATTCAGCATCTGAACTAGGTACAATCTTTACAGCAGTAGACACCTTGCTAAGGGCTTTCAGCGCGCGCGATTCTGACGCCTTTGCCGATGCAGCTACCTTCTCGGCCTTTACACGAGCATGAAAATGGATAAGAGCCTCAACTTGGTATTTTTTCACCTGGCTTATCAGTTCAGTTTTGTCTGCGCGCAATTTTTTGACTAGTTCGCTATAGGTGGCAGGTAATCCTTTCCCCCCAGCCTTAGCCTGCTTAATAAGCTCCCTAGTAGCAGGATATCTACAGCATTTTTCTAGTGCTATTAAAGTTCTAGATCTTCCAGCCTCCATCGCGACAGAACTGAAATTTATTTTCAAAACACCGTGATCTAAGTCCTTCTTAAGCTCCCGGTTCTTTGGCTCTCCTTTTTGGAGCCGCGAGAGTGCATCCCGAAAGTCCTGCTCAATAGGGTCCAATGCGGGTGGGCTCTGCTTTAATTTAGGCATTTTCCGCCTCCCATGCTAATTCGACCTTTGCCTGAAGATCCTCACGGTCAGTTCCGAACTTCCTCAAAATGCTATCGGCTTGTGCTGCCCTAAATTTGATAACTCGAAATTCCGATTCGGCCGATTGTATCCTCTCACTCGCTCGAATTGAAATCATTGAGTCAACGTAGCGGCCTACCCAAAACCGTTCATGACTTCTGTCTATAATTGCGCATGCACAGCCAGCACATAAGCTCGGTTCTCTAGTCGCTGTGTTCGGTACATTTCGAATCCATACAGGAGTATCGGTGGCGTCTTGACAGCGCATCTCACTTCTCCGAATCGGTGCGCAATTTGCATGCTGAGAAAAGAACAGTTGAAGCTGGTTTTCATCTGCCCATGCTTCAACTTTTTTCCATTTTTCTGAAAGCGGCAGATCAATAGTTTCAACCTTTAGCTGGGTGGTAGCTTCATTTAACCGCCCCCCCATCCTACCCGCCAAAGCGGATTGCCCCGTTACCAACTCAAAAATCACGCTATTGCGTTTCTGACGTGCCACAGAATCCAATGACTCAACAAGCAGGGGGTTATTTCCAATATAACCACCTTCCGTAATTGCTAGGTTTGAATGGTGATACTGCATTTGTATTGCTGGCAGTAGTTTTGGATCACAACCCAAGACATAACTGGCCCAAGTTTTCCTTAACATATGGGAGCGGAAAGGTGCACCTTTCCCAGCCCTCCATTCCACCAGGTCGTTATCAAAGGCCATTGCTTTGCTGGTGTCCGGTAAGCCAGATAGATCTACCCAGTTCTCAATGAAACGACGCATTGAGGCATTTACTTTCGAAGCGATCGGTGCCAATAATACCGCTGCCTTTGTCGGTAGAGCAAAACCCGATAGAGTAGACAATACAAGCCTGTTAGTGGCAGCGCGCTCCCGCCAAGGCTCAGTTAGTTTATTCAAAATTACTAGGGCGCGAACGGCTTCCGGCAACTCAGTGTCACCAATCGAACGCATGCCGAGCACCCAATCGACTTCACGCTGCATTCCATCGTCCGTCTTGGACAGGGTGGTTCTAATCACAAACCATTCATACAATCCTGTACGGCTATTCTCGATTCTTACCCCCACCGGCAGAGTCGAGCTTACATCTATTCCTGCCGATATCCCCAAAATTTCAGAAATTCTCATTCCTGTAGTCCCCTGCACAAGAAGCAAGCATGCATCTCGAACAGCCTCGTACAACTGCCTAACTCGGAATTGCGCATCGCTTTGTTTGCCAACACTACCTTCTAAGCTGATGTCCAGAGGCTCATGCCACGGCTTAGCTTCGCCTTCGATTGTAGAAAATACAAAGTTGTCGAAAAATTTACTTGTGCGACGTAGGCGTGCAGTCTTACCGCCACCGGCCAACTGAGTACGCGTTCCACCTCTTCCGTTATCAACGATGACCACATTCCCAGCAGTGCGATCATCAACAACCTCAATCAACCGAATAACATCATTCGCGGGCGCTCCAAGAAACCATGACGCTTTATTCAGGAGAGGAATCGCGACCTCATCAGGGATAGGTCTTACCCAGCCTATCGCAAGTGTCGAAATTCGCTTGGCGAGGGCCGCCCCACCATCTCCTCCATATGGATGGGACACTAATGAAGCAATTCCAAACTTCTGAAGTTGTACGCGCTGATTCCACAAATCAATCAACAATTGCAAAGCAATTCGCGCTGTCGACTCCCGAATTTCACCGTCATGGGCCTTTTCTGATATGTAGCGAGGCAAGGACTCAAAATACTCCAGGCAAACTGCCGGGGAAAGTTCCTCCGGCGAATGTAGGCCGTTCTCCGCAATCCAAGACGCAAACCACTTGATTGCCTGCTGAAGAGACCCAAACATCCCTGCTGCTGGAAAATTTCCATCAGCCGGAAGCTTTACTCGGACAAGGATTAAGAGTTTTATCCACCAAATGCGTCTGGAATGCTGCTTATCTGTGAGCCGAGACCCATCATGCAACATCATATCCCAGTTTATTGTACAAGTTGACCTAGATTGCCCAGGAACGCGCGATGGTTCATACCACTTGGAATCTCCGAAAACGTTAAGAGACGTTACGGGTATATTGAGAAGCTCCTCAGGAGACATAAGATGTAACTTCTTCGTCAATGAAGGATCTATCGTACTATTTCGAGTATTTGCAAGCCCCATTTCAACCCACCATTGGTAAAGAAATCTTGAATTTATTCGACTGTTCAGCAATTTCACTAGGAACCAGAGTCAATAATTCTCGAAGGTCTGCCAGTACCGGCCCCCACCTTTCAATCCATGTCTGAGCGCTCATGTTGGGCTGACTCTTAAAAATCGCCCGATCTAACGCGTAATAATAGGCCACGCTTACGGGATCATGAGGGCGAGCACCACTTAGAGGGCAAGCTGGACAGCCGCCATAGTCTGTGCAAAGCTTTCCGCCTAGTTGATTTGGTCTAGGCGAACTTAATGGGTCCAAACAAATAAATCCAGGAGTCGCAGCTCCCTTGTCGTGACCAGGTTCTAGCCTGCGAGGATCTATATCACCTTTTGTGTTGTACCATCGCTCACGCAGCATGATTATCTGGCCAACCTTTTCGCGATAGCGACTCCTAATAGCGGAACTAGTGTAATGTGTCCATGTAGTACCCGGGTGCCGATGGTTTCCAACCTTCTGTGCAGCTTCCAACCCTCCATCCATTAATTGCACCATCTCCAAAATGGTTGGCCGGAGCTGTCCGAGGGTAAATTTCTTTAACTTATTTTGATTAATAAATCGCTCTAGGCTATTTCTCCAGCCCATATCTGCCGAGGCATTCTCATTCCCTCCATTTCTAGATCCAAAACCTTTTGTACTACGGTCACCAGCACGTTCTGGAACAAAAATAAATAACCGATCTGAGTGATCTCTCGGAGCAGAAGATCTAATTCTTGCACATATCTCATCAAGCATAAGAAGTATTCGCTTTAATGATAAATCTCGTGAAACGCTACTTTCCGCCTCAAGAAGGCGAACTAAATCTGCTGAGGCACGGCCTTTGGAACCGATTATTTCGATAGCTGGAGTTCCACTCTGATCTCTATTAAAATCAATTAATGCTCGCTCAAGCGTCAAGACGGTATCAGGATTAAATACGCACGATATAGCAAGCAACAATACAAATGGCACCATATCTCTTGGGTTCGGTTGAAAATATCGAACAACATTTCCCATCGAATGAATTGATAGAATTGCCGATCCAAGAGATCTATTAATTTTTCTAATTTCCTCCAACTCAGGAATCTCTCCTGGAAAAATCTCATCAACCTTCGCCAAACAAATTGATAAATCTCTAAAATCGCCTCGATTACCTTTCTCCATCCGCAATGGATCAATTAGTTTAGCCTGTCCCTCCTTCACCAGTCTTTTACCATGCTCCCAATATGCCTCAATTTCCACGATCTCTTTTTCTGCACATTCGATTATAGAAACCAAATTATCCATAGAAATGGTTTTGGTAGGATCAAATCTATTTCTCTTGACTCCACTAGGTGGAATTCTCTCCGCAATCCTCAATGCTTCAGCGTGAAATTCACCGCTTTTAATAGCAGAAAAAACACCTCTCAGTCGTCCTAACCCCTTGGAAATTGAGCTAGGATTTAGATTTCCCTCCTTACAAGACTTCTTTAGCCAGTATTTAAAGGAAAGAAGGAAATCATCGTCAATATCACAAGACGATATCAACCTTGAATTAGTCTCCCTCAGAAAACTAAAAAAAGTCCTATTTAATACTCTACATCCCTCAGCACGAGTCACAACAGATTTATTTGCACCCGACCTTAACAATCCCTCCTCAAAAATTGGGCGCAGATTTTTAAACTCAAGCAAAAAACTAATATTATTTCTTCTGCACTCCAATCCACAGTCACGCGGAAATACAGCAAACAGTTGCTCCACCTTCGTTTCCGGATGAATAACCAACTCGACGCGATTCGAGTTAAACCTCTTTAAGGTGCCACTCTCGGCTGCACGGCGCCGCGATTGTTTAGCAACTAATGCTGCGGATGAGGCCTTTTTCATCATGGATGTTAAATCCTAAATTAATTATTAATTTAATACAGATCGATCATCTTCCTGATATTTAGCAAGCCTGGGCTTTGATGAAAAAGGTGAACGTGGCGAAGATAAATGTCAATTGTAGTTTGAAGACTGCTGTGACCTAGTTGTGCTTGGATCTTTTTCCAAGGTTCAGGATTGCCATTCTTCACTTCCGCATGATAGGTCAAGACCGCATAGGTATGGCGGAGGTCATGAAAACTATGATCAGCGGACTTAGCCTCGAATACTTCAAACGTCTCAGTATTCTGTTTTTGAACCGTGCTGATCAAACCGAGAGCAAAGCATGCGGCTCGTATGATGCTTTGGACCGCATCGACTGAAATGGGATTACCTCTCCGCGACGAAGATATATGGGCTAAAAAAAGTTGAGCATTACGAGTATGTTTCTTTCCATTTGCAGATTTAAGGCTTGCTGCACGTTCAGTATTGATATATTCGACAACATCAATAACCAACCACGTTGGAATAGCGCATTGGCGCGTCTTTCCGCCCTTTCCAAGTACTTGTAGTCGCAAGTCTACATAAGGGGTACTAGGGTCAAAACTTAAACTGAGAAACTGGAACGTTGTAAGAGAAAGCACTTCTGATATTCTCAGGCCTACCACCCAGCCTAAGTCTGCAATCAGTCTATCCCTGCAAGGTCTCAGATCGCCGTTCCGGTTTGAAGCTTGTGGTCCGAGATGGTTTATCAGTTTTTTAAGATTACTTACGCTTATTGGATGAATAACTGAACTAGGACGAACTTTCGGCAAATCTGTATCTTCACCCTCTGCCCCCAAGTCTCCTTCATACCAACCTCTGTTTTGTGAAAACTGATAGAACTTTCTTACTACGGCCATAGTATCCGAAACCCCTTTTGCACCAAATACTTGTCCGGTATTCGCAGAAATACTACTAAGATAGCTATCTCTAAAATCTAGCCGAATAGATGCATCCGCATATCTCCAATGGATTTCACTTGCCTGCAAAAATTGAAACCAAGATTTTAGAGAGTAAGCAACTTTCTCCCAGGTGCTTGGGAGCGCGCGCCGAGTAAAAACATATTTCTCTGAAAGAAATATGGTAGGTTCCTCAAAAATCGCTACTTCTGTTTCTGACTCCAGAAAGAAAAAAGGTTGCCCGACCTGTAGCGGAGAATGTGAGTCATCAGACTTTACCAAGATCAATTCTCGCTTAAGAAATGTATCCATAGTCTCCCTACAAAGTGCCCTCAATCATAACCAATTCCAAAACATAGACAACCGATTTTTCTTTAAAAATCAATAAATAAATATAATATTGAAAATAATTTCACTATTGAAAACATTGCTAACTAGATACAACACCGACTGCCTCTCAAAGGTATACACAAAAAATCTTTACTCGGCATAACATGTTCGCAGCCCCGGTATGGATTCAGCGATACGTTGAACGGCAAATCGGGCGAAGCATTGCGCGTGAGGATGGTGCGCGCCTGCTCGTCGCTGACCTGCGTCTTCCAGCCCGGCGCCGGCGCCTCTCCAGCCGCCTCTCCAGCCTCCTCATCCAGGCCTCCCACGCTCCAGCCGTCATCGAAACCGGCGCGCGCGTGCACCTCGTAGCGACCTTGCAGGTTCGAGACTGCCCCGCGCCCCTTCCGGGCTTTCAGCGATTGCGGCGGCAACATGGCTTGCCCGGCGAAGCTGTCATCGTGCTCTGGAATGATTGCTTTCATGAACGGCCCCATCAACTGTATATACGTACAGTATACTATGCCGCTGCGCGGGCAAGATCAAGGGCTGGCGTGATGCCGTTTCACGCTTTTTCACCGTGCGGCATGACATAACTCAACTGCTGCGCGACAAAACCGTCAAATGCCGCGATCAGGGGAACGAAGCGGTCCGCGTCCTGCTCCAACTGCATGAGGGCATAGCACGTCGCCTCCAGGGTCGATAACTGGTCTGGGGCGTGCGCCTTGCGGATCAGGTAATGGGAAGCGGGCGTATCGCGCAGGGGCAGGCGCGGCAGCTGTTGCAACGGGGGATTCAGATACAGCATCTTGCGGCTCTTGCGCCAGGTAGCATCCAGCACCACCAGCCGCAACCGGGCCGAGAATCGGGCCGGATCGAGCAAGATGGCAGGGTCGAGCGCTGGCGGCGGCGCGATGTCCAGCGAGCGGTCGCCGGGCGTCTCCGGGTACAGCAGCACATTATGCTTGTCTGCCAGCAAATCGGCGAGCGTATCCGGGGCAAACTGCTCGCCCGTCAACATGCGGCTGTTGGGCAGGCTCAGGTGCAGCAAGCGGGCACTGCCCTTGGCATTGTGAACTTCCAGCGGATGCTGCAGGATCAGCACTTCCACCGCGTGGGAAACGGGAGCGATCCAGCGGCAGATGCAGCTGGATGCGGCGCGCAGGCAGGCTGGGCAGCGCGCCCGTTTGGCGGGTTCCGCCAGGGAGGGCGAGGCAGCGGCAGGGCTGGAGATAGCGCTGGAAATCGGGCTGGAGGTACGGCGGGTAGTCATGGCGGAGCGCGTTCGCGGCTGTCTTCAAGCCGCGATTGTAGCGCCCACGCCATGCCAAGGGGAATCTGCGCTTAAAACTCTTCCCATTCGTCGGCGCCCGACGCCACCGGCGCCTTCGGCACGCGTGCGCGCGCAGCTTCCGCTTGCGCCGCCTTGCCCGGCGCGGGCGCGGCTACGGTTGCCGCCGGCGCACGGTGCCTGGCAGGCTGGATGGCGGGTGCAGGTCGAGTGGCAGATTTTGCTGGCGCAGACGCTGTCACGGACAGACCAGCACTGGCCGAAACATAGTGCTGCGTTGCATCGAGCTTGAACAGGCCCACCACGTCAGCCAGCTTGGCCGCCTGTTCCTGCATGGATTCGGCCGCCGCGGCCGCTTCTTCCACCAAGGCCGCGTTTTGCTGCGTCACCTGGTCCATCTGGCCGATGGCCTGGTTGACCTGCTCGATGCCGGCGCGCTGCTCATCGCTGGCGTCGGTAATCTGGTTCATGATCTGCGTCACATGGCTGATGCTTTGCACGATCTCGTCCATGGTACGGCCCGCCTTGTCCACCAGTTGCGAACCGGCCTCGACCTTTTGCACGGAATCGTCGATCAAACCCTTGATTTCCTTGGCCGCCGCACTGGAACGCTGCGCCAGGTTGCGCACCTCGGACGCCACGACGGCAAACCCACGGCCCTGCTCACCGGCTCTGGCCGCTTCCACGGCCGCATTCAGGGCCAGGATATTCGTCTGGAAGGCGATGGCGTCGATGACGCTGATGATGTCGACAATCTTGCGCGAGGAATCGTTGATCGAGCCCATGGTACTGACCACTTCCGACACCACCACGCCGCCCTTGCTGGCGATCTGCGACGCGTCGATGGCCAGCTGGTTGGCGCTGCGCGCATTGTCCGCATTGAGTTTCACGGTGGACGTCAGTTCTTCCATGGAAGACGCCGTCTCTTCCAGCGAACTGGCCTGCTCTTCCGTGCGTGACGACAGGTCCAGGTTGCCGGCGGCAATTTCGCTCGACGCCGTGCTGATCGATTCCGTGCCCGCGCGCACCTGGCCCACGATACTGACCAGTTTATCGTTCATGTTTTTCAGCGCATGCATCAATTGCCCTGTCTCATCGCGGCTTTCCACGATAATATGGCTGGTCAGGTCGCCGGCGGAAACGGCTTCCGCCACTTCGACGGCACGCGTGATGGGGCGCGTGATCGAGCGCGTGATCCAGTAGGCGCAGGCGATGCCCAGCAAGATGGCCACCACGCCCAGCGAGATCAACAGCATGCGGCCATTCTCGTAGCGCGAACGGATTTGCGCGGCCGTTTCATCGAGCAATTTGGCTTCCAGCAATTCCAGCTTCTTCAGCGACGCCAGGTAGATGTCGCGCTTGACGGCCATGTCGCCTTCGTACAGGCGCTTGCCCAGTTCCAGGTCGCCCGCATTCTTGGCCTTGAACACATTCTTGCGCACTTCCGTGTAGGCCTTGCGCGTGCTCAGCACTTCCTGGTACAGCGCCTGCTCGTCCGCGCTCAGTTCGCTCTTGCCGATATCGTTCTGGATTTCCGTGGCGCGTGCAGACGAGACCGCCATTTCCTGTTCAAACTGCTTCTGGTGTTCGGGATCGCTGACTTTCCAGGCGGCCGCCGTGCGCGCCGCATTGACCTCGATGACCTTGGTCCATTCACCGATCAGGCGCTCGTTGCGCACCTTGACGTTGACGAGCGCATCGGTTTCCTTGCTGGCGCTTTGCATCTGCACGATGCCCACCACGGTCAGGCTGGTCAACAGGAGCAGGACAGCGGCAAAACCGCCACCGAGACGTACGCCGATTTTGAGGTTTTTCATTGCGTGATTCCTATCTGAAGAAAAACGATGCACAGACGCCACGAAACCGACCTACTGCTACGTATCATATAGCAGGCATCTGCCGTGCGGCAATCACGAGCGGTGGCGCAACGGACACTCGCCACCGGAATGGCAGCGCGCCGCAGCGCACTACTTTGGAGCAGATTGTGAGTGAATCAGAGTGGTATTGCAAGAAATAACATGCAGAAAAGCAACAGCCAGAAGGCGGTATGCCGCCACGAACGGGCGGCAGGCAAGCAAGGTCAGTTTTGCTTTACATAGATCAATTTTGACGTATCGAAACCCAGGCCAGCGGCTTTCTCTACCAGGCGCTGCTGCAAGGCCGGGTCCATGGTTGGCGTGCGCGACAGCAACCAGAAGTAAGACTTGTCGGGGCCGCTGATCATGGAATAGCTGTAATTTTGCTGGTCGAGGTCGAAGACGATGTAGGAACCATAGAAGGGACCAAAAAACGACACCTTCAGGTAGCCCACGTCTTTCTTGTCGACGAAATACGCCTTGCCTTCCGCATCCTTCCAGACAGCGTCCGCATCCTTGTAGCCGCGGTTGAGCACTTTCAGGCCGCCATCCTGACGCAGGCTGTAATCGGCCGTCACCTGGCTCAGGCCCCGCTCGAAGGAATGATCGAGGCGCGCGATCTCATACCATTTGCCCAGATAGCGGGCCGTGTCGAAGTTATTGACGGGATGAATATTCTCGGGCCGGCCCACACAGCCGGCCAGCACGAGCACACACAGGAACAGCATTTTTTTCATGGTCTTCTCCATCGGGTGAAATCAAGGTTGCAACGTCAGGGTTGCAATGCGTGGTCGACGATGCGGCGGATCGCGCCATTGTTCTGCATGCGCACGATGGCGGCATTGAATTGTTCGATAAAATCATCGCGATACGGGTAGGCGGCAGGCCGGCGTTCCGTAAAACCCAGGTGGCCCTGCTGGCTGGCCAGCTGTGCGGTTTCGTGTATCGCCTGCATCGGCGTGCCCGGCGGCCCCTCGCGCCGGATGCGCTGCAATTCCCACTGCGCCGACAGGCGGTCGCTGACATAGCAATCGATGCGCCCGCGCATCAGCTTGAGCAGATTCGTGCGCGTGCCCTTGGCCGTATCGAACACGATGCTGGCCGCTTGAACGGCAGCCGTCAGCTTTGCATCGCCCAGCAAAAAACCCGCGTTCACGCCGATGTGCAGGCCGCCGTAATCGGCGGGCCACTGCCGCAGCGTGCGTTTGGCCAGCACGTCCTGGTTGCACAGCACCACCAGCTGCTCCATCAGCAGCGGCACGGAATAGCGCACATACGGCCGCTCGCTGCGCCACGAATACGGTGGATACAGGGCAAACGCCTCGCCCGTCTGCAGCATCAGCACGCCCCGTTTCCAGGGCACGGGGCGCAGCTGCACCGCATACTGCGGCATCGATTGCACGGCTTCGCGCACGATCTCCGTGTAGATACCTTTCATCTGGCCATGTTCAACATAGGAGTACGGCGGATAATCATCGTCGCCATAAATCACCAGGGGCACCGCAGCTCCGGCCCGCGCGCTGGCGGCGATGAACAGGCATAACGCGGCAGGAAAAAAGAGCATTCTGAACATGCCCGAAGAGTAGCATGGAAGGGGCAAACGCCATCATCCGTTTGCGCTGTTCGTGCCCAGCATGTCGTCGAGCTGCGCCAGGGTGGCGGAGTCCTTCACGACGGCGCGCAGCCACAGGTGCAACGGCAGCTCGCCCCAGCTGGCGGCCTTCTCGGCCAGGTAGGCGACGGGGCTGTGCGGCTCCGTGCGGCGGAAGAAATCGGCGACCTGACGCAGCTGGGCCAGCGCTTGCTGGCGCTGCACGATGGCGCCCCCGCTGCCGCCAGCGCCCTGGCCAGCGGAGGGCGGCGCGCCGGCAAGATCCGCGCCTGGCGACAGCGGCGCGATGAAGTGAATGGCGTTTTCCAGCGCTTCGCGCGCGGCGCGAAAACTCGGGCCATCAGCGCCGAAACGCGCATCGACGCTGCGCTCGAACGCCAGCAGCGACTGCATGCAGTACTGCGCATCGGCCAGCAAGCCGTCGGAAAAGGCGCGCGTGCTCCTTTGCCGCGCCGCCTCCATCTGCGCCAGGGTCGCCCCTTCGTCGTGCCGCGTATCGCCCCAGCCCTGATCCGCTGCGCCTTGCGCCAGGCTGGCGGCCGCGCGCTGGCGCGCCGCATCGAAATCCTGCGATGAAAACAGGCCATCTGCGCCTTCGGTCAGCGGGATCTCGCGCAGCAGCTGCGGCGTGCGTGACAGCAGCCAGAAGACATTGCCGATGCGCTGTTCCTGGTCGCCCTCTTCCGCCAGCGGGTACAGGCCATCCCAGTATCGCTCGCACAGGCCGGCCAGCAGCGCATAGCCATCGCCCAGGCCACGGAAGTGGCGCGTCTTCGCATGCGCCTCGGCCAGCCACACGGCGACGCGCAAATCCTTGCTGCGCACCGCGATCAGCTGTTCGCAGCGCGTCGCCACGAAAGGCCAGTCGGCTTCCTTCAGCGCCGTCACCCACTCGCCCTGGTCCAGGGTGGGATCATCGTGCTGGCGCGCGCGCGCGATGGCGTCGAGCTCCTGGCTGAAGGTGAGGTCTTCGCCGCATGGGCTGACGGCGCTGACGGGGTGCAGCAACTGCTCCAGATTGAACATGGCGCTCTCCGGAAGATGGATTATCGGATCGTGTACTTGAACTGTCCCTGCTTGTTCGCGCTGACGCGTATCGACGCCACCGGCTCGCCTCCTGCCATGCGCGCCAGCACCGCTTCGGCGATCGCCGGCAGCAAGCTGCCATTGAGTATCTGGTCGACATTGCGCGCGCCCGAATCGACCTCGGTGCAGCGCGCCAGCACGGCGTCGACCAGGCCCGCGTCATGGCTGAACTGCGCCTGGTGGTTGCGCGCGATGCGCGCGCCTATCCGCGCCAGCTTCAGCACGATGATCTCGGCCAGCACCGCGTCGTTCAGGGGATAGAAGGGCAGCACCTTCAGGCGCCCCAGCAAGGCCGGCTTGAAGTGCGCCACCAGTTGCGGGCGCACCAGTTCTTCCAGCGCGGCCGGCGTGGGCAAGTCCTGCGCCGCCCGGTTCAGGCAGGCGGCCATCATGGCGCCCGAACCGAGGTTCGAGGTGGCGATGATGATGGTGTTGCGAAAGTCGACTTCGCGCCCTTCCGCATCATCGAGCACGCCCTTGTCGAACACCTGGAAGAACAGTTCCAGCACGTCGGGATGGGCTTTTTCCGCTTCATCGAGCAGCACCACGCTGTAGGGCTGGCGCCGCACGGCTTCCGTCAGCACGCCGCCCTCTCCGTAACCGACATAGCCGGGCGGCGAGCCTTTCAGGCCGGCCACGCTGTGCGCTTCCTGGTACTCGCTCATGTTGATGGTAATGAGCTTGCGCTCGCCCCCATACAGCAGGTCGGCCAGCGCCAGCGCCGTTTCCGTCTTGCCCGTGCCGGACGGTCCCGTGAACAAAAACACGGCTTTCGGCTTGTTCGGGTCGTCCAGGCTGGCGCGCGCCGTGCGCACGCGCTGCGCCACCGCCTCGATGACGTGGTCTTGTCCCAGCACCCGTTCGCGCAGCGCCCCATCCAGGGTCAGCACCGTGCGGATCTCGTCCTTGAGCATTTTTCCCAGCGGGATGCCGGTCCAGCCGGCGACGATGCCGGCCACCACCTGCGCATCGACTTCCAGCGGCGACAGCGGCGCCTCCCCCTGCAGGGCCGCCAGTTCTTCCTTCAGCGCCAGCAGGCGCGCCGCGCCGATCTCGCCCGGCCGTTCGCCGCGCAACTGCGCGCGCAGCTCGCCGATCTGCGCCACCAGCGCCTTTTCGCGCTCCCAGCGCTGCGCCAGCGCCGCGACCACCACTTGCCCGTCTTCATGCTCGCGCCGCAGCTGCGCCAGGCGGGCAGCGCCGGCTTTATCGGGCACTTCGCCATCGGCCGCCTCGCGGGCCAGGGCGGCGATTTCCGCGCCGACGCGTTCCTGGCGCCGGTGCGCGTTTTCCAGCTGCGCCGGCGTGGCGCGCTGGCCCAGCGCCACCTTGGCACATGCCGTGTCGAGCACGCTGATGGCCTTGTCGGGCAGCTGTCGCCCGCTGATGTAGCGGTGCGACAGGCGCACCGCCTCGACGAGGGCGGCATCGCGCACACGGATGCCGAAATGGCGCTCCATCAGCGGCGCCATGGCGCGCAGCATGGCGCAGGCGATGTCTTCGCTCGGCTCTTCCACCTTCACCACCTGGAAGCGCCGGGCCAGCGCCGCATCCTTTTCAAAATACTTTTTGTACTCGCTCCAGGTGGTGGCGGCAATCGTGCGCAGGGCGCCGCGCGCCAGCGCCGGTTTCAGCAGATTGGCCGCATCGTTCTGCCCCGCCTGGCCGCCGGCGCCAATCATGGTGTGCGCCTCGTCGATGAAGAGGATGACCGGATGCGGGCTTTTCGCCACCTCGTCGATGACATTCTTCAGACGGCTTTCGAATTCCCCCTTCACGCTGGCGCCGGCCTGCAGCAAGCCCATGTCGAGCGCGTGGATGTGCGCGCCCTGCAGCACCTCGGGCACGTCGCCGGCGGCGATGCGCAAGGCCAGGCCTTCCACCACGGCCGTCTTGCCCACGCCCGCCTCGCCCGTGAGAATCGGATTGTTCTGGCGCCGGCGCAGCAGGATATCGACGGCCTGGCGTATCTCCGCCTCGCGGCCGATCACGGGATCGAGCTTGCCGTCGCGCGCCAGCTGCGTCAGGTCGGTGGTGAACTGGTCCAGCGCCGGGGTTTTGCTGGCCAGGGCAGTCAGCGGGTCGCAAGGTGTTTCGGAAGGCTGCGGCACTGCCGCGCTTTCCTGCTCGCCGGAGCCGGCCGTCAGCTTGTCCGGATGGTGTTTCAATTGCTCCACGCTGAAACGGGCGAACAGCTTCGAGCCGCGGTACGCGAGCTGCGACAGCTCCGGTTCCGTCAGCAGCGCCAGCAACAGGTGGCGGCTGCGGATAGGCCCCGGCTGCGCCGTGTCCAGCGAGGCAATCAGCCACGCGTGTTCGAACAGCAGCGGCAAATGGGGAGAGAACACGGGTGTGCGCGCACTGCCCGTCCTGAAGCTGCCGATCTCGCGGCGCAGGTCCGCCTCCAGCGCCGTCAGGCTGATTTCGCTGCGCCGCGCGATGGTGACGAAATCGCTGCGCTCCTGTTCCAGCAAGGCCAAAAACAGGTGTTCGATATCGACTTCGTACTGGCCCAGGCCCACGCAGATGGCGGCGGCACGGGTGGCGGCCGTGCGCGCCGTGTCGTTGAATTTGGCAATCAGGGTTTTCAGGTTGTTGCTCATGCGGCGGCTCCCTTGCGGTTGATCGAATAGCGCAGCGACGACGGCTGCAGCACGGCGTCGAAATTGACCGTCTCGCCGCCAGACCTCACGGCCAGGGTGCCGCTGATCACAAAGCCGACCCGGTTGATGGCGCCCGCTTCGCGCTCCAGGCGGGCGCGCACATTGCGCAGGCGCGGCTCGTGGCGTTCGATGGCCGCCTTCAGCGCCGCGCAGATGCGGGCGCGGTCATCGCTGCTGGACAAGCACATGCCGGCGAAATCGATCAGGCCATAGTTGACGATGGATGCCGCGCATTCCGGATAGGCGTCGAGCGCGCCGGGCGGCAGGGCCACGCGCGTGTTGAGCAGCTCTTCCAGGTCGCGCGCCACCGCATCCTTCAATTGTTCCAGCGACAGGCGCACCGCCACGCCGCCCGCCGCACCGCCGTCGCCCATCAGGCGGTCGAACAGGCCAGGTACATAACTGTCCATGCGCTCTCCTGAAAAGTCGGCGCGGCGCGCGGGCGAAGGTGGCCGCCGCGCGCCGCGCACCATGGATCAAGCCACGCGGTTCGCGGCAAGGTCCCAGCCGCCCGAGGTATTGCCGCCGGCGCCGCCCGTCACTTTTTGCTGCGTGTATTTCCACTTCACTTTCGAGAACTTGAAGCCGACGTGTTCACCGAGGATATCGCCCTCTTCCACGTTCGGCGTCACGGCGCCGATCAGCACATTCTCGATTTCGATTTCAAAATACTTGACGCGCTCGCCCTGACCGTCGGCGCGCATGAATTCGAAGCGCGCCTTGGGGATGGTCTTGCCGGCCGAGCAGGTCTGCAGCAGCACCGGCGAGGCCAGGTCGGCCAGCTTGGAGATGACGATGTCCTTGTGCTCGCAGCGTTCGGCCGTGTGGCCGCCGCCCGTCGATGCGGTGGCGGACTTCGGCTGCGCGACGCTCCAGCTGACCGATTTGCATTCGATCCAGTCCTTGTGCTTGTCATCGGTGGACTCGCCCTTGATGCCGTCTATCTGCAGATATACATCGATTGCCATGGTGTGCTCCTCTGGTTGAAAGATGAGTGGATCAGGAATTGGTCGACTTCGGCAACTCCGCGACCAGTCGGAGCGAAACGGATAATTCGTCAAGCTGGAAGTGCGGCCGCAGGAACGACACGGCGCGGTACACGCCGGGCCGGCCCGGCACTTCATGCACCTGTACCGAGGCCTCGCGCAGCGGAAACTGCGCCTTCTGTTCCTGGCTGGCGTTATCGTCGAGCAGCACGTACTGCATCAGCCAGCGGTTCAGAAAATCTTCCACGTTGGAGGCGGCGGCAAAGCTGCCAATCTTGTCGCGCATCATGGCCTTCATGTAGTGGGCGATGCGCGAAACGGCAAAGATGTACTGCAATTGGGATGACAGCACCGCGTTCGCGTTGGCCGCGGCGCTGTTGTACTTGCGGCTTTTCTGCGCCGACTGCGCGCCAAAAAACGCCGCATACGCCGTGTTCTTGCAGTGCACCAGCGAGATGAAGCCCAGGTCCGACAATTCCTTTTCGCGGCGGTCGGTGATCGCCACTTCGGCCGGGCATTTCAGGGCCACGTCGCCCTCGTCCGTCTTGAAGGTGTGGGTCGGCAGGTTGTCCACCAGGCCGCCGCCCTCCACGCCGCGGATGGCGGCGCACCAGCCGTAGTCGGCAAAGGCGCTCGTCAGCTTGCAGCCGAACGCATACGCTGCGTTACACCACAGGTATTTGTGATGATCGCTGCCATCGACTTCCTCGACAAAGTTAAAACCTTCGACCGTGGTGCCATCGACGGGATTGAACGGCAGGCGGCCCAGGAAGCGGGGCAAGGTCAGGCCGACATAGCGCGCATCCTCGGATTCGCGGAAGGCTTTCCATTTCGCGTACTCGATGGTGTCGAACACCTTGGCCAGGTCGCGCGGCTTGCCCAGGTCGCCGTAGCTTTCCAGGCCAAACAGTTCCGGCGCGGCCGAGGCGATGAACGGCGCGTGCGCGGCGGCGGCGATGTGCGACATCTGCTCGACGAAATACATGTCTTCCGGCTGGCGCGAGATGGCGAAGTCGCCCAGCAGCGCGGCGAATGGCGCGCCGCCGAAGGTGCCGAATTCCTCTTCATACACCTTCTTGAACATGCTGCTCTGGTCGAACTCCAGCGCGGCCTGGAAATCCTTCACCAGTTCGCGCTTGGTGGCGTTGAACATGCGGATCTGCAGGCGCGTGCCCGTATCGGAATTGCCGACCAGGTAGCGCAGTCCCGTCCAGCTTTGCTCAAGCTGCTGGAACGGCGCCGCATGCATGATTTCGCTGAGCTGGGTGGAGATCAGGCGGTCGATTTCCGCCACGCGCCCGTCCAGGGTGGCCGACAGGCTGCTGGACATCAGCACCGTGCCATCGAGCACCTGTGCCACCAGCTCCGAGATCAGGTCGCGCGCACGCGCATGTTCGGCGCCGGACTTGGCGACGCGGCTTTGCTCTACGATCTGGTCCAGCAAATCGGTGGCGGCCGGCGCATCGGATGCGGATACAGCGAGGGATTCTGGGGCTTCTGCCTGGGCGCTCATCTCAATCCTCCTGCGCCGGGAACTGCGGTTTCAGAGTGGCCAGGCTGTCCGTGTTGTTCAGCACTTCCGTCAGCAAGTCTTCCAGCTTGTCGTTGCCGGCCAGCTTGTTGCGCAGGTCGGCCAGCTTGGTGCGCGCCTCGAGCAGCTTGCGCAGGGGCGCCACCTGGCGCACCACCGATTCGGGGCGGAAGTCGTCCATCGAGCGGAAATGCAGATCGACGGCGAACGTGCCGCCCGCCTCGCTGAGGCGGTTCGGCACGGCGAAACGCGCCACCGGCGCCACGCCGGCCAGCACTTCGTCGAAGTTATCGCGGTCGAGGGCGACGAACTTGCGGTCCTTCAGGCGCTTTTTCTCGCTGTCCGGATTGCCGCCAAAATCGCCCAGCACGCCGACCACGAAGGGCAGCTCCTTGTTTTCAATCGCGTCGCCGATCTCGACGTCATAGGTCATTTGCACGCGCGGCGCGCGTATCTTCTGCAGGCGTTTCTGCACGCTGTCGGACTTGGGCATGTCGCTTCCTTTGCAAGGGGATGGTGGGGATGCTCGCTTACTTCAAGCCGCTGAACGGATCGGCCACGCTTGCCGGCGCTGCCGCGCCCTTCGCCGCCGGCGTGCCGGAGCCGGACATGGCAGCGCGCTTGCCGGCCGCCGGCGGGCGCTTGGCCGGCGGCACCAGCACGTCTTCGCCGATGCTCGCGCGCAGCAGCTTGGCCAGGTCCTGCGCTTCCGAGCGCAGCGAACCATTCAGATTGTTTTGCCGCGACAGGTCGGACAGCGCCTTGCCGGACAAACGCAAGCCGCTGACGGCGACGATGCTGTTGGCGACCTTGTCGTCCGGGTCGCGTTCCAGCGCTTCGAGCGCATGGCCGATGGCGTCGCCGTACTGGCCGCGGTCGAACTTCATTTGCGCCATTTGCAGCCATGGCGCCTTGTCGGCCGGGTAACTGCTGCCGCCGGCCTTGAGCAGGGTCATGGCGCGCTCGTACTGGCCGGCACGCGCAGCCGCATCGGCATCGCTCATCACTTGCGCCAGGGTCGGCGCGGCAGGTTTTTGGGGCGCCGGCTGTTCTGGCGTGGCGCAGGCGGTCAGCATCAGGGCGCTGGCGAGGCAGGCAATACGGGGCAACATGGTGGCTGGCTTCATCGGGGCATTCCTTCACGTGGAGGACGCTACCGCAGGGAAAGATGGGCGGCGCCTTGGTGGAGGCCATTATTGATCGCCAATTTTTTTGCCAAATTGAGATTAATCAGCAAAGAAGAAGTTCCACATCACAGCCGCGCGCAGCGACATGAATCCTGATCTGGCGCAGTAATTATCTTGATCGCAGGCGGACTTTGTGCCAACGCAAGCGGGTCGCCCCTGCATGCGCTTAAATGACTGCAACACTTTTATTTCCACCGCTCACCTTGCAAAGATCACCCATGCCATTTGACGCCCCGCTCCGCCGCCTGGCCCACGCCACCGCGCCACTGCTGCCGGCCCTTCTGCTGGCCGGCTGTGCGGGCGGCGCCATCGGCACCCTGGCCAACGCGGCGCTGCAAGTGGCCGGCGTAGCCAAGCCGCCAGTGGAACTGCCCGACGCGCAAAAGCCGCCGCGCAATGTCAGCATCCGCCTGCATGCGGCGCAGCGCCTCAACACGGATGCCGACGGCCGGCCGCTGGCGCTGGTGGCGCGCATCTACAAGCTGCGCCAGCGCGCCGCCTTCGAGCAGGCGCCCTACGACAGCTTCCTCGACGCGCAGCGTGAAAAGACCGCGCTGGGCGCCGACCTGATGGAAGTGAAGGAAGTGCTGCTGGTGCCGGGCCAGCGCTACGAAGTGCAGGAAAAAGTCAGCAAGGAGGCATATTTCATCGGCGTGGTGGCCCTGTTCCGCGCGCCTGCGGTACAGCGCTGGCGCGCCACCTTTGTCGCCGCGGACGCGGAACGCGGCGGCATCACCGTCGGCCTGCACGCCTGCGCGCTCAGCGTCGCCAGCATGAATAGCGGCATGGCGCCGCTGGCTGCCCTGCGCTGCCAGTAGCGCAGGGCAGCCAGGCACACCGGCACGCCACACATTCAAGGAGAAACGAGATGGGCATGGCAGCGAAAATCTTGTGGGGAGAGGGCCTGTTCCTGCGGCCGCAGCATTTCCAGCGCCAGGACCAGTATCACGAAGCACGCCTGCATCACACGGCCAGCGCGCTGCATCCCTACCTGTGGGGCGTGGCGCACATGGCGTGGGACCTGGCGGCGCTGAAGACGGGCACCTTGCGCCTGCATGCCCTGTCGGCGATCTTCCGCGACGGCGAAGTGTTCGAGTCGCTGGGCGACGGCGCGCCCGGCAGCGATACCCTGCCCCCGCCGGTGGACCTGGAAGCGCTGCCGCCGGCGGTGCAGGAAGTGACGTATTACGCGGCGCTGCCCATCCTCAACCGCGAAGGCATGAATTACACGGCGCAGGCATCGACGGCAGGCATGCCGGCGGCCACGCGCTTTGCGCACGCCATGCGCGCCACGCCCGACCTGTTTACGGAGTCCGCCGTGGCCGACGTGGCCTACCTGAAGAAGACCGTGCGGCTGATTCCCGACAGCGAAGCGCGCGGCTCCTACGATTGCCTGCCGCTGATCGCCCTGCGGCGCACGGTATCGGGCGGCTTCGAACCCGTGCCCTCGTTCATGGCCCCCAGCCTGGCCATCGCCGGCGCGCCGCGCCTGCAGGGCGTGCTGGAACACCTGCTCGACGCCTTGCAGGCGAAGGTGAGCGCGCTGCACGGCCACCACCGCGAACCGAGCCGCAACGTGATCGAGTTCCGCTCCGGCGACGTGTCCTCGTTCTGGCTGCTGCACACGGTCAGCACGGCCGCCGCCGCGCTGATGCACTATGTGCGCCATCCGGCCCTGCATCCGGAGCGCCTGTACGAAGCGCTGCTGGGACTGGCGGGCGGCCTGCTCAGCTACTCCAAGCATTACACCCTGGCCAGCCTGCCCGCCTACGACCACGCGCAACCGGGCGCCTGCTTCGACGCCATCGACGGCATCATCCGCGAACTGCTCGACACCGTCATCTCGTCGAAGTATTTTTCCATCGCCCTGCTCGAGGACCAGCCGTCGTACTACCTGGGCAAGCTCGATTCGGGCAAGATCGACCAGCACACCACCTTGTACCTGGCGATCCGCGCCGCCATGCCCGCCATCGAACTGGTGGACGTGGTGCCGCTGCGCGTGAAAGTGGGCGCGCCCGACGACGTGGAAAAATGCGTGCTCACGGCCATGCCCGGCCTGAAACTGTCGCATGCGCCGCAAGTGCCGGCCGCCATTCCCGTGCGCCCCGACACCTATTATTTTGCGATTGAAAACCGTGGCGTGTTATATGAACAGATGCTCAAGGCGCAGTCGATCTCCGTGTATGTGCCGGCCGGCATACGCGACCTGCAGCTGGAACTGATCGCGGTGACGGCATGAGCCAGCTCATCGAACGGCGCGCAGCGCCCTCCCTGCTGGGACAACGCGGTTCCGCCCCAACCGGCAGCAGCCGCCATGCCGGCAGCGCCCTGCTGGACCTGATGCACGAAGGCTTTTATATGCTGTTCATGCTGAAGCACGGTTCGGCACCCGGCGACGAGCAAAGCTTCATGGACCGCATCACGGCCTTCCTCGACGACTTCGAGCGCGAAGCAAAAAAGATCCGCGCCGATGGCGACGATATCGAGGCAGCCAAGTATGCGTTTTGCGCGGCCGTCGATGAAATCATCCTGGCTTCGCCTTTCGCCCTGCGCAAGCAGTGGGAGCGGCGCCCGCTGCAGCTGCTGATCTTTGGCGACCAGCTGGCCGGCGAACACTTTTTCGACCGGCTCGACGCCTTGCGCGGCAAGGGCGCCATGCGCGTGCAGGCGCTGCAGGTCTTCCACATGTGTTTATTGCTGGGATTCCAGGGCAAGTATGCGATCGACGGCGGCGAAAAACTCAGCTACCTGACGGCGCGCCTGGGCGACGAGATCGCCCACATCAAGGGCAAGAGCCGTGGCTTCGCGCCGCGCGCGGAACGCCCCGACCAGGTGGTCAACAAGCGCGGCAGCGACGTGCCGCTGTGGGCGCTGTCGAGCTTTTTCGCCCTGCTGGCCATCTGCGCCTACCTGGGCCTGAAAACCCATCTGACGCGCGGCACGCAAACGACCCTGGCCGCGTATGCGGACCTGGTCAAGCTGGCGCCGCGCCCGGCGCATCTGACCATCACCCTGCCCTGAACACCTCACAGAACCTACTGCGCGTCGAGATTTGCGGCCTGCGATGCTCAATGTGCATTCGCACACCTGCGCTTCTCGGCCACAACTCTCATCCGCTCGCTACGGTTCTGTGAGGTGTCAAGCCAATCTATTGCGCAATACGGAACTCGATGCGCCGGTTCCTCGCCCGGCCATCGGCCGTGGCGTTGCTGGCCACGGGACGGTCCGGTCCCTGGCCCGACACCAGCACCGAATCGGCCGCGACGCCCTTGCTGGCCAGGTAGGCGCGCACAGCTTCGGCGCGCGCCTGGCTCAGGGCCACATTGCTGGCGCGCAGGCCCGTGTCGTCCGTGTGGCCGATCACCTCCACCTTGCGACCCCGCAGCCTGAGCATGGCGGCCGCCATCTCGTCGAGGATGGCCAGGCCCGCCGGCGTGATGGACGCCTTGCCGCTGTCGAATTCGATGATGCGTTTGTCCAGCGCCGCATCGAGCAAGCCCTGTTCCGCCTCCGCCGCCTTGACCCGCAAGCCGTTGTTGACGACGTAGGTGGGATTGAGGCTGGTGGCGATGTCGCTGGCGATCTGCTGGCGCTGCGCCTCGTTCGCCACTTCGCCGCGCACGCTGACGTTGTTGCCATCGATACTGATCTGCCCCCGTGAAATCAGCTTCAGGTGCGGCGCGATCAGCTTGTGCACGTAGGCGTTCCAGTTGGCCGGCACGGCCACGCTGCCGATGGCGATCTGGTCGACCACGCGCTCGGCGCCATACAGTTCGCGCAGGCGGGCCAGCACGGCCGCCTTGCCCGCCTCGTCGGCCAGGGTGCCCGTGACAAGGATCTGCCCCGGCATCGGTGTCTGGGGCGCTTGCGCCTGCGCGTGGCAGGGCGCGGTGGCGGCAAGCAGCAGCAGAATGACAGGATATTTCATCGCAATCCTTCAGACAAAGGTATCGGCAAACATGGCGCAGGCCGAGCGCAGCGACAGCTGTTCCTGCTGCAGGCAGGCGGAAAAACGGCGCAGGGCCGCATCGCGTCCCAGCTGCTCCTCGACCCAGTCCAGCTGATCGAACACGATCAGCCGTTCGCAGCCGGCCTGCGGATCGATCAGCGCGCGCAAGCCATGCGGGTCGGCGCCGCAAAAGCCGATCACCAGCACGGGCGCCTCGTCGAGGTGGGAAAAGAACAGCGCCAGTTCGAAATCGGCCAGGCTCAGAAAAGGCGCGATCAGGTGCAGCCACAAGCTGGCCACCAGGTCGCGCAGCTGCGCGTCCTGCGGGAGCGGCAGCACCAGGCTTTTTTCCAGGCGCGGCAAGCCGCTCTGGCGCACCGGCTGCAGCAGCATGCCCAGGCCCAGCAGCAGTTCGCGCACCGTCACGGGAAACGCGGGCGATGCCAGCAGCGTCTGCAAGCCGTGCACCGTCTGCGCCTGCAAGAAGGCAGCCAGCCGCGCCGCATGATCAGGTGCCGCCGGTTCGACTTCGACCACGTTGCCGGCCAGCGCCAGCAGGGCCGGCCCCGGTTCGGCGCTGGCCACGATGCCTTGCGACAGCTGCTCCACCCGCTGCCACAGCGGCGCCAGCGCCAGCGGGCTGCAAGCGACAAAGGTCTCCGCGTCATCGACTTCCAGCGCGCCCATGGCCATGAAGGGAAAGCGCCGCAACGACTGGTCATTGCTCGCTTCCAGGCGCCCGGCGATGGCGCGGCGGCTGCGCGTGCCGACGAAGGCAAAGCGCAGCGGCGGCAAGGCGTCGTAATTGAGCTTCCAGCGCGGTTCCACCGTCAGGGCAGCCATGACCTGCGCCAGCCAGTCGTCGAGCAGCTGCACCAGCGCGTGATTGTCGCAAGCCTTGATGAAGTCGCCCCGTGCGGGAATCTTGCCAAAGTAGCCGAGGCGCACCTGCTGCGCCGCGCGCATCATGGCGAAACTCCGGGCATGACTGCGGCGGCGATGGCCTGCGCGGGAGACGCGGCAGAAGCACCGGGCGCGCCGACGATCGTCTCGGGCAGCTGCATGCCGCGAAAGCCCTGCTCCTGCACCGCCGTGGCGGATCCCGCGCCCGTCGTCTCGGCGCTGCTGGTGATTTTCAGGTCGACCGCCACGGCCACCTCGCCGCGCGCCCAGCGCAGTTCGAACACGCCGCCCTCCTTGCGCTTCTTGGCCGCCGCGTCGATCATGCGCTTCAAGCCGAATTGCCCCGGCTCGTTGAACAGTTCCACCGTGCGCCCGTCGAAGGTGACGGCCGTGATGCGCGCGCCCTGCTGGCCCGCTGCGCCTTGCGGACCCGGATGGACCATGTTCGTCCACTGTGCCGGGGTGTTGCGGTAGCGCAGCTGCTGGCCGTCGATCTCCACCGTGTATTCCAGGGTGCCCGGCGCGGGCGATGGCTGGATCTGGAAGACGGTTTGCGCCGCCGTCGACGTGGCTGCCACGCCGCCCGCGCCCAGCGGCGCGATCCAGCCGGGGAAACGCGCCACCACCTGCGGCGACAGGCTGATGCCCATGTCGGCCCAGGTGCGCGGCGCCAGCACGTCGCCGCGCCGCACCACCAGCGGACCCATGGACGTGGTGACGAATTTCGCCACCAGGCCTTCCGGGCCGAAGAACTGGCCAATTTCCAGGTTGCTCGCCTCGATGCGCGCCGTGGGCGCGAACGGATATTTGTTGGCCAGCGATTTCTGGAACGGTTCGTACACCTGCGCCGCCCAGGTCTTGTTGATATCGAGTTCGGCCGGCGCGACGATGACGGCAAAGGTCTGCATCAGCGGGCGCACGAGAATGGGACGAATCGCCTGCTTTTGCGCGTCGCTCATCCCCGTGAGCACCTGCTCGTCGACCAGTTTCAGGGCGTCGGCCAGTTCGGAACCGCTGCCCTCCAGGGTCTGCTGCATGAACTGGCGCGCGCCCGGCCCCGCGTCGCCCTGGTTCTTCAGCTGGTTCAAACGGCTGCGCAGTTTCGACAGCGCCTCCAGGTAGGCGCGCATCAGGGACGCATTGTCGTCCCTGGCCGCCACCAGCTTGCCCACGCCGGCAAATTCGCGCCCCACGGGACCCATGGACTTGTCCAGGCGGGCCGGCTCGATCTGCGCATGGAGAGCGGGACTGGCCGTCAGCGGCGACGGCGCGCGGCGCAGCACGGTTTCCTTGAACCAGGCGACGATTCCCCGCTCGGCCTGGCGCAATTGGGCATTCTGCAGCGCCGGGTTGTCCCACGAGGTTTCCTGATAGATGGTCGTCAGCAGCTTGGCAATCGGCGACGACTGCGGGTCGCCCAGGCGGTTCATCGCCTGCACGGCGCCGTCGAAGCCTTTCAGGTCGGCGACGGCCACGCCCTGCACGAATTTTTGCCACTCGCGCGCATAGTCGGCCTTGTACATGGCCACCAGGTTTTTCTCGATCTGCTCGGGACTGCCTTCCAGGGTCAGGTCGTCGGTGGAAGCGCTTTTCAGCACCCAGTCGGCGCTTTGCAGCTCGCGGTTGGCGGCATCGCGGAATGCGCCCTCGACGAACTTTTCCCAGGCCTGGCGCGTAAAGGCGCCGGAGACGGCGTAACTGCCCGCCAGCAGCGCCTGATCCTGTTCGCCGACGATGCGCGCCACCGTCATGCCGGGAAAGCGCGTCGAGGCGCGCGCCTTGACGTCGGCATACACGCGCTCGCGCGCCGGCATGCCGCGCACCACGCGGCGCAGGTTTTCGCGCGCCTGGTCGACCAGCGCCAGCTTCTGCTCGATGCGCGGCCAGGACGGATCGCCGATCTGCGCCAGGTAGAACGTCAGCAGCCGTTCGGCGCTGCGTATCATCTGCTCGCGCGGCATGGCGCCCCGGTTGCCCTCCAGCCAGGCACGCCAGAAACGCGTCAGCTGGTCATTCAGGTGGCTGCTTTCCGCATGCGTCTTATCGGCCAGCATCAGATAGGTTTTCAGCGCGTTATAGGCATCTTCCACATTCGTCGCGCTGGCCGCCTGGTACTGGATGCTGCGCGGTGCCGCGGGCGCTGCTGGCGCGGCGGCCGGCGTCTGCGGCGTGCGCGCCGTGGGCTGCAGCTGGTCCGCGCTGGCGTTCATTTCAAACAGCAAGGCTTCCAGCGCGCCCGCCACGGGGCCGAGCATGACCTGGCGCGCACCGGCAAAATACTCCTCGCGCAGTTTGCGTTCAAGCAGCTCACCCTGGTACAGGCCCAGGCGCAGGGACCACGGCCGTTGCGTGCGGTACGCTTCCAGCTGCTCGATGCGGTCCTGCAAGATCTCGAGCGCTTCCAGGCGCGACTGCAAGTCCAGGCGCCGCTCCTGCAGCTTCACCACTTTATTCAAATCGGCCTCGACGTTGGCCACCAGTTGCCGGTTGCCCAGGTAGGACCAGCTCCAGCCGCCCAGGCAGGCGCCCAGCGACACCGTGGCGGCAAAGAACACGGCATATTTGAAGCGCAGCTTGGCGCGGTTGGCATAGTTGGCCACCAGGTGCTTGTCGGCAAAAATCACCTTGCGGAACAGCTCCAGCAGGAAATAGCCATGCTGGCGCGCGCCAGACGGCGCCGCGGCCGGGGCCGGCGCGAAGGCCAGGTCGAAGCGGCGCGCCACCTGCTGCGAGGAGGCACTGACGGGCTCGCCTTCCTGCAGCGCGCTGGTAAAGTAAAAGCCGCGGAACACGGGCTGGAACTGGAACGGGTTTTCCTCGAACAGGGTGGCGATGAAGGCGCGCAAGGCCGGCTTGATGGCGGCAAATTCCAGCGGAAAGGTAAAGATGCCGGGCGCCATCGTCTTGCGTTGCCGGTGCGCCATGTTGGCCAGGCTCAGTTCCGTCAAGCCATCGTGCAATTCATCGAAACCCTGGTCGAAAAACGCCAGCAAATCGGCCGTGGGCAACTTGCGCTGGTAGGGCATGGTGGCGCCCCAGACACGCTCGCGCTCGCTGCGCTCGGCATCCGCGAAAAACTCCGTGAAGCCGGCGATCAGGTCCGCCTTGGTAAACACAATGTACAGGGGCGCGAACACTTCCAGGCGTTCGATGACGTCCTGCACGCGCTTGCGCAGGCTGCGCGCCAGTTGCATGCCGACATCAGGGTCGCCTTTCAATTCGGCGATGCTGACGGCGATGAGGATGCCGTTGATGGGCGCCTTGCGCCGGTATTTTTTCAGCAGGTCGAGAAAGCCGAACCACTCGCCGCGGTGCTCGTCGACGACGGAGTAGCGTCCCGCCGTGTCGAGCACGATGCCGTCCGTGGTGAAAAACCAGTCGCAGTTGCGCGTGCCGCCCACGCCTTGCACGATCTTGCCGTCGGCAAAGGGAAACTGCAGGCCCGAATGCAGGATGGCGCTGCTCTTGCCGGCGGCCGGATTGCCAATGATCATGTACCACGGCAGTTCGTACAAGGCGGCGGCGCCCGATTTGATGCCCAGCTTGGACGTCTTGATGGTCTCGATGGCGGCCAGCATGCCCGTGCGCACGGCGTCGAGTTCACCCCGCTGGGTGCTGCCGGCCGTGGATGCCGAAGCGGCTTGCGCGGCGGCGATCTCGGCTTCGTTGAGGATGGCCTGCCCCAGCGCCTGCGCATCGCGCCGCGCGCGGCGCCGGCGCCACAGCCACAGGCCCAGCCACGTGACCAAGGCCAGCAGCAGCAAGGCCAGGGCCCAGACCAGCGCCACTTCCAGCACCTCGGCGCCCAGGTACAGGAACACGGCCAGCGCCATGAAGCCGAGGATGGTCAGATTGCGGCTGTCGGTGAGGAAATGCCAGATTCGTCGCAGCATGATGAGCCCAGGGTGAGGTCGCAAAGCAGGAGGAACGCCGCCGTGCAGCGAGGCGGATTCGGCCCATGCTGACAGCAATGCGGCGCGCCTTTGTTGACATATGACAAGTACCAGGTGCCAGCGCGCGGCAGGCGCTGGCCTGCCATTGACGCCGCGCAAGCAAGCTTGCAGCGGTGAAAATCAGGCCGAAACCCGGCGCTAGAATGACTGGCGCGGCTTACTTGCCCAGCACACGCGGTTGCGGCAATTCCGTGTGGCCAAAATCCATCATGGTCCAACGCCCGCCCCAGCGCAGGCCCACCGATTCGGCCGTCACGCCATATAAACGGTAGCCGCGCATGGCCCAGGCATTTTTTTCAGAAATGATGAGCTTTCCTTCATGCATGAATGCGCAATCGGCCGCCAGGCCATACTGGTGATAGCTTTGAAACGCCCTCGCGTTCGTCACGTTCGGGCCGGCCGCCGCCAATTGATCCTGGCGCGCAGGGCTGCGATAGCCTTCCAGCAAGACCATGTCGTAGCCATGCACGTCTTTCATGATCTTGAAGACCAGCAGCAGGCGCTGCGCGAAATCGTGGTCGAGCAATTGCCAGTTGCGGCTGGCGCCGCCCAGCAGCGGGCGCAGCTGCGTTACTTCCGCCGTGGAAAACAGCAGCGGCGGCAAAGCCGGCGGCGGCACCAGCTGCTCGCCCTTCAGCAAATCGCTGACCTGGTCATTGATCGCGTGTTGCTGGTCGGCATAGCCGCGCAAGGCGATGCGGTCGCTGGACAGCCAGGCCAGCAGCGGCGGCACGATGACCAGCACGCTGCCCGCCAGACTCAGCCAGCGATGCAGCCACAGCAGCTGCCAGGCGCGCGCCATGCCCGAGCCCGTTTGCCGCTGCACGCGTTGCCACTGCGCGCCGCTGCCGCCCTTCAGGTGCTGCGCGCGCCGCTGCATGCGCCAGCCCAGGTTGACGAGCGTGTGCAGCACGATGGCGCGGCCGCCGGGAAACAGCAGCAGCCAGCAGGCAAGACAGGCGAGCAGGAAATACATCAAGACCAGGGCGACGAACATGGGCGCTCCGTGACGGGAATAGCGGGGGCCGGGCAGCATGCTCGGCGGCATCGCTAGATCGTAGGCGTCCGCGGCCCGCATGAGCGCGGTTTACATCAAGGTCAGTCGAGTTTGTTCCACTGCGGAGGTGATATTTTGTCTTTACTGAAAAACGGGGATGGCCAGGCGCGCAGCCCTGACCTGTTGAGCAAGACCGGCGCGGCTGGCGCGCGCATCGAAGGCAAGGGCATCCTGTCGCAGCTCGAACACGGCATCGCCGCGCCTGTGGCCAGGCCTGCACTGCGCTGGCGCCCCGGCTGGCGGCACGGGGCCGCTGGCGCGCTGTGCCTGGCGGTGCTGATCACGGCCGTTCTCGCGTATGACACGGACGTCCTGCCCCTGCCGCCGGCGCCCGTCACGGCCGTGACTGAGGCTCCGCCCGCAATGCCGGCGCCAACGGTGCCGCCGCACGCGTCGCAGGCGGCCACCATCGTCAATACGGCGGGACCGCCCTTGCCTGCGATGGCCGCCACGACAGCAAGCGCACCGCACAAGGCGCTACCGCCCGTGCGCCAGGCCGGCCCGCGCCCTCAGGGACCGAGGCCGGTTGCCGCGCCCGGCGACAGCGACGTAACCTTGCTGACGGCGATGGTGGCCCATGCGCACCGGCAAGAAAGCACGGCGGCGCCCTTGCGCGACGTGGTGCTGCGCCAGCGGGAGGGGGAACAGGAAACGGCGGGACTGTTGCGGCGCTGTCAGCAGCTGGGCCTGATCGAAGGCATGTTGTGCCGCTCGCGCATCTGCTCGGGCCGCTGGGACAGCGATCCCGCCTGCCATTGATGGGGGTTGCCGGCGGTTGACGAACCTCAGGCGCGCTCGGACACTTCGATCAGGTTGCGGTCCGGGTCGCGCAGATACACAGAGCGGATGGGCCAATTGGCGCCCGTGCGGGCCACCGGTCCCTCCTCGATGCCAATCCCCAGCGCCGCCAGGTGGGCGATGAACGCGTCCAGCGGCACGGCGGCGATGAAGCACAGGTCCAGCGAGCCGGGCGTGGGCAAGTCCGCCTTGGGCAGGAATTCCTTGCCGGCCTCATGCAGGTTGATTTTTTGCGCGCCAAACTTGAAGGCATGGCGGCCGGCGCCAAACGTTTCCAGCTGCATGCCCAGCACGCGCGTATAGAAATCGATGCAGGCGGGTTTGTCGCGGGTGGTCAATACCAGGTGATCCAGGTGGTCTATCATACAGTTCTCGGGTGAGTGGCCGCGTCCATGCGGCCTTGCAAAAAACCTTCCATCAGCGCCAGCAGTGCCTGCGGCTGCTCCTGGTGCGGCGTATGGCCGCACTGCTCGACAATGGCGGGCACGGCGTTGAGCGCCTGCGCCACGATCGTGTCGACCTGGGCCGCGCTGCCGTACTGGTCCTCGCTGCCCTGCACCACCAGCGCCGGACATTCGACGGAGGGCAGCAGGTATTCGATGTTCCAGAACTGGAAACCATAACTGAGCCAGGTATCCGACCAGGCCTTGAAGATGGTCTCCGTCTTGTCGCCATGGTATTTCGCCAGCGCGCGCAGCTTGCCCGCGCCAAACGCCGCATCCGCCACGCGTATGCCATCGAGCGTGATGCCCTCGACAAACACGTGCGCCGCTTCGGTGATAATGCCGCGCAAGCGCGGTGGCTGCTGCGCCGCATAGATCAGGGCAATGCTGCCGCCATCGGAGTGGCCGACGAGAAAATGGTCCTGTCCCGGCAGCAGTGCCGCGAGCACCTGCGGCAGCTCGCACAGCGCGTAGTCGTGCAAATAATGGAGTTGGCGGCGCGCCGCCAGCGGCGACGACTGCCCATAGCCATGGCGGTCATACAGCAAGCCGCGGCACCCCGTCGCCTGGCATAGCTGCGCGGGGAAATCTTTCCACATCGCACAGCAACCGAGTCCCTCGTGCAGGAATACCAGGCAAGGCTTGGCGGGGTCGCCTTCGATCAATTCGTAATAGATATCGGTTTCGGCACTCAGGTTCAGTATCGGCATGGGCTAGGCTCGCATCGGCAGGTCGGCTGGACCTATTGTGCCATTGTCCTGCACGGCATGCGTGGCGCCCCGTAAAAATAGCCTGCTGGAAAAGATATTCCCACCTGCCTGCAAGGTGTTTGCGCCAGCACAAGTGAGCGCCGTTTTTCCGGCGGCGCCGCGCGCTTTTTGCCCGCGCGTTTGCCTAGAATGGCTTACTCCAACAGCATGGAGCAGACGGCTACCTTATCAGCCAGGACGTGACACTGGCCGTCACGGCAACAGATAAGGCGTCTTGCCGCACGACGACAGGCGCGGCGTCCAAACTATCGATCAGGAGTACATCATGGAAATGAAAGTAGAACACCGCACCGGCAGCAACCTGGCACTGGAAGAAACCGATGCGCCGATGGAACAGGAAGGCAAGAGTGCAAAAGGCGCGGCAGCACAAGACTTGAACCTGAGCCCCGCCGCCTTCACCACCTATTACACGTGGACGGCCAATGGCGTGCATCCTTCGGTCAACTTCGCCAATGCCAACGTGAAGGCCAATTCGCGCGTATTGCTCAACATCAGCGAGTATGCCGCGACGCCACAGGACCGTTTCATCGGCGCCGCCCGCATGGCCGTGTACAACATCGCACCGTATAACGGCGGTTTCCGGGCCTGGGTGGATATCTCGTGGGGCAGCCCGCTGAAGGTGCGCTTCGACGTGTTTGTGGATCCCTGATCCGGGAAACACTGCGCGCGCCCCCGCCACCAGCGGGCCGGCATCGCGCACGTCGCCAAGGCACTGAAGAACTGAAGCAATGGCCAGCGCGAACGGGAAACCGTGCGCGCATGACAAAAGGGCCACGTGTTGCCACGTGGCCCTTTGCTGCTGCTTGTTCTGGCTCCCCGACCTGGACTCGAACCAGGGACCTGCGGATTAACAGTCCGTCGCTCTACCAACTGAGCTATCAGGGAAAGGAGGCCGAATTATATACGTCAAAATTTCCCATGTCCAGTTTCAATCTGCATGGCCAGCAAAACAGGCCGCCAGCGAGCCAGCCTCGCCAGATGGCAGGGTCCGTCTGCGCTGCGCCACGCAAGATAGTAGAATAGCCAGGCCTTAGCGACACGCAAGGCGCACAACCGCATGCCGGCAGCGGGGCGTCAACCACGCCGCCACGCGGACATGCGCTTGCAAGGTTCGCCTTGCCCCTGGCTTACTGCTCTCATCCGACATGACAGAATCAAGCGCAACCCTGGTGGACCAACCCGGCAGCGGCGACAGCTCGGCGGAAATTGCCGAGCATATGGCGGCCGCCATCGTGGCGCGCCAATTGCCGCCCGGCACGCGGCTGCGCGAGGAGGCGCTGTGCCGGCTGTATGGCGTCAGCCGCACCAAGATCCGCGCCGCCCTGCTGATACTCTCGAAAGACAAACTCATACGCATGGTGCCCGACAAGGGCGCCTTCGTCAGCCAGCCAACGGAGGCGGAGGCACGCGACATCTTTGCCGCGCGGCGCATCATCGAGGCGGCCCTGGCGCGCGAATTCGTCGCGCGGGCCAAAGCTGCCGACTACCGGATGCTGGAGCGGCACCTGAAAGCGGAACGCCAGGCGCTGGCAAGGGACACGCCGCTGCGCTCACAACTGCTGGGCGACTTCCACGTATTGCTGGCCGATATCGCCGGCAACGCCGTGCTGCGCGACATCGTGCGCGAACTCGTGGGCCGCAGCTCGCTCATCACCATGCTGTACCAGTCCGGCCACGACGCGGCCTGCTCGTGCGACGAACACGGCCGCTTTCTCGACGCGGCGCGCAGCGGCGACGCCGACCTGGCGGCGCGCCTGATGGTCGAGCACCTGGCGCATGTGGAAGCGGCGTTGCGCTTCGACGGCAGCGCCGGCGACCACAAGAAAGACCTGGTAGCCGCGCTGCTGATGTAAGAGCCTATCCCAGTAGGGAGCGTCTTCTGCTGGCAGCGGATCAGGAGCGCGGACAAGGCGTGAGGAGGACGCGTGGCGAGCCACGCAACGACGAACAACGCAGTCCCCGCTTTTGAGTGGCGCCAGCAGCGGATGTATTCATCTACTGGGATAGGTTCTCAGCCGCCCATCAAAAAAGGCCGCCGATGCGGATGCACGGGCGGCCTTGTCATTGCTGCGGCAACTGCTTGCCGGCAAACTTGCTATTCGCCCAGATAGATAAACTTGAACAGGAAGATGGCGGCGATGATGTAAGCCACCACCGATACCTGCTTGCCCTTGCCCGTCAACAGTTTCAAGACGGCATAGGTGATGAAGCCGAACGCGACGCCGCTGGCCACGGAATAGGTAAACGGCATCATCAGCGCCGTGATGGCGGCAGGAATGCTTTCCGTGCTGTCATCCCAGTCGATGAAGGTCAGTTCGCGCAGCATCAGGCAGGCCACGTACAGCAGCGCGGGCGCCGTCGCGTACGGCGGCACCGTGTGCGCCAGCGGGGCGAAGAACAGGCTGCCCAGGAACAGCAGCGCGACGGCGACGGCCGTCAAGCCGGTGCGGCCGCCCGCTTGCACGCCGGCAGCGCTTTCCACGAAGGCCGTCGTGCTCGACGTACCCAGACAGGCGCCGGCGGCAATCGCCGTGCTGTCGGCCAGCAAGGCCTTGTTCATGCGTTCCATCTTGCCGTCTTTCAACAAGCCGGCACGGTTGGCCACGCCCATCAAGGTGCCCGTCGCATCAAACAATTCCACCAGGAAAAACACCAGCACCACGTTGACGATGCCGATCGACAGCGCGCCCATGATGTCGAGCTTGAACAAGGTCGGCTCGATGGCGGGCGGCGCCGAAACGATGCCGTTGAACTGGTTGCCGCCAAAGAAGAAGCTGGCGACGGTGATGGTGAGAATGCCGATCAGGATGGCGCCCGGCACTTTCAGGCGGTCCAGCGCGACGATGATGAAGAAACCGAGGATGGCCAGGATGGGCGCCGCCTGATGCAGGTCGCCCAGGGCGATGATGGTGGCCGGGTTCGACACCACCACGCCCGCGCTTTTCAGGGAAATGATGGCCAGGAACAGGCCGATACCGACCGTGATGGCCGTGCGCAGCGCGGGCGGGATGCTGTTGATGATCATTTCGCGCACCTTGAACAGGCTGACGAGGATGAACAGGCAGCCGGAAATGAAGACGGCGCCCAGCGCCACTTCCCAGCTCATGCCCATGCCCTTGACCACCGTGTACGAGAAGTACGCATTCAGGCCCATGCCCGGCGCCAGCGCGATCGGGTAGTTCGCATACAGGCCCATGATCAGGGTGCCGATGGCGGCCGCCAGGCAGGTGGCGACAAAAACGGAGTCTTTCGGCATGCCCGCGTCGCCGAGGATGGACGGGTTGACGAAGATGATGTAGGCCATCGTCAGGAACGTGGTCAGGCCGGCCAGCAGCTCCGTGCGCACATTGGTCCCGTTGTCCTTCAGTTTGAAATAGCGTTCCAGGAACTGCATGATTAACCCCTTGTTTTGGTAAAACCGGGCGCCTGCGTGTGGCCAGGGCGCCTCTTTTTATGACGAAATGACTACTTTCCCGCTACGCCGGCCGGCTTGAAGGCCCACCAGCGGCTGCCCGCGAAATTCCAGACCAGTCCGATGCCCGTCGCCAGCACCTGCGCCAGCCAGTAATACCAGCCCAGGTGGTGTACCAGCAGCCACATCAGGCCCGTATTGATGCACCAGCCGATGCCCAGCAAGGTGAAATACTTGGAAGCCGCCTCGCCATGGCCCTTGTCGCTTTTAAACGTGAAAAAGTAATTGAGGAGGTAGTTGACGACGGAACCGAGGATGTAGCCGATGCCGGACGCGGCGGCGGCGCTGATGCCGCCCCATTCCACGCCGCCCCACAGCACGCTGTATTGCACGGCCGTGCCGGAAGCGCCGACGGCGGCGAAACGTAAAAATTGGTGATGCAGGGAATGGGACATTGTCAATTTTCAAATAAGACGAAAACAATCGCCAGGATCAGGCCAGAATAAAAAATGGCTACGATTGCTCGTAACCATTTTTCAGCCTGCATTTTACTGCAAGTTGCGCCCAACGTTCATATTCGCCGCCGTTTAGACACTTACAACGCCTAACAAAACCGTAGCGAGCGGAAGGAAGTTGTGGTTGAGAAGCGCAACTGTACGAAGTACGGGGCCGCCGAGGCAGTGAGCATCGCAGACCGCAAATTACGACGCGCAGCAGGTTTTGATAGGCGTACTTATTCCTTGCGCTGGCGGCGCCTGCGCAGCCACACGAACAGCGCGATCAGCAGCAAGATTCCCACGATGCCGCCCGGTAGCATGAAGGGCTGTGCACGCGCCAGCACGGGCTTCTCGCCGCCGCTGCGCGCCTGCGCCACATACGCGGGCGTGACGGATACATCCGGGTTGCCGTACTGTTTCAATACGTAATTGGCGATAGCGGCGATCTGCTCGTCCGTCAATGGCTGCACGTAGGAACGCTGGTCGAAACGGGGCATGAACGCTTCGTGTTCTTCCCCTTCGATCTTGCGCTCGACGCCGAACAACATGGCCGAGACCAGATTGGCCGGCGTGTTGCCGCCCGTCGCCGTGTTGTGGAACAGGGCGGGATACGCCTGCCCCGTGCTGCCGGCGCCGCTGGCCGAATGGCAGCTGGCGCAGTAGCCGGAAAACAGCACGGCGCCACTGTTGAGCGAATGGTGCTCGGTGGACCCGGCCATGCCGCGCAGCAGCGGCTCTTCGCTGGCGGCGCTGCCATGGCTGAAGGCAGCTTTCGTTTGCCCCGGCGCGCGCACGGGCGGCACCGTGCGCAGCCAGGCCACGATGGCCGCCACGTCGTCGTCGCGCAAAAATTGCAGGCTGTTCTGGATGGCTTCGGCCATGCCGCCCGCCGCCTGCCCCTTGCCTTCCACGTGGCCCGTCTTCAGGTAGGCCGTGAGTTCCGCATCCGTCCACGCGCCGATGCCGCTGACCTTGTCGGACGTGATGTTCGGCGCATGCCAGGAACCAAGCGACGCGCCGGCCAGGGTCTGGCTGCCGATTTCCGCCATCAGCGCGTTGCGCGGCGTGTGGCAGGCGCTGCAGTGCGCCAGGCCTTCGGCCAGGTAGGCGCCGCGGTTGATCTGCGCGCTCTTCGCCGCGTCCGGCACGAAGCGTTTATTGTCAAGGAACAAGGTATTCCAGCCCAGCATCGACAGGCGCACATTGAACGGGAATGGCAGGGCCGTCTGGCGCGCCGGCTCGTCGACGGGCTTGACGGCCTGCATGAAGTAATAATACAGGTCGCCCACGTCCGCATCCGTCAGCTGCGCATAGCTGGTGTAGGGCATGGCCGGATAGAGATGGCTGCCGTCGGCGCGCACGCCTTCGCGCAGCGCGCGCGCAAAGTCGGCTTCCGTGTAGTGGCCGATGCCGCCTTGTTTCGACGGCGTGATGTTCGTCGCGTAAATCGTGCCCAGCGGCGAATCGATGGCATAGCCACCCGCATACGGCTTGCCGCCCGCTGCCGTATGGCAAGCCATGCAATCGGCCGCGATGGCCAGGTAGCGGCCCCGTTCCAGGCGCGCATCGGGACTGGCAGCCGCAGGCGCGGCCGGGCGGTCCGGCGTCAGGGTGACAGGCGGTGCCGGTGGCACAGCGTGGGCGGCCAGCGGCAAGCCGGCCACCAGCGCCAGGCTCAGTAATAAACGGCGCATCATGCTGCCTCCCTTGCCAGGGTGCGGGCGATGTCGTCGGCCGCGCGCAAGCCGAGCGCGGCCATGCTGAGGGTGGTGTTGACCACGCTGGCCGACGGCATGGCGCCGCCGCCCGGCAGCCACAGGTTGGCGTGATCGTGGGCACGGCAATTGCCGTCGACCACGGAATCGGCGCGATTGGAACCCATGATGACGCCGCCCATGATGTGGTTATTCGCGTTCAGGCTCTCGGTGATATGGAATTCCACGGCGCCGAACAGCTTGCCGATGTGCTCGAGCTGCGCATGCGCGGCCTTCGCGCCAGCGCGCACGTAATCGCCCACGTCATAATAAATGTCGGGACAGGCCAGGCCCAGCGGGTCCTTGCGCGTCTTGCTCAAGGTCAAGCGGTTATGCGCTTCGGGCAGCGGTTCCAGGCTGATCGACAAGTCCACGCCAAACGCGGCGCGGCGGCGGATTTCATCGTCGAGGTCCTTGCCCACCAGGCCCAGCTTCAACGACTGCTGCGTAGCGGGTCCGACGCGGGTGATATTGTTCAGGATCATCTTGTTGGCCGAATACTGCGCGCGGAAGGCACCGTCGCGCGGGCCCACCAGGCAGCTGCTCTGCGCAGGACCACGGCCCGTCCAGATCGGTTCATTGGCGAGGAAAGTACAGTGGAAACCCGAGTGGTCCATCATGTTGCGGCCGACTTGATCGGAACTGTTGGCGATGCCGTTCGGATTGTTCTGGTTGGCCGCCAGCAGCAGCAAACGCGGTGTTTCAATGCCGTTGCAGGCAATCACGAAAGCCTTGCCCGTCGCCATATGCGACTGTTTCTTCGCGTCATACCAGTGCACGGCCGTCACGCGGTTGTTCTGGTCCGTGTCGATGCGGTAGACGACGGCCTCGGCCAGCACGCCCGCGCCCTTCAGCTCGGCCCGCTCCACGTGATGGATGCCGTTGTACATGGCGCCGATGGGGCAGATCGGCTGGCAATTGTTATTGCCGCAGCACGTCGGGCGGCCCTGCCATGGGCGCGTCGAACGGCCTTGCGGGATCGGCACGGAGCGGTAGCCGTGCGGGTTGACCACTTCGGCGAAGCGCTTGTCGCCATAGCCCCAGGGCACCATGTCCATCGGGTACGGCGCGCTGCGTTCGCTGGGCGATTGCAAGGCGGGATCGTTGGGGCCGGCCACGCCCATTTCCTGTTCGGCGCGGCAATAGTACGGTTCCAGCTCATCGTAGGAAATGGCCCAGTCGCGCCCCACTCCATAATCGCTTTTCATGCGCATGTCGGACGGCAAATGGCGCCAGCACGACGCGGCCCAGTGCCAGGTGGTGCCGCCCACCGTGCGCAGATAGCCCTGCTGGAAACTGCTGCCGCTGGGGCCGGACAATTCCACGTAGTTATTCTTCGGGAAATACAGCGGCGCGGGCGCGTTGTCCGCCTGCGGATACAGGCCCTGGAAGTCGGAGCCGACGCGGTTCTCGAACGGCATGTTGCGCCAGTTTTCCACGGCTTGGCCACGCTCGATGCGCAGGCCCGCTTCCAGCATGATCACGGAATGGCCCTGCGCGGCCAGCTGGTCGGCCATCATGGCGCCGACGACGCCAGTACCGACGATGACGACATCGGCGACGACGTCGCCATTACTCTTGAATTGGGGTGATTTCATTTTGCTTGCTTGCCTTTCGGTTCGGGAGTGCCGGTGGTGGCCGGGGCCGGTACGGGTTTTGGCGCCACGGGCGCGGAGACGCGCACGGCCGGCGGCGCCTTCAGCCACCACAGGGGGCCGTAATTGCAATAGGTCGGCACGACCTGGCCATCGGCCACCGTGCGGTACATCAACGCTTCCGCATACGCGACGACGATGGACTTCGTGCCCTGCGCCGCGTTGCCGGCGATAGTGCCCGTGTACCAGGCGGCAACGATGGCCAGCGCCAGCTCGCGCAAGCCGGCGTCCGCGGCGGTAGCGGCCGCCAGCAGGGCTTTCGCTTCCTGGCCCGTGACGAGCAGCGCGCCCAGTTGCGGCAAGCGCTCGGCAAAGCCGGGCACGTTCGTGCGCATGGCTTGCTCGATGCGCGCCGCCGTGTCGGCGGACAAATCGCGGTGGCCCGTGATCGTTTGCGACAAGGTGTAGAACAGCATCGTGACGGGCGCCAGGCCGGGTGCCGGAGCGCTGGCCGGCGCCTGCATGGCGGCGGACAGGGGATTGCTCCAGAAACCTGCCTGCGCCAGCAAGGCGGCCAGGCCGATCAGGGCGTGGCGGCGGCTGATGCGGGGAAGGGATGAAACGGATGTTGCAGATGGTTCGCTGCCTGGATGGTTCATGAGACTCCCGCAAGACTTGTTGTTTTATTGACTTCGATGATTGCGCTACATTGCATTTGCGCATAGATGGAACCGGTTCCATATTATCCTACAGAAGTAAATTGTCTGCCAATGAAGTATTACGACTGAGATACTGGCTGGTGCAATTCCTGGATGGATTCAGGCGTGTCGCGCACGCTGAACGCCAGTCCCGGCTGGCCGCCCAGGCGGTAATGGAAGTCGAGCACGCTGCCGCCAGCCAGGGCCGGCTTGCCCGGCAGGGCCAGGGGCAGGTTCAGGCTGCAGTCATGGTCGCCCAGGATGATGTCGCCATGCACGCGGATGCGCGTCAGCAGGCGCGGCGCCTGCTCCAGCACGTCAGGCAGGCGGATGCTGGCGGCCGGCAAGCTGTCGCCCTGCTCGTCCTGCCTGCCCTGCCAGGCGCGCAAGGCGTCACCATCGAGGGCAAACACGCGGCCCCAGTCGGTGCACGGCGCATCCGGCGCGCGCCGGTCCAGACCCAGGTGCACGGTGACGGATGCCGGCAGCAGCGCCGCAGCAGGCGCTTGCGCGTGCAGATTGCGCAGGATGGCCACCTGCGGCTCCTTGCCCAGCGCCGTATTCATGGTTTCGCTGACGATCACGTCCGGCATGGCGCCGCCAGCAATGCGGTAGGCGGCCGCGTCGGCGCAAATGTATGCCGTGACATGGCGATCCAGGCCCAGGCTTGCAATCAGTTCGCGCGCATAGGCCAGGGTCTCGGCATGCACATCAAGGATGACAAACTGCACCAAATCCGCATCCAGCACGGCCATCACAGGCAGGGCAAGCAAGGCGAACGGGCCGCAGCCCGCATACAGCACGCGCACGGGCCGGCCACCGCTCACCTCCAGGCGCTCGCGCACGGCCAGGGCCAGGCCCTGGATGAAGGCAGCGCTGCGGTACGGCTCGCGCGCACACAGGCCCGCCTGCATGGGCGAGATGGCCCAGCCGCTGGGAAGAAAGCTTTCGCCATCGCGCAAACCGTCCTGCCGGTCCATGGGCAGGCGCGAATGGCGTTCGACGAGCTGGCGCAGCTGCACCGTTTCGCCGACCAGGCTTGCCAGCGAGCGCTGCGGATCGCACAGCGCAGCCGCGATGGCGGCCAGTTCCGCGCGTGCCGGATTCATGCGAGACTCCACTGGGAAGGCGGGATAAAGACAGAATGCATGGCGGCTTCCTTGAAATGATTGCAAGTACGCGGAAAAATTGGCAGCATAGCAAATAACTGTACGCCTGTTAATTTATCTCCAGCCGCAAACACCTACCGGAGCATCGATGCACGCCTTGCCGCTTTCCGACCTCACCCTCGTCCTCGCCAGCCTGCCCGCCCCCTACCAGTTGCGCGTCCAGCGCGACGGCGACGATGGCTTTGCCGCCGCGCTGTACAGTTCCACACGCGGCGACTTGCGCCAGATGCCGGCCGAGCCCGCCGTCATCGAACAGCTGATCGCCATGCAGCAGCGCATGCAAAGCCACGGCTACCGCCAGGCCTATCCGCACGCCGTGTACCTGGTGCTGCAGCACGGCGTTACCCCCATCGGCCGCCTGATCCTGGACCGCCAGGATCAGGTGCTGCACCTGGTCGACATCGCCATCCTGCCCGCCGCGCAAGGCCAGGGCGCCGGCAGCGCCGTGCTGCGCGGCCTGCAGGCGCAAGCGGGCGCGGAACAATGGCAGATCCACCTTGCGGTCAACAAAAGCAACGCCGCCGCGCGCGCCCTGTACCAGCGGCTGGGCTTTCGCCTGCGCGGGGAAAACGAGGTGCAGGAGCAATTGGAATGGAGTGCGCCATAGTGCCGGCGCAGCATATCCCCAGCAGCTGGCTGCAGCTGCCGCTGCACTTCGACGTGGCGCGCATGCAGGACGACAGCGACCAGTTCGCCGCGGACGAGTGGATCAGCCATTTCAATACGGGCGCCTACGACCAGGGCTGGAGCTGCGTGCCGCTGCGCTCGCCCGGCGGCGCAGCCGACAACATCATGCCCGTCGACGGCGCCGCCTACGCAGACACGCCGCAACTGGCGCGCTGCCCCTGCCTGCGCGAAGTGCTCGCCAGCTTCGCATGCGAGATCCGCGCCGCGCGCCTGATGGCGCTGGCGCCGGGCGCCATCATCCGCGCGCACCGCGACGCCGGCACGTCGCTGGCCGATGGCTTGATCCGCATCCACATCCCCATCCACACTTCGCCGCAGGTGCTGTTTACCATCGATGGTGAAACTGTCCACTTCACGGCTGGCCACGCCTGGTACATGGACGCCAGCTGCCTGCACGCGGTGCACAACCGGGGCACGACGCCGCGCATCCACCTCGTGCTCGACTGCATCAGCAATCCCTGGCTCGAAGCGCTGTTCGCCTCGGCCGGCTTCGTGCCGAAAGCGCCCCACAGGTATGGCGACCCCGGCATCCACGATGGCAATGTGCGGGCCGTCATCGCCCAGCTGCGATTGTCGCCCTCGCCTGTCAGCCTGGCACTGGCCAGGGAATTGGCCGCCCTGGCCGCCTTGGCAGACGGGAGCGCGCCGTGAGCGCCGCGCCGGGCCTGGCCCAGCAAGAACGCCTGCTGGCCAGGGGCGAGACGGTGGCATGGCACGAGGGCATGGATCTGCGCGGCTGGTATCCGCTGTACGTGGAGCGCGGCGATGCGCTGGCGGACGCTGCCATGTGCTGGCGCGAGCTGGGAGAAACGGCTTTCAGCGACGCCTTCTTTGTCAATACGCTGACGCGCCAGCCGCACGAGGAGCGCCGCGTCTGCCGCACGCCGCTGGCCGCGCTGGCGACACTCGGCGATTGCCTGGCGCCCGACGCCTTCATCTTCCACGTCTCGCGCTGCGGCTCAACCCTGCTGAGCCAGCTGTTGGCGTCGTTGCCGCAATGCATAGTCATGTCCGAGCCGCCCGTTATCGACTCGCTGCTGCGCCTGCATTACGACAGCGGCGACCCGGCGGCCAGCATCACCCTGCTGCGCCAGGCCATCCTGGCACTGGGCCAGCGCCGCTCCGGCGAAGAATCACACTTCATCATCAAGTTCGACTGCTGGCACATCCACAGCCTGGACTTGCTGCGGCAAGCATTTCCCGGCACGCCCTGCCTGTTCGTCTACCGCGAACCGCTGGCCGTGCTCGCCTCGCACCAGCGCCAGCGCGGGCCGCAAATGGTGCCCGGCATGCTGCACCCGGCACAGCTGCCGCTGCCCGCGCACCAGCTGGCGCCGGGCGATATCGACGGTTATACGGGCCTGGTGCTGGCCAGCCTGCTCAACGCCGCCCTGTCCCATGCGGCCGCCGGCCAGTTGCAGTTAATTGACTACAAGCAATTGCCAGGCATCCTCTTCAGCGATTTATTGGCCCGCTTCGGCATCGCCACTACAGCGACGCAGTTGCAAGCGATGCGCGCGCGCGGCGGCGTGCATGCGAAATACGGCACCGTCTACCACGGCGATCCGCCAGTGCCAGCAGCAGACGGCCTGGCCGCCATCGCCGCGCAATTGCAACCGGGCTATCTGGCGCTGGAAGCGTTGCGGCTGCATGCCGGGCAAGCCAATGACTTCCATGAAACCCAACTCTGACAAGGAGGCATGTCGACGTACCCGCTGAAGACCATGCGATAGATAGCTGTTCAACTACGGCGCAATCCCCCCGTGCAATGCGCCGCCCTCACAAGCAACCTGAAACTGACCCTCACACCATGATAAAAAAAATGACATTGGCAGTGCTCTTGACCACCCTGATTCCCTTCTACGCATGCCAGGCGCAAACCACGGCGGAAGCGAAACCGGCTTCCGCGGAAGTCACCACCACCCTGACACCCGATATTGGCGGCATCAAGCAAGTGGTGGAAATCAGGACGGACGACGCGAACAAGCCCGTGCTGCTGTTTTTATCCGGCGGCCCGGGAAGCTCCATGATCAAGGGGGCGGATGCCTTCACGAATCTCCTGAAAAGCAGATTTACGATTGTGCAATGGGACCAGCGGGATGCCGGAAAAACCTTGAAACTGAATCCCTCCCCCTCGCAGCCATCCGTCGGGCAGATGGAGCAGGACACGTATCAAGTCATCCAGTTTCTGCGCAAAGAGTTAAAGCAGGACAAAATATACTTGCTGGGCAGTTCCTGGGGCAACGTCTTGGGCTTTGATATCGTCAAGCGTCACCCGGAACTGCTGCATGCCTATTTCGCGTCGAATCCTGTCGTGAGCCAGCTGGAAAGCGAGAAGGAATTGCTGCAAGCCTTGAAAGTGCATTTCAAGGACAATGCCGTCGCCAGCCAGGAGCTGAACAGTATCAATTTTCCATTTGCAAGTGACGAAAGCATGTTTTATTTAAGGAAATGGCTTTTTTACAAGGATGGCAAGGCATTTGCGACGAGCGAAGGTTTCAAGACGGGTTTTCTGCAATGGTCAAAAACCTGGTCGCCCGTCTGGAACGAGGTCATGAACATTGATTTGCCCAAGACCTTGAAGAGCGTTGACTGCCCCGTGTATTTCTTCGTCGGCAAAAACGATATCCAGACCTCGACCAGGATCACGCAAGCGTATTTCGAGACCTTGACGGCGCCAAGGAAGGGCTTGTTTTTCTTCGAGCATTCCGGGCATCAGATACACCAGGATGAACCGGTGCAATTTCAAGAAGCCATCATCAAGACATTCGATGCGACTGCCAAGTTCTGATACGGCGCCCCATGACATGGGGCCCTTTCCGAGGGCCGACAGACTGGCCGGCGCACTGCCGGCCTAGTCGCCGGCAATGCTCGCCGCGGCCTTGCCGATCAGCGACGCCACCGCGCGGGCTTGCGAAGTGTAAATGGCATGGCTGGCGGCAACTTCGACCACCGCCGAGCGACACGGGCGTCGCACGCGGGTCCTGCAACGCAAAAAGCCCAACCGGTGAAGGCTGGGCTTTTTGCTACTGCGTGTTCTGGCTCCCCGACCTGGACTCGAACCAGGGACCTGCGGATTAACAGTCCGTCGCTCTACCAACTGAGCTATCAGGGAAAAGAGGCCGCATTCTATAGGGTAAATTTTACGATGTCCAGATTTCCCCCAGAAAAATGTGTATTTTCCCGGCGCTACCCTGCCTGGCAGCGGTCAGCCGGGATGCTCTTGCGGATAGTAGTCAAAGACCAGCACGCGACCCAGCCATGGCTTGAGCTGCTCGACAAAGGCCAGGTGGGCCGCATGGCTCAGATACACGTCGCGCGCGCCGGCGTCATCGAAGGTCAGGGTAAAGCAATCGGTAAAGCCATCGTCGAGGCCTTCCGGGCTGACGTTCGGCCCCCATTCAAATTGCCGCACGCCGGGAATGCGGTGTTTCAGCTGGGAAAACTCGTAGACGAGCTCGGCGTGCTTGGCAGACGTGATGCCATCGAGGAAGTCGCACAGGACGATATGGCGCAAGGCAGAGGTACAAGTCATGGGAAGGCGCTCCTGAAGTGATGCATTCAGGATAGCGCAAAACGCGATAACGCACCGGCCGTCCCTGCGGGCTGCGGCAGAAAACAAAAAAGGCCATGTTTTTCAACATGGCCTTCCGAATTCTGGCTCCCCGACCTGGACTCGAACCAGGGACCTGCGGATTAACAGTCCGTCGCTCTACCAACTGAGCTATCAGGGAAAAGAGGCCGTATTATATAGGCCAAACTTGGCGCTGTCCAGATTTCCACAGGGAAAATCTTATCTTGCCCTGGCACCCATGCCAGGCGGCGCAATAACAAAAAAGGCCACGTTTTTCAACGTGGCCTTCCGAATTCTGGCTCCCCGACCTGGACTCGAACCAGGGACCTGCGGATTAACAGTCCGTCGCTCTACCAACTGAGCTATCAGGGAAAAGAGGCAATATTATATGTCGCTTGTTCCATATTTGCAAGACTGATACTGCATCTACACAAACACGGCCATCGCCGACTTTCTACCGCCATCAGCGCCGCACTTGCATGCAGCGCCGAAGAAGCAAGATCTTAAAGCACTTTGGCGATCGCGTCAATAACGATGTCGATATTGCGCGAATTCAATGCTGCCACGCAAATACGGCCCGTGTCGACGGCGTAGATCGACTGCTCGCGCAGCGATGCCACCTGCTCCTTGGTGAGACCGGAGTACGAGAACATGCCGATTTGCTGGCGCACGAATTCGAAGTCATGGGCTGGCGCCTTGGCTTTCAGCTTTTCCACGAAGGCATTGCGCATTTCGCGGATGCGCACGCGCATGCCGGCCAGTTCCTCTTCCCACAGCTGGCGCAGTTCCGGCGTGGCCAGGACGGTGGCGACCACCTTGCCGCCGTGTACTGGCGGGTTCGAGTAATTGGTGCGCACGACGCGCTTCAGCTGCGACAGCAGGCGGGCCGCTTCGTCGGCGCTGGCGGCGACGACGCTCAGGGCGCCCACGCGTTCGCCATACAGCGAGAACGATTTCGAGAACGAGTTCGATACCAGCAGCGGGCCGCCCGCGTCGGCGAAGCGGCGCACCACGGCGCCATCTTCGGCGATGCCGTTGGCGAAGCCTTGATACGCCATGTCCAGGAATGGCACCAGGCCGCGCGAGGTCACCACGCTGATGATCTGATCCCACTGGGCCACGCTCAGGTCGGCGCCGGTCGGGTTGTGGCAGCAGGCGTGCAGCACGACGATGGAGCCGGCTGGCATGGCGTTCAGGCTGGCCAGCATGCCGTCGAAGTTCACGCCATGGGTGGCGGCATCGTAGTAGGTGTAGTTATTCACGACGAAACCGGCGTTTTCAAACAGCGCGCGGTGGTTTTCCCAGCTCGGGTCGCTGATGTAGACCTGGGCACCCGGCGCGAAGCGCTGCAGGAAGTCGGCACCGATCTTCAATGCGCCCGTGCCGCCGATGGCTTGCACGGTCACGGCGCGGCGCTCTTGAATTACGGCGCTATCGGCGCCAAATACGAGTTCTTGCACCGCCTTGTCGTAGGCAGCGAGGCCTTCGATCGGCAGATAGGTGCGTGGCGCCGCCTGTTCGATCAGGATGGCTTCTGCCTTGCGTACGCAAGCTAACAGAGGCACCTTGCCGTTGTCGTCATAATAGACGCCAACGCCCAGATTGATTTTGGCGGGATTCTGGTCCGCGTTAAATGCTTCGGTGATGCCCAGGATCGGGTCGCGTGGGGCCATCTCGATGGCGCTAAACAGACTGGCAGAAACAGTTGGGTTCGTCATGATAAGATTGGATTCGATTGGAAGCAGGTTCACAGCGGAGTTGTAGACAGCGCCCCAAAATACAACGCCAGGGCCGCCAGCAGAGCACTATTCTAACAAAGGTCTGATTCACATGCCCGAATTATCTACCGCCAGCGAGGCGGAAAGCGCAATTATCTCTTTCCCGGACTCCCCCTTCAAGCTGCACCAGCCCTTCCCTCCGGCCGGTGACCAGCCCACGGCAATCGACCAGTTATCAGAGGGGATTGCCGACGGACTGGCCTTCCAGACCCTGCTGGGCGTGACCGGTTCGGGCAAGACCTACACCATGGCCAACGTCATCGCGCGCATGGGCCGGCCAGCCATCGTCTTCGCGCCGAACAAGACCCTGGCGGCGCAGCTGTACAGCGAATTCCGCGACTTTTTCCCGCAAAACGCGGTCGAGTACTTCGTCAGCTACTACGACTACTACCAGCCGGAAGCCTATGTGCCGCAGCGCGACCTGTTCATCGAAAAGGACTCGTCGATCAACGAACATATCGAGCAGATGCGCCTGTCATGCACCAAGTCGCTGATGGAGCGGCGCGACGTCATCATCGTCGCCACCGTCTCGGCCATCTACGGTATCGGCAATCCGAACGAGTACCACCAGATGATTTTGACCCTGCGCGTCAAGGACAGGGTCGCGCAGCGCGACGTCATCGCGCGCCTGATCCAGATGCAGTACACGCGCAATGAGGTCGACTTCGGCCGCGGCACCTTCCGCGTGCGCGGCGATACTATCGACATCTTCCCCGCCGAGCATGCGGAGCTGGCCGTGCGCCTGGAAATGTTCGACGACGAGATCGAATCGATCCAGCTGTTCGACCCGCTGACGGGCAGAGTGCGTCAGAAAATCCCCCGCTTCACCGTGTACCCGGGCTCGCACTACGTGACGCCCCGCTCCACCGTGCTGCGCGCCGTCGAGACCATCAAGGACGAGCTGCGCGAGCGCCTCGAGTTCTTCCGCAAGGAGAATAAACTGATCGAAGAGCAGCGGCTGGAGCAGCGCACGCGCTTCGACCTGGAAATGATGGCGGAAATCGGTTTCACCAAGGGTATCGAGAACTACTCGCGCCACCTGTCCGGCGCGCTGCCGGGCGAGCCGCCGCCGACCCTGGTCGACTACCTGCCGCCCGACGCCCTGATGTTCCTCGACGAGTCGCACGTGCTGACGGGCCAGCTGAGCGCCATGTACAACGGCGACCGTTCGCGCAAGACGAATCTGGTCGACTACGGCTTCCGCCTGCCGTCGGCACTCGACAACCGGCCATTGAAATTCGAGGAATTCGAACAGAAGATGCGCCAGACCGTGTTCGTCTCGGCCACGCCGGCCGAATACGAAAAGAGCCATTCCGACCAGGTGGTCGAGCAGGTCGTGCGCCCGACCGGTCTGGTCGACCCGCAGATCATCGTGCGCCCCGCCAGCAGCCAGGTGGACGACCTGATGTCGGAAATCGTCGAGCGCATCAAGAAGGACGAGCGCGTGCTGGTGACGACCCTGACCAAGCGCATGTCGGAACAATTGACGGAATACCTGGGCGACCATGGCATCAAGGTGCGCTACCTGCACAGCGATATCGAGACGGTGGAGCGCGTGGAAATCCTGCGCGACCTGCGCCTGGGCACCTTCGACGTGTTGGTGGGGATCAATCTGCTGCGCGAGGGTCTCGACTTGCCGGAAGTGTCGCTGGTCGCCATCCTCGACGCGGACAAGGAAGGCTTCTTGCGCTCCGAGCGCAGCCTGATCCAGACCATCGGCCGCGCCGCGCGTAACCTGAACGGCACGGCGATCCTGTACGGCGACCGCATCACGGACTCCATGCGCCGCGCCATCGACGAGACGGAACGCCGCCGCGCCAAGCAGATCGCCTTCAATACGGCCAACAACATCATCCCGATCGGTGTCAAGAAATCGATCCGCGAAATGATCGACGGCGTCTACAGCCCGCAGGAAGCGCGCGAAACCCTGCAAGTGGCGCAGGAAGCGGCCAAGTTCGAAGCCATGAGCGAGAAACAGGTCAGCAAGGAAATCAAGCGCCTGGAAAAACTGATGGTCGACCACGCCAAGAACCTGGAGTTCGAAAAGGCGGCGCAGGTGCGCGACCAGCTGCACGTCCTCAAGCAGCAGCTGTTCGGCGCGCCCGGCACCGACAATGTGGCGTCGATCCTGGGCAAATAAACGGCTATCCGTGCCTTGGCTGGCCTACGGCTGCGGCAGCGAATAGTCGATGTCGTAGAAATGCTGGCCATTGACGATGCGGATGGCCAGCGTGCCGCTGATGCCCGTCAGCTGCCCCGTGCCGGAATGCGGCACGATCACGATGGACAGCTGCTGCTTGCCATCGGCCATCGTACCCGCATGCTGCGCCACGAAGCTGCCTTCCCTGCCCTGCAGTACGCCCGTGATGGCTTCCATGGCGACATAAGCGGCCGCGCCCCTGGTGTCGGTGACGGCATTGAGCATCTCGCCCGTGGCAGTGGCGACCAGGTCGCCGGCATAGACTTTGTCGAGCAGTACCTTGCCCAAGGTCGTGCGCCCGGAGCGCTGCGGCGCCGCAGATGGCGTCATGGTGATGCTAAAACTTCCTGTGGCGTGCACATGCATGCGATGATCCCCTTCCGCAAACGAGGCGGCGCCGGCTGGCGCCACCGATAGACAACATGCGGCCAGCACCAGGCCCGGCAAGCTGTGTGATTTCATGATTCCCCTTCAATCGATGCGAGAGAAGCAGCTTAAGGCAGCGCAGGAGACAAATATTGGATAAAACCGACAGCACGCGCAATGTGCTCGCCGCGCGCGGCCAGGCGCCGAAAGGCATCGTCGACCCGCAGGCAGCGGCGCGCCGCATACGGCTGGCGACCTATCCGCCGGCTGGCGCGCTGGCGCCGTTCGTCGAGTATTTCTGGGTCGTGGAATGGGACAGGCAGGGCTGCGCGCCGCAGACGCAGCGCGTGCTGCCCTACCCGAACGCCCACCTGGTGTTCGAGCTTGGGCGCACCGCCATCCATGGCGTGGTGCGCGGCGCCTTTGACAGGCCCTTGATTGGTGCAGGCAAGGTGCTGGGCGTGCGTTTTGCGCCGGGCGGCCTGCGCCCGTTCATCACTCAGCCCTTATCGTCGTTCACCGATACGACCATCGCCGCCGATGCCCTGCTGGACATGCCGGCTGCGCAAGCCGAGGCGCGGGTACTGCGGCAAGCCGGCGATACGGCCATGGTGGCGCAGGCACAGGCGCTGCTGCAGGCAAGGCTGCCGCAAGTCGATGACGCCGCCCTGCTGGCCGCCAGGCTGACTGCCGCGGCGGCGGCCCGCAACGGCCCGGCGAGCGTGGCGCAGTTGTGCGAAAAGATGGCCATCGGCGAACGCCGGCTGCAGCGCCTGTTCGCCAACTACGTGGGCGTGCCGCCGAAATGGGTGATCCAGCGCTACCGCCTGCAGGAAGCGATCTGGCGCCTGGCGCAGCCCGATGCGCCCGACCTGGCCAGCCTGGCGCATGAACTGGGCTTTTTTGACCAGGCCCATTTCAGCCGCAGTTTTGCTGAACTGGTGGGCAGTACGCCGCTCGACTATCGCCGCTCGCAGCTGGCGACAGTCGCCTAGCCGGCCGCTTTCATGTCGTCGACATACGCACGGATGATGGCGGCGAAATCCGCATCGGCCGTCAAACCCAGCGCTTCGGCCCGTGCCGTATCCCAGGCACCGGGCCAGCTCTTGACGATGCGCTCGACGGCAGGATCGGGCGCGTAGCTGATGCGGGCCGCCACTTCGCTGCCGGCCACGGCTTCGAGTGCGGCGATCATTTCGCCCACGCTCACGCTCAAGCCCGGCAAGTTCACCGTGCGGCTGGCGCCAAACGCCTCGCCCGCCAATTCATGGCCGGCGATCAGGGAAGCGATGGCGCCGCGCGGCGACAGCAGCCACAATCGCAAATCGGTGGACACGGGGCAAACGGCCGCCTCGCCATTCAGGGGTTCGCGGATGATGCCGCTGGCGAACGACGACGCCGCCTTGTTCGGTTTGCCCGGGCGCACGCTGATGGTCGGCAAGCGCAGCACGCGGCCATCGACAAAGCCGCGGCGGCTGTAATCGTTGAGCAGCAGCTCGCCGATGGCCTTTTGCGCGCCGTATGACGACTGCGGGTTCAACGCCGTCGTATCCTGCACCACGTCCGGCAGCTTGCCGCCATACACGGCCACGGAACTGGTAAACACCACTTTCGGCTTGTGTCCCAGTTCGCGGCAGATATCGAGCAGCAAACGCGACGCATCGAGGTTGATGCGCATGCCCAGCTCGAAATCGGCTTCCGCCTGGCCGCTGACGATGGCGGCCAGGTGGAAGATCGAGCTTGTCTGCGCATCGATGGTGGCGCGCATCAGGGCACCGTCGGCGATGTCGCCCGTGACGACTGTTACGCGCGCATCGTTGAAGTCATGCGCAGCCACCACGTCGACCAATAACAGCTCGCTGATCGTTTGCAACTGGCCCTGGCTGTCCGTCAGCTGGCCTTGCGCCAGCAACTGGCGCGCCAGGCGCTGTCCCAGGAAACCGGCGCCGCCGGTAATGAGTACTTTCATCTTCATGCTCCTTGTTTGTTGTTGTAAGCGGCGAGCCAGCCCAGGCCATCTTCGGTGCGCCCGCGCGGACGGTATTCGCAGCCGATCCAGCCCTCGTAGCCCAGGTCATCCAGCAGCGTGAATAAATACGGGTAATTGACTTCGCCATCGTCCGGTTCATTGCGGGCCGGGACGCTGGCGATCTGCACATGGCCGATGCCGTCGAAGTTGTTCCTGAACGTCATGGCGATATCGCCCTCGACGATCTGCGTGTGATAAAAATCCATCTGTACCTTGACGTTGGACGCGCCCGACTCCAGGCGCAGCGCATGGCCCTGCGCCTGCGTGACGAGGAAGTAGCCGGGCATGTCGCGTCCGTTGATCGGTTCGATCAAGAGCTCGATGCCATGCTCGCCCACGGCCCTGGCCGCGTACTGCAGATTGGCCAGGTAGGTGGCGCGGTGCAGGGCAAGGTCGGCGCCCACGGGCAGCAAGCCCGCCATCATGTGCACGCGCGGGGTGCCCAGCGCCAGCGCGTATTCGATGGCGCGCGCCACGCCTGTGCGGAATTCCGCTTCGCGGCCCGGCAGCGAAGCGATGCCCCGCTCACCGGCCGCCCAGTCGCCCGGCGGCAGGTTGAACAGCACGTTCTGCAAGCCGTGCTCGCGCAGCCATCCCGCGACTTCCTGCGGCGCGTAATCGTAAGGGAACAGAAATTCGACGCCCTGGAAACCCGCTTGCGCGGCGGCGGCAAAGCGCTGCGGGAAGGGCACTTCATTGAACATCATGGTCAGGTTGGCGGCAAAGCGGGGCATGCGGTATCTCCTTGGGAATCTTATAGTTCGAGTTTGAACGTGTGCTTCAGGTCGGCGATCTGCGCCGCGTCGAGCGGGCGCGTGGGCACGTCGCGCAGAAGCAGGAACAGCTTGGCCGTCTCTTCCAGTTCCTCGGCCGCATACACGGCCGCTTCCAGGCTCGTGCCAGAGACGACGGGACCGTGATTGGCCAGCAGCACGGCCGAATGCTTGCGCGCCATGGCGCCAATCGCGCCCGCCAGCGCCGGGTCGCCCGGCCGGTGATATGGCACCAGGGGCAAGCGCCCCACCTTCATCACGAAATATGGCGTCAGGGGTGGAATGCAGTCGTCATGGTTCAAGCCGCACATGCACGACACGGCCGCCGAATGCGTCGAGTGCAAATGCACGATGGCGCCGGCACCACCCCGCTCCGCATACATGGCGCGGTGCAGGAATGCCTCTTTTGACGGCGGCGCGCCGCTGATCAAGTTGCCGTCCCAGTCCAGCTTTGACAATTGCGCCGGATCGAGCCGCCCCAGGCTGGCATTCGTTGGCGTGAGCAGCCAGCCGTCGGACAGGCGCACGCTCAGGTTGCCGCTGCTGCCGGCCGTCAAGCCCCGCTCGAACAGCGACTTGCCAAAGTCGACGATCAGCTCGCGCTGGCGCGATTCCGTGCTGCTCATGCCAGCACCTGCCAGGCCTTGCTGAAGAAATCCACCGTGCCGAAATTGCCGGACTTGAGGGCCAGCGCCAACGGCGCCGCGCCATCTTCGCCCAGCGCCGGCAAGGCTTGCGTCCACGGCACGCCAGGATCGATCTCGGGCCCGATGCGCAAACCCGCCACGCCCAGCGCTTTTACTACCGCGCCCGACGTTTCGCCGCCAGCGACGATCAGCTGGCCCACGCCGAGGCGCACCAGCCCCTGCGCGATGGCGGCCAGGGTTTCCTCGACCAGGGCGCCGGCCCGCTCCACGCCCAGTTGCGCCTGCACGGCGCGCACGGCGTCCGGCGTGGCCGTGGCGTAGATCAGCACCGGGCCTTGCGCCAGGTGCGCGCCGGCCCAGGCCAGGGCTTGCTCCACGACGGCGTCGACCACCTCGCCACCGGCAGCCAGCTGCAAAGGGTCGACGTGGAACGATGGCGCCAGTTCGCGCAAGTGCGCCACCTGCTGCTGCGTGGCCACGGAGCAGCTGCCCGAGATCACGGCACGCAAGCCCGTCGGTGGGGGCAAACGCCCCGCCTGGCCCGCAGGCGATGGCGCCAACTGGCCCCGCTGGCGGAAATTCTGTGGCAGTCCCAGGGCGATGCCGGAGCCGCCCGTGATCAGTTTCAGGTCGGCGCAGGCGGCGCCGATGGCTTCCAGGTCGCGGTTCGAGACGGCATCGACGACGGCGAAATGGCAGCCCTGGCCACGCAAGTCCGTAAAACGCTGGGCGATGGCGGCGGCGCCCTTCTCCACCACGGAGAAATCGGCCAGGCCTACCTTGGCTTGCACCTGCTGCTGCAGCACGCGTACCAGGTTCGAATCCGTCATCGGCGTCAATGGATGGTCGCGCATGCCAGATTCGGCCAGCGGCACGTCGCCGACGAACAGGTTGCCCTTGTAGATGGTGCGGCCGTTGGCGGGGAACGCCGGGCAGGCAATCGTAAAATCCGTGTCGAGCGCCCGCATCAGCGCCTCGGCCACGGGGCCGATATTGCCGCGCGGCGTGGAGTCGAACGTGGAGCAGTACTTGAAGTAAAACTGCCTGCATCCGGCCTGCTGCAGCCAGGCCAGCGCAGCCAGCGATTCAGCCACCGCCTCCTCGGGCGCATTCGTGCGCGACTTGAGGGCGATGACGACGGCGTCGACATCGGCTGGCGGCGGACCTTGCGGCACGCCGATCAGCTGCACCGTGCGCATGCCGGCCTTGACCAGCATGCCGGCCAGGTCGGTGCCACCCGTGAAATCGTCGGCGATACATCCCAGTAGTACGGTCATGATTGTTCCTTTTTATTCAGTTACGCTTTCGCCGGCAGATCGATGCCCGGGAAAGTCTTGATGACGGCCGAGTCGTCCTCGCCGCCAAAGCCTGCCGCCGACGCCTGCATGAACATCTGGTGCGCCGTGGCCGACAGGGGCAGCGGGAACACGCTTTTTTTCGCGTAATCGAGCACGATGCCCAAATCCTTGACGAAGATATTCACGGCCGACAGCGGCGCGTAGTCGCCTTTCAAAATATGCGGCACCCGGTTCTGGAACATCCAGGAACTGCCGGCGCTGTTCGAAATGACTTCGTACAGGGCGTCCGGGTCGCAGCCGGCACGCAGGCCCAGCGCCATCGCTTCGGCCGCGGCGGCGATGTGCACCCCGGCCAGCAACTGGTTGATCATCTTGACTTTCGAACCCTGCCCCGGCTGTTCGCCCAGACGGTACAGCTTTGCACAGATGGCGTCGAAAATCCCGGCGCAAGCGTCGAACGCATCGGGCGCGCCGGCCGCCATCACCGACATCTCGCCGGCAGCCGCCTTGGCCGCGCCGCCGGAAATAGGCGCGTCGATGAAGCGCAGCCCCATGGCCGCCAGGCGCGCTCCGAGCGCCTCGGCAAACTCGGGCGCCACGGTGGCGCAAGCGATCACCACGCTGCCCGGCGCCAGGCTGGCCGCCGCGCCGTGTTCGCCAAACAGCACGGCCTCCGTCTGCTGCGCATTGACCACAACGATCAGCAAGGCTTGCACCTGCGCCGCCAGCGCGGCGGGAGACTGCGCCGCATGAGCACCCTGGCCGGCCAGCGTCTGCACGGTTTCCGGACGCACGTCGCAGGCATGCACGTCGAAGCCCGCGCGCAGCAACGATTGCGCGATGCCCATGCCCATGGCGCCCAGGCCGATCACGCCCACTTTTTTGATTGCTACGTTCATCTTCTACTCCAGTTTTATTTGTTCACCAGCTTGGCCGGCACGCGCATGATGATGATGGCGCCAATCACCAGGATGCCGGCCAGCAGGTAGATGGCGATGTCGGTCGACTGTGTCAGGTCCTTGATGGAACCGATCATGTACGGCGCCGCGAAACCGGCCAGATTGCCCACCGAGTTGATGGCGGCGATGCCGGCGGCGGCCGAGACGCCACCGAGGAAAGCCGTCGGCAAGCTCCAGAACATGGGCGAGGCGGCCAGGATGCCGCCGGCGGCGATCGTCAGGAAGAAGATGGCCCAGCCCGTGTTGTGGGCGCCGGCCAGCGCGCTGCAGACGATGGCGGCGGCGCCCACCACGAGCGGGATGGCCATGTGCCAGCGGCGTTCGCGGTATTTGTCCGAACTGCGGCCCAGCAGGATCATCGACGCCACGGCTACCGAGTACGGGATCGCCGTGAACAGGCCGATATTGAGCACGCCCGTCACGCCGGCCGCCTTGATCAGGCTGGGCAGCCAGAAGGTCAGCGAATACTGGCCCATCACGCAGCAGAAATAAATCAGAGCCATGACCCAGATGCGCGGGTCGGCAAACATGGCGCGGATCGACGGGTGCGAGACCTTGCCCTGCGCTTCCGTGGCGATGCGCTGTTCGAGGATGACTTTTTCATCTTCCGTCAGCCACTTCGCGGCGCGGATGCTGTTATCGAGGTACAGCAGCACGGCCACGCCCATCAGCGCGGCGGGAATCGCTTCGAGCACGAACATCCACTGCCAGCCCGCATAGCCGTGCCAGCCGGCGAAGGTTTCCATGATCCAGCCCGACAGGGGGCCGCCGATCAGGCCCGCGACGGGAATGGCGGCCATGAAGGTGCACACCATGCGCGCGCGGCGCTCGGACGGATACCAGTAGGTCAGATACAGGATGATGCCGGGGAAAAAGCCCGCTTCGGCGATGCCGAGCAGGAAGCGCATGACGTAGAACTGGGTTGGCGTGGTGACGAACATGAAGGCGCCCGAGATGATGGCCCAGGTGATCATGATGCGGGCGATCCACACGCGCGCGCCGATCTTGTGCAGCATCACATTGCTGGGCACCTCGAACAGGAAGTAGCCAAGGAAGAACACGCCCGCACCCAGGCCATACACGGTTTCGGAAAACTGCAGGTCGGCCAGCATTTGCAGCTTGGCGAAGCCCACGTTCACACGGTCGAGATAAGCGACGATGTAGCACAGCATGAGGAAGGGAATGATGCGCCAGGTCACCTTGCGGTAGACGGCGTCATCGATGGTTTTCTGGCTTGCGGCCGCGCCGGCCGGCTGGCCCGGCATTGTCTGTGACACTTCCATGCTTGTCTCCTGATCACTGGGGGATCGACCGTGCCGGGTTTTTATGGTCCACCGGTGGTGGCTGGCAACTTGTCTAAAATTTGTATGGATGTATATTATGTGTGTGTTTTATGTGTGTCAAGCTGTATATTCCATATAATGGCAAGCAGGCAATCCCCATTTGAAAACCGTTAGCGCAAGGATGCACCCGATGGACCGCACGTTCAGCTTCACCCTTCCCGCGCCGGAGCCCGCCGCGGGCAGCTTCACCACCGGCACCCTGGGTGCGCGCGTGGCGGCACGGCTGCGCCAGCAGCTCCACCACGATGGCCTGGCCGGCGGCACGCGTTTGCCGTCGGAGCAAGCCATGGCCAGCCACTTCGGCGTCAGCCGCACGGTGCTGCGCGAAGCCATCGCCCTGCTGCAGGCGGACGGCATCCTCGTCACGCGCAAGGGCAGCGGCACGTTCGTGTGCGCGCAGGATGGCGCGAAGGCCGGGGAGCGGGGCGATGCGCTGACGGAGCAATCGGTGCAATCGCTGCTGAACCTGATCGAAGTGCGCCAGGGACTGGAAGCGGAAATCGCCGCGCTGGCAGCCGTGCGGCGCACGCCGGGCCAGCTGGCCGACATCGAACACGCGCTGCGGCGCATCGAGGAAGCCGTGGCGGCCGGCGTCGATGGCGTGGAAGAAGACGTGCGCCTGCACCTGTGCATCGCCGAGGCGACGGGCAACCCTTACTGGCCGAAGTTTGTTGCCATGTTCGCCGACCCGATCCGCTCGGCCGTCAAGGTGACGCGCGCGAATGAAGCGCGGCGCACGGACTTTTCCATCGAAGTGCGGCGCGAACATGAAAAGATCGTGCAGGCGATTGCCGACGGCGACCCGCAGCGGGCGCGCCAGGCGGCCATGGAACACATGCAGCATGCGGCCGAACGCGTGCGCCTGGCCGACCGCGAATTCTGGCGCGGCGACGGCGGCGCGCTGGCCCGCACCCTGGGACGCGATCCCATCATGCAGAAATAAATCCTGGCTCAGGGATAGCTGGGCCGGCGCATGTGGAACAAGCTGTCCGGTCCGATCTCGAAATAATCGGCCGGACCGCCGCCGCGCAATATCGGCGCCGCTGCCGCGGTGTCGTACACGCCATCGGTCAGCAGGTGGCGCGCGATATGTACGCCCACCACTTCCCCCAGCACCAGCCAGCTGCCGACACCAGCGCCATTGACGCCCTGCAGCTCGATGATCTGCGTGCGCCGGCATTCGAAGGACACGGGGCTTTCGGCCACGCGCGGCACATTCACGATGCGCGAGGCGGCCGGCGTCAGGCCGGCCAGCGCGAATTCATCGACCTCGGGCGGCGCCGGCGCGCAGCTGGCATTCATCGCCTCGGCCAGCGGCCGGGTTGCCAGGTTCCACACGAATTCACCCGTCTGCTCGATATTGCGCAAGGTATCCTTGCGGCCGATGCTGGAAAAACCGATCAGCGGCGGGTGGTAATTGAAGGCGTTGAAAAAGCTGTACGGCGCCAGGTTGAGCACGCCCTCGCCGCTGCGCGAAGCGATCCAGCCGATGGGCCGTGGCCCCACGATGGCGTTGAAGGGATCATGCGGCAGGCCGTGGCCCTGTGCAGGTTCATAAAAGTGAATGTTGTCGGCCACGCGCGTTCCTGAAGTCCAAGTCAAAGGCGCCCGGGATGGAACGCCTGGAGCGACAGCTTACTGGAATTGCCGCTGCCGTGTTGCCAGCCCGCCGGCGCCAGGCGCGCTCGCGCACAGACTGCCAAGGCACAATTGTATGGCGCGCCGCACCACGCCTCGCTTATGATGGGACAACTCAACCCTTATCATTACGCTACCGCCCATGCATACTCTCACGCTGCACCAGAAAGTGTTCTTGCTCCTCCTGAGCATCGTCACCATCGGCTTCGGCTGGATACTGGCGCCGTATGCGGGCGCCATCTTCTGGGGCGTCGTCCTGGCGATCCTGTTCGCGCCCGTGTACCGCTGGCTGCTGCTGAAAACGAAGGGCCGCGCAGGCCTGGCGTCGCTGCTGACCTTGCTGCTGATCATCGTCATCGTGATCCTGCCGCTGTCGCTCATTTCCGTGTCGCTCGTGAATCAGGCGGCCAGCGTCGTGGAAATGGTACGTTCGGGTGAAATCACGGTCGCCATGTTCTTCAATAAAATCATGGCGGTGCTGCCGCAATGGCTGATCAATTTGCTCGACCGCTTCAACCTGACCAGCCTGGCCAGCCTGCAGGACAAGCTGGCCGAGGGCGCCACACAGGTGAGCCAGGTGGTGGCCGTGAAAGCCATCAATGTGGGCCTGTACACCTTTGAATTCCTCACCAGCCTGTGCATCATGCTGTACCTGCTGTTTTTCCTCATGCGCGATGGCTCCGCCCTGTCAGCCCGTATCAAGGGCGCCGTGCCGCTGAGCCGAAAATACAAGCAGCGCCTGTTCACCAATTTCACCACGGTGATCCGCGCCACGGTGAAAGGCAACATCCTCGTGGCGATCGCTCAGGGCGCCCTCGGCGGCCTGGCGTTCTGGTTCCTGGACGTGCCCGCGCCCCTGCTGTGGGCCGTGCTGATGGCCTTCCTGTCGCTGCTGCCGGCCGTCGGTGCCGCCCTCGTCTGGGCGCCCGTGGCCGTCTACTTCCTGGCCACGGGCGCCATCTGGCAAGGCGCAGGCCTGGCCGCCTTCGGCGTCTTCGTCATCGGCCTGGTCGACAACGTGCTGCGCCCCATCCTGGTCGGCAAGGACACCAAGATGCCTGACTACGTGGTGCTGTTGTCGACCGTGGGCGGCATGGCCCTGTTTGGCCTGAACGGCTTCGTCATCGGCCCCGTGGTGGCGGCCCTGTTCATCGCCTCGTGGGATCTGTTCGTCTCGGCCAGCGAATTCCAGGCCGAGGATTGAGGCGTGGCAATCGGGAGCGTCAGCGTCCCATCCTGCAAAAATAATGGCGATGGAACCCGGCTTGCCGGCGGCGCCACTTGCGCTTCCAGAAACAGGCCGGAACAGCCTGGCGGCAGAGTGTCCGCCGGTGCTGGCCAGCCTCGGCAACTATCCACATGAGACCGGATTTCATATCGACTATCATGTTGCAATAGTGTGCATTTAGCAACAAATGCGAAAATATAGCTTTTGACGCAGTGGGCGCCGCGGCGTAGTGTCGGTCCTCCCGACAACCACGTAATGAGGAGCCTCCCATGGCAAATCCACTGTGCTTAATGATGCCGGCGCTACCCGGCACCAATCCGACCGCCATCGCCGCAACATTGGTGGAATTCCAGGCGAAGATCAATGCCGCCCTCACCGAGATCGGTACCGTGCACTTTGCCCGCTTCACCCTGCTGGACCGCTCCCAGCCCAATCTGCTGCCCAACATTCAATCGGCAGGCACTTCCGATAGTCTGATCATCGGCGTGATCACCGAGTATGACGGCAACTTCAACGACTACATCGAAGATTTCGTGGGCCAACTGGGCGAGGTGTTCGACGCGCTGCTGCAATTTGTCGTGGGCGGCAAGGCGCTGATTCCTGTTGCCAACCATGTGGCCGCATTTGAAGCCTTCATCACGGCCAACGACGCCGCGCAGCACGTGCCCAATAACGGCCTGTATAGCGCCTATCCGCAGACCGTCCAGAAAATCATCGCCGCATTCCGAACCTGAGCCGAAAGCCACGCCGGGGCTGCGCAAGCGGCCCCACCACCCTGCCAGCCACCACCCCAGCCCCCGGAGACAGCATGGCCGATTCCACTATCGATTACGACGACGTGCAAGGCACGATCCTGCGCGGCTACCGCGTCAACTTGGCGCGCCATTTCATCTTCAGCATCACGGATGCGGCGCAGGCACGGCGCACCATCGCGGCTCTGCTCGACGGCAGCGACGGCTTGCCGTCCATTACCACCGCGCGGCACATCCACCCCAAGCCGCCCTGCTTCCTGAACCTCAGCTTTACCGCTCCTGGCCTGTCGGCGCTGGGCGTTGCCGCGACCGACCTGACCACCTTTGACCAGGCATTTCAACGGGGCGCGGCCGATCCGGCCAGCGTCACTGCCGTGGGCGACGTGGGCGACAGCGCCCCCGAGCACTGGCTCGGCAACCTGGGGCCGGCTACCCAGCATGGCCAGGTGCATGCGCTGCTGAGCCTGTGGGTCAGCGAATCGACGGAAGTGCTACAGGCGACCTCGGCCACACTACGCCGCGCCTTTGCCGCCGGCTGGCGCGAACTGTATGCGCATGACGGCGTGGCCCTGCCAGACAACCGCGTACATTTCGGCTACCGCGACAGCATCGCCCAGCCCGACGTCGATGGCGCCCCGCAGCGCAAGCGCGAACACGACCCTGACCCGCTCAACAGCGTGAAGACGGGGGAATTCCTGCTCGGCTATCCGAATGAAAACGGCGGCACCTACCAGGTGCAGCCGCCGCAGCTATCGACCAATGGCAGTTATGCCGCCTTCCGCATCCTGGAGCAGGACGTGCCCCTGTTCGACAGCATCCTGAGCCAGGGCGCGGCCAGTTCCGGACTCACGACCGAAATGGTGGCCGCCAAGATGTGCGGGCGCTGGCGCAACGGCAATCCGCTCGTGCTCAGGCCGGACGAGGCCGGGCCCGTGCTGCCGGACGCCAGCCTGAACCGCTTTCACTATGTCGATGGGCAGCCGGAACTCGATGACACGCTGGGCCTGAAATGCCCGATCGGCGCGCACATCCGGCGCAATAATCCGCGCGACGAAGCCGTCGTGGGCGCCTCCGCCCGCCACCACCGCATCGTGCGGCGCGCCATGCCCTACGGCAGCGAATATGATCCGGCAGCGCCCATCGCAGCGCAGCGCGGCCTGGTCGGCTATTTCATCAATGCCAGCCTGCGCAATCAGTTCGAATTCCTGATGAAGCAATGGAACAATGACGATGCCTTCGTCAAATCGGCCGTCGGCCCGGCCGGTCCCGAGGCGGGCGATGCCACGTTCAACATCAGCGGCCAGGACGTATTCCTGGGCATCAACGACCCGGCCGTCAGTTCCTTCACCTTGCCCGGCGTGGGCGCGAAGGGAAGCGGCAATACCGAACTGCAGCATTTCTCGCGCAGCGTCATCACGCGTGGCGGCGTGTATTGCTTCTTCCCCAGCATCACGGGATTGCGCTACCTGGCGAACCTCGGCTAGGCGGGCGCGCCACGGAGGCAAGCGGGAACGGCGCGGACCGCTTGCATTGCTCCTGTCATTGCACTATCGTTGGCATACGCGCGTGTTGCCAACCTTTCACAATGACAGGAGTTCCCACCGTGTCGCTGATCCTCTACGGCCACCCCTTTTCCTCGTACACGCAGAAGGTGCTCATCGCGCTGTACGAGAACGCCATCCCGTTCTCCTTCCGCTGCCTGGCGCCGGACATGCCGCAGCACCTGCAGCAATGGCTGGAACGCTGGCCGCTGCGCAAGTTTCCGCTGCTGGTGGACGGCGAGCGCAACGTCGCCGAGACCAGCATCATCATCGAATACCTGCAACTGGCCCATCCCGGTCCGCTGCGCCTGCTGCCGGACGATCCGATGCAGGCGCTGGACGTGCGTTTTCTCGACCGCTATTTCGACCTGCACGTCATGACACCAGTGCAGCATGCCGTCGGCGCAGCCCTGACTGGCGACCTGGCAAAGACCCGCGAAGGCCGCGCGTTTGCCGGCGAAAAGCTGGACCTCGCCTACGCCTGGCTGGAAGAGCACCTGGCCGGCAGGACGTGGGCCGCCGGCGACCACTTCAGCCTGGCCGACTGCGCCGCCGCCCCCGCGCTGTTCTATGCGGACTGGACCCAGCCGATACCCGCGACGCTGCCCCTGCTGCGCGCCTACCGCGCGCGCCTGCTGGCCCGCCCATCGTTCGCCCGGGCGGTGGAAGAGGCGCGCCCATACCGCCACCTCTTCCCCCTGGGCGCACCGCAGCGCGACTGACCTTGTTCAGTAAACCTGTTCAGCCAAACACGGGGCGGAAAAAACTGCGCTCGTAGCTGACGATGCAGCGCGTCTCTTCCGCATAGCGAAAGGCGGCCTGGCATTCGGCATCCTGCATCGAGTCGCTGCGGTACTGCTCGTACAAGGCCAGGCTGGGGAACGAGAACATGGCCAGGGCCACGTTGCTGGCACCTTCCGATGGCAGGAAATAGCCGTGATGCTGGCCGCCGAAGCGTTCGACCAGCGGTATCCACAGCTTGCCGTAGGCTTCAAATTCCCGCAATTTATACGGATCGATGATGTAGCGCAGGTAGCAGGTGATCATGAGTCTTCCTTTTGTAAATTCAGTTCCATCAGCATGCCCGCTTCCCAGGAGCCGATGACGGCCAGTGGCGTGCCAGGCAAGAAGTCCAGCGCGCAGGGATAGGCAACGGCGTGTTCGGCAAGCACGCCGAGTCCCGGCCAGGCGTAGAACAGCAGCTTGCCCTTGCCGATGCGGCCCAGCGCGCTGCCGTCGGGCAGCCAGCGCAAGGCGTCGCCCGTGCCGCCGCCCGCCTCCACGGGCACCGTGGCCAGCCGGCGGCCATCATCCAGCGCATGCACGGACAGAGACTCTTGGCCGTCAGCGTAATGCAGCACTGCCAGATGCTCGCCATCGGGCGACGGCGCGCATGACGCCAGCTTCGGCAGCGACAGCACCACGCGGCCGGCGCCCGCCTGCAGCGGCCAGTCCCACACGCTGCAATAGTCGGGCGGCTGCACTTGTCCCTCTTCCACCGATTTGACACCATGCAGGAGCAGCAAACGCCGTCCGCCATCGATAGCCCACATGCCGCGCAGCATCTCGCCCGGGTGCGCTTGCGTGAAAAGCGCCTCGCCCGTCTGCGCGTCGCGCACCCGCAGGCGGCCATCCCAGCCGCCGTCGGCAAGATACTGCCCGCAAGGCGACCACGCGGGACCGCAGCCTTCGCCATCCTTCTTGTTCTGGAAGTTGAAGGTCAGCTGGCCCGATTGCACATCCACCACGGCCAGCTGGCCCGTCGTGCTCTTGATGGCCAGCCGGCTGCCGTCGGGCGAGAAGGCCATGCCCGACATGTGCGCGATGAATTTGCCGCGCCACAGTTTGGTCCGTGCCGCCACGTCCCACAGCACCAGGTCGCGCCCCAGCACGGCCAGGCGCGTGCCATCGGGTGAAAACTGCACGCCGTAGCTGCAGCCCAGCTTCAAGGGCTTGCGCGTCGCCGTCACGGGCGTGCCAGGCGGTACACGACGCAATCGAGGTCGTAATGGCGCCCCATGCCCACGTATTGCATGCCCAGGCGCGTCATGACCTTGATCGAAGCGGCATTGTCCGGATGGGCCACGGCTACCACTGCGGGCGCGCCGACGACATCGAAGGCATGTGCGACGATGGCGGCAGCCGCCTCGCTGGCATAGCCCTGGCCCCAGCCTGTACGCGCCAGGCGCCAGCCGATTTCATGCGGTTTAGTCTTGTCGCCATCGAGATGCTGCAGGCAAGCCATGCCCACCATCTCGCCATCATCGAGGCGTATCAGCGCCCACCACGAATAGCCCCACTCGGCCCAGCGGCCCGTGATGCGCGTGACGGCCGCGCGCGTGTTCTCTTCCGTCTCGGGCTGGCCTGCGTTCAGATAGGTCATCACCTCGGGATCCGTGTTGAGCGTGCGCATGCGCTCGTAGTGGTTTTCCGTGATCGGTTCCAGGCGCAGACGCGCCGTCGTCAGTATGGTCATCGCATTTCCTTGGACGAAAAAAAAGACGATACACGATCGTCTTTTTTTTGCAAGCGCACACGCAATTACTTGCCTGCTTCGCCCTTCTTGATCCACGCCGCCAGTTGGTGCGGACGCAGGCCATCGTAGTCTTCGAACGGCTGGTGGATCCACGGATTGTGCGGCAGTTCGTCCAGGAAGTAGTCAGGACGCACGACGGAGCAGCCTTTCAGCCAGATCACGGCCGATTTGACTTCGGTCACGTCAGGGAAGTTTTCCTTCAGGTGACGCGTGACCTTGTCCAAGGTGACGCCGGAATCGGCCAGGTCGTCGACCAGCAGGATGCGGCCAGCCAGCGGGCCCTTGGTCATGGTCATGTACTTGGCGATATCGAGGTCGCCGCGCACCGTGCCCGCGTCTTCGCGGTAGGAGCTGGTCGACAGGATGGCCAACGGCAAATCAAAAATGCGCGAGAACACGTCGCCGGGACGCACGCCGCCGCGCGCCAGGCACAATACCTGGTCAAATTTCCAGCCCGATTCGTAGACCTTGAGCGCCAGGCGCTCGATCAGGCGGTGGTATTCTTCCCAGTTGACCCAGAGATGTTGATCGTTCGATTGTGGGGTAGTCATGATAGTGGAATCTTATTATTAGCGTGATTAAAAAAATCCGCCTTGCGGCGGATTGTGTCCAGCAGCTTACTCGAATGGATGGCGCAGCACGATCGTTTCTTCACGATCCGGACCGGTCGAAACCATGTCCACCGGCACGCCGACCAGTTCTTCGATGCGCTTGATGTAAGCGCGCGCCGTTGCCGGCAGGGCCGCCAGCGATTTCGCGCCGACCGTGCTTTCCGTCCAGCCTGGCATCTCTTCGTACACAGGTACACAACGGGCGGCTTCTTCGGCGCCCGATGGGAAGATGTCCGTAGCCACGCCGTCGATGGTGTAGCCGGTGCACAGTTTCAGCGTTTCGATACCATCCAGTACGTCCAGCTTGGTCAGGCACATGCCCGTCACGCCGTTGATCTGCACGGAGCGGCGCAGCAAGGCAGCGTCGAACCAGCCGCAGCGGCGGGCACGGCCCGTCACGGTGCCGAATTCATGGCCGACTTGCGCCAGGTGGTGGCCGACGCCCGCATCCGTTGGCAGTTCCGACGGGAACGGGCCGGAGCCGACGCGCGTCGTGTAAGCCTTGGTGATGCCAAGGATGTAGTGCAGCATGCCAGGACCGACGCCCGAACCGGCGGCGGCATTGCCAGCCACGCAGTTCGACGAGGTGACGAACGGATAGGTGCCGTGGTCGACGTCGAGCAGGGAACCCTGTGCGCCTTCGAACAGCAGGTTCGCGCCAGCCTTGTGCGCCTTGTACAGCGCGCTCGACACGTCGGTGACCATCGGGCGCAGGCGTGGCACATAGGCCAGCGCGTCGTCGAGGGTCTTCTGGTAATCGATTCGCGGAGCTTTCAGGTAGTGCTCCAGCACGAAGTTGTGGTAATCGAGGTTTTCCGCCAGTTTTTCAGCGAAACGGCTCTCGTTCAGCAGGTCGGCGACGCGGATGGCGCGGCGCGCCACCTTGTCTTCGTAGGCCGGGCCGATGCCCTTGCCGGTGGTGCCGATCTTGGCCGCGCCGCGCGCAGCTTCACGGGCCAGGTCGAGTGCCGAGTGGTAAGGCAGGATCACCGGTGCGGCGTCCGACACTTTCAGGCGCGAGGCGACTTCGACGCCGACGGCTTCCAGCTTGTCGATTTCGCGCAGTACGTCCGGCACGGAAACGACCACGCCGTTACCGATGTAGCAGGCGACGCCTGGACGCATGATGCCCGACGGGATCAGCTGCAGCGCGGTTTTCACGCCACCGATGACCAGCGTGTGGCCTGCATTGTGGCCGCCCTGGAAGCGCACCACACCCTGGGCGTGATCGGTCAACCAATCGACGATCTTGCCTTTACCTTCATCGCCCCATTGGGTGCCGATGACAACAACGTTCTTTGCCATAATTTTCTTTGACATCACTCAACCTAAGTTTTTAAGAATCCAGCTACTACCATTATCGGCAAGTACCAGCACGCGATCGCACTCGAACTCGTCTTGTTCATTACTGTGACCCGGCATACTCTGGATCACGACCTCGCCCGCCTTGCGCAACTCGGCGATTTTTTCCTTCAATTCTGGCGCGCTGCCCCACGGCGCGCGGATCGAATGCTTCCGTTCCGCGGTCGGCAACAGGCGCGCCAGTTCGCGCAAATCGAGCGAGAAGCCGGTCGCGGGACGAGCCCGGCCGAACGCTTCGCCGACGTGGTCATAACGGCCGCCGCGCGCAACCGCGTTCGGCAAGCCAGGTACATACAGCGCAAACATCGCGCCACTTTCATATTGGTAGCCGCGCAGGTCGGCCAGGTCGATCGCCACTTCGGCGCGGCCCAGCGCAGAGCCTGCCAGCGCGGCCAGTTCGGCCAGCGCCTTGAGCACGCCCGGCAGCGGCGGCAGCACTTCGCGCGCACGCGCCAGCACGTCGATGTCGCCATACAGGTTCGGCAAGGCCAGCAGCGCATCGCGCGTCACGGCGTCATAGCCGGCCGTGAGGGCGCGCAGGCCCGGCGCATCTTTCGCGCGCAGCAGTGTGTACAGCGCAGCTTCGTCGCGCTCGGCATTGGCGTCTTGCGCAATGATAGCGCGCAACAGGCCGACGTGCGACAAATCCAGCCGTACCGCGTCGAATCCGGCCAGTGCCAGCGAAGCGAGCGCCAGTTCCTGGATCTCGGCATCCGCTTCCAGGCCGGCGTGGCCATAGATTTCGGCGCCGATCTGCAGCGGCTCGCGGGTGGCGTGCAGGCCCGACGGACGGGTATGCAGCACGCTGCCGGCGTAGCACAGGCGGGTGACGGTGGCACGGTTGAGCAGGTGCGCGTCGATGCGCGCCACTTGCGTCGTCATGTCGGCGCGCAGGCCGAGCATGCGGCCCGACAGCTGGTCGACCAGTTTGAACGTGCGCAGGTCGGTATCCTTGCCAGCGCCAGTCATCAGCGATTCCAGATACTCGAGCAGCGGCGGCATCACCAGTTCATATCCGTACAGACGGAAATTATCCAGCATGAGGCGGCGCAGCTCTTCGATCTTGCGCGCTTCCGACGGCAGAACATCGGCAATATTTTCGGGCAAAAGCCAATTCGGCATGAGGGAGCGAGATACGGAAGAAAGTTGAAAAAATGCATCATGCGAGGCAGCGGCAGGCGCGCCAGGCAAGAGGCCGAACCTGATATTTTACGCGAAAACACGGGCCTTTAGGGATAAGTTGTCCGAAACGCTGCCGCACAGCCCTAAAAACACCGCATTTTACGCCTTCCCACAACAGCGTGCCGGTCACAAAAAAACGGGGCCGGCATTGACGCCGGCCCCGCTGCTGCCGCCCCCGTCCTTGCGGCCGGGCGCAGTGTGGATGCTGCCTTACTTCTTGGCCGAACCGGCTGCGCCGCCGCCCTTGAAGTACTTGAAGAATTCCGAACTCGGATCGACCACCATCACGTCGCCCTTGTCCTTGAACGTGGCGCGGTAGGCTTCCAGGCTACGGTAAAACTTGTAGAACTCCGGATTCCTGCCAAACGCTTCCGCATAGATCTGCGATGCCTTGGCATCGCCCTCGCCGCGGATCTTCTCGGCTTCGCGATACGCTTCGGCCAGGATCACCGTGCGCTGCTTGTCGGCGTCGGCACGGATTTTCTCGGAGTCGGCCGAACCGGTCGAACGCAGCTCATTGGCCACGCGCACGCGCTCAGACTTCATGCGCTCGTACACGGAGTTGTTGATCTGCTCGACGTAGTCGACGCGTTTCAGGCGCACGTCGACGATTTCCACGCCGATGGCCTTGGCTTCCGCCGAGACCTTCGCCAGGATCGCTTCCATCACCTTGCCGCGCTGGCCCGAGATCACTTCGCGCACGGTGCGCTTGGTGATTTCATCGTTCAGCGCTGCCTTGACGATTTGCGACATGCGGTTGCGGGCCGGCTTTTCATCGCCGCCAAAGCTGCGGAAATACAGCCGCGGGTCAGCGATGCGCCATTTCACATACGCGTCGACGAGGATGTTCTTCTTTTCGGCCGTGATGAAGCGTTCCGGTTCCGGCGTATCCAGGGTCAGGATGCGCTTGTCCAGGTACAGCACGTTCTGGAACGGCGGCGGCAGCTTGAAATACAGGCCCGGCGTGCTGATGACTTCCTTGACTTCACCGAGGGCGAAGACGACCGCATACTTACGCTGGTCGACCACGAACACGGTCGAGGACAAGAGCATGATCGCGATAAAGCCCGCGATCAGGGCGGCTACGATACGGTTCATTAGCGGCTCTCCCGTTCACGCGAAGAGCGGCTGTCGCGGCGCGTATTGACTTCTACTGTCGGCATGGCTTCCTGTGGCAAAACGGTGTTGGCTGCGGGTGTCGCGGCAGCACGGGCGGCGGCAGCGGCGGCATCGGTGGCAGCCGTCTGGGCGATCAGCTTGTCGAGCGGCAGGTACAGCAGATTGCTGCCCGTCTTCGCGTCAACCATGACCTTGCTGGCACTGCTGAACACTTGCTGCATCGTTTCGAGGTACATGCGGTCGCGCGTGACAACCGGCGCCTTCTGGTACTCGACCAGCACCTGCTTGAAGCGCGAAGCATTACCCGCGGCGTTCTCGGTCACCATCGCGCTGTACGCGGCCGCTTCCTCCATCAGGCGGAATGCGGCGCCGCGGGCTTTTGGAATGACGTCGTTGGCGTAAGCCTGGCCTTCATTCTTCTGGCGCTCGCGGTCCTGGCCTGCCTTGACGGCATCGTCGAAGGCGGCTTGCACCTGCTCCGGCGGCTGCACGGCCTGCATCGTCACGTTGGTGATGACGGCGCCGACCTTGTAGCGGTCGAGAATCTGCTGCATCAGCTGCTGCGTATCGTAAGCCACCTTTTCGCGGCCCTCGTACAGCACGAAGTCCATCTTGCTGCGGCCGACGACTTCGCGGATCGCCGTTTCGGCGACCTGGCGCAGGGTGTCTTCCTGGTCGCGCGTGTTGAACAGCCACGCCACGGGATCCTTCAGGGTGTATTGCACCGCGAACTGGATGTCGATGATGTTTTCATCGTCCGTCAGCATCAGCGACTCGCTGGCCTGCTTGTTGCGCAGCGACTGGCGGTAACCCACTTCCACCGTGCGCACCTGCGACACGTTGACGGTTTCGTCGGTCTGGAACGGGTACGGCCAGCGCCAGTTGAAACCGGCCGGCGTGGTGTGGCTGTACTTGCCGAACGTGAGCACGACGCCGTTCTGGCCCTCTTGCACGATGAAGGCGCCGCTGGCGAGCCAGATGAAGACGGCGATCACGCCGACCACGCCGGCGGTGATGCCGGCGCCCTTCATGTCGGGACGCGGACCACCGCCGCCACCGTTGTTATTGCCGCCGTTGTCGGGACGGTTCTTCTGTCCGAAAAAGGCGTTCAGGCGCTGATTGAAATCGCGCCACAACTGATCGAGGTCCGGCGGACCTTCGCCGGGCTTTTTGCCTTCTTGGGCTTTCTTGCCGTCGTCCTTGCGATTGCCCCAGCGGGGATCGTTCAGGGACAACTTCAAGCCTGTTTTTTTGAGTAGGGAGACAAGCATAACTATCGTGTTCCGACTTGGGAGTGGGTGGAAATCCTATCGTCCTCGCCAGGCTCTTTGTCCTGGTCCGGGGCGGCGCCATCGTGCTGGTCGTACTGACCGTCAAACTGATCTTCCTGCGGTGCTTCATCGTTCTGATACAGGTGGGCCGAACCGGGCGCCTTCCTAGCCATCTCGACAATCGCATCGCGCAGCAGGTCGAGCCCGCTGCCCTTCTGCGCACTGACGAACACGCGACTGATCGTAGCATATTCGTCGCGCTCCACCGAAGGCTCCAGCCCGGCCGCATCGATCTTGTTCCACACGAGGATTTGCGGAATATGATCGGCGCCGATCTCTTTCAAGACCAGGTTGACCTGCTCGATCTGCTCCATGCGCACCGGCGACGCGGCGTCGACGACATGCAGCAGCAAATCGGCATGGATGGTTTCTTCAAGCGTGGCGCGGAATGCCGCCACCAGCTGGTGCGGCAGTTCGCGCACGAAGCCGACCGTGTCGGAGATCACCACGTTACCCACTTCCTGGCCCAGGTAAACCCGGCGCGAGGTGGTGTCGAGGGTGGCGAACAACTGGTCGGCGACATACACGCCGGCCTTGGTCACGGCATTGAACAAGGTCGACTTGCCGGCATTGGTATAGCCGACCAGGGACACCGAGAATGTGTGATTGCGGCCGCGCGCGCGGCGCTGCGTTTCGCGCTGCTTGTGCAGCTTTTCCAGACGGGCGCGCAAGGCCTTGACGCGGTCGCCGATCAGCCGACGGTCGGTCTCGAGCTGCGTCTCGCCGGGACCGCGCAAGCCGATACCGCCCTTTTGCCGCTCAAGGTGGGTCCAGCCGCGGATCAGGCGCGTGGCCAGATGCTGCAGCTGTGCCAGTTCGACTTGCAGCTTGCCCTCGTGGCTCTTGGCGCGTTGCGCGAAGATGTCGAGGATCAGGCTGGTACGGTCGAGCACGCGCACATTCAGGCGCTTTTCCAGATTGCGCTGCTGGGCAGGTGAGAGGGCATGGTTGAAAATGACGATTTCCAGGCCATCGTTGACGACGACGTCGCCAATTTCATCGGCCTTGCCGCTGCCGACGAAATACGCGGAATCGGGACTGGATCGCTTGGCCGTGATGGTGGAAATCGGGTCCGCGCCAGCCGAACGCGACAGCAGCATGAGTTCCTCCATGCTGGCGGCGAAGTCGCTGTGACCGAAGTCAACCCCGACTAGTGCCGCGCGCATGATGGCATCTGATGAGTTGCGGCGGACGCCGACGCCGATGCAAACGCATCAGCGCCGCTGGCGCGGACGGGGGCGATAGAGGGTGAAAGGCGCTGGGCCGTCAAGCTCAACGCTTTACTCCGCTTCAGATTCAATATTGAGATTGACGGCACGGGCCGGCACCACTGTCGAGATGGCATGCTTGTACACCATCTGTGTCACCGTATTGCGCAGCAATACGACATATTGATCGAACGATTCGATATGGCCCTGCAATTTAATGCCATTGACCAGGTAAATCGAGACAGGAACATGCTCTTTGCGTAATGCATTGAGGAATGGGTCTTGTAACAGTTGCCCTTTGTTGCTCATAACAGCTCCGTTGTTTATGTTGTTGTGTAAGAATTGGAGGCGACTCGCTTGATTTCAAGTGCTCTCACACCTTTCAAAGAAAGAAAGATGCGTCATAGCTACTGTAACCTGTTTTCGCGATCGCTGTCGCGCATGGCGCATTAACACTTTATTATTCTCGTGCAAAAGCCATTGAATTGGCTGTCGGCGCCGCATTATCTCTGCGGCGCCTTAATATGCACTTAATTCAGCATTTAAATCATTACTTGCTTGGCGTGCGTGCAAACGGGTTTTTACCCGTGCGCAGTTCGATGCGCAGCGGCGTGCCGACCAACGCAAACGTATCGCGGAAATGTTTTTCCAGATAGCGTTTGTAAGGATCGCCAACGGCGTCGAGCGCATTGCCGTGAATAACGATCACAGGCGGGTTCATGCCGCCCTGGTGAGCGTAGCGCAACTTCGGACGAATCGACCCCTTGCGGCGCGGCTCCTGCTTCTCCACCGCCTCGATCAGGGCACGCGTCAGCTTCGGTGTCGACAGGTCGCACATGGCGGCCGCATACGCGGCGTTGAGCGACTTCATCAGCGGACCGATATTGGTGCCCTTCAGCGCCGAAATGAAATGCATCTGCGCGAACGACAGGAAATCGAGCTTGCGGTCGATATCGATCTTGATTTCATCGCGCTCGTGCGATTGCAAGCCATCCCATTTATTCACGGCCACCACCAGTGCGCGGCCCGATTCCAGGATAAAGCCGGCGATATGCGCGTCCTGTTCCGAGATATCCTGCTGCGCGTCGAGCATCAGCACGACCACGTTGGCTTCGGAAATCGACTGCAGCGTTTTCACCACCGAGAATTTCTCGATCGCTTCAAACACCTTGCCGCGGCGGCGGATACCGGCCGTGTCGATCAAGGTGTATTGCTGGCCATCGCGCTCGAACGGGATTTCGATCGAATCGCGCGTCGTGCCCGGCATGTCGAAGGCGATCACGCGCTCTTCGCCCAGCAGCGTGTTAATCAGCGTCGACTTGCCCACGTTCGGACGGCCGACGAGGGCGATCTTGATGCCGCGGTCGGTCTTTTCCAGCTCTTCAGGCTCATCCGGACGCTGCGCGAACGCCAGGTCCAGCATCACTTCGACGAGGTCGTTGACGCCGTCGCCGTGCGCCGACGAGATCGCATACGGATCGCCCATGCCCAATTCATAGAATTCGGACACGACGGCCGTGTAGCGCATGCCTTCGCTTTTGTTAACCACCAGCAAGACCGGGCGGCCGCTCTTGCGCAGGAAGTCAACGATGGTCTTGTCATGCGGGGTCAGGCCCTGACGGCCGTCCACGATGAACACCACCACGTCGGCCTCGGCCACGGCCTGCTTGGTCTGCAGTGCCATCTGGTGCATGATGCCTTCCTTGGCGACGGGTTCGAAACCACCCGTATCGATGACCAGGAAGGGACGTTCGCCGACACGGCCTTCGCCATAGTGACGATCGCGCGTCAACCCAGGCAAATCCGCCACCAGCGCATCGCGCGAGCGGGTCAGACGATTGAATAAAGTCGATTTCCCAACATTGGGTCGACCTACTAGTGCAATTACCGGCTTCATTGTATTACTCGACCGCGAGAGCGGTCACTGTCCCTGATTGGGTTTGAAAAATCAAATTCGAACCGGCAACAACGGGAGCCGAAACAATCGGGCTACCGTCGGTGCTGACACGACCTATTAATGCGCCATCTTCCCGTGACAGGAAGTGGATGTAACCTTGATAGTCACCGACGGCAACGCTGCGGCCGTAGGAGGCAGGCGTCGACAGGCGGCGGCGCGCCAGCGCCTCATTCTTCCAGGCGCTCTGGCCGCCTTCGCGGCTGAACGCCACGACGGCGCCCTGGGCGTCGGCAACAAACACAAAACGCTGGTCGACGGCCACGCCCACATCGGACGAGATCGGCTTGGTCCAGCGCGGCACGCCCGTGGCGGCATCGAAGCAGCCCGCCTTGCCCTGGTACGTGACGGCGCACACTTCGCCTTCGAATACCACCGGTGCGCCGGCGATATCGGAAACGCGTTCCAGTTCGGTGGCGCCGCGCGGTTCGCTGACGACGATCTCCCAGCGTACCACACCGGTGGCCGCCGTCAGAGCCAGCAGCTTGCCGCCTGGCTGGGCCACGTAGATGTTCGCGCCGCCCAGCACCATGCCCGGCGCATTGCGCAAGGTCAAGGCCGGCGTGGCGCGCTGCACCGTCCACTTGCGTTCGCCCGTCTTGGCGTCGAAGCCGACGATGCGGTTGTCCACGCTGCGCACCGCCACCACGCCCTGCCCTACGACGGGCGCCGTCAAGACTTCGCTGGACGCCTGAGCCTTCCACAGCTGCTTGCCGTCGGCATCGAACGCCAGCACGGCGCCCTTGGCGGCGCCCACGGCCACCAGCGTGCCATCGCTGCCGGCGCTGGACGTGATGTCGCTGCCGGCCTTGACGCGCCACGTCTCACGGCCGCTGGCCGCGTCCAGGCGCGCCAGCGCGCCATCGGCGCTGACCACGTACAGGCTGTTGCCGGCCAGCGCAGGCGTGAAGGCGTAGACGCCGGCCTTGCCGATCGAATACTTCCAGGCGTCGCGCACGGCGATGCTCGATTTTAACTCGACCAGCTTGGCCGGTTCGACTTTCGGATCTTTCGAGGCGAACGGGTTCCAGGACGAGCAACCGGCCATCAGGGCCAACAGACTTGCAGCTACCAGCTTTTCAGTGACACGCATAAGTGTTATCCAACCTTTTTCTTGTACTTGTAAGGGCAAGGCAGGCGGCGCACAACGCCGCCCGGCCACGCCGTCAGTGTTCCTGTCAGGCGGCAGCCTTGTCAGCCTTGGCCTTGTCTTCCGGTACCGTACCGCCGATCGCTTCCAGTTTGACCTGGATCAATTGACGGCCTGGATTGTTCTTGTCCGTCGCTGCCAGAGCGGCCAGGTAAGCCGTGCGTGCCTCGGCCAGCTTGTTTTGCGCCACCAGGACGTCGCCCTTGCGGTCGGCCACGGCGCCGGCAAATTGCGCCACGGAAGCCGTCGCCAGCACTTTCAGCGCTTCATCGTAGGCTTTTTCATCCAGCAGGACGCCAGCCAGGCGCAGCTTGGCGATGGATTTGTACTCTTCCGTGCCGTGCTCGGCCACCCATTGCAGCTGGGTCTTGGCCGTTTTCAGGTCATTCGCATCGAACGCCACCTTGGCCGCAGCCAGGGCGCTCATCTGCGCATACGCCGTGCCGCTGAAACGCGATTGCATGTCGCCAGCCGCGCGCATCACCTTGGCGGTGTCCTTGGCGGCGATGGCGTTTTGCAGTTCATCGTACAGCTGGCCCGCTTGCGCAGCCTGCGTGCGCTGGTAGTACTGCCAGCCAGCCCAGCCGCTGTAGCCTGCCAGCGCCACGATCAGGACCCAGGAGGTCAGATTGCCATTGCGCTGCCACCAGGCCTTGAGGGTTGCCAGTTGTTCTTGTTCTTCGTGATCGTATGCCATGGGTCGTCAGTTTTAATGAGTAGTTGATCGAGGGTAGTACGGTCTTACTGCAAATCAATGGTGGTGATGCACGTGGCCGCCAGGACCGTGGTCATGGCCGCAATCGTGGTCGCCGATGATCTGGTCCACCACGTAATCGACGACATCGTCGAACGGCACCGTGTTCTGCTGCGCGCCGGCATCGGCTTCGCGCATGGCTTTCACCGTAGCGACGTTATTGGCGATTTCATCGTCGCCCATGATCACGGCAAACGCCGCGCCGCTGGCGTCGGCCTTTTTCATTTGCGTCTTGAAGCTGCCGCCACCGTTGCTCGCTGCGCAATGTAGCACAACGTCCAGGCCCGCATCGCGAATCCGCTCGGCCAGCACGAAAGCTTGCAAGCCTGCCTGCTCGCCCTGGTGCACCAGGTAGACGTCGCACTGGGCCGGCTGCTCGGGCTCGGCCGCGTCTTTCATCAGCAATACCAGGCGTTCGACGCCCATGCCAAAACCGACGGCGGGCGTCGATTTGCCGCCGAACATTTCCACCATGCCGTCATAGCGGCCACCGGCGCAGACCGTGCCTTGCGCGCCCAGCTTGTCGCTGACCCACTCGAACACCGTGCGGTTGTAGTAATCGAGGCCGCGCACCAGACGTGGATTGATGGTGAACGGGATATTGTTGTGGTTCAATATCTTCTGCACGCCGTGGAAGTGGGCCAGCGATTCCTCGCCCAGGTAGTCCAGCAGCTTCGGCGCGCCATTGACCAGGTCCTGCATCGCAGGGTTCTTGGTGTCGAGGATGCGCAGCGGATTGCTGTGCAGGCGGCGCTTGGCTTCTTCGTCGAGCAGCTCGCTGTGGCTTTCCAGGTAGGCGATCAGGTCGGCGCGGTGGCGCAGGCGCTCGGCCGCATCGCCGATCGAGTTCAGTTCCAGGCGGATGCCTTCCAGGCCCAGGTCATCCCACAGGCGGCGCGACAGCATGATGATCTCGGCGTCGATATCCGGGCCCGTGAAACCGATGGCTTCCACGCCGAACTGGTGGAACTGGCGGTAGCGGCCCTTTTGCGGACGCTCATGGCGGAACATCTGGCCCTTGTACCACAGGCGTTTCGGGCCTTCGTAGACGAGGTTGTGCTCGACCACGGCGCGCACCACGCCGGCCGTGCCTTCAGGACGCAGGGTCAGGTTGTCGCCGTTCATCGAATCGGTGAACGAATACATTTCCTTTTCCACGATATCGGTCACGGCGCCGATGGCGCGCGCGAACAATTTCGTTTCTTCCACGATCGGCGTGCGGATTTGCTGGAAGCCATAGCTTTGCAGCACGGATTGCGCCGTGTTTTCAAACAATTCCCACAGCGGGGCATCGGCTGGCAGGACATCGTTCATGCCCTTCACGCCTGTAATTTTTTCTGCTTTTTTATTTTCTGACATAGTGTTCTTCTTTGCTTTAACTTGATTGTCGGATGACGCGCTTCGCGCCTCGGCGGCCCCGCTAATCCGACCTACCCGACCGATTACGCGGCAACCGGCGCGGTCTTGCCATAATGGCTTTTAACATAATTCAAGACGATGTCCTGGAATTCCTCGACGATGCGTTCGCCGCGCAGGGTAACGACTTTTTCGCCGTCGACAAACACGGGCGCGGCAGGCGACTCGCCCGTGCCGGGCAGGCTGATGCCGATGTTCGCATGCTTCGATTCGCCGGGGCCGTTGACGATGCAGCCCATCACGGCCACGTTCATCGCTTCCACGCCCGGATACGATTTCTTCCATTCCGGCATCTGCTCGCGCAGATACGTCTGGATGTTGTCAGCCAGCTCCTGGAAGGTGGTCGACGTCGTGCGGCCGCAGCCTGGGCAAGCGATGACCATGGGCGCGAACTTGCGCAAGCCCATGGTTTGCAGGATTTCCTGGCCGACGATGACTTCGCGCGTGCGGTCGCCGCCCGGTTCGGGTGTGAGCGAAATGCGGATGGTGTCGCCGATGCCTTCCTGCAGCAGCACGGCCAGGGCCGCGGTGGACGCCACGATGCCCTTGCTGCCCATGCCCGCTTCCGTCAAACCCAGGTGCAGCGGATAGTCGCAGCGCTGCGCCAGTTCGCGGTACACGGCGATCAGGTCCTGCACGCCCGAAACCTTGCACGACAGAATGATCTTGTCGCGCGCCAGACCCAGTTCTTCGGCGCGCACGGCATTTTCAATCGCCGACGTCACCAGCGCTTCATACATGACGGCTTGCGCCGGCCACGGTTCGGCGCGGCCCGCGTTTTCATCCATGATGCGCGCCAGCAAGGCCTGGTCCAGGCTGCCCCAGTTCACGCCGATGCGCACCGGCTTGTCGTAGCGGCAAGCCGCCTCGATCATTTGCGCGAATTGCGTATCGCGCTTGGCGCCCTTGCCCACGTTGCCCGGGTTGATGCGGTACTTCGACAGCGCGCGTGCGCAATCGGGGTAATCGTTGAGCAGGGTATGGCCGTTATAGTGAAAATCGCCCACCAGCGGCACGTCGATGTCCATCTTGTCGAGCTGCTCGCGGATGTAGGGCACGGCTGCGGCCGCTTCAGGACGGTCCACCGTCAGGCGCACCAGCTCCGAACCGGCACGCGCCAGTTCCTTGATCTGGATCGCCGTGCCGATGGCGTCGGCCGTATCCGTGTTCGTCATCGACTGCACCACCACGGGGGCGTCGCCGCCCACCCAGATCTGGCGCTGGCCGTGCGCGATCAGCACCTTGCGGCTGTCGCGACGGCCAGATGGACCGGAGCCGATCGCTGTTTTCGAGGTAGCCATAATATTATCTTCTGAGTTTGCTTGAACGGTTACTGCAATTATTTGATGCTGACACGAGAAATCGTGCCGCCGGCAACGGTCGGCAGATCCAGCTTGGCGCCGCGCAAGGTTGCCTGCACGACACCCGGCTTGCCTACCACCAGGGTGGCCGGTCCCGTGATATCGAACGTTTCCGTGCTGCCCGCCTTGACCATGCGCGAAATCAGCGGCGTGCTGCCGGGGCGGCGGATTTCCACCCAGGAATCCTGCTCGACCTTCAGCACCAGCGCATTCGCGCCCACGGCAGCTGCAGCCGCGGGCGGCGTGACGGCAGGCGTCGCCGCTGGAGCGGGCGCGGGCACGGCGGCTGGCGGCACTACGGCAGCGGCCGGCGCCGAAGCGACGGCGGCCGGTGCGCCCGTCTGCGTATCGTTGCCTGGCGGCGGCGGCACGGAAATCAGGGGCACGGACGGCGACTGCACGGGCGTCAAGTCCTGGCCCGGCTTGATCAGGGTCGTTTCCACGGGGCCCACTTCCGCATGCGCCGTTTCTTTCCCGGCCTGCGAGGACAGCAGGCCGGCCGGCACATAACCGAGTTTATACGCGCCAAAGGCGGCCGCCACGACGACAGCCACGGCGCCGGCGATCCAGAGGGGAGTCTGGTTCGACGAGCGCTGCGTCATCGACGGGAAGCGCGATTCGGAAAACGTGGCGGAAATTTCACGCCGCACGGGCGCGGCCGGGTCCTGCTGCGCTGGCGCCGGATGGACTTCGATCATGGCCACCAGCGGCGCCGCGTCGAGACGCACCACCTTGGCGTAGGCGCGCACGAAACCGCGCACCACGGCCAGATTCGGCAAAGCCGCCATGTCGCCCTCTTCCAGCGCGATCACCTGGCGCGGCGCCAGCTTGAGCTGGTCGGCCACCTGCTCCACCGGCCAGCCCAGCGCTTCGCGCTGCGCTTTCAACTGTGCGCCTGCCAACGCAAGATTGCCCTGGGGCTGCTGCTGAGGCGTTTCTGCCCACTCTGAATTCATTGGTATCCCTGTCTCACTCATCAAACGCCCCATTTTGATAAGCAGCATATTCGGGGGAGCCGGAATGGTGGTTGCGCAACAGCGCCCCCAGGCCAGCTTCCGCACCCGCATCCCCGAGCTTATGCTGCACCTTGATCCCGAGCCACAGCACATCGGCCGTCTGGCCCTCCATTGTCGCTACTTTACCGAGCCGCTCAAGGTAATGAGCCGCTTGCCGGTAGTCTTGCTGTTGGTAATACACGCGCACCAGGCCGACATAGGTAATTGCCGCGCCAGGTGCGATGCGCTCCGCCTTGAGCCAGTAGCCGGCGGCGCGCGGGTAATCTTTCATGACCAGGCTGCACGCCGCCGCATTATGCAGCGCCAGTTCAGGCGTGCCATAGGTGACATCTTGCAATGCGGCATCAAAATACGCCAACGACTGCGCCGCGCGCCCGGTCTGGCACAGAAACAGGCCATAATTATTGCTCAACTCGGGATTGTGGGGCGCAAGGCGCAATGCGTAAAGAAAATCTTTTTCAGCAGCCACGGGTTGGCGCATAGCAGCAAAAATCAGGGCGCGCATGCCGCGCACCTGGGCGTTGCCCGGTGCCAGCTGCACCGCCTGCTCCGCTTCCGCCAACGCCACCACAAACTGGTCTTGCATATAATAGGCGCTGGCCAACTGCAAGCGCAAGGCGGCGCGCTGCTCGACAGATGCAGCCTGCTCCTTGTCTGCGGTGGAAGCACAGCCGGCCAGCAGCACGCCCAGGCTGACAACAGCCACGGCAAGTACGCCAGGATAAGCCATGCTTCCCCGCATCAGGAGCGGATCTCCACGATCTTGCCGAAATTGGCGCCAAATTTCTGTTGATACTCAGTCATCTTTTCCATGCGCTCCTGCACCCGGGTGCGGTCCTTGACTTCGCCGGCCAGCTGGCCGCAGGCCGCATCGATATCGTCGCCGCGCGTCTTGCGCACGGTGGTGATGATGCCGCCATCCATGAGCACCTGGGCAAACGCCTTGATGCGCGGGTTTTTCGAGCGGAACAGGCCCGACTCGGGGAAAGGATTGAACGGGATCAGGTTGAACTTGCAGTTCACGCCGAACTCGCGGTCTTGCACCAGCGCCAGCAGTTCGCGCGCATGCTCGTCGCTGTCGTTGACGCCGTCCAGCATGCAGTACTCGAAGGTGATGAAGTCGCGCGGGGCAAATTCCAGGTAGCGCTTGCAGGCCGCCATCAATTCCTTCAGCGGATACTTCTTGTTCAGTGGAATCAGCCCGTCGCGCAAGGCGTCGTTCGAGGCGTGCAGCGAGACGGCCAGGGCCACCGGCACTTCCTGCGACAGCTTGTCCATCATCGGCACCACGCCCGACGTCGACAGGGTCACGCGGCGGCGCGACAGGCCGTAGGCGTTGTCGTCAAGCATCAATTTCAGGGCAGTGACGGTCGGCTCAAAGTTCAGCAGGGGCTCGCCCATGCCCATCATCACCACGTTGGTGATCTGGCGCTCGCCTTTCGGGCCCGGTTCGATGCCCTTGGTGCGGCGCAATTCGAACTCCGCCATCCACAGCTGGCCGATGATTTCGCCCACGGACAGGTTGCGGTTGAAGCCTTGCTTGCCCGTCGAGCAGAAACGGCAGTTCACGGCGCAGCCGGCCTGGGTCGAGATGCACAGGGTGCCGCGGTTTTCTTCCGGAATGAACACGGTTTCCACGGCATTGCCATTGCCCACGTCGACCAGCCACTTGCGCGTGCCATCCGTCGACGTGTGGTCGCTGATGATGGCCGGGGCGCGCACTTCGGCGCGCGTGGCCAGCTTGTCGCGCAGCGACTTGGCCAGATCCGTCATGGCGTCGAAATCGGAAGCGCCGAACTGATGTATCCAACGTTGCAATTGTTTCGCACGAAACGGTTTCTCTCCCAACTCGGCGCAGTAGGCGATGAGTTGCGCGGGATCGAGGTCCAGCAAGTTGGTGAGGGTCGTCGTATTCATGATCTTGTCTATTCTAAAAATCCGTCCCCGCGCGCATCCGGAGCGAAAACTCCACAGCGCAGCGGGAACAGGGGGTGATAAGTTATTTCACAGATAACGCCAGGAAATAACGTTATCTAAGGCAATTAAGCCTTCAGTTCTGGGAAGAAGTAAGCGATTTCCACTTTAGCAGCTTCGACAGCGTCGGAACCGTGTACGGCGTTAGCGTCGATCGAATCGGCGAAATCGGCGCGGATCGTGCCTTTTTCTGCTTTCTTCGGATCGGTCGCGCCCATCAGGTCACGGTGGGCCAGAACGGCGTTTTCGCCTTCCAGGGCTTGGATCATGACTGGACCGGAAACCATGAAGTCGACCAGATCCTTGAAAAAGCCGCGTTCTTTGTGCGCTGCGTAGAAGCCTTCAGCTTGTTCGCGCGACAGTTGGGTCATGCGTGCTGCAACGATTTTCAGGCCAGCGTTTTCAAAACGGGAGTAGATTTGACCGATTACGTTTTTTGCAACTGCGTCTGGTTTGATGATCGACAGGGTGCGTTCGATTGCCATGTGTGAAAACTCCAATAAAAAGTAAGGTTTAAAACGGTAAATTGATAACTCAATCAACCTTTGATTTTACCATACTCCACCCCATATCACCCAGATAGGCAGGGGGCATCTTGCCGCCCTGCCCCCGTTTAATGAAATCTTAAGCTGCTTTTTTGGCAAATTCCGGCCCTCATGCTATCCTTGGGTAAAGCAGTAATTTGAATTGACAACACGGAGGCACTATGAATCAGAACATGCAACGCACCTTTGACCTGTCGGGGGGCATGCAGCAAGTCCGCCATCAGGTCTTGCGCAACACTTACTGGCTGCTGGCGCTGTCCATGATCCCGACCGTGCTGGGCGCCTTCATTGGCGTGCAGATGCATTTGCCGATGCTGACCGGCGGCATGGGTTTCATCATCTTCATGGCCGTCGCTTTCGGCTTCATGTACGCGATTGAGAAGACCAAGAACTCGGGCCTCGGCGTCGCCGTCCTGCTCGGCTTTACCTTCTTCATGGGCCTGATGCTCACGCCTATCCTGACGCGCACGCTCGGCTACTCGAATGGCGGCATGCTGATCATGACGGCATTCGGCGGCACGGCCACCATCCTGGCCGTGATGGCCACGATCGCCACGGTTTCGAAGCGCGACTTCTCGGCCATGGGCAAATGGCTGTTCGCCGGCGTGATCGTGCTGATCCTGGCATCGGTAGCGAACATTTTCCTGGGCCTGTCGGCACTGTCGATCGTGATCTCCATGGTCGCCATCGCCATCTTCTCGGCCTACATCCTGTATGACGTGCAGCAAATCATCAACGGCGGCGAGACCAACTACATCTCGGCCACCCTGCGCATCTACCTGGACGTGTACAACATCTTCACCAGCCTGTTGTCCCTGCTGGGCTTCGCCGGCGGCAGCCGCGACTAAGCGCTAACGCAAAAACGCCCAGGGCGGCGTTGCAGTGCCTCGCCGTACTAGTCGTACTGTCTTCGGCACCGCGCCTTGCCCTGAACGTTTTATGCGCTGCGCTTATGCGCATTAAAAATGAAAGCCGACCCTCGGGTCGGCTTTTTTACGTCTGTCGCACCTATTTGCCCCTCTCCGCCACCTCCAGCAGGCAGGCGCGGGCGCGGTCCAGGGTCGGGTTGTCGCGCTGGGCCGCGTAGACGGCGTAGGCGGAATGCGAGAATTCGGGCGCGTCGCGCACGCGGAACAAGAGCCCCGCATCGAGATAGGGTTGCGCGCTGCCGATGCGAAAGTAACTGGTACCGCCCACGTCCAGCAGATACACGAGGGCCAGCGGCCCCAGCGAGATCGAGACGGGCGGGCTGCTCAGCTCCGGGTAGGCCGCCTGGTGATTGGCCGCGAAGCTGGGGCCCCAGTCCACATACACATACGTGTCGGCATGCATCTGCCCATCAGCGCGCGTGGTCACCATCACCAGCTTTTCCTCGGCCAGCAATTCGCTGGCCAGGCCCGGGCGCTGCGGCGGGTTGTACAGCACGGCCAGGTCCAGCGAGCCGTCATGCACCGCGTCGAGCAGGCGCGCGGGGCTGTCGACTTCCGCGCGCAAGGCGATCTGGGGACAGTCGCGGCTCATGCGTATCAGCCAGTCGCCGAGCAGCGGCTGCCACAGGCTCAGCTCGCAGCCGATGCTGACGGCGTCGTCGCGCCCCGGCGGCAAGGCCACCTGGTGGCGCGCCCGCTCCCACACCTGCACCATGGTGGCCGCATGGCGCATGAAGCGCTCGCCGGCCGACGTCAGGCGCGCGCCCGCCTTGTTGCGCACGAACAGCTGGCGCCCCAGTTGCTGCTCCAGCGAGCGGATGCGGGCGCTGACGGCCGTCTGCGTCACGTGCATGCGTTCAGCGGCCATGATGAAACTGCCGCAGGACGCCACTTCCAGGAAAGTACGCGCTTGATTGATATCCATCAATCCATCATATCAGTTGCCGCACATCTCAACTGACACGCTCGTAGCCGCCCAGCACGCCCTGCTTGGCCAGCACCCATTGCCACAGCTGCAGGTCGCGCGCGCGGAAGGCGCCGGCGCAGGACAGCAGATAGTAGGACCACATGCGGTGGAAGCGCTCGCCCAGCTGGGCGGCAAAGCGCGGCCACGCCTGCTCGAAATTCGCATGCCAGGCCATCAGGGTCTTGTCGTAGTCGGCGCCGAAGTTATGCAAGTCCTCGGCCACGAACAGATCATCGATGGCGTCGCCGATCTGGCCGAGCGACGGCAAGTCGCCATTCGGGAAGATGTATTTGTCGATCCACGGATCGCACGTGGAATGGCGCTTGTTCTTGCCGATCGTGTGCAGCAGGAACAGACCGTCGTCTTCCAGGCAGCGGTGCGCCACTTCCATGAAGGTGCGGTGGTTCTTGCGCCCCACGTGCTCGAACATGCCGATGCTGACGATGCGGTCGAATTTTTCATCCGTGTCGCGGTAGTCCTGCAGGCGGAAGTCCAGGTGCTCGCCACCCGGCATGCCGCGCGCATACGCTGCCTGCTCCTTCGAGATCGTCACGCCCACGCACCGCACCTGGTATTTCTCCGCCGCATAGCGCATGAAGCTGCCCCAGCCGCAACCGATATCGAGCACGCGCATGCCCGGTTCCAGGCGCAGCTTGCGGCAGATCAGATCGAGCTTGGCTTCCTGCGCCTCGGCCAGGTTGCCGGCATCCTTCCAGTAGCCGCAGGTATACGTCATGCGCGGATCGAGCATGGCCGCATAGAAGGCATTGCCCAGGTCGTAGTGCTCCTTGCCCACCATCCAGGCGCGGCGCTCCGTCTGCAGGTTGAACAGGCGCGCAGTCAGCGCATGGAAGGCCAGACGCATGGGGCGCACGTCGTCGGCCACTCTGGCGCGCAGCAAATGGCAAAAGAATTCATCAAGCTGGTTCGCGTCCCAGTCGCCATCCATGTACGCTTCGCCGAGGCCCAGGTTGCCGCTGGCGAAGGCGCGCTCCGGTACGCCCGGTTTGCGCAGCTGCATGTCCCAGGCGGCGCGGCCATTCAAATGGATGTCGGCCTTCGCCAGCAATTCGGCCGCTTCGCGCGTCAGCCGCGTGTCCAGCGTGACTTTCGATGTGTGCTGCAACTGCATAGATGCTTGTGTCGTGTGCTGCGTGTTCATGCCCTGCCGCCTCCAGATGGTTGTCGGTGCTGGCGCGCCGGCAAGTCCACTCCGCGGCCCGGCGCCGCGCCAGCCATAAAATTATCCGCCCGCCATCGCCATCTGGATAATGAAACATCATGGCCATTCATATCAAAATATTTGCTGTGAAATGATTTGAATCAATTTTTTCATGGAAATATTTTTTGCACGAAACGCTCTGAAGCATGAAAAAAGCCGCCTGTACGGCGGCTGTTCGCGGCAGCTTAGCCCCACGATCAAAAGTCGTGATTCGGCGGATACTTGCTGTAAAAATCGTTATCCCATTTGAAGTTGGTAAACGCCACCGTCATCGATATGTCGAGCGCTTCGACGAAATGCCAGCAGCCGACGGGCAGGAACAGTATCTCGCCCGGCGCCAGCACGCATTCGCGCACCTGCACGTCCGCCATCAGCGGATAGCGCTGCAGGTCGATATCGCGCCCGTCGACGGGCGTAAAACAGTGGCGCTGGTTGTACACCCGCGCCACCTCGCAGGCGGCCATGATGCGCAGCCGCTTGCGCCCTTGTACCTGCGCCATGAAGTTGTTCGTCAGGTCGTGGTGGAATGGCGTCACCGTGCCGGCCGGGCCAAACCATAAAAAACCCGTGGGGCCGCCACTCTGCTCCAGGTATTCGGGCAGCTGGCCGATATCGTCCCACAGCTCGCGCAGCGCCTGCCGGTTCTGCGAATTGTTATTCGCCGTCATGTAGAAATCGTTGGTCGCGCCGCTGCCCTCGACCAGACTGGCGTACTCGCCAAACGCCATCTTGCGCTTGTGGGCCACGCTGTTCATTTCGTACTGCGCATCCGCCTCGCGGCCGAACTGCACTTCCACTTCGCGCTGCGCGTAATGCTCGCGGAAATAGGCCGGGCTCCACTTGGCCATGGCGGGCCAGTCGTCCATCATGCCCGTGATGATCACGGGCTGGTTGGTGGAATAGAACTCCGTCAGGAACTCGTGCGCCGTCAGTTTCTCGCGGCGGGGAATCTCGGGTGGACGCAACTGGTTCAGCTTGCGCTGGATGTCGATCACCCAGTCGCGCTTGGCCAGCCGGTTCGACAGGCGCACGGCGCCGGCCAGGTAGGGACTCTGCAGCGCCAGCTCCACTTCGCGGCGCGCCAGGGGCTCCGTAATGCCCGCCTTTTGCAGCACCGGCATCAGCGCCGACGGGTGGCTGCCCAGCATGAGGTTTTCCGCGATCCAGCTGCGCCATTCGCGGCTCAGCTCCTGTTCCGGCTGCTGTTCTTTCTGCTTGATTCCGAATGTCGATACCGCCGCCATCGCCCGTCTCCTGTTTTTTATGTGAACAAGCGGCCGGGCAGCGTATGCCGCCCGGCCGCCTCCTACTCTAGCGCAGTATTACCGCACCTTCCACACCTCGGTTGCCAGCACGCCATTCGCGTCGCCATCGAGTTCCCACGAGAACGCGCCACGCAAGCCCTGGTCCTTCACATATTTCACCTTGGTGCCGATGACGGTCGGGTCATCATAGCTCCACCACTGGCCGCCCGCCCCCGTGTACAGGTACAGCTGCTTGGTCACGGGATGGTAGTAGCGCGTGCCAGCCTTGGCCACGAGGATTTTATAGTCCTCGATGCCCGACTCGTACGTGCCCGGCGCCGTGCCCGTGGCCGCCTGGTACAGGCCATCGCCATTCGGCCCCGGCGCCACGCCCGTCCAGCCGCGGCCATAGAACGGTATGCCCAGCAGCAGCTTGTCGCGCGGCACGCCGGCGGCAATCATGTACTGCACCGCCTTGTCACCCACGTATTCACGCGCCATGCCCGTCGACGGATCGGCAGGGTCGGCAAACAGCTGGGCGTTGAAGTTGGTGCTGTTTTCCCAGCCGCCGTGGAAGTCGTAGGTCATCAGGTTGATCCAATCCATGTACTGCGAGTACAGGGCCGGCTCCGTGTTGTCGATCTTGTCCTTGCCGGCACCGACAGCGGCCGTCAACAGGTAGCGCTTGCCGTTGGCTGCACCGAGCGCATCGAGCTGGCTGCGGAATTCCGCCATCAGCAAGGTGAAGTTGCGCTTGTCGTTGGGGCTGACAGTGTTGTACGGCTGGCCGCCGCCGACCGGATATTCCCAGTCGATGTCGATGCCGTCAAAGATGTTGGCCGCCGCGCCCACGCCACCGCGACCGCCCTGCACCGGCAGGTTACCCTTGATGTAGATATCGATGCAGGAACGCACCATCTGCTTGCGCAGCGCATCGGTGGCCGAACCGACGGAGAAGTTCTTCGACCAGCTCCAGCCGCCCAGCGAGATGAACAATTTCAGGTTCGGGTGCGCCGCCTTGAGTTTTCTCAGCTGCAGGAAGTTGCCCGACAACGGTGCATCCCAAGGAATCGCCTGGCCATCGACGGTGCGCTTCGGCGTGCGGATGTAGTCGGCCTCGGCATCGCCGCCCGTGCCCGCGTCCGGCGAATTCGGATTCGTCGCACCCGGCTCCGTCTTGGTGATCATGGCGCATTCATAGCCGCCGTTTTTCGGATAGATGTTGCCGAAGGCATAGTTGATGAAAGTCAGCTTGTCGGCCACGCCACTCGTGTGCACGTTCGCCACTTCATAGTCGCGGCCATACACGCCCCACTGCGCAAAATAGGAGCCGACTTCGCGGCCCGTTGGCGTTGGGGTAGGTGTTGGAGTTGGAGTCGGCGTCGGTGTCGGCGTCGGTGTCGGCGTTGGTGTCGGTGTTGGAGTAGGCGTCGGGGTTGGAGTAGGTGTCGGTGTCGGTGTCGGCGTGGTACTGCAGATCTCCAGACTGGTCCACGGCTTGCCCGTGCCGGCGGCGCCGCTGCTGGTCGACGGATTGTCGCCCTGCGTCCAGTAGTTGGCGCGGTAATTCGTGCCCGCATAACTGACGGTGGCGCCCGCGCTGTAAGCCGTGCCGGCCACCCACGCCAGCGCGCAGGTGCCGCCGGTTGGCGTTGGTGTCGGAGTGGGCGTCGGGTTCGGCGTAGGCGCCGGTGTCGGGGTTGGCGTGGGAGTTGGAGTCGGCGTTGGGGTGGGAGTCGGCGTGGTGCCACCGTCGCAGGTGCCGCCGGCACTCCACAGGCTCGGCGTGGAAACGGGATTCCAACCCGAGCCCACGTGATCCGTCTGCGTCACCAGGGCCGTGTAGTTGGCGCCCAGGTAGGTGACCACCGTGCCCGCGTTATACGTGCCGCCCTCTTGCCACGGCACGCAAGCGACCACGGTACTGGCCGCCAGCAATTGCGACCCAGCCGGCGCGCCGGCGTCACCGCCACCACCGCCGCATGCCGCCAGCACGCCACCGCTGGCCAGACATACCATCATGTTCCTGATCGTTTTTTTGAGTATTAAATTTTCCACGTTGTCTCCTGTTCAGGTTTGCGGAAATACCACTTTGCTTCAATGAAGAGCTACCCTGTGATTTTGTTTTTTGCAGTTGCAAGAACAGCATGCTGCTGAAAAAATAGGCGGTCAAGTGGTTTTGAAGTGGCCTCGAAGTGGGCAATACCACTTTGCGCAAGAAGCGCAGCGGCGGAGGCAAATGGCGTGTTGTCCTACTGGACAATGAAAAAACGGCAGAGGAAGGATGTAAAAAGACGCTGGATCGGGAAAAGACAGACCAGTTTTATAACACGCTGTAAGTGGTATTGGGGGAGCTCGCGGCGCCGCTGAACGCGGCAGCGGCGGGTGCCTGCCTGGCCACCCGCCGCGCGGCACTACTTATTGAGGCAAATCAAAGACCGCCATCGATTCCACGTGGGAAGTATGCGGGAACATGTTCACCACGCCCGCCTTGCTCAGCACATAACCGGCTTCCAGCGCCAGGATGCCGGCGTCACGCGCCAGGGTGGACGGGCTGCACGACACATACACGATGCGTTTCGGCAGCAGGTCCGGACGCACTTGCGACAGGCCGACCAGTGCCTGGCACAGGGCCATGGCGCCATCGCGCGGCGGGTCGACGAGGATGCGGTCGAACTTGCCCAGCGCGATCAGGTCGTCCGTCGTCACTTCGAACAGGTTGCGCGTCGAGAACGAGGTTTTTTCCGCCAGGCCATTGGCCAGCGCGTTTTCCAGCGCCCGCTCCGTCAGGGTGGTACTGCCTTCGATACCAACCACCTCGCTGCCCTGCGTGGCCAGCGGCAAGGTGAAATTGCCCAGGCCGCAGAACAGGTCGGCCACGCGGTCTGTCGGCTGCACTTCCAGCAAACGCAAGGCTTTCGACACCAGCACGCGATTGATGTGGTGGTTCACCTGCGTGAAATCGACGGGCTTGAACGGCATCTTGACGCCGAATTCCGGCAGCAGGTAATGCAATTGCTTGTCCAGCGGATAGAACGGCACGGCCGTTTCCGGGCCCTTGACTTGCAGCCACCATTGCACGCCGTACTCGTCGGCAAAGGCCTTCAGTTTCGTTTCATCGTCCGCCGTCAACGGCGCCATGATGCGCAAGACCATGGCGGTCACGTCTTCGCCCACGGCCAGTTCGATCTGCGGCATCTGGTCGAAGATCGACAGCGAAGCAATCAATCCGCGCAGCGGCAGCAGCATGGCCGAGATGTGTGGCGGCAAGATCTCGCAGCTATCCATGTCGGCCACGAAAGCCGATTTCTTTTCATGGAAGCCCACCAGCACGGCGTCCTTCTTCTTGACGTGGCGCACGGACAGGCGCGCGCGGTAGCGGTAGCCCCAGGTCGGGCCATACATGGGGCGCATGATGCTTTGCGGACGCACCTTGCCGATATGCCACAAGTTGTCTTCCAGCACGCGCTGCTTGATCGCCACCTGCGCCGACGGCTCCAGATGCTGCATCGAGCAGCCGCCGCAATTGTCGAAATGCTTGCACTTGGGCGTCACGCGCATCGACGATTCGCGGTGCAGCGCCGTCATGCGGGCCATTTCCCAGTTCTTCTTTTTCTTGAACGTCACAAAGCTGACGCGCTCGCCCGGCAATGCGCCTTCGACAAACACAACCTTGCCCGGCGAGCCGTCTTCGTTCTCAATATGGCCAACGCCACGGGCGTCCATGTCGAGCGATTTGATTTCGATGATATTTTCTTGCATAGCGATCAATAGGTAAGAGTGGGCCAGGACGCAGGGCCGCGCTGGAACTTGAAAGAATGGGGAAAGGTCAGGCGCCGCGAGCGGGGCGTATGATAGCAGATCGCGACAGGCAAAAGCCGCTCAAGCCCGCACCGGGCAGCAAGCCTGAGAAAATGCGCAGGGCAAGGCGCGTGGCCGAAGACAGTACGACAGTACGGCGAGGCCATGCAACGCCGCCATGGGCGTTTTATCAGACTTGCTACAGTAAGGAGTCGCGCACGACGCCGCGTGCCGCCATAGCCCGTTTGAGCTTGATCAAGGCCTCTTGCTGGATCTGGCGCACGCGTTCGCGCGTCACGCCCATTTCCTCGGCCAGGGTTTCCAGGGTGGCAGGATCGTCGTTGTCGAGGCCGAAACGGCGCATGATGACCACGCGCTGCTTGTCGGGCAGCTTGGTCAGCCAGTCGCGCACCAGCACCGTCATTTCATGGTGCTCCGCGCGCGCGTCAGGACCGTCTTCGCTGGCGCCGGGCAACATGTCCATCAGCGACGATTGCGGGTCGTTGTCGAGCGGCGCGTCGAGCGAAGTGGCGTGCTCGGACAGGGCCAGGATATCCTGCACCTCTTCCACTGGTCGGCCCACCAGGTGGGCGATGTCTTCCGCCGTGGCATCCTTGCCATCGTGGTGCTGGGCTTCCAGGTGGTACTTGCCGCGCAGAATTTGATTCAGTTCGCGCACCATGTGCACGGGCAGGCGCACCGTGCGCGCCTGGTTCATGATGGCGCGCTCGATGCTCTGGCGTATCCACCAGGTGGCGTAGGTGGAAAAACGGAAACCGCGCTCGGGCTCGAACTTGTCGATGGCCCGCATCAGGCCGATGTTGCCCTCCTCGATCATGTCGAGCAACACCACGCCGCGGTTGATGTAATGCTTGGCGATCGACACGACCAGGCGCAGGTTGTGCTCGATCATGGTTTGCCGGGCTTCGAAATTGCCCTGCTTGGCGAGGGTGGCGTAATGCACCTCTTGCGCCGCCGTCAGCAGGGGCCGCGTGCCGATCTGGTTCAGATAGTGCTGCGTGGTATCGGTCGACAGCTCGGCCGCCAGCACTTTTTTCAGTTCATCGACACTTTCAACCAGCACGCTGACGCTGGCCACCTCGCCGCCCTCGCCCGCGTCGACGGCGTCAATGCCGTCGAGTTCGCCGACATCGTCCGTCACGACTTCGTCTGCCCCTTCTTCCGGGGGTTCCGGGTCATCGTCCAGCTGATCGTGCGGCGCGTGTGTCATTGCTTTACCTAACGGTTAGGCAGGAATTTCGAAGGGTCGACAGGCTTGCCCTGCTGGCGGATTTCAAAGTGCAGCTTCACGCGGTCGGCATCGGAATCGCCCATTTCGGCGATGGCCTGGCCTTTGTTGACGTTCTGCCCTTCCTTCACCAGGATGCTGCGGTTATGCGCATACGCCGACAATAAACTATTACTGTGCTTCACGATGACAAGATTACCATAACCACGGATTCCGCTCCCGGCATACATGACTTTTCCCGCGCCGGCGGCCACCACCTGCTGGCCCGCCTTGCCGGCGATATCCACGCCCTTGTTCTTGCCTTCGTCGAAAGTGCCGATGACCTTGCCTTCGGAAGGCCACATCCAGCTGATTTTCTCGTCGCCGGGCGCCGATGCCGCAGGGGCTGCCGCGGCGGCGGCCGGTGCGGTGGCGACGGCTGCCGCCGGCGCTGGCGCTGGCGCAGGCTTGACGTCGCTGCTGCCGCCATCGGCGCGCAATTCGGCCAGGGTGGCGTCGGAATACGCGCGCTTCTCGCCGCGCGGACCCGTTTTCTTCGGCACGACAGGCGCGGCCGGCTTGACTTCCGTCACTGGCGGCATGACGATGGCCGACGTTTGCGCGCCGCCCGTGTCGCCATTTGGCGGCAACACGCGCAGCACCTGGTCGACCTTGATGTCGTTCGGGTTGCTCAAGTCATTCCAGGCCACCAGGTCGCGGTAATTCTGCCCGTGCTCGAGGGCGATACGCAACAGGGTGTCGCCACGCTTGACCGTGTAATAAGCCGGGTCGCGGTCGCGCGGATCGCTGGCTGCGGCGCTGCTGCTCGATGGCTGGCGCTCCACGACGGGCGCCTGGACGCCCGTGGTGCCGCAACCGCTCAACAGCGCGGCCAAGGTGATGCTACATAGAAGTATGTTACTTTTCTTAATCATTCGCATGTAATTGTATGTCCTGCTTGCTAGCTGATCCGGGGATCATATGGTGCCCGGGCGCAAAGGTACGAAATGGCAATCTTCCAGGGTTTGGCTAGTCCATTCCATTTTCCCCACCCGGGTAATGAGTTGTAAGTGTTGCAATTTAGCCCCCACCGGCGCAACCAGACGCCCGCCGGGCGCCAGCTGTTCCAGCAGGGCTTGCGGGACTTCCAGGCCGGCTGCGGCAAGGATGATCCCGTCGAAGGGCGCCGCCTGCGGCAGGCCAAGCATACCATCTCCGTACTGCAAGCGCAGATTTGACACGCGCAGCGGACGCAGATTGGCCTTCGCCAGCTCATGCAGGGGCCGGATGCGCTCGATCGAATACACCTCTTTCGCCACCAGCGACAGCACTGCCGCCTGGTAGCCGCAGCCCGTGCCGATTTCCAGCACGCGCTGCAGGCTGCCGCCTTGGCGCATCACTTCGATCATGCGCGCCACGATGTACGGCTGCGAAATGGTCTGGTGGTGGCCGATGGGCAAGGAGGCGTCGATATACGCCTGCGACGCCAGCGCCTCGTCCATGAACATGTGGCGCGGCACGGCTTGCAGGGCGTCGAGCACCACCTGGTCCTTGACGCCCTGCTTCGCCACGCGGGCTACCATGGCCCGGCGCACGGCCTCCGAGACGAGCGGGTTTTGTCGCGGCGGCGATACCACCGCAGGCTGCGCCCGCTCATTGGCGATGGCCTGGGCGCGCGACGGCGCGATGGCCGCATGCGTGCCGTACGGCTGCGCCACGCCCCGCGCCGCGTTTTGCGCCGCATTCTGCGTGGCCGTCTGCGGCGTGGCGATCCTGGACTGGGCCAGCGACTGTCCCCCGCCCTGCCTGGCGGGCTTGCCGGCCAGCGAATCGAGGGTAAGGGGAAAGGTACGCGGCTTATCGGTCATAGTGAGCGCTCATGCTAGGCCTTTTGCCAGTGCATCGAGTTGGGTGGTATGGGTCAGGTCGATCTGCAGCGGCGTGATCGATACTTGTCCATGCTCAACGGCATGGAAGTCCGTGCCCGGACCGCCTTCCTTGGCCGCGCCGGCAGGACCGATCCAGAAGATTTCACGGCCACGAGGGTCGAGCGCGCGGATCACGGGCTCGGCCGAATGGCGCTTGCCCAGGCGCGTGGCCACCAGGCCTTGCATTTGCTCGTAAGGGATGGCCGGGATATTCACATTCAGCAGATACGGTTTCTGCAGGGCGTCAAACTGGCGCTCGACGATTTCCCTGGCCACGCGGGCGGCCGCGTCCAGGTTGGCCCAGCCGAACTGCGACTGGGAAAAGGCGATGGCGGGAATGCCGAACAGATAGCCTTCCGTGGCGGCCGCCACGGTACCCGAATACAGGGTGTCGTCGCCCATGTTGGGGCCGTTGTTGATGCCGGATACCACCAGGTCGGGGCGCTCGATGAGCATGCCCGTCAGCGCCACGTGCACGCAATCGGTGGGCGTGCCGTTGACGAAGTAAAAGCCGTTGACGGCCTTGTGCACGGACAGGGGCCGGTCCAGGGACAGCGAATTGGATGCGCCCGAACGGTTGCTGTCGGGCGCCACCACGACGATGTCGGCAATGTGTGCGAGCGCGTCGGCCAAGGCCGCCAGGCCTGGCGCCAGGTAACCGTCGTCGTTACTGATAAGAATTCTCATAACGGGATTTTACCCGAAGCGATGCCAACACTGCGCATGCCGCACGCCGATAGACAGCATTATTTGTGCTGCCGCGCGGACATGGCGCGCCGCATCAGCGCTGCTCGATGCGCGCTTCCGACAACGCCCCTTCCAGCGCCTGCACTTCATCTTCCTGCAAGGCCAGCAAGGCATTCAGGTCGCCTTGCAATTTGTACATTCTTTTCAGCTGCGCCATGCCGCGCCTGCGCAGCTTGCCAGGTACGCCCGGGCGCAGCAGGCAGGACTTCAGATGTTCGGCCAGTTCGCCCGCCTGCGCATACTGTTCGCGTTCTATCATGCCTTGCAACATCGAGATCATGCTGGCCAGGGTATCCGGCTCGGCCCCTTCGTGCCCGTTGGCGCGGCCGGCCAGGATGGTTTCCTGCAAATGCCGCGCACCGTCCAGCACGCTGTCCGCATGCCCCGTGACGGGCGCGTTCAAGAGCCGGTCGCTGCCGCTGAGCACGGCGTCTTCCAGCAGGCGCGCGGCCGCGCTGTCACCCTGCTGCTGCAGGGTGCCGGCCAATTGTGTCTTGCTGTGCAAGGTATCGAGGTGGTCTTCGCCCAGCAGGCGCGCATGCACTTCCAGCACCTGCTCCTGCACGCTGCGCGCCGCATCGAGTTCACCGCGCCGCAGCAGCGCCTCGGCCAGCTTGCGCTGGCTCATCAGGGTTTCCGGATGGTCGAGCCCGCGCGTGCGCTCGCGCGCCGCCACCTGGTCTTCATGCAACTGGCGCGCGCCGGCCCAGTCACCCTGCCCGGCCACGATATCGGCCAGCAAATCGCGCGTGGCCAGGGTGGCCGCATGGTCGCTGCCCAGGCGCCGCTCCTGCGCCTGCAGCACGGCAGCGAACAGGCGCCGCGCCCCTTCCAGGTCGCCTTCGCGCCCCAAGGCCTGCGCCAGGGCCAGCTTGCTGCGCAAGGTATCGCCATGCTCGGCGCCAAACAGGCGCTCGCGCGCCGCCACCACCGTGGACAGCACTTGCTGCGCCTGCGCCAGCCGGCCCATGCGCAGCAAGGTGGCGGCGCGGCCATCCATCGCTTCCAGGGTCAGCGGATGCTCGCCGCCCAGCTGGCGCGCATGGCTTGCCAGCACGGCATCCTGCAGCAGCAGCGCCGCCGCCAGCTCCCCCTGCAGCAACAGGGTTTTCGCCAGGCAGGCGCGGGCAGCCAAGGTGTCGGGATGCTCGCTGCCCAGCACGCGCTCGCGCACGTCGAGCACGTCTTCTTCCAAGAAGCGGGCTTCATCGAGTTTGCCCAGCTGGCGCAGCAGGCGCGCCATGCCGCTCTTGCAGGACAGGCTGTCGGGATGCTCCTCGCCCAGCAGGCGCACGCGGATCTCGACGCTCTGGCGGAAGGCGTCGAGCGCCTGCCCGCTGCGTCCATCCTTGCGGTACAGCTCGCCCAGACGGGCCAGGTCGCGCGCCAGCGGCAGGGCCACGGCGCGGCCCGGTTCGGCCAGCAAGGCCTGGCGCGCTTCGCTGATGGCCCCCAGCAAGGCGATTTCACGGCTCGATTGCCAGGGGAAGTAGCCGCCCGTCAGCCAGTGCAAAAAAGCCTCGAAGGTGCGCGTGAGGGAAAAGCGGTCGCCGCCCTGGTCGATGCGCACGGCCAACTGCTCGCCGTAGGCAAAGGTTTTCGTCTGCTGCAGCTGGACTTCGTCGAAATAGCTGTCGAGGGCGATCTGCGGCAAGCCGTAGGAAGCGCGCAGCAGGCGCTCGAACATGGGCTGGAAGCCGGCGATGCCCTTGTGCGCGTCGCCGCGGCGCCACTCGGCGCGCTGCGCGCCATCGCCCATTTCTATGCGCGAGGGCAAGGGGTACACGAGCAGCGGACGCTGTTCGTCTTCATGGCTGCGGCGGTACTCGATGGCCCGCGTGACGAGCGCATCGACGCCTTCCAGGCTTTGCCGGTTCGGCGTGAAGACCACCACCAGCTTTTTCGGCAGCAAGGTGGTGCAGATGCCGGCGCTGTCCGTGCGCCCCGTGCGCGAATCGACCAGCACATAGCGGAAATGCTGGGCCAGGGTGTCGGCGAAGCAGCGGAACAGGGCCGGGCACGTGTCGAACAGCTGATCCCAGCGCATCTGCGCCAGGCGCTCGCTGTAGCTGGCGTCGAAGCGTCCCGCGCGCATCAGGTACAGCGGGCTGCCCTGGTCGACGCGCACCACGTACTGCTGCCAGTCGATGGCGTCGAGCACGCGCTGGGCCAGCGCCGCATCCTCGCGCCCCCCATCTTCACGCCCCCTGGCCTGCCCGCCGGCGCGTCCGCCCGCCGTTTCCAGGCTGATGCGCTCAAGCTGCTGGCGACACGCTTCGAAGAACTCGAGCACGCCCGGCCGCTCCTCGTGCTGCTCGAAATAATGGTGCAGGCCCGGCGCTTCCATGTCCCAGTCCAGCATCAGCACGGGCACGCTGGCGTTCTCACGGCGCGCCAGCAGGACGGCGATGTTCGACAGGGCCATGGTGCGGCCGGTACCGCCCTTGTAGGAATAGAAGGTGACGACTTCGCCAGGGGCGCTCAAAGGCGGCAGGGAGAGGCGTTGGCATTCCATGACAGGACCTTTTACGTGATTAACGCGGAAAGTGGGGAGGCGGAATGGCGCGCCATTCCGGTGGAATATCGGGCAACACGAAACGGCTGCAATCGTGGCCGGGCGGTGTTGACCGCTTGAGCAAGTGGTAATGCGTGGCGATGCGCTGCACGATGCGTTCGATATCGGGCAGGTATTGCGGATTCGATTTCAGGTCGCCGCTGGCCAGGGTGTAGCCGGAAAAATCGACATACAGGCCCGACTCCGTGATTTGCGGCGGCAAGCCGTCCGGATGGCGCGTCATGATGATGGGGATGATCAAGTGGCTAGGCAGTTCATACCAGGCGCGCCGCTCCTGTTCGATCAGCTGCATGGCGGCAAATTCGCGCCGCGTATAGCCGTGCGCTTCATATTTGGGCGTGTACAGCACGATCATGCAGACGCTCTGGCACATGGCGCGCGCCACGCGCAGGTCGATATCGTCGCCGCCACCCAGCTGCTCGCTGTCGATGAACAGGACTTCCTCGCGGTCCAGGTGCGGCTCCAGATAGCACGCCAGCGCCTCGATGAGGTCATTCTTGAACTTGTTCATGAACGCATACTGGCCGTGCGCGTAGCTCAAGAAACAGCCGTAGCGGATCTCCATGGCATCCCCCTGTTCCCCGTGCGGCCTGCCATCGCCGCGCCTTGATCCTGCAAGGCATGAGCTCACTGTAGACCGCTCGGCAACAAGCCTGTTTGCGCTGGCACAAAGATGTGTCTGGCGTCCTGGACATGAAGAAAAAAGCCAGAAACTGGCGTGATCGCGCCGATTTCTGGCATGCCAGGCGCGCAAGGCGGCGCCGCGCATAAAACGCTACTCGCTTGATAACAAAGGGAAATACGCCGGCGCGCGGACGGCGCCGGCAAGCCGGGCTTAAGCGCCCTTGGCGGGCAGGCTGCGGAAGAACTCCACCACTTCGGCGGTGTCGCGCGTGCGCTTGAACGGCGGCAGGCTTTGCCAGATGCGCTTGCCGTACGGCTTGGAAATGAGGCGCGGATCGCAGATCATCAGCACGCCACGGTCGCCCTCGTCGCGGATCAGACGGCCCGCGCCCTGCTTCAGGTTGATGATGGCCTCCGGCAGCGAGTGGTGCATGAAACCATTCTTGCCCTGCTTTTCCATCACTTCGATGCGCGCGGCCAGCACGGGATCGTCGGGCGGCGCGAACGGCAGCTTATCGATGATCACCAGGGATAAGGCATCGCCGCGCACGTCGACGCCTTCCCAGAAGCTCTGGCTACCGATCAGCACGCCATTGCCGGCCGCGCGGAACTGGTCCAGCAATTCCGTGCGGCCCTTTTCTCCCTGTACGAACAGGGGGAAGTTCAGACCGCGCTGCTTGAATTCATCGGCCAGGCGCTCGGCGGCCCGCTTGACGGCGCGCAAGGTGGTGCACAGGAAGAAGGTGCGCCCGCCCGCCGCCTCAATGATGGGCAGGGCGCAGTCGATGACGGCATCCGTGTAGCCCAGCGAGTTCGGTTGCGGCAGGTTTTGCGGCACGAACAGCAAGCCTTGCTGGCCATAGTCGAACGGACTCGGCCACGTGTGCGACGGTTCGCCCGTCAAACCCATCTGTTCGGAAAAATGCTTGAAATCGTTTTTCACGGCCAGGGTGGCGGACGTGAAAATCCAGCTGCGCGGCGTGCCTTCGCGCTGGTTGTTGAAGATCGGCGCGATCGACAATGGCGTTTTATGCAACTGCAAGGAACTGGAAAACGCTTCCACCCAGAACACGGCTTCTTCGCCGGCCGCTACCTTGGCCTTCGGATCGAACTTCCAGCCGCTCAGCTGCTGCGCCAGTTCGACGCCGCGCACGCGACACTGCTCCAGGGTTTCCGCCCGTTCCGCCTGGGTTTCCAGCACGGCCACCATGCCGTCAAGCTCATCCTTGAGGGTGTCGAGCGCGGGGAAGAAATCGCTCGACGGGGCGATCTGCGGCAGGGACAGGCGCACGATATCCTGCGGGAAGGTCAAACGCAGGTCGCGCGCCGCCTTTTCCACCACCGTGACCGTCTTGGCCCAGTCGATGCCGCGCGCATGCGCCAACCCTTCGGCCAGCACGTCGCGGCACAGTTCCAGGATTTGCGAAGTCGACACCGTGTTACCAAAGAATAAAGTGGCCGTATCGGGCAGCTGGTGCGCCTCATCGAAGATGATGGTGTTGGCCGATGGCAGCAATTCCGCCACGCCCGTGTCCTTCAGGGCCACGTCGGCAAAGAACAGGTGATGGTTGACCACCACCACGTCGGCCTGCTGGGCTTCCTTGCGGGCCTTCATGACGAAACAATCCTGGTAATACTGGCACTCGGCGCCCATGCAGGTGTCGCGCGTGGACGTCACCAGATTCCAGATCATGGCGTTTTCCGGCACCTTGGTCAGTTCCGCCTTGTCGCCCGAGCTGGTCATCTTGATGAAGCGCGAGATTTCGCGCAGATGGCCCACGTCGTCGCGCGACGTCATGCGGCCGTTTTGCAGGGTGCGTTCCAGGTGGTAATGGCAGACGTAGTTCGAGCGGCCTTTCAGCAAGGCGACGGAAACGGGCGCCTGCAGCGCGGCGCGCACGGTGGGTATATCGCGCAGGAACAATTGATCCTGCAAGTTCTTGGTACCGGTGGATACAATGGTCTTGCCGCCCCACATCAGGGCCGGCACCAGGTAGGCAAAGGTCTTGCCGGTGCCCGTGCCTGCCTCGGCGATCAGGGTCGTCTGGCTGTCGATGGCGCTGGCGATGGCTTTCGCCATCTCCGTTTGCGAACGGCGCGGCTTGTAGCTGCCCACCGCCGGACCGAGCGGGCCGCCGGCGCCAAACAGGCGCTCGATGTCGGCATCATGCTTGCCAGGCGCCGCCTGGGGTTCGGCTGGCAGACTGACTGGCAGATCGGCAGGCTGGCCATCTGGACTTGCGGGCAATAAATTGTGATCGGTCAAAATATACTTAGGTGAAGGCTGGACTGGACGCTACTGGCGCCCCTCAGGCGGGAACGTCGGGCACCAACTGCATTTTCAGCAAGGTGATGTGATCCTTCAATTGCAATTTGCGCTTTTTCAGGCGGCGCAGCTGCAGCTCGTCATGGTGGCCATCGAGTATCAGCAACTCGATGACGGCATCGAGGTCGCGGTGTTCCACGTTGAGTTCAATCAGGCGCCGCTCTATTTGCTGTGCATCGCTCATGTGTTGCGTTCCAGGCAGTGTTGGTAACAGTAATGGGAAACCGGCGCGCGCAGCGTACACAGGCAGCCATAGTGCGTAGTTTAACCTGCCGCGCGCGTTAGGGCACGCCATTTCCGGCATGCCCCCTGCGCGGCAGGTCTTATTTGGCAGGCGGCACAGGCACAGCCACGGCCGGCGTGCTGGCAGCGGCGGCAGCCGCCTTGGCAGCCTTGGCCTGCGCTTCGGCCTGACGCTCGGCCAGGCGTTGCGCCACGCGTTTCTGGCGTGCCACGGCATCCGCCTGTTTTTTCGCATACTGCGCTTCACGGGCCGCGCGGCGCGGCGCTTCGGCGGCATCGGCGGCGGCCTGTTTCGCCATCTTCGCCGCGTGCTCGGCTTCGCGCTCGGCCACGCTCTTGCCTTGCGCCTTCGGTGGCGCCGGCTCGGGTGCGACCACTTTCACGGGCTTGGGCACGGCCGCGGCGCGCTGCTCGGCATCGAGGCGCGCACTTTCCTGCGTCCGGGCCAGGTCGATATCGCGCAGGCGCACGGATTCGGCCCGCTTGAAGTAATTCGCTTCCGCGTCGACGGCACGCAGGCGCACGAGGATCAGGCGACGCTTTTCCTTGGCCTGGTCCAGGCAGTTATTCACGAAAAACTTGTTGTAGCACTCGAGTTCGCGCGCGGCAAACTCATTTTCCGCCGCCTCGCGCTCGCTGGCCGACTGCTTCAGCTTGGCGTCCGCTTCTTCCACCGACAAGGTGGCGGGCACCTGCGGCGCGCCGACCTCATCCAATGCTGCGCTACCCTGATGCGCGCAGGCGGACAACGCCAGGGCAAGGCCCAGCGCCGCGCCCAGCTTGTATAGTGTATTTGCCATCATGTTCCTTATCCCTGCCTCAAACGATCGCGTCGGCCGCGCCGCGCTGTTCTTTTTCCATGTATTCGCGCGATTGCATCTCGATGATACGCGAAACGGTGCGGTGAAACTCATTGGCCAGCATGCCGTTCGTGTACAGCTCGTCAGGCGGCACTTCGGCTGACATGATCAGCTTGACCTTCTGGTCATAAAACACGTCGATCAGCCACGTAAAGCGGCGCGCTTCGGACGACTGCGCCGCCGACATGGCCGGTATGCCGGACAATATCACCGTATGAAAGCGGCTGGCGATTTCCAGATAATCATTTTGCGAGCGGGGACCGCCGCACAGGGTGGCGAAATCGAACCAGATGATGCCGCCGGCGCGGCGCAGGCAATGGATTTCGCGGCTCTCGATGCGGATGCGCGCGTCTTCATCGGCCGTCTCGGCGATGCGTGTGTAAGCGTCGCGCAGGGCTTTGTCGGTGTCCGCGCCGAGCGGCGTGTAGTAGCTTTCCACCTGCTCCAGCGCGCGGCCGCGGTAATCGACGCCGGCGTCCACGTTCATCACGTCGAGCTTGTCCTTGAGCAGCGCGATGGTCGGCAGCATGCGGTCACGGTGCAAGCCATCCGGATACAGCAGGTCCGGGTCGTAATTCGAAGTCATGATGAAGGACACGCCATTGGCGAACAGGGCCGACAGCAGGTTGTACAGGATCATCGCGTCGGCGATGTCGGAGACGTGGAATTCATCGAAACAGATCAAACGGTATTTCTTGGCGATGCGCTTGGCCACCTCGTCGAGCGGGTCGGCCACGCCTTTCAATTCATCGAGCTGCTGGTGCACGCCGCGCATGAATTCGTGGAAGTGCAGGCGCGTCTTGCGCACCAGGGGCACGACCGAGTAAAAACTGTCCATCAGGAACGATTTGCCGCGCCCCACCCCACCCCACATATACACGCCTTTCGGCACGGCAGGACGGTTCAGCAGGCGCTTGAAGGTGCTCGAGCGCTGGCCCTTGTAGGCCACCCACTCGTCATAGCACAGCTGCAGGCGGTCGACCGCGCGCCGCTGGGCGGCATCGGCCTTGAAATCACGCTTCTGCAGCGCGTGCTGGTAAAACTCTTCTACGTTCATGGGATTCGCTTTAACGCACAAGGGCGCCGGCGGAAAAAATCCGCGAGCGCCCCTGTAGGACTAACTACAATTAAAAGTTCAACGTGCGCTTGTCAACCGCCAGTGCCGCTTCCTTGGTCGCTTCCGACAGGGATGGGTGCGCGTGGCAGATGCGCGCGATGTCTTCGGCCGAGGCCTTGAATTCCATCGCCACGACGGCTTCGGAAATCAGCTCGGACGCCATCGGGCCGACGATGTGCACGCCGAGGATTTCATCGGTCGTCGCATCGGCCAGGAATTTCACCATGCCCGAGGTGTCGCCCAGCGCGCGCGCACGGCCGTTGGCCATGAACGGGAAGGTGCCAGCCTTGTAGGCAATGCCTTCGGCCTTCAGGGTTTGCTCGGTCTTGCCGACCCACGCGATTTCCGGCGAGGTGTAGATCACCCAGGGAATCGTGTTGAAGTTGGTGTGGCCATGCTGGCCGGCGATACGCTCGGCCACGGCAACGCCTTCCTCTTCCGCCTTGTGCGCCAGCATCGGGCCGCGCACGACGTCGCCCACCGCCCATACGTTCGGCAGGTTGGTCTTGCAGTCGCCGTCGACGGCGATGAAGCCGCGCTCGTCCAGCTGCAGGCCGACCTTGTCGGCACCCAGGCCATTCGTGTTCGGCGTGCGGCCGATCGAGATGATCAGTTTGTCGAACACGGCTTTTTGCGCTTCGCCCTTGGCGTCCACGAATTCCACGGTGACGTCTTTCTTGCCCGGCGTAATCGCACCGATCTTGCAACCGAGGTTGATCTTCAAGCCTTGCTTGGTGAACAGCTTCGACGCTTCCTTGGCGATCTGCTCGTCAACGGCGCCCAGGAAGACCGGCAGGCCTTCCAGCACGGTGACGTCGGAACCCAGGCGGCGCCATACGCTGCCCATTTCCAGGCCGATCACGCCGGCGCCGATGACGCCCAGCTTGGCTGGAACGGCGTCGATGGCCAGTGCGCCCGTGTTCGACAGGATCAGTTTCTCGTCGAATGGTGCGCCCGGCAGTTCGCGCGCGTTCGAACCCGTGGCGATGACCACGTGCTTGGCCGTCAGGGTTTCGTTGGCTTCGCCCGTCACGCTGATCTCATACGCGCCAGCGGCGGCGGCAGCGAAAGCGGCGCGGCCGTGGAAGAAGGCGATCTTGTTCTTCTTGAACAGGTACAGGATGCCGTCGTTGTTTTGCTTGACGACGGTGTCCTTGCGCTTGAGCATCTGGCCCAGGTTCAGCTTCAGGCCGGCGACATCGATGCCGTGCTCGGCGAAGCTGTGGCCCGCGTGTTCGAAATGCTCGGACGATTGCAGCAGCGCTTTCGACGGGATGCAGCCGACGTTGGTGCAGGTACCGCCAGGAGCGGCGCCGCCCTTGGCGTTCGACCACTCGTCGACGCAGGCGACGGAAAAGCCCAGCTGCGCTGCGCGGATGGCGGCGATGTAGCCGCCAGGGCCCGCACCGATGACAACTACGTCAAATTGTTTAGTACTCATGTTTTGTTATTCCAATCTCTTCGTCTGGTACGAAAATCCACAATAGAAGGTAAATCACCACGCCGAAGCCGAAGGTCAATGTAAACAGGACGAAGACGAGGCGCCAGATCCACGCTTCCATGCCGGAAGCGCGGCCCAGGCCGCCGCAGACGCCGCCAAGCCAGCGGTCGTTGCGCGAACGGCGCAGGCGGTTGAATTCCTGCACCAGGTCGTTCGCCGGGCCGGCCGCCGCATCGGCGCCGGCGCCGGACGTGCTGTCCGGCTTGTCCAGGTTGATATTGCTCAGGAGCTTGGCTTTCGCTTGCGCAAATTCCGCGTCGCTCAGGGCACCTGCCAGGTGCAACTCGTGCAGACGCTTGATTTCTTCAGAGACGTTCATGGGAATCCTCTTTCATTGAGATCAGCCAGCTGCGTCTTCTGGCAAGGGGTATCAGCTACATTGCCCCGGCGGCGACGCCGGGGGGCTACGGTGCTTACAGGTCCAGCAGCAGGCGTGCAGGATCTTCCAGCGCTTCTTTCATCGCCACCAGGCCCAGGACGGCTTCGCGGCCGTCGATGATGCGGTGGTCGTAGGACATGGCCAGGTAGTTCATCGGACGTACCACGATCTGGCCGTTTTCCACGACAGCGCGGTCCTTGGTCGCATGCACGCCCAGGATGGCCGATTGTGGCGGGTTGATGATCGGGGTCGACAGCATGGAGCCGAAGGTACCGCCGTTCGAGATCGAGAACGTGCCGCCCGTCAGGTCGTCCAGGGTCAGCTTGCCTTCCTTGGCTTTCGCGCCGAATTCACCGATTTTTTTCTCGATGTCGGCGATCGACAGCTGGTCCGCGTTGCGGATGATAGGCACGACCAGGCCGCGTGGCGAACCGACAGCGATACCGATGTCGAAGTAGCCGTGGTAGACGATGTCGTTGCCGTCAACGGAGGCATTGATGATCGGGTATTTTTTCAGGGCGGCGACGGCGGCCTTGACGAAGAAGGACATGAAGCCCAGCTTGACGCCGTGCTCTTTCTCGAACTTGTCCTTGTACTTGTTGCGCAGGTCGATGACCGGCTGCATGTTCACTTCATTGAACGTGGTCAGGATGGCGTTCGTCGATTGCGATTGCAGCAGGCGCTCGGCGATACGTGCGCGCAGGCGGCTCATCGGCACGCGCTCTTCAGGGCGGTCGCCCAGGCTGGCGGCCGACGGCGTGGCAACTTGTTGCAGCGCTGGCTTGGCAGCGGCTGGCGCCAGTGGCGCGACAGCTGGCTTGGCGGAAGCGGCCAGGGCGTCGCCCTTGGTCACGCGGCCGTCTTTGCCGGAACCGGCGACGTCGCCAGCGGACAGGCCTTTTTCGGACAGGATCTTGGCAGCGGCAGGCATGGCGACATCGCCTTTGGTCGCAGCGGCTGGCGCCGTAGCGTTAGCCGTGTCTTGCGCTGCAGCAGCCAGGGCTGGCGCGGCAACGGCCGACACTTCCATCGGGCTGACCTTGGCCGAGCCGTCGGTGTCGATGATGGCGATGACTTCGCCGGCGACGACGGTAGCGCCGTTATCCTTGATGATCTGCACGATCACGCCAGCGGCAGGCGCCGGCAGTTCCAGCACCACTTTATCGGTTTCGATATCGATCATGTTTTCGTCGCGCGCAACTGGTTCGCCGACTTTCTTGTGCCATGCCAGCAGGGTCGCTTCTGCAACCGATTCCGACAACTGGGGAACTTTGACTTCGATTTGTGCCATGTAAAACTCCGTTTATTTTGTTATTGCGGCGCCGCCCCTGCGTAGCAAGGGCGGCGCTCCGTCACGATGTATGCGAACAGGCGCCATGCATGCGCATGGCGCCCGCTATCCTGCCACTTACTTGGTCAGGATAAAACCCTTCAGCTTCGAGAATGCCGTTTCCAGCAGATCTTTTTGCTGGGCGTAGTGCTTGTCATAGTAACCGACAGCAGGCGACGCCGAAGCAGGACGGCCGGCGTAGGCCAGACGCTGACCCGATTCCAGGCCTTCGAAGATGTTGTGCTGGATCTGGAACCAGGCGCCCTGGTTTTGCGGCTCGTCCTGCGCCCAGACGACTTCGACCAGGTTCGGGAACTTCTTCAGTTCGGCAGCGAACGACTTGTGCGGGAACGGATACAGCTGTTCCAGGCGCACGATGGCCGTGTCGGTCTGGCCGCGTGTCTTGCGTGCGTTGACCAGGTCATAGTAGACCTTGCCCGAGCAGGCGACCACGCGCTTGACTTTCTTGGCGTCGATTTTGTCGTCGACTTCGCCGATGACGGTCTGGAAACCACCCTTGGCCAGGTCGGTCAGCGGCGAACCGGCATCCTTGTTGCGCAACAGCGACTTCGGCGTCAGGATGACCAGCGGCTTGCGGAACTGGCGCACCATCTGGCGGCGCAGCAAATGGAAGATCTGCGAAGCCGTCGTCGGCTGCACCACTTGCATGTTGTTGTCTGCGCACAGCTGCAGGAAGCGTTCCGGACGCGCGGACGAGTGCTCAGGACCCTGGCCTTCGTAACCGTGCGGCAGCATCATGACCAGGCCAGAAGCGCGGCCCCACTTCACTTCGCCGGAGCTGATGAATTGGTCAATCACCACTTGCGCGCCGTTGGCGAAGTCGCCGAACTGGGCTTCCCAGATCGTCAGCGTGTTCGGTTCAGCGGTCGAGTAGCCGTATTCGAAGGCCAGTACGGCTTCTTCGGACAGCACCGAGTCGATGACGGTGAACGGCGCCTGATTGTCCGACACGTTTTGCAGCGGAATGTAGGTACCTGCATCCCAACGCTCGCGGTTCTGGTCATGCAAGACGGCGTGGCGGTGCACGAAGGTGCCGCGGCCGGCATCCTGGCCCGTCAGGCGGATGGCGTAGCCGGACGATACCAGCGATGCGTAGGCCAGGTGTTCGCCCATGCCCCAGTCCAGGTTCATTTCGCCACGGCCCATGGTGCCACGGTCGCCCAGTACTTTTTCAACCAGCGAGTGGACCTTGAAGTCTTCCGGCACGGTGGTGATGCGGGTGGCCAGGCGTTTCAGTTCCGTCATCGGCACGGCGGTATCGGCCGAATCGGTCCATTTCTTGTTCAGGAACGGCAGCCAGTCGACGGCGTACTTGTTCTTGAAGTTCGAGATGACCGGATCGACGGTATGCTTGCCGGCGTCCATGGCGTCGCGGAATGCGGCCACCATCTTGTCGCCGCCATCGGCAGGGATCACGCCTTGCGCTACCAGCTTGTCCGCGTACAGCTTGCGGGTGCCTGGATGCTGGCCGATCTTCTTGTACATCAGTGGCTGCGTCAGTGCCGGCGTATCTTGCTCGTTGTGGCCAAGCTTGCGGTAGCAGATGATGTCGAGGACGATGTCCTTCTTGAATTCCATGCGGTAGTCGAGCGCGATCTGCGTCGCCAGCACCACGGCTTCCGGATCATCGGCGTTGATGTGCAGGACCGGTGCTTCGATCATCTTGACGACGTCCGAGCAGTACAGGGTCGAGCGGGCATCGCGCGGATCCGAGGTGGTGAAACCGATCTGGTTGTTGATCACGATATGCACCGTGCCGCCCGTGTGGTAGCCACGGGTTTGCGCCAGATTCAGCGTTTCCATGACCACGCCCTGACCGGCGAAAGCGGCATCGCCGTGCACCAGGATAGGCAGCACTTGCGCGCCCTGCGCGTCGCCGCGGCGATCCATGCGGGCCTTGACGGAACCTTCGACCACAGGGTTGACGATTTCCAGGTGCGACGGGTTGAACGCCAGCGACAGGTGGACCGGGCCGCCCGCGGTGGAGATGTCCGACGAGAAGCCTTGATGGTACTTCACGTCGCCGGCAGGCAGGTCGTCGCCATGCTTGCCTTCGAATTCTTCGAACAGTTCCTGCGGCGCCTTGCCCAGGGTGTTCACCAGCACGTTCAGGCGGCCGCGGTGAGCCATGCCGATAACGATTTCCTGCACGCCTTTTTCGCCGGCGCGCTGGATGGTTTCATCCATCGAGGCGATGAAGGTTTCGCCGCCTTCCAGGGAGAAGCGCTTCTGGCCCACGTAACGGGTGTGCAGATAGCGTTCCAGGCCTTCAGCCGCGGTCAGGCGGTCGAGGATGTGGATTTTTTTCTCTGGGGTGAAATTCGGGGTGGAGCGGATCGCTTCCAGTTTCTCTTGCAGCCAGCGCTTTTCGGCCGGGTCGGAGATGTACATGAATTCGGCGCCGATCGAACGCGTGTAGGTATCGCGCAGATAGTTCAGCAGATCGCGCAGGGTGGCGGTCTCGGGGCCAAAATAGGTATTGCTGATGTTGAACACGGTGTCCATGTCCGCGTCGGTGAAGCCGTAGAAGCTCGGTTCCAGTTCCGGGATCATCGGACGTTCCTGGCGTTGCAGCGGATCCAGGTTGGCCCAGTGCGAACCGAGGTAGCGGTAAGCGGCGATCAGCTGCGTGGCGGCGACGCGCTTGCGGCCCATTTCAGCATCGAAGGAAGCGGTCACTGTGCGGATCGGACCTGCTTTTGCGCGCTCGGCGAACGAGGCGACGACGGAGGCATGCGCCACGTCAGGCTTGTTGGTGCCATCGACGGCAGGCACGTGCTGCATTGCGTCGAAGTAGGAACGCCAGTTATCGGGTACCGAGCCTGGATTGTTCAGATACGCCTCGTACAGGTCTTCCACGTACGGAGCATTCCCACCGAACAGGTAGGAGTTGGTCGTTAATTGCTGCATATATTGCTCACCTTTCTTCGCGCTTCGCGAGGAATTAGCGGGTTAATCTAACCTTCCGCGACACGGCCTGACCGGTTAGCGGATTGCACATCAAGTTGTGGGGAAGGGCTTTTTTATTGCACCAGCATTCTGCATACCGTCATTTAGAATAGCACGCGGTATTGTAACGCAACAACGCCTAGTTGAATTTTATTTGGCAAGCAAATGTAAGCTCTGTTGTTGATTTTCCCGGGCTTGCAAGCCTGTCACTGTTATGCTTACAACACATCGGCGACCCTGCCGGCGTGCCGCTTGCGCCCAACTGGTCTGCCCGGCAACGGCGCCGCCGCGATGGCCGCCAGCCAATCGGGATCGCCGGCAAACCACTCCACCAGGAAGTCGAGCATGGTGCGCAGCAGGGGCGACATGTGCTGGCGCGAGGTGTAGACGCCGTAGATGCCCATGTCCTGCGGCTGGTACGCGGGCAAGAGCTCCACCAGCTGCCCGCTGGCGATCAGCGGCGTGACCGAAAAGCGCGGCTGCATGGCGATGCCCGCCCCCGCCACCGTGGCCACCAGCAGGACCAGCGATTCATTCGCCGACAGGCGGCCGCTGACGGGGACAGTGAGCGCTTCCCCGTCATGCGTAAACTGCCACAGGCTCTTGCCGAAATACGTGTACGTCAGGCAGTTGTGCAGGGCCAGGTCTTGCGCCCGGCGCGGCGTGCCGTGCGCCGCCAGGTACGATGGTGCGGCGCACACCACCGAGGCGCAGCTGGCCAGCTGGCGCGCGATCAGGTTAGGCTCGAGCGCGTTGGTGATGCGGATCGCCAGGTCGATGCGCTGCTCCACCAGGTTGACGGCGCGGTTCTCCATCTGCAGGTCGACGGCGGCGCGCGGGTAGCGCCGCAGGTAAGCGGTTACTGCGCCAGCCAGCGCCGTCTGCGCCAGGGATTGCGAACAGGTGATGCGCAACAAGCCGTGCGGCGTATCGAGGCCCTCGGGCGAAGTGACGGCCATGGCGCCAGCCACTTCCAGCATCTGCCGGCAGCGCGCCAGGGTGGCATCGCCCGCATCCGTCAGGCTCAGCCGGCGCGTGGTGCGATGCAACAGCCGCGCCCCCGCCCACTGCTCCATTTCGGCCAGGTAGCGCGTCACCATGGCGCGCGACATGTCGAGCGCTTCGCTGGCGGCCACCATGCTGCCACGCTCGGCGATGGCGACGAATACTTGTGCGGCGGTGATGCGGTCCATGCGGTGCTCCCTTGATTCGTCCGATCCATGCAACTAAGTATTGCAATCTACCCTATTTCTCGCGCCTGGTCGAAAGGATAATATGCGACAAGAGCATCCAATGCAGAAAGAATAATATGTTTGCACGCGCCGCCCGCCCCTCCCGCACGCTGGAGACCTTCCGCCTGGATGTGCTGGGCCGCGCACCGTCCACTTCGCTGCTGCTGAGCGGCATGGCGGACGCCATCCTCGTCAACACCCAGTTCCTGCGCGGCGATGCAGCGCAGTTAGCGCACACCATCGCCGCCAGCGGCAAGCGCCTGACCACCATCTATATCAGCGCGGCCGAACCGCAAGCCTATTTCGGCCTGGGCGTGCTGCAGCAAGCCTTTCCGCAGGCCCGCATCCTCGCCAGCGGCGCCACGGTCGAGGCGATTCGCCGCCAGGCCGGCGCCAGAGTCGCCCACTGGGGCGGCATCCTCAAGCACAATGCGCCGCACCGCATCGTCATGCCCCAGCCCTATGAGGGCGACAGCCTGCAACTGGAAGGTCGGCACGTCGCCCTGCGCCACCTGGAAGCGGCCTTCAACTGACACGACGCAGGCCTGCCCTACAACGCCCCCAGGAAGCGCTCGTATTCTTGCGCGCTGCGCGCCAGCCGATCGGCATAGCCCGCTTCCTTCGGCCCGTCTTCCGCGCCATAGAAGGCAAAGAAGCGGCGGTTGTCGGCGCCGATGTACGCCAGGGTGACATCGAACGGCGCCAGCAGCTGCGCCAGGGTGACGTTCCACCTGCCTTCCGGCGTGAAATCCTCCTCGCGGATGCCGGCCGTGACGGCCAGCGCCACTTTACGGCCCCTGAAGGCATCGCCGCCCGTGCCGTAAGCCCAGCCATACGCCAGCACCTCGTCGAGCCACCGCTTCAGCAAGGGCGGACAGTTGAACCAGTAGACGGAGAATTGCAGGACCACATTGGCGTGCGCCTCCACCAGCGCCTGCTCGCGCGCCACGTCGATGTTTCCATCCGGATAAGCCTGGTGCACGTCGTGGATGGTGTAACGGTCGGGATACTGCGCCAGCTCCTGCAGCCAGCGCTTGTTGGCGACTGACGTATCGATGGAGGGATGGAAGACGATAACGAGGGTTTTCATCATGCTGCTTTCCTGAAAATGGATGGACGCACCAGCCCGCCTGAACAGAAAAGCAGGCAAGCCGGTACCCTGCCCCGTGGCACGCGGCATGTGGCCACGCGCCTGCAGGGGCAAAAACAGCATAACCATGCCGAGTACTTTTCACAAGTACGCACATTTACTACCCATACAGTAAGAAAAGTAAGCTGGAAGGCCGTGAAAAGACGTTTGGCCATGCGCATCCGCCTCAGGCTGGCTGGTGCCGTTCGCCCCACGCGCACAAGGTATGCAGCACGGGGATCAGCGAGGCGCCCTTGCTGGAAAGCGAATATTCCACCTTGGGCGGCACTTGCGGATATTCCTTGCGGACGATCAGCCCATCGGCCTCCAGCTCCTTCAGCACGACGCTGAGGGTCTTGAAGGCGATGCCGCCGAGATGGCGCTTGAGTTCGTTATGCCGCAGCACGGTGTTTTCCGCCAGCGCATACAGGATCAGCATCTTGTATTTGCCGCCGATCAGCGACAAGGTATAACCAAATGCCGTATCGCCCAGGGCCACGCCGCTGGGCGCGCAGATTTCTTCATTCATCGCGTTGCACTTCCTGTTGAACCAGGATCCGAGCATAACAGCACGGCGGCCCTGGCTTGCATCGAACACGCACATAAAAAAACGGGCCGAAGCCCGTTTTTTGTTTGCTTGATACCGCTCTGGATTAACGCTTGTCCAGTGGCAGTACTTCGCGCGTGGTCGAACCGACGAACAGCTGGCGCGGACGGCCGATTTTTTGCTCTGGGTCGGCGATCATTTCGTTCCACTGGGCGATCCAGCCGATCGTACGGGCCATAGCGAAGATACCGGTGAACAGCGACACAGGGATGCCCAGCGCCGATTGCACGATGCCCGAGTAGAAGTCGACGTTCGGGTACAGTTTGCGCGACACGAAGTATTCGTCGTTCAGTGCAATCTTTTCCAGTTCCATCGCCAGCTTGAACAGCGGATCGTCTTGCAGACCCAGTTCTTGCAGCACTTCGTAGCAGGTTTCACGCATCAGCTTGGCGCGTGGATCGAAGTTCTTATACACGCGGTGGCCAAAGCCCATCAGCTTGACGCCGGAGTTCTTGTCCTTGACTTGCTCGATGAAGGCAGGGATGTTCTCGACGGTGCCGATTTCCTTCAGCATGTTCAGTGCCGCTTCGTTGGCGCCGCCGTGGGCAGGGCCCCACAGGCAGGCGATACCGGCAGCGATACAGGCGAACGGGTTGGCGCCCGACGAACCGGCCAGACGGACGGTCGATGTCGATGCGTTTTGCTCGTGGTCCGCGTGCAGGATCAGGATGCGGTCCAGGGCGCGCACCAGCACGTCGTTGACCTTGTACTCTTCGCACGGGTTGGCGAACATCATGTGCATGAAGTTGGCGCTGTACGACAGGTCGTTGCGTGGGTACACGAACGGTTGGCCGACCGAGTACTTGTAGGTCATGGCGACCAGGGTTGGCATCTTGGCAATCAGGCGGATGGCCGACACTTCGCGGTGACGCGGGTCGTTGATGTCCAGCGAGTCATGGTAGAACGATGCCAGCGCGCCGACGGTGCCCACCAGGACCGACATCGGATGCGCGTCGCGGCGGAAGCCACGGAAGAAGAATTGCATCTGTTCGTGCACCATCGTGTGCTTGGTGACGGTGTCGACGAACTTGGCTTTTTGCGCCGCGTTCGGCAATTCGCCGTTCAGCAGCAGGTAGCACGATTCCATGAAGTCGGCGTTGACGGCCAACTGTTCGATCGGGTAACCGCGGTACAGCAGCTCGCCCTTGTCGCCGTCGATGTAGGTGATCGACGAGTTGCAGGCGGCCGTCGACATAAAGCCTGGGTCGTAGGTGAACTTGCCGCTACCGGCGTACAGTTTGCGGATGTCGATGACGTCCGGGCCAACCGTGCCTTTGTAGATTGGAAATTCAAGCGATGGGCTGCCATCGGAGAACGACAGGGTAGCTTTTGTGTCAGAGATATTCATGGGCTCTTCCTTCTCGGGAGTGAGTCGAAATTAAAATCAAAAATTCTGGCTGCAATTCGCACCGCAATTCGGCAGTGCTACAGCGCGCCACTCGCACCGTTTGCAATATATCGCCCAGGCGTCTAGGCAATGCGCAGTCGTTGCAGCAGTGCGCGCACATGCGGCAGATCGACTTCGCCTTCCGGCTCTTTACGGGCCAGTACCAGATCCATTAACGCATTGTCCGATAAATCCAGCAAACGCGTCAGCGCGTCAACTTCTTCATCGGTCAATTCGGTTTCATACGCATCGAGAAAACGGGTCAGGATAATGTCGTTTTCCAGCAGGCCACGGCGTGAACGCCAGCGCAGGCGGGCGCGGTTGGCCGGGTCGGCCTGATGCGAGGACAAAATTGATTCTGTCATTTGGTTTACCACTTTACGTGTGCCTTGCGGCACGGTGCTGCTTTGCAGGCGCCGCCTGCAGGCAAGAGAGGATACCCTCTTCCCGCAAACGGCGCCCGGCGGACGCGATCAGGGGATCAGATCGCGCGGCGGACCATCAATTCCTTGATCTTGCCAATCGCCTTGTTCGGGTTCAACCCTTTCGGGCAGACGTCGACGCAGTTCATGATCGAATGGCAGCGGAACAGGCGGTACGGGTCTTCCAGGTTGTCCAGACGCGCACCGGTGGCTTCGTCGCGCGAATCGGCGATGAAGCGGTAGGCTTGCAGCAGGCCGGCCGGGCCGACGAACTTGTCCGGATTCCACCAGAACGACGGGCACGACGTGGAGCAGCATGCGCACAGGATGCACTCGTACAGGCCATCGAGTTCTTCGCGCTGTTCCGGCGACTGCAGGCGTTCTTTTTCAGGCGGGATCGAGTCGTTGATCAGGAAAGGCTTGATCGAATCGTACTGCTTGAAAAATTGCGTCATGTCGACGATCAGGTCGCGGATGACTGGCAAACCTGGCAACGGACGCAGCACGATAGGCTCCGACAGTTCGTTCAGGTTGGTGGTGCATGCCAGGCCGTTCTTGCCGTTGATGTTCATCGCGTCCGAACCGCACACGCCTTCGCGGCACGAGCGGCGCAGGGCCAGCGAGTCATCGACGTCCGACTTGATGCGCTGCAGTGCGTCGAGCAGCATCTTGTCGGTGTCTTTCAGTTCGACCGTCAGGTCTTGCATGTAAGGCTTGGCATCCTGGTCAGGATCGTAGCGGTAGATTTTGAATTTGAGAGTGCGTGCCATGTTCTGACCTTTAGAAAGTACGTGGTTTTGGCTTGAAGGTATCGACCGTCAGCGGTTTGGTCACGACTGGCTTGTATTCCAGGCGGTTGCCTTCCGAGTACCACAGCGTGTGCTTCATCCAGTTGTCGTCGTCGCGGGTCGGGTGATCATCCTGGGCGTGGGCGCCGCGCGATTCCTTGCGGGCTGCTGCCGAGACGATGGTCGCTTTCGCCGTTTCGATCAGGTTGTCCAGCTCCAGCGCTTCCACGCGGGCCGTGTTGAACACCATCGATTTGTCCTTGAACGAGACGTGCTTGCGGCGCTCGTCAAGCTTCATGATTTCGATCACGCCCTGGTCCAGCATCGCGTCGGTACGGAACACGCCACAGTACTTCTGCATGGTGGCGCGGATCTCGTTCGCCACGCCCTGCACGGTTTCCGTGCCGGTCGAGTTTTCCAGGCGCGCCAGGCGGCCCATGGCGAAATCGGCGGCGTCGGCTGGCAAAGGCTTGTTTTCCTTGGCTTTCAGGCCGCTGTTGACGATGTGGTTGCCGGCCGCGCGGCCGAAGACCACCAGGTCGAGCAGCGAGTTCGTGCCCAGGCGGTTGGCGCCGTGCACGGAGACGCAGGCGCATTCGCCGATCGCGTACAGGCCGTTGACGACTTTCGCCGAATTGTCCGGACCGGTCGGGGTGACGACCTGGCCGTGGATGTTCGTCGGAATGCCGCCCATCTGGTAGTGAATCGTCGGCACGACAGGAATCGGTTCCTTGGTGGCGTCGACGTTGGCGAACTTGTGGCCAATTTCCAGGATCGACGGCAGGCGCTTGGCGATGGTGTCGGCGCCGATATGGCGCAGGTCCAGCATCACGTGATCCTTGTTCGGACCGCAGCCGCGGCCTTCCTTGATTTCCTGGTCCATCGAACGCGAAACGAAGTCGCGCGGCGCCAGATCCTTCAAGGTTGGCGCATAGCGCTCCATGAAGCGTTCGCCTTCGCTATTGATCAGGATGCCGCCTTCGCCGCGCACGCCTTCGGTGATCAATACGCCCGCGCCGGCCACGCCGGTCGGGTGGAACTGCCAGAATTCCATGTCTTGCAGCGGCAGGCCGGCGCGTGCCGCCATGCCCATGCCGTCGCCGGTGTTGATGAAGGCATTGGTCGACGCGGCAAAGATACGGCCTGCGCCGCCCGTTGCCATGACCGTCGTTTTTGCTTCCAGGATCATGCATTCGCCGGTTTCCATTTCCAGCGCAACAACACCGATCACGTCGCCGTCGGCGTCACGGATCAGATCGAGTGCCATCCATTCGACGAAGAAGTGCGTACGGGCGCGGACGTTGCGCTGGTACAGGGTGTGCAACAGGGCGTGACCGGTACGGTCGGCTGCCGCGCAAGCGCGCTGCACCGGCTTTTCGCCGAAGTGGGCCGTGTGGCCGCCGAAAGGACGCTGATAGATGGTGCCGTCAGGGTTGCGGTCGAATGGCATGCCGAAGTGTTCCAGCTCGTACACGACCTTCGGTGCTTCGCGGCACATGAATTCGATGGCATCCTGGTCGCCCAGATAGTCGCCGCCCTTGACGGTGTCGAACATATGCCAGAACCAGTTGTCTTCGGCCATGTTGCCGAGCGACGCGCCGATACCGCCCTGCGCCGCAACGGTGTGCGAGCGGGTCGGGAAAACTTTCGACAGGACAGCGACGTTCAGACCGGCTTCAGCCAGCTGCAACGACGCGCGCATGCCGGAACCGCCGGCGCCAACGATTACCGCATCAAAGCGGCGGGTAGGGATTGCAGATTTATATGCTGCCACGATTACACACTCCAGAGTATCTGTACCGTCCAGCCGGCACAAGCGATCAACCACAGCATGGTGGCAATTTGCAGGGTCATGCGGAGGCCAACGCTTTTCACGTAGTCCATCCAGATATTGCGTACGCCGACCCATGCGTGGTAGAACAGGGCGACAAACGTCACCAGGCTGAATAATTTGAACCATTGCTGTGCAAACAATCCTGCCCAGCCTTCATAGCTGAAGTTGCTGCCGGTCAGGAAGGCGATCAGCAGGATGGCGACGTAGGCCACCATGACGAGGGCGGTGACGCGTTGCGCCAGCCAGTCGCGCAAGCCGTAATGGGCGCCGACGACGAGGCGTTTCGGTCCGATGTTATTGTTTGCCATTAAAATACTCCAAACAGTTTCAAAGCGACCAGAGCGGTCAGTACCAGGCTGATCACCAGAACGAACTTGGCGGTATTGCGCGCGGGCTCTTTCTCGGCGGCGACGTGCACGTCCATGAGCAAGTGGCGGATGCCGGCGCAGAAGTGATGCAGGAAGGCCCAGACCAGACCCAGCGTGATCAGCTTGACGAACCAGTGCGAGGCGATGCCCTGGAAGTAGGCGTAGGACATTTCGGAACGCAGGCTCAGTTCCAGCATGTACAGGATGCACGGCAGCAGGGCGAAAATGATGATGCCGCTGATACGATGCAGGATCGAGACGATGGCGCCGATCGCCATGCGGTAGTTCGACAATTCGGTAACATGGATGTTACGGAATTGCGGCCGTTCTTTTTTTGGTACTTCTCTTACGGCTTCAGACATAACAAAAACCTCCCCTTTGAATTTCAACTAAATATTGAAGCCGCGATTTTCGCCGATTTTCGCAACCCATACCAATATCTATTGTTACATATAACCAAAATGGTTTTTTACTACAAAATACCGCGCTACTTTCCGTAGTTCACGTAATTTAATTACAGAATCGCCGGCAAAACACGGCCCGCCGGGGCGGGCCATGCTGTCGCTGCGCTTTCCGTTGTCTCCGTTGCCCGCCTTGCGGCAGGCATCTTGCAAGCGATGCACTTCAGCCTTGCTGCTTGTTCGGACGCCCACGGGCGCCCCGCCGCTTCAGCTGAGTTCATTCTGATAATGATGGCGACTGGTCAGGTACAGGCCCCGGCGCAGTTCGACCGGCTTGTCGCCGTAGGTAAACGACACGCGCTCGGAACTGAGCAGGGGCGTGCCGAGGTCGATATTTAACAATTGCGCGGCGCCCGCGTCGGCGCACACGGCGCGGATCTGCTCGGACGCGCGTATCATGCGCGTGCCAAATTCCGTTTCAAACAGACCGTACATGGGGCCCTTGTATTCCACCAGGCGTTCGGCCGTCAGGCCCTTGAAGATCAGACCGGGCAGCCACAGCTCTTCAACGATGGTCGGCACGCCGTCGAAATACTGCACGCGCTTGATGAAGATGACGGCGTCGCCGGACTTCAGGTCCATCAGGCGCGCCACGTCGGCTGGCGCGCGCACGCGCTTGACTTCGATAAACTTGCTTTCAGGGTAATGCGGTACACCTTCGTCCGGCACCAGGCGCAGGAAGCGGAAATGCGCGCGCGCCTCATGGTGGGTGGAAACGAAGGTGCCCTTGCCCTGGCGCCGCATGACGAGATTCTCGGCGGCCAGCTCATCGATGGCCTTGCGCACCGTGCCCTGGCTGACCTTGAAGCGCCCCGCCAGCTCGACTTCGCTGGGAATGAGCTCGCCCGGCTTCCATTCGCCCGATTGCAGGCTTTGCGTGATGAGCGCCTTGATCTGCTGGTACAGGGGGCTGAAGGTGGGCGATGCAGTTGCGGCAGGCGCGGCCACGGCAGCAGTGGTATTCACGCTGGCAACAGGGGTGGCGGCAGTGCCGGCCGCTGCGGCAACGGGCGTGGCCGGGGTGCCCGCGGTCGGACTGACCGCCCCGCTTGCAGCAGTGGCATTGTTGGTCAGATTGGACGAGGCGGAATTCATAGTCCGACATTTCAACACAAATCACTGCCCGCGTCCAGTAAAAGACTCGCAGTTATCTGTCTTATATAAGACATAAGATATGATTGACAGATGCAGATCAGGGGCCTAAACTGCCCTCGATAAAACTTGTGAGCCAGCGTTTTATGTTGTCGGCCAGCCACTCTGGCCTCGTGCAGCACAAGCGTGACGGCAGCGTACACCAGCAATTCGGTGGCGCGGGCCGGTTTTGGTATCATTATAGTTTTTCCGGATAAGCGTAAGCCCAGCTTCAAGCCCGTTTTCTTTCCCATTTTTGGAGATTCATCATGGCTAAAACCCCAATGCGTGTTGCAGTGACCGGCGCCGCCGGCCAGATCGGCTACGCCCTGTTGTTCCGCATCGCCAATGGCGACATGCTCGGCAAAGACCAGCCTGTCATCTTGCAACTGCTTGAAATCCCGGACGAAAAAGCCCAGAAGGCGCTCAAGGGCGTGATGATGGAAATCGACGACTGCGCATTCCCGCTGCTGACGGAAATGACCGCCCACTCCGATCCGCTGACCGCATTCAAGGATGTCGACGTGGCCGTACTGGTTGGCGCGCGTCCACGCGGCCCAGGCATGGAACGCAAGGACCTGCTGGAAGCGAACGCCCAGATCTTCACGGTGCAAGGCAAGGCGCTCGACGCCGTCGCTTCGCGCAATGTCAAAGTGCTGGTGGTCGGCAACCCTGCCAACACCAACGCCTACATCGCCATGAAATCGGCGCCATCGCTGCCAGCGAAAAACTTCACCGCCATGCTGCGCCTGGACCACAACCGCGCGCTGTCGCAAGTCGCTGCCAAGACCGGCACCGCCGTGAAAGACATCGAGAAGCTGACCGTGTGGGGCAACCACTCGCCAACGATGTACGCCGACTACCGCTTCGCCACCGTGAACGGCAAGGCTGTGAAAGACCTGATCAACGACCAGGAATGGAACGCCAACACCTTCCTGCCAACCGTCGGCAAGCGCGGCGCCGCCATCATCGAAGCGCGCGGCCTGTCGTCGGCAGCGTCGGCAGCGAACGCCGCCATCGACCACATCCATGACTGGATGCTGGGCACCGCCGGCAAGTGGACCACCATGGGCGTTCCTTCGGATGGCTCGTATGGCATTCCTGAAGGCACCGTGTTCGGCTTCCCTGTCACCACCGACAACGGTGAGTACACCATCGTTCAAGGTCTGGAAATCGATGCATTCTCGCAAGAGCGCATCAACCTGACCCTGAAAGAACTGACCGAAGAGCGCGAAGGCGTGAAACACCTGCTGGCCTAAGTCCAGTTTTGGCGGCGCGGCAATGCGCCGCCCGCCAAAGAAGGCCGCCCTGCGAGATTCGCGGCGCGGCTGTTTTATCAAGTAGTTTTTACCTGCAGAAATGCCTTAAGCATGCACCCTTCCGAGGTTTTATTCCAAGGCAAACGCCAGCCGCTGTTGCTCGCCGCTTGCGACCACTACGCCGGCTCTGAAAAGCTGATGCGTAAATCGATTGCTTTGCAACAAGAGCTTGGCCCCCTGTTCGACATCACGTTCGACTGCGAAGACGGCGCCAGCGCCGGCAATGAAGAATCCCACGCTTTGATGATCGCGGGCCTGCTGGCCAGCGACGAGAACCAGTTCAACCGCATCGGCGTGCGCGTGCACGACGTCGACAGCCCGTTTTTCGCGCGCGACGTGGAAATCATCTGCACCGCCGCCTCGCGTCTGGCCTACATCGCCGTGCCCAAGGTGGGCGGCGTGCAGGATGCCATGCTGGCCATCGACCTGATCAACCTGCACGCGCGCCGCGCCGGCCGCGACAACCTGCCCGTGCACATCCTGATCGAGACGCATGGCGCGCTGCGCGACGCCTATGCGATCGCCGCCCTGCCCCAGGTCGAATGCCTGTCCTTCGGCATCATGGATTTCGTTTCGGCCCATTACGGCGCCATTCCCGCCGCCGCCATGCGCACGCCGGGCCAGTTCACGCACCCGCTGGTGGTGCGCGCCAAGCTGGAAGTGGCGGCCGCCTGCCATGCGCACGGCAAGGTGCCGTCGCACAACGTGACGACGGACGTGCGCGATTCGGCCGTGGTGGCCAACGATGCCCAGCGCGCAACAGCCGAGTTCGGCTACACGCGCATGTGGAGCATCCACCCGGACCAGATCAAGCCCATCATCAAGGCCTTCACCCCGCGCCTGTCCGAAGTCAACGAGGCCAGCAACATCCTGAATGAAGCGCTGCGCGCCAACTGGGGACCGATTGCGCAAAATGGCCGCTTGCACGACCGCGCCAGCTACCGATATTATTGGACCGTTTTGCAACGCGCCAAACTGGCAGGCCTCGGCCTGCCCGAGGCGGCCGCTGCATTACTCAACGCCCCCTCTTCCAGCACCACTGAAAACTGACAGGAATTACACGATGTCCCTCTCCAAATTAGCAATTGCCTGCAGCGTCGCGCTGGGCGCCATGACCCTCACGCTGGCGCCAGCCAGCTTCGCCGCCACGGATACCAAGGAAGCGGCAAACGCCAAGGCGGTCAAAGCCAAGGCCAAGCCGAAAGCCAAGGCCACCAAGGCAAAGGCTGCCGCCAAGGAAGCGCATCCGCTGGCCATGTCCATGGTCGACAAGGAAGAGTCCGACGAGCCGGACACCGCGGGTTCGGCCTCCACCGATTTCAATTGTGAACTTGGTAATAAAATTACCATCTACACCAATGCTACTGACGACAAACACATCGCCCTGCGCTGGAAGAAGCGCCTGCACCGCCTGAGCCGCGTTGGCACCACCACCGGCGCCAACCGCTTCGAGAACCGTTTATACGGTCTCGTCTGGATCGGCATCCCGGCCAAAGGCATGCTGCTCGATTCCAAGCAGGGCCGCCAACTGGCCAATGAATGCAAGGATGCAGAGCAAGCCAAGCCGGCGGCAGTGGTGGAAGCGGCGCCATCGCTGGGCGTGCTGCCGGCCACCGGCGGCTGATGTGCGTAGCAAGGGCCTCTTCGGGGGCTCAGTCATGTTTTGTAATTTGAATAATCAATAAATAGACGATACCCAACAAGGAGAGGTCATGTCCCGCAACACTCTGAACACGCTCAAGGACTTTAATATTTCGGATAGCAAGAAGGGCAAGCTGTACTCCCTGCCTGCACTGGAAAAAAGCCTGGGCATCAATGTCTCCCGCCTGCCAGTGTCGATTCGCATCGTGCTCGAATCGGTATTGCGCAACTGCGACGGCAAAAAAGTCACCGAAGAACACGTCAAGCAATTGGCGAGCTGGGGCCCGACCGCCGAGCGCACCGACGAGATCCCGTTCGTAGTGGCGCGCGTCGTGCTGCAAGACTTCACCGGCGTACCGCTGCTGGCCGACCTGGCAGCCATGCGCAACGTGGCCGCCAAGATGGGCATCAACGCCAAGAAGATCGAACCACTGGTGCCAGTCGACCTGGTGGTCGATCACTCGGTGACCATCGATCACTACCGCGAAAAGAAAGCGCTGGACCTGAACATGAAACTGGAATTCTCGCGTAACAACGAGCGTTACCAGTTCATGAAATGGGGCATGCAGGCATTCGACACCTTCGGCGTCGTGCCACCAGGCTTCGGCATCGTCCACCAGGTCAACCTGGAATACCTGGCGCGCGGCGTGCACCACGCAGGCAAGAAAGCCGGCGACGTGTACTACCCTGACACCCTGGTCGGCACCGACTCGCACACCACCATGATCAACGGCATCGGCGTGGTCGGCTGGGGCGTGGGCGGCATCGAGGCGGAAGCCGGCATGCTGGGCCAACCGGTCTACTTCCTGACGCCTGACGTCATCGGCGTGAACCTGTCGGGTGCGCTGCGCGAAGGCTGCACCGCCACCGACCTGGTACTGACCATCACCGAATTGCTGCGCAAAGAAAAAGTCGTCGGCAAGTTCGTCGAATTCTTCGGCGAAGGCACCGAGTCGCTGACCCTGACTGACCGCGCGACGATCGCCAACATGGCACCGGAATACGGCGCCACCATGGGCTTCTTCCCGGTCGACGAAGCCACCATCGATTACTTCAAGGGCACCGGCCGCAGCAAGGCTGAAATCGCCGCGTTCGAAGGCTACTTCAAGGCGCAAAACCTGTTCGGCGTGCCAAAAGCCGGCGAGATCGACTACACCCGCGTGGTGGAACTGAACCTGGCCACGGTCGCTCCGTCGCTGGCCGGCCCGAAGCGCCCGCAAGACCGTATCGAAATCGGCAACGTGAAAGCGAACTTCGCCGAGCTGTTCGCCAAGCCAACCACGGAAAACGGCTTCAACAAGAACCCGGCCGACCTGGCTGCCGTGTACGAAACGACGAACGGCGTGAAAGTGTCGAACGGCGACGTGCTGATCGCCGCGATCACCTCGTGCACCAACACCTCGAACCCGAGCGTGATGCTGGCTGCCGGCCTGCTGGCCAAGAAAGCCGTGGAAGCCGGCCTGAAAGTCGCTCCGCACATCAAGACCTCGCTGGCCCCCGGCTCGCGCGTCGTGACCGAGTACCTGACGGCTGCCGGCCTGCTGCCATACCTGGAAAAACTGGGCTTCGGCGTGACCGCCTACGGCTGCACCACCTGTATCGGCAATGCGGGCGACCTGACGCCTGAGCTGAACGCCGCCATTGCCACGCACGACATCGTCGCGTCGGCCGTACTGTCGGGCAACCGCAACTTCGAAGCGCGTATTCACCCGAACATCCGCTCGAACTTCCTGGCTTCGCCACCGCTGGTCGTCGCTTACGCCATCGCCGGCAACATGACGCGCGACCTGATGACGGAACCTGTCGGCAAGGGCAAGGGCGGCAAGGATATCTACCTGGGCGACATCTGGCCGACCTCGGCTGAAGTCTCGGCCATGATGAAATTCGCCATGAACGCCAAGGTGTTCAAGGACAACTACGCCGACGTCAAGGGCGCACCAGGCAAGCTGTGGGAAAAAGTCACGACCGTGTCCGGTCAAGTCTACAACTGGCCGAAATCGACCTACATCGCGGAACCACCGTTCTTCGACAACTTCTCGATGACGCCAGCGGCAGTGGCCACCGGCATCGAAGGCGCGCGCGCACTGGGCGTGTTCGGCGATTCCATCACCACCGACCACATCTCGCCAGCCGGCTCGATCCAGGAAAACGGTCCTGCAGGCAAGTGGCTGAAGGAAAACGGCGTCCTGAAAGCGGACTTCAACTCCTACGGCTCGCGTCGCGGCAACCATGAAATCATGATGCGCGGCACGTTCGCCAACGTGCGTATCAAAAACCGCATGATCCCTGCCAAGGCGGACGGTTCGGCGGTCGAAGGCGGCATCACGATTCACCAGCCTTCCGGCGAACAGATGTCGATCTACGACGCAGCGATGAAATATGTTGCTGAAGGCACGCCAACCATGGTCTTCGGCGGCGAAGAGTACGGTACGGGCTCGTCGCGCGACTGGGCGGCAAAAGGTACGCAACTGCTGGGCGTGAAAGCCGTGATCACCCGTTCGTTCGAGCGTATTCACCGCTCGAACCTGGTGGGCATGGGCGTGTTGCCGCTGCAATTCATCGGCGACGACAGCGTGCAAACCCTGGGCATCACCGGCAATGAAACCTTCGACCTGAAAGGCCTCGAAGGCGAAATCAAGCCACAGCAACTGGCCACCCTGGTGATCCACCGCGCCGACGGCACCAGCGTCGACGTGAAAGTGCTGCTGCGCATCGATACGCCGATCGAAGTCGATTACTACAAGCATGGCGGTATCCTGCCATTCGTGTTGCGTCAACTGCTGGCCGAGTAATCAGCCCAGCTGTGAGGTAAGATAAAAGCGCCGGTTCCGACCGGCGCTTTTTTTCGTCCCTGCGCCCCGTTCCGACTTGAAATTCCGACTATTGGCATGATCTGAGGATAGCTTACGTATTGCGTGCGGCTGAATCCTCTACAATACGGTTATAAGGGTTTATCATTGTTTGACTGATCCATTTTTTTCACTTTCCGAGACTCTTATCCCGCCATGCGTCGTCCTTCCAAAGATTCATCCCATAAACTGACTGCCGACAGCCAGCGCCTGGTCACCTTTGCCCAGGCGATCGTACAGGCAGCCAGCCGTCTCGAAGAGCGGTCCTGGGAACACAGCCTGGATACGCAGCTCCAGAAATTACTCAAAACCGGCCACCAGGACACTATCGACAACACCCTGGGCAGCCTGTTCAAGGAAGACTTGAACGCCTACGACGTGCTGATGGACTGCGTTGAAGCCGTCAGCGAATCGACCGTCGTCGTACATGACGACGTGCGCTACGACGCCCTGCTGGTCGCCGTGCCCATCCTCGCGTGGACGCGCTTTTCCATCGCCTCCGGCCCCATGGCCGGCGACGCGCACGGCGTGCTGTCGGCGCATTTCGCCGCCCACCTGCTGGCCGATGGCACGAAGATGGCCATGGCGCCCACCCTGTATTCGATCGACCAGCTGCCGCGCAGCCACGTCGAGACCTATGCCAAGACGCAAAAGCTGGCACTGGCCGCCCTGAAAGGCACGGCCGTCAAGCCGTCGGCCAAAGAGGCGGAAACGGCGCCCTTCCTGGCCGACACGCGCTATCTGCTGGTGGCCGTGGTGGCCCCTGCTGGCGCACCGCTGTTCCGCTGGCAGACGCCGTCGAGCCAGCTCGACTTCATCGCCGAGCGCAGCGCCGCCCTGGAACAATGGCGCACGCAGGCCACGCCGACGATTGCCCGCCTGCTGCCCGGCTGCGGCCTGGAATTGCTGCTGCCGGAAGCGTATTACGTGGCCTGCCGCGAAGCGGACAAGCTGATACGCCCCGTCTCCGTGCGCGCCGCCGTGCACTACCTGACGCACACGCTGGCCATCGAGCCGTCGGAACTGCGCGCCGTCATCGCCGGTTTCGGCGAGGAAGCGGCCGATGGCCAGGTGGACGAGTACCGCATCGCCTTCACCCTGCGCCAGGCGCCGGACGTGATCTACGGCATCGTCTGGCCTTTATATGGCCAGGAAGACGAGGATGGCACGCCGATCGAAGGCCTGATCCAGGTCGGCATCGCCGCGCTGGACAAGCAAAAGACGCCCGTCGATGAAATCATCGAGCACCTGAACGCCGCCGGCGTGACGCAGATCAAGCGCCACGCGGAACGCTTTGTCGGTGAATACTGCGACGATTGCGGAGCGCCCCTGTTTGCCGATCCCGTGGGCGAGCTGGCGCATGCGGAAATGCCGGAAGATACGCCGCAAGGCACGGAACACTTCCATTGATGCTGTAACGGTGTTGTCGGATTACGCGCTGCGCGCTAATCCGACCTACGCTGCTGGCATAGGCCGTAGGTCGGATTAGCCGGTACGGCGTAGTCCGACAACACCCCTGATGCAAAAAAGGCGGAATCGAGGTTCCGCCTTTTTCATTACAACGTCCAGTAATCCACCATCACCACTGTGAAAACGGGTGGCGAATCAGGTTGGCGTTGTAGTAGCGCGCGTCGCCCGATACTTCCGCGCCGATCCAGTCGGGCTTCTCGAACGGCTGGTCTTCCGAGGCCAGTTCGATCTCGGCCACCACCAGGCCCGCATTCGCGCCCAGGAACTCGTCGACTTCCCACACCATGCCCGCATGTTCGATGCGGTGGCGGACCTTTTCGATCAGCGGCTGTTCGCACAGGCCGTCGAGCAGCTCGGCCGCATCGGCCAGCGGAATCGGATACTCCCACTCGCCGCGCGTCGCGCCCACGTTCGCGCCCTTGATGGTCAGCATCGCCTGCTCGCCTTCGATGCGCACGCGCACCACGCGCTCGCGCGCGGACGACAGATAGCCCTGGCGCAACAGGACCGCCTGGCCCAGGCCGCGCCAGGCGTCGCCGGCAAGCAAAAATTTACGCTCGATCTCGATACCCATGAACAACGCCGTTCAATCCAGCGACAGCAGGATAGGCTGCAGCATGGCCGCGCCCAGGGCCGCGCTGCGCGCGCCGTTCCAGCCGACGGCCGGATCCGGCAAGTCGGCGTTTTCCTTGAACGGCATTTCCAGCGTCAGCGCCAGGCAGCCGAAGTGGTGGCCGATGTATTTCGACGCCAGGGTCAGCATGTCCGATTTGTACTTGCTGGCCGCATAGCCGAACTTGTCCTGGAAATCGGGGCTGGCCTGCTTGTAGCGCTCGATGAAGGCCTTCTGGTGCGCCGCTTGCGCCGGCGTGAAGTTTTCCAGCATTTCATTGCCGGCCACAAAGTTGTACGGCAGCGCTTCGTCGCCGTGGATGTCGAAGAACATGTCGACGCCCGTTTCATGGATCTTGTTTTTCACGCACAGCACTTCCGGGCTCGATTCCAGCGAAGGCGTCATCCATTCGCGGTTCAGGTTGGCGCCTGCCGCATTCGTGCGCAGATTGCCGCGGATGGAGCCGTCCGGGTTCATGTTCGGCACGATGTGGAACACGGCGCGCTGCAGCAGTTTGCGCGCGATCGGGTTGGCATCGTCCAGCAGCGAGTCGATCAAGCCTTCGACGAACCATTCGGCCATCGATTCGCCCGGATGCTGGCGCGCGATGACCCAGATCTTCTTTTCCGCCTGCGGGTTGCCGATGGTCACCATGTTCATGTCGCGGCCGTCGACCGTGCTGCCCAGGTCGGACACGCGCGCCAGCGGATGCTCGGCCACTTCGCCCAGCAGGCGCAGATGGCGTTCCCACGAATACGGCTCGAAATAGGCGTAATACACGCTGTCGAGTTCCGGCGTGTGCGAGATCGTCATGACCTGGCCGTCGAACGAGGTCGGCACGCGGAACCAGTTTTCGCTGTCGTAGCTGGCCACGGCCTGGTAGTCTTCGTAGCCGGCCGGATAGGTGGCCTGGCCCGCGTTCAGGAAACGCATCGTGCATGCCTGGCCACGCGCGCCCTGCAGGCGGAAGTGGAACCACTGGTGGATGTCGGCGTGGCTATCCTTGCGCAAGTTCAGGTCGATGGCGCCGGCACTGGTGGCGCTCACCACGTCGATGGCGCCCGAGTCGAAGTTCTGGCTGATTTTAATGGTCATGTAATGATCCCGTCCGAATGTAAGTGTTCCGGCGTTGCCTCGTGGGCTGGCGCCGGCGCGCTAAGTAACCCCCAATAAATTCTTCTGATTTCTAGTCTCCACAATCGGCGCGCTGCTATGTTGCCCACCGCTAGCAGTGCTCGCACTGCGTCGCGGCGAGCGCCTTGCATCGCATCCGCTTCTGTTCGCTATAAATTCACAATAATTTCCCGGGGATTACTTAAAAACGCAGTGTAAGCTATCCCGCTATTTTCCGCCCTTTGGGCCCGTTCGCAAAGCCTGCCCAGGCGATTTGTGCACCAATCCGGGGCATCGATGGAAAAGTGACGGGCAAAAGCGCGAAAAATCGGTCAGCTGTTGCATCTACCGGACAAAAAACTGATTTGTAACAGCCGCTGACACATTGGCGCTCAATCGCCCCCCTATAATTCTTGCTTTCATAGAGTCGCCAGGAAAGAGTCGTGGACAAGAAGTTAACTAATATCCAGGAAAGAAAGTTACGCGAGGCTCAGGCGCGGCGCGAGCACATCATCGACGTCGTCAAAGATCTCATCAAGAAAGGAGGCGCGCGCGCCGTCTCCATCCGCAAGGTAGCCGAGGCGGCCGGCTTTTCCACCACCGTCGTGTACGCCCTGTTCCGCGACAAGGCCACCCTGATCGCCCAGGCCATGGACAAGGACTTGCTGGAACTGGTGCGCGCCATGCGCACGGCCTGCGCCGCCAGCACTGAGCCGTGGGAACGCATCCGCCTGGTCGGCCGCGCCTACATCGAGTACGGCTTTCAGCATCCCGACGAATATTCGCTGATCTTCATGGAGCTGCGTCCGCATGCGGAGCTCGACGCCGTCGAAGTCGAACACGGCAATATCGAGCAGGATCCGTACGCCTATGCGCTGCACCTGTTCGGCGAACTGGCGCAGGCGGGCCTGGTGCGCCAGGACGAGCCGGCGCTGCACACGATGACGCAAATCTTCTGGCAATCGCTGCACGGCCTCGTCTCGCTGCGCATCGTCATGGATGCGGGCGACCCATGGACGCCGCACCCGGAAATGAACGCGCATATCGACGACTTGCTGGCCGTGGTCACGGCAGGCATCCGTTTACGCTTTGCACCGGCTTCCTGACGTTTGATCCAGCGCAAACCGTCCCGACAGAAAAGGCGGACAGTGGAGTGCAGCCGCCTGCGCTGGTGCAGCGCGGCTCGCGCGAAGGAGGGCGAGATGAACGAAGCCTATGCCACGGACCAGCTTGACAAACAGCAAGGCCCGCACAATGCTGTACGCATGGAAGCGCGCCTGACAAAACTGGAAACGGACCGGGAACATGACCGGCAATGGTTCAAGACCCTGGAACAGCGTCTTGGCGACGGTCTCGACAATGTACGTACGGAGTTGCGCGACGAATCGCAGTTGCTGCGCGCCGACCTGACGCAGTTTCGCGGCGACTTGCGCGGCGACTGCCACGCCTTGCGCACGGAACTGGGCGACATCCGCAAGCACATGCACACCCACTTCCTGTGGTTCATGGGGATACAGGCCACCACCACGTTTGCCCTGCTGGGCCTGGGCGCCAAGGCGCTGCATATGTACTGAGGAAAAACAAAAAGGCAGGCGCGGTGCAACACCGCCCTGCCCTGCCTGTCCTGAGGTTAGCGAAGCCTGCTACGCTGCCAGCATGCTCTGCGTTTCCTGATAGCGCGTATGCCACGACAGCGCCTGCTCCAGGATGTGCGGCGTATGGCCGCCACGCTGACATGCCGCGTCATAATAAGCACGCAGTTGCGCGCGGTAATCGGGATGCGTGCAGCGCTCGATGATCAGCGGCGCCCGTTCGCGCGGCGCCAGTCCGCGCAAGTCCGCAAAACCCCACTCCGTCACCAGCACGTCGACGTCATGCTCCGTATGGTCGACATGCGAGACCATCGGCACGACGCTGGAAATGCGCCCGCCCTTGGCCGCCGATTTCGACACGAACATCGACACTTGCCCATTGCGCGCAAAGTCGCCCGAGCCGCCGATGCCGTTCATCATGTGCGTGCCGCACACGTGCGTGGAATTGACGTTGCCGTAGATATCGAACTCGAGCGCCGTGTTCAGGGCGATGATGCCCAGGCGGCGCACGATCTCGGGATGGTTGCTGATCTCTTGCGGGCGCAGCACGATCTTCGAGCGGTAATGGTCGATATTGTCCATCAGCTTCTGGTGCACGGCGGCCGACAGGGTGATCGACGAGGCCGAGGCAAACGCCAGCTGGCCCGAATCGAGCAGCTCGATGGCGCTGTCCTGCAGCACTTCCGAATACATCGTCATGTTCTGGAAGGGCGAGCCGATCAGGCCATGCAGCACGGCGTTGGCGATGGTGCCGATGCCCGCCTGCAGGGGCAGCAGTTCCGGGCCCATGCGCCCGGCCGCCACTTCGCCTTCGAGAAAAGCGATCACGTGGCCGGCGATGGCCTGCGTTTCCGCGTCGGGCGGCAAGGCGTTCGACGGGCTGTCGGGGCTGTCCGTGATGACGATGGCGGCGATGCGGGCCGGGTCGATGGCGATGGCCGTGCTGCCCAGGCGCTGGTCCACGCGCGTGAGCGGTATCGGCTCGCGGCCCGGCAAGGTTTGCGGTATATAAATGTCATGCAAGCCTTCCAGCGCCAGCGGCGTGGACAGGTTGATTTCGATGATGACTTGCGTGGCCTGCTGGGCAAAGGCAGCGGAGTTGCCCACCGACATGGTCGGGATGATGGCGCCGGCGGCCGTGATGGCCGTCGCTTCGATGACGGCGATGTCGACGGCGGCCAGGTTGCCCGAACGCAGCTGCTCGGCCGTTTCCGACAGGTGCTGGTCGATGAACATGACTTCGCCGTTGTTGATCTTGCCGCGCAAGACGGGGTCGACCTGGAACGGCATGCGGCGCGCCAGCACGCCCGCCTCGGCCATCAGGCCGTCGCTGCCATTGCCCAGTGAAGCGCCCGTGATCAGGGTCAGGCTCAATGGATCTTGCAGGGCGCGTTCGGCCAGCGCGCGCGGCAAGGCCTTGGCGTCGCCGGCACGGGTAAAGCCGCTCATGCCGACACGCATGCCGTTGTGGAACAATTTGGCTGCCTCATCGGCGCTCATGATTTTGCTGAGCAAGCCTGGGTGGCGGATACGGTCCTCGTACATCGTGATGCTCCTGATATTCTTAATATTCTCAAACTGGATGGCTGTCATACACCAGCCCCATAAGTGGTTTCAGTATAAAATCCCGTCCACATGCATGGCATGAATTAATTTCGTCACATCCAGTCGATATTTTCATGCCCTGCCAACGCTGAGCCCCTCTTGGATATCCGTTCCCTGCGCTATTTCGTCGAAACCGTGCGCCTGTCGAGCTTTACGCAGGCGGCCGAGTCGCTGCATCTGACCCAGTCGACCATCAGCAAGATGGTGCGCCAGCTGGAAGACGAGGTGGGCGCCCAGCTGCTGGTGCGCGACGGGCGCAAGCTGACCCTGACGGACACGGGCCGCATCGTCTACCAGCACGGCCAGGAGATGCTGGCCAATATGCGCCAGCTGACTCTGGAAGTGCGCGACACCCAGGCCTTGCAGCGCGGCAGTCTGGCGGTCGGCATCCCGCCCATGATCAACGTGCTGTTTACGCCCGTATTAAAAGCCTTTCGAGCGCGCCATCCGAACATCAGCCTGACCCTGCAGGAAGACACGGGCCAGCAGATCGAGCGCAAGGTGGCGGGGGGCGAGCTGGAAATCGGCATGACGGTGCTGCCGGCCGACCCGGAACTCGACCTCGTGGCGGTGGAAGTGGCCAACTACCCGATCTGGGCCCTGGCCGAGCCGGGCACGTTCCAGAAAAACCGCACGACACTGCCATTCAAGGCGCTGGCCGAGCTGCCGCTGGTGTTATTGAAGGATGATTTCGCCCTCACGCGCAGCCTGCGCCAGCATTTCGCGCAGGCCGGCTTCACGCCGACCATCGCCGCGCAGAGCGGCCAGTGGGACTGGCTGGTGGCGATGGCCTCGGCGGGCCTGGGCGTGGCCCTGCTGCCCGAGCCGTTCATCCACCGCCTGGCCGACGAACGGCTGGAGGCGGTGCGCATCGTCGAACCGGAAGTGGCATGGCAGGTCGCGCATGTCTGGAGCGGACGTTATCTGTCGCACGCGGCGCGCGCCTGGCTCGAGGTATGCCAGGACGTGCTGGGCACGCCGTTCGCGCACTGACGTAAAAAAGGGTGGCCGAGGCCACCCTTTTGATTGATCACGCCACTTTGCTTATTTGGCGGCATCGTCCTTGTACATGCTGGCGTATTTCCAGCCGAAGTACAGGATGAAGGTGTAGCACAGGGCCGGCACGAGGAAGGACAGCTGCAGGTTGATGTGGTCGGCCAGGAAGCCCTGGATAAACGGCACGATGGCGCCGCCGACGATGGCCATGCACAGGATGCCCGAACCTTGACCCGTTTGCGCGCCCAGCTTGTTCAGGGCCATGCTGAAGATGGTCGGGAACATGATGGAGTTGAACAGGCCGACGGCGATCAGTGCCCACATGGCCGTGTGACCGCTGGAGAACACGGCGACGAGGATCAGCCCGATGACGACGGTGGCGTTGAAGGCCAGGGTCTTGCCCGGGCTGACATAGCGCATCACGGCAAAGCCGACGAAACGGCCCAGCATGGCGCCACCCCAGTAATAGCTGACGAAATAGGCGGCATCGGCGTGGCTGAGGCCAGCGATATGGCTCTCGCCGAGGAAGTTGATCAGGAAGCTGCCGATGCTGACCTCACCGCCCACATACAGGAAGATGGCCAGCGCGCCCAGCACCAGGTGGCGGTGCGACCAGATCGAAACCTTGTGGCCATCCTGCGCCACGGCAGCCGCATCATCCGCGTGCGAAATCTTCGGCAATTTTGCCAGCGCGAACAGCACGGCCAGTATCACCAGGGTGGCGGCCAGCACCAGGTACGGGCCTTGCACGGAAGCCGCTTCCTTGGCGCGGTAAGCCAGTTGCTCGGCTGCCGGCAGCAGGTCGAACTGCTGCACCGTCAGCACGGTGCCCGACAAAATCAGCATGCCGCCCAGGGCCGGCGCCACGGTGGTGCCCAGCGCGTTGAACGCCTGCGTCAGAGTCAGGCGGCTCGACGCCGTCTGCGGGTCGCCCAGTTCCGTCACGTACGGATTGGCCGCCACCTGCAGCACGGTGATGCCGGCCGCCAGGATGAAGAAGGACAAGAGGAACAGCGCATAGCTGCCGGTGGACGCCGGGTAGAACATGGCGCAGCCGGCGGCCGCGATCAGCAGGCCGGCGACGACGCCGCGCTGGTAGCCGATCTTCTTGATCAGCATGCCAGCCGGCAGCGAGACGATGGCGTAGGCGCCAAAGAAGCAGAACTGCACCAGCATCGCCTGGACATAGGTCAAGGTGTAGATCGAGCGCAGATGGGGAATCAGCACATCATTGAGCGATGTCAGCAATCCCCACATGAAAAACAGCACCGTGACAATGATCAGGGCGCCTGTATTGTTTTGCGTGCCGGCCCGTGCGGACGGTACGCCCTGGCCTTGCTTTACGTATTCCATACCTTCTCCATTTTTCAATTCCAAGTTGATCGCGCCAGGCATGGAAGCGTTTCCACCCGGGCAGCGCCAGGACGCGCAAGCGCCACGCAGATATCAGCGTGGGCCATGACTGCCATCAACGATAGAGGGGCAGGCATGGCACGTCTCGCGCGCGGCAGGCGCACGGCCGACCGTTTCTCGTCAGAACGATGTCTTGTGGGCGCGGCACGCCTGCGGGCTGCGTCTGAAAACAACATCCAGGACAAAAACGTCTTGTAGTAAAACTACGATACTGCGCCAGCATTATGCCTTAAAGCCCCGTATTGCGCAGCTTTCCCGCCTGTTATTTAAAAAATGAATAGCTGACATTTGAAATCAAAAGTAGCCTTATAACTTGGAAACGCTATACTTATATTGCAGTGCAGCACAACGCGGCACGCCACACAAGGAGTCTGCCATGTCTACCGCATTTACTTACCACACCACGCAAAACAGCAATATCGTCGCCACCCTCGTTCACGCCGCCAAGCGCGTGGGCGCCTGGCTGAACCAAAGCAGCGACCGCCGCGAGCGCGCTTACGAAGAAGCCTACCTGGCCGAATCGACCGACCGCTACGACCTGGAATACCGCATGCGCGAACTGGCCCGCGCCAACCCGCAGCCAAGCTGGATGAGCGGCCTGAGCCGTTAATCAGTACTGCAGCACGCAGCCCATCATCGGCTGTAGCAACAACGATAGCGCCATCCTGCTCGCCTTGCGCTTGAGCACAGGATGGGCTATACAGGCGGGATGCAAACGCCCATTACCATCCTCGCCATCGCTGGCAGCCTGCGCGCCGCCTCGCTGAACACCGCCCTGCTGCACGCCATCGCAGGGCTTGCCCCAGCGCTATTCGAGATCCGCATCTATCCCGGACTCGGTGAATTACCCCTGTTCAATCCCGACCTCGACGCCGACAGCCTGCCGGCCGTGACGGCCCTGCGCGACGCCATCCTGGCGGCCGATGTGCTGATGCTGGCCAGCCCCGAGTACGCGCACGGCGTGAGCGGCCCCATGAAAAATGGGCTGGACTGGATGGTGGGAAATGAATCGTTCATCGACAAGCCGCTGGTGTTGCTGAACGCCTCGCCGCGCGCCACGCATGCGCAGGCGGCCTTGCGCGAAACGGTACGCACCATGTCGGCGCGGCTGATCGACGAAGCCTGCATCAGCCTGCCCCTGCTGGGGTCGGGTCTCGATGCGGAGGGTATCGCCGCGGACCCGGCATTGCGCCGGGCCATCCTCGATATGTTGCAGTGCATCAGGTCATTTTCATGACCTTCTGCACGTTTTACTATCATTTCATCTAGTTTTACTACGTACTTCTACGGATCGCTCAGTGCGGGATCATGCCGGTGAACACGTACGCCTGCAGCATGGTGATGATGCCGATGATCACGGCAAACAGCAGGCTGTGCTTCAAGGTAAAGCGGAACAGGTCCGATTCCTTGCCCACCAGGCCAGTGGCGGCGCAGGCGACGGCGATCGACTGGGGCGAAATCATCTTGCCCGTCACGCCACCCGTCGTATTGGCCGCCACCAGCAAGGTATCGGACACGCCGATCTGGTGCGCCGTGGTGTTTTGCAGGGAGCAGAACAAGGCATTCGACGACGTATCGGACCCCGTCAGGAACACGCCCAGCCAGCCCAGGAACGGCGAGAAGAACGGAAACGCGGCGCCGCTGCCAGCCAGCAGCAGGGCCAGGGTGGACGACATGCCAGAATAGTTGGCAACGAAGGCAAACGCCAGCACCAGGCCGATCGACAGCACGGGACGGCGCAATTCCACGAGCGTTTCCACGAAGGCCTTGATGCCATCGCGCGGCTTCATGCGCAGCATCCACATCGACAGCACGGCCGTCAGCAAGATCGCCGTGCCCACGGCCGACAGCAGGTCGAGCTTGAAGACGGCGTCATACGCTTTCGGTGCGGTGACGATGGGCATCGTCTTGATCACCAGCTGGTCCAGGTAAGGCACGTGGATCTTGACGACCAGGCTGGATAACGCGCCGCCGGCGGCGAACAGGGACTTGAAGCCGGGCAGGCTCCAGACGGTGACGATGGCCGTCAGCAGGCCGAACGGCGCCCAGGCGCGCGCCGTTTGTGCCAAGGTATAGGGCGAGGCGGCGCGGCTGCCGCTGCCGCGCAAGTCCGCACTGCCTGCGCCGCCAAAACCGGACAGCGCAGCGGCGCCGCCGCCGACGGCGTTGACCACCTTGGCATTCTTCGGCTGCCACACTTTCAGGAACAGGGTCAGCGACACCAGGCTGACGAGGGCCGAAGTGATGTCCGGCAGCTCCGGCCCGATATGGTTGGACGTGAAATACTGGGTAACGGCAAAGCTGGCGCCCGTCACCAGGGCGGCCGGCCACACCTCGCGCACGCCGCGCACGCCATCCATCATGAACACCAGCCAGAATGGCACGGCCAGCGACAGCAGCGGCAGCTGGCGGCCCGCCATGGCGCCGATCAGGAAGGGGTCGATGCCCGTCACCTGGCCCGCCACGATGATGGGGATGCCCATGGCGCCAAAAGCCACGGGCGCCGTATTGGCGATCAGGCACAGGCCCGCCGCATACAGCGGGTTGAAGCCCAGGCCCACCAGCAACGCCGAGGTGATGGCCACGGGCGCGCCGAAACCGGCCGCCCCTTCCAGGAAGGCGCCGAAGGCAAAGCCGATCAGCAGCACCTGCAAGCGCTGGTCATCCGTCACCGACAGCACGGAGGCGCGGATGATCTCGATCTGCCCCGTCTTGACGACGATCTTGTACAGGAAGACGGCCGTGACGATGATCCAGGCGATGGGCCACAAGCCATACGCGAAGCCGTAGCCGGCCGCCGCCAGCGCCTGCGGCACGGGCATGCCGTACGCAAAAATCGCCACGACCAGCGCCAGCGCCAGGGTGACGGCGGCCGCCACGTGTCCCTTGATGCGCAGCGCGGCCAGGGCGATGAAGAAGAAAATGATGGGAACGGCTGCCGCCAGCGACGACAGCCACAGGCTGCCGAGCGGTGTATAAAGTTGGGTCCAGGTTTGCATGTCGGGTCTCCTCCGGTGGATGCGGGTTAAGTGAAAAAACGGCTTTGCTGTATTTTTTGCGGCGTATTTTTCTGTGGAAGCCGGTGCTACTCTTCCTGGCCCCGCGCATTCAGCAGGTCGGCCAGGCTGCGCGGCGCCGGCGTCAACGGCTTGCGGTGCTGCGTCCAGCCCAGTTGCGCGCGCGGCGTCAGCATCCGCAGGCGCGTGGCGGCCCAGCGGAACAGGCGGTAGCTGGCGGGGCGCGCGAAGGCGCCGCTCCAGAAACGCCAGATCAGGCTTTCGCCACGGCTGAACTTGGCGCCCTGGCCGCGCAGCGGATGCGCCACCTGCTCGCCGGGATTGCGATTGGCCTCCGTGCGCAGGCGCACCAGCAATTGAGGAATCGGGATGCGCACGGGGCACACTTCGCCGCAGGCGCCGCACAGGCTCGATGCGGTGGCCAGGTCCGCCGTCGCAGCTAGGCCCAGCAAGTGGGGCGAAATGATCTTGCCGATCGGCCCTGGATACGTGGTGCCGTAGGCGTGGCCGCCGATGCGCGTGTAGACGGGACAGTGGTTCATGCAGGCGCCGCAGCGGATGCATTGCAGGGTGGCGCGCAGTTGCTCGTCCGCGTAAGCCTGGCTGCGGCCGTTGTCGAGCAAGACCAGGTGCACTTCGCGCGGCCCATCCTGTTCACCGGCGCGGCGCGGGCCGGAAATCAGGTTGAAATACGTGGTGACGGCCTGGCCCGTGGCAGAACGCGTCAGCAAGCTGGCCAGCGGCACGATATGTTCCAGCTTGGCCACCACTTTTTCCATGCCCATGATGGCGATGTGGATCTCCTGCACGGACGTCGTCAGCCGGCCATTGCCCTCGTTTTCCACCAGCCACAGGGTGCCCGTGTCGGCTGCCGCGAAGTTCACGCCGGACAGGCCGATGTCCGCCTCGACAAACGCCTGGCGCAGGGCGCGCCGCCCCGTCTGGATCAGGCTGTCGACGTCTTCCGTGTAGGGCGCGTCGGGAATATGCTCGGCGAACAGGCCGGCGATATCGGCTTTCGTCTTGTGAATCGCCGGCATGACGATGTGCGACGGCTTTTCGCCAGCCAGCTGCACGATGTACTCGCCCATGTCCGACTCCAGGCACGTCATGCCGCGCGCTTCCAGGTAGTGATTGAGCTCGATCTCCTCGCTGGCCATCGACTTGCCCTTGATGAAGCGCGTCGCCCGGTTCCTTTCCGCGATGGCATGGATGATGGCGTTGGCCTGTTCGCCATCCTCGGCCCAGTGCACCTGCACGCCGGCCGCCGTCAGCTTGTCTTCCAGCTGCACCAGCAAATCGGGCAGGCGCGCCAGCGCATGCTGGCGCACGGCTTCGCCGATGTCGCGCAGGCGTTCCAGTTCGTCGCCGTCGGGGAACTGGGCGCTGCGCTTGTCCTGTAAAAAATCCATGGCGCCGCGAAAGCTCTGGCGCAACTTCGGGTCGTCCAGCGCGGCGCGGGCGCGCGCATGAAAGTCGGCCGGCTTGACGAATTGCAGTGGCTTGGCGTTCATGGCTGGCCTCCTTCCTGAACTGGCAAGTCATCGATGATCAGCACCCACAGCCAGCGCGGGCCGTGCGCGCCATAAGCAAGGGTTTGCTGGATGTCGGACGTTTTCGACGGACCCGACACGAGCACCAGGTTGGCCGGCATGCCGTCGGCCCAGCGCTCGGCGCGCGCCGCCGCATGCAAGTCCACGTGCAGGGTGCTGGCATACACGAGGCAGACATGCAGGGGCGGCGCCAGCGATACCGTGCGCGGCGTGGCCGCGTCGGGCGCGATGACCAGGGTACCCGTGGCGGCAATGCCGGAACGGGCGACGGTAAAACCGGCATCGACGGTATCGAACAATTCGCCCTTCCATTGCGCCAGCGGACGCTCGAAAGACAGCGCGGCCACGCCGTCCGGCAAGGCGGCCTGCAAGGCCAATCCTTCCCTGCTATCGGCATCCATCAGCAGGCGGTGCACGCCATGCGCACAGAGGCGCTGCGCCAGCAAGGCTGGCCAGGCATCGCTGCTCACGCAGTCGACTTCCGCATGCGCGGCGCGCAAGGCTGCCTGCAGGGCGGCGATCCTGTCCCGTGCCGGCAGCGGTGCTGCGGCGCGGCGCGCCGAATAGTGCCTGTCGATGGCGGCATCGATGGCCTCCACCGCTTCGGGCGCGGAAGGCGCGGCGGCGCGCAGGCGTCCCAGCATGCGCTCGCGGGCCGTCAAGATCGCGCTCATGCCGCGCCTCCCGTGCGGCGCCACAAAAAGCTGGCCAGGTGTTCGACGGGCAGCGGCGCGCCCTGATGCTGCGCGGCGTGGCCGATGTTGAGCAGGCAGCCGCAGTCGGCCGAGACGAGACGGTCGCAGCCCGTGGCGCAGGCCGAGGCGATCTTGTCGCTGACCATGGCGCCGGAAATGTCCGGGTGCTTCAATGAAAACGTGCCGCCGAAGCCGCAGCATTCCGATTCGCGCTGGTGTTCGATGCGCGTCACGCCGGGCAAGGCGTCAAGCAGGGCCACGCCGTGCACCCGCGTGCCCATCTCGCGGCGCGCCCCGCACGAGGTATGCAGCACCACGTTTTCATCGGCCTGTCCGGGATTGGCCAGGGCCAGGCCGGCCAGGTCGAGCTGCAGCACGCAGACGAGAAATTCGCTCAGTTCATACACGCGCTCGGCCAGTTCGGCAGCTTTGGGACCGGCCACCGGGTCGTCCCGGAACAGCTGCGGCCAGTGGTGGCGCATCATGCCGGCGCAGGAACCGGATGGCACGATCACTGGCCATGGCTGCGCAAACAGGTCCAGCTGGGCGCGGGCCACGGCGCGCGCCTGCTCCGGGTTGCCGCTGCTGTAGGCGGGCTGGCCACAGCAGCTCTGGCCGCGCGGATAATGCACCAGCAAGCCCTCCCGCTCCAGCAGGCGCACCGCGTCGAGCCCCGCCTGCGGCACGAACAGGTCGACCAGGCAGGTGGCGAACAGGTACACCTGGAGCGGCGCATGTGGGTAGTGGCGTGGAGCGTGGCGCGGCTGGCGCGGGTCTGGCTGCATGAGTGTGTCTCCCCGGCGCTCTGTGTGTTGCTGCGGCGCCGCTGTGTATTGTTAAGAATGACCGGTTCACGCATAATTCCAGCTTCCGCAAACCACTTCAAATTGCTCGGACCACTTTAAAACAACACCGGAAGACAGCGATGGCGACAGGCATGCAAACGCGGGGCAGGGTCGAGATGGTGATGCGCAGGCTGGAAACGTCCCTGCTGGACGGCAGCTTGCCGGCGGGTGCGCAGTTGCCGGCAGAACGCCTGCTGGCGCTGCAATATGGGGTCTCGCGCAATACCGTGCGCGAAGCGGTGCAGCGGCTGGCGGCGCGGGGACTGGTGCGCAGCCGGCGCGGCGCGGGCGTGTTCGTGACGGATCAGTTGCGCACGGGCATGGCTTCGCCGTGGAGCCAGCTGGTGGCGGACCACCCTGCCCTGCGCGACGACATCCTGGAATTTCGCCGCGTGCTGGAAGGAGCGACGGCCTACTTTGCGGCGCAGCGGGCCAGCGGCGACGAACGCGCGCAGATCATGGCGCTGCTGGCCGAGCTGGAACAGGCGCGCGCCAGCGACGACAAGCACGGCGAGGCGCAGGCCGATGCACGGCTGCATGAAGTCATCGCGCAAGCGTCGCACAACACCATGTTTTTACACCTGCACACCAGCATCATCGGCATGCTGCGCGAACACATCACCATCAATGGCACGGGCTTGCGCCAGCAGGATGACGCCACTTCGCTGCACCTGCTGTCGCAGCACCGCACCCTGTGCGAGGCCATCTGCGCCAGCCAGCCCGAGGAAGCGCGCACGGCCATGCAAAGCCACATCGATTTCGTGCGCACGCGCGTCACCAGCGACGACGATTGAGGCCACTGGTAGGACCAGTAGATGAGCACAGTGGCCGCAAAAACTGCTACCATCGCGCGCCGCCACTTCTGCCAGCCTCACATGACCGTCCTCGTCCACACCCACCCGCTGGTGCTCCAGCTGGAAAACGACTTGCTGCCCCTGTTCCGCGCCGCCCTGCCGCCACTCGCGGCCGCCGTGCCACGGGCGCTCGCCTCCGTGTTCGCCTTTTCCAGCGGTACGGCCAACGCTTTCCAGGATTATCACTTCGGCATTTCCTGCCTGCTCGCGGACGTGCCCGACGATGCCCCGGAAGAAGTCGCCCTGCTGGTCAGCGTCACGGGCCTCGACGCCGGCGCCCGGCTGGGCGCACAGGTTGTCTGGGGCCAGCCATCGGGCCTGGTGGAAATGCAGGCCGAACTGCAGGCCGACGACATGCAAGCCTTGCATGCTGCCCTGCCCGGCCTGCTGGCCAGCCTGCGACAGGCAGCCAGCCGTGGCGGGCCGAGTGTGACAGGAGCATGAAAAAGTGCCAGGAAACAACAACTTACGCTTTCCGCAGCGCAACTTTGTTGACTTCCACTAGCCCCAGCCCCTATCCTTTCAGTTACGTTTGGTGAGAATGTGTGCATGTTCATGCGAGCATGCCCGCAAGCCGCCTTGCCCCCACAAAAGTCCATTCCGCATTTTTATTGCAACCATCAGGGCAACGCGCCTGGACGGCCGCTGCCAGCAAATACGGAGCTGACTGCCATGCCATCGCACCACCATTTTCCTGCAACACCCTTGCTCGGCTGCCTCCTCCTGCTGGCCGCCCTGCCCGTACAGGCGCAGATGACGGACAGCCCTGCCGCCACCTTCAGCGCCAACGCCAGCCTCACTTCGCAATACATTTCGCGCGGCTTTCGCCAGACCTGGGGCAAACCCGCCCTGCAGGCGGGCGCCGACTACGCGCACCCGAGCGGCTGGTCGCTGGGCACCTGGGCTTCCACCGTCAGCGACCGCTATATCGAGGATGCGACCATCGAATGGGACCTGTACGGCGGCTACAGCGGCACGGTGGGAGAACTGGGCTACAGCCTGCTCGCGTATTACTACAAGTATCCGGGCGCCGTCTACCGCGCCACGGGTGTCAAGTACGACTATGGCGAACTGTCGCTGGGCCTCAGCTACAAGATGCTGTACGCCAAATACAACCATACCGTCACGCGCGACTTCTTTGGCATCACGCATGCGCGCGGCACGGGTTACCTCGACGTGGGCGCGAATGTCGACCTGGGCAATGCCTGGACCTTGAACCTGCACGCCGGCAATGGCCGGGTGGCGGGCACGGGCAATGCCATCTGGAACTGGCGCGACGCCAAGATCGGCGTCACCAGGGCCTTCGACGGCGGCTGGAGCGCCAGCGCCGCCATCACGCGCGCCTGGGGCGCCACCGATGCCTACGACCATTACACCCTGGGCATCCCGAATGCGGCCGGCCAGTTCGACACATCGAATCCCGCCGCGGCCACCGTCGTGCTGGCCGTCAGCAAGACCTTCTAGGCGCGCTACCCGCGACGCCCATGACACCGATATCCATCCCCATCAAGGAACAGCCTCATGCAACTCTCACTCAACAGTAAAATCTGCGTCGCCGCCACCGCGCTCGCCGTCCTCAGCCTGGGCGTCACGGCGGCCGTGATCGGCTACAAGAGCAGCGCCAGCGCCGAAGCGGCCGCGCTGGACCTGGCGCGCACGTCGGCGCGCGAAGTGGCCGGCGCGCTGCAGGCGCGCATCGCCAGCAACCTGTCCAGCGTGTCCAGCCTGGCCGGCGCCATGCGCGGCACCAAAAGCGCCAGCCTGCCCCTGCAGCGCGAGCAGATCAATGAGCTGACCAAGGCGACGCTGACCAGTTCGGAAGACTTGCTCGGTTCGGCCGTGACGTGGGAGCCGAACGCGCTCGACGGCAAGGATGCGGATTTCGCCAACCAGAAGCCGTACTACGACGCCAGCGGCCGCTTCATGCCCTACTGGACGCGCGGTGCCGGCGGCAAGCTACAAGTCGAACCCATCGTCTTCGACCCGAAACCGGGCGCCAACGACTGGTACGACGTGCCCAAGCGCACCGGCAAGACGTTTTTCACGGAACCGTATATCTACCCCGTCGATGGCAAGAACGTGCTGATGGCTTCGCTGGTGGCGCCCATCATGATCGACGGCAGCTTCAAGGGCACGGCGAGTGCCGACTTCATGCTCACGCGCCTGGCGAAAATCCTGGCCGACCTGAAAGTGATCGAAGGCGGCAAGCTGGCCCTGATCTCGAATGGCGGCCTGTACGCCAGCCACCCCGTGCCCGAACGCCTGGGCAAGAAGGCGGACGACGTGCCGGCCGCCGGCCTGGAGAAGGTGCGCCAGGGCCAGCCATATGAATACGAGGACGACAAGGGCTACATCCACTTGCTGCAGCCGCTGCAGATCCACCCCGATATCGCCCCGTGGAGCGTGGAACTGAACTTCCCGAAAAGCGTGGCCACGGCCTCGGCGCGCGACCTGATGATCTACACCCTGATCGTCGCCCTGCTGTGCGCGGCGGCCACGGCCGGCATTTTGATCCTCGTCGTCAACCAGCTAACGCGTCCATTGCGCACCCTGGGCCGCACCATGACGGATTTGTCGAGCGGCGACGCCGACCTGCGCGTCAAGCTGGAAGTCAAGGGCACCGACGAGCTGGCCGTCATCGGCAAGGGTTTCAACGCCTTCGTGGAAAAGATCCATGCCGTGCTGCTGCAAGTGCAAGCCAGCGCCGACAACGTGGCCCGTGCCAGCGCTGAAATTGCGCAAGGCAATAACGACCTGTCGGCCCGCACGGAACAGCAAGCCAGTTCGCTGGAAGAGACGGCCGCCTCGGTGGAAGAGCTGACGGGCACCGTCAAGGAAAACGCCGACCATGCGCGCCAGGCGAATCAGCTGGCCGCCTCGGCGTCGGACGTGGCGCAAAAGAGCGGCGAAGTGGTCGGCAAGGTGATCGAAACGATGACCTCGATCAATGATTCGTCGAACAAGATCGTCGACATCATCAGCGTCATCGACGGCATCGCCTTCCAGACGAATATCCTGGCCCTGAACGCGGCAGTGGAAGCGGCGCGCGCGGGCGAACAGGGGCGCGGTTTCGCCGTCGTCGCCACGGAAGTGCGCAACCTGGCGCAGCGCTCCGCGGCGGCAGCGAAGGAAATCAAGCTGCTGATCGACGATTCCGTGGGCAAGGTGGCCGTCGGCAGCAAGCTTGTCGATGAGGCGGGCGCCACCATGGAACAGGTGGTCGACAGCGTACGCAAGGTGACCGCCATCATGGCCGACATCAGCGTCGCCACCACCGAGCAAAGCGACGGCATCGCGCAAGTGAACCAGGCGCTGGCGCAGATGGATGGCGTGACGCAGCAAAACGCGGCCCTCGTCGAGGAAGCGGCAGCGGCCGCCGAAAGCCTGCAAGACCAGGCCAGCCATTTGGCCGAGGTGGTCAGCGTGTTCAAGCTGGGCGCGCAGCAACAGGCGGCGGTGCCGGCAGTAAAGACCGTGGCTGCGCCGCGCACGCCGCCAGCCGTCAAGGCGCCGCCGCCAGGCAAGCGCCTCGCCTCGATCAAGCCGGCGCCAGCGGAAAGAACGCAAGCCAAGACGCCGGCAGGCGATGACTGGGAAGAGTTTTAAGCCGGCCTTTCCTGCCGGCAGCGAGTTACTCTTGATTTAAATCAAGTCACGAATACATTCGGTGAGAATTGCCCCTCATCCATCCTTTTATACTGTTGCCGCGCTCACGGCACGCATGCTTGCCGGAATAAAAGGATGGGGCATGAAAAAAATAGTGGCAGTCTTATTGGCATCAAGCACCGCACTGCTGGCAGGTTGTGGCGGCGGCAGCGGCGATGCAGGCAATTCCAATGCTGGATCGGCGCTGGCTCCCTATGTCGGTACCTGGCAAGCGCCATGCGATGGACACGAGCGCGAGATCATGGTCGTCGCAGCCAAAGCCGATGGCAGCGGCGCCATGGAACTCAGTTCCACCACCGAAATCTATCTCAAGACCGGCTGCGGCGGCACCTTGCTGGGGACGGAAACCATGACGGCAAAGATCAGCGCGACACCGGATGGCGTGGTCGACGTTCTGGTCAAACTGACGGAAAATGGTGCCGCGAGCAACGTGCGCATCGACAAGCTGAACCTGTCCATTCCCGCCTATGCATTCAACGTCACGGGGCCTGGCGTGCAATACGTGAAGAAAGATGGCAAACAGCAATGGTGCATCGAATATGAAGGCGGCTCCACCTGCCTGCTCGACGAAGGCATGCGCCCGGCGCAAACCATCAAAGGTGGCATCGTCTTGCGCGACAACAACCTCTACACCTTCTCGCATAACGGCACCGCTTATGAACCCGACATGCTATATGTAAAAAAATAAGCGCGTAACTTGCTGCGGAGCCCGTGGCCCCGCAGCTTCAGCGCCTCGCGTCCGTTAGCGAACATATGTGTATAATCGAACATACATTGCGAAAATAGAAAGCTATTCTGTTGAAAAAACAGGAGCTTGCCATGTCGCCCATCGCCTTTACGCTGCCATCCCACGCCGAGCTGAACGCCTTGCTGCGGCCACACGACAGCACTTTCTCCCCCGTCGAAGGCTTGCGCCGCTTGCGCGAGGCGGGACTGGACCAGCTGCCCCTGCCCGGCCACGGCGCCACTCTGCAGCGCTGGCAAATGCTGGCCGCCATCGCCGCCATCGACCTCTCCCTGCTCAAGCTGTATGAAGGCCATACCGATGCGCTCGCCATCCTGGCGGAAATCGATGGCCCCGGCGTGCCGGCCGGCAGCAGCTGGGGTGTCTGGTGTGCGGAAATGCCGGGCGCGCGCGTCCGCTTGCAGCAGGCAGCCGATGGCCGCTATGTGCTCGATGGACGCAAGGCATGGTGTTCCGGCGCGAATGGCCTCAGCCACGCCTTGATCAGCTGCTGGAATGAGGACGGCCAGGCTTGCCTGGCCTCCGTGGCCCTGTCGCAGCCGGGTGTGCACGTCACGGACGAAGGCTGGCAAGCCGTCGGCATGCTCGCCTGCGCCAGCGTCGACGTGACCTTTTCCGCCGCGCGCGCCTTTCCCGTGGGTGCGCCGGGCGCGTATCTGCAGCGCCCCGGTTTCTGGCATGGCGGCGCCGGCATCGCGGCCGCCTGGTATGGCGCGGCCTGCGCCGTCGCCAGCCACCTGCATGCGCGCGCGCAACACGCCGCCCCCGATCCCGTCCGCCTGGCGCAACTGGGGAAAATCGATTGCGCGCTGCGCGCCGCCGGCGCCCTGCTGCGCGAAGGCGCCGCCGAAATCGACGCACAGCCGCAGCGCGACGTCATGGGCCTGGCGCTGCGCCTGCGCCTGGCGGTGGAAGATGCCGCCACCCTGGTCCTGCACCTGGCCACGCGTGCCCTCGGCGCCGGCCCCCTGTGCCGCGATGCCCGCTTCGCCCGCCTGGTGGCCGACTTGCCCGTCTTCCTGCGCCAAAGCCATGCGGAACGCGATCAGGCCGTGCTGGGCGGCATCGTCGCCGGTGCCGAAGACCATCCCTGGGCGCTCTGACATGCCCGCCCATCCCGATACGCATGCGCGCCGCATCGAAGGCCGCGGCACGCCGGACGACGTCTGGCTATCCTGGCCGGGGCTGAACGACATCCCCGCCATCGGCGCCCACACACTGGTGCCGCCGGGATCGCGCGCCGTCATCGTCGCGCCCCATCCCGACGATGAAATCCTCGCCTGCGGCGGCTTGCTGCAGCTGCTGGCGGCGCAGGGCAGCGAACTGCTGTTCGTCGCCGTCACCGATGGCGACGCCAGCCACCCGGGCTCCCCACTCTGGCCGCAGGAACGCCTGCGCCGTGTGCGTCCGCAGGAATCCGCGCAGGCGCTGCAGGTACTGGGGCTAACGTCGCCCGCGTGGCTGCGCCTGCACCTGCCCGATGGCAGTGGAGAAGCCATGACCCCGCAGCTGAGCACGACCCTGACAAAGCAGCTGCGTCCCGGCGACACGGTGTTTACCACCTGGCGCCTGGATGGCCACCCGGACCATGAAGCCTGTGGCTGGTCCTGCGCTGCGGCATGCTCGGCCAGCGGCGCCACCCTGGTGGAAATGCCCGTCTGGGGCTGGCACTGGGCCGCGCCCGGCGATGCGCGCGTACCATGGCACCGCGCGCATCGCCTGCCATTGCCGGACCCGATCCTGCAGCGCAAACGCGCCGCCCTGCGCTGCTTCGCCAGCCAGATGGATGCCGATCCGTCTACCGGCCGTCCCGCCATCGTGGCTGGCGATGCCTTGCAGCGCCTGCTGCACGCCTGCGAAGTGTATTTTCTATGAGCGCCTCGTCCATGCCAGACGACCAGCGCGGCAGCTATTTCGAACAGCTGTACCGCCAGGATGCCGACCCGTGGCTGGTGCGCCAGCGCTGGTACGAGGAGCGCAAGCGGGCCCTGCTGCTGGCCAGCCTGCCCCAGCAGCGCTACCGCCACGCGTATGAACCGGGCTGCGGCAACGGCGAATTGACGGTCGAACTGGCACGGCGCTGCGAGCGCCTGCTGGCGGCCGATCTCTCGGCCGAAGCGTTGCGCCTGGCCCGCCAGCGCCTGCAGGACGCGGAACAGGATGCGCATGTCACCCTCGCACAGCACCGGCTGCCGCAGGACTGGCCGCGCATCCCGCCCGGCGCCGGGAAATTCGACCTGATCGTCTTCAGCGAGATCGCCTATTACCTGTCGCCGGAAGAACTGGCGCGCGTGGTCGAACACAGCATCGCCAGCCTGGCGCCGGGCGGCAGCATCGTCGCCTGCCACTGGCGCGCGCCGTTTGCGCAGCGCATCATCTCGACCGTGCGCGTGCATGCGGTCTTCCAGGACGCGCACGGTCTGCACCGGGTGCTGCGCCACGAGGAAACCGACTTCCTGCTGGAGATCTGGTCGAACGATGCGCGCTCGGTGGCGCAACGCGAGGGCTTCGCATGATAGGCGTGGTCGTTCCCGTACATGACGAGGAAGCGTGCCTGGGCGACTGCCTGGCGGCGCTGCGCTTTGCCGCCACCTGCCCGCTGCTGTCTGGCGAAGCCGTCAGCATCGTCATCGTGCTCGACGCCTGCAGCGACCAGTCGCAGCGCATCGTGCTGGCGCACGCCATGCAGGCAGATCTGCGCTGGCGCCTCGACTGCATCGCCGTCAATGCCCATAACGTGGGCGCCGCACGTGCCGCCGGCGCGCAGCTGCTGCTGCAGCAAGGCGCACGCTGGCTGGCATTTACGGATGCGGACACGCGCGTCTCGCCCTCCTGGCTGAGTACCCAGCTGGGCTTGAACGCCGATGCCGTCTGCGGCACGGTGGCCGTGGACGACTGGTCGCCGCACGGGGCCAACGCCGATGCGCTGCGTGAACACTACGCCCGCACCTACACCGACGCCGACGGCCACCGCCACATCCATGGTGCCAACTTCGGCGTACGCGCCAGTGCCTACCTGCGCGCCGGCGGCTTCGCGCCATTGGCTTGCAGCGAAGACGTGGCCATGGTGGCGGCCCTGCAAGAATCCGGTGCGCACATCGCCTGGAGCGCCGCGCCGCGCGTCACGACCAGTGCCCGCCGCCATGCCAGGGCACGCGGCGGCTTTGGCGACACCTTGCTGCAGGTGGTGGCGGCGATGGAACAGCCCCCGCTCCTCACGCTGACATAGCCAAAAAAAATCGCCGGACCGGATGGACTCCGGGCCGGCGATCAGGGCTGGCCTGAAAGCTAACTGATTACTTGAGCGGCATGGCAATGCCGAACATCACCGACTGGCTACGTCCGCTATCCATGTTCAGATTGCTGTTGTAGTCCAGGGTAATGGTCATGCCGTTCGACAGCAGCAGTTTCACGCCCAGCCCCGCCGTCCAGTTGCCCGTCTGCTGCGGTACCGTGCGGATCACGTACACGGGGCCGTCGGCCGCCAGGTCGGCATAGGCCAGGCGCGCATCGTCAGCGCCCTGGAACTGGTGCCGGTACTCGAGCCGCGCACGCGGGAACCACGTGCCCAGGCCACCCACATAGATGCCCTCGGCCCGCACGCCCAGCGCGCCGATGCGCGAACGCACCGTCTGCTTGAAGTAGCTCAGCGCGTTGATGCCCGCCGCCTTCTCCGTGTACGGATCGAGCTTGGCCGACATCAGTTCCACCCGGCCATATGGCGACCACATCCACGTTTCCTGGCGCATCTCGATGCCGCCCACCAGCGCGCCGAACACTTGCTTGCCGTCGCGCTCACCGGTGGCGAAACCGCTGCCATCGGTGAGGTAGCGCGACGCATCGTATTGCAGGGTACCGTAGCCGAGCACGCCGTCAAGGAAGACACCCTTGCTCGGACGCAGGCTGCCATACACGGCCGCCACGGCGCTGTCGGCCGTGCTGCGGCTGCCGTTCTGGCCCACGTCGCTGCGGTCATGGCTGAAACCGGCGCCCACGCCCAGGGTCGCCAGGTCGCTGATGCGGTAATCGCCACCCACGCTCACGCCGTTGGTGCGGAAACGGAAGCCCGTGTCGCGGCCATTCACATAGTGCTGGCCGAAGTCCACGGCACCGCCGAGCCACAGCGCCAGGGCCTGCTTCTGCGTGTCCGGACGCTGCGGCATGTCCGGCAAGCCGTTCGTGGCGCCGCTGACATCCACCTGTTGCCGCTCGCTGCTGAAACCGGCATCAGGCTGGCGCAGGGACGCTTTGCGCATGAACGGTTTCACGGCCGTGCCGAACACGCGGTCAGCTTCCTGCTCCTGCCAGCGCGCCAGCGCCGCCGTCGGGTTGCCGCTGTCGTTCGGCGGCGTCAGGCTCAGGCCAAAGCTGGAACGTCCCCAGCCGTCGCCATGCAGGCTTTCCAGGCGCTGCGTGAAGTTCGACAGCTGCGCGCTGGCGAAACGCCGCGCCGCATCGGCTTGCGCCGCCTGCAAACCGATCACTTCCGGATCGACCGACGGGTCGCGGCGCGCCGTCACCGTCACATTGACCACGCCCGGCTTCGAGGTGGCAAAGGCATTGCTCAGGGTGTAGCTGACCACGGCGGCGCCGGCAAACTTGCCCGAGGCCGCAAAGCTCAGCTGGTACGACGGCTTGCCGGCCGTGCCCACGTCGCGCACCACCGCCTTGCCCGCCTCCGCCGGTGCCACGCTCAATACATTCGCCGCCGTGAACGGACCGCCCGTGGCGCCCGCCGTCAGGTCCACATTGACCGTCAGGCCGGCCACCACCGTGGCGCTCTGGCTAGCCACCTGCGGCATCGGATTGACGGAAATCGTCGACGTCACCGGCGCCGAAGTGCCGAACACGTTCGACACGGTGTAGCCGATGCTGATCTGGCCGCTGGTATTGATGCCTGGCGTGTAGACGATGTCCATGCCATTCACCACCGCCGTGCCGCTGGCCGGCTGCGTCGTGATGGCCACTGCCGTGAATGGTCCGCCCGTGGCGCCTTGCGTCACGGGCAGGGTCACCGGCGTGCCCGCCAATACCGTGACCGTCTTGGCGACAGGTACCGGCACCGGCTGCGGCGCCACCGTCACACTGACCGTCGCGGGCGCGGACGTGCCGCCCGGCCCGGTCGCCGTGTAGCTGAAGGCGTCAGGACCGAAGTAGTTCGCATTCGGCACATACGTCACCTTGAAGGAGCGGCCGCTGCCGCCCCCCGCCGCGCCGCTCGCCACCACCGTGACGCGCCCATGCTGCGGCGGCGTGACGATGGTCACATCCGTGATCGGGCTGCCATCCGTGGAAGCGATGGTCAGGCTCACTTCCTGGTTGGCCGAGGTCGTCGCCGTTTCATTCGGCACCGGCGGCGGCGCCTGGTTCACTTGCAGGGTCAACGCTTGCTGCACCGTGAACTGGTGCGCGTCCTTCGCTTGCAAGGTGAAGTTGTAGCTGCCCGCCACCGTTGGCGTGCCGCTGACGATGCCGGTCGCCGCATTGAGCACCAGGCCCGTTGGCAAGGCGCCGCCGCTCACGGAGTACGCATACGGCGCGATGCCGCCGGCCGCCGTGAATGTCTGGCTATACGCGTCGCCGGCACGGATTGGCGCCAGGCTGGCCGGCGTCAGTGTCAGGACCGGTGCCGCCACTGCCAGGGTATAGCTGTTGCTCGCGCTGAATGGCGCGCCCACGCCCGTGCTGCTGTCGGTGACCTTGATGCTGAACGGGAAGCTGCCCGCCACATTCGTCGTGCCGGACAGTACGCCCGTGGCCCCGTTCAGGCTCAGGCCCGCAGGCAAGGTACCGCTGCTGACGCTGAAGGTGTACGGCGCCGTGCCGCCCGCTGCCGAGAGGGTCGCGCTGTAGGCCGCTTCCGCCGTTGGATTCGGCAAGGTCGCTGGCGTCAGGCTGACCGTCGCCGAAGACACCACCAGCGTATAGCTTTGCGTGCCGGTGAACTGGTGCGCATCGGCCGCCTGCACGGTCAAGGTAAAACTGCCGGCTGCCGTTGGCGTGCCGCTCAGCAAGCCGCTGCTGCTCAAGGCGAGGCCCGCTGGCAGGCTGCCGCCCGACACCGTATACGCATAGGGAGCGACGCCGCCGCTGGCCGACAGTGGCTGGCTGTACGCCGTGGCCACTGTCGCCGCCGGCAGCGTTGCCGGCGTGAGCGTGATCGTCGGCGCACCGACGTTCACGGTATAGCTGTTGGTGGCGCTGAATGGTGCACCCGTGCCCGTGCTGCTGTCCGTGACCTTGATACTGAACGGGAAACTGCCCGCCACATTCGTCGTGCCGGACAGTACGCCCGTGGCCGCATTCAGGCTCAGGCCAGCGGGCAAGGTACCGCTGCTGACGCTGAAGGTGTACGGCGCCGTGCCGCCCGCTGCCGTCAGCGTCGTAGTGTAGACCGCTTCCGCCGTTGGATTCGGCAAGGTGGCCGGCGTCAGGCTGACCGTGGCCGAGGACACCACCAGGGTATAGCTTTGCGTGCCGGTGAACTGGTGCGCATCGGCCGCCTGTACGGTCACGGTGAAATTGCCGCCCGCCGTTGGGGTACCGCTGAGCAGACCACTGCTGCTCAGCGTCAGACCCGCAGGCAGGCTGCCAGCCGACACTGTGTAGGCATAGGGAGCGACGCCGCCGCTGGCCGACAATTGCTGGCTATACGCCGTGGCCACTTTCGGCGCCGCCAGCGAACCTGGCGTCACCGAGATTACGGGGGCAACGACTATCAAGGTATAGCTGTTGCTGGCGCTGAACGGTGCCCCCGCGCCGGTGCTGCTGTCCGCAACCTTGATGCTGACAGGGAAGCTGCCGGCCACATTGGTCGTACCGGACAACACGCCGGTGGCCGCATTCAGGCTCAGGCCGACAGGCAAGGTGCCGCTGGTCACGCTGTAGGTATACGGCGCCGTGCCGCCCGTCGCCGCCAGGGTCGCAGTGTAGGCTGCCTCCGCCGTCGGATTGGGCAAGGTGGCCGGGGTCAGGCTGACGCTAGGATTGCCTACTGTGACCGTCACTGTGGCTGACGCAGACGTGCCGCCGGCATTGCTGGCCGTATAGGTAAAACTGTCTGGCCCGGCATAGCCTGCCGTCGGCGTGTAGGTGATGCTCGTGCCGCTGACCGTCGCCGTGCCGTGGCCGGCGGCGGAGGCCACCGCCACCGACGTCGCCGTACCGCCGCTCAGGTTCAGGGTGATCGGATTGGCGCTGCTGCCATATGCAACGCTGGCGCTGACGGCGCCGGCAATGGGCACGCTGGGCGTCACCGTGATCGTCACGACGGCAGCTGCCGACGTGCCGCCAGCATTGCTGGCCGTGTAAGAGAAGCTGTCCGGCCCGGAATAACCTGCCGCCGGCGTGTAAGTGATGCTGGTGCCGCTGACCGTCGCCGTGCCGTGGCCGGCGGCGGAGGCTACCGCCACCGACGTCGCCGCGCCGCCGCTCAGGTTCAGGGTGATCGGATTGGCACTGCTGCCATACGCCACCGTCGCACTGACGGCGCCGGCAACGGGCACGCTGGGCGTTACCGTGATCGTCACGATGGCTTCCGCCGACGTGCCGCCACCATTGCTGGCCGTGTAGGAGAAGCTGTCCGGCCCGGAATAACCTGCCGCAGGCGTGTAAGTAATGCTGGTGCCGCTGACCGTCGCCGTGCCGTGGCCGGCGCCGTCAGTGCGACGGTGG
>NZ_LRHX01000019.1:0-235346 GCF_001758645.1 Janthinobacterium sp. MP5059B | reverse complement strand
CATCGCCCTGCTGGGCCCCACCAATTCCGGCAAGACGCACCGCGCCATGGAAGCGCTGGTGAAGGCAAAGAGCGGCATCTATCTGGCGCCATTGCGCCTGCTGGCCCTGGAAAACTACGAACGCCTGCAGGAAGCCGCGCCGCATGGCAAGCCGCTGGCCGTGAGCCTGATCACGGGCGAGGAGCGCAGGGTCGTCGACGGCGCCACGCACGTGGCCAGCACGGTGGAAATGCTGGACACGAAAACCGTCGTCGAAGTGGCCGTCATCGATGAAATCCAGATGCTGGCCGACCCGGACCGGGGCGCCGCGTGGACGGCCGCCGTCTGCGGCGCGCCCGCCCACACCGTCTACCTGGTGGGGGCACCCGAAGCGCGACGCGCCATCGAAGCGCTGGCCGAGCGCCTGGACTGCCCGCTGGAAGTACATGTCTTGAAACGCATGGCACCCCTGTCGATGGAGCCGAACGCCGTGCGCAAGGTGCGCAACCTGCGCCGCGGCGACGCCGTCATCGCCTTTTCCCGCCGCGAAGTGCTGATGTGGCGCGACATGATCACGGAAACGGGACTGTCGGTGGCCACCGTCTACGGCAACCTGTCGCCGGAAGTGCGGCGCGCGCAGGCGCAGCGCTTCCGCGACGGCACGGCCGATATCGTCGTCGGCACGGATGCGCTGGCGATGGGCTTGAACATGCCGATCGCGCGCATCGTCATGACCACCTGCGTCAAATACAATGGCCGCGAAGAGGAAGAGATTTCAGCCGCGCTGGCGCGCCAGATCGCCGGACGCGCGGGCCGCTACGGCGTGCATGAAGAGGGCCTCGTGGCGGGCTACGACAACGAGACGCATGAAGTGATGCGCGCCCTGCTGAAGGAAAAGCTGCATCCGCTGAACACCAGCGGCTTTGCCGTGGCGCCGTCGCTCGAACACCTGCACCGCATTTCATCGGTGACGGGCGAACTGTCGCTGTCAAAACTGCTGCGCCGCTTCATCCACAATATCGACGTGCCGGACGGCTTTTTCTTCCCCCGCATCACGGAAGACCAGAAGGAGCGCGCCGTCTGGCTCGACACCTTGCCCCTGTCAGTGGCCGACAAGTTCACCCTGTCGCTGGTGCCGATATCGAGCAAGGTGCCGTCCTTGCAAACGGCGTGGGAGCACTGGGCGAAGAATCTGTCGCAGGGAAAAACGAGCACCTTGCGCCAGCACGCGTACGGCGGCGGCACGCAGAATCTGCAGCAGGTGGAAGACACCTGCCGCTACTATTCCGCGTATGCCTGGCTCAGCTACCGCCTGCCCGAGTTCTTCCCCGATATCGCCGTCGCGCAAAACCTGTCGCGCGATGCGTCGGAACGGGTCGACTCCATCCTGCGCGCGCACAATGCGGCTTCGCGCGGACGGTCGAAGAAGTTCAAATAAGCCTCAACCGAGCGGCCAGAACCAGACCTCGCCACAATCCCAGTAGCATTCGGTGCCGCACACCTTCACGCCGATGGACGGCAGCAGGATGTCGATATGGCCGCCCGCGCCGCCCAGGTAGCCGGGAATGCGGAAGAAGGCGACCAGGCCCTGGCGCTGACCGATGCCGGCCATGGCGGCATCCCGGTTGAATTTTTCGGGCGCGCCGAACATCGACGGGCTGGCCAGCATGTGCGCCAGCTTGGCCTGCCCTGGTTCGATCAGCGCGCCCTTGAACGGTCCCTTGCGGATGGCCATGCGGCCTCTGACCTGGACGCCGGCCTTGATCAGGGCCAGGCTGACGCGGATGGCGCAGGTGTTGGCAAAGCTGTCCTTGCCGATCAAGTCTTCCCAGCCGATTTCGCGGAACAGGGCTGCCTGGTCGACGGCCGCCACGCTCGAGTAATTTTCACGCAGATTGATGAATGCAGGTTTCACGTCAACCTCCCGTTGCCCCTGGTCGCCAGGGCACATCAGGCAGATTGTAGGAGGATGCTGCAGCCCCGCACTGAGCGAAGTCAAGCGATCTGCATTACGGCTTGGCCACCTCGTAATGCAGTTTCAGCACCAGCCCATTATGGTCGTCAGCCATATAGATATCGCCATCCTGGCCCTGCTTCACGTCGACGGGCGCGCCCCTGCCCTGCTTGCCCTTGCGTTCCCAGTTGCTGATCAAGTCGACGGACTTGCCCATAGGCGCACCGGCCTTGTCGGGCAGCAAGGCCACCAGGCGGTGGCCGTTGCTGCGGTAGCCGTGGTAACCGATGATCAGGCTATTTTTGTACAACGCAGGGAAGCGGCTGGCCGTGTAAAAAGTCATGCCCAGCGGGGCGGCATGGCCGGGCAGCAAACGCTCCGGCGCCGCATATTGGGCGTCGCAAGCCGTCTTCGGATATTCGGGACTGGCCACATTGTCGTCGTAGCAGTACGGCCAGCCGTAGTGCCGGTCTGCCTTGATCAAATTCAGTTCTTCGTGCGGCAGGTTCTCGTCGCTTTTCAGTTGCGGCATGGCGGCCTGGATGGCGTCGCGCGAGTTTTCCGCCTGCCACAGCTCGCCCGTCGCAGGGTGAAAAGCCAGCGCCATCGAATTGCGCAAGCCGCGCGCATGCGTGCGCCAGCTCGTCACCGTGCCGGCCGGCCAGGCCATCGTGTATTCGCGGATGGCGCCCAGCGCTTCCAGGCCTTCCGCCGAAGGACAAGCCTTGGCCGGATCGGGCGCCTTGCCATCATTCTCGCAATGGTCGGTGCTGGAACCCACGTTCACATACAGGTCGCCCTTGGGGCTGAAGCGCATATTCGTCAGCAGGTGCAAACCGAGGCCCGGCAGGCGCGGCGTCTTGGCCTTGCCGCCGATCACGTCGGTGAGGGTGCGCGTGGTGTCGCGCAGGTCGAAGCGGAAGATGCGCCCCACCTCGCCCACGTAGACCATGCCGTCCGGCCCCTGCACGATGCCGTTCGGCCGATCGAGCTTGTCGAGCAGCAGCTTGCGCTCGTAGCCGCCACCGGCCGCCTTGGGCTGCAACAGCCACAATTTACCCTGCTTCGGCGCCCATCCCGTCATATCCGTGACGAGGATGTCGCCATTCGTCAGCGGCAGCACGCCACGGGGGAATTTCAGGCCGTCGGCCAGCACGGCCACGCAAAAGCCGGCCGGCGTGGCGACGTCGAGGCGCGGCATACCGTCGCACTGGGCGCTGGCCGTCGCCGCCATGGCGGGCGCCAACACGGTGGACATACAGGCTGCCAGGGCGCCCGCAAGCATTTTCTTGTTCATGGTCTCATTCCATCAGGGGTAGTCGGGGCATCACGGCGCGCGCATTGGCGCTGGTGGCAACGGCCACGTCGGCCAATGCCAGGCCGCGCAGCTCCGCCAGCACGGCGCCAATGCGCGGCAATTCTTCGGGGCTGTTGCGGCCCGGGTGGATCCAGCTGGGGGAAATGTCGGGTGCATCCGTCTCCAGCACGATGGCATCCAAAGGCAGGTCCGTGGCCATGCGGCGTATCTGCAGCGCGCGGGTAAACGTCATGGCGCCGCCGAAGCCGAGCTTGAAACCGAGGTCGATATAACCCTGCGCCTGCTGGAAGCTGCCGTTGAACGCATGCGCGATGCCGCCGTTCGGGCGGATCTGGCGCGCGTGTTTGAGGACGATGTCCTGCGAGCGGCGCACGTGGGCCAGCACGGGCAAATCGAAGTCGCGGGCGATTCTCAGCTGCTCGCGCAAAAAATGCTCCTGCTTGACGCGCATGGCCGGCTCGCACAGCATGGGGATGAAGAAATCGAGGCCGATTTCGCCGATGGCGACAAAGCGCGGGTCGTTCATCGCCAGGGCCACGGCCTCGCGCAGGGCGACCAAATCGTCTTCCGTGGCGTGCGGCATGTAGATCGGGTGGATGCCCAGCGCATAGCAGGCGTTGGGCGCCGCAGCCGCCAGGTCGCGCACGATGGCGAAATTGGCCCGTTCGACGGCGGGAATGACGATCATCGCCACGTCCTGCTGCTGCGCGCGCGCCGCCACCTGCAGCGATTCGCTGCCGAATTCATGCGCGTCGAGGTGGCAGTGCGTGTCGATCCACAGCATGGCGGCTCCTTAATATTGGTACGGCTGCAGCCCTTCGTCCGTCAGGCGCAGCACGCGGTCGCAGCGCTTGGCCAGTTCGATATCGTGCGTGACGATGACGAAGGCCGTGCCCAGGGTGCGCGACAGTTCCAGCATCAGGTCGAAAATCTGTTCGGCAGTGGCGTGATCGAGGTTGCCCGTCGGTTCATCGGCCAGCACGCAGGCCGGCTGCGTGACGAGGGCGCGGGCCAGGGCCACGCGCTGGCGCTCGCCGCCCGACAACTCGCCCGGCGTGTGCGTGACGCGCTTGGCCAGGTTCACGCGCGTGAGGATCTGCTGCGCCAGCTCGGTGGCCGGCGCGCGCTTCATACGCCGTATCATCAAAGGCATGGCGACGTTGTCCAGCGCGGAAAACTCGGGCAGCAGGTGGTGGAACTGGTAGACGAAACCCAGCGAGGCGTTGCGCAAGTCGCCGCGTGCCTTTTCGCTGAGGTTAGCGAAGTCCTTGCCCAGCAGGGTCACCTTGCCGCTGGTGGGCGTATCGAGGCCGCCCAGCAGGTGCAGCAGGGTCGATTTGCCGGAACCCGAGGCGCCGACGATGGCGACCCGCTCGCCGCGGTGGACGTCGATGTCGATGCCGGCCAGCACCTGCACCTTGTAGCTGCCCTGCGTAAAAGTCTTGCCCAGGCCGCGGCAGGAAAGCACGGCAGAATCGGCGGAAGCGCCATTGGAGGCAGGTTTGTTCAGATCGGTCATGGTCGTAGTCAGTGGTTTATTCATAGCGCAGGGCTTCCGCAGGTTTGACGCGGGCAGCCCACCAGCTTGGGTACAGGGTCGCCAAAAAGGCGAGGATCACGGCCAGCACGCCGATCTTGGTGACGTCGGGCCAGCGCAGGTCGGACGGCACGGTGCTGATGAAATAGATGTCCTTGGAGAGGAACTGCACCCCCAGCAGATGCTCGATGAAGGGCACGATGACGTCGATGTTCATGGCCACCAGCACGCCGCCGCCCACGCCCAGAATCGTGCCCAGGATGCCCACCAGCGCGCCCTGGATCATGAAGATCTTCATGATGGAACGGGGAGAAGCGCCCAGGGTGCGCAGAATCGCGATATCGGCCTGCTTGTCCGTCACCGTCATCACCAGGGTCGAGACCAGGTTGAAGGCGGCCACCGCGATGATCAGGGTCAGGATGATGAACATCATGCGCTTTTCCGTCTGCACGGCAGCGAACCAGTTGGCATTGAGCTTGGACCAGTCGCGCAGCCACAGGTCGCCCGGCATGGTTTTTTTCAGTTCCGCCGCCACTTGCGGCGCCTGGTTCATGTCGGCCAGGCGCAAACGCAGGCCGGACGGGCCATCGAGGCGAAGCAGGCGCTGGCCGTCTTCGATATTGATGAAGGCCAGACCGGCGTCGAATTCATTGTGGCCCGCCTGGAAGATGCCGCTGACGGTAAAGCTGCGCATGCGCGGCAGCACGCCGGCCGGCGTGACCTGGCCTTGCGCCAGCATCAGCGTCACTTTTTCGCCGAGGTTGACGCGCAGGGCGCGCGCCAGCTCGATGCCCAGCACGATATTGAAGGTGCCAGGCTGCAGGGCCTTGAAGCTGCCCATGCGCGTCTGGCCGGCCACGTCGGAAACGTTCGGCTCTTCCTCGGGCAGCACGCCACGCACGATGGCGGGACGCAGCGCATCGTCGCGCAGCAGCATGCCCTGCGTTTCCACGAACGGCGCGGCGCCCTTCACGGCCGGGTTTTTTTTTTAAAAGCTTGCGCCGCTTCCGCGCGCCAGTCCGGCATGCTGCCGCTATTATCGAACACTTCCACGTGGGCCAGCACGGACAGCATGCGGTCCGTCACTTCCTTCTGGAAACCGTTCATCACGGACAGCACGACGATCAGCGCCGCCACGCCCAGGCCGATGCCTGCCATGGAAATGAGGGAGATGAAGGAGATAAAACTGTTACGGCCACTGCGCTTGCCGGCCCGCGTGTAGCGCAGGCCGACCAGCCATTCGAAGGGCAGATTCTTGAAAATACTCATTGTTCAGGCGGTCTTTATCGTTTCTTGATGTGTTATTCGTAGCGCAATGCCTCGGCCGGCTTGACACGCGCGGCGCGCCAGCTCGGGTAGATGGTCGCCACCAGCGCCAGGCCAAAGGCGATCAGGCCGATCTGCGCCACGTCCAGCCAATGCACGTCGGACGGCACGGCGCTGATCTGGTAGATTTCCTTCGAGATGAAGTGCAGGCCGAAGATGCCTTCGATGAAGGGCACGATGACGCCCACGTTCAGCGCCAGCACGACGCCGCCGAGCACGCCCAAAGCACTCCCCAGCAGGCCCACCAGCGCGCCCTGGATCATGAAAATCTTCATGATGGAGAACGGCGAGGCGCCCAGGGTGCGCAGAATGGCGATGTCGGCCTGCTTGTCGGTGACCGACATCACCAGGGTCGAGACGAGGTTGAACGCGGCCACGGCAATGATCATGCTGAGGATGATGAACATCATGTTCTTCTGGCTTTGCACCAGCGCATACCAGCTGGCACTGGCGCGCGACCAGTCGCGCATCCACAGCTGGCCCGGCATCGAAGCTTTCAGTTCGCGCGCCACCTGCGGCGCCTGGTTCATGTCGTGCAGGCGCAAGCGCAGGCCGGACGGGCCATCGAGCTGCAGCAGCTGCTCGGCGTCCTGCATGTTCACGAAGGCCAGGCTGCCATCGAGTTCATTGTGACCGGCCTCGAAGATGCCGGCGACTTTGAGCGCGCGCATGCGCGGCATGACGATGCCATTGGCCGGGTCGCCCGCCCTTGGCTCACGTTCCAGCATCAGGGTGACGTTCTGCCCCACTTTCACATCGAGGGCCTTGGCCAGGTCGATGCCCAGCACGATGTTATAGGAACCTGGCGTGAGATCCTTGAAACTGCCCTGCTTCATCTGGGAGGCCACGCTGGAGACGGTGGCTTCCTGCTGCGGCAGCACGCCGCGCACGACGGACGGGCGCATGGTTTCGTCGTTCAGCAGCATGCCCTGGGTTTCCACGAACGGCGACACGGCTTTCACTTGCGGGTTGGCGTAGGCGGCGCGCTCCTGCGCCTGCCAGTTCGGCATGGAGCCGCTGGTATCGAACACCTCGACATGGGCCAGCACCGACATCAGGCGGTCCGTGACTTCCTTCTGGAAGCCGTTCATGACGGACAGGACGACGATCAGGGCGGCCACGCCCAGGCCGATGCCGGCCACGGAAATGAGGGAGATGAAGGAAATGAAGCTGTTGCGGCCACTGCGTTTCCCGGCGCGCGTATAGCGCACGCCGACCTGCCACTCGAAGGGAAATTGTTTGATGATGCTCATGCGCTCCCGCGACAACGATGATATGCGAGCGCGCAGTGTGCCACACAATGGGCATTTCATGCATCAAGTCTGCGTGAAACAGCGCACGCCGGCCCTATTTTGCCTCCTGCGCCAGGCCGAACACGGCCAGCAGCTGCCCCGCCAGCGCATATTGGCGCATCTGCGCCAGGGTCAGACGGTGCAGCTGGTCGATGCGCCGCTGCTGCACCGTGAAATAGCTGTCGCGCGTCTGGATGACCTGCTGCAGGTTGCGCCGTCCCGCCTCGTACTGGATGGTGCCGCCGCGCACGACGAAGGCCAACTTCCTTTCCTGCTCGTCGAGCAGGGCCAGGGTGCGCTGCGCATTGGCGATGCGCGGCAGCATGCTGGCCAGGTCGGCGCGCGTGCCCTGCTCGGCGCGCGCCACGTCCGCATCGGCCGCCTGGGCGCGGCTGATGCTCTCGTCGCGCTGCGCCAGGCTGCCGCCGCCGAGCGGGAATTCCCAGCTCACGCCCACCGACCAGCCCCGCTGCTGGATGGTCGAGGGCGGCGGCGTGGTCTTGTTATTGAGCAGATGGCTGACGTTCAGATCCACTTTCGGCGCCAGGGTGGCCGCCACGCCGCGCACGCGCAGCTGGGCCGCCGCTGCCCGCTCGCGCGCGGCGCGCAACTGCGCCTGCTGCGTATCGGCGTTTTCCAGGGCCTGCGCCGGCAGCGGCGCAAAGGCGAAATCGGCAAACTGCGCCACCGGCTCGAAGGCCAGCGCCTCGAGCTTGATGCGCGCCGCCTGCTGGTCCGTCAGCAAGCCGTCGTGCACCAGTTCCGCGTCCAGCTGCGAACTTTGCGCCAGTTCGCGGTCCACTTCCGACGATTTGCCCAGTTCCGCCTGGCGCGTCACCTGCCGCACCAGCTGCGTCACGTCGCGCAGGCGTTCCTGCGATTGCATCAGGCTGCGTTCCAGGCGCTGCATGTCGAAATACGCTTCGGCCAGTTTTTCCGCGCTTTCCGCGCGTGCCCGCTCCACGTCGAAGGCGGCGCCCGCCATTTCGCGCTCGGCCGCATCGAGTTCGGCGCGGTCGGCGCCGCCGTTGTACACATTCCAGCGCATGCTCGCTTCCACCTGGTGCGTGCGCCGTTCCACGTCCAGCGCGCCATCGAGGTCATTGCTGCGCCCCCGCGTCGCCTGCAGCGCCGCAGTCGGGAACAGCCGCGAGCGGGCCTGCTTGTAGCGCGCTTCGGTGGTGGCCAGCGCCGCCTGCGCCGCGATCACCTGCGGGTCGCGCGGCACGGCGCGCGCCAGCAAGGCGGGCAAGCCGCGCGTGGACTGCGCCTGGAAAGTGGCCGGCGGCGCCGGTTGGGCCACCGCGTTTGCGCAGGCGAATGCCATGCAAAGTAAAAACGCACGCATCACCGCTCCTGCAGGGAAGACTGCAAGCCGCGCAGCACGGGCTTGAACACATATTGCAGCACCGAGCGGCGCCCCGTCAGGATGCCCACGTCGACGGGCATGCCAGGCGTAATCGGCAGCACCTTGCCGTGCGCCGTCAACTGGCTGCGGTCGGTACTCAGCTGCACCTCGAAATACGGCTCGTTGCGTTCATCGGGAATCGCATCGGCGCCCACGCGCACCACCTGCGCCTGCATGCGTCCATAGGTGGTGGCGTCATACGCCAGCACATTGGCCGAAGCGCGCTGCCCCACGTGGATAAAACCGATGTCCGACGGTTTCACGCGCACGGAAATCAGCATTTCCGAATCGGCGGGCACGATTTCCAGGATAGGTTTGCCCGGCTGCGCCACGCCGCCGACCGTCGCCACCAGCACGCGGTTGACGACACCGTCGACGGGCGCCGTCACATCGCGCCTGCTCACCTGGTCCTGCTGGCCTTTCACGGTGCTGGCCAGGGCTCCCGCCTTGGTTTCATATTCGCTGCGCTGGGCGCCCCACTGGCCGCGCATGCGCGCTTCCACTTCGCCGGCCTGCGCCTGCGCCTCGGCCAGGGTGGCTGCCAGGCGCGGCACGGAAGCGCGCAGGCTGTCGAGTTCCGTGCGCTGCTGCTGCACGCGCTGCTGCGCATTCAGGTAGTCGCCGCGCGAACCGGCGCCCTCCTTGAACAGGCGTTCCTCGATCGACAGGCTTTCCAGCGCGATCTTCAAGCCCGTATCGAGTTGCGCGATGCGGCTGTGCGCCTCGGCCAGCTCGCCGCGCCGCCGCGTCACGCCTTCGCGCGCGGCCGCCGTGGCCGACGCGAACTCGCGCTGGCCATCGCGCCACAACTGCGTTTCCTTGGCGATCAGCTCGGGCGCCTCTTTCTGCCATTCCGGCGCAAACCGTGGAGTACCACCGGACAGCAGCGCATCGAGGCGCGCCCTGCCCGCCAGCGCGGCCAGGCGATTCTGCACGCTGGCGCCCAGGTTGGCCTCGTACTGGGCCGTGTCAAGGCGCAGCAGCAAGTCGCCGCGGCGCACGCGCTGGCCCGGCTTCACCAGCATTTCGCGCACGATGCCCCCCTCCAGGCTTTGCACTTCCTGCAGGTGCGACGGCGGCGTGATGGCGCCGCGTCCATTCACGGACACGTCGAGCTGGGCGAAGGTGGCCCAGGCCAGCACCAGCACCAGCAATACGGCGATCAGCGCCAGCATGCGCATGACGATGCGCTGCGGTTCGCGTTCCGGGTCCGGGTGGGCCGCCGGCAGCGGACGGGCGTTCAGGGCGCTCATGCCGTGGCTCCCTGTTCCACCGCAGGCTTGGCTGCCTGGCTATTGAGCACGCGCATGACCTCATCGCGCGGGCCGTCGGCCACGATGCGCCCCTTGTCGAAGACGATCAGCCGGTCCACCAGCGCCAGCATGGCCATGCGGTGCGTGACGAGCACGATGGTCGTATCCTTTAAGGTACGCAGGCGGGCGATCAGGCGCTGCTCGGTGGCCGGGTCGAACATGCTGCTCGGCTCATCGAGCAGCAGCATGGGCGGTTTCACGAGCAAGGCGCGGGCCATGGCCACGGCTTGGCGCTGGCCGCCGGACAGGCGTTCGCCCCGTTCGCCCACTTCCGTCGCCACGCCGTTGGGCAGCTGGGTGATGATGTCGTCGAGGCAGGCCAGTCGGATGGCATCGAGCAGGGCAGCATCGTCGGGCTGGCTGCGTCCCAGTTCGATGTTTTCGCGCAGGGTGCCGTGGAACAGGGTCACGTCCTGCGGCACGTAGCCGATCTGGCGGCGCAGGCTCAAAGGCTCCAGCTGGGTGCTGGACAGGTCGTCGAACAGTACGCTGCCGCTTTGCGGACCGTACTGGTTCAGCAGCAAGCGCAGCAGGGTGCTCTTGCCGGAACCGAGCTTGCCGATCACGCCGACCCGTTCGCCGGGACGGATGTGCAGGTTCAGTTTATCCAGCAGCGGCGGCGAATTCGGGTAGGCAAAGCCCACGTCGCGGAACTCGATGCGCCCGGACAGCGGGGGCGCCTGCAGGCTGGCCACGTCGTCATCGGTCGGCGCTTCCATGATCTTGTTCAGCGCGTGATAGGACAGCTTGGTCTGTTCCCAGCGGATGATCAGGCCCGCGATCTGGCTCACGGGCGCCAGGGCGCGTCCCGTCAGCATGCTCACGGCGATGATCTGGCCCAGGGTCAGCAGGTGTTCGCCCATCAGCAAGGCGCCCGTGGCCACCACGGCCACGCCGGACAGGGCCAGCACGGCCGTGTTGATGTAGTTGACGCGACTGACGATTTCGCGCGTCTCGACGCTGTTGGCGGCGATGGCCACCGTCAGGCTTTCCCATTTGCGCCGGCTCCACGCTTCGGCGCCCAGCGCCTTGATGGTGTCGAGGCCATTCATGGTTTCAAACAGGTGTGCCGTGCGCTGCGCGCTTTCCTGCATCGAGGCGGCCACGTGGCGCGCCAGGGCGGCGCGCGAGGCAAAGGCCACCAGCAGCAGGATCGGGATGACGGCCAGCGGCACGAGCACCAGCCAGCCGCCGACAAAGGCGATGACCAGCAGGAACAGCAGCAAAAACGGCAAGTCGCCCAGGGTCGTCAGGGTGGTCGAGGCAAAGAATTCGCGCACGGATTCGAAATCGCGCACGGTATTGGCCAAAGTCCCCCCGGAAGCGGGACGGCTGGCCGCGCGCAGGCGCAGACACTGGGCGAAGATGTTCGACGACAGCGCCACGTCCATGCGGCGCGACGCCGTTTCCACCAGTTCGCCGCGCAGCAGGCGCAGAGCCAGTTCGAAGCCCGTCAGCACCACCACGGCAATGGTCAGCACCCACAGGCTGGACGTGGCATTGTTCGGGATCACGCGGTCGTACACGGCCATCGCATAGAATGGCACCAGCGCGCCGATGACGTTCAGCACCAGCGTGCCCAGCAGGGCCCAGCGAAATACCCAGCGGTTGCGGTTGAAGACATCCCAGAACCAGCGTCCCGCCACGGGCATGCTGTAGAGCAAGCTGCGCTGGTCGAAGAACATCACGGGCCGCACGGCCACCCAGCGCCCGGCGGGCACTTCCAGGGCCAGCGCGGCCGCATCGAGCCAGGAGGTGCCGGCGATGCCGGGCACGTGGCATTCATATTTACCATCTGCAATGCTCAGCACCACCAGCGCCTGCCCTTCCCCATTGAGCAGCAAGGCCGGCATTTCCGTCGGACGGCGCGGCTTGTCCATGGGCAGCGCGGTGCCGGCCAGGCTGGCATGGCTGAGCGCCTGGTCGAGAAAATCGGCGGCGGCCGGGTCGCCATGCGCGGTCACGCTGGCGCGCAGGCGCTCGGCCTGCACGCCGGTGCCAAGAAGGCAGGCCAGGAAGACGATGGCGTCGGCAAGCGTGTCAGCGCAGGCGGTGGATGGGGAAGCGTCGACGGCGGCGTGCGCGGCAGAAGGTGGCGTCATGATGAGCTCAAATCCGATCTCAGACAGGTGCAATGAACAGTGAGGAACTATTGTCAAGGTCGCGCAGTGGTGGTTTGCAGAAACATTGTGCCATAGTAATAACAGCTATTCAGAATGATGTTATGAAAAAATAAAAACTGCGGTGCGTCTTGACGGACGCACCGCAGCAGAAACTACCAAGTCAATACCACTGCTGCCGGTTTATACTGCGCCAGCCTTGCGACGGCGCGCCATGAAGCCCAGCAGGCCCAGGCCTGCGACCAGCATGGCCCAGGTTTGCGCTTCCGGCACCGGCGACACGCTGAGCAAGGTTTGCGAAGCCGGGTTGACGCTCGTCAAGCTCGTGTAGCTGTACAGGTTCTGGATGGCGCCATTGCCCGTGGCCACGCCCAGCATGGCGTTGGCCTGGCTGACGACGGCATTGCTCAGGTTTTTGAAGCGCAGGTCGCCCGTCAGCAGGTTCGTGTTGTCGTTATTCAATTCCCACAGGGCCAGCTGGAAGGCGGCGGCGCTGTTGGCGCTGGTCGACACATTCGCGATGGACGAGGCGTAATACCCTTCATACAGGCGCTTGACGGAATCGCTGGCGGCAAAGGCGCCGCTGCTGTAGCTGTTCGAACTATTGCTCACTGCGACATGGGGATCGAGGCAAAACGCCAGGAAAGTGTTGCTGTCGTATTTGACTTCCCACAAGGTCGGCGAGATGGCGTTGCCCGAGCCGAAGGCGCCGCCGGCAGCCGTAAACAGGCTGACGCTGTGCGAATCGACGACTTGCAGGTTGGAGGCGGCCAGGGCGCTGCCGCTGGCGAGGGCGAACGTGGCTGCGGCGATGGCGCCGCGAACGAGCAGGTGCATGGATTGTTTCATGGTGGTTTCCCTATTTCTGTTATGTAAGATGTAAGTGTGGAAAGCGCCGGCGCCCCGTGACGGGTGCGCCGGTGCGGCATTGCCGGGCAGGATTACGGCCCGGCAAGGGACATCAGGCAGCCATTTCCTGGGGCTGGGCATTCGCATGGGCCATGGCGCGGCGCAAGGCTTCGGCCATCTCGCACTGGGCCTGGGCTTCGGCGGCCGGAGCCGCCGGGGCGGCAGCGACCGTGTTGACCGTGCCGTCCTGGCCCAGCACCACGTCGAGCGTGCTGTCGTCGCGCAGCAGGTCGGCCATGCTCGGCAAGGTGATGCCGGCCTTGGCCGCATCCTTGGCGTCGACGTTGAAATACACGTCCGTCATGTCGACCGTCTTGCCGTCGGCCAGGGTGGCGCTGCTGCGCTCGAGGTGCAGATTACTGTTGGCGTCGAGGAACGGCAGTTCCGTGTAGCTCACCGTCAGGCTGGCCACGCCGGCGTCGTGCAGCGACATCAGCTCGCCATCGTCCGTCACGCCATTGCTGTTGGCGTCGCGCCAGATGCGCAATTCGGCAAACTTGTCATCGTGCGCATCGACCACGCCGTCGCCGTTCGAGTCATAGCTGGACAGCTTGGCAAAGCCCGTGCCCTTCTCGTTGCCGCCGAACAGTTCCGAGATATTGTCGATCTTGCCATTGCCATTGCTGTCGATGGCCAGCAAGCCGTCCTGGGCCGAGACCCAGCCCGTCTGGATGGCGCTGCCCGTGCCCAGCAAGTCGAAGCTGCCGTGGAAGTCGGCGCGGGCGATCGTGTGCACGCCGTCACCGTTGAGGTCGATGACGATGGGCGTGATGGCCGCATCCCAGCTCATGTCGTTCTGGCCCGATGCCAGCTTCAGGATGTCCGTGTAGACCACGTTGGCCAGGGTGCCGTTGCTGTTGACGTCGGAATCGATGTTGTCATTGCTGCCCACGTTCTTCACGCCCCAGCGCCAGCTGTCCATGGCGTAGCCGGCGTGGTACACGCCCGACTTGTCGAACTTGAGCGAATAGCTGCCCGGATCGAGGTTGCTGAACAGATAGTTGCCGCTGGCATTCGTGTAGGTGGTGGCCAGCAAAGCGCCGCTGCCGGAGTACAACTGCACCTTGATGTTGGCGATGCCTGCCTCGTTGTAGTCCTGCACGCCATCATGGTCGGCGTCGCGCCATACCTTGTCGCCCAGGCTGGCCTTGCGGTAGATGCCCGCATCCCAGCTCATGTCGTTCTGGCCGGCGGCCAGGTTGATCAGGCCGGAACGCCCCGTGCTCGTATCGACGTCGGAATCGGCCGTGTCGCTGCCCACATTGGCCTTGGTGTAATAGAAACCCGATGGACGGACGACTTCCACCTTGTAGCCGCCGGCGACCAGCTTGTCGAACAGATAATTGCCACTGGCATTCGTCGTTGTCGTGGCGATGATCTGGTTACTGGCATTGAGCAGGTTGACCTTCACGCCCGCCACGCCCAGTTCGCCCGCATCCTGCACGCCGTTGTAGTTATTGTCTTCCCACACGCGGTCGCCGATGCTGCCGGTGACAGGCGCGCATTTGACCAGGCCGGCATCCCACTCCAGCTGGACGTCGCCCGATTTCAGCGCGATCCAGGTAGTCGTAAGGCCGGTGGCCGGATTGACATCCGAATCGGTGGCGTAGCCGCCCACATCCGCCTTGGTGAAGGTATAGCCGGCCGGTGGCACGAAGCCCAGATAGTAATTGCCGGGGACCAGATTGCTGAACAGGTAGTTGCCACTGGCATCCGTGGTGGCGCTGGCCACCACGGCACCCGAGGCGTTGTACAGATTGACTTTCACGCCGCCGACACCCGCTTCGCCCGCATCCTGCGTGCCGTTGCCGTTGGCGTCAAACCACACGCGGTCGCCAATGGCAGCCGTTTTGTACAAGCCCGCATCCAGATCCTTGTAGTTCTGGCCGGCGGCAACCGTCACCAGGCCGCTCTGGCCTGCGGCATTGATGTCGCTGTCGAGCGCATCATTGCCGCCCGCGTCCTTGACCGTGGTCAAATAGCCTGGCGGCGCGACGACGGCGATCGAATACGTACCCGGATCGACATTGAAGTTGTAATAGCCGGTGGCGTCCGTCAAGGTCGAGCCGATCACGCTGCCGGCCGCGTTTTTCAGCTGCACCGTGACGCCGCCGATGCCGGCTTCGCCCGCATCCTGCACGCCGTTCAAGTTGGCATCATGCCAGACGCGGTCGCCCAGGGAGGCCGGCAGCGCAACGATGCCCGCATCCAGGCTATGGTTGCTGTCACCGGAAGCAAGCAGCACTTGCGCCGTCTTGCCATCGATGGCGCTGGCATCGGAATCGCGCTGGTCGTCGCCGCCCTGGTCCTGGCCCGTAAAAGCGTAGCCGGCTGGCAAGGTGGTTTTATCGAACTGCACGCTGTAGGCGCCCGGCTTCAGATTCGTGAACAAATAGTTGCCATTCGCATCCGTGACGAGCGGGCTGCCGACGGCGTTGCCCGACGCATCGAGCAAGGTTACTTTCACACCTGCGGCGCCCGCTTCACCCGCATCCTGCACGCCATTCTTGTTGGTATCGAACCAGACCCGGTCGCCCAGCTCGGCCGTGCGGTACAGGCCCGCATCGAGGGTCAGGTTGGTCTCGCCCGGCGCCAGGGTGACGGGCGCCATCTTGCCGCTGGCATCGATATTGCTGTCCTTGCCCGTATCGCCGCCCTGGTTCGCTGCCGTCGGCACATAGCCGGCGGGCGCCACCACGGTCACCGAATAGGTGCCCGGATTGACGTCGAAGTGGTAGCCGCCGGTCGCGTCCGTCGTGGTGGAGGCCACCACATTGCCGGCCGTATCCTTGAGTTGCACGACTACATTGGCGATGCCGGCCTCGCCCGCGTCCTGCACGCCGTTGGCATTCTTGTCTTCCCACACGAAATCGCCCAGGTGGGCCATCGGCACCTTGAAGGTCAGGTAATGGGGCGCCAGGCTCAGGTCTTGCGCATTGCAGCCTTCCGTGCCGCCATCATCGCGCACCTTGAAACCGAGGTCGAAGTCGCCGGCGACGGTCTGGCTCGGCACGAAGACCAGGTGGCCCGCGCGGATATCGTCGATGGAAATTTCCGTGCCCACCGCGACGGCCACGCCATTCAGCAAGACCTGGCCCGCCGTGGTGGTATTGGTGATGACGACGGACTTGAAGCCGTTGTTCTCGACGTCGTCGTGGAAGCCGAAATCGCTTTCGCTCAGCACGACGCTGGCGCCGTCGACCAGGGTGAAGGTCTTGTCGGCCGCATCGGGCGCGTCATTGACGGGATCGATGATGACTTGCAGGCTCAGCTGGACGATGTCGCCATTGCCCTTGTCGATCGTTACCTGGATGGTCGAGAAGCTGCCGTTGTAGTTGGCGGCCCAGTCGCCGGGGCGCACGTACACGGTGTCCGCGTCGAGCATGCCGAACAGCGGCGTGTTCTCCGTCGATTCCGTATCGTCCGGCAACAAAACCGTAAAATTCTTGATATTCAGTTCGCCTTGCACCGAGTAGCCGGCCTGGATCAGCAGGTCGCGGATATCGAAATTCTTGTTGATGTCTTCGCAGACGTGGACCGTGGTCGACAGATTGTACGTAGTCATGCGGCCTCCTGACGGCATGCCACGGCGGCGGCAGGAGCGGAAATACGGGCGGCCAGGGCGCAATCAGCCTGGCCGCGCAAAGCGGCGAATGTATACATAGGTGGGCTTCCAAGAAAGAACTTGTTTAAAAAATGAAGCCGGCAGATCTTGTATACAGTTTCGAGGGACACAGGAGCCAGACGACGCAACCACGCAGCAGGGGGTGATTGTATTTCTGATATTTAAGTTGTCGCAATTATATCCAATATATTTTCAAAAGCAAATTAATTTCCATCAACGCAAATAAAATTTTTATAATTTTTGTGCATTTCCAGCGCCGCCGCTGCTGCCGGAACAAGCCTGAAAATACATACGCCTTCTCGGCCCGCACCACAATCGCCTACAATCTCGGGATGAATCAACTTACCCTCGTCTTGCCCTTCGCCTTGCCCAATGCCGAACTGGCTGCCGACCTGCTCAAGGTCTTGCAGGCGCCCGCGCTGGCGGCGCTGCTGTCGCGCACCTCCGATTGCAATTTAGAAACCTTTGACAATGCCAACCGCCTGCTGCCGCACGAAGCGTGGCTGGCGCATGCCTTGGCCCTGTCGCCCGCGCCCAATGGCGAGGCGGCGCAAGCGGCCTTTGCGGCCCAGGCCATGCGCGGCTACGGCCTCGTGCCGGAACCGGGCGCGCGCTACTTCCTGCTGCATCCGGCCCACCTGGCCATCGCCCGCAGCCATATCAGCCTGGAAGACTTGCGCCAGCTCAAGCTAAGCGAGGCCGATGGCCGCACCTTGTTCGACACGGCGCGCCCGTATTTCGACGAAATCGGCCAGCCCCTGTCATACGGCGACGCGGGCACCTGGTTCATGCGCGCCGATGGCTGGACCGATTTGCAGTGCGCCACGCCGGATGCCGCCACCACGCAAGACCTGTCCGTGTGGATGCCGGAAGGCGAGCATGCGCGCGCGGCGCGCCGCCTGCAGAATGAAGTGCAGATGCTGTGGCATGAACATCCCGTCAACGCGACGCGCGAAGAACGGGGCTTGAAAGCCATCAACTCGTTCTGGATCTGGGGCGGCAGCCTGGCTGCACCTGCGCGCTGCGCGGCCAGCCTGCATACGAAGGACGCGCCGGGCTGGCTGGCCGCGCTGGCGGAACCGGCGCAGCGCGATGCCAGTCCAAACAGTGTGCTGGCAAGCCAACAGGACGCGATTGTCGTGCTGGGCGGATTGACCGAAGCGGCGCAGGCGCAGGAATGGGGCATGTGGCTGCAGCAGTTGCAAGCGCTGGAAACAGACTGGTTCGCACCCCTGCTGGCGGCCCTCAAGGATGGCCGCCTGGGCCAGCTGCGCCTGCTGCTGAGCCACCGCGACGCCTGGCTAGCCTGTACCACCAGCAAGCATGCGCAGCGCAAATTCTGGCGCGCGATTACCCTGAACAAGTTGAAAGCATCATGACCCGTACCCGCATCGCCACCCGTCCCTGCCCTTACCGCGAATCCGAATTGCTGCGCCAGGGTGGCATCCACCCCGTGCTGGCCCGCTTGTACGCGTCGCGCGGCCTGTCCGACGCGAAAGAACTGTCGATTGAGGCAAAGGACTTGATACCGCCGTCCGGCTTGCTGCACATCGGCGCGGCCGGCGTCTTCCTGGCCGACGCAATTGCTGCCAAGAAACGCATGGTCATCGTGGCCGATTACGATTGCGACGGCGCCACCGCCTGCGCCGTCGCCATCCGCGGCTTGCGCGCCATGGGCGCCAACGTCGATTTCATCGTGCCCAACCGTTTTGAATACGGCTATGGCCTGACGCCGGAAATCGTCGAGCTCACTGCCCGCGAAAAGTCGCCCGACATTATCATCACCGTCGACAACGGCATCGCCAGCATCGACGGCGTGGCCGAGGCGAACCGGCGCGGCATCCAGGTGGTCGTCACCGACCACCATTTGCCGGCCGACATCCTGCCCGATGCGGCCGTCATCGTCAACCCGAACCAGCCCGCCTGCGGTTTTCCGTCGAAACACCTGGCCGGCGTGGGCGTCGTGTTCTACGTGCTGCTGGCCCTGCGCGCCGAAATGCGCCGGCGCGGCATCTTCGATGCGCAAACGCAACCCAAGCTCGACAACCTGCTCGACCTGGTGGCGCTGGGCACGGTGGCCGACGTGGTGCGCCTCGATACGAACAACCGCATCCTCGTCGCGCAAGGTCTCAAACGCATGCGCAAGGGCAATATGCACGCGGGCGTGGCGGCGCTCTTTCGCGTGGCGGGCCGCGAAGCGCGCAGCGCCACGCCGTTCGACCTCGGTTTTGCCCTGGGACCGCGCCTGAATGCGGCCGGCCGCCTGCAGGACATGTCCCTGGGCATCGAATGCCTGGTCACGGACGACGAAGGCCGCGCCTGGGCGCTGGCCCAGCAACTCAACGACATCAACCTGAAACGCCGTGAAATCGAGGCGGAAATGCAGGATACGGCCCTGCTGCACCTCGATGCTTTCGAACCGGCCAACAGCAGCACCATCAGCGTCTTCGACGAATCCTGGCACCAGGGCGTGATCGGCATCGTCGCCTCGCGCCTGAAGGAAAAATTCTATCGCCCGACCATCACGTTTGCACCCGGCGCGGACGGCTGGATCAAGGGTTCGGGCCGCTCGATCCCCGGCTTCCACTTGCGCGACGCGCTCGACCTCGTGTCGAAACGGGCGCCCAGCCTGATCGACAAGTTCGGCGGCCACGCCATGGCGGCTGGACTCACCATCCGCGCCGACGCCTTCGACGCCTTTTCCCAGGCCTTCGAAGCCGTCGGCCAGGCCTGGCTCAGCCAGCAACAGCTGGAGCGGGTCGTGGAAACGGACGGCCCGCTGGAAGACGCCTACTACACGACGGCCTTCATCGAACTGATGGATGGCCAGGTGTGGGGCCAGGGCTTCGCCCCGCCCGTCTTTTGCGATGAATTCCGCGTCGTCAGCCAACGCATCTTGAAAGAGCGCCATTTGAAACTGCTGCTGGAAAAGAACGGCGTGCGTTTTGATGCCATCTGGTTCGGGCATACGGACGCACTGGGCGAACGCACGCGGGTCGCGTTCAGGCTCGATGCGAATGAATACAATGGCACGACCAAAGTACAACTTATGGTGGAGCACGCCGAGCCTGTCTGATGGCACCGGCCCAAACCTACTGCGCGTCGCGCTTTGCGGCCGGCGATGCTCACCGTACTGGAAGTACGGTTGCGCTTCTCGGCCACAAATCACCGCCGCTCGCTACGGTTTGGTCAGGTGCCGTGAGGTTTGTGGCCTTATTGCTGTATCTCAAACTTCTGTGGAACAAAGTGATATCAAATCACGGCGATAACCGACACATGCCTTCCCCATCGGAAAGCTATCCAGCCCCATGTTGACCGGCCTGAACCACCTCACCCTGTCCGTGCGCGACCTGGCGCGCAGCATCGTCTTTTACCGCAACACCTTGGGTCTGCGCCTGCATGCGCGCTGGGACAGGGGCGCGTATCTGTCGGCCGGGGATTTGTGGCTGTGCCTGTCGCTGGATGGACAGGATACGGCCGCGCTGGCCAGCCCGGCCTATACGCACTACGCGTTTTCCATCGAGCCCACCGACTTCGCTCCGTTTGCCGCCCGCCTGCGCGCCGCCGGCGTGCCCGAATGGCAGCAAAACCGCAGCGCCGGCGAATCCCTGTATTTTCTCGACCCGGACGGCCACCGGCTGGAAGCCCATGCTGGCAACCTTGCGCAGCGGCTGGCGGCCTGCCGCGCAGCGCCGTATCAGGGCATGGTGTTCGAGGATTGAGAGCGGCAAGATCGTATATTCATTAAATTTGTTAAATTCATTATTGCGCAAAAAAATCAAGCACCGTGATTGCAAAAAAACACCGTCACGCCTCGATACACCCGTGATAATCTTGCTTTTAAGACTTAATCAGGCTGACAAGATTCCATCGATCCATAGGCAAATTTGCCACATTTTATTGCATAAATAAAAATATTGATTTAAAATAGTTAACATTTATTTGGCAAATTCACTAAAATCGATGACGCATCAGGAAATTCCCAATGATGCATGATCAGTTTTGAGGGCAAACCCGTCGAAAGGCGGGGACGCAAAGCCACCGGCCTACCGCGCGCAAGCGCCACGGCAGCGGGGCTGCCAATGCAGGGCCGGGACCGCCAGCGCGCAGCGCCAGCCTGGAAGCATTGTCGAGATGTGGCCCTCGCCCAACTCGGAGAGTTTCGCCATGAAAAAAAACATTCCCCCGCATCACCGTCACGGGCGCCTGCTGCTGGGCGCCACAGCCGCCCTGCTGCTGGCCGCTTGCGGTCCCGGCCAGGAAACATCGACACCGCCTGCCGCCATCGCCACGGCCGCGACACAGTTCACTGTCGAGGTGCCAGTCATCCCTCCCGCCGTCGGCGCGCTGGTGGTGCAACCGATGTTCCATGCGGCCCCGGCCCTGCTCGATGCGCCTGACGGGCGCGACAGCGCCAACAGCAGCGGCTCGGCCCACTGGCGGCCGCACTTGCAAAACGTGCCCGGCGCCATGCGGGAAATGACCACGCGCCGCCTGACGGCGCAAAAAATCGCCGCCTCGGAACAGGCGGCACAGGATATAGCCCCCTTGCTGGACGGCGGCGGCGCGAGCGACATCGCCGCGCCCATGGCCGGCAGCAGCGTGGTGGCGACCTATTCTCCCGCGCAAATCCGCGCCGCCTACGACTTGCCCGCCCTGCCGGCGGCCGGCACGGCGCTGACGCCAGCCCAGGCGGCCCAGCTGGGCGCGGGACAGACGATCTACATCGTCGACGCCATGCACAACCCGAACGCGGCGGCCGAACTGGCCATCTTCAACCAGAAATTCGGTTTGCCCGGCTGCACCACCAAGGCTATCGCCACGAATGCCACCCTGCCCCTGCCGCCCGCCCCGGCCAGCGGCTGTGAATTTTCTGTTGTCTACAACACGCCATCGAGCACCATGACGGCCACTGCGCCCGCCTATAACTCGGGCTGGGCCATGGAAATCGCGCTCGACGTGCAGTGGGCGCATGCCACGGCGCCGCTGGCGCGCATCGTGCTGATCGAGGCGCCCGACGCCTCCATCAACAGCCTGCTGGGCGCCGTGCGCCTGGCCAACCAGATGGGGCCTGGCGTCGTGTCGATGAGCTTTGGCGCCGCCGAAGGCAACTGGACAGCTTCCGTCGACAGCGCCTTCACGGGCAAGAACATGAGCTACCTGGCCGCCACGGGCGATTCGGGCAGCGGCGTGTCCTGGCCATCCGTGTCGTCCAACGTGCTGGCCGTGGGCGGCACCACGCTCAGCTACAGCGGCAGCGGCGTGCGCAGCGAAACGGCCTGGTCCGGCACGGGCGGCGGCATCAGCGCCTATACGGCACTGCCCACCTACCAGACGGCCAGCGTGCCCGGCCTGACCAACTTGCTGCGCCGCAACGTGGCCGACGTGGCCTTCAATGCCGACCCCGCCACGGGCCAGTACACGGCCGTGATGACACCCGGCAGCAGCACCGCCAGCTGGCTCAGCATCGGCGGCACCAGCCTGTCCACGCCGCAATGGGCCGGCCTGGTCGCCATCGCCAACGCCAGCCGCGCGCTGCAAGCGAAGACGGCGCTCGGCTTGCCGCACAGCATCTTGTACGGCCAGATCGCCAGCGTGCCCGGCACCTTCGCCAGCAGCTTTGCCGACATCACGCGCGGCAGGAACGGCACGTGCAGCGTGTGCACGGCCAGGGTCGGCTATGACCCGCTGGGCGGCCTGGGCACGCCGAACGTGAAAAGCCTGCTGGCCGGCCTGTCGGGCATGCAGACGGCACCGTCCGCGCCCGTGGTGGCGCCGGCCAGCATCAGCGGCGCGGCCGGCAAGCCGCTGTCGTTCACCGTCTCGGCCAGCGCAGCCAATCCCCTCAGCTACACCATGCTGGGCGCGCCGGCCGGCATGAGCATCGCCGCCACGGGCGTGGTCAGCTGGGCCGCCCCCGTCGCGGGCACGTATGCCGTGACCATGGTGGCCAGGGATACCGTCAGCGGCCTCAGTGGCCAGGGCGTGTACAGCATCGTCATTACCCCCGTCGCGCCGCCCGTCGTGGGCGCCGGCGCCATCACGGGCAAGGTTGGCACGGCCCTGGCGTTCAATGTCAGCGTCTCCGCCCCCAATCCCGTCAGCTACACGCTGGGCGGCGCGCCGGCCGGCATGACCATCAGCAGCGCCGGACTGGTGAGCTGGGCCGCGCCCGTGGCCGGTACCTACGCCGTCACCGTGACCGCCACGGACAGCAAGACTGGCCTGAGCGGCAAAGGCATCTATACGGTGGCCATCGCCGCCCCGCTGCCCCCCGTCGTGACCGTGGCCAGCGTGAGCGGCAAGCCGGGCGTGGCCCTGTCGTTCGCCGCCACGACGGTGGCACCCAACCCCGTCACCTACAGCCTGTCGGGCGCGCCATCCGGCATGGCCATCAGCACCGCCGGCGTCGTCAGCTGGGCCAGCCCCGTGCTGGGCAGCTACAGCGTGACCATCATCGCCAAAGATACCAGGACGGGCTTGACGGGCCAGGCCGTGGCCGCAGTGAAAATCGCCGCCGCAGGTCCCACGATCAGCGCCGCCGCCATGACGGGCGTGGCCGGCAAGGCCATGAGCGGCAGCATCGTGCTGACGGCGCCGGGCGCGAACGCCCTGTGGATCTCCATCCTCGGTGCGCCGCTGGGCATGCAGTTTTCCATGAGCGGCATGACCATCACGGCCCGCTGGCCCCTGCCGGTGACCGGCAGCTATATGCTGAAGGTCGTGGCGCTGGACAGTAACGGCTTGACGGCGCAGCTCAACGTCCCCATCACCGTCACGGCAAAATAAGCGAACGCGGCCCGCCAACGGGGCGCACCGGGACACCTGTCCTGGCGCGCCCCGTTTTGCATGCGCGCGGCCGTTGCAGAAAATCCGGAAAAGGAGTATAAATAGTCCACATACAGAGTTTTAACGAAGGACATGCCATGAATCTCGCCTACGCCTACCCGAAAAGCCGCTTCGAGCCGGCCGTGCTCGTCGACCTGAATGCCAAAGCCGAGCGCGAGCGATTGTCGCAGGCGGCATTGAAGGGTTTTTTCAAGCTGACCGCCGCCTGGAAACTGCGCGACGACGATGCACGCGAATTGCTGGGCGGCCTGTCCAGCAGCGCCTATTACGAGTGGAAGAAGCAGCCGGACCGCGTACTGGAAGTGGACCGCATCACGCGCATTTCCTACTTGTTGGGCATCTACAAGGCCTTGCACATCCTGTATGGCGACAAGCTGGCCGACGAATGGGTGAGTTTGCCCAACAAGAATCCCGTGTTTGGCGGCCGCACACCCCTGTCGCAGATGCTGGCCGGCGGCTTGCTGGCCATGCAGACGGTGCGCAAGCTGCTCGATGCGCGCCGCGGAGGGTTGTAATGGTGGCGACCGTCCCGCATGCACAGCTGCCGCCGCTGGCCGCCTTGCGCCAGATCGACACTTGCCGTTTGATCCCCTCGCGCTTCGCCGACATGGAAGACTCCGTGCTGGCGCCCCTGGCCGAGGACGACGAGCACCTGCGCGAGCTGTTCGAGCTCGATAATGCGACCAACGCGCGCCTGGTGGCCGAGTACGGCGGCGCGCCAGGAATTGGCGTGGACGAGCTGGTTTTTGGCGTGCCGCACTTTCGCATCATCAACGCCGCCTACACCTATGCCCGGCCGGAAGGGGCGCGTTTCAACGATGGCGAACGGGGCGCCTGGTATTGTGCCTTCGACATGAAAACGGCGCTGGCCGAGATCATTTTCCACAAGACCGTGGAATACCAGGAAATCGACTATTTCGACGACAGCGTCAATTACCAGTCGCTGCTGGCCGATTTTTCCGCCAGCTTCCACGACTTGCGCGGCCAGGAGCGCTATGCGGCCTGCCTCGATCCGGCCAGCTACATCGCTTCGCAAGACCTGGCCGCCATCCTGCTCGAGGCCGGTTCCATGGGCGTCATCTTCCCCAGCACCCGGCTGGCGGGCGGCACCAACCTGGCCTGCTTCCGCCCTGCCCTCGTGGGCAATGTTCGCAAAGGCGCCGCCTATCGGTTAACATGGCGGGGTACGCCGACGCCGCAGGTGGAAGCCTTGTAAGGCAACGCAAGCGCGCAACGGCCCCCGACTCACCGCAACCTGATATTTCGCATGCAAACCAATCCTGAAAAAGACACCGAACTGCGCCTCAAAGTGAACAGCGAAACGGCCCGCCTGGCCTGGAGCGAGCTGGAAAAGCACTTCGCCCAGGGCAACGTCGTCTGGGTCGCCAATGAGCTGGACCTGGTCGAAGTGGCCGTGCGCATCTCGCACGACGACAAGGCCACCATCACGCAATGGATGGCCGATGGCAAGGTCGCCAAGGTGTCGGACCAGCAGGCGCTGGACTGGCAGGCCGCCGACGCCGCGCTATGGGCCGTTGTCGTCAGCCCCTTCATTCTGGTGCAGCAGGAAAAGCCGACCAGACATTGATGCTTGCACGCTGCGCTCGGGCATCGGGCGCAGCGTGATAAGTTTGATAATGCGCCAGCCCGTGTCAGTGCCCGCCGCCCAGGTAAGCGGCAATCACCTTCGGATCGTTCTTCAGGCTTTCCGCCGGCCCATGCACGGAAATGCTGCCGTTTTCCAGCACGTAGCCGTAATCGGCCACGTTCAGCGCGGCGGCTGCGAATTGCTCGACAAGCAGCATGGTCACGCCTTCCGCCTTCAATCGCGTGATGATGCGGAAGACTTCTTCCACCAGAATCGGCGCCAGGCCCATCGACGGCTCGTCCAGCAGGATCACTTCCGGATTCAGCATCACGGCGCGGGCCATGGCCAGCATCTGCTGTTCGCCACCCGACAAGGTGCCGGCCAGCTGGTCGCGCCGCTCCTTCAGGCGGGGGAACAGTTCCAGCGCCTTGTCCAGGTCGCCCTTGATGTCGCCTTTCGGGCGCGAGCGCGTAAAGCGGGGGAAAGCGCCCAGCAGCAGGTTGTCCGTCACCGACATGGAAGCGAACACGCGCCGGCCTTCCGGCGAATGGGCCAGTCCGGCACGGGCGATGCGGTGCGAATCGAGGCCCGTGACATCCTTGCCGCCCAGGGTGACGGTGCCGGATTTCGGTTTCAGCATGCCGGAAATGGCGCGCATGGTGGTGGTCTTGCCGGCCCCGTTCGAGCCGATCAGGGTCACCAGCTTGCCCTTCGGGACGTCGAGCGAAATGCCGTGCAGGACTTCGACTTTGCCGTAGGCGGCGTGCAGATTGTTAATGGTCAGCATGGTCTTCCTCTCAGTGCGCCGCTGGCGCCAGGGTTTCGGCGCTGCCGCCCAAATAGGCTTCGATCACTTTCGGATCGCTCTGGACAAGCGCGGGCGCGCCTTCGGCGATCTTCTGGCCGAAGTCCAGCACCGTCACCACGTCCGACAGGGCCATCACCACGTCCATGTGGTGCTCGATCAGGATGATGGTGATGCCGTGCTCGCGGATCTTGCGGATGATGGCCATCAGCTCCTTGATGTCGGGCGCCGTCAGGCCCGCCGCCGGCTCGTCGAGCAGCAGCAGACGCGGGTTGAGGCCCAGCGCACGGCCAATTTCCAGCAGCCGCTGCTTGCCATACGGCAGATTGCGCGCCTCTTCGTTGGCCAGGTCCGCCAAACCCACGAACTCGAGGATGCTGGCGGCCCGCTCGCGCGCGGCCGTCTCTTCGCGCTTGTAGCGGGGCGTATGCAGCATCACGTCCAGCACGTTCGATTTGAAGGTGTTGTGCAAGCCCACCAGCACGTTCTCGGTGGCCGTCATCTCGCCGAACAGCTGCACGTTCTGGAAGGTGCGCGCCACGCCGCCCAGGGCGATCTCGGACGGCGTACGGCCGGAGATCACGGCGCCGGCAAATTCCACCCTGCCCGCCGTCGGCTTGTAGATCCCCGTCAGCACATTCATCATCGTGCTCTTGCCCGAGCCGTTCGGCCCGATCAAGCCGTGCACGGAACCTTGCGTGACGTTCAAGTCCACCTGGTTCAGGGCTTTCAGGCCGCCGAACTGCATCAGGGCCTGGTCCACGCGCAGCAGGGTCGCGCCCTGTTGGCCGCCCTGGGCGTGGTCAAACGGCGCCACGCCGTGCGAAGCGACGGCTTGCACATGGCGCCGGCCCTTGCCGATAAAGCTCATCAGGAAGCCGACGATGCCGTCCTGCAGGTAGTACACGACAAATAAGGTCATCAGGCCGAAGATGGTCAAACGCCAGTCGACCATGTTTTCCAGCTTGTACGAATACGCAGCCAGGCCGATGGTGGCCACCAGGGGTACGAGCACGCCGCGCACGGTGGAACGCTTTTTCGCCAGCATGAAGGCGGAACCGATCACGCCCAGCACGGCGGCGGCCACGGCGATCTTGCGGAACAGTTCGATGTCCGACAGCAGGCTGGGCAGCATGACGACGATCAGGGCGCCGATCAGCGCGCCCGAACGCGTCTTGCGCCCGCCCATGATGACGGCCAGCAGGAACAATATCGTCAGCTCGAAGTTGTAGGTATTGGGCGAGATGTATTCTTCCGAATACGCGTACAGGCTGCCGGCCAGGCCCGCGAAACCGGCGCTGATGACGAAGGCATATACCTTGTAGCGGTACACGGAGACGCCCATGCAGTCCGAGGCGATGGGACTGTCGCGCAAGGCTTCGAACGCGCGGCCCAGGTTTGATTTCAGGATGCGGTGCACCACCACCAGCGAGATCACCAGCAGCGCGGCGACCATGTAGTAGTACTCCACTTCCGTCAGTTTGTGGCCGAACAGGACGGGCTTGTGGATCTTGATGCCCATCGGCCCTTCCGTCAGGAAGCTCATTTCATTGATCAGGATTTGCACGATGGTGCCGAAGGCCAGGGTCACCATGGCCAGGTAGGGTCCCGTCACGCGCAGGGCCGGCAAGGCCAGGATGGCGCCAAACACGGCCGCGCCAAGGATGCTGGCGGGGATGGCCAGCCAGAACGACACGCCCAGTTTGAACACCAGCACGCCCGTGACGTACGAACCGATGCCGAACAGGCCCGCATGGCCCAGCGACACCTGCCCCGTGTAGCCAACGACGATATCGAGGCCGAACAGCAGGATGGCGTAGATCAGGATGGTCTCGGCCAGGTGAATATAGTAGGGATTCGGGATGACGATGGGGAATAGCGCGAGCACGGCCAGGCCCGCCGCGCTCAATGCCAGCATGGTGATTTTCTTGTTCATGTCGTCCTCAGACTTTCTTGATCGCGGCTTTGCCGAACAGGCCGGACGGCTTGATGGCCAGTACCAGCAGCAGGAGCAGCAGGCCGGGCACTTCCTTGTAGCCGGTGGAGATGTAATAGCCGGTGGTGGTCTCGGCGATGCCCAGTATCAGCCCGCCGACGATGGCGCCCACGCCCGACGTCAAGCCGCCGATGATGGCCACGGCAAAGGCTTTCAAGCCCAGCGACGCGCCCATGGTGGCCCCCGTCAGTGTCAGCGGCGCCACCAGCACGCCGGCAAAGGCGGCCGTGGCCGACGACAGCGCGTAGGAAAACGTGATGACCATGCCCGTGTTGATGCCCATCAGGCCGGCCGCGTCGCGGTCGTTGGCCGTCGCCACGACGGCCTTGCCGTAGATCGATTTGCGGTTGAACACTTCGACGGCCAGCATGATCGCCAGCGCGCCGACGATGACGGCCACCTGCATCTGCTGCACGTTGGCGCCAAACACCTGGAACGGCGCGGCCGACAGCGGCGACGGGAACATCAGGTCATCCTTGCCCCAGATATTTTCCGCCACGTTCTTGAAGATGATGGCCAGCGCGATGGTCGACATGATCCAGCCGAATTCGGACTTGATCTTGATGGCGGGCCGCACGCCTATCCATTCGACAAACACGCCCTGCAAGGCGCCGAAGACGATGACGATGGGGATCATCAACAGATAGCTCATGTAAGGGCCGCCGTGGATGGTGCCCACCAGGGAGAGGCCCACGAGCGCGCCCAGCATCAGGGATTCGCCCTGGCCGAAATTGAGGGTGCCGGAAGTGGCAAAGGTCAGCTGGTAGCCGAAGGCGATGACGGCATAGATCATGCCCAGCGCGATGCCGCTGAAGACGAGCTGCAGGAAGATTTCCATGGTATTCCCCGGAAGACGAAAGATGAAAAAATGGCCAGTCCTGATTCCTCAAGGCTGGCCACTGCGCGGCGAATGTCTGCCAGGCTTATTTCGCGAGGACGACTTTGCCGTCCTTGACTTCACCGAAGACTGTCAGGTCGGCCGTGATCGCCTCATGGTTGGTTTTGCTGAACGGCTTGTTGTAGGTGGTGACGGCGCCTTCCACTTTTTCATTCAGGTTTTCCAGCGCGGCGCGTACTTTCGGACCATCCGTGCCGCCTGCCTGCTTGAAGGCCGCGGCCAGCAGGTAGATGGAATCGTAGCCTTGCGCGGCCGAGACAGCCGACGGCATGCGTCCGCCCGATGGCTTGTAGGCGGCCACGTAAGCGTCGATGAAGGCCTTGCGCTTCGGCGTGCTGGCATCCTGGATGAAGGTTTGCGGCATGCGCGTGCCATTGCCGTTCTTGCCCGCGTTGTCGATGAAGTTACCCATGGCCAGGGTCCAGCTGCCGATCAGCGGCACTTTCCAGCCCAGTTTTTCCATGCCATTGGCGATCTGCGCCAGTTCCGGACCGATGCCGTAGGTCAGCACGACTTCCGCGCCCGCCTGCTTGGCTTTCAGCAGCTGGGCCGTCATGTCGACGTCCTTGATGTTGTATTTTTCCACAACGACGGGCTTGATACCCTTCTTGTCGAGTGCCTTTTCCAGGTCTTCGCGGCCCAGCTGGCCATAATTGGTGGAGTCGGCCAGGATCGCCACTTTCTTGAACTTGCGGTTCTCGACCGCCTCATGCACGATCATGCCGGACTGGATGGTGTCATTGGCCGCATTGCGGAAAATGTAGTTTTCCGGCTGGTCGGCGAACTGTTTGGTGACGATGGAGCCCGTCGCCACATTGTTCATGACGGGAATTTTCGCTTCCTGGTAGAAGCGCTGCGAAGCCAGGGCCACGCCCGTGTTGATGTAGCCGACGGTGGCGGCGACCTTTTCCTTGTTGATGAGCTCCTGCGCGATCTGCACGCCGCGTTCGTTCTTCGCTTCGTCATCGCGCTCGATCAGCAGCAGGGAACGGCCCAGTACACCGCCCTTGGCATTGATTTCGGCAACAGCCAGCTTGACGCCGTCGCGCATCGACACGCCCATCGGCGCGGAACCGCCCGTAAACGGACCGGACACACCGATCTTGATGGGGTCGGCTGCGACTGCCGCCTGCGAGAAACCCAAAACCAAACTTGCCACGAGCAATTTCTGTTTCAAATTCATTGTCATCTCCTCTGATACAACGTTTTTAATGCCACTTATTTTTATAGTCGTACGCTGGATAACCGCCCCATCGATAAATCATTGTAGGTGAGTAAACATGCACCAGCAACAACTACATATGACGCGTCGCAACATGCGGAAAAGCCGCAATTGCAGGCCTGTTGTCAGTCTTTTGTAAGGAAAATATGACGCAAATTGGCGCACCTTGCGCCATCGGGCAACAGTCCTGTGGCAAAACGCGACAGGCAAGCAGACGAGCCCGGCGATTCCTCTGGACGCTGATCTGGCGCAATACTGCTACGCCTCAGAATGCTAACGTCGGCCATGCCAGCGCGTGCGCGCCGGTCCAATCAGCCACTGCTACCGCATGGAGGCCATATGCCGCGCCCGTCGAACTCATTCATTTCCCCCCCGCTACTTGGCATCATCGCCAGCCTGCTGCTGGGCGGCTGCGCCACCGACCTGGCGCCCGTGCGCACCTTCGCCGAACAGACGCAAAAGATGTCGCTGCACTTCGAACCCATGCTGGCGGGCGGCGTCCACAGCTGCATGGACAAGGCCATGCGCAAGCGCCTGATCCTGGCAGAACGTTTCGATGCGCAAGCCAGCGAACAGGCGGCGCGCGCCGATTGCGCCGCCGTCGCACAAGCCACAGCGTCGGTCGCCAGCCTGAACGACCTCCTGCTGCGCTATGCCCACACCCTGGCGGCGCTGGCCGATGACAAGCTGCCCGTCTACCAGGAAGAGCTTGGCGGACTCGGCGATGCGCTGGGCGGCCTGGAGCAGCCGGGCGGCGGCGCGCCCCTGCTCGATGCGGAAAAGCTGTCGAAAGTCGTCAAATTGAGCCAGCACCTGAGCCGCCTGGCCACGCAGCGCCTGCAGAAATCGGCCTTGCGCGAATTGCTCGACGAGCAGGAGGCCGTCGATATCGTCAGCAATGCGCTCAAGGAATATGCCCAGCGCAGCTACCGCGCAAGCTTGCAGGATGAATTGCGCGACCTGGCCCTGCTGCGCGGCGCCGTCGATAACGCCGCGCCGCGCGAACCGCTGGCCGCCAACTACATTCGCACGCGCTTGCATCTGGAAGGCCGGCAATTGCAGGAACGGGAAAAGATCGTCGCCGCGTATGTCGCCGCCGTCGACGCGCTGCAAGCCAGCGTGGCCGCGCTGCGGGCCAATCTCGACCGCCTGCAGGCGCCCGAACTGGAACGGCAGCTGGCGCAGTTTTCACGCGACGTCGAAGCGCTGCAGCGGCAAGCGGCGTTCTATGCCCCCGCCCGCTGGTAAGCGGCGCGCACACAGGAGTATCCCATGGCCCAACTGACCGAACTGACGAAAGACCAAAGCTACGCCATCGCCGACAGCCTGGCGCAAGCGTCAAGCCTGGTACTGGAATTGCGCATCCGCGAACGCGAGGCACTGGCGCCGGACGAGCGGGCGCTGCTGGAACAATATGAAAACCACCTGGACCAGATGGTGGCCTTGTTTCGCGCGTATGGCATTTATCTGACGGCCGAAGGCGCGGAGCAGGCGCGCGGCGATATCGAGGGTGCCATCGCCAAGGGCAAGTCACAGCTCAAGCGCATCGCCGACGTAAAGGCCGCCATAGTCGCCGCGGCCAGGCTGGTCGACCTGGGCGCAGCCATCCTGTCGCGCGACCCGTTCGCCATCGGCGAGGCGGCGGCCAGTCTGCGGGCCAAGCCGAAGAAGGAAGAAACGGCCGGGCAGACTGCCTGAGTCCGCCGGCCAGTGCCGCGCTTAATCGACGCTGAGCACACCCTGGTCCGAACTCAGATGCGTGGCTGCGCCATCTGCCGCTTCGGCCAGGCTCCAGGCGTAGCCGCCGGCTGCCGGCGCAGACGTCAACGCGTAATGCACGCCCGGCTTCAGTCCTGTCGCCAGGATGGCGCCGCCGGCCAGCGGGGAGACCCAGTCCAGGCGGGCCGCGGGAGCCACTTCGCGGTTGAACAAGGCGTGCAACTGTCCGCCCAGCAGCAGGGCCTCCGTGTTGACCGCCGCGGGCAGGCGCGTCGCGCTCGGCGCAGCGCCCGGCCCCGTGCCGCCATCATTGTCGGCAACGGCCAGCACATGCAGGAAGTACTCGGGCGCGTTCAGGGCAGGCGCCGCAGGAGCCGCCACTTCCAGACGCCAGGCGCCGACATCGCTGGTCAACGATTGCTGTTTGCTGACCAGCGGCGTCTGATTGCGCCACAGGTAACTGCCATCAGCCTGGCGCCGGCGCACGGTGAAACGGCAATCGGCGCCGTTGCCGGCAACCTCGCCAGTGTCGAGATTGGTCTGCGCGCAGCCATTTCCCCCTTCCTGCGCGCCACCCACCTTGCGCACGCTGGCATCGAGCGGCAGGATCGTCTGCGCCGTCAGCATGCCGCCGCCATTGCGAATGGTAACGATGCGCTCCTGGCCTGCGCTGTAGCCCAGCTGGTACTGGCCATTGCCCAGCGCCGTCAGGCCCGGTGCAGCGGATACGGGATCATTTGCCATATGCAGCAGGAAGGTGGCCGGCAAGGCCTGCTTGCTGCGCACGCTATCGAAGACGACAGTGACCGGCTTGCCCCAGAACGATGGCGAGCGCAAGAACAGCACATTGCGCACAAAACCGTTGGCCATATCAAGCTTGCTGGAAGCATAGGCCTTGCTTGCGTTGCCGCTGGTGTAAGTGTACTGCGGCGTATTTTCGTAGCGGATAATGCCGTCGAGCGCATTGGGGCCCGCAGGGCTGATTTCCTCGATCGTCGGATAGCCCTGTCTCGGCGCATAGAACCATTGACCGCCGTCATTGCTGAATTCTCTATCGGCGCGCGTAAAACGCTCGTTCTTGTCGAATATCAGCAGCGTATTATGGGCAATGCTGCGCGTGTAGTAATTCCACCAGTGGCTGCTGCCATATTCTTCATACAAACCGGTGTCGAGCAGCAGCGGAGCCTTGTAATTGAGCGAGAAACTGTTCTGGTCGAAGTGCTGGTGATTTTCCGCAATAAAGGACGTCGATTTGAATTCCAGTAACGTGGCATTCGCATAGTCCCAGGTATCGCGCATCAGCACCTGGCCCGACGTCCTGAAATGGCGCGACAATTCCAGCGATTCCAGGGGCGCTGCAGGCAGTGGAACGGGCCACAACAGCCGTTCCAGTATCAAGGCATCGTGCGAGCTGCGCGATGCCACGACATGCTCGCGATAAAACTTCCCGGCCACGCCATCGGCCGTATCCGTGACCGCGCCCAGCGCCAGCTGTCCTATCAGTGTGCTGCCGAGCGGCGTCGTGAAATTATCGCCGCTGGCGGGAAAGCTTCCGTCATGGCGCAAGCCGTAGATGTACGGATAAATCAGCCTGGCTTGCCAGTCGGCCTGCAACAGGGGCGCCGTCCCCGTGCTTTCCAGCGCGCTGCGCCACAGGAGCAGGCGCTCGGGGATGCTCGATACGCCATAGGCAAAGCCCATATGGTGGCCGCCATCGACTGAAATCAGGGCGCGTGCCGCAAGAAAGCCCTTTTCATAGTGCGCATATGACGTTTCGATCATCGGCAACACTTCCGGATGCTCGTCAACGATGGCCAGCAAGCCAACAGTGACATTGTTGACGGCGCTGAACGGGTGGCCGCTGATATAGAAATTGGCGATGGAAGGCTTTGATTCGCTGCGGTCCCACTGTTCATACACGGGCTTTTTCTTGCAATCAAAACTGGTGCTGGTGATATACAACTGCTGATAGCCGCACATCGAGACAAACAGATTCTCGTACCCCTTGCCCGTATCCGCGGCTATCGTTTCCTTGATTCTCTGCGCCGTCAGGTCGCGGTAGGTGCCAAAGCCCACGGCATCGGGAACGGCGCGGGCGCCCGTTTCGGCAAACAGCCAGTCGTACAGAATGCCCATGGCCCCCACCCGTCCGCCCATCGACCACTCGCCGCCGGCAACGGGCGCTGTCACCAGCAGCTTGTCGAGATAATTCAGGGCGCCGTCCAGATACTTCGCATTGCCCGTCAGGCGGTATGCCATGGCCAGCATCTGCGCACTTTCATAAATCGTGCCGCGGCTGCCGGTGGCCACGTTGCACAGGTCAGGCACGCCGCCGGCAGGGGGAAGCAGCGGGCAAGCCTGAATCGTGGCCACCCGGCCATTGACACGCTCCATGAAGCTGTACCAGGCCTTGTTGAGCGAGGCATCCATCGCCGGTGCCTGCCACAATTCCTGACCGCCGCCATCGAGCAAGCGGAAATTGCGCATGGTTTCGTTGCGCCGCATGCCTATCCTGCTTATCTGTCCATCCGCCTGCCATTCCATCGGTGGCGTGGCGCCGGTGCCGTCGACCGTTCTCCAGCCCGTGGGTACGACAACGCCATTGACTCTCAGGTCAATTTTATGGGTCTGGCTATTCCATGACAATTGGATGCTCGACCAGACATCGGGTTTTAAATCGATCCTGGCGACAGACAGGTACTGGGCCAGTCCATTGGCCTGGAAACCGACCTGGAAACCGATGCTTTCCCCCACCGCACCGGCCGGGCTATCGTAGGAATCAACGTGACGGATAAAGAAGCCATTGCGGCTCGAATTGAATTCGCCAAAAATCGACTGGTTGACGCTATCGAGAGTATCCTTGCGCCTGGCGAACAGCTCCAGGCTGATGCTGCCGCCTGCCGCGGGAAATGAGGCTGGCAGATTCGGTAATTGCGGTTTCAGCGCATCGAAGCTGGCCTGATTAAGGAATAAGCGTGGATGGCCCTGCTTAATGGGAGCGGGCAATTGCGCCATCGCGGAAGTGGCCAGCAGGCAAAAAGCGCCCAGCATGGCATGCGCCATTTTCCTGGGCAAGAACGGCACACCGCTTCGGCGGTGCTTAAACATTGTTTTCTGTTGGCGTATCATTTGACTGTGCACACGGGCTCCCGGAACTACCAAGTTAATAAAAAAACCATATGGCAAATATTGCCATACAATTTTTCAAAAAAACCAATAAGTACCGTCAAATGACAAACTATTGAAAGAAAATATAAGGAATAGCAATTATCACAAAGAATTAATGTTTCTGATCAAAAACAAATAATTCCTTCAATACATTCACCCCCCGGGTAGCCAGCGATGCTCTCAGGGCTCGGGCGCGCGGTGCCCCATCGCGTGCGTCGCCATCTTCAGGTACAAGTTCGCCTGCTCCTCGTTGTGCGCATAACCCATGCGGCCCTCCGCCAGGGCGACGGACTTCTGCTGCAGCGCTTCCGGGTATGCGAGGTCGCAGGCAGCGTCGAGCCAGTAGCGCGCCCTGGCTTCGTCGCTGTCCTGCAGCAGGTTCGCCACGATGAACATGGCCGGCGCCACGCCGCGTTGCGCGGCCAGTTCCAGCCAGCGCAGCGCGGCGGCACTGTCTTGCGGGCCGCCCATGCCGTTCTTCAGCATCAAGCCCAGGTAGTACGCGGCAGGCCCGCTGCCCTGCCCCGCGTCCTGTTCGAACAGGACGCGCGCCTGGGGCTGGGTCGCCTCGCCCGCGCGCATCAAGACCTTGGCCTGGGCCGTGGCATCGGGCGCCGCGGCTGCCACGGGGGACGCCAGCGCGGCGGCCAGCAGCAAGTTTGCCAGCATCATTTCGACAAATCGAGCTGGTACAGCGCAAAGCCCTTGCCCGCACCATCATCAGGCTTCAGCTGCGTGACGTTATCGATGCCCGCCGCTTTCGCCAGCTCGATCACGTTCGGCGCCGAATGGAAGACCACCGGGCCTTGCGTGGCAACCTTGGCAAAGCGCCAGCTGCGCGCCGAGCCGTTTTTCGCGCGCGTCAGGTTTTTCTGCTGCGTGACGTAGGCGATCAGCAGTTCGCGGTTGTTGTCGGGCGAGGCCACCACCGTCTTGCTGCCATCGAGGCCAGGGAAATTGCCGCCACCGCTGGCGCGGTAGTTATTCGTCGCAATCAAAAATTCCTGGCCTGCGTCCACCGGCTTGCCCTGGTACGTCAGGCCCTGGATGCGCTGGCCCGGCGGCTGCGTGACGTCGATCTGGTAGCGCACGTCAGCGCTGGTGATGGCGTCGAAGTTGTAGCTCGGATGGGCCGTATTGACCAGTTCCTGCGCTTCCAGCTTGTTCGGATCGATGGTGTTGAAGCGCTGCGCCGACTGTTCCAGCCAGGCTTTCAGCTCCGCGCCATTCATCTTCACGCCGTACAGCGCGTTCGGATACAAATACAGGTCGGCCGCGTTGTTCAGCGCCACATTGCCCGCCTTGACGTCCGTGTAGTCGGACACGCCGGCCGAGCCGCTCTTGAACGGGGACGACATCGACAGCACCGGCAGGTTGGCATACTGCGGCAAGTTCGCCTTGACGTAGGCGGCCAGATAACCCGCCTGCGCCTGGTTCACCACTTCGATGGCGCTGACGTCGCCCACGTCGGCAAAATACGTCGACATGCGGAAGTCCGTGGCGCCGACGGGCGTCTGCACGTAGGCGATCGTCGCTGCGTGTTCTTCCGCCACCAGCCTGGCGATGGCCGGGTCAGGCTGGACGTAGCTCTTGTCCGCGTTCTGGATGCCGCGCGCTTCCACCGTGGTGGCGCTCTTGTCGACGACCCACTGCTTGCCGTCGTGGCGCAGGCGCAAACCGATCACGCCCAGGTGCTTGCCCCACAAATTGGCCATCACGGTGGGCACGCCATTGACCAGGCCCTTGACCTTGTCGACGCCGGGCAGATTGAACTGCGGCACCGTGCTGGCCGCGTTCGGGAACAGCTGGTGCGAGTGGCCGATCAGCATGGCGTCCACGCCCGGCACTTGCGACAGGTAGTAATTGCCGTTTTCCATGGTGGGAAAATACGGGCTGTCATCGAGGCCGCCGTGCGAGATCGCCACCACCAGCTCGGCGCCCTTGGCGCGCATCTCGGGAATGAATTTTTCCGCCGTCTCGCGCACGCCCTGCGTGTAGACGCGCCCTTCGAGCCAGCGCTTGTCCCAGGCCATGATGGTGGGTGGCGCAAAGCTGATGATGCCGACCTTCACGCTGCTCGTGATTGGCTGCCCATCGGGGCCGGTGGCCGTGATCTGCTTGGCGATGATGTGGTACGGCGCAAACAGGGGCTTGCCCGTCTTGACGCTGTAGACGTTGGCCAGCACTTGCGGGAACGCGGGACCGGCGCAGCGCGGCTTGCCGGCGTCGACACTGTCGACGTCGAATTGGCTGCCCGTCACCTGGCTCAGGAACGCCAGGCCGTAGTTGAATTCGTGGTTGCCGATGCCGCCGCCATCGACCTTCAGCAGATTCATGGCCTTGTAGATGGCCAGGGTCTGGTCGCAGGCCAGCGGTTTGACCAATGCCTGGTAGTCGGCCAGGGCCGTGCCCTGGATGGTGTCGCCGTTGTCGAGCAAAAGGTTGTTCGGATACTGCGCGCGCGCCTGCGCGATCAGCGCCGCCGTGCGTTCCAGGCCGATCGACGGTTCCGCCTGCAGCTTGTAGTAATCATAACTGAGCACATTCGCGTGCAAGTCCGTCGTCTCCAGCAGGGCCAGGGTGGCGCTGCTGCCGGCCGGCGCGGCGGCCGGCGGCTGGGCGGGTCCGTGGGCGGCGGGCGGCAAGGCGCCACAGCCGGCCAGCAGCAGCGGTAACAGGGCGAGACGGGGAGATTGAAGCATGATGTATTCCTGTGGAAAGACAATATCGCCAGCATCATACGCAGCACGGTAGCCATCATCAAGGCAAAAATATTGTCGCAAATACAGCAAAATCGTCATTTTATTGCCCCGTGCGGCATCGATTCGGCGCCGCCGGCATCAGAAACCGGCCGCGCTCGCGTATAATTCAAGGTTTGATTTCACCATAGAAGACCAGAACATTATGGAAGCCGAACGCATCAATATCATCTCCGCCCTGCTCAACGACCTGACGGTCCGCGAAGCCGAACTTCGGAGGTATCTTTGACTTCACTGTCAAGTCGGAGAAACTAGAGCAAGTCAACGAAGAACTGGAAGACCCCACGGTCTGGAACGATCCCAAGCGCGCCCAGGACCTCGGTAAAGAGAAGAAGGCGCTGGAAGCCATCGTCTTCACCCTGGCCAAGGCCGATGCCGACCTGCGCGACACCCGCGACCTGTTCGACATGGCCCGCGAAGAAGGCGACGACGACACGCTCGAAGCGATCGAGCAGGACGTGCAGGAAATCCGCAAGGTCATCGAAAGCATGGAATTCCGCCGGATGTTCAACAATCCGATGGACCCGAACAACTGCTTCATCGACATCCAGGCCGGCGCCGGCGGCACGGAAGCCCAGGACTGGGCCTCGATGCTGCTGCGCCAGTACCTGCGCTATTGCGAACGCAAGGGCTTCAAGGTCGAAATCCTGGAGCAGTCCGACGGCGAGGTAGCCGGCATCAAGACGGCCACCCTGAAGGTCGAGGGCGATCATGCCTACGGCTTCCTGCGCACGGAAACGGGCGTGCACCGCCTGGTGCGCAAGTCGCCATTCGACTCGGCCAACGGCCGCCACACCTCGTTTACGTCGCTGTTCGTGTATCCGGAAGTCGACGATTCGATCGAGATCGACGTCAACCCGGCCGATATCCGCGTCGATACCTACCGCGCGTCGGGCGCCGGTGGTCAGCACATTAATAAAACCGACTCCGCCGTCCGCATGACCCATGCTCCGACCGGCATCGTGGTGCAGTGTCAGAACGACCGTTCGCAGCACCGCAACCGCGCCGAAGCGATGGAAATGCTGAAAGCGAAACTGTACGAGCATGAACTGCGCAAGCGCATGAGCGAGCAGCAAAAGCTGGAAGATTCGAAAACGGACGTGGGCTGGGGTCACCAGATCCGCTCCTACGTGCTGGACCAGTCCCGCATCAAGGACTTGCGCACCGGTTTCGAGACGGGTAATACCAAGGGCGTGCTCGATGGCGACATCGACGAGTTCATTTCCGCCTCGCTCAAGCAAGGCGTATAAGGATGAACGCATCCGCTCCGGCGCAGCGCGCCTTCCTGTTCGACATGGATGGCACGATCGTCGACAACATGGCCTTCCACACGACATCGTGGCTGGCGTTCTTTGAACGCCACGGCCATGCGCTGGACGCGGACGCCTTTTTCCGCGACACGGCAGGACGGCAGGGACACGAAATCATCGCCAAGTACCTGGGCGAGGAAGCCGACCACGTCACCCTGCTGGCTGAAAAGGAAGTCGTCTACCGCGAACTGTATGGCCCGCACCTGGCCACGGTGCTTGGCTTCGACCGGCTGATCGCCAGCGCGCGCCAGGCTGGCGTGGGACTGGTGGTGGGCACGGCCGCGCCGAACGAGAACATCGCGTTCACGCTCGACGGCCTGGACCTGCGCCACCGCTTCGACGCCATCGTCGGCGCCGCCGACGTGGAACGGGGCAAGCCGCACCCGGACGTTTTCCTGAAAGGCGCGCTGCTGGCCGGCGCGCTGCCTGAGAACTGCATCGTCTTCGAAGACGCGCCCCTGGGCGTGGAAGCGGCGCGCCGTGCCGGCATGCGGGTCGTGGTGCTCACCACCACCCTGCCGGCCGAAGCGTTTGCCGCCTTTGACAACGTCATTGCCATCGTGCCGGATTTCTCCTCGCTCGACGTCGACGCACTGTTTGCCAGCGTGGCGCCAGCGCTGGCACCACATCATCAATAATCACCAACGAAGAACACCATGACTACGGATATCCAAGAACAAGCCGCCGCCCCCGATGAAAACAAGATCATCGCCGAGCGCCGCGTCAAGCTGGCAGCACTGCGCGAACAAGGCGTCGCCTTCCCGAACGATTTCCGCCCCGAGCACAAGGCGGCAGATCTGCATGCGCAATACGGCAGCAAGACGCGCGAAGAGCTGGAAGCCGAACCTGTCACCGTGGTGCTGGCCGGCCGCATGATGCTCAAGCGCGAAGCGGGCAAGAAAGCCGCTTTCGCCACCCTGCAGGACGCCTCCGGCCCGAAAGCCGACGGCCGCATCCAGATCTACGCCACGCTGGATCTCACCGGCGAAGCGGCCATGGCCGCCCTGCACCACTATGACCTGGGCGATATCCTGGGCGTGACGGGCACGCTGTTCAAGACCAAGACGGACGAACTGACCATCAAGGTCACGGAACTGCGTTTGATCACCAAGTCGCTGCGCCCGCTGCCGGACAAATTCCACGGCCTGGCCGACCAGGAAACGAAGTACCGCCAGCGCTACGTCGACCTGATCATGAACGAAGAGACGCGCCGCACCTTCAAGGCGCGTACCGCCGCCATCTCGTCGATCCGCCGCTTCATGGAAAAGAACGAGTTCATGGAAGTGGAAACGCCGATGCTGCACACGATCCCGGGCGGCGCGGCGGCAAAGCCGTTCATCACGCACCACAATGCGCTGGACATGCAGATGTTCCTGCGCATCGCACCCGAGCTGTACCTGAAGCGCCTGGTCGTGGGCGGCTTCGACCGCGTGTTCGAGATCAACCGCAACTTCCGCAACGAAGGCGTGTCGATCCGTCACAACCCTGAATTCACGATGATGGAATTCTACGCGGCCTACACCGACTACAAATGGCTGATGGACTTCACGGAAGCCGTCATCCGCCAGGCAGCCATCGACGCGCACGGCACCGCCACCCTGACCTACGGCGGCCGCGAGCTGGACCTGGCCAAGCCGTTCCACCGCCTGACCATCGTCGAAGCGATCAACAAGTATGCTCCAGGCTACACCGCCGAGCAGTTGAACGATGCGGAATTCATCAAGGAAGAGCTGAAGAAATTCGGTGTCAAGCCGTTCGCCACGGCCGGCCTGGGCGCGCTGCAACTGGCACTGTTCGAAGAAACGGCTGAAGCGCAGCTGTGGGAACCGACCTACATCATCGACTACCCGGTCGAAGTGTCGCCACTGGCGCGCGCTTCCGACACGGTGGCCGGCATCACCGAGCGCTTCGAGCTGTTCATGGTCGGCCGCGAAATCGCCAACGGCTTCTCCGAGTTGAACGACGCGGAAGACCAGTCGGCCCGCTTCCTGGCGCAAGTGGCCGCCAAGGACGCCGGCGATGAAGAGGCGATGTTCTATGACGCCGACTACATCCGCGCGCTGGAATACGGCATGCCGCCAGCCGGCGGCTGCGGCATCGGCATCGACCGCCTGATGATGATCATCACGGATTCGCCGAACATCCGCGACGTCCTGCTGTTCCCGCACCTCCGCCGCGAAGAGTGATGAACACCTGAAAAATCTACTGCGCGTCGCGATTTGCGGCCTGCGATGCTCACTGTGCTATAGCACAGTTGCGCTTCTTAGCCGCAACTCCCATCCGCTCGCTACGATTTTTCAGGCGTTCGATGCTTCAAAGCAAAAAAAAGCCGCCTGGTCTTGCGATCAGGCGGCTTTTTTATTTGTGCGGCCGGCCGTCAGCCGGCCAGGGTCACGCGCTGGTGGCTGCGGCTGGCCTGCTGCGCCGCCAATGCCGTGGCCAGCGCGCGCATGCCGTCGTCGCCGGTGGCGGCAGGCTGCCCTTCGCCGCGCATGGCGCGCTGGAAGGCGCGCACCGAGCGCACGTACAGGTTTTCATGCTCAACGGGGATGTCGACGCTGCCGCCGTCGCGCGTCAGGGTAATGCTGCCGACGGGGCGCTGCGTCATCACGCCGGCGGCGAAGATGGTGCCCTTGCTGCCGATGATTTCCACGCCGGACAGCGAATGCGGCGCGTTGAACGCGTCGTGCACCTGCACCAGGGTGCCGTTGTCGAACTCGATGACGGCCATCAGGCCCTCTTCCAGCCCGGCCACCGTCATGCCGCCGCTGGTGGCGCAGGCCGTCACATGGCGCGGCTCCGAGTCCAGCAGGAAGCGCAGGGTGTCGACGTCGTGCACGAACATGTCGAGCGTGACGCCGCCCGACTCCGGCGCGTCCAGGCGCCAGCCGCGCAGGTGCTGCGGCAGGTTGTTCGCGTGCAGCACGCGGCAATACAGGGGCTGGCCGATCTCGCCCGCGCGTATCAGCTCGCGCACCTTGCCGTGGCTGGCGGCGTTGCGCAGGTGGTGGTTAATCCCCAGCACCACGCCCGCTTCAACGCAGCCGTCGACCATGCGGCGGGCGTCGTCCAGGTTCAGCGCCAGCGGCTTCTCGCACAGCACGTGCTTGCCGGCGCGCGCCGCCTGCAAGGTTTGCGCCATGTGCAACTCGTTGGTGGTGCTGATGTACACGGCGTCCGCGCCCGGATGGGCCAGTGCCGCATCCAGGTCCGTGTAGCTGGCACCGATGCCGAACTGCGCGGCAAAGGCGGCGCCGCGTGCGGCGTCCCTGCTGACCACGGCCAGCACTTCGGCATCGCCCTGCTGGCGGATCGCGTCGACCATCCATTCGCGCGCCACGGTGCTGGCGCCGACCAGTATCCATCCGATTTTCTTCATTAGATTCTCCCGTTAAAAAGTGTGGCGCAGGCCGAGGTTCCAGGCCTGGTTGCCGGTGCCGTTGTCAGTGGCGTTGCCCACCACATAGGCGGCGCCGTTGCGGTTGTCGATATGCGCGTAGGCGGCATACAAGGTGCTGCGCTTCGACAGCGCATAGGTGTAGCCGATGCCGACCTGGGAAGCGTCGCCGTTGGCGGCGCGCCGGTCGTCGCGCCGCACGTACGAGAACAGGACGCGGTGCGGGCCAAAAGGCACGGTGGCGCCCAGCATCAGGTCCGCGCTGTCGACCGTGGTGGCGGCGCCCGCCGTGCTCTTGCTGACGGCGACGGCGCCATGCGCCTTGACCACGCCGAAGTCCCAGGTGGCGCCAAGCACCGTGTTGCGCGCCCTGCCCGCCACCAGCGCGTTTGACAGGGTGTTGGCATCCTGGTGCGCCAGGCGCAGATACAGCGGCCCGCTGGCATAGGTGGCCGCCGCGCCCGTGTAGCGCCTGGCAGAAGCGTCGCCGGGCACTTCGCCGAAGCCGTACGCCAGTTCGCCGGAAAGCCCGCCGCGCACGGGCGAGCTGTAGGTGATGCTGTTGTCGACCCGGCTGATATAGCCGGCCGTGAAGACGTTGCTCATCCTGCCTGCAAAACCCAGGTAGAACGGGTCCAGCGCTCCCAGGCTGCTGTCGATGAAGGTGTACTGGCGGCCCAGCCGCAGCGTGCCCGCCGCGCCACCCAGGCCGACGAAGGCCTGGCGCCCGAACAGCAGGCCGCCCTGGGCCGAAGCGCCCGTGTCGGCCAGAATGCCCGCATCCATCGTAAACAGCGCCGTCATGCCGCCGCCCAGGTCTTCGCTGCCCTTGAAACCGAGCCGCGAGCCATTGGCGATGCCGCTCGTCACCTTGAGCACCCTTCCCCCGGGGCCGCCGCTCTCGGACACCACGCCCATGTCCATGATGCCGTACACGGCCACGTTCGACTGCGCGCAACACAGGCCGCTGCCGGCGCCAATGATCATTGCCCCTACTACCTTCTTCTTCATGTCTTGCCCTGTCTATCTTCTTGTGAAAACTGTTCCTAGCCCACCAGGTGGCGCGGACGCTCGCCGCGCAAGCCTGCCAGCAGGTTGTCCACGGCCTGCTGCGCCATGGCGTAGCGCGTTTCGTGCGTGGCCGAGCCGATGTGCGGCAGCGCCACCACGTTGGCCATGCCCGGCAGCGGATTGTCCGGCGCCAGCGGTTCGCGCTCGAACACGTCGAGACCGGCGCCGTGGATGGTGCCCTGCTGCAGCGCCTTGATCAGCGCCGCCTCGTCGACGATGCGCCCGCGCGAACCGTTGATGAAGATGGCGCCGGGGCGCATCAGCGCGAACTCGCGCCTGCCCATCATGCGTTCCGTCTGCGCCGTCAGCGGCAGCACCACGCAGACGAAATCGGAGCCGGCCAGCAAGTCGTCGAGCGCCACCTGGCGCGCGCCCAGCGCTGCCTCCACCTCGGGCACCGCTTCGCCGTTCACGTACAGCACCTGCATGCCGAAGCCCAGCGCGGCGCGGCGTGCGACGGCGCGGCCGATGCGGCCCATGCCCAGCATGCCGATGGTCTTGCCATGCACGTTGACGCCGTACTGGCTTTCGCCCACGCTGCGCGTCCAGCGTCCGGCCTTGACGAATTCGGCCAGTTCGACGACGCGCCGCGCGCTGGCGAGGATCAGCGCGAAGATCGTGTCTGCCGTCGTTTCCGTCAGCACGTCGGGCGTATTGGCCAGCAAGATGCCCCGTTCGCGCAGGTAATCCACGTCGAACTGGTCGACGCCCACGGAAATGGTGGAAATGATGCGCAGCTCTTCCGCCGGGTCCAGCAGTTCGCGGTCCAGGCGCACGCTGGCGCCCAGCAAGCCGTGCGCGCCGCGGATGGCGGCCGCGAACGCGGCGCGGTTGCCCGCATCGATCGCCTCAAAATACGTCACCTCGCATTCGGCGCGCAGGCGCGCCAGCAGCGGCTCGGCCAGCTTTTTATACACAATCACATGTTTTTTCACGAGTTTTCCCCTGTTCGGTTCAAGATGGGACCAGCGCGTCGAGCTGGGCGCGGGTCGGCAAGCCTTCCATGTCGCCGGCCACCTGGATGGCGAAGGCGCCGACCCGGTTGCCGCGCCTGACCGCCTGCGCCAGCGGCAAGCCTTCCAGCAAGGCGCTGACCAGGCCGGCCGCGAAGCCGTCGCCGGCGCCCACCGTGTCGACCACGTTGGCCACGCGCTCGCCCGGCACCATGCCGCTGTCGCCATCGGCCGTGCGGTAATAGGCACCCTCGGCGCCCAGCTTGATGACCACCAGCCGCGTGCCCTGCTGCAGATAAAAGCCGGCGACGTCGTGCGGCAGGTCGTGGCCGGTGAGGATTTTCCCCTCCCCCAGGCCGGGCAGCACCCAGTCCGCCTTGGCGGCGAGGCGGTTGATCTGTTCGACCATCACGGCTTGCGACGGCCACAGCGAGGGCCGCAGATTCGGGTCGAACGATACGCTCCGGCCGTTGGCGCGCATGAAGTCAAGGGCCTGGCCGGCGAACGCCAGGCTGGTCTCGGACAGCGCGGCGGCCACGCCCGTGGCGTGCAGGTGGCGCGCGGACAGGAAATAGGCGGGGTCGAAGTGCTCGGGCGCCAGCCGGCTGGCAGCGGACCCCTTGCGGAAGTATTCGACCAGCGGATCGGCGCCGTTCTCGGCCTTCTCCTTGAGCAGGAAGGCGCTGGACTGGCCGGCGACGGTGGCGACCCGGCTGCAATCGACGCCTTCCGCCTGCACGCTGGCGCGGATGAAGCGGCCGAACGAGTCGTCGCCCACCCGGCTCAGCCAGCCGACGCGCAAGCCCAGGCGCGCCAGGCCGATGGCGACATTCGTCTCGGCGCCGGCCAGGCGGCGCGTGAAATGCGCCACGGCCGCCAGGTCGCCCGTTTCCTCGGCAACGAACATCGCCATCGCCTCGCCGTAGGTGACGACATCGAGCGCGTGCTCCCCATGCAGCATTTCGTGTTTGATCATGCGGCCTCCAGGATTTGAATGTAGCGGCCCGTTTCGGCCACCAGGTCGGCGCCCTCGAGCGGGAATTCGATGGCCCGCTGCACGCCCGGCGCAAAGTGTGCGAAGACGGCGCGCCAGGCCGGATCGGCGTCGGAAACGGCGCAGGCGGATAACCGCCCCCCGTCATCGATGACAGCCTTGCAGTGCACATAGCGCACGTACGGCGCCAGCAGGCGCGCCGCCTGCTGCGCGTCCTCACCCACCCAGCGCCAGTTGCCGATGTCGAAGGTCAGCCCCACCGGCAGCCCGCCTTCGCGCGCCGCCGCCAGGAAGCGCGCCATCGTCGCCAGCTTGCCGCCATGGGCCGTCTGGTCGTTTTCCACCAGCAGCGCCACGGGCGCGGCCGCCAACAAAGCGTTCAAGGCCTGCAGCTCCGGCGCGGCCGGGTAATGGCCAAGCGACACCTTCAGGTAGCGCGCGCCCAGGCGCGCCGCCTCGTCCAGCATCTGCTTCAGCAGCTCGTGCTGCAGCAATCCGTCCGCGCCCCACAATTCGACGGGCGTGGAATACACGCAGTACAGGCCGCGCGCGTCCACCGCCGCGCCCATGCGCGCCAGGTCCGGCAAGTCGGAAGTAAAAAGTTCGCGGCGGATCTCGATGCCGGCGCCGCCCGCATCGGCCACCACGTCGATGAAATGGCTTTGCCCCAATTGCCGTACCCTGCTTGCGCCATAGGCCGACGCCGCCACCAGAACGGGGCTCACTTGATCGCTCCCGCGCCGACGAACTGGCGCGCTTCGGGCGTTTGCGGGTTGCTGAAGAAGGCCTCCGAAGGCCCGCTCTCCCACACCGTCCCCTGGTGCATGAAGACGGTGAGGTCGGCCATGCGCCGCGCGAACTCCATCTCGTGCGTCACCAGCAGCATCGTCATGCCGGCCTGCGCCAGCTCTTCCATCACCTTCAGCACTTCCTGCGTCAGCTCGGGGTCGAGCGCCGACGTCACTTCGTCGAACAGCATCACTTGCGGCTCCATCGCCAGCGAACGGGCGATCGCCACGCGCTGCTGCTGGCCGCCCGACAGCTGCTCGGGATAGGCTTCGCGCTTGTGGTCCAGGCCTACCTGCTTGAGCACGCGCAGCGCCGTGGCGCGGCCCTGGGCGTCGGGCACTTTCTTCACGATGCGCGGCGCCAGCATGACGTTTTCTTCCACGGTCAGGTGGGGGAACAGGTTGTAGCTCTGGAAGACCATGCCGACATCCTTGCGCAAGTCGAGCAGATGCTCCTGGCGCGCCGTCAGCGTATGGCCGGCCACGACGATGCTGCCGCTGTCGATGGTTTCCAGGCCATTGATACAGCGCAGCATGGTGCTCTTGCCGGAGCCGCTGCGGCCGATCACGGCGATCACCTGGCCCCGCTCGACGGCGAACGACACGCCCTTGAGCACATGGTTGGCGCCGAAGCTCTTGCTGATATGGTCGATTTCAACGATGGGCATGGAATTTCCTTTCCAGTGAATGGCTGTAGCGCGACAGCGGATAGCACAGCGCGAAGTAGATCAGGGCGACGACGGGGAAGACGATGAAAGGCAGGAAGGTCGCGTTGCTGACCAGTTGCCCTGCCCGCGTCAGTTCCACCACGCCGATGATCGAGGTGATCGAAGTGTTCTTGATGATCTGCACCATGAAGCCCACCGTCGGCGGCAGCGAATGGCGCAGCGCCTGCGGCAGGATGACGTAGCGCAGCTGCTGGTAGCGGTTCAGCGCCAGCGCGGCCGATGCTTCCCACTGCTGCCGCTGCACGCCTTCGATGCAGCCGCGCCAGATCTCGCCCAGGTAGGCGCTGGCAAAGATCGTCATCGCCGCCCCCGCCGCGATGATCGGCGACAGCTTGTAGCCGAACAGGGCCAGGCCGTAATAGGTGAGGAACAGCACGATCAGCACGGGCGTGCCCTGGATCAGCTGGATGTACAGGGCGCTGATGCAACGCAGGACCGGACTGCGCGCCGTGCGCAGCAGCGCCACGGCGAAGCCGGCGATGCCGCCCGTGATGAAGACGATCAGCGACAGGCCGATGGTCCAGCGCGTGGCCTCGAGCAGGAATTGCAGGTTATCCCAGGAAAAGTCACTGATCATGTCATGCTCCCATGCGCACCGCGCCCAGATGGCGGCGGCGTTTGAAGACGATCTGGCCCAGCACCCAGAAACCGAAGCGGAACAGCAGGGCCAGCAGGATGTACAGCACCATCACGACGATGTAGATCTCGAAGCTGCGGAAGGTTTCCGCGTCGAGCAGGTGGGCCGCGGCGGTCAGCTCTTCGGCGGAAATGGCCGACACGACGCTCGAGGCAAGCATCATCAGCGTGAACTGGCTGGCCAGCGCCGGATACACTTTTTCCAGCGCCGGCAGCAGCACCACGTGGCGCATCACCTGCCAGCGCGTCATGCCCAGCGCCTGTGCCGCTTCCAGCTGCGACGGATGCACGGCGCCGATACCGGCGCGCACGATTTCCGCCGCATAGGCGCCCAGGTTGACCGTCATGGCGACCAGCGCGGCGCCGTTCGCGTCGAGCTGCAGGCCCAGCGACGGCAAGCCGAAGTAAATGATGAACAGCTGCACCAGGAACGGCGTGCTGCGGATGATCTCGACATAGGCGCGCACCACCGCGCGGGCATAGGCGGGACCATTCTTCAGGATGACGGCGGCGCAGACGCCCACCGCCAGCCCCAGCACCATAGCCAAGGCGCTCAGGCGTATCGTCAGCGCCGCACCCCACAACAGGCGGTCCAGCGATTGCATGACGAGTTCGAAATGAAATTCATACGGCATACTCAACTCCTTGTCTACGTGCGCATCCCCGGCGACGCCACCATGGCGGCGCGCCGTGCGGACAAACACTCTCCCTGTGCGGGTGGCGGTATCAGAAGGTCGGCAGCGCTGGCAGCGGCGCGCCGCTCCACTTGCGCGCGATGGCGTCGAGTTCGCCGTTCAGCTTGACGTAGTAGATGAAGTTGTTGAGCCACTGGTGCAGCTCGAAGTCGCCGCGGCGGACCGCCATCGAGTTGGGCTGCAACGAGTAGGCGAAGCGGACCTCGATCTTGCCCGCGCCGCGCGTCTTGATGATGTCGAGCGCCATCGTGCTGGGGATCGAGACGGCATCGACCTGCTTGCTGAGCAAGGCCTGGGTAACGGTGGCATCATCCTCGAAGCGCACGATGCTGGTGCCGGCCGGCGCCATGCGGCTCAGCGCCGTGTCATTCGTGGTGCCGCGCGTCACGCCCACCTTCTTGCCTTTCAGGTCAGCCAGGGCCTTGAGTTTGCCGCCGACCGGCGCGACGATCGCCAACTCAAACGCGCTGTAGGGCATGGTAAACATCAGTGTCTTGGCCCGCTCCGGCGTGGGCGCCAGGGTCGCCACGAGAAAATCGACCTTGCCCGATTCCAGCGACGGCACGCGCGACGGCGCCGTCAGGGGCACCACTTCCACGGGCAGGTTCAGGTATTTGCCGATCAGGTTGGCGACGTCGACGTCATAGCCGACCGGCACGCCCTTGGCGTCGATGCTGCCGAACGGCGGCGTGCCGCTGACCACGCCGATGGTCAGCTTGCCTTTCTTGATCAGGTTGCCAAGCGTCTGCGCGCCGGCGTCGGCGGCCGCGCCCAGGGCGCACGTGGCTGCCAGTGCGCAAGCCAGTATTTTCGAATAAAACAGTGTGGTCATCTTCATGTTTCCGTCTCCTGTGATCCCGGTACCGGCCTCGTCGAGGCGCTTCCGGGAATATTGTCAAATGGACGATTCAGATCGTCTCTTGCCGTGTTGTACCAACCTCCTGCCATTGCCCTGCCTTGCCGATTCATGCCCCTTTCCAGTGAGAACACCTTTTATGAAACCGGTTCCATTACTTACCCAAAAAAAAGGGCAAACGCCCTCTTCCCGTCAATCGCCGTCCTTGCGCACTTCGCTACCCTGGGTAGAATTGCGCACAATCAGCTTGCCTGGCAACAGCACCTCGCGCGGCGGGCACTGATCGCCCTGCAGGCGCGACAGCATGCACGTCATCGCCGAAAAGCCAATTTCATAGGTCTGCTGCTCGATCGTGCTCAGGCCAGCCAGCGGCGACCATGGCAATTCGTCAAAGCCCAGCAAGCCCACGTCTTGCGGCATGCGCAATGCAAGGCGTTGCAGCATCAGCGCCAGTTCCAGCGCGACCATGCCGTTCGATGCCAGCAGCGCCACGCGGCGGCCGCGCCACCGTGCCAGGCATAGACGCACCTGCGCGTCGATGGAAGGCCGGTCGTCCAGGTCCACCGCCAGCACTTCGCCCACGCAGCCCGGATGCTCGGCCATCACGGACTGGAAACCGTCGGCGCGCATGAGGCGCGAACTGACCCCGGTCAAGGGCGGCGCGACAAAGGCGATGGCGTCGAAACCCTGCCCGATCAGATGCGCCGTGGCCAGCCGGCCAGCCTGCACATTGTCCAGGCCCACCAGGTCGAAATCGACGCCTTCGATGCGGCGGTCGACCAGCACGATGGGCATGCCCGCCTGCTGCAAGTCGGACGACTCGATATTGCGCCCCTGCGTGTTGACGATCAGCCCTTCCACGCTGTACGAGCGCAGCGCGGCAAGCGACTGGCGCTCGCGCAGTTCGTCATTGCCGGTATTACACAGAATCAAGGTATAGCCATGCTGCTGGCAAGCCGCCTCCACGCCTTGCAGCACGGCCACCGTGTAGGGATTGAGCATGTCCGCCACGACCATGCCGATCAGGCGCGTGCGTCCGCGCTTGAGGCCGCGCGCCATCTGGTTCGGCTGGTAGCCGAGGCGCGCGATGGTGCTGGTGATCTGCTGGCGGATGTTCTCGGACAGGGCATCGAGTTCGCCGCCGAGAAAGCGCGACACGCTCGTCTTCGACACGCCCGCCTCGCGCGCCACCTGGGCGATGGTCACGGGCCGGGCCGGCTCGCCGGAGACTGTTTTTTTGCTGCCGCGTACTGAATCCAAGGTTGCTCTCCACTACCTGTTGATATGCATATTTTTATTTTGGAACCGGTTCCAAAGATAGCACCCACGAATCGATGACGCAAGCGATTTGATTGCCTGTGGCGACGAAGGAACACGATGGGGGCATGGCCGGGAACGCGGATGAAAGGCGCCGCCCTGCCCTTGAACACGCAGGGGGCGGGCGGCGCTGCTTGAAAAACGACTTACTGGACCACGGTATAGCAAGGCACGTATGCCGTGCCCGCCAGTTTCATGCGGTGCTGCGCCACGAAGGAAGCGAGCAGCGCGTCCATCGGGCCGGCGATGGATTTGTCGCCGTGGATCTCGAAGTTGCCGTGCTCTTCGATCGAGCGGATGCCGTCATCCTTGACGTTGCCCGCCACCACGCCGGAAAACGCGCGTCGCAGCTGAGCCGCCAGCAAGTGCGTGGGCTGGTTCTTGTGCAGGCTCAGGTTGCGCATGTTTTCATGCGTGGGCTGGAACGGCTTCTGGAATTCATGGTCGATCTTCAGCAGCCAATTGAAGTAATACGCGTCGCTGTGCGCCTTGCGGAATTCGCGCACCTGGCGTATGCCTTCGAGCATTTCGCGCGCCACCAGTTCCGGGTCGTCGATGATGATCTTGTAGCGCTGCTGCGCTTCCGGGCCCAGGGTGTCGCTGATGAACTGGTTGATCTGCACGAAGTACTCGCGCGAGGTTTCCGGGCCCGTGAAGATCAGCGGGAAAGGAATCTCGGCATTGTCCGGGTGCAACAAAATACCGAGAATGTACAGAATTTCTTCGGCCGTGCCGGCGCCGCCGGGGAACACGACGATGCCGTGGCCCGCGCGCACGAACGCTTCCAGGCGCTTCTCGATGTCCGGCATGATGACGAGGTCGTTGACGATGGGGTTCGGCGATTCGGCCGCGATGATGCCCGGCTCGGTGATGCCAAGGTAACGGCCATTGTGCAGGCGCTGCTTGGCGTGGCCGATGGTGGCGCCCTTCATCGGGCCCTTCATGGCGCCGGGGCCGCAACCGGTGCAGATATCGAGGCCGCGCAAGCCCAGCTGGTAGCCCACTTCCTTCGAATAATTGTATTCGGCGCGGTTGATCGAGTGGCCGCCCCAGCACACCACCAGGTTCGGGTTGAGCTGGGTTTGCAGCACGTTGGCGTTGCGCAGGATGTGGAAGACGGCGTCCGTCACGCCTTCCGTGCTCTGCAAGTCGAATTTCGGGTTACCCGTCACTTCATCGCTGACGAAGATGATGTCGCGCAGCACGGCAAACAGGTGCTCGTGGATGCCCTTGATCATCTTGCCGTCGACAAAGGCGATGGCCGGCGCGCCCTTGATGTCGAGCTTGATGCCGCGCTCGCGCTGGATGATGGAGATTTCAAACGATTGGTAGCGCTCCAGCAGGGCGCGGCCATCGTCGATGGTGCTGCCGCAATTGAGCACTGCCAGCGCGCAGCGGCGGAAAGTGTTGTACAGGCCGCCCTGGCTGGTGTCGAGCAGTTTGTTGACTTCAGTCTTGGAGAGCACGTCCAGGCGGCCTTCCGGTGAAACCAGAGTATCGATAACGTCGTGTTCCATAATGCGAAAAATCCCTTTAAAAATCGATGCTCGAAGGTCTTGCAGCCTTAATATACGACAAGTCAGGCAAGTTGTGCTGTGCCGCCGCAAAATCGCCCGGGCCGCCCTTGCCTGCAAACCGGTTTGACTAATATGAAACAGTCATTCTTGCTAATGCGAATCGAAATCTTCGCTCAGCGCAATTTGTAGATTAGAATGCCAGCCTATTGGAATTCCCGTGCGTGAGGTTCTTCATGAGAGTCCCCGCCGCCCGCAGGCTTCCATAAGTTCGTTGTATCGATTGACTATAATAATTTTTCAGGAGGAACCGCATGAGCGGTGCGACTACGCCCAACAAGGAAGCCGTTATTCCCGAGTTCAAGCAGATTATGGGCCATCCAAGCCCATTGTGGATGTTGTTCATGACTGAATTCTGGGAACGCTTCGCGTTCTACGGAGTTCGCTGGGCGCTGGTACTGTACATCGTTGCCCAGTTCCACGGCGGCGACGGTTCGGGACAGGCTGCGGCCAACCTTACCTATGGTTCCTTCCTCGCGCTGGTGTACGCCGGCGCCCTGTTCGGCGGCTACATCGCCGACCGGGTCATCGGTTACCAGCGCTCCATCCTGCTGGGCGCCGTCTTCATGGCTGCCGGCCTGTTCTGCATCTCGGTACCGAACCAGGACATCTTCAACCTGGGCCTGGCCACCATGATCGTCGGTAACGGCATGTTCAAACCGAACATCTCGACCATGGTCGGCAAGCTGTACACGACAGCCGATCCGCGTCGCGACAGTGGCTTCACGATCTTCTACATGGGTATCAACATGGGCGCCATGGTTGCCCCTGTCTTCACCCAGTGGCTGGCCGAGTCGATCTTCGGCACCAGCACCATGCCTTCGTACAAGATGGTCTTCATGGCGTCCGGTTTCGGCATGCTGATCAGCCTGGTATGGTTCGCCATCGGCCGCCGCGCCCTGAAGGGCATCGGCGCTCCGGAAGCCGGCGCAAGCAACCCGATGCGCGTCATCTGGGTGGCCGTCGGCTCCCTGTGCGTGATCCCGCTCGTGTACTTCCTGCTGACCGTCGGCGCTGAAAAACTGCAAATCGTCCTGACCGCGCTGTTCGTCGGCCTGGCCGTGATGCTGATGATCGAAGGCATACGCAACGGTAAAGTGGCGCGTGACCGCGTCATCGCCATGCTGCTGATCTTTGTCTTCAACATCCTGTTCTGGATGTTCTTCGAACAGGCAGGCAGCTCGTTTACCTTCCTGGCTGACAAGATCGTCAACCGCGACCTGGGCTTCTGGATCTTCCCGACCGCCTACTTCCAGACCGTCAACTCGGTCGCCATCATCGTCTTCGCGCCGATCATCGCCGCCGTCTGGGTCTTCCTGGCGCGCCACAACGTCAATCCTTCGATCCCGCGCAAATTCGGCCTGGGCTTGCTGGGCAATGCCCTGGCCTTCGGTTTGCTGATCTTCGCTCTGTCGAGCCTGGTTGGCGCCGATAACAAGATCCCGTTCTGGACCCTGGCCACCGTGTACGTGCTGCAATCGATCGGCGAGCTGTGCCTGTCGCCTATCGGCCTGTCGATGGTCACCAAGCTGGCGCCAGTGCGCCTGGTCGGCCTGGGCATGGGCGGCTGGTTCCTGTCGACCGGTATCGGCAACAACCTGTCGGGCATCTTCGCCAGCCACGTCAGCGGCGAAAGCGGCATGTCGGTGCAATCGGCACTGTCCGGCTACACCTTCGGCTTCTGGTCCCTGCTGGGCGCCGGTGTCGTGCTGTTCCTGATCGCACCGCTGATCAACAAACTGATGCACGGCGTGAAGTAAGTTTTCTGCCATAGCTGACAACGGCGGCCTGCGGGCCGCCGTTTTTCATTCCGGCGCCGTTTTTCCCATTGCCTGGCGGTACAATACCGCCAGGGCCAGCGGCCATCCACCTACATTACTGAAAAATCCCATGTCCAGCATCTCCACCACCTCGCCCCTCTCCGACGACGAATACGCCGAACTCGACACCCTGCTGGCCGCGCCCGCCCTGGCCAGCCGCGCCATGGACGTGTCGATGCTGGAAGGTTTTCTCACGGCTGTCGCCCTGAGCCCGAAACAGATCACGCCGGAACAATGGCTGCCCTGGGTCTGGGACAAGGCTGCCGGCAGCGCCTTGCCGGCACAGGACGAAGCCAGCGAACGGGCGGCCAGCCTGGCGCAGCGCCACCATGCCTACATGGTCGAATGGCTGGCGAAAGACCCGGACAGTTTCGAGCCCATCTATGTGTGCGGCCCCGAATGGAGCGTGCCCGCCTGGTGCGCCGGTTTTGTCCTTGGCACCAGCCTGGACAAGCCGCAGTGGGCGGCCCTGGCCGTCAGCCACCCGGAATACCTGGCGCCGTTCCAGCACCTGGCCACGGCCGGCGAACTCGATGACGATGCGGCCGAAACGGCCATGGATGGCGTGATTCCTTCCGTGATCGCCATCAACGCGGCCTGGGCGCGCCAGCGCCACCTGAAAAGCCAGGCACACAGCCAGCCCGGCGCCACCGTCCTGCGCGAAGTGCCGAAGACGGGCCGCAACGACCCGTGCCACTGCGGCAGCGGCAAAAAGTACAAGAAATGCTGCGCCGACGCCGATAGCGCGGCCAGCCAAGGCTAAGGCGACGCCAGCTTGCGCCAGCTGCTGACGGCCATCCTGCGCTTCCTGCTGCGCCACGCGCTGCAGTTCGCGCTGTTCATCGTCATCCTGCTGGCCGGACGCCTGCTGCTGGCCGAATGGCGCGCCTACAGCGCCAGCAGCGAAACCATCGCCGCGCTCAGGCTGGCCGCCGACGGCGCCGACAAGCATGGCGCTGGCCTGGCCGCTGCGGCCACGGCGCGCGTCAACGCCCTGCAAAAGACCTCACACACGGCCATCACGGCCCGCCTGGCGCAAGTCCAGGCGCAATTGGCGGCCTTGCGCGCGCGGCAGCAGCCATCGCTGTTTACCCTGCCCCTGCCCGATACGGACACCCTGGCCCTGCACGCGCAGGAGGAAGCCGCGCGCCGCGTGGAGATCGAAGTGCTGGTGCAGGAAGCCCGTTATCTGACCGCCCTGCAAGCGGCCCTGAGCGGCGAGGATGCGCGGCACACGCTGGCGCGCCTGCACGCGGAACACGTGAGCGCGTATGCGGCGCTGCAGCACAACCTGCGCCAGCGCCGGGAACTGGAAGCGCGGCACCCCGTGACGGCCCGCCTGCCCGGCAGCGACGCTTACGCGCAGCTGTCGCTGCTTGAAGCACAAGGCCAGCGCCTGCGCGAGATCAACCTGCAAGCCTACCAGGCTTGGGCGACGCAGCGCGCGCGCACCGGCAACGCCGCTAGCGCCGCCCGCCCCGCCCCATTTGCCATTGACGAGCCAGCGCTGGCCGGCGCGCTGGCGCCCGTGCAAAAGGCCATCGCGGCGGGCGAAGGACAACTGGCGCGCAACTGGATCGCCCGCTGGCGCGCCCCCGTCATGGACGTGGCGCCCACGGCCGCCCTGCTGGTGCTGTCGGCCATCCTGCTGCCCGTCGCCATCAAGGCTTTCTTTTACTTCGTGCTGGCGCCTGTCGCTTCCCGTTTGCCGCCGCTGTCGATCGCGCGCGAACTGCAGCTGAATGGCAGCTCCCTGCCCCTGCCGCCGCATGGCGAATCGCGCATCTCCGCCGTGTCGCAGGCATTGCAGCTAAAACCTGGGCAGCAGATGCTGATCCATCCCGAATACCTGCAATCGTCGCCCGTCAGCAGCACCAAGCGCACGCAGTGGCTGCTGGACTGGCGCTTCCCGTTCACCAGCCTGGCCGCCGGCATGGTGGCGCTGACGCGGCTGGAAAGCGAAACGACAGCATCCGTGACGATTTCCGCCAGCGACGACCCGCTGCTGGAAGTGGCCGTCGTCCACCTGCCGGCCGGCAGCGCTCTCGTGTTCCAGCCACGGGGACTGGTCGGCTTGATCACCGATGCGTATCAGCCTTTGGCGATCAGCAGCCATTGGCGCCTGGGCAGCCTGCACGCCTGGCTCACCCTGCAGCTGCGCTTCATCGTCTTTCGCGGCCCCGTCACCCTGATCGTGCGCGGCTGCCGCGGCGTGCGCCTGGAACGGGCCGGCCAGGGCCGCTCCATCAGCCAGTCCGCCACCCTGGGTTTTACCACCGACGTGCTGTATTCGACCCTGCGCAGCGAAACCTTCATCCCCTACCTGCGCGGCCAGCAGGCGTTGCTCAACGACCGCTTCGACGGCGACAACGGCGTCTACCTGTACGAAGAAACCCCGCGCCACGGCAAGCAGCCGGGCAAGGTGGGCAGCTGGTTCGAGGGTTTTACGGACGCCATATTGAAAGTGTTCGGCATCTAGCCGAGGAAACCATATGAACGACTTCCTGTTTGCCGATTTTCTCGAGGACCAGGCCGCGTATGCGGCGGCAGAGGCCTGGTGGCAGGCACGCCTGGCCTTCCTCGACGGGCAGTGCACGGCGTATCTGCGCACCGCGTTTGCCAATGGCCAGCCCTTTTATGACGGCAATCCCATCGTCAACCTGGCGGACAGGAACGCCGGCAAGGCGGCGCGCATCGTGCAGCAATGCCCGCATGAATGCGGCCACGGCTACACGAGCTTCGAGCAAGCCATCGAGCTGGCCGGCAGCGATGGGCACCGCCCGGCGCAGGAAAAGATCATCGTGCTGACCTTGACGCGGGAGACGGCGCAGCGCGCCGAGGATGAATTGCGCGCCTGGTTTGCGCCAGCGTAGGGCTGACGGCTACGCCGCAATCGAATGCGACACCGTCAGCCACTCGCCCGGCTGCAGATTCGCCGCCGCCTCGCGCGTGGCCAGCACGCTGTCCGGGTCCAGGTCGGAGCGTTTCAGCTTGTAGGAATAGGCGAAATCGTCGGCATCGAATGCCTGTCCCGCCTTGACGTAGTACTTGAAGCCGACAAAGGAGTCGGGATTGGTGACGACCGAGTACTCAAGCGTGACATTGTTCATGGCGGGCCTCGTCAACGGTGGTGAGGCATCCATTATGCGTCAATTCCGGCCGCAGCGATGCGACGACAAAACCTTGCGGCAAGTCAATCGGCATAGCAGCTGCCAGCGCTACAGTAGCCGGAGCCAACCACCACGCCATCGCTGCCATGCGCACCTTGCTCACGAAGATCCGGAATACATTGGCGCCGCAGGCGAGCCTGCCGGCAGCGGCGCGCATGGAGCGCCTGTCGGACCGTCGCGGCTTGCCTGCCTTTGACCCCGGCCCGCAAGCCGTCGTCAAGGCCTGCACGGCCTGGCTATGCGCGGCGCAGGACAATTCCAGATCAAACGACGGCGGCGTCGCGCGCGACTACAGCCTGCTGACAGGCTGGTCGAGCTCCTACCCGGAGACCACCGGCTACATCATCCCCACCCTCATCGCCCTGGCGCAGCGCACGGGCGACGAGGGTGGGGATGATGCGCTGCACGGACGCGCGCGGCGCATGCTCGACTGGTGCGTGGCTATCCAGTTCCCGGAAGGCGGTTACCAGGGCGGGAAGATCGATTCCACGCCGCGCGTGCCCGTCACCTTCAACACGGGCCAGATCCTGCTTGGCCTGGCCGCCGGCGTGCAGGCGTACGGCGCGGCATACCAGGACGCCATGCACCGCGCGGCAAGGTGGCTGCGCGACAGCCAGGATGCCGATGGCTGCTGGCGCAGGCATCCGACCCCGTTCGCCAGCGCCGGCGACAAGGCCTATGAAACGCACGTGGCGTGGGGACTGTTCGAAGCGGACCGCGTCGCGCCGGGCCACGGCTATGGCGTGGCCGGCCTGCGCCAGGTCGACTGGGCGCTGACCAAACAGCGTCCCAACGGCTGGTTCGCCTCGAATTGCCTGGACAACCCGCTGCAGCCCCTGACCCATACCATCGGCTACGCCTTGCGCGGCCTGCTCGAAGCGCACCGCTTTTCGGCGCGCGCCGACCTGCTGGACGCCGCCGCGCGCACCGGAACGGGCATCGCCAGGGCCGTGGCGGCCGACGGCTACCTGGCAGGCCGCCTCGGTCCCGACTTCCAGCCAGGGGCTAGCTACGCCTGCCTCACGGGTTCCGCGCAAAACGCGCATTGTCTGTTCCTGCTGTACCAGATCACTGGCGAACGGCGCTACCTCGATGCGGCGCACCGCCTGAATAGTTTCGTGCGGCGCTCGGTCAGCATCGACGGTCCCGCGCACGCGCGCGGCGGCGTCAAGGGCTCGTTTCCCGTCGATGGCGATTACGGCACCTGGGCTTACCTGAACTGGGCCGCCAAATTCTGCATCGATGCCAACCTGCTGGAAATGGACATCGGCGATGCTTGAACATGCAAGAAACGCCATCCACGCCACACTGGACGCATGGCGCCGCGCCGCCAGCGCCCGGCACATGCGCCACAGCGCGCCCCACGTGACGCGCGCCGGGTTGGCCGCCGGCCTGGCGCGGCTCGGCGTGGCGCCAGGCGATACGCTGTTCGTGCATTCATCGCTGAAAAGCCTCGGCTACGTGGAAGGCGGCGCGCTGGCCGTGATAGGCGCCCTGCAGGAGGCCGTCGGCCCGCAAGGCACCTTGCTGCTGCCGACCTACTATCTGCCGGGCGGCACGCTGCGCGCCACCTGCGCCATGCCAGGCTATGTGTTCGACCCGCGCCGCCATGGCACGCACATGGGGCGCTTGCCGGAAGCCTTCCTGGCCAGCGATGCGATCCATCGCAGCATCCACCCGACCCACTCCGTGTCCGCGTGGGGCCGCCATGCAGCATATCTCACCGAGGCGCACCACCGCGCGCCCTCGATCTTCGGCATCGACTCGCCCTGGCAGCGTTTCATCGGCTGCGACCACGCGAAGGTGCTGGGCCTCGGCATTTCCATGGGACCGGTGACGTTCTATCACGCGCTGGAAGACGCCATGGGCGACGCCTTTCCCGTGCCCGTATGGGAAGACGATACAAAGCTGCTGGCTTGCCTGGACCACGTCGGCCGTCGCTGGGAAGTGCCCGTGCGCCCTTTCGAGCCGGCAGTCGCGCAGCGCCGCATCGACCAGCCCGGCCGCGGCGACCTGCGCGATTACTTTCACCGGGAATTCGATGCCGCCGGGCTGCGCGTCAACGGGCAAGTGGGCGATGCGGCGGCGTGGTGCATTCCGGCGCAGGCGTTCTATGACCACCTGCACCGGCTGGCCATTGAGCACGTGACGATCTACGCGAGCGCGGCGCAACTGGCGGCGCGGCCCATCGGGCGCGCATAAAAAAACCGCCCGGATCGTCATGACGCCGGGCGGTTTTCCTTGGGTTGGCTACAACATCAAGCCTGCGAACTGCCCGCTTTCTTCTCGCGCGCCACGATATACAGCAGCACGATGATGGCCGCATACGGCAGCAGGGACAACGCGTCCGAGTGCAGGCCCGCGTAGAACGGGTTGCCGTGCTCGGCCCAGTCGGCCATCATCTGGTCGAAGTGCGTCAGCACGCCAGCCGTGATCGCGATGATGATGCCAGCCAGCGCGCCACCGGCGATGTAGCCGGAAGCGAGCAGCACGCCCGAACTGCGGTCGCCCGCCAGCTGGCGCTCTTCCTCGTTCAGTTTCGCGTTGTGTTCCAGCTTGTTGTTGCGGCGGTCCGCCAGCCAGCGCACCAGGCCGCCGACGAAGATCGGCAAGGTGGACGACAGCGGCAGGTACACGCCGACGGAAAACGCCAGCGACGGAATGCCGGCCATTTCCAGCACCACGGCGATCATCACGCCGAACAGTACCAGGGTCCACGGCAGCTGCTGGTCGAGGATGCCCTTGATGATGTAGGACATCAGCACGGCCTTAGGCGCATCGTATTTCTTCACTTCCGAACCGTCCGGACGCTTGCTGTAATGGCCATTGATGCCAGGATCGACCAGGTAAGCCAGCTGGCCGTCTTCCTTGACGAAATACTTGCCGGCCGGGCCGCCCACGGTATCCGTCTTTTGCCAGACTTTATACGTGTTGTGGTCCGTCTCGGCTTGCGGGCCATGCAGTTCGCCCGTCACCGTCAGCTTCGACGCATCGACCGTCAGGCCAGGCGCCACTTGCGCGGCCGGCACGTAGACGGTGCTCGCTTCGTTCAGTTTCAGCAAAATCGGTCCGAGGATCAGGGCCGACGACAGCGCGCCCGCCAGAATCGCGTACTGCTGCAGGCGCGGCGTGGCGCCCACCAGGTAGCCCGTTTTCAAGTCTTGCGACGTGGTGCCCGCATTGCTGGCGGCGATGCAGACGATGGCGCCCACCGACAGGGCCGTCACATAGTAACGCCCGCCCGTCCAGCCCATGATCAGGAAGATCAGGCAGGTGAACAGCAAGGTGGCCACGGCCATGCCGGAGATCGGGTTCGACGACGAACCGATTTCGCCCGTCAGGCGCGACGACACGGTGGCGAACAGGAAGCCGAAGACGAGAATCAGCAGCGCGCCAAGGAAATTCATGTGCAGCGGCGTGGCGAAAGTGATCACGGCGATGATGGACAGGCAGCCGATGATGACCCATTTCAGGGGGATATCCTGGTCCGTGCGCAAGGTGGAATTGGTCTTGACGCCCTTGCCGATGCCCTTCAGGCCGGCCGACAGGCTGCGCCAGATCATGGGCATGGCGCGCACCAGCGAAATCAGGCCGCCGGCGGCCACGGCGCCCGCGCCGATGTACAGCACGTAGGCGCTGCGCACGTCGTCGGCGCCCATTTCGCTGATCAACTTGGTGCCTGGCGAAAGCACGGTGGTCAGGCTGTCGCCGAAGAACTTGATCATCGGGATCAGGAGCAGGTACGACAGCACGCCGCCAGCCGCCATGGTGGCGGCGATGCGCGGGCCGATGATATAGCCCACGCCCAGCAACTCAGGCGAGATCTCGGCGCCGATCGAGCCACCCTTCAGCGGCGCGGCAAATTCCACGCCCGGCGTATCCTTCCAGCCCTTGAACGAGATATTGAAGACTTTATACAGCAAGCCGACGGCAAAACCGCCGAAGATGATCTTGGCGCGGCGCTTGGCGTCCAGCGCGGCAGCCGAATCCTTCTCGATGCTTTCGCCGGCGGCGATGCGCGATTCTTCCGTGGCGGCCGCCTTCAGCACCTCGGCGCACGCCGTGCCTTCGGGGAATTTGAGTTCCTTGTGCTGGTCGACGATCATGGTGCGGCGCATGGGGATCATCATCAGGATGCCCAGCAGGCCGCCGAGGATACCGACCAGCATGACGCGCGAGATTTCCAGGTCGAAGCCGAGGATCAGGATGGCGGGCATGGTCACGCCCAGGCCGAAGGCCAGCGATTCGCCGGCCGAACCGGCCGTTTGCGTGATGCTGTTTTCCAGGATCGACGAATCCTTGCCGCCCACCTTCTTGGCCAGGCCGAACAGGGTGATGGCGATCACGGCGACGGGAATCGAGGCGCTGACGGTCAGGCCCACTTTCAGCACCAGGTACAGCGAGGAGGCGCCGAAGACCATCCCCAGGATGACGCCCATGAACAGCGCTCGGAAGGTCATCTCGGGCAGCTTCGCATCGGCCGGGATGTAGGGCTTCACGACGCTCGGTGTTGCATCTTTTGCCATGGATATTTCCTTAATTTTTAAAAATAAACAGCCCGGATCGACGTCCGGGCTATTTTCTTGAAGCCGAGACTATCGCACAGCCGCGTTTCGATGAAAAGGTTTTTTGCGGCCGGCCCCGCCGCCACGCCCGCACAGGAAGCGCTGGCGCATTGGTCTATAATCGCTGCCACCGTGCCTTGCACGCTCACGTGAGACTGCCTTGACTGCCAAACGAACCGGATTCCCCTGGCCTTCCCGCCGCGCCGCCGTGCGCGGCTTCATCATCGCCGGCTGCGCCGCGCTGGCCGCAGCCGTGCTGCTGGCCGCCTGGCTGTTCCTGTACGTGCGCCCCCGCCTGCCCGAACTGGACGTCATCACGGACTACCAGCCGAAGATACCGCTGCGCGTGTACACGGCCGACAATGTGCTGATCGGCGAATTCGGCGAGGAACACCGCGACTTCGTGCCGATCGCGCAAGTGCCGGAAATGATGAAAAAGGCCCTGCTGGCCATCGAGGATGGCCGCTTCTACGAACACCACGGCATCGACTTCGTGCGCGCCGGCGGCGCCGTGCTGTCGAACCTGCGCCACGGCTTCGGCCACGGCGGCGGCTCCACCATCACCATGCAGGTGGCGCGCAACTTCTTCCTGACGCGTGAAAAAGTCGCCTCGCGCAAGCTCAATGAAATCATGCTGGCCCTGAAAATCGAGGCTGCCCTGTCGAAAGACCAGATTCTCGAGCTGTACATGAACCAGATGTACCTGGGCCAGCGCTCGTTTGGCTTCGGCAGCGCGGCGCAGACGTATTTCGGCAAGCCCCTGTCGGAACTGACGATCGCGGAAATGGCCATGCTGGCCGGCTTGCCGCAAAACCCCTCGCGCCACAACCCGATCAGCAATCCGAAAAAGGCGCACGCACGCCAGCAGCTGGTATTGAAACGCATGCGCGAACTCGATTACATCAGCGAAGGCCAGTACCGGCAGGCGCTGGCCCAGCCGCTGCATATCAATACCCGCGGCAAGCAGGGTTTCGACACGCACGCCGAATACGTGGCCGAACTGGCGCGCCAGGCCGTGTATGCCCAATACAAGGAAGACAGCTACACCAAGGGCATCAGCGTCTACACGACGATATTGAAAGCCGACCAGGACGCGGCCTACGCCTCGACGCGCCGCAACGTCATCGCCTACGACCAGCGCCACGGCTACCGCGGCCCGGAAACCTTCATCGACATGCCGGCCGACCCCGAGCAGCGCGACGACGCCATCGATGCGGCACTGCAAAAACGCCCGGACAGCGACGGCCTGATCGCCGCCGTCGTCACGGAAGTGGTGAGCGGCAAAGTGATCGCCGACACGGGCGATGGCGACGCCAAGGCCATCACGGGCGACGGCTTGCGCTTTGCCGCCCCGGCGCTATCGGCCAAGGCGAGCGCCGGCATCAAGCTGCGCCCGGGCGCCGTGATCCGCATCACCCAGGACGCCAAGGGCAACTGGGCCATCACGCAAGTGCCGCTGGTGGCCGCCGCCTTCGTCTCGCTGGACGCGGAGACGGGCGCCTACCACGCCATGGTGGGCGGTTTCGACTACAACCTGCAAAAGTTCAACCACGTGACGCAGGCGTGGCGCCAGCCCGGTTCGGCCATGAAACCGTTCGTGTATTCGGCGGCGCTGGAAAAAGGCTTTTCGCCGGCCACCCTGATCAACGACGCGCCGCTGGAAATGCAGGCGGGCGGCAAGGTCTGGGCGCCGCAGAATGACGACTTCAAGTTCGACGGCCCCATCACCATGCGCTACGCGCTGGCGCAGTCGAAGAACGTGGCCTCGGTACGCATCCTGCGCGCGCTGGGCGTGTCGTACACGCACGACTTCATGGAAAAATTCGGCTTCGACCCGGCCCGCCAGCCAAGCAATCTGACCATGGCGCTTGGCACGGGTTCCGTCACGCCCGTGCAGATGGCGGGCGCCTACGCCCTGTTCGCCAATGGCGGCCACCAGGTGGAACCGTATTTGATCGACCGCATCGTCGACGCCAAGGGCACGGTGCTGATGCAGACCAAGCCGCCCGCTCCGAACGACGACAAGACCTTGGCGCTGGACCCGCGCAACGCCTTCGTGATGGACAGCATGCTGCGCGAAGTGGCGCGCACCGGCACGGGCGCGGCGGCGACGAAAAAACTGGGACGCAGCGACATCGCCGGCAAGACGGGCACCACCAGCGACGCCGTCGATGGCTGGTTCGCCGGCTATGGCGGCGGTATCGTGGCCGTGGCGTGGATGGGCTATGACGAGCCCAAGTCCCTGGGCGGACGCGAATTCGGCTCGACCCTGGCCATGCCGATCTGGATCGACTACATGCGCACGGCCCTGTCGACGCGCCCGCAAATCACGCGCGCCGTGCCGGCGGGCCTGAGCCAGGTCGATGGCGAATGGCTGTACGACGAATTCATCGACATGAACGGCGTGAAAACGCTGGATATGGATGTGGAGACGCCGACCGACCCGGCCGCCCTGCCGGAAACGGTGCCGGTGGAAACGAACTAGTGAAAAAGCCAGGAGATATCCTGGCTTTTTTTCGATGGCGTCCTTACGGCGCCTTGACCATGCTCAAATACCCGCGCACCGTACTGACGACGCTATCGGCGAAATCGTCGACATTGACCTTCGCCGCGCGGTATTTCCAGCGTTTCACGTACCAGTCCTGGAACAGTGCCAGGCAGTGCGCGGCCAGCAAGGTGGGATCGCCCTGCGGCTTCGGTTCGATTTCCCCGATGGTGGCGGCGATCAGGGTCTGCACATACAGTTCCGAATTCTTCGCCATGCTGCGCTGCTCCACCTGCAGCACGCGCGAATCCATGAAGACAAAATAAAACCACGGCTGCAGCACTTCGGACAGGTAGATCGACGAGCGTATCATCGCCTCCAGGCGGTCCAGCGGCGACTTCACGTCGGCGAACAGCAAGGGCAAGGCTTGCGTGGCGTGGCGCACCACGTCCTCGATCATTTCAGCCAGTTGGTCCTTGCTGGTGATGTAGCCATACAGGCCGCCCATCGACAGCCCCGTCTCGCGGCACAGGTCACGCAAGCTCATGGCGCGGAAGCCCACGTCATTGGCCAGGCGGAAGGTGGCGACGAAGATGCGTTCAAGATTTTCCAGCGCCGGCTTGCGGCGCTTGACGCCGATACGTTCCGCGTGGCGGTCAAGAATATATTCCCAGATGTTTTCGCCATTCAAAGGCGTCATCTGCTGAAACTGTTCAAAATTAAAATGGGTCGACAAGTGCATTCCCAAGTAACGGTGTAGGAGCGATATCCATGCCATGCCTGGACGCGGCATGGCAAGACGGCGGGACGGCTGATGCCGGGCCGATTATAGCTCAGGAAAACAACTATTTGACTTTTCAACTATGCAATGGGCACATAAGCAACGTCAACTTCCCACAGTTATTGCGCTGCATCATGCAATTCAAATGCAATTTAAATCCAACAGTGCTACATTCAAAAAACCGAGCGCTCGCTATTTTTAATACATCGAGAATGTACAGGAGCGCGCGGTTCATCGCTACAGCATCGACATTTCCACTCATTTCCACTATTAATAATACATAACGGAGACAAAATGAAGACTCGCTTTTGGCAACTGCTATCCACCCTTCTGCTTTCCCTCGCCATCCTGCCCGGCAGCGCCAGCGCCGCCGGCTACACGCAGACGAAGTACCCGATCGTGCTGGTGCACGGCCTGTTCGGCTTCGACAAGCTCGGTCCCGTCGAATATTTTTACGGCGTCCCCGCCGCCCTGCGCAGCGGCGGCGCGCAAGTGTATGTAACCACCGTGTCGGCCGCCAACAGCACGGAAGTGCGCGGCGAACAGCTGCTGTCGCAGGTGCGGCAAATCCTCGCCGCCACCGGCGCGGCCAAGGTCAATTTGATCGGGCATAGCCACGGCGGCCCCACGGCCCGCTATGTCGCCTCCGTGCGCCCCGACCTGGTGGCGTCCGTCACCAGCGTGGCCGGCGTCAACAAGGGCTCCAAGGTGGCCGATATCCTCAGCGGCGCCATTCCCAACACCAGCGGCGCGCTGGGCAACGCGCTCGCCTCCCTGATCGGCATTTTGTCGGGCAACAAGGGTTTGCCGCAAAACGCGGGCGCCTCGCTGGCGTCGCTGTCGACGGCCGGCTCGCTGGCTTTCAACAGCCGCCACCCGCAAGGCGTGCCCACCTCCGCCTGCGGCGAAGGCGCCTACCAGGTACAAGGCGTGCACTACTTTTCGTGGAGCGGCGCGCAACCGTACACGAATGTGCTCGACGTGGGCGACCCGCTGCTGGCCGCCATCAGCCTGGCCTTCGGCGGCGTCAAGAACGATGGCCTGGTCAGCAGCTGCTCCAGCCACCTGGGCAAGGTGATCCGCGACGACTACGCCATGAACCATCTCGATGAAGTCAACCAGTTCGTCGGCATCGTCAACCTGTTCGAGACGAACCCCGTCACGGTCTTCCGCCAGCAAGCCAACCGCCTGCAAGGCCTGGGACTGTAAGGAGCCTACGATGCGCACGAACGCGAAATGGATCATCGGCGGCAGCCTGGCGGCCCTGGCCCTGTATCTGGTGCTGCGCCCCGGGGAGCCGCCCGCCCCGCCGCCGGAAAAGGAGGAACCGGACCTGTTCGCGTTCGTGCGCTCGATGGAAGGCACGCGGCCCGACGGCAACGTCACGGTGGCCGCCGGCGACAAGCTGGTGGTCGATGCGGAACTGGGCCACCTGTTCGACTACTACCTGGCGGGCCTCGGCGAAAAGCCGCTGGCCGCCATCCGCAGCCAGATCGAGGCGGAACTGGACCGCCGCCTGGCGCCCGCCCCCGCCCGCGAAGCCAGGCGCCTGCTGGGCGCGTACCTGGCCTACAAGCAGGCGCTGGCCGGCGCGGAACAGGCCTTGCCGGCGCAAGCCGATGCGGCCCTGGCGGCGCGCGCGCGCCTGCAAGCCATGCGCGCCTTGCGCGGCAACTATTTTACAGCCGAGGAAAGCGCGGGCCTGTTCGGCGCCAGCGACGCGTATGACGACGACGCCGTGGCGCGCATGGCCATACTCGGCGACGCCTCGCTCGACGAAGCGCAGCGCCAGGCGCAACTGGCCGCGCTGGACCAGAAAATGTCGCCAGCCCAGCGCGCCGCGCGCGACGCGCCGCTGCAGGTGGCGCAGCTGGACGCCTCCGTCAAGACCTTGCGGGCACAGGGCGGCGGCGAGAATGAAGTCTACCGCCTGCGCGCCAGCACGTTCACGCCGGCAGCGGCGGCGCGCCTGGCGGAACTGGACCGCGAGGAATCGCAGTGGCAGCAGCGCATCATCGCCTACCAGGCGCAAAAAAACAGCCTGCCCGGCGGCGCGCAGGATGCGGCAGCCCTGCAGCGGCTACGCGACGCCAGTTTCTCGCCGGAGGAACAGCGCCGGCTGGGCGCCTACGAATAGCCATCAGGCCAGCTGCGCCAGCAAGGCTGCCGCCGCCATCACGTCCGTCGTGTCGCGCCCCTGCCGGTAGCCCGCATGGACAGGAGCCAGCACGGCATGCGCGGCGGCGCCGCGGCCTTGCGCCTGCAGCACGGCCGCCAGGCTGGTGGCGCAGCGCAGTTCCCAGCCCGGCGCCTGCTGGCCCCTGGCCAGCAGCAGCGCTTCTTCCAGCTGCGCCCGCACCGCTTCCAGGCCGGCCGCATCGTCTTGCGCCAGCGCCCGCCAGCGGTGGTGCGCGTCGCGGCGCAGTACCTCCGGTGCGCTCCACGGCGCCAGGCCCATGCGCGCGCGCCGCAGCGCCTGGCTATCGGCGGCCGCGTCGTGCAGAGTGGCCATCAAATCGACCTGTATCGGCCAGCTGCGCACCGACGGCCAGGGGAATGGCGCCATCGCCTCGCCCCCGTCGAGCAGGCGCTGGTAGGCGGCGCCCCAGGCGCTCCAGTACAGCAAGCCATAGCGGGCCGCATGTTCGCACAGCAGGCAAATCCACGCATGCGCCAGTTCCCGCTGCCCGCACCACAGGGCGACGGGAATGGCATTGATGGCCAGCGCCACGCACAGCGTGACGCCATTGTGCTCGAAGCCCACCGCCACCGCCTCGCGCGCCAGGATCAGGGCATCGTCGGGGCGGCCCTGCATCCACAGGCAGCGCGCCAGCGTGCCGCGCAGGCACACCTGGTGATCGGCCAGCAAGGCATTGTTGAAACCGAGCTGCGCCGCGCCCTCGGGATGCGCCAGCACCATGCGCGCCAGCGCAGCCGACTGCGCGTAGCGTCCCTGCACATATTCGCCCACGGAGCGCATGCGCGCCAGCACCAGGCGCATCGCCGTGTCGTCGCGCGTTGCGCACAGGACGGCCAGTTCGGTGACGTAGTTGTCGGCGCGCTGGAAATCGGCCAGCTTCAGGCTGCAGATCCACATGCCGCAAATGGCTTCGGCGCGGCGGCTGCCATCGTCCGTGCGCATGGCCAGCGCATAGCCGCGCTGGAACGAACGCAGCATGGTGCCGGTGATGCCCTGCGTATGCAGCAGCAGGTGCGCCTGCGAGGCATGCAGCTGCATCTCGCTGTCGGGATCGTCCACCGCATGCGCGGCCATGCGCTCGAGCGCCCGCTCGACGCGTACGCGGTATTCATCCATCAGCGACAGCTGGTAGAACAGGGTTTGCGCGGCCAAGGTCAGCGCCACGCCCAGCGCCACGTCGCCCTCCTCGCCGAAAGCCCAGTCGATGGCGGCGCGCAAGTCATCGACATGGCGGCCATAGCACGCGCTCCAGCGGGCCGGCGGCATGCTTGCCCAGTCGGCGGCGATGCGCCCGGCCAGTCCCAGGCAATGGCGCGCATGGCGCAGCAGCACGGCACCCTCGCCCCCGCCCGCCGACAGCTGCGCGCCAGCATAGGCGCGCGTGGTGTCGAGCAGCCGGTAATACACATGCTGGCAGCAAAACTCGATGCTGACGAGGGACTTGGCGGCCAGGTCGGCCAGCGTGTCGAACACGTCGCATCCCGCCACGGCGCTGGCCGACTCCAGCCGGAAGCGGCTCCTGAACACGCTCAGCGCCTGCAGCACCTGGCGCTCTTGCGCGTCGAGCAGGCCGTAGCTCCAGTCCAGGGTGGCGCGCAAGGTCTGGTGGCGCAAGGGCATGTTGCGCGCGCCGCGCGTGAGCAGGCGAAAGCGGTCGTCGAGCTGGCGGCGCAATTCGTGCAAGCCGAAATGGCCGATGCGCCCGGCCGCCAGCTCCAGCGCCAGCGGAATGCCATCGAGGCGCCGGCAGATATCCACCACCACGGGCACGTCGGCGTCGGCCAGCACGAAAGTATCGTCGACGGCCGCGCAGCGTTCGCAAAACAGCTGCACCGCGGCGAAGTGCCGGGCCGCCGCCGCATCGGGCACGGCATCGGCCGGCGGCAATTCCAGCGCGGGCAGGCGCTGCAGCTGTTCGCTGGTGAGGCGCAGCGGCTCGCGGCTGGTGGCCAGTACGTGCAGCAGCGGCGCGCCCTTGAGCAAGGCGTCGGCCAGGGTGGCGGCCGCGCCGATCACGTGTTCGCAGTTGTCGAGCACGAGCAGCATGTGGCGCGGGCGCAGGTAGGCCAGCAGGACCGGCATGGCGTCGCCCGCCGGCACCGCCACCCCGAGCGCCGTGGCCAGCGCCAGCGGCACCAGGCGGCCGTCGTCCAGCGGCGACAGGTCGACGAAACATACGCCGTCGGCATAGCGGCGCAGCACGCGCGTGGCCAGGACGACTGCCAGGGTGGTCTTGCCGATGCCGCCCGGACCGGCAATGCACAGCAGGCGCAATTGCAGCAGCTGGTTGGCCATCGTTTGCAGCACCTCGGCGCGGCCCAGCATGCGCGTCAGCATGACGGGCAGGTTATGCCGCGGTTCGGCGCCCGCCGCACCGGACGCCGGCCCGCCCGTGTGGGCCAGCGGCGCCAGGAAGCCATAGCCGCGCCCGGGGATGGTGGTGATGTAGCGCTGGCCATCGCGGCCATCGCCAAGCGCCTTGCGCAGCGCCGCCAGGTGCACGCGCAAGGTCGCGTCGTCGACCACGGCATTGGGCCAGACGATGGCCACCAGTTCATGCTTGTCGACGATGTCGCCGGCGCGCTCCAGCAGGGCCAGCAGCAAGTCCATGGCCCTGCTGCCCAGGCGCAGCGCGCGATCGCCCTCGAACAGCAGGCGTTCTAGCGGCAAAAGGCGAAACGGGCCAAAGACATAGGCCGGGACAGGACTGTTTATCATTCTTGCGTGGAGGAGAAGGTGTTAAAGCACGCGGCTTGCAGTGGCCATATTCTACTGAGCATCCGCGCCATGCCGCATGGCGCCATGTTTCGGCACTGTTACAAGGCCGGCCGGCGCGCCAGCGGACAGCAGCGCGGCCACCTCGGCCGCAGGCGCCGGGCGGTGCAGATAAAAACCCTGCACTTGCGGGCAGCCCAGCCGCCGCAACTGCGCCAGCTGTTCCCCGTTTTCCACGCCCTCGGCCAGCGCCTGCAAGCCCAGGCCATGCGCCAGCGCAATGGTCGAGGCGACGATGACGGCGTCACTGGCTGCGCTGCCATCCAGGTCGAGGATAAAGGAGCGGTCGATCTTGATGGTGTGAATCGGCAGCATCCTGACATGGCTCAAGCCCGAATGGCCGGTGCCGTAATCGTCAAGCGAAATGCTCAGGCCCAGCGCGCGCAGCTGGCGCAATCCCTGCGCCGCCTGCGCCATGTCGTCGATGCAGCAGCTTTCCGTCACTTCCAGCTCCAGCAGGCCGGGAGGAATGGCGTGGCGCTGCAGGCAACCCAGCACGAAGTCAGGCAAGTGCGGCTGGCACAGCTGGCGCGCCGAGACATTCACCGCGACCGGCACCAAAGGCAGGCCAGCCGCGCGCCACTGCACCAGCTGGCGGCAAGCCGCATCGATGCCCCAGTTGCCCAGCGCGGCGATGGCCTGCGTCTGTTCGGCCAGGCCGATGAATTCGTTCGGGTAGATCAGGCCATGGCGCGGATGCTCCCAGCGCAGCAGTGCTTCCAGGCCGACCAGGCGCAGTTGCGCCGTATCGAACTTGCCCTGGTAGTGAAAGCGGAACTCGCCATCGACGATGGCCCTGTCCAGGCGCGCCTGCAGCTCCCGGCTGCGCGCCGACGCCACCGGTTTGCCTGCCGGCCCAACCCGCGTCTGGCGCCGCGCCCGCCACAGCATGACGCAGCCGAGCCAGAACCTTGCCAGGCGCGCCACTAGGCCAGCAGGCGCGGCGCGGCCGGCACACTGCGGCGCGGCAAGGTGTGCGCCGGCCCCTGCTGCAGGCGAAACACGCTGACCACCTGCAGCAGCTTCGCCGCCTCGCCTTCCAGCGATTGCGACGCGGCCGCCGCCTCTTCCACCAGGGCCGCATTCTGCTGCGTCACTTCATCCATCTGCAGCACCGCCTGGCTGACCTGGCCGATGCCCGCGCTTTGCTCCGCGCTGGCAGCCGTGATGTCGGCCACCATCTGGCTGACACGGCCCACGGCCGCCACCACTTCCTGCATCGTGGCGCCAGCCTGCGCCACGAGGGCCGCGCCCGCGTCCACCTGCTGCGTGGAATTGGCGATCAGGGCGCGGATATCGCGCGCCGCCGCCGCGCTGCGCTGCGCCAGGTTGCGCACTTCCGTCGCCACGACGGCAAAGCCGCGCCCCTGCTCGCCCGCGCGCGCCGCTTCCACGGCCGCGTTCAGGGCCAGGATATTCGTCTGGAAGGCCAGCATGTCGATCACGCCGATGATCTCGGCGATCTGCGCCGAAGAAGCGCTGATGGCGTCCATGGTATGGATCACCTGCCCCACGGCTTGCCCGCCAGCGCCGGCGATATTCGCCGCCTCGACGGCCAGCACGCTGGCGTGGCGGGCATTGTCCGCGTTCTGCTGCACGGTGGAGCTGAGTTCCTCCATGGCCGACGCCGTCTGTTCGAGCGAGCTGGCCTGCTCCTCGGTGCGCGACGACAGGTCGATATTGCCGGCCGCGATCTGCGACGACGCCGTGGCGATGGTGTCGGTGCCGCTGCGCACCTGCTGCACGATGTCGAGCAGGTTGCCGTTCATGATGCACAGCGCGTCGAGCAGCTTGCCCGTTTCATCGCCGCCGTGGCGGCCGAAGGTCGATGTCAGGTCGCCGGCGGCCACGGTCTGCGCCACGGTCAGGGCATGGCGCAGCGGATTGACGATGCTGCGCGTGACCAGCCAGGCCGTGACGAGCGAAAAGAGCACGGCCAGCGCGCTCAGTGCCAGCATCATGTTGAGCGCCGTGGCGTATTCGTGGCGCACCTGGCCGCCCGCCTCCTCCATCAGGTCATGCTGGTGCGCGATGAGGCTTTCCAGCGCCGCCATGTAGCGCAGCTGGTCGCCGCGCACGGTGCCGAGCAGCAAACTGGTCGCTTCGTCGCGCGCCCCTTCTTCCAGCAGGGCCAGTACCTTGTCGCGCCCGCCATTGAACGTGGCGCGCGCCTGCATCACGGCCGCCATCTGCTGGCGGCCCTGCGGCGACAGCACCACTTTTTCCAGCTGCGCCAGGCCCTTTTCCGTTTCGCCGCCCGCCTTGGCGATGGTGGCGCGTTCCTGCGCCAGCTGCTGCGGCTCCGTCATCAGCAGCAGGTTGCGCGAGGAGCGCGCGATGATGTTGACATTCTTGATGATGTCGTTGGCCAGCACGGTTTTCGGATATTTGTCATCGATCACGTCGCGCATGCGCAGTTCCAGACTGGACAGGCGCAGCATGCCCAGCACGGCGGTCGCCAGCAGCAGCAAGGTCAACAACGCAAAGGAGCAGCGCAGGCGCGTGCCGATTTTCATATTTGCCATCTTTATTCGCATCCTTCAGTGTGGTGCATCGGTCATCGCGCCGGGCTCGCATGCAAGGCTGACGGCAATGGCTGCCGCCTGCCACGAATGGCTGGACGCAGCAGGCGGAGGGGTCAGCCGGGATGTGGCCGAGGCGGGAACAAGGGTGGTACGGCAGGCAGTGTGAGTTATCTCACAAGCAATGTCGCGTTAAGTTTTGAAAAGATTTGCTTAGATGGCAAAACAGCTATTCTTATAACGCTGTTTTTTTAGTAAGTAGTAACCGCAGTGCGAACCTGTGCGCGCATGTGGAAACGGCCGCGCAAGGCGGCCGTCCGGAAGCGCATGCTGGCGCCGTCAATCCGTCAGAACACTTCCCACTCGTCGTCGCGCGGCGCGCTCTGGCGCTGGGATGGCACGGCGTGCAAGGCCGGGCGGCCTGCGGTGGGGCGTGATGCGGGACGCGATGCAGGACGCTTCGGCGCGGCGCTGGCTACCATAGCGCGCGGCGCGGCCGGCCTTGCGCTCGCGCTTGCGCGCGCGGCAGGCGCCTGGGCGCCATCGATCTTGAAGACGCTGACCACGTCGGCCAGCTGGCCCGATTGCTCCTGCAGCGATTCGGCCGCGGCGGCCGCCTCTTCCACCAGGGCCGCGTTCTGCTGCGTCACCTGGTCCATCTGGCCGATGGCCTGGTTGATCTGGTCGATGCCCGAGCTTTGCTCCTGCGTGGCCAGGCTGATTTCCGCCATGATGTCCGTCACGCGCTGCACGCTGGAGACGATTTCGGCCATCGTGCTGCCCGCCTCGGCCACCAGCTTGCTGCCCGCGTCGACCGCCACCACGGAGTCGCCGATCAGGGTCTTGATCTCTTTCGCCGCGCCAGCGGATCTTTGGGCAAGATTACGCACTTCCGTCGCCACGACGGCGAAACCGCGTCCCTGCTCGCCCGCGCGCGCCGCTTCCACGGCGGCATTCAAGGCCAGGATATTCGTCTGGAAGGCGATGCCGTCGATGACGGAAATGATGTCGACGATCTTGCGCGACGAGTCGTTGATGGCGTCCATGGTCTGCACCACCTTGCCTACCACTTCACCGCCTTTCACGGCCACGCCCGAGGCGCTCAGCGCCAGCTGGTTGGCCTGCTGGGCATTGTCGGCATTCTGCCGCACGGTGGACGTCAGCTCTTCCATCGACGACGCCGTCTCTTCCAGCGAACTGGCTTGCTCTTCCGTGCGCGAGGACAGGTCCAGGTTGCCGCTGGCAATTTCCGACGAGGCCGTGGCGATGGTCTCCGTGCCGCTGCGCACCTGGCCGACAATGCTGACCAGGCTGGAATTCATGTCCTTGAGCGCCTGCAGCAGCTGGCCCGTTTCTTCCGTCGTCTTCACCTCGATGTGGCTGGTCAGGTCGCCCGAGGCCACCGTCTGCGCCACTTTCACGGCCGAGTTGATCGGCTGCGTGATGGCGCGCGTGATGTAGGCGGCGCAACCGATGCCCAGCGCGGAGGCCAGCAAGCCGAGGATGACCATCAGGCTTTCCGAGCGGATGACGGCCGCGCTGCCGTCCTTGACGCTGGCGTCGGCCACGCCGTTATTGAGCTTGATGATGTCGTTGAGCGTGCCTTCGGCCTTGCCGAACAGCGCACGCGAATCCTGGTACTGCTTGTAGAACGCCACGAACAACTCTTTCTGCCGCGGCTCGTCGCGGTTGTCGGCCAGTTGGCGCAAGATGGCGCGCACCTTGTCGTCGTCCGCCTTCCAGGCCGTCCACTCGTTCTGGAAACGCTGCCACAGCACGGCCTCCTCGGGCGTTTGCGGCAGCGGTTCGTACAGCTTGCGGCCCGCCTCGATATTGTTCCAGGCGCGCGTGCGCAGCTGCAGCGCTTCCGCGAACTTGTCCTGTGCCTGGTAATTGTTTTCATAGATGGCGGCCGTCAGGGTGGCGGCGGCAACGGCCGTCTGGCCTTCGCTGATCATCATCAAGCCCTGGATCGACGGCAGGCGCACCACGCCGATTTCATTGACGGCGCGGCCCACGGTGGCGATGCCCGTGTAGCCGCTGATGCCCACCACCAGCAAGGCCACCATCATCACGGCGACAAGCGTCGCCAACTTCCATTTGATCAGTAAATTCTTAAACATGGCGAGGTCCTTTATAAAGTCACGAAGACTGCTGGCGAAGTCGGGGCTGGCATGTTCGAGTAAAACAGCTGACACTTGTATAAAGGCGGCGGGGATGGGGCGTACGCTTCGTTACAATTGGCGAGATTTTATAAGTGGAAGCATAGTGGAAAACGGACGCGCTGACAGCTACATACTTGATACAAATCAATATTTCTTTCCTTACTGTGGTGCGCCTTGCACAGTGGCATCGAAAAGCCGTCCCATGCCCTGCTTTGGTGCAAAAAATCCCCGCGTGTCGCTATTGGCTACGCAGTTGATAGTCGTATAAGATGAGCAACAAGCAAACAACAGGCAGACCATGGCTTATCCTATCGAACACAAACTGGTGATCGGGGTCGCTTCCAGCGCCCTGTTCGACCTGGCCGAATCACACCAGGTCTACCTCGACAACGGCCCCGAGGAATACCGCAAATACCAGGAAACGCATATCGACACGGTCTTGCCGCGCGGCGTGGCCTTTCCCTTCATCCGCCGCTTCCTGAACATCAACAAACACTATCCGCGCCAGTCGCCCGTGGAAGTGGTGCTGTTTTCGCGCAATTCGCCGGAAACGGGCTTGCGCGTCATGCACAGCATCGCTCACTACGGCCTGGACATTTCGCGCGCCGCCTTCATGACGGGCAAGTCGCCGTATCCATACCTGCCCGCCTTCAACGCGTCGCTGTTCCTCAGCGCGAATGAAGACGACGTGCGCAGCGCCCTGGCCTGCGACTATCCGGCCGGCCTGGTGCTGCCGTCGCGCACGGAAGACGACGAAAACGACGAGGAACTGCGCGTGGCCTTCGATTTCGATGGCGTGATCGCTGACGACGAAGCGGAAACCGTATTCAAGCGCAATAACGACGTCGATGAATTCCACGCCCATGAAACCCTGAACGTGGGCACGCCGCACCGCCCCGGCCCGCTGGCCGGCCTGTTCCAGAAGCTGGCCACCATGCAGCGCCTGGAAGAAAGGGCCCAGCGGCGCGACCCCGGCTATAAAAAGATCCTGCGCATCGCCATCATCACGGCGCGCAACGCGCCCTCGCACGAGCGGGTCGTGACGACCCTGAAAAGCTGGGGCGTGGCGGCCGACGAAACGTTTTTCCTCGGCGGCATGGACAAGTCCCGCGTGCTGGCCGTGTTCAAGCCGCATATCTTCTTCGATGACCAGTTGAGCCACCTCAAATCGGCGGGCGGCACCATCCCGATGGTGCATGTCCCGTTCGGCATTGCGAATGTCCGCGCAGGATAAAACCTGCTGCGCGTCGTGCTTTGCGGCCTGCGATGCTCACCGTACTAAAGTACGGTTGCGCTTCTTAGCCACAAATCACTGCCGCTCACGACGGTTTTCTCAAGCGCGGAGATATAAGTGATGGTCTATAATCTCGCCTGTCGGCGCCGTCACTGGCGGCGCTGCGCGCACCACAGCTGTCCCATTCAACTGCCTCTGCCACTAGTGTCATCGCCTGCATGTCCTTAGACTTAACAAAAGCCCTCCCCAAGCCCGGCAACCGCTATGCGCTGCCCGCCCTGTATGGTTCATCCGACGCCTATGCCCTGGCGCTGGCCGCGCTGGAATTGAAAGCGCGGGGCCAGATGCTGGCCGTGGTGGTGGCGCAGGCCAGCGATGGCCAGCGCCTGCTCGATGAAATCCCGTGGTTTGGCGGCAAGGACCTGCGCTGCCATTTGCTGCCGGATTGGGAAACCCTGCCCTACGACGCGTTTTCGCCGCACCAGGACCTGGTCTCCGAGCGCCTGGCCACCCTGCATGAAATCCAGACGCGCCAGTGCGACGTGCTGATTGTGCCGGCCACCACGGCCCTCGTGCGCCTGGCGCCGCCGTCCTTTTTGGCCGCCTACACCTTCTTCTTCAAGAAGGGCGAAAAGCTCGACGAAGCGCGCCTGAAGTCGCAGCTGACCCTGGCCGGCTACAGCCATGTCTCGCAAGTGATGTCGCCCGGCGAATACTCGGTGCGCGGCGGCCTGCTCGACCTGTTCCCCATGGGTTCGGCCCTGCCCTACCGGCTCGACCTGTTCGGCGACACCATCGAGACCATCCGCACCTTCGACGCCGACACCCAGCGCTCGCTGTATCCCGTGCATGAAGTGCGCCTGCTGCCGGGCCGCGAATTCCCCATGGATGAAGCGGCGCGCACCACCTTCCGCAACCGCTGGCGCGAGCAGTTCGAGGGCGACCCATCGCGCTCGGTCGTCTACAAGGACATCAGCAGCGGCATCGCCTCGGCCGGCATCGAATACTATCTGCCCCTGTTTTTTGAACAAACGGCCACCCTGTTCGACTACCTGCCGCCCGACGCCTCGCTGGCCCTGGTAGGCGAGATCGACGCGGCCATTGGCCGCTTCTGGACCGATACCCAGTCGCGCTACCGCTTTTTGAAGGCGGACCGCGAACGCCCGATCCTGCCGCCCGAATCGCTGTTCCTGTCCGACGAGCAGTTCTTCGGCCTGGCCAAGCCGTATCCGCGCCTGGCGATCGCCAAATCGAACGATGCGCTGGCCTCCGAACTGTCGGCGCCCGTGCCGAACATCGCCGTCAACCGCCGCGCCGACGACCCGCTGGCCAACCTGCGCAGCTACCTGCTGCAATCGGGCCGCCGCGTGATGATCTGCGCCGAATCGAACGGCCGCCGCGAAACCCTGCAGCAGTACTTCACCGAATACGATCTGCACCTGACGCCGGTGGAAGGCAGCGACGGCTTCCTGCAATCAAGCGCCAAGCTGATGCTGGGCGTGGCGCCGCTGCATGCGGGCTTCGAGCTGTTTACGCCGGAAGGAAATTTATCCTTCATCACCGAGACGGAGCTGTATGCCGGTTCCGGCCGCCGGGTCGGCACCAAGAAGCAGGAAGGCGTGACGCAGGTCGAGTCGATGGTGCGCGACCTGTCGGAGCTGAAGATCGGCGACCCCGTCGTGCACATCAGCCACGGCATCGGGCGCTACATGGGCCTGACCAGCATGGACCTGGGCGAAGGCGAGACGGAATTTTTGCACCTCGAATACGCCAAGGACACCAAGCTGTACGTGCCCGTGTCGCAGCTGCACGTCATTTCCCGCTATTCGGGCGCTTCGCCGGAAGACGCGCCGCTGCATTCGCTCGGCTCGGGACAGTGGGAAAAGGCGAAAAAGCGCGCCGCCGAACAGGTGCGCGACACGGCCGCCGAGCTGCTCAACCTGTATGCCCGCCGCGCGCTGCGCCAGGGCCACTCGTTCGAATTCTCGTCGCACGACTACCAGCGCTTCGCCGACAGCTTCGGCTTCGACGAAACGCCGGACCAGGCCGAGGCCATCCACAACGTCATCAAGGACATGACTTCCGGCAAACCGATGGACCGCCTCGTGTGCGGCGACGTCGGCTTCGGCAAGACGGAAGTGGCGCTGCGCGCCGCCTTCATCGCCGTCATGGGCGGCAAGCAGGTGGCCATCCTGGCGCCCACCACCCTGCTGGCGGAACAGCATGCGCAAACCTTCGCCGACCGCTTTGCCGACTGGCCCGTGCGCATCGCGGAATTGTCGCGCTTCCGCAGCGGCAAGGAGATCACGCAGGCGTTCAAGGGCATGGCCGACGGCACCATCGACATCGTCATCGGCACGCACAAGCTGCTGTCCGACGACGTCAAGTTTACGCGCCTGGGCCTGGTCATCATCGACGAGGAACACCGGTTCGGCGTGCGCCAGAAGGAAGCCTTGAAGGCGCTGCGCGCGGAAGTGGACGTGCTGACCCTGACGGCCACGCCGATCCCCCGCACCCTGGGCATGGCGCTGGAAGGCTTGCGCGACTTTTCCATCATTGCCACGGCGCCGCAAAAGCGCCTGGCCATCAAGACTTTTGTCCGCAGCGAGGGCGAAGCCATCATCCGCGAAGCATGCTTGCGCGAGCTCAAACGGGGCGGCCAGATCTACTTCCTGCACAACGAGGTGGAAACCATCCAGAACCGCCTGGCCATGCTGACGGAACTGCTGCCCGAGGCGCGCATCGCCGTGGCGCACGGCCAGATGCATGAACGCGACCTGGAAAAGGTCATGCGCGACTTCGTCGCCCAGCGTTTCAACATCCTGCTGTGCACGACCATCATCGAGACGGGCATCGACGTGCCGACGGCGAACACCATCATCATGCACCGCGCCGACAAGTTCGGCCTGGCGCAGCTGCACCAGCTGCGCGGCCGGGTGGGACGCTCGCATCACCAGGCCTACGCCTACCTGCTGGTGCACGACGTGCAAGGCCTGACCAAACTGGCGCAGCGCCGCCTGGACGCAATCCAGCAGATGGAAGAACTGGGCAGCGGCTTTTACCTGGCGATGCACGACCTGGAAATCCGCGGCGCCGGCGAGGTGCTGGGCGAGAGCCAGTCGGGCGAGATGACGGAAATCGGCTTCCAGCTGTATTCGGACATGCTCAACGAAGCCGTGCGCTCGCTGAAAGCGGGCAAGGAACCCGACCTGGCGGCGCCGCTGGCCTCGACGACGGAGATCAACCTGCACGTGCCGGCCCTGCTGCCGGCCGACTTCTGCGGCGACGTGCACGAGCGCCTGTCGATCTACAAGCGCCTGGCCAACTGCGCCACGCAGGACAAGATCGACGATATCCAGGAAGAGCTGATCGACCGCTTCGGCAAGCTGCCCGACGCCGTCAAGGCCCTGGTCGAGACGCACCGCCTGCGCATCGCGGCGAAAACCGTGGGCATCGTCAAGATCGACGTGCATGGCGAGGCGGCCACCCTGCAATTCATGGCCAAGCCGCCGATCGACCCGATGCGCATCATCGACTTGATCCAGAACAACCGCCATATCAAGCTGCATGGCCAGGACAAGCTGAAAATCACGGCCGCCATGCCGGATCTGGCCGCGCGCGTGACGCAGATCAAGACCACCATCAAGCAATTGACGGTGTAGACCATTTCGACAATCTATGCAGGACTGCCCCATGACCAATACCAAGACCATCACCATGAATCTGATCCTGCAGGGCCTGGACGGCGATAGCGCCCGCCTCGAGCGCATCGCCGCGCTGGCCGCGCCCACGTCCATCACGCGCCTGGGACCGAACGCCGTGCGCTGCGAGCAGATCGCCTATTCGCCGGCGCTGCGCCCCACCATCGAAGTGGCGGCCCAGGCGGCGCAGCTGGACGCCACCTACATGATGGGCCAGCGCGAACTGAGTGAATTCAAGCTGGTGGCAATGGACATGGATTCGACCCTGATCACCATCGAGTGCATCGATGAAATCGCCGACATGCAGGGATTGAAACCGCAAGTGGCGGCCATCACGGAAGCGGCCATGCGCGGCGAACTCGATTTTAGCGCCAGCCTGAAGCAGCGCGTGGCCCTGCTCGAAGGCCTCGATGCATCGGCCCTGCAGCGCGTCTACGACGAGCGCCTGAAACTGTCGCCGGGCGCGCAAGCCATGCTGGCGGCCGTGCAGAAGGCCGGCCTGAAAACCCTGCTGGTGTCGGGCGGCTTCACCTTCTTCACCGAACGCCTGAAAGAGCGCCTGGGCCTCGACTACACGCACGCGAACGAACTGGAAATCGTCGACGGCAAGCTGACGGGCAAAGTCCTCGGCGGGATCGTCGACGCGGAAGAAAAGCAGCGCACGGTGGAGCGCGTGTGCAAGGAGATGGGCATTTCGCCGTCTGAAGCCATCGTCATGGGCGACGGCGCCAACGACTTGAAAATGATGGGCATCGCCGGCCTGTCCGTGGCCTTCCGCGCCAAGCCCGTGGTGCGCTCGCAGGCCGACGTGGCGCTGAACTTCGTGGGACTCGATGGCTTGCTCAACGTATTGACCTGAGTTGGCATATCTGGCGGACGATGCGCGCACGATGTTATAAGTTTGCTATATTGCAAACTTATACTCATCCCGCCAACCCATCGTGAAAGTACACCGCATGCCGCCACCGCTGCCAGAAGAGATACAACGCCACCTGGATGTGTTTGTCGCCGCCGCGCACAGCGCGTTTGGTGACGACCTTGCCGCCGCCGTGCTGTTTGGCTCGGCCGCCGATGGCCAGGTGCGCGCCACCTCCGACGTCAACCTGCTGTTGCTGCTCAAGCGCTTTACGCCGCAGGCGGCCGATACATTGCGCGGGCCCTTGCGCCTGGCGCACGCCGCCATCGATTTGCAGGTGATGTTCCTGCTCGAGGGCGAATTGACGCAGGCCGCCGACGCCTTCGCCGTCAAGTTCGCCGACATCATCGCGCGCCACAAGGTGCTGCACGGCCTAGACCCTTTCGCCAGCCTGCACACCAGCCGCGACGCCGTGCTGCGCCGGCTGCGGCAAGTGCTGCTCAACCAGCAGGTGCGCATGCGCGAACGGTATATGCTATTGAGCCTGAATGAGGAACAGCTGGCCGGCGCCATCGCCGACGCAGCCGGTCCGCTGCGTGTGGCGGCGGTCTCGCTGGCACAGCTGGAGGGCAAGTCCGCGCTGTCCGGCAAGCAGGCGCTCGAAGCGTTTGTCGACCAGCTGGGCGACCCTGCCCTGCACTCCGCCTTGCAAGCCATGTCGGCGGCGCGCGAAACGGCGCGCCTGGCGCCGGGGCAAGCCCTGCCCGCCTTTACAGGCTTGATGACGATTACCGGACACTTGCGCGAACACGCGGAGCACATGCGGTGAACGGCTTCAATCCCTTTGACTGGAGCGGGCCATGGTTCCTGCTGGCCTACCTGATCTTCGGCGTGCTCGTGTACTACCTCGCGCGCGAGCTGCTGATACGCCAGGAGCTGCGCAATCCGCATGCCAAGCTGTCGCTGGCCGATGATCCCTACCGCATCGCCTTCTTGCGCGGTGGCGCCCTCGAAGCCGTGAAAATTGCCGCCATCGTGCTAGTCGACCGCGGCTTGCTGCGCGCCGATGGCCCGCTGCTGGAAACGGCCAGCGCCGACAGCCTGCGCTTCGCCAATCACGACATCGAACGCGACGTGCTGCGGCTGTACCTCGGCCGCCAGGGCCACAGCAGGGAACTGGCCGAGCAGGCAGACATGCTGCCATCGTGCCGCGCCTACCTGGACTCCTTGAAATGGCAGGAATTGCTGGTCGGCCCGCGGCTGCTGCGCCGGCGCGAACGCATCACCGGGGCCGCGCGCTACCTGCTGCTGACGGTGGCCGCCGTCAAGGCCGTCATCGCCATCAGCCGCCAGCACTACAACCTGCTGTTCCTGGCCCTGCTGCTGGTGATATTCCTGCTCATGCTGCGCGGCTTGCGCACCCAGGCGACCAGCTGGAGCGCACAGCGGCTGCTGACCGACTTGCGCATGCTGTTTGGCCGCCTGAACATGCGCTCGTCGCGCCTGAACCCAGGCAGCAGCAGCGCCGACATGGCACTGCTGGCCGCCATCTTCGGCCTCGGCGCCCTGCCCTTGTCCGTGTACGCCTATGTCGCCGAGCTGTTCCCTGTACCCCGGCAAAACACGGGCGGCGACTCCTCGTCCAGCAGCTCGGGCGACTCGTCATCGGGCGGTGGCGACGGCGGCGGCGACGGTGGCGGCTCTTCCGGCGGCTGTGGCGGTTGCGGCGGTGGCGGCGGCTGTGGCAGCTGACAAGGGGCCGGCACGCGACCGCGTCGGCCTGGGCTGGCGCGGCGAACTGGCTTCCGGCATCCTGTCCAACCTGGCGCACATCGACGTGCTGGAAGTGATCGCCGACGACTATTACCGCGCTTCGCGCGCCGGCATCGCCGCCTTGCGCAGCCTGGCGCGCCAAGTGCCGGTCAGCCTGCACGGCGTGGGAATGGGGCTGGCGTCGACGCTACCGGCCGACCCGCGCCGCCTGCATGCGATGGCGCGCCTGATGCACGAGGTGCAAGCCGAGTCGTGGTCAGAGCACCTGAGTTTTGTGCGCGCCGGCGGCGTGGAAATCGGCCACCTGGCAGCGCCGCCGCGCACGCCGCACAGCGCCGCCGGCGCCATCGCCAACATCGCGCTGGCCACGCGCATCGTCGGCAGCGCGCCGCTGATGGAAAACATCGCCACCCTGGTCCAGCCGCCCGCCAGCACGCTGGACGAAGCCGCATGGCTGGCGCAGATCATCCACGGCGCGCAAGTGCCGCTGCTGCTCGACCTGCACAACCTGTATGCGAATGCCGTCAATTTTGGCGAGGCACCGGAGGAACTGCTGCTGCGCTTGCCGCTGGACAGGGTCGGCGCCGTGCACCTGAGCGGCGGCCACTGGATCGACGCGCCGGGCGGCGGCCAGCGCCTGCTGGACGACCATCTGCACGACGTACCGCCCGCCGTCTTCGCCCTGTTGACCGTGCTGGCGCGCCAGGCGCCCCAGCCCCTGACGGTGATCGTCGAACGCGACGGCAATTACCCGTCGTTCGAGCATGTACTGGACCAGCTGGAACTGGCGCGCGCTGCCTTGCGCGCGGGGCGAAACGCATGAGTTCCCCCGCACTGGAAACCTATTTGGCAAGGCTGTACACGGACGACGCCCTGCGTGCCGCCTTCCTGCTGGAACCCCGTGCGCAAGCCTTGCTGCAGGGCTTGTCGCCGCAGGAAGTCGATGCCATGGCATCGATGGACCGCATCGGCCTGCAGATGGCGGCGGCCAGCTATCGTGCCAAACGGGCCGGACGCGCCGAACAGGGCGGCCAGCCCAGGCCGGCGCAGCGCTGGTGGCGCCGGCTGCTGGCTGCCTGGACCTGACGGCCTACAAGTGCCACAGCCGCAGCGGCAGCAGCCCCCACCAGGCCAGCACCAGCAGCAGCTGCAAGGCCGCCAGCAAGGCCACCCAATCCCATTTCGCCCACGAACCCGCCTCGGCCGCCGTGCCGCGGCTGCGCCAGCAGCGCGCCAGGCCGAACGCCGTCGCCAGTGGCAGCGCGCCTGTCGCCAGTGCCAGCAGCACGCTGGCGATGGTGACGTCACCCAGGCGCAGGTAGGACTGGAAATAGAAAAACGGCAGCGGCAAGAGCAGCGCCAGCAGCGACAGCAAGGGCGCGAACAGATGGTCGCCCCGCCCCAGGCTGCGCCGCGCAGCGCGCCACACGCCCACCACCAGCACATACAGCAAGCCGGCAGCACCCAGGGCCAGGCTGCCCCACAGCACCAGCATGCGCAGCATCGATGCGCGCTCATAGCTGCGCAAGCCGTCACTGAGCACATGCTTGCCATCCTCTTGCATCAGCACGTGCGACGGCGTGCTGCGGTCGCTGGCGCGGAACAGCAAGCCGCCCACCGGTTCCAGTTCCTTCGGCTCCCCCTGGAACGGGATCAGGAACAGCGACTCGCCATCCCATTTCACGCGAGTAAAGCCAAAGACGGCATCGACCCAGGCCATGCTGGCCATGGGGCTGGGCGACGGCACGTACACGCCCTGCCAGTTTTCCACCGTGGGCGCGGGCGTGCCGCGCGGGGCCGGCGCGCGCAGCGGCAGCTCCAGATCGCGCAGCAGCAGGCGGTTGAAGCGTTCATAGTCGGCCTGCTCCGCATCCGTATTGAAGGCCACGAAGAAGGCGCTGTCCTGCTCCGGATAGATGCACAGCATGGCGCGGAAACCCACGGCCGTGCCAGGATGGCAGGCGCCCACCACATTGTGGCGGTCGCGCACGGCAAGCGCCAGGCCGTGGCCCGTTGCCAGGCCCGCCTGCGCCGCGTCCGTGCCGGCCGGTTCGGACAAGGCGCCCATCAGCGCCATGTCGATGAATTGCTTGTCCTGCAGCTTGCCGTCGCCCATGAGGAATTGCGCCAGCTTGCCCATGTCGGCCGCCGTGGTGGTAAATTGCGCGGCCGGACGCAGGTATTGGGGCACGGCCGGCTGCGCCACGCCATGCTCGAAGTGGCCCATGGCCAGGCGCGGGTCGGCATGCGCTCCCGCCTGCGTGCTCATTTGCGTGACGAAGGCAAACGTGCTGTCCGCCATGCCCAGCGGCTGCAGCAACTGCGCATCGAGGTAATGCTCGTACGGCTGGCCCGTGACTTTCTCGATCACCATGCCCAGCAAGCCATAGCCCATGTTCGAATACGCATAGCGGCTGCCGGGCCGCGCGCGCACGCGCAGCAGATTGCGGCCGCCGTCAAACGCCTCGGCCAGCGGCATGTCCGGCGCCGGGTTCAGGCTGAACGCCTGCCAGAAGCGCACGTTATCGAGGCCGGACGTATGCGCCAGCAGGTGGCGGATGCGCACGGGATCGCTGGCTTGCCACGGGTTTTTCAGCGCCAGTTCCGGCAGCACCTGCTGCAAGGGCGTGTCGAGCGTGAGCCGGTCTTCGCTGACCAGGCGCAAGATACCCAGCGCCAGCGCCACCTTGCCCACGGAGCCCACCTGCATGCGCGTGTCCGCCTGCATGGGTATTTGCTTGGCAGCATCGCGCAAGCCGGACGCGCCAACTTTGACTGTTCCGTCGGGCAAGACTTCACTCCAGACAGCGCCCGCCAGGCCCTCTTCCTTCAAGCCGGCGGCAAACTCCGCTTCCAGGGGAGCGGCGGCGTGGGCCACGCTGGCGCACAGCAGCAAGGCCGGCAAGGCCTGGCGCAGCCATGACCTGGCGCGCGCGGCCAGGGTGGGATAGCGATCTCGTTTCAACAATGTATTCTGCCTTTTTCCATGGACTGCGCTCCCGTGCCGCTTTGCTTGTTACAATTAAAAATTGAGCAACGACGGGAGCTTTCATGTCACAAGATATTATTTTGGATACCCAACTCCAGCAGACCAAGAACCTGGCCTGGTGGTTGTACCTGATACATGGCGCCAGCTTTGTGTTTTCGCTGGGCGCGTTTTCCTTCATTCCGCTCATCATCAATTATGTGAAGCGGGACGAGGCGGCCGGGACCTTCGTGCACAGCCATCACAGCTGGATGATCCGTTCCTTCTGGTGGTACGCGGCCTGGATCGTCGTCGGCGCCATCCTGTGGATCACGCTGATCGGCATTCCGCTGGCACTCATCGTGTGGGGCGTGGCCTGGCTGTGGAAAGCCTACCGCTTGCTGCGCGGCTTCCTCGACCTGAACAACAACAAGCCCGTGCCCATGTAAAAGGTGCTTCGCGGCAAGCCAACGGCTTGCCGCTGCCTACATCGCCGCGAACGCCCGTTCGATATCGGCGATCAGATCCTGCGGATCTTCCAGTCCCACGTTCAGGCGCACCAACTGGCCCGGCAACTTCCAGCCCTTGCGCATGGCCGCGATGCGGTACGGCATCACCAGACTGTTCGCTCCACCCCAGCTGTAGCCAATCTTAAACAACTGCAAGGCATCGACGAAGCGGTCCGTCTGCGCCTCCGTGTAGCGGGCATCGAACAGCACGGAAAACAGGCCGCCCGCGCCCGTGAAATCGCGCTGCCAGATGGCGTGACCGGGGCAATCCTCGAAAGCCGGATGCAGCACCGTGGCAATTTCGCTGCGTCCCTTGAGCCAGGCGGCCACCGTGCGCGCGCCCGCATCGTGGGCGTCAAAGCGCAGTTTCATGGTGGGCAAGCCGCGCAGTAGCAGGTAGGCGTCGTCCGCCCCCACGCCCATACCCAGACGCATGTGCGCCTGCGCCAGGCGGTCGTGCAGCGCCCGCTCGCGCGTGATGAGCGCTCCCATCAGCACATCCGAGCCGCCCGACTGGTATTTCGTCAGCGCCTGCATGATGATATCCACGCCCAGCTCAAAGCCGCGCAGGGCCAAGCCGGCCGACCAGGTGTTGTCCAACGCTACCAGCACGCCGCGCGCGTGGGCGGCCGCGCAGATGGCGGGCAAGTCCGGCACTTCCATCGTCACGGAACCGGGCGCTTCCGTCCAGATGAGCTTGGTATTCTCCTGGATCAAGGCGGCGATGCCGGCGCCGATGAGCGGATCGTAATAGCGGGCCGTGATGCCAAAGTCCTGCGACAGCCAGCGTCCCAGTTCGCGGTTCGGGTTGTAGATATTTTCCGGCAACAAGACGTCGTCGCCCGTTTTCAGCAGGGCAAAGTCCGCCATGGCGATGGCCGCCAGGCCCGACGGTGCCAGCAGGCAATATTTGCCCCCTTCGATCTCGGCCAGACGCGCTTCCAGCGTGAAGGTGGTGGGCGTGCCGTGCAAGCCGTAGGTATAGGCATTCTTCTCTTTCCAGTCGCCCGAGCGCATGGCCGCCACATCCTTGAACAGCACGGTCGATGCGTGATGTATGGCGTTGGGAAACGCGGCAAAGCCTTGCGGCGCCTGGTAATCGCTGTGGATCAGCGCGGTTTGCGGAGATTTGGGTGTGGTCATGGCGTCGGCAAATAAAAAAGGCGGATCAGCAATTGCTGTTCCGCCTTGATTGTAAGGGCTTATGCCCTTGCCTGCCGTACGTCTGACAGAGTGTTACACCTGCGAAAAAACGTTCAGGCCAATGCGCGCTGCCGAGGACAGTACTTTACTGTACGGCAAGGCAAGGCAAGGCAACGCAACGCAGGCATGGACGTTTTTTACTCGGCCGCGCCCCACAGGTCATGCGCATCGGCTGATGTAATCGTCACATCGACGAACTGGCCGACCGCCAGCTTGCGGTGCGGCTCGAATGGCGGCTTCACATACACGACGCCATCGATTTCCGGCGCGTCGGCGGACGAGCGGCCCACGCCGCCGGAGCGGGTGACTTCATCGATCAGCACGCGCACGGTCTTGCCGACCTTGGCTTGCAAGCGTTTCTTGGAAATTTCTTCCTGCAGCAGCATCACGCGGCCGCGGCGCTCTTCGCGCAGCTCTTCCGGCACGGGGTTGGCAATGGCATTGGCTGTCGCACCTTCGACAGGCGAATACGCGAAGCAGCCGAGACGGTCGATCTGCGCTTCCTTGAGGAAGTCGAGCAAGTATTCGAATTCCGCTTCCGTTTCGCCAGGGAAACCGGCGATGAAGGTCGAGCGTATCGTCAGGTCCGGGTTGATGGCGCGCCAGGCCTGGATGCGGTCGAGGTTTTTCTCGCCGCTGGCCGGGCGCTTCATGCGCTTGAGCACGTCAGGATGCGCATGCTGCATCGGAATGTCGAGGTAAGGCAGGATGTGGCCGCCGCTCATCATCGGGATGATCTGGTCCACGTGCGGGTATGGATACACATAGTGCAGGCGCACCCAGGCGCCGTAGGTCTTGGCCAGTTCGCCCAGCGCTTCCGTCAGCTGCGTCATGTGGGTTTTCACGGGACGGCCGTTCCAGAAGCCGGAACGGAATTTCACGTCCACACCATACGCCGAGGTGTCTTGCGAAATGACCAGCAATTCCTTGACGCCGGCCTTGAACAGGTTTTCCGCTTCGATCATCAGTTCGCCGATCGGACGCGAGACCAGGTCGCCGCGCATCGATGGGATGATGCAGAAACTGCAACGGTGATTGCAGCCTTCGGAAATTTTCAGGTAGGCATAGTGCTTCGGCGTCAGCTTGACACCTTGCGGCGGCACCAGGTCGAGGAACGGCGCATGCGGTTTCGGCAGGTGAAAGTGGACGGAATCCATCACTTCGGCCAGCGCGTGCGGGCCCGTGACGGACAGCACTTTCGGGTGCACCTTCATGATGATGTCGTCGCCGGCAGCATCTTTCTTGGCGCCCAGGCAACCGGTCACGATCACTTTGCCGTTTTCAGCCAGCGCTTCGCCGATGGCGTCGAGCGACTCTTGCACGGCAGCATCGATAAAACCGCAGGTATTGACGATCACCAGATCGGCGCCAGCGTAGGATTTCGCCGTTTCGTAGCCTTCGGCGCGCAGTTGGGTCAGGATTTGTTCGGAGTCGACCAGCGCTTTCGGGCAGCCGAGCGAGACAAAGCCCACTTTCGGCGCCGCACCTGGCATGGCCAGCATGGCCTCGGGCTGGGCGGAAGGAACGGGAATACGGTGAATTTCAGACATAGTTGGCAGCTAGTAAAATGGTGAGGCGAATCGGCTATTGTACCCCGAGCCGCCCTTAGCTGTCAGTGGCGGTCTGGTTTTGCTGCGTGATATGCAACGGTGGGAGCCACGGGCGACCTGCCCTGAGCATATTCTTTCACGCATTCCTCCATATCTGGCTGCAGCCCATACTTGACTAATGTACTTGTTATTTCATACACAGTCTCGCTATAATGATATTTTATTGCACTGTGGAAATAAAATGTTCATCAAAAATTTCGTTGCCAACGTTTTTGCAGGAGCCGTGTCTGCGCTGATGCTCGGTGGCTGTGTCACAACGCATGTGCAGCGCCCTCTCAGCGTCGGCGTGCCCTCCGAAGGTACAGCCGTTACTGTCAGCATTACTGCCAACACTGATGAGGTGAACGGATTGGGCCAGATCACCTTGGGCCGCCTGAGTAGCGGAGACGCAGTGTCCAGCTTGGTCCTGCAGCGATATATCCTGAACCAGGTTGCCAAGGATATGGCGCGCGACACGACTCTTTTCATGGGGACCCTGCCACCGGGGAAATACTACTTCAGTCAACTGGCCGACGCCGGCAAATCAAACCGCTACATCAAAATGGGCAGCGGCCTGGGCTTATTTACTGTGGAGGAAGGCAAGCCGGTCGATCTGGGCCGCCTGATCGTCACTCCTCTTTATGACGAGCGTGTACTGGTCGGCCGCAGCGTGCGGGTGCGAGACAACCGCACCCTGCTCGAACGCTATTCTCCCGAGCACTTGAAGCTGTTTGCACCCGAAAAGACAGTCAGCTGGTCCGGATCGCGCAGTGATACGGATCGCGCTGAGGAAGTCGCCATGGCCCGCCCCACCGGCGCCGAATGCGTGACGGAGCTACCAGACGGCAGCGTGGCGGCCGCAACCCGCATGGGCACAGTGCTGTGGCGCAGCCCTGAGGGAACATGGAAACAACTGGCCAGCGACAAAATAGAGACGCTGAACTGCGTGCAGCCGGTGCAAATGCCGGATGCAGACTTGCTGGCCTTCGGCGAGTTCGGCACCCTGCTGCGCCATGCGCCGGGACAGAACAAGCTTGAACCGATTGACACTGGCAACCTTCCCTATGGCAATCTGGTCGGACTGGCTGGCAATATGGACGCTGGCTGGTATGTCGCCGTCCAGCGTAACAATGAAGTCACGATTTATCATTCCGCCCGTCTCGAGCGCGGCGAGTGGAGTCAGGTACGCAGTGAGAAGCTGGGGAAGTGGCTCCTGAACCAGGACACCTGGTTCTGGCTGCGCGATATCGGCACAGGCTTTGCCTACACGTCGACGAAAGGAACGCTGCACCTCTACGACTACGCCAGTGGCCAGTGGTCAGAACGGGCAATGCCCGATCGCCGTGTGGATGCGATGCGCATCAGCGGCAGCGGCATGTGGAGCCTCATAACACAAGGTTACGGGCCATTTGCGATCACCTCCAGAGATGCTTTCGTTTCAGTGAATCAAGGTCAAACCTGGCAAGAGGTCACCGCTAGCCACATTCCGCTGGTTCAGCGTACCGATGGCACCCTGCTGCGTTTTGAAAGCAGTCTGATGAGCGATACGACCTTACATGCCAGTAGCGACATGGGCAAAACGTGGACACTGGTGGACGCCAAACCGAAATCACGCGAGTTGACTCCGCTTAAATCGGGTGCGATTCTGGGAAAAATAATGCGCTGGAGCGTGCCGGCGCAATTTGAAATATCGAACGACGGCGGTAAAAGCTGGACTGCCGAAAGCATGAAGTGAAAGTTCTGACCGTCAGTCGACAATGCCATGACCACCCGATGTGAACGATGACTACCAGGCGGCATCCGTGCCGTCTGCCTGGATCGACTTGCAGAGCAAGAGCCGGCTGGCGGACGCGCCTGAATATGTAGTGGAAGGCACGTCGATTGAAACCCTGATTGAGCAGATCTTTGGCAATCAGGAAGTCAGCTATATCCACGCCCACAACGCCAGACGCGGTTGCTACGCGGTCCGGGTTGACCGGGCATAGGTAGCAATGGATTGCATGTGCGATTCTCAGGCTCCTGCATCGCTTATCATCAAATGCAGGCTATGAGCTTGCTCAGTCCGGTTCCAAAGCGCGGCAGGAAGCAGCACCTGGGAATTCAATATGTAGCTTGGGCCAGGTAGCTTGCCAATTCTTGCCACGCACGCGGCCTGCGTAGACCGATTGCTTCGCTGTCAGAAATCGCTCTGTCGGCCGGACCACCAGATCAAAAAGATCATGCAGGCCGAAAGGAGCCGCTGTATCGATGTCTGCAAGGTCATTGAGTCGCACACCCACGGCAGTGGCGGTTTCCGGCCAGTATCTCATGGTATCGGAAGCGGTCAGGTAAGGCAGGTCCGCATTGCGTTCATGCATACGCGCCTGATTCTTTACCGACCATCCCAGCGTGCCGTCCCGTGCTCTTAAACTCGACTCAAGCATGGCGTCATGCGCCTGTGTCGCCTTGCTTGGGTCGTACCAGATGACGTCGATATCGTGAGGCAGTGGCGAAGGCGAACGTTGGTGCAAATGATCCCAGACACAGCATCGCACAAATCCCGCAGCAACCCAGCAATCGGGCAGATCAAGTTCCCTGACAAGACGTAGGACATGCATACGCTCATTATCGGCTGCAATCATTGCCTGCAATTGCCCAAGCAGCGCCATATATACTCCTCGTGGACCTGCAGTTGCATATCAAACGAACGCTGCGATGTCATCCTTGCCGGACAGCGTCTGCCCATCAAGGAAAAATGGTTGCACCATGCTCCGATCAAAACCCTGCACACCGAGGCGATATGGCGCCTGAATGCACAACGGCACAGGAATTCCTGTGCCGTTGTGTGGCCCGCATTGGCTGCGGCTTACTTTTTGTCCGTCGGCGGCACTGGCGGCACGAACGGGAACGTGCCGAACAGATTCTTGCTCTGGCTTTGCATCTGTTCCTGCATCTGCACGAACAGGCTCTTGCTCTGGTCGATGTAGTTGTTCATCATGCCTTGCATCATCGGGCCCTGGACATTCATGAACTGGGTCCACATTTCCGGGCTGAATGGCTTGCCTTCGAAACTGCCGGCCGACGTGCCCGTGAATTTGTGCTGGATATCGGTGAACGCTTGCACGTTCTTTTCCAGGTAGGATCCCATCATGCCCTGCATGGCGTGGCCATAGTAGCGGATGATCTGCGACAGCACGCTGCTCGAGAACATGGGCGCGCCGTTCGCTTCCTCTTCCAAAATGATTTGCAACAAGATGCTGCGCGTCAAATCTTCATTGGACTTGGCATCGACGACGGTAAACACCTCATTGTCCAACACCAGCTGCTTGACGTCCGTCAAGGTGATGTAGGAACTGGTTTGCGTGTCATACAGACGGCGGTTGGGATATTTTTTAATCAGGCGGTCTATACTTTTTTTTGCACTACTCATCACAAGTTCCACTTATTGCGCCGCAGCGCGTACAGAGTTAATCCGAAAAAAAAGCGAACGTGGGTCCGCTTTCGCACCTGCCTACTTTTTCCATTATAGAGTGGAAAACGGCTCCATTGCACATCAGGGTAGTAGATTCCCGCATTTATTGCAACGCAACTAAAAGTAGATTCTTGACAAGACCGGAGATTACGCCGGTCTTGTCAGGCCAGAAGCTTTTGTAAACTAGTCCGCCCTGACTTTAACATACCGCCCCGGAGCCGGCTCGATTGCCGTGTGGCGTTTGTTGCCCGGCTTGCCTGGCGCCTTGACCTGCGCGCCGCCGTGTTCGGCCAGGAAAGCCGCCCATTCAGGCCACCAGCTGCCCACGTGCTCGGTCGCGCCTTCCATCCACTGCTCGGCGCTCAAGGGCTTGGCTTTCGCCGTGCGTGGCTGGTCATTGCTCCAGTAACTGCGTTTTTTCTTCGACGCCGGGTTGATCACGCCGGCAATATGGCCCGAAGCGCCGAGGATGAAGCGGTTGGTTTTCGGTTTTTTCGGGTTCAGCAAGGCCGTGCTGGCGTAAGCCGCGCCCCAGGGCACGATATGGTCTTCGCGCGAACCGTAGATGAAAGCGGGCGCGTCGATGCTGCTCAGGTCGACCTGCTCCCCGGCCACCGTCAGCTTGCCGGGCACTTTCAGGCTGTTTTCCAGGTAAGTGTTGCGCAGATACCAGCAGAACATGGGGCCTGGCAAGCCGGTGCCATCGCCATTCCAGTACAGCAAGTCAAACGCGGGGGGTTCCTTGCCTTTCAGGTAATTCGACTGCACGTAGTTCCACACGAGGTCGTTCGGTCGCAGGCTGGAGAAAGTGCTGCCCAGGTCGCGGCCCGACATCAGGCCACCCTTGGCCAGGGTTTGCTCGCGCAGCGCCACCTGCGGCTCGTCAATAAAGACGTCGAGCGCGCCCGTGTCGCAGAAATCGAGGAAGGTGGTCAACAGGGTCAGGCTGGCGGCCGGATTCTCGCCCCGTGCCTTAAGCACGGCCAGCGCCGTCGAGACGATGGTGCCGCCCACGCAAAAGCCGAACATATTGAGCTTGTCCTGGCCGCTGATTTCCTGCGTGACCTTGATGGCTTCGATCACGCCTTGCTCGACGTAATCGTCCCACGTCAGGTGCTGCATGCTCATGTCCGGATTGCGCCAGGACATCAGGAACACGGTATTGCCCTGCTCTACCGCATAACGCACGAGCGAGTTTTCCGGCTGCAAGTCAAGGATATAGAATTTATTGATACATGGCGGCACCATCAGCAGCGGCCGCTGGTGTACCGTGGGGGTGCTTGGCGTGTACTGGATCAGCTGGAACAAGGCATTTTCAAACACCACCGTGCCCGGCGTGGTGGCCACGTTGCGACCCACTTCGAAGGCCGATTCGTCGGACTGCGAAATGCGGCCCTTGCCCATATCGGCCAGCATATTGCTCAAGCCCTTGGCCAGGCTTTCACCCTTGGTCTCGATCAGGGTTTGCTGGGCGTCAGGATTGGTGGCGAGAAAGTTGGCGGGCGACATGGCGTCGACGATTTGCTGCACGGCAAACGCAATCTTTTGCTTCTGGTGCGGCGTCGCTTCCACGGCATCGGCCATGGCGCTGAGAAACTCGGCGTTCAGCAAATAGGCAGCCGCATTGAAGGCCGACAGGGGACTGGCGTGCCAGGCGGGCGCGGAGAAACGGCGGTCTTTCAGCTCCGGCGCCTTGCCGGCCATAAAGTCAGCCCACAAGCCCGTCAGCTTGGCCACGTAGGCATTTTTCAGTTGCTCGATCGCTTCCGGCTTGATGCTGGCGCCCGCATCCTGCAAAATGCCGGCAATCGGATTGCCCTGGGGCTGCGGTACCATGTTGAACCACGTCTTCCACTGTTCAGGATTGCTGATCTGCGCCATCCATTCCTTGGTCATCATTTGAGGATCGGGCATGTTCATAGCTATATAAATCCATTCAAGAATTGATAAATAATTACTTCCGGGCCACCTGCATGCAAACTCTTACTGACTGCCAATACCAATGATGCTCATGACCGCTGTTGCCTGGATCTATGTCGTCGGCCTCATGGCGCTGACGGAACCGTCCATCGTCGCCGGGGTGATGACCTTCGTGCTGTACTGCGTCATCCCGCTGTCCATCCTATTCTATCTGACGGGCTCAAGGAGACGCAAACGCAAGGCGGCGCGCATCGCGGAACTGCATGCCCGCGCGCGGGCCTCAGCAGACGATAAAACAAAAACGGCAGACACATAAGTGTCTGCCGTGCAGATTATTTGCGCCAGATCAAGCTGGCCTGTCGTCCCGTGACGCCATCGCGCCGGTACGAGTAAAACTGCGCCGCATCGCTGACGGTGCAATATTCCCCGCCCGCCACTTGCGCCACGCCATCGCGCAGCAGCATGGTGCGCGCCAGCGCATAGATGTCGGCCAGGTACTTGCCCGGCTTGCCAGCGATGGCGGCGAAGGCGGAGCTCAATACTTGCCGTTCGACATCATCGCGCGCGCCGTCGCGGAACGCTTGCAGCACGTCGTGTCCCACCTCGAATTGCTGCGGACCAATCGCCGGCCCCAGCCAGGCAAGGATATCCGTCGCGCCCTGCGCCCGCATGCTGTCCACCGTGCGCTGCAAGACGCCGTTGGCCAGGCCGCGCCAGCCCGCATGGGCCGCACCGACGACGAGGCCATCCGTCGAGCAGAACAGCACCGGCAGGCAATCGGCCGTCATCACGACGCACACGGCGCCAGGCTGCGTGGCGATGCTGGCGTCGGCATCGGGCACGCAACCGTCCAGCTTCCCGGCATCGGCCACGGCCACGCCATGCACCTGCGACAGCCAGGCCGGCTGCGCTGGCAAGACGGTCGCCAGCCGCGCGCGGTTGGCCTGCACGTGCGCAGGATCATCGCCCACGTGCGTGCCCAGGTTCAAGCCACCGCCGCCCTGCCCGTCACCATACGGACCCTGGCTGACGCCGCCCGCGCGCACGGTCGCCAGCGCGCCCACGTTCGCAGGCAAGCCTGGCCAATGGGGAGTGATATAAGGCAAGGCAGCCGTCATCAGACCTGTTCCGGCTCGGGAATGCCGGCGGTGGCGATCAGCTGAGCGAAATCATCGGCCAGCGGCACGATCCACTCGCACGCTTCCAGGGTACCCGGATGCACGAGGCCCAGGCGGCGCGCCTGCAGTGCCTGGCGCGAGAAGACGGACACCAGGTGCTGCTTGCCGTACACGTAGTCACCGACCAGCGCAAAGCCCAGGTGCTGCATGTGCACGCGGATCTGGTGCGTGCGGCCTGTTTCCAGGCGGCATTGCATCAGGCTCACGGGACGGCGATCGAGTTCGCCGCTGCCGATCAATTCATAGTGCGTGATGGCAGGCTTGGCGGTGAAGTTTTCCGAGACAGCCATCTTGACGCGGTCGCGCGGGTGGCGCGCGATGGAGGCATCGATGGTGCCCGCCATTTTCGGCGTGCCCCACACGAGCGCGAAATACTCGCGCTTGACGGTGCGCGCCTGCAACTGGCGCACCAGGTCCGTTTGCGAAGCGAGGGTCTTGCCGACGACCATCAGGCCGCTCGTATCCTTGTCCAGGCGGTGCACGATGCCGGCGCGCGGCACGCCTGCCAGCTGCGGACAGTGGTGCAGCAAGCCGTTGAGCAAGGTGCCCGACCAGTTGCCGGGACCCGGATGCACGACCAGTCCGGCCGGTTTGTTGATGACGATGATATGCTCATCTTCGTGCACGATGTTCAATTCCATCGCTTCCGGCTTAAAAGCCTCGTCTTCCGGCGCGCTTTGCGGCAGAATGACGATCTTCTCGTCGCCATAGGCGGTCATGTTGCGTTTGGCAACTTTTCCATCGACGGTCACGAAACCGGCTTCCAGCCACAATTGCAAGCGGCTGCGCGAGTATTGCGGCACCAGCTGGGCGATGACTTTATCGAGGCGGTGGCCGCAGGCGTCCGGCGTCAGTTCCAATGTAATCGGGGCCATTTCCTCGAAGACGTCGTCGGCGGCAAAATCGCCGTCAAACGCCTCTTCGGCAGCATGGTCAGAAAGGGAGTCAAACGCGGGGTCAGCCAAATTAGGCTTCGGAGTTAATATCACAGCATTCCCATCGGCTATAATCAGCCTATTGTAAAATCTTGGTTAAAACCTTCTTGCAAAACGTCATGCAAAAAAAATTATCGTTGGTAGTCGCTTCAGTCGTTCTGCTCGGCATGTCCGCTTGCAGCTTGTTGCCTGAAAAAGTGGATGAGACCAAAAACTGGTCCGTTACGAAATTATACTCGGAGGCGCGTGAAGAAATGGCCGGGCAGCACTATGAAGCTGCAATCGGCCTGTTCCAGAAGCTGGAGGCTAACTATCCTTTCGGCAACTATGCTCTGCAAGCGCAGATGGAGATCGCTTACGCGTATTATAAGTCGGGAGACCAGGCGCAGGCACTGGCTGCCGTCGAACGCTTCATCAAGTTGCATCCGAACCACGCCAATGTAGACTATATGTACTACTTGCGTGGCCTGATCAGCTTTAACGACCAGATCAGCTTCCTGAACTTCCTGTACGAGCAAGACCCGACCGAGCGCGACCCGAAAGCTACGCGCGAAGCGTTTGCGGCCTTCAAGCAACTGGTCGACAAGTTCCCAAATAGTAAATATGCGCCCGATTCGCTGGCCCGCATGAACTATTTGATCGATGCCATGGCGAAATACGAAGTGCACGTGGCGCGCTATTACTACCGCCGCGGCGCCTACCTGGCCGCCGCCAACCGCGCGCAAACGACGGTCAGCGACTTCCGTGCCTCGCCGGCCATCGAAGAAGCGCTGTTCATCATGTACCGCTCGTATGACAAGCTGGGCTTGACCGACTTGCGCGACGATGCCTTGCGCGTGCTGACCAAGAACTACCCGAACACGGCATTCCTCAGCCCGGAAGGGGTGAACAAGGAACGCAAGTGGTGGAAATTCTGGCAGTAAGCTGCAATAAAAAACCGGGCTAGCCCGGTTTTTTACTTATTCGCCAACCTTGCGCCGGAACACCCAGCTCGTATCGTTCGACGCTTCCGGCACGAAACCATAGCCATCGACATCGAATTGCTTCAGTTGCTGCGGGTCGCGGATCTGGTTGACTGCCGCATAGCGGGCCAGCATGCCGCGCGCGCGCTTGGCGTAGAACGAAATGATTTTATATTTGCCATTCTTCCAGTCCTCGAACACGGGCGCGATGACAGGCACGTCCAGCTGGCGCGGCTTGACGGATTTGAAATATTCTTCGGAAGCGAGATTGACCAGCACTTTCGCCCCCTGCTCCCTGGCCGTGCGGTTCAGTCCATTGGTGATGGTGTCGCCCCAGAACGCGTACAAATCCTTGCCGCGCGCGGTCGACAGGCGCGTGCCCATTTCCAGGCGGTGCGGGTGGATCAGGTCCAGCGGGCGCAGCAAGCCGTACAGGCCCGACAGGATGCGCACGCGCGACTGGGCATAGTCGAGCTGGGCCGGCTGCAGGCTGCGGGCCTCGAAACCGGCATACACATCGCCATTGAAAGCCATGATGGCCTGGCGCGCTTCCGCCAGCTTGGGCGTCCAGGAAGCGTAGCGGGCCACGTTGAGGGCCGACAAGGCGTCGGAAATGCCCATCAGGCTGCCCACTTCGGCAGGCGAGAACTGGCGCATGCGCTCGATCAGCTGGGCGGAATGGTCGAGAAAATCGGGGGTGCTGTGCAACGAGGTTGTTGGCGGCGTCTCCAGGTCGAGACTCTTGGCGGGCGAAAGCACGATCAACATAAATTATCACTACAGAATAGAATTGCCGACATGATACCTGCTCCACAAAAACTCGTCCTCGACACCAACGTTTGCCTCGACCTGTTCGTCTTCAACGACCCGCGCTGGGCGCCCCTGCTGGCGGCCATGGAAAGCGGCGCCGTGCACGCCATCACGCGCGAAGATTGCCGCGCGGAATATCTGGTCGTGTTGCATTACAAACATCTGCCGCTCGACGAAGCCAGCCGCGCCGTCGCCGCCGCCCGCTTCGACGCGCATATCACCGTCGTGGCGCCGCCCGTCTCCGGCGTGCGCCTGCCCGTCTGCACGGACAAGGATGACCAGAAATTCCTCGAACTGGCGCGCGACGCCAACGCCGACATCCTCATCACCAAGGACAAGGCCCTGCTGAAATTGGCCCGCAAGACGGCCAAGGCCGGCATGTTCAAGATCATGGTGCCGGAAGGCTGGGCATTGCCAGGCTGAGACGCCAAAGCCCCACACGCAACGGGGCGCGCTGCGCTAGAATGGGAAACGATTCCACTTTCCGCACCGCGACCCTACCGTTCATGAACAGCCCGTCCCTGCCCTACCCGACTCCCGCCCTGACCACCCGCCTGCCTCTCGTGGGTACCACCGTGTTTACCCGCATGTCCAGCCTGGCGGCCCAGCATGGCGCCGTCAACCTGGGCCAGGGCTTCCCTGACTTCGATTGCGCCCCAGAACTGGTCGACCTCGTCAGCGAGGCCATGCGCGCCGGCCACAACCAGTATCCGATGATGACGGGCGCCGCGCCCCTGCGCGAAACCATTGCCGCGAAGATCGCCAGCTTGTACGGCCACAGCTATGACGCAGGCACGGAAATCACCGTCACGGCCGGCGCCACGCAGGCGCTCACCACAGCCATCCTGTGCTGCGTGCACCCGGGCGATGAAGTCATCGTCATCGAACCGGCCTACGACAGCTATCTGCCCGCCATCGCGCTGGCCGGCGGCGTGCCCGTGCTGGTCTCCATGCAGGTGGGCGAAGAGGGCTACAGCGTGCCGTGGGACAAGCTGGCCGCCGCCGTCAGCAGCAAGACGCGTTTGATCATCATCAACACGCCGCACAATCCGACGGGCACCATCCTGCGCCCTGCCGATGTGGCCGCGCTGGCCGACATCGTGCGCGGCACGCAAATTTTGATTCTGTCCGACGAAGTCTACGAGCACATGGTGTACGACGGCGTGCCGCACGCGTCGCTTTCACGCAACCCGGAACTGGCGGCGCGCAGCTTCATCGTTTCCAGCTTTGGCAAGACGTATCACGTGACGGGCTGGAAGGTCGGCTATGTGGCGGCCCCGGCCGCCTTGACGGCGGAGTTTCGCAAGGTGCACCAGTACAACGTCTTTACCGTCAACACGCCGATGCAGCACGGCTTGGCCGCCTACATGGCGGACCCGCAGCCCTACCTGGACTTGCCCGCGTTTTACCAGCGCAAGCGCGACCTGTTCCGCGATGGCCTGGCGGGCAGCCGCTTTACCTTGCTGCCGGCCGACGGCACGTATTTCCAGTGCGTGCGCTACGATGCTATTTCGCAAGAGACCGAAGCGCAGTTCGCCGAATGGCTGACGGCGGAAATCAAGGTGGCCGCCATTCCCGTGTCCGCGTTTTATGCGCAGGGCAAGGAATCGGGCATCGTGCGCTTCTGCTTTGCCAAGAAAGACGAGACCTTGCGCCTGGCGCTGGAGCGCCTGCGCAGCATTTAATGTAAATACGGCACTGCTGCGCTGCGGCGCAGAGAATGACTGAGGAACAACAACATGGTACAGCGTCGCATCGGCCCGGCCGACCTGGTTCCCGGCGAACCCCTGCCCTGGGATCTGTTTCTCGCCGACCATAGTGCCGGCCCGCAACTGCGCAAGGGGCAGATCATCACGGATGGCGCACAGCTGGGGCGGCTAATGCAGCTGGGTCTGTATGTGGGCACGCCGGATCAGCCGTCCGTCTTGCGCCTGCTCAACGAGGCGGCGCAGCGCCTGGAACGCTTGCTGTTGGCCTTGCGCAGCGAAAACAATGCCGAGCGCGACGTGCGCGACATCGCCCGCGAACTGCTGCGCGCGCTGGAGCACGATGCCGATATCGCCCTGGCCAGCATCCTCCTCAACCAGATCGCCGGCAGCTACGCCGTGCGCCACTGCATCGAAACGGCCTTGCTGGCCATGCTGGTGGGCCGCAGCATGCACAAGTCCCACGATGAACTGCTGTTGATCGGCGCGGCCGCGCTGACGATGAACGTGGGCATGCTGCGCCACCACGACAGTTTCCAGGACCGGCGCGGCCCCCTGAATGACGACGAAATGCGCATCGTGCGCCAGCATCCGCAGGAAAGCGCGGAATTGCTGCGCTGCGCGGGCGTCGATGACGAGGAATGGCTGAGCTGCGTGCTCCTGCACCATGAAAACGACGATGGCAGCGGCTACCCACAGGGGCGCACGGCCGATGAAATCCTGCAAAATGCCAAGCTGATCGGCCTGGCCGACCGCTATTGCGCCCGCGTTTCCGCGCGCAACTACCGCCGCTCCATCGTGCCCGACCAGGCGCTGCAGCATATCTTCCTCGACCAGGGCGTGCCCATCGACGCGCTGCTGGGCGAACAGTTCGTCAACTTGCTGGGCAAGTATCCGCCCGGCACCCTGGTGCGGCTGCGCAGCGGCGAGCTGGGAGTGGTGACGCAACGGGGCGCCGGCCACGTGCATCCGCTCAGCGACCCGCTGGGCGCGCCGCTGGCCCCCGCCGAGCTGGCACAACTGTCTCCCCGCGACACGGCCGACAGCCGCTACGCCATCGTGTCATCACTGCACGAGGACGATGCCGGCCTGCATTTCAGCATGCGGCATGTGTGGGGGGACGAGGCGAGGTTGTAGGCTGGCCGGGCAACGCCGGGCGCCAGGCACGGGGCACTTCACGGTTTCGGCGGGCGGATGCCCGTGTACTGTGCGCTGACCAGCAGCCATTGCTTGTCGACAAGCCGAGCGACATAACCGGCGCGCAGGGCGAAGCTGCGGGCTGCCCCATCCTGGTTGAGACGGTAGGACAGGCGCGCCGAGATGAGCGCCGTATCGCCAAACAGGCGCACCACCGGTTCATCGACCTGGAGCTGGGGACTCGGCCGCTTCTGCTCCGGCGCATAGAAGGCGAGCATTTTTTCACGCCCGTCCACCTCGCCTACCGGCGATATTTCCACATAATTCTCCGCCGTGATGGCGTTCAAGGCCACTTGATCAAAGTTACTCTGCGCCTGCGCATGGCGCTGCACCAAGGCGACCAGTTCGGCATCGGCGGGAGCCGCGTGCGCGCTGCCGATCACGCCCAAGGCGCCCAGCAAACAAGTAGAGAGGACATGTGGAAGGGTCAATTTCATGCGTATTCATCCTGATCGAGGTCATTGAGAAGCATCCGTTGCCTGCCGCGGCAATATCGGACACTCGCTGGCGGGCGGCGCATCGCGAGAAAGCCCACTGTATGCTATCCCCTTGCCCTTTTCTCGCGCCGGCCATTGCGACAAAGCGCTTGAATCGGGGGTTGAAACGCCATTTCGCCGGCCCGGGATGCGCATGGCGATGCCCTCAGATACGCCCGCAAGCCATGCCTCAGTTCGCGCCCGCAGGAGCGTCCAGCAACTTCTGTTGCAGATCAAGGTTAAGCGCCCACTGCTCTTCCACCGGAATGGCGCGCCGCGAGCTGGTCTTGAGGGAACCTTCTTGCGTCCACAGAAACGGATAAAAATTCAGGCAGAGTTCGCCGGGCAAGGGCAATTCGTCAAAGTCCGGCGCATCGCCGGGCTGCCGGCCGTAAAACTGCCGCAACTGGCGAGTAAAAGCCCATTCGATGAACGCCGTGTAGCCGATCTCCAGCGCTTCCCACGCCAGTGTCTCGGGCGCGAGGTAATACAGCTTGCCCTGGTCGGCCCCGAGTGCGCCGCCGTTGATGGCAAAAAAACCGCCGAGCACGTCATCGGCCACCAACAGAAAGCCCTCGGCCTTTCCTTCGTTCCACGTAACAATGTTCCGGCCCAGCTTGTCATGGCCGGACCCCAATATCCGTAGCCAGCCGTCATCCACCAGGATGCCGCCGGTTTCGTAGGCGATCGCACCGAGGGGTGAACGCGTGGTGACTTGCAGGCTCAGCAGCACATCCTCCCTGCCGGCCGAGGGCGGCAGCAATTCCACCGGGATGTCGGCCTCGTTGGCCCATTGCCTGATCAGCGGAAACGCCGGGTCTTCACTATCCAATAATTCATTCAATGTACGCATGTCAGCTGACCTTATCGATGACCGCTTCCGGCGGTCGGAGTATGCATGGCGACGCTGGCACTGTCTGGCGGGCGGCGCCCGGCATTCCAGCGGCTCGCCCCTGGCGCGATCCAGTATCGATGGCGACATCTGGACGCTCCGTAAATTTTACACATAGCCGCCCCGGCACCCCTGCACGCCTGCCAGCAGCCACGCAAAACCGGCCTGAGCCGCCGTCCCACATCCCGTGCATTCCCCCGATTCGACCGTTCATCCTGCGCCTGGCGCCATTCGTCGTCCCGCGCTCGCCCGTCAGGGCGGCCGCACATACCATGTCGATATGACCACTCCACTCCAGTTCAAGTCCGGCCAATTCTATGGCGACGTGCATCACGGCGCGCGCGGCAGCATCTTCGATATCCGCCGCCTGAAGGCCACGCGTGGCGAGGATGAAGTCGCAACGCACCGGCATGACGATGCCCACTTCGTCTTCGTTCTGTCCGGCACGTATATTTCCAGCGCCCTGCACGCCCCGCCGCGCGCGCCTTCGCCCACCCTCGTCTTCAATCCTGCCGGCACGACGCACCGCGACCGCTTCGTCGATGGCAAGGGCAGTTTCATGACGGTATCGCTCGACCCTGCCCTGCTGTCGGGCGCCGAGGAATTGCACGCGGCCCAGGAGTGCGCCACCGTGTTGCGCGATACGGCCAGCGCGGCCGCCGCGTTCCGGCTCGCGCGCGAAATCGGCCGCGGCGGCGATGGCGCCCTGCTCGAAGCGGGCGCGTGGGAAATGCTGGCCAGCCTGCACAAGGCGCCCCGGCAGGCACGCCCCGCCCTGCCCGGCTGGGTCCACCAGGCGTATGAAGCCGTGATGGACCTGGCCAATGACACGCATCTGCGCATCGCCGACGTGGCCGCCGCGCTGGGCGTGCATCCCGTGCACCTGGCCCGCGTGTTTCGCCAGGCCTGGGGCTGCTCGCCGGGCGACCTGCTGCGCTGGCGCCGCGTCGACCAGGCCAGCGGCTTGCTGCGCCGTCCTGAACTGAGCATGGCCGACGTGGCGCTGAGCGTGGGCTTTGCCGACCAGAGCCACATGAGCCGCGCCTTCCAGGCCCGCTACGGCATGACGCCCAGCAACTATCGCCGCCAAATGTTTCAAACGTCCAAGACAATGCCCAATTTGCAAGACTAGACTGCACTTTTCCAACTCAGGAGTACACTATGTTGCGATACCTACCCCTTCTTCTCGCCTTCGGCAGCAGCGTCCACGCAGGCGAACTGGAAGGCGTCACCACCGCCATCGAAGCGGGCGACTTCAAGCAGGTCACCAGCGTCGTGGTGGCGCAGCATGGCAAGCTGCTTTACGAACACTACTTCGACAAGGATGGCGCCGAAAGCCTGCGCAACACGCGTTCGGTGGGCAAGACAGTGGCCGGCATGCTGGTCGGCCTGGCCATCGAGCGCAAGCTCGTGCGCACCGACACCCCCGTCCTGCCCTACTTTCCGGAACTGCGCCCGCTGGCCCATGCCGACCCGCGCAAGGACAAGATCACGGTCGAGGATTTCCTGACCATGAGCTCACTGCTCGAGTGCGACGACGACAACCAGCATTCGCGCGGCAACGAAGAGCGCATGTATCTGGTGGAAGACTGGAGCCGCTTCGTGGCGGACCTGCCGATCCGCGGCTTTCCCGAATGGCAGCCCCGCCCCGAGCAATCGCCGTATGGCCGCGCCTGGAGTTATTGCACGGCCGGCGTAACCCTACTGGGACCGCTGCTTGAAAAGGTGAGCGGCCAGGGCGTGCCGGACTTCGCCGCCGCCAATCTGTTCAATCCGCTTGGCATCGAGAAGGTGAAATGGCAATTCCAGCCCAAGGGTAGCGCCATGACGGGCGGCGGCTTGCAGCTGCGCAGCGTGGATCTGATGAAGCTTGGCCAGCTCTACCTCGACGGCGGGCGCTGGCATGGCAAGCAGGTGATGCCGGCCGAGTGGGTCAAGCGCTCGATCGCGCCCCACGCCAACGCGCGCGAAGGCATGGACTACGGTTATCTGTGGTGGCTGCAACCGTTCACGGCCAATGGCCGCACGGTGCAAAGCTATGGGATGGCGGGTTCCGGCGGCAATAAAGTACTCGTCCTGCCGGAACTCGATGCCGTGGTCGTCATCACCACGACCAACTTCCAGGTGCGCGACGCCCATGGCATCAGCGAAAAATTGCTGACCAAGCTGATCCTGCCGGCATTGATGCGCCCGTAAGCGCCCATCATTTTGCGGACGTCAAATACGCCCGCAATCCATGCGTGAGCACGAAAGGAAACACGCTCGCGTGATCTTCATCCGCGAAGACGCGCAAGCGCGTCTTCAGGCCGGGATACTTGTGCGATGTCAACTTCCCGTCGAACTCGCGCAAGTCGGCCACCATGTCAGCGTCCTCTTCCGAACGCGAACGCTTCTTGCCCGCCGCCAGCTTTTCCAGGCCGCCGATGCCAAAGAATACGGACGCAGGCAAGTCCTTGTGGCTGGCGGCATACGCCTGTTCGCGGTCGAACATGACGCCGGCGTCGTACCACAGCGACGGACTGCCGAGGATGTAGTGCTCGAAGGTGCGCGGTTCCGTCAGCAGGAATTGCAGGCCCAGCAGGCTGCCGTAGGAGTGGCCGATGAAGACCTTGCGCTGCATGTTGACGCGATAGTTGCTGGCGATGAAGGGAAATACTTCGCCCGAGATGAACTGGCCATACGCCTTCGCTTCGCCGAACGCCGGTTGCCGCCCCGGCATGTCCGAGCGGTAATCATGCTTGCGCGGCGTGGTCGGCGTGTAGTCGCGGCGGCGGCTGTACACCCCGCCATCGCCGTTGGCGTACGACAAGCCAACCACGATGACTTCTTCCATCCCCGCATGCTTGTTCAGGCGCTGCGCGATATTGCGCACGATGGCAAACGAATAATTGGCATCGACGACAAACAGCACCGGATAGCGTTTATTCCCCTGCCGATAGGAATCGGGCAAGGCGACATACAGCTGATAATCGCGTTTCAGGGCTTGCGCACGGATATCGCGCACTTCCGTATTCTCCAGAACGTAGCTGGCAGGCGCGGCAAGTGCGCTGCTGGCAAGGCAGCAAAGGACGATGAGCAGATGGAGAGGCTTCAATCTAGTTTCTTTCTTTGAGGTAAAAGTTACTTCGCCGTCGCGGCCGTCAGCTGCACCAGCTTGCGCTCGACAAACGCCTGCAACTGGGGAGATAAAGTTTGCAAGCCCTTGGCGCGCTCGAATGCCTGGCGCGCCTGGGCCGGGTGGTTGTCGGCTTGCAAGGCGATGCCGAGACCCATCCACCAGACGCTGTTGTCGGGCGCCGTCTGCAGGGCCAGCTGGTAGTGTTCGGCCGCTTCGCGGTAACGCTGCTCGCGCTGCAGCACGCCGGCCAGGAAGGCGCGGTACTCGCCGCTGTCGCTGGCGTACGGCAGGCTGCGCGTCAAGGTATCGAGGGCCGCCGCGCCGCCGCTCGTCTTGTCCAGCTGCAAACGGGCCAGCATCATGGCTTGCGCCGGCTGTTTCGGATCCAGCGCCAGGCTCAGCTGTAGCTGGCGGGCCGCCTCGTCCGGGCGCTGCGCTTCGAGCAGCAGGCGCACCAGGGTTTCGCGCGCGCCCTGGTGGCGCGGGTCCATCTGCAGGGTCTGCTGCAAGGCCAGCATGGCGTCGGAAACGCGGCCATCCTGCAACTGGGCCAGCGCGCGCCGGTATTCATTCTCCACGCGCTGCTGCGCAGTGACTTGCTTGCCGTCGATGATGCGTTCGCTGGCAGCGGGCAATGCCGTCCTTACCATGGGCGCGGCGGCGGGCTTGGCGGCTTTTTCCATGACGCGGCGCGATTCGGCGGGCCGCGCCTTGCTCGGTGCGGGGGCGGCCTCCTCGGCCAGGAACACGGGCTCGGGTTCCGCCGCCGCGACGGGCACGGGCGCGGGAACAACGGCGGCCGGCGCCGGCACGGGAGCCGACACAGGAGCCGAAACAGGCGTGCTGGCCACGCTGACCAGCACGGGCGGCACGGCCGGACGCTTCAGGTAAACCCAGCCCAGGGCGATGGCGGCGGCCGTCAGGCCGGCAGCGCCGCCGAAGACCAGCGCGCGCGACACGCCCCGCTCGCGTTCGGGCACGGAGCGGATGCCGGTCGCGTCGCCGCGTCCATCGGGAGTGCCGCGGGCATCGAGGTCTTGCAACATCTTGTTAATCAGGCTCATCTACAGGCTCATCTTCGTCATCGGTTCAATAAAGTCCAGCTCACGCCGCAGGCGGCGGCCAGCACGCCGGCGCCTGCCAGCCATGGCCACGGCTTGCGCCAAAAGCGGCGCGGCTTGCTGGCCAGGGTATCGCTGGCGGCCAGCGCCACGTGGCGGCCGCTCACCTGCTGCCGCCCTTCGCCATACGCCACCATCAGCGCCTTGTGCGCCATGATGTTGATCAGGCGCGGGATGCCGCCGGACGCCTGGTACAGCTTGCCCACGCCGCCACGGCTGAACAGGCGCGCGCCATCGAAACCGGCCACGCGCAGGCGGTGCGCCACATAGAAATCCACGTCGTCGCGCGACAACGGACCCAGGTGGTAGTGAAAGGTGATGCGCTGCGCCAGCTGGCGGATTTCCGGCAGGGCCAGCTTGACGTCCAGTTCCGGCTGGCCGAACAGCACGATCTGCAGCAGCTTGCGCTTTTCCGTTTCCAAATTCGTCAGCAATCGCAGCGCTTCGAGGCTGTCGACGGGTATCGCCTGCGCTTCGTCCAGGCACAGCAGCACGCGCTTGCCTTGCGCCGCCAGGTTGAGCAAGCGCAAGTTGAGGGATTTGAGCAATTGATGCTGATCAGCATCTTTCTCCAGCAATACATCGAGGTCGTCGGCCAGCGCCAGGATCAGCGAACGGGGCGGCAAGTTCGGATTCGGGATGTAGGCCGTGACGAAGTCTGGCCCCAACGATTGCATGAACTTGCGACACAAAAAGGTTTTACCAGTCCCCACTTCGCCAGTGATCTTGATGAAGCCCTCGCCGTTGCGCGCCGCCACCAGCAGGGTGTTGAGCGCCTTTTGCGACTGCGGGCCATTGAAAAAGAAACTGGTATCGGGCGTGAGGCCGAACGGCGCCTCGCGCAAGCCGAAATGGGCCTGGTACATTTAGCGCCGCTCCGACGGACGGCGCGGGTCGAGCGCCTCGATGCGCTTGCCCGAATCGAGCAAGTCCTCGTTCCAGCTATTGGCGCCATCGACGATGGTCGGCTTGATCAACACCACCAGTTCGCGCTTCTGGATCACCTGTCCCGTGTTGCGGAACAGCGCGCCCAGCACGGGAATATCGCCAGCGCCCGGCACTTGCGAGCGATCCGCCGTGGTGGCCTGGCGCATCAGGCCGCCGATGGCGACGATGCGCCCATCCTGGCTGCGCACCATGCTGTCCATCTCGGACGTGCTCGATGCGGCCAGCGGCAGTTTCAGCGAACCGGCGCTGCCCAGGTCGATTTCCTTGCTGATGGTCGACACCTGGCTGACGGATGGGTGCACGTGCAGGATGATGTTGCCATCCGCATCGATCTGCGGCGTCACGTCCAGCACCACGCCGGAAAAGAACGGTTGCAAGGTCACATTGGGGCTGGTCGTCGCGCCGCTGGCCGTCGTATTCGTGGTGGTCGACACGCCCGTCACGTAAAACTCGTCCGTGCCGATCTTCAGCACGGCCTTCTGGTTATTCATGGTGGCGATGCGCGGGCTCGACAGCACATGCACGGAGCCTTGCGATTCCAGGAAGGAAATCATGGCCGCAAAATTGGCTGTCTGGAAAGCCAGGCCAAACATGGAACCGGCCGAATTCGCCGCCGAACTGAGGCCAAAGCCGCTGCTGGCCGTCAAGCCGCTGCCATTCGTCATGTTCGGCGGCTGGCCGCCATTGAACGGCAGCGGCGCCAGGGTGCCGCCCGGCTGGATGAAACCCGTCGAGATGCGGTTCGTGTGGCCGCTCTTGATCGAGGCAAACGAGGCCCAGTTGATGCCCGTCTGCGTGTTGTCGTTGAGTTCGACTTCGAGGATTTTCGCTTCCAGGATCACCTGGCGGTCGACGGACAGTTGCGTGGCCTTCAAATACATGTCGACATTGCGCAGCTCTTCCGGCATGGCGCGGATGACGATCACGCCCGACTGCGGGCTGAGCACCACTTGCCGCCCGCCTTCGGCGCTGCCGACGATGGCTTCCAGCGCCGCCTTCAATTCCGGCCAGAAATCTGCCGTGGACGAAGTCGTCAGGTTGCTGCTGTCCAGGGTACGGCCGCCCTGGCCGCCATTCGTTTGCTGGTTCTGCTCGTTGTTGTTGCCCTGATTGTTATTGCCGCTATTTCCGCTGTTGCCCGAGCCGCCGGAATTGGTCGAACCGACCGAACCCACCGACGTCGACGAGACGCGCAGGTTGGAACTGCCGCGGCGCGCGCCCGTCAGGTAATTGACGTGGAACAAACGCGTCTGCATGGTCAGGGGCTTGATGTAGATCTGCGTGCCCTCGACCTTGTAGTCGTAGCCATACAGTTCGCGCACGGCGTCGAGCGCCTGGAACAGGGTCACGTCCTTCAGATTGGCGGAAATCGTGCCGCCGATGTCGGGATGGACCAGCATGTTGTAGCGCGTGCCGGCCACGATGGAAGTGAAGAACTGGCGCGCCGGCACATTGTTGAAAGCCACGTTGAAGCGCTCGTCGAGCGCCGCGCGGGCCTTCGGCAATTGCTGGGCCAGGGCCGCCACGGGCGGCAGCAGCGCCGCTTCCACGGCGTCCGGCTGGGCCGTTGGCGCCGTGGTGGCCGCCGCGCCCTTGACGGCATCGGTGATCGCATTGTAGGTGTCGCGCTTGACGGGCGCGACATTGCAGCCGCCCAGGCCCAGGCTGACGCTGATGACAGCCGCCATCGTACTGATCTTGAACATGCTCGCCTTGTGTTGATTGAGTTGCTTGGCCACTTCTTCTACTCCTGCTTGCGGTCGGTCTTGCGACCGGTCTTATTGTCGGTCTTGCTGCTCGGATACAGCTTGAAGGTTTCCAGTGATTTTCCACGCCGCAACACGACGGCCGTGTCGTGGATTTCCGTCACCACGGCATCGCCCACCTTGCCGCCCACCTTGACCGTCTGGCCATCGATGACGGCCAGGCGGCGTCCGCCCGGCTGGGTGGAGATGAGCACCGATTGCAGCTGCGGCCGGGCCGCGACGACGGGCGCGGCACTGGCCGGCGCCCACAGGGCCGCCGGCGGGCGCGTCGGGTCGTCCAGCGCCTGTGCCTGCGCGCCCGGCCATGCCAGGCTCAGTGCCAGGAAAGGCGCCAGCAGTGCGGGAGCTAAGGTCAAAGTGCGATCCATGTATCGTCCATGCTGAGGGTATGTAAGGTCAGGGTCAGGGTGGCGCTCGGGTAGCTGGCAGAATCGAGGTGGGCGGCGCCCCAGAAGACGCGCGTCGGCATCGCTTGCAGCGCCTGCATGTATTGCACCATGTCGGCATAACTGCCTTGCAGCACCACTTCCACGCCATGCTGGTGCAGCAAGGGTGCCGGGCTCGCTGCCTTGGCAGCAGCATCGCCGTTCGCGGCATCGGCCTGGCGCACGCCCACGGCGCTGGCGGGCAAGGTTTTCAGCGACACCACGCGCAATCCGGCATGCCGGCGCAGCAAGTGCTCAAGCAAGGTGACCATGCGCTCGGGCGCCACCAGGCCATGCTGCTGCTCGCGCAGCGCCTGCGCCAGCGACGCCGTTTCCGCCTGCAAAGCCACCAGGCGCGTGCGCGCTTCCTGGTCGGGATCGGTGGCGTGGGCGAGCATGGTCAACTCGATTTCCTTGTTCGTCGCGGTCAACAGGCTTTGTTTTTGCACAATGCTCGCTTCCAGCGCGGCGCGTTTCGCCAACAGGGGATTGAAGCTCATGAAATAAAACACGAACAGGACGGCAGCCGCAGCGGCGCCAAACACCATCAGCCGCTCGCGCAGACTGAGGGCGTCGAAGGCGGTGGCCCATTTCTTCAGCAAGGGCAGCATCAGTGTGTTCCTCCGGCAACAGGTTTTGCCGGCGTGGCGGCACGATCCGCAGATTGCAGGCTGAACGCGATGTAAGGCAGGCCAGGCGTCTTGCCCTCGGCCACGGCCGGCTGCTCGGGCTGGCCGATGTCGAGGCTGGCGAAGGTCTTGCCTTTCAGTACCTCCTGCTGGCCCAGACGCGTGATGTAGGCGGGCAGCAGCGACGCATGCAAGGCGCGGCCCTGCAAGCCGAAATCATTGCCGGCGCCGGCGATATCCACGCCCGTCAGCCATACGCCCTCGACCCTGGCCTGCGCCAGCGCGCGGAAATAGCCGGCATAGCCGCGGGTATTGCCCAGCTTGCCGCTTTCCAGCACGTTTGACGCATCCTGCAGCAACTGGCGCTGCGCCTCGACGGCCGCCAGTTCCTGCGCCAGGGCCGGGTCTTTCTTGCGTGGAGGATAATCGCGCAGAATCTGGTCGCGCTTCGCCTCGCCTTGCGCCAGCGCCGCCTTGACGCCCGCTTCGCGCTGCTCCAGGCCGGTCAAAGCTTGCTGGGCCAGCACGCCCACGGCCAGCAGCGCCAGCGCCAGGCCGCCCAGGCCCAGGCTGGCCGTGCGCGCCGACATATGGTGTTTTTTCAGTTCAAACTGGGGATTGAACAGATTGATCTGCTGGCTCATGCGCCCTTCCCTTCGTGCTTGCCCGGGTGCAAGCCAACCTCGCGCAAGGCTGCGCCGATGGCCAGGAAATAGCGCGCCTGCATGGCGGGGTCGCGCAGCTCGGGGGCCTGCGACAAGTCCAGCACCGTGGCCAGGTCCAGCTGCTCGACGGGCATGTAGAGATTGTCGGCAAGATATGCGTGCAAGCCATCGGCCGCGCCCGTCATCAGCATCAATCGGGACAGCGAAATGAAATGGAACTGGCGGTCGAAGTGGTCGAAGGAGCGCTGCAGTTCCAGGGTGACGCGGTCGTAGTACTGGCTGGCATCGGGCGACTGCAATTGCGTCACAGTCACGTCGATGCGGCGCGCCTGGTACAGTTCGCCATTGAAACTCATGGTCAGCAAGCCGCCGTCGCCATCGAAAGACAGCACGGCGATGCCGCGTCCCGGCGTTTCCAGCAAGGTGGCGATATTACGCTGCGCCATCTCGGGGATATCGATCACGGACAGGCCGATCTTGCATTCCGCGTATAGCGCCTGGCGGCGCGATACGGCGCTGTTGCGCGCGGCGACGGCAAACACGCTGCTGCCCCGCTGGGTGCCGTTCGGGTCGCCGGGGATGTCGAACACGTCGATGGTGGCCTCGGCCAGGGGAAAGTCCAGCATGTCTTTCAAACGCCAGCCCACGGCCGTCTTCAGCTCCTCGCGCGGCACGGCCGGCGCTTCCAGCGACAGCAGCTGGTACTCGCCACCGGCCAGCACGCTGGTGCAGTGGCGCGCTGCCGCCTGCAGCTCCTTGCCCAGTTTTTCCAGCACCTCGGCCGGCGCAGGCCGCGCGGCCGCCTGGTAACTGGCACCCCGCACGCGCGGCATGCCGCCGGCGGGACGTTCGACAACGACAGCGCTGACGCCTTCGCGGCCAAACGCCGTGGCCAGCCAGCCATCGTACTTCTTTGCTCTTGCGAATAAACCCATGCGAACTATCCAGTGTAAGTGCCTGCCCGATCTTGTCGCGCAGATAATGCATCCAGCCAATTTTAATTCATGAAGCCAACTTTATTGTGTAAAAACAATAAATTAGCGATCTTTTTTTCACCTAGTTGACCTTACTGCGACAACACGGCTTGCAGGCGGCGCTGGACATAATCGGCGTTATTGCCCGCATTCGGACAGCCGGCGGCTCCTGGCTGGTTGCAAGCCGTGGCCGTAATGGTCCAGCTGGTCAAGGTGCCGGGCCCCGTGGCCGTGCTGCATTGCACGGTGACGCTGAAGGCCGACAGCGTCGTGCCGGCCGGCAAGCTGAACGTGCTGGCGCCGAGACATGCCGCGCCAGTGGTCAGGCCCGCGCTGATCTGCCGCTGCAGCCCCCATTCGAGACCGGCGCGCGCGGCCTGTTCGGCGCGCACGCCCTGCACGTCCATGGCCGACTCCGTCTGCTGGAAGGTGGAGATATTCACCATCACGGCCGCCAGCGCGGCCAGCACCACCAGCAGGAAAATGGCCGTGACGAGGCTGAAACCGCGCATGCGGCGCGCGCGGTGGCGCAGCAAATGCGTCATGGCGTATTCCTCGCCTGCACCTGTTGCACCAGGCGCAGCACGCCCGTATTGCTGTTCGCCGCGCCCAGGCTCAGGCTGATATTCACCAGGCCCCGCTGCACATTGGCCAGCACGGTATAGCTGAAGGCGCACGCCGTTACCTGGCGCGCCAGCAGTGCGCCATCCTTCAAGTCCGCCGCAACCGGCTGGGTGGCCTGGATGGCATAGCCCGCGTAACGGGTCAAGGTGCCGGTCGCCAGATCGCACGCATAGGTCACGGGCGTCGACACCACCTGGAAACGGTTCGACGGCGACGGCAGCGGCGCCGGCGCCGTCGCGAAAGGATAGCTGCCAAGCGTGACGACATTGCCGGTCACGCCCGTCACTGCCGCGCGGTTGCAGCCGGTCGCCGCGCTGCAGGAATAGGCGTCGTTCGGCGTGTAAGCTCCCCCCAGGTTGTAGACGACGATCTGGTCGCCCACGCCGATCGCCTGGCGCGCGCCCAGCGCATTGGCGGGCATGGCGCCGACGACGCTAAAGCTGCCCGGAACGCCAGGGGCGGGAGGGGTCTCGAAGCTCAGCACACTGCCCAGGCCGGCCGGGTCGCTGTCGCTCAGGTAGCGTCCGCCCGTCTTGGTCAGCAGCAATTCCAGGAACAGGCCGTTGTTCGACACGCGCACGCTGTTGGGCAGAGCCAGGCGCACGTCGCGCGTCAGGCGGCGCGCCGCCGTATCGGCCGTGTCGGCCAATGCCGCGCGCGCCGCGACATCCATATAGCCCTGCACGGGCACGCGGATGAAGACGGCGACCATGGTGCCGATGATGCCCGTGATGACGATCACGATGACCATCTCGATGAGGGTAAAGCCGCGCGGACGGCGCCTGGCGTTAAGGAAATTTTTCATGGGATACTGTTCGGCGCATAGCGCACGCGATAGCCGTCGAGCACGATCTGCTGGTCGGCATACGGCACCGTCACCTGGATACGCAGACCTTCCGTGGCGGGCAAGCCGTTCAGGGCTGCCTGGGTGATCACCACAGAGGCAACGTATTCCTGGGGGGAACCTGCAGCCCAGACGGCGCCCTGCGCATCCGTCTTGTAATTCGTGGCCGTGCCATACGCGCTCACGTAATCGTTGACGTTGTCGAAAGGCCGCGTCACGCCGCCCGCCTCTTGTCCGGCCACTTCCGGGATGGCGCAGCCGGCCGGGCTGGTGGCCGTTTGCGCGGCAGGGTCTTGCGGATCGCAATACGTGAAACGCGCCAGCTGGATTTCTTCCAGCATGCCTTCGGCAATCGCCAGCGCCTGCTTGCGCAGCTGCGGATCGGCGCTGTGCTTTGTCGTCAGGCTCATCACGCCGAGGATGGCGGCCGAGGCCAGGCCGACGATGACGATGAACAGCACCAGTTCGATCAGGGTCACGCCGCGTTCACGCCGGCGCCGCTGGCTAATGGACATAGCCCGTCTCCCCTTCGACCGTGACGACGCGCTCCGTGCCGTCGCCCCGGATGCTGATTTTCAGCCGCGCCGGGAAGGTCGATGCGGCAGGAAACACATCGCCCTGCGCATATGGCTGGCCCAGCGCATCGAAATAAAAGCTGGGCTCGCCTGTCACATCGGTGGACAGGGCAACGCCGGACGGACGGCCTTCGCACAGCCAATTGCTCCCCGGGCAATACTGCTGCGTCTCCTTGCTGCCGCTGTTCCTGCCCGTGGGCGGCACCACCTTCTGGTCATCGCTGCAACCAGCATCGAAGCACAGCGCCACGCTGTTGGCATCGATGTGCACAAACACGGCACGGTTTTGCGCCACCGCCAGCTTTTGCCCGTAGCGCACGATATTCGTCACCTGGTCGGCAAAACTGCGCGCGTCAAAAGTGTCGCGCTGGAAAAACCGGTTGACGGCAAACGTCGCCAGCAAGCCCGCCAGCACCAGCACGGCCACCAGCTCGATCAAGGTGAAGCCGCGCGCAGCCGTACGCCGCAGGGAGCCTGGCGGCCCTGCTTGGCGATGCGGATGCGGAAAGTCTGTCGGTGGCTGCTGCAATGGATGGCCCGTAAAAAAGCCCAACGGGCTGGCGCCTGGGGTTGGGCTGGTGGTGCGCAAGGAAGGCCGGATGTTGATTAGCGCTCCTTGTTGCGTACTTATATGTTTAGCCGCAATTTTCGGGTTTTGCATTGACCGTGATAACAGGTGCTCCGCCTGCAGCGGCAGGTGCCGTGTACACCACCGAGCAGCTGGTGCGTGTCGTGGCCTTGTCTACCGCGACGGTCATGACGGAGCCGGCAAAGGTGACATTGTAGTCATCAATCGACAAGCCAGCAGCTTCTTGTATGCCGTCAGCACTGGCCGCAGGATAGCCAAACGCATCCTTGATGGTCTTGCCTTCCATCACGACCGCTTTAGTGGAGTCGCCGTTGACCAGGTATTGCGCATGGTACAGCGCCGCGCCCGCCTTGACGGCGCCAGCAGCCGCCTGCATCTTGGCCACGCGTGCATCGGTCGACATGTCGATAAATTTAGGAATCGCCGTGGCGGCCAGGATGCCGAGGATGACGATGACGACGATCAATTCGATCAGGGTAAAACCTGCCTGGGCGCCGCTTTTCATACTACGTAAAGACTTGTTCATTCTTGCTTTCTCCAAAATCAAATAAAAAAACTTCAAAACCAACGCCATGAAACTGTCGCTGCACCGGACCAGGAAGCGCGTCAGTTTGCTGCCGATTCCGGCGCTTTCCACACCACGATATCGGGCTCCTGGGCGAGCTTGTCAAGATCGGCGTCTGCACCCGGCAAGGTTACCTTAAATTTCACTGCATCAACCCCTGTAGTGGGAAAAATATTGCCTTTACTAAACAAATAGATGATTTTTTGTTCTTTTTTGTCGTACAACCAATTCCCTGTTGGTAATTTCGCAAGGTCCGCCTGCACGAACTCGCCCAGGTAGTTGGCCGGCTTGTCGGCCAGCCAGTCGAACGGGTTTTGCCGCGCCAGCGCCGGCATCCTGTCGCGCCGGTCCGCCAGGTACAAGTGCAGCACCTGTACCCGCAAACTGGTGCGCAAGACGCCGAGCATCTGCGCCACGGCCACCTGCTGCGCCTGCTGCTGGTAATAGCTGACCCGGTTCAGGAACACGGCCATCAGGATGGCGAACACGCCCGCCACCACCGCCAGTTCGAACAGGGTGAAACCGCGCTGGCGGAGCGGTTTTCTCATCAGTGCAGGGCCGCCCGGCCCAGGTCCCAGATCGGCAGGAAGATGCCCAGCGCCAGCACCAGCACCATGGCGCCGAGGAAGACGATCAGTATCGGCTCGATCTGCGCCGACAGGGTCTTCAGCTCGTAATCGACCTCGCGCTCGTACATATCGGCGATCTCGTCCATCAGGTCGTCCAGCGAACCGGATTCCTCGCCCACGGCGATCATCTGCAGCACCACGGGCGTAAACACGCCGGCCGCCACCGAGGTGCGCAGGATGCTTTCGCCCCGCTCGACGCCGTCGCGCATCTGCTCCACGCGCGCGCTCAGATACGTGTTGTCGACCGTTTGCGACACCACCGTCAGGGCCTGCACGATAGGCACGCCGCTGGTGCTCGACAGGGCAAAACTGCGCGCGAAGCGGGCCATCGTGCCCTTCAGGATGATCTTGCCGGCGATCGGCAGGCGCAGCTTGGCGCGGTCCCATTTATAGAGCCCCTCTTTCGTGCGCAGCCAGGCGCGCCAGCCGAAAAAGCCGCCCACGCCCAGCATCAGCAAGATGGGCCAGTACGTCACCGTAAAGCGCGAGGTGCCGATCAGGATGCGCGTCATCAAGGGCAGTTCCGCATGGAAACTGGCAAACACCTTCTCGAACTGGGGAATGACGAAGATATTCACCACCACCATGGCGGCGAGCATGGCGAAGACGACGAAGGTCGGGTAGCGCGTCGCCGTTTTCACGCGCGCGCGCATGTCGCGGTCGAATTCCAGGTGGTCGAACAGGCGCAGGAATACTTCATCGAGGCGCCCCGTCATTTCGCCCACGCGCACCATCGACAGATAAAACGGCGTGAAGATGGCGGGATGGCGCGCCATGGCGGCCGACAATTCGCGGCCTGCGTCGAGCGACTCGCGCACATCCTTGATGATGCGCCCGAACGCGGGACTGATGGCGGACTCCTGCAAGCCGGCCAGGCCGCGCATGATGGGCACACCCGCCTTGAGCAGGGTGTACAGCTGGCGGCTGAACAGCTGCACATCCATGGGCGTGACTTTTTTCTCGGTCAGCCTGGCCCACCAGCCCAGCTGGTTGGCGCCGGCCTTCGTCACCGTCTGCCTGGTGGCGCTGATGTCGACGGGCGTGCTGCCGCCCGCCATCAACTGGTCGGCCACGGCGCCGCTGTCGGCGCCTTCCATCACGCCGGTCAGCAGTTCGCCACTGGCGCTGCGCGCCTTGTAGGAGAAAAACGGCACCTCAATCCTCGCTCTGGTTGCTGATGCGCATCGCTTCCATCACCGTCGTACGTCCCTGCACCACCAGCTGCACGGCGTGGCGGCGCAGGGTTTCGCCCGCCATCTGCGCCGTCGCCACCTTCATGAAGTGGGAAGGATCGGCATGGTTGGCGGCGTCGGCCACGGCGCGCGTGATTTCCAGCAATTCGTACACGCCCGTGCGGCCCCGGTACCCCATGCCGTTGCAATGCGAACAGCCCTTGCCGTGGAAATACTGGTTGCGCTCGACCAGCTCGCCCAGTTCCAGGCGCAGCCATTCGTATTCGTTCGGCGTGGGCGCGTACGGCGTGCTGCAGCTTTCGCAGATCACGCGCACCAGGCGCTGCGCCAGCACGGCTTGCAGCGAGCTGCCCACCATGTAGCGGGGCACGCCCATGTCCATCAGGCGCAGCGGCGTGCTGATGGCGTCGTTCGTATGCAGGGTCGACAGCACCAAGTGACCCGTCATGGCGGCGCGCAGGCCGATTTGCGCCGTCTCCTGGTCGCGCATCTCGCCCACCAGCACGATGTCGGGATCCTGCCGCAAGGCCGAGCGCAGCACGCGCGCGAAGTTCAGTTCGATCTTCTCGTTGACTTGCACCTGGTTAATGCCGGGCAAGCGGTACTCGACGGGGTCTTCCACCGTGATGAGCTTTTTTTCCACGGAATTGAGCTCGGACAAGGCGCAGTACAAAGTCGTCGTCTTGCCGCTGCCGGTCGGCCCCGTCACCAGCACGAGGCCGTTCGGACGGCTGACGATGGCGCGAAATTGCGCCACCAGCGCGGGCGGCATGCCGATGGCGTCCAGGCGCAAGGTCGTGCCGCCCTGGTTCAGCAAGCGCATCACCACCGATTCGCCGTACTGCGTCGGCATGGTGGAAATACGCACGTCGATGCGCTGGTTTTTCACGCGGATGGCGAAGCGGCCATCCTGCGGCAGGCGTTTTTCGGAAATGTCGAGGTCCGACATCAGTTTCAGGCGCAGCGCCAGCGAACTGGCGATCTTGCTGTCCGCTTCGGTCTGCAGGTGCAGCACGCCGTCGATGCGGAAGCGGATCTGCAGCCGGCCTTCCTGCGGCTCGATGTGGATGTCCGAGGCGCGCACCTGCGTGGCATCCTCGAACACGGATTGCAGCAGCTTGACGATGGGCGCCTCTTCCAGGCCCGGATTGGCGGCCAGCGCGCCGAAGTCGACGGAAACGTCGCCCAGGTCCTGCTCCAGCTCGCGCGTCAGGGTGGAGATATCTTCCGTACGGCGATAGATGCGGTCGATGGCGGCCAGCACTTCCGTTTCATTGACGACAGCAAGCTCGATATGGCGCTTGACCAGACGCGAGATTTCATCGTACGCAAACAGGTCGGTCGGATCGGACATGCCGACCAGCAAGCCCTCGCGGCGGTCTTCCAGCACCAGCGCGCGGAAGCGCCGCGCCTGGGTTTCCGGCAGCAGCCGCACCAGTTCGGGATTGATGTTGAAAAACTTCAGATTGATGTAGGGAATGTCGAGCTGGCGCGCCAGCGCACCAGAAATCTGCTCTTCCGTGACGAAGCCGTGCTCGACAAAAACGCGGCCCAGCTTGCGTCCCGAACGCTTCTGTTCCGTCAAGGCTTGGCCCAACTGTTCTTCCGTCAGCAATTTCTGCTGCACCAAAATTTCACCGAGCCGGACTTTCTCTGGCCTTGCCATGCTTGCTCCTCGACAAATTCTTCAGACGCTGCACGCCAGCGGCGCGCGGGGGTATTTTATTCCAGAACCTGTTGTTTCTTAAAGAAAATATATTCCATCGTTTGATTTTTGCGCATTTCAACACTCTTCAAGGAAACACTTGCCGCCCACCTGCGCCCATGGCAATAATGGGGGTCATTCTCCGTCTTGCTGCCGACTATTACCCCTATGAACGCCTGCGCCATCGAGTTCCACAACGTGCATCTGCAGCTGGCGGGCAGCGCCGTGCTGCGCGGCGTCGATCTGCAGGTGCGCGCGGGGGAACTGCTCGGCCTGGTCGGAGTGAATGGCGCGGGCAAGACTTCCCTGCTGAAATGCCTGCTCGACTTTTGCATGCCAGAGCGGGGCGAGATCGCCATTTTCGGCCAGGCGCACCGCCACGGCGCGGCGCGCCAGCCCCTGTGTTTTCTGCCGGAACGTTTCCAGGCGCCGTATTACCTGACGGGCGGCGACTTCCTGCGCTACCTGGCGCGCCTGCATAATGTGCGTCCCGATGCGCACGCCGAGCAGCAAGCCCTGGACGTGCTGGACCTGGCGCCGGACGCCTTGCTGCGCCCCGCGCGCGACTATTCGAAAGGCATGATGCAGAAACTGGGGCTGGCCGCCTGCTTGCTGTCGGGCAAGCCGCAACTGGTGCTGGACGAACCGATGAGCGGACTCGACCCGAAGGCGCGTGCACAGTTCAAGCAAGTGCTGCGGCAAGCGCGCGCGCAGGGCCGCGGCGCGCTGCTCACCTCGCATGCGCTGGCCGATGTGGAAGAATTGTGCGACCGCATGGCCATCCTGCATGCGGGCCGCATCGTATTTACGGGCACGCCAGCCGAATGCCGCGCACGGCATGGCGGCGCGACCGACGCCAGCCTGGAACAGGCTTTCCTCAATTGCATCGCGGCATGAACGCCCCGCTCTCCGCGCCGCCCGGACGGCCTTACGCCCCCTCCCCGCACGGCATGTATCTGCGCCATTTCGGCTTGCGCACGGCGCCGTTCGGCATCACGCCGGACCCGGCCTTCTTTTATGCGGGCAATACCCGGGGCGAACTGCTCGATGCGCTGCTGTATGCCGTCACGCAAGGCGAAGGCATCATCAAGCTGACGGGCGAAGTGGGCAGCGGCAAAACCATGCTGTGCCGCATGCTGGCCGAACGCCTGCCGCCCCAGGTCGACGTGCTGTATTTGCTCAATCCCCGCCTGGAACCGGATGACGTCCTGCACGCCATCGCCGCCGAACTGGGCCTGGCGCTGGACGGATGCCGCGCCGACGCCGTGCTGCACGCCCTGCACGGCGAGCTGATCGCCCGGCATGCGGCGGGACGCCAGGTGGTGCTGCTGGCAGAGGAAGCGCAAGCCATGCCGGGCGCCACCCTGGAAGCGCTGCGCCTGCTGACGAATTTGGAAACGGCCAGCCACAAGCTGCTGCAGATCGTCCTGTTTGGCCAGCCGGAATTGCAGCAGACGCTGGACTTGCCCCAGTACCGCCAATTGAAGGAACGCATCACCCACAGTTTCACCGTACCGCGCCTGCCGAAGTCCTTGCTGGACGACTACCTGGCATGCCGCCTGGCCGCCGCCGGCCGCACGGCGCCGCTGCTCTTCACGCCAGCCGCGCTGCGCCAGCTGGCGCGCGCCGCGCAGGGCATCGTGCGCAGGGTCAATATCCTGGCCGACAAGTCCTTGCTGGCCGCGTTTGCGGACGATGCGCAGGACATCAGCGCGCGCCACGTGCGCCTGGCCATTGCCGACAGCCCCTTCCACCGTCCGCCCTGGCATGCGGGCAAGCTGCTTGCGGGCGTCTTGAGCGCGCTGATGCTGCTGCTGGCCTTTGCTCTGCTGTGGCAATGGCTGACGAGCAACCAGGATCAGATGCGCCGCGCCGCGCCCGCCGACGCAGCCGCAAGCGCGCTCCAGGCAACCGTTGCGCGCACGCCGCCGCCATTGCAGCCCACGCTGCTCGACAGCAAGCTGGCCGAATCGCGCGACTGGCTGGCAAAGCAAAGGCCGCAGCAACTGGTGCTGCAAATTGCCAGCCTGCCCGCCACCGAAAAGGCCGCGGCGGAAAGCTTCCTGCAGCAGGCGCAGCAAGCCATCGGCCTGCACGACCTCCACGTGTTTCGCCTGTCTGACGCAGCCCCCTCAAGCGCCGCCGCGCGCCTGGTCATCGTCTACGGCAGCTTCGCCGACCGGGCCAGCGCCGAAGCCGTGTGGGCCAGGCTGGCGCCCACGTCGCCGCAGAAAATATTGCTGAGCGACATAGATAGTATCCGCACGGAAATGAAAGCCGCAGCGCCGCCACAAACAAGGCGTGGCGCCCCCTGACTTTATTTCGGTATATTGCCTCCCGGGCACGCACAGCGATTGCTTTTAAGCGATCATGCTGGGTAAAATTACAAAAGCACAACACGACTTCAAGGGCGAACTTTTCATGAATCAACACCCTATTCCTGTGCTGGCCTCCTGGGTCGCCCTCGCCTGCAGCACCATGCTGTCCGGCTGCGCCACGCATCAAACGCCGCTGTCGCCTGTCCACATCAATGCCGCGCCCCTCCCGGCCGGCGTCATTCCCGAACCTGTGCAGCAAAGCAGCGCACTGGCCGCACCCCTGCCGGCACCCAAAATGGAAACCTACAGCGTCACCGTGCACAAGGTGCCCGTGCAATCGCTGCTGTTTGCCCTGGCGCGCGACGCGGGCATGAATATCGATATCCACCCGCAGATCGAAGGCAGCGTCACCCTGAATGCGCTGAACCAAACCCTGCCGCAACTGCTGGCGCGCATCGGCAAGCAAGTCGACATGCGCTACGAAATCGATGGCAAGAACCTGACGGTGTTGCCCGACGCGCCCGTATGGCGCAATTACAAGGTCGATTACGTCAACATGGCGCGCAGCACCAACAGCAGCGTGAATATCGCCACGCAAATTTCCACGGCAGGCGGCGGGTCGAACAATGCCAGCAACCCCGTTGGCAACACGCAGGGCAGTGGCGGCAGCGGCAATAACAATTCGACCACCCTGGTCGTGAATCGTTCAGAAAATAATTTCTGGTACAGCCTGGAAAAGAATATCCGCGACCTGCTGCGCGAAACCACGCTCAACGACGTGCAGGTGGACCCGCTGGCGCAGCTGAACCAGCAATTGACGACCATGCCCGGCCAGCAAGGGCAGCAAGGACAGCAGCAGAACCAGGCCGGCAACGTCCCTGCCGCCGGTGCGACTGGCCAGTACGGCGCCCAGCCGCCGATGCAGTATGGCAACCAGAATGGCAATCCGAATGGAGGTCAATCTGCGCCGGGCCAGCAGGGGACCAGCCAGAACGCCACGCCTGGCCAGCCGCTGGACGCGAACGGCATGCCGCTGTTAAAACTGGCTAACAAGGGCAGCCCCTCGTCCGTCGTCGTGAATGTGGAAGGCGGCTTGATCGCCGTGAGGGCCACGGGGCGCCAGCATGAAAAGATCGCGGAATTCCTCGACGCCGTGTTACACAGCGCCAAGCGGCAAGTGCTGATCGAGGCAACCATCATTGAAGTGCGCCTGAGCAATGAATACCAGCAAGGCATCAACTGGGCGCGCCTGACGGGCAGCCTGCAGCTGCGCCAGGGACAAGTGGGCACGGCGGCCCTGTCCAGCGGCGTCACGCCGAACGCCACGCCCGGCATCTTCCTGCTCAATTATCTGAAAGACAGTTTTTCCACCACCATCCAGCTGCTCGAATCGTTCGGCAAGGTGAAAGTACTGTCCAGTCCGAAGATCAGTGTGCTGAACAATCAAACGGCCATGCTGAAAGTGGTCGACAACAATGTCTTCTTTACCATCAAGGTGACGCCTGCCGTGATCAGCTCGACAGGCACCATCACCACGCCGGCCACCTATGAGTCGAAACTGGAAACGGTGCCCGTCGGCTTCGTCATGAGCGTCACGCCGCAGATTTCCGACAGCGATGAAGTCACCCTGAACGTGCGTCCCACCATCACGCGCATCGTGGGCTATGTGCAAGACCCGAATCCGGCCCTCGCCAGCGTGATCAGCCGCGTGCCCGTGATCCAGGCGCGCGAGCTGGAATCGATCATGAAAGTGGGCAATGGCCAGATCGCCGTGATGGGCGGCCTGATGCAGGATTCCGTCGACAATGCCAAGGATGGCGTGCCTGGCCTGTCCAGCCTGCCAATCGTGGGCAATCTGTTTACCTACCGCAATGAGGCAAGCAGCAAGACGGAGCTGGTGATCTTCATGCGCCCCGTGGTGGTCAAGGATGCCAGCGTCGAGGGCGATTACCGCGACTACCGCTACCTGCTGCCCGGCCAGGCGCCGCTCAACAGCCAGCCATACACGGATGGCCCGCCGGCGCCGGCCGTCCGGCCGCAGGCGCGCCTGCAGGGAGACTTCCCATGAGCTTGCTGATGCAGGCGCTCAAGAAGGCCGAGCGCGCCAAACAGAACAGCCTTTCCGACGAGGAACTGGAAAAGCCGTCCGAAGCCTACGACCAGGTACTGGAACTGGCGCCGGCCGACGCCCTGCCGCCTCGTCCCGCGCCAGCGCCAGCGCCAGCGCCAGCGACCGTGCAGCCGCCAAGCACCTTGCGCCTGGAACCGCTGGCGGACGCGCCCGCGCCGCAGCCGGCGCAGAATGCGGCCCAGCCAGATCCACAGCCAGCTGCGCAGCAAGGCGCGCAGCCAAGTCCGCAGCAGCCCCCTCGCCCCGAACCGCCGCAGGCCCGGCCACGCGCCAGCCGCAGCAATCCGCCGCCGAAAGGCCCCACGGGGCCCATCAGCGTCGATCCGGCCACCGTGCGCCTGGCCGTGCTGCTGGCGATATTGCTGGTGGTGGCAGGTTCCATGGGATATTGGTACTGGCGCGCCAGCACCAGCCCCGGCGCGGGCGCCAGCCTGCCCGGCGTGCCCATGCCGCTGACGGACGCTCCGGGCACAACCGGCGTTGCCGGCCCCGTGCTGGTGCTGCCGGCAACGGGTGCCGCGCCGCCCGACGCCATGACGCCCACCGCACTGCCGCCCGACTATCCGCGCGACACGCGCCAGCAAACAGGTGCTGCGGAACAGCAGGCGATGATACAGGCGGCAGCCCAGGCCGCCGTGGCGGCGCAGCTGGCGCAGCTGGCGCCGCCCGCACCGCCCAGCCTGCCTCCCGTGGCGGCGCCCGACAATAGCCAGATCCAGGTACAGCGCAGTGTCGCCGCGCCGCAAATCAACCCCGGCGTGCAGCAAGCCTACCAAGCCTTCAACGGGGGCCAGCTGGGTTCTGCTCGTCAGCAATATGAAACCGTGTTGCAGCAGGATGCCACCAACCGCGACGCGCTGCTGGGCCTGGCTGCCGTGGCCTTGCGCGAGCACCAGGGCGCGCAGGCGGCGGCGCTGTACGTGCGTTTGCTGGAAATCAATCCCGACGATGGCGAGGCGCTGGCCGGCCTGATCGGGCTGCGCCAGGGCGACGTGGCGCTCAGCGAGGCAAAATTGAAAGCCATCCTGGCGCGCAGCCCCGACAGCGCCCCCGTGCTGTTTGCATTGGGCAATGTGTACGCCAAGCAGCGCCGCTGGAACGAAGCGCAACAGCAATTTTTCCGCGCCTACGGCGCCGCGCCCGGCAATCCCGACTATGCGTTCAACCTGGCCGTGGGCCTTGACCGGCTGAACCAGCCCCGGCTGGCCGCCACGTATTACCAGCGCGCCCTGACACTGGCGCAAACGACGCCCGCCGCCTTCGACCAGGCCGTCGTGCAAACGCGTTTGCGTGAACTGGCGTCCCCCGCGGCAGCGGCCGAGCCGGCCATCATCACACCCCGTCAGGAATAAGCATCACATGGCAGAACAGGCAAAACTTCCCCTCGGCAAGCTGCTGATCCAGAAAGGCGTGATCAGCGAAGACCAGCTGCGCATCGCCCTGATCGAGCAACGGCGCAGCAGCGAACCGCTGGGCAAGCTGCTGATCACCCTGGGTTTTGTGACGGAAGCCACCGTGCGCGAGGCCCTCAGCGAAAACCTGAAACAGGTCAGCGCGGATCTGTCCAGCCTGGTGGTCGACGCCATTGCCCTGAAACTGATCCCGAAGGACGTGGCCAAGCGCTACCGCGTGTTTCCCATCGTGTATGAACGGCAGGCGGACAACCTGATCCTGGCCATGGCCGACACGAGCAACATCGTGGCGCTCGACCAGATCAGCGCCATGCTGGTCAAGGGCATCACGATTTCCACCGTGCTCGTCAACGAATCGGACATTTCGCGCGCCATCGACCAGTACTATGGTTTCGAGCTGTCGATCGACGGCATCCTGCACGAAATCGAAACGGGCGAAGTCAGCTATCAAAGCATGGCCTCGCCATCGGACGAGTACAGCCAGCCCATGGTGCGCCTGATCGATGCGCTGCTGGCCGATGCCGTGCAGAACGGCGCCTCGGACATCCATTTCGAGCCGGAACAGTCGTTCCTGCGCATCCGCTACCGCATCGACGGCATCCTGCGGCAAATCCGCAGCCTGCACAAATCGTACTGGCCGGCCATGGCCGTGCGCCTGAAGGTGATGTCGAACATGAATATCGCCGAGGCGCGCGCGCCGCAGGATGGCCGCATCAGCATCAAGTTTTCCGGGCGGCAAATCGACTTCCGCGCCTCGGCGCAGCCCACCACGCATGGCGAAAACGTCGTGCTGCGCGTGCTGGACCGGCAAAAAGGCATCGTCCCGCTGGATGCCCTGGGCCTGGCCGACGCGGAACTGAACTTGTTGAAACTCATGATTGCGCGCCCCGACGGCGTGATCCTCGTGACGGGCCCGACGGGCAGCGGCAAGACCACCACCCTGTATTCGATACTCAACCATATCAATACGGAAAGCGTCAACATCATGACCCTGGAGGACCCGGTCGAGTATCCGATGAACATGATACGCCAGACCTCCGTCAATGAATCCGTCAAGCTGGGCTTTGCCGATGGCATCCGCTCGATGATGCGGCAAGACCCGGACATCATCCTGGTGGGCGAGATCCGCGACCGCGAAACAGCGGAAATGGCCTTTGCGGCCGCCATGACGGGCCACCAGGTGTATTCCACCCTTCATACGAGCTCGGCCATCGGTTCCGTCGCGCGCCTGCTCGACATCGGCATCCTGCCCGACATCATGGCCGGCAACATCATCGGCATCGTGGCGCAGCGCCTGGTGCGGCGTTTGTGTCCGCATTGCAAGGAAACCGTCATTGCCGACGACGTCGAGCGCCGCCTGCTGGGCCTGGCCACGGATGAGGCGCCCGCCTCCATCTGCCGCGCCGTGGGCTGCGAGCGCTGCGCGCATCAGGGCTACAAGGGCCGCCTGGCGATCATGGAAATCCTCAAGATGACGGCCGAACTCGATGAGATGACGGCGCGCCGCGCCAGCAGCCGCGAACTGAAGAACGCGGCGCGCGCGGCCGGCTTCAAGGGCATCGTCGACGACGGCATGCGCCGCGTGCTCGAAGGCGTCACCACACTGGAAGAAGTGGGCCGCGTGGTCGACCTGACGGAAAGGCTGGCCTGATGGCGCAATATGTCTACCGCGCCATGGATGCCAGCGGCGCATTGATTCCCGGCAGCATGGAGGCGGCCAACGTGCCGGACCTGGAAGCGCGACTGCACCGCATGCAGCTCGACTTGATCGACTGCAAGATCACGGGCCAGTACCTGGTGTTGCTGGGCAAGCGGATCATCCACCGCCGCGACCTGATCAATTTCTGCTTCCACATGGAGCAATTGACGGGCGCGGGCGTGCCCATCCTGGAAGGCTTGAACGACTTGCGCGAAAGCACGGACCACCCGCGCCTGCGCGAAGTCGTCACGGATCTGATCGAAAGCATCGAGGGCGGCTTGCCCCTGTCGGGCGCACTGGCCCAGCATGGCGACATCTTCGACGCCACATTCACCAGCCTGATCCTGGCGGGCGAACAGAGCGGCAGGATCGCCGACGTCTTCAAGAACCTGTCGGAAAGTTTGAAATGGCAGGACGAGCTGGCCTCGCAGACGCGCAAGATCGTCATGTACCCCGTCATCGTGGCCATCGTCGTGGCGGCCGTGACGTTTTTCCTGATGATCTATCTGGTGCCCCAGCTGACGGCGTTCATCCGCAACATGGGCGGCGAGCTGCCGCTGCATACGCGCGTGCTGATCTTTGTCTCGAATGTGTTCATCGATTACTGGTATCTGCTGCTGGCCTTGCCCGTGCTGCTGTTTTTCGGCCTGCGCGCGCTCATCCGCCGCAGCGAGGCGGCCCGTTATGCGTGGGATGGCTTGAAGCTACGGCTGTGGCTGGTCGGCCCCGTGCTGCACAAGATCATCCTGGCCCGCTTCGCCACATTTTTTGCCCTGATGTATGCCTCCGGCATCACGATACTCGAATGCATCCGCCTGTCCGAAGGCATCGCCGGCAACCAGGTGGTGGCGGCCGGCCTGCGCCGCGCCGCACAGCTGATCGGCGAGGGTTACGGCGTGACCGCCGCCTTCCAGCACACGGGCATCTTCCCGCCGCTGGTGATCCGCATGCTGAAGGTGGGCGAGGCAACGGGTTCGCTGGACACGGCCTTGCGCAATGTCAGCTACTTTTACAACCGCGAAGTGAAGGAATTGATTGAAAAAGTGCAAGCCATGATCGAGCCGGCCATGACGGTCATCCTGGGCTTGCTGCTGGGCTGGATCATGCTGTCGGTACTGGGGCCGATCTACGACACCATCAGCACGATCAAAACTTGAGATTCGAGACCTGAGGCCGCCGTGTTCCGCAAACAATTACTTTACATCACCAGCGACACCCTGTACGCCTACGACTGGAACCACGGCGTGCTGGGCCCGGGCCAGGCCTTTCCCGCCAGCGCGGCCGGGCTGGACGGTTTCGCCGCGTGGCTGGAAGATCCGCAGGCACAGCGGCAAGACGTGCCCGCCTACCTGCTGACGGACTTGATCGAGGAAGATTTCCAGCGCCATCTGCTGCCCCACGTGCGTGGCAAGGCGGGCCGTGCCCTGCTCGAGCGGCGCAAGCAGCAATTGCACCGTGACACGCCCTACCGGGGCAGCACCCTGCTGGGCCGCGAAAGCACGGGCCGCCACGATGACCAGGTACTGTTTTTCGCCCTGACCAACCCAAGCTTGCTGCAGCCGTGGACGGAGGCGCTCGAGCACTTGCGCGTGCCCGTGGCCGGCATCTATTCGACCAGCCTGCTCAGTATCGCGCTGGTAAAAAAGCTGTCGATCGCGCACGAACACCTGCTGCTGGTGACGCAGCAGTCGGGCGGCTTGCGGCAAAGTTATTATGAAAAAGGCCAGCTGCGCTTTTCGCGCCAGACGGCCACCATCGCGCTCGACGGCGTGGCCGTGAATATCGCGCTGGAAACGGAAAAAACGCGGCAATTTCTCACCAGCACACGCATGCTGGCGCGCGGCGACGTCTTGAATACCGTCATCCTGGCGCCGGCCGCGCAGATCGCCAAGCTCGAATTATTGTGCGACAACGGCGTGGAAGTGGCTTACCACTTCATCGACCTGCAACTGGCCGCCGGGCGGGTCGGCTTGCGCCAGACGCCGACGCTGGCCGACGAATTGCTGCTGACCTTGCTGGGCAAGCATCCGCCATCCAGCCACTATCCACCCGGCGCGCTGGCCCGCTACTACCACTTCCAGCGCGCGCGCAAGACGCTGTATGGCGCCAGCGCGCTGATCGGCGCGTCAGCAGCCCTGTGGTGCGTGATCAATCTGCTTGGCGGCATAGCCGACGGAGCCGGCACGCAGCGCCTGGCGCAGGAAACGGCGTCCTACCAGGAACGCTACCGCAGCGTCATGTCGACGCAGCCGCCGGCGCCGGCCAAGACGCAGAACATGAAAGTGGCCGTGACCCTGGGCCAGATGATCGCCAGCCAGGCGCCGGAACCGGGCCGCCTGCTGGGCATGCTGAGCGCCGCGCTGGACCAGGCGCCGCAGGTTGCGCTCGGCCAGCTGCACTGGCATGCGGGCGGGGCGCCCGCGCGCGCGGCCGGCGGCCAGCCACCGCAGCAGCAGGCTGCGAGTTCGCCGCCCGGCAGCGCCATGGCCGGCATTCCGGTCGCGCCGCCACAGGCGCTGCGCCTGGAAGCGGACGTGGCCATGCCGAACAATGACTACCGCGCCGCGCTGGCCGCCATCACGGCCTTCGCGCAAACCCTGGCGCGCCAGCCGCGCATGCAGGTGACGATCGAGGAAACGCCGCTCGACCTGCGTCCCAGCGCGGCCCTGTCCGGCAAGAGCGCCGCGCCAGCGCCGGACAGCCAGGCCCGGTTTACCCTCTTGCTGGAGTGGCAGCCATGAGCGGCCCCGTCAAGCAGCCGCCCCTGCCCGGCATGCAGCGCGCTGCCACGCCCGCGCGCACCCTGCCCGCGTGGCTGGGCGAACTGCGCCTGGTGCGCCGCGCCCTGCTGTGCTTTGCCCTGACCTTGCTGGCCAGCGTAGTGCTGCTCAGTCTGAGCGCCGCCTACCGCACGCGCGAAGCGCAACGGCTGTACCTGGCCCAGCACACGCGCGCGGCGGCGGCGACACTGTTCAACCACGTGGAAGCGGAAAAGCAGGAAATCCGCGCCTACGAACCGCAATTCCTGGCCCTGCGCCAGCGCGGCCTGATCGGCGAAGAAAACCGCCTGGCCTGGATCGATGCCATCCGGCGCAGCCAGGAACAGCGCAAACTGCTGCCGATCAGCTATGACATCAGTCCGCAGCAAGCGCTGAAGGTGCCGCTGCCCATGGAGATGGGGCAATATCATTTACACGGCAGCCGCATGCGCCTGCAGATGGATTTGCTGCACGAGATGGATTTGCTGAACCTGTTTGACGATTTGCGCCAGGCCGGCTATTTCGCCGTACAGGATTGCACGCTCAAGCGCCATGGGGCGGCCGGAGCGACGGCCGGCAGCCAGGCAGCGCCCGCCCTGGGCGCCGAATGCGAGCTGCTGTGGCTGACCGTCAACAGCGTGCCCGTGCCGGAGCGGCCATGAAGCGCACCCTGATCCTTGGCGCGCTGCTGGCCGGCGCCGCGCTCACTGTCCATGCACAGGCACAGCAGCTGGGGCGCTTGTTCCTGTCGCCCGAGCAACGCACCCAGCTCGACGCGCAGCGCTACGGGCCGCCGCCAGCCGATCCCGCCCTGGCTGCGGCGCCACCACCACCGCCGCCACCGCCCGCCCCGCCCGTGGAATTGAATGGCGTGGTGCAGCGCAGCAGCGGCCACTCCACCGTCTGGCTGAACCAGGAAGTGCAGAACGAACCGCACAATCGCCTTGCCGTCGGCAAGCCCGGCACATTGACCCTGCGCCTGTCGAACGGCCAGGTGGTGCTGCTCAAACCCGGCCAGCGCTACGATCCGGCCAGCGGCGCGGTCACCGAGGTGCAGGAGACGCCGCCATGACGCCACGCCAAGCTCATCGCCAACCTCATCGCCAGCGCGGCGCCGCCCTGTTGCTGCTGGTGGCCGTGCTGGGCCTGGGCGCGGCCAGCCTGCTGATCAGCGCCTTCGGCCGCGGCACGGGCGAGGCCGAACGCCAGGAGCGCACCCTGGCCACCCTGGCGCAAGCACGCGAAGCCTTGCTGGGTTTTGCCGCCACGCAAGGCCGGCTGCCACGTCCGGCCGCCTCCGCCCTCGACGGGCGCGAACGGGCAGCCGACTGTGCCGACGATGCCGCATGCAGCGGCTTTTTGCCATGGGTCGCGCTGGGCGTGGACGGTGTTGATGCCTGGGGCAAGCTGCTGCGCTACAGCGTCACGCCGGAAATGGCGCGCGCGCCCATCGTCTCGTTTTCCGCTGTCGCCAACAGGGTCGTGCTCGAACGCGGCGCGCGCGGCGAATTCGCCTTCGTGGCGGGCCAGGCACAATGCGACGTCAGCGCCCAATGCCTGCCCGTCGTGCTGTTCTCGCAAGGCAAGGAGCATCACGGCACGTCCGCCAGCGGCGTGACGCAGATCAATACGGCGCGCGGCAATATCGACGAAGCGGCCAACGACAGCGCCAGCCGCAGTTTCATTGCCCGCCCCGCCACCGGCAATGCCGCGCTGCCCGGCGGCGCCTTCGACGACATGCTGACCTGGATTACCTTGCCCGCCCTGTACCAACGCATGCGCGCCGCGCGCAACCTGCCATGAGCGTCCGCCATGCGCGCCGCCAAAGCGGCTTTTCCCTGATCGAGATCGCCATCGTGCTCGTCATCGTCGGCCTGATGATAGGCGGCCTGGTCACGCCATTGACGGTGCAGCTGGAGCAGCGCAAGGTGGCCGAGACGCAACTGGCACTGAATGAGGCGAAGGAAGCGCTGACGGGCTACGCGCTGCGCTACGGCTACCTGCCGTGCCCCGCCGCCTCCGCCATGAGTGGCCTGGAAGACCGGCGCGGCACGCGCTGCACGGGCGAAAAACGCGCCGGGTTCCTGCCATGGGCCACCCTGGGGCTGCGCCAGGGCGACAGCTGGAACCATCTGTTCCGCTACAGCGTGACGCCGGCCTTCAGCGACAGCGGCCAGCTTTTCAATCTGACCACACCGCGCGACATCAGCATCGTCACGCGCAATGGCGGCGCCCTGCTGCAGGCGACGGCCTTGAACGACATCCCCGCCATGATCATGTCGCATGGCAAGAACGGTTTTGGCGCCACGGGCGTGCAGGGCCAGCGCCAGGCTGTGCCTTTCGGCAACAATGTCGACGAGCGCAACAATGCCTCGAACGCCACCACCTTCATCAGCCGCGCCGCCAGCGGCCCGCAGCAGCCGGGCGGCGAGTTCGACGATCTCGTCGCCTGGGTGTCGCCGAACATCCTGTTCAACCGCATGGTGGCGGCGCAAAGGCTGCCCCGCTGATGCCGATGCTCTTGCCCGCCCTCACCATCGCCCGCTACACGCTGCTCGAAGCGCTGCGCAGCCGCCTGCCGTGGCTGTTCCTGCTGGCCGCCTGCGGCGCCGCCGCCCTGGCTGGCTTCCTGCAGCAACTGGCGCTGACGGAAAGCGGCGCCGTGCAGGCGGCCCTGCTGGCGGCCACCCTGCGCCTGGCCAGCATTTTCCTGCTGGCCACTTTCATTATTACCAGCATGGCGCGCGAAGCGGCCGACCGGGGCCTGGAATTGCTGCTCGCGCTACCCATGCCGCGCGCCGCCTACCTGCTGGGCAAGCTGCTGGGCTACGGGGCGCTGGCGGCCGTGCCCGCCATACTCTTCGGCCTGTTGATGGCGCTGTTCGCCGCGCCCGCGCAATGCGCGCTGTGGGCGCTGTCGCTGCTGGGTGAACTGTGGATCGTCGCCGCCTTCAGTCTGCTGTGCGCGGCCAGCCTGCAGCAAGCCCTGCCTGCGCTGGCCGCCACCGGCGGCTTCTATCTGCTGGCGCGCATGCTGGGCAGCCTGCAACTGCTGGCCCACGGCCCGCAAGCGGGCGACTCCTGGCCGCAGCGCGCCATGACCGGCGCCATCGATGTGCTGGCCCTGTTGCTGCCCCGCCTCGACGCCTTTACACGCACGGAGTGGCTGCTGTACGCGACGGGCGACTGGCAAGCCCTGGCCAATGTAGCGGCGCAAACCTGCATTTATGTGGCCTTGCTGGCCAGCTGCGCGCTGTGCGACTTTTACCGCAGGAACATCTGATGGCGGCGACCACCCAGCGTCCATGGTCCAAGGTGCCGCGCCCCCTGTGCTGGCTGCTGGCGGCATGCCTGCTGCTGCAGCTGGGCTGGCGCCTGGCGCAGCAGCATGCTCCCGCCCAGGCGCGTCCGCTGCCCGCCGCGCCGCCTGCTGGCGTGGCGCGCCTGGCCAGCCTGGGCGAGCCGCTGGCCATGGCTAAGGCCATGCTGCTGTATCTGCAGTCGTTCGAAGACCAGGCCGGCGTCAGCCTGCCGTGGCGCGAACTCGACTATGACCGCCTGGCCGGCTGGCTGGAGACGGCGCAAACGCTCGATCCGCGCAGCCGGTATGCGCTGGTGGCCGCCAGCGAAGTGTATGCCGGGGTAGCGGACCCGCAGCGCGCGCGGCGCATGCTCAACTTTGTCGCCGCCAGCTTTGCGGCCGACCCACAGCGCCGCTGGCCCGCCATGGCGCAGGCGGTGCTGGTGGCAAAACACCAGTTGCACGATTTGCCGCTGGCGCTCGGCTATGCGCGCGCGCTGCGCCAGCAGGCGACAGGACCGCATGTGCCGGCGTGGGTGCGCGAAATGGAAGCGTTCATCCTGGAAGACATGGACCAGCTCGACGGCGCCCGCCTGGTGATCGGCGGCCTGATCGCCAGCGGCCAGATCAGCGACCCGCACGAACTGGCGTTCCTCGCGCGCCGGCTCGACGAGCTTGCCAAGAAGAAAGCAAGGGCGGCGCCATGAGCCGCTGTCCGAAAGGCCATGCGCATCCGGCATCAATTGCAGTAAACTGCCATCTCAAGCTATCGTACTTTTTTTTCAAGGAAACCCCATGCCCCCACGCCGCCAGCACGGCTTTACGCTCGTAGAAATCGCCATCGTCCTGGTCATCATCGGCTTGCTGCTCGGTGGCGTGCTCAAGGGGCAAGGCTTGATCGACAGCGCCAAGGTGAAAAACATCATCCAGCAATCGAATGCGCTGACGGCCGCCGTCAACGCCTACCAGGACAAGTTCCGCGCCCTGCCCGGTGACGATATCCAGGGCACCGTGCACGTGCCCAATTCGGCCGGCAATGGCAATGGCGACGGCCAGATCGGCGATGGCCAGCCGCGCGAATTCACCCTGGCGCCGCAGCACCTGGCGCTGGGCGGCTTCATTACCGGCTCGTTCAACGGCACTTCGCAATTCATGACCAGCGCCCAGGGCGGCGCCGTCTACCTGTACAACGACGAAGTGGGCGGCCGCGCCGGCAACGGCATCCGCTTCGACAACCTGCCGGAGAGCTACGCGGAGCAGATCGACAGCAAGCTCGACGATGGTGTGGCCAGCACGGGCAGCGTCCGGGCGAACATGCCCTACGGTAATGCCGGTGCTATCATTCCCCGCACCGCCGTCTTTTTCTGAGCCTCCAGTCACTATCAAAGGAATACCATGTCACTGCACCGCAAACTCATCGTTTCCCTGGCCGCCGCCTGCGCCTTGCTGGCCGGTAGCGCGCAAGCCCAATACGTGGGACCGACGACCGGCCCGGCCGCGCCCGGCAATGTGGCGGCCATCCTGAAAAATCCCGTCGACGACCAGGCCGTCGTGCTGCGCGGCCATTTGCTGCGCAAAGTGGGCAACGAGAAATACACCTTCTCCGATGGTACGGCGGAAATCCGCGTGGACATCGACGACAAGGTCTTCATGAACCGCAAGATCGATGCCAAGACCCGGGTGGAAATCCGCGGTGAAGTGGAAAAAGACTTCATGGAAAGCCCGGAAATCGATGTCGACGTGCTGACCCTGGTCCAGTAAGCCGCCTTGCCATCCCGCCGCCACGGCGGGATGGGCATTCCCCCTCTTCTGTATGCCTTGCGCAACCTTTTTTCCATGCCGGAAACTAGGCTTGTCAGAACAATCAATTTCGTCTAGCATCTTTTCATTCAACGTCAGCCAGCGCCAGCGTGAGCCTGCCTGTCGATTCATCCATTCTGGGAGCTTTCCGGGTGCAAGATTTGCCTTCGATACGCTCAAGAATTTCATGGCTGGTGCTCGCCTGGGTCATTCCGACGGCGCTGGTATTTCTGCTGCTCGTGGCGCAAAGCTACACGCGTGAACGCGACCATGTCGTCAGCGAAACGGCGCAGGCGGCGCGGGCTGTCGCGGCAGCCGTCGAACGCGACCTGAACGGCGCCCAGATGGCCGCGCGCATCCTGGCCGATTCGCCCGCCCTGCAAGCCGGCGACATCGACGCCCTGCGGGCCATGGCCGCTAGCCTGCTGCAGCCGGGCATGGCCGTCAGCGGCTTCATCGTCTCCGACGCCAAGGGCCGCCAGCTGATCAATACAGCCCTGCCCGCCAGCCAGGCGCCGCCACCCTTGCCGCAAAAATGGGCCGCCAGCATGGAGCGCACGCGCGACTACGGCAAGCCGCGGCTGACCAGCCTGGCAAAGACGCCGGACAGCATGCCGCAGCTGGCCCTGAATCTGCCGCTGCCGCGCAAGCAGGGAAGCGCCTACGTGCTGACAGCCCTGTACCCGCCCGACTACCTGTCCGTGCTGCTGCGCGAGCTGCACCTGCCAGCCTACCTGGGCGCGGCCATCATCAATGCCGATGGCATCAACGTGGCGCGCACCCTGGCGCCGCAGCGCTATGTGGGCCAGCGCACTGCGGCGCCCCTGCTGGAACAGATAAGCCAGGCGCGCGAAGGCGTGCTGCGCCATGCCACCCTGGAAGGCATCGATGTGTATACGGGCTTTCGCCGCGCCCCGGACGCCGCCTGGACGGTGGCCGTCACCATGCGCACCAGCACGGTGGCAGAAGCGCTGCTGCGCTCGGTAGTCACGGGATCCGTCATCCTGGCGCTGCTGCTGGCCGCCGGCTTTGCCCTGGCCTGGCGCGTGGGCGGCCGCCTGGCCCGCACCCTGCAGGAACTGACGCAGCAGATCCACGCGCTGGCGCAAGGCAAACCCTTGCTTTCGAACAAGCACACGGACCGCGAATCGGCCGACATGGCCAGCGCCCTGGGCACGCTGGAGCGCGACCTGCGACGCCACCGCACGCAACTGGAAAGCTTGGTGGCCGAACGCACGCTGGCCCTGGAAAAATCCACGCGGCTGCTGGAAACCGTGTACGCGACGGCGCCGATCGGCATGCTGTTCGTGGACCTGGACTTGCGCATCGTCATGATCAACCACTACCTGGCCGCCATCAACGGCGTCAGCGTGGCGCAGCACCTGGGCCGTCCCGTGGGCGCCATGCTGTTCGACGACGCCGTGCGCGCGGAGGTGGAACGTTGCGTGCGCCAGGTGCTGGAGACGGGACAGCCCATTGTCGACATCGAATTGAAAGGCCATAGCGGCCAGCAGCGCGAACAGCTGAGTCACTGGATCGTCTCGTATCACCCGATTTTCGGCCCGGAACAGCAGTTGCTGGGCGTATCGGGCCTGTGGCTGGACATTACCGAGCGCAAGCGCAGCGAAGCGGAATTTCGCCGTTCAAAACACCTGTTTGGCACCATCATCGAAAACATCCCGGCCATGGTCTTCGTCAAGCGCGCCGACAAGCTGAGCTTTGAAATGATCAACCGCCACGCGGAGCTGACGTTGGGACGCTCGCGCGAGCAATTGCTGGGCAAGACGGACCACGATTTCTTCCCGCCGCAGCAGGCGTCCGCCTTCGTCAGCGCCGACCGCAAGCTGCTGGCCACGGGGCAGATGGTGGAAATCGAACAGGAAGCGATCAATACGGCCGATGGCACGACGCGCCACTTCACCACGCGCAAGGTAGTCTTGCGCGACGATGCCGGGCGCGCCAGCCATGTGCTGGGGGTGTCGATCGATATCACGGAACGCAAGCGCGCCACCGAGGTGCTGCACGCCGCCACCTGGCGCCTGGAACAGAACGAGCGCTTCATCCGCACCGTCACCGACAACCTGCCCGGCATGGTGTCGTACTGGGGCGCCGATTTGCGCTGCCTATTTGCAAATAAATTCTACAACGAATGGTTTGGCCGCAGCAGCGCCGAGCTGGCCGGCATCCACATGAGCGAATTGCTGGGGCAGGAACTGTTCGACGTGTATGCGCCCCACGTCGAGGGCGTGCTGGCGGGCCGGCCGCAAAGCTTCGAGCGCGACTTGCTCGATCCCGGCGGCCAGGTGTGCCACACGTGGACCAATTACATCCCCGATTTCGACGACAGCGGCCGCGTGCGGGGCTTCTTCGTGCTGGCCTCGGACGTCTCCGAACTCAAGCGCACGGAATTGCGCCTGCACGAACTCAATGAACAGATGGTGCGCGCGCGCGACAAGGCCGAGGCGGCCAGCATCGCGAAGAGCGAATTCGTCGCCAACATGAGCCATGAAATCCGCACGCCGATGAACGCCATCATCGGCCTGGCGCGGCTGCTGGAAGAGTCGCCGCTGGAACGGCGCGAGCGCAGCTATGTCGGCAAGATCCAGATGGCCACGCAATCGCTGCTCAATATCGTCAACGACGTGCTCGATTTTTCCAAGATCGAGGCGGGGCAGATGGTGCTGGAACAGCGCCGTTTCCAGCTCGAACGCATGCTCGACAGCGTAGGCGTCTTGCTGGCCAGCAGCGCCTGGGCGCGCGGCGTGGAACCCGTCTTCGTGCTCGCCCCCGGCGTGCCGGACGAACTGATCGGCGACGCCCTGCGCGTGGAACAGATCCTCATCAACCTGGTGGGCAACGCCGTCAAGTTCACCTCGCATGGCGAAGTGGTGCTGGCCATCGGCAAGGTGGCCGAGGATGCTGCCAGCGCCACCCTCGAGTTTTCCGTGCGCGACACGGGCATCGGCATCGGCGCGGCCGAACAGGAACGCATCTTCGACGCGTTTTCCCAGGGCGACAGCGGCACCAGCCGCAAATACGGCGGCACGGGACTGGGGCTGGCCATCTGCCGGCGCATGGTGGAATTGATGGGAGGCACCCTCAGCGTGACAAGCGCGCTGGGCAAGGGCTCCGACTTCCGCTTCAGCTGCCGCTTCGACAAGGTGGCGCCACCGCCCGAGCCGCCCGGCAAGGGCGTGCCCAAGGCCCTGTCGCTGCTGATCATCGACGACAACGCCAGCGTGCGCGCCATGCTGGAAGACTGGTGCACGGCGCAGGGCTGGCGCAGCCGCAGCGCCGACAGCGGCGCGGCCGGCCTGGCGCTGCTGCGCGCCCACGCCAGCGGCGGGCCGGCGCACGATCTTGTGTTGCTCGACGCGGCCATGCCCGGCATGGATGGCATTTCCATGCTCACCGAGGCGCGCGCCGATGCGCTCATGGCGCTGCCGCCCGTGATCATGCTGGTGGCCGACCAGGATAGCGAAAACCTCGAACGCCTGGCCGACAGCCTGATGCTGGCCGGCATCGTCTCGAAACCGGCCACCCCGGCGCGCCTGCTGGCGGCCGTGACGGCCGTGCGCGAAGGCCGCAGCTCGCCTTCCGCGCTGCCCGTGTCCACGCCCTTGTCGGGTTTGCTCACAGGCATGCGCGTGCTGCTGGTGGAAGACAATGAAATCAACCAGGAAGTGGCGCAGTACATTTTGCTGCACTCGGGCGCGCGCGTGGCCGTGGCCGCCAACGGCCGGCTGGCCGTCGACTTGCTCACCAGCACGCCGGACGCCTGGGACGTGGTGCTGATGGATTTGCAGATGCCCGTCATGAATGGCTACGACGCCACCCTGGCCATCCGCGCCCTGGGCTTGCCGGACTTGCCCATCATCGCCATGACGGCCAATGCCATGGACGAAGACCGTCTGCGCGCCATCGCCAGCGGCATGAACGCGCATGTGGCCAAGCCCATCGATGTCGACGAAATGATCCAGACCCTGACCCGGCTGGTGCGCGCGCCCCTGAGCAGCGGCGACGGCGCCGCCCAGGCAGGCAATGCCGCCACGCAGACGCTGGACCTGCCGGCCGCGGTGCCCGGCATCGACCTGGCAGCGGCCCTGCACCGCTTCGGCGGCGACTACGGCGCCTTCCTGGCCCTGCTCAAGCGCTTTGAAAATTCGCAAGGCGACGCCGTCGAGGAAACCCGGCGCCTGCTGGCCGCCGGCCAGGCGCCGCAGGCGGCGCAACTGCTGCACCGCGTCTGCGGCGTGGCGGCCAACCTGGGCGCCACGCAGATCGCCAGCCTGGCCGCCGAGACGGAAAAAACGCTGAAAACGGGGCGATCGCACGCCACGGCAGCCTTGCTGGGCCGCCTGGAACAGGCGATGGCCGAAGTCATCGAAGCGGCGCGCACCCTGCCCTCGCCCCTGCGGCGCAGCCAGCCGGCAGCGGCCGCGCCCGGCAGTGGGCCGCTCGACCTGCACGCCGGCCTGGCCGAGCTGCTGGTCTTGATCCGCAACAACAACCTGAAAGCGCTGGCGCAATTCCACGCCCTGCACCCCGCCATACAACAGTCAGACCGGGAAGCGGCACTGGCGATGGCACATGCGATTGAAACGCTGAATTTTGCCGAGGCGGAAAAACTCGTGCTCGATCAGCTGAAACGAGAGGAAAACAAGTGAGCTGGACCAACCTTGCCATGAACGGGCGCATCCTCATCGTCGATGACGCCATGGAAAACATCCAGATCCTGCACCAGCTGCTGCGCGAGGAACACGACGTGCTGTTCGCCCTGAGCGGTGAAAAGGCGCTGGAAATTGCGCATAATCAACAGCCGGATCTGATCCTGCTCGACGCCGTCATGCCCGGCATGGACGGTTATGCCGTCTGCAGCGCGCTGCGCGAATCGGCGCTCCTGAGCGCCATTCCCGTCATCTTCGTCACGGCCCTGAACCAGCCCGAAGACGAGACGCGGGCGCTGGAAGCGGGCGCCGTCGATTTCATCACGAAACCGTTCAACGCGGCCGTCGTGCGTGCCCGCGTGCGCAGCCAGCTGACCATCAAGCGGCAGGCCGACGCCATGCGCGAACTGTCGCTGACGGACTCGCTGACAGGCGTGGCCAACCGGCGCAGCTTCAACGACACGATGGACAGCGAATGGCGGCGCTGCGCGCGCGACGGCGTGCCGATGGCCATCATCATGGCCGATATCGACCACTTCAAGGATTACAACGATACGTATGGCCACCAGGCGGGCGACCTGTGCCTGCAGCAGGTGAGCGCCGCCCTGCGCCGCTGCGCCGTGCGCCCGCCCGACCTGCTGGCGCGCTACGGCGGCGAGGAATTCATCATCCTGCTGCCGCAGGAAACGCGCGACGGGGCCGAAGTGGTGGCACAGCGCATCCTCGACGAAGTGCGCGCGCTGCAAATCCCCCACGCCAGATCAGGCGTCGGCCCGCACGTCACCGTCAGCCTGGGCATGGCCAGCGTCATGCCCACGGAAGGCATGGATCCCAGCGCCCTGATCCGCGCCGCCGACGCCCTGCTGTACCGCGCCAAGCATACGGGACGGGACAGGTATTGCGCGTCGGAGGGGGAGTGATCAGGGATAGCAGCGCATCAAAAACTCCGCCACGCACACGGGTTTCGTGTCGCCTTCCCGCTCCATGGTGACGGCCCAGTTTACTTGCGCCCCTTCCGGCAAGTCGTCGACGGAGAGGATGTCGAGCCGCGCGCGCAGGCGGCTGTTCACGGGCACGGGAGCGGGAAAGCGCACCTTATTCAGGCCATAGTTGATGGCCATGCGGATGCCGGCCATGTGCAAGGCGCCAGCCAGCATGGCCGGCAGCAGGGATAAGGTCAGGAAGCCGTGCGCCACGGTGCAGCCGTACGGCGACTCGCGCCCACAGCGCTCCACATCGACGTGGATCCACTGGTGGTCGTCCGTGGCGTCGGCAAAGGTGTCGATGCGCTGCTGGGTGATGGTCAGCCAGTCGGAAACGGCCACGTGCTGCCCCGCCAATGCCTGGAAACCGGCGATGCCGGCGATATCACGCATGATTTTCTCCTGCGGGACGGCGGCCGAACATGCCCATGCCTTCGACGGTGGTCACCACTTCGCCATGCTGGTTGCGCACGCTCCACACGGAAATGACGATGCCGCGGTCCGGCTTCGACGTGGATGGACGCACTTCCTTGACCTGGTAGGTCAGCTGCAGGGTGTCGCCGGCGCGCACGGGTTTGAGCCAGCGGATGCTGTCCAGGCCGGGCGAACCCATGCTGGACGAATGCTTGAGCAGGTTATCCACCACCAGGCGCATCATCATGCCGCAGGTGTGCCAGCCGCTGGCGATGACGCCCTTGAAGATGGTCTTTTCGGCGGCCGCATGGTCGACGTGAAACGGCTGCGGATCGAAATCCGTGGCGAAGGCGATGATTTCTTTTTCCGTCACATGGCGCTGGCCCAGGTCGATTTCCAGGCCTTGCGTAAAATCTTCGAAATACCAGTGTTTCGGTGCGATAGCAGTCGATGCGGTCATGCGGTCTCCGTCGGCAAGAAGCCCGGCTGGGCGATAAAGCGCTCGATATGGTGCTCCACGTCGCCCAGGGTCAGGGCGATCATGGAGAGGCGCTTGAAATGGTGGGCGGCGGGCAATTCGTCCGTGACGCCCATGCCGCCATGCAATTGCACGGCTTGCTGGCCGACAAAGGTGGCGGCCAGCCCTATCCGCGCCTTGGCGGCCGAGACCGTGCGTCGCCGCTCGGACGCATCCTCGCTGTCGACCTTGGCGGCAGCCAGCATGGCCATCGAACGGGCCTGCTCCAGATGGATGAACATGTCGGCCATGCGGTGCTGCAAGGCCTGGAACTTGCCGATCGGCGCGCCGAACTGCTGGCGCGTCTTCAGGTAGTCCAGGGTGGCGGCGAAGATGGCGTCCATGGCGCCCACGGCTTCCGCGCACAGCAGGGCGGCGCCGTAATCCACGGCCGCGTCCAGCACGGCCCAGCCCTGCCCCGCCTGGCCGATCAGGGCCGCGTGGCCCAGCACCACTTGCACGAGGGTGACGGTGGCGGCCCGCTGGCCGTCGATGGTGCGGTAGTCGCGCACGGAAACGCCCGGCGCGTCGGCGGGCACGAGGAACAGCGAAATGCCATCCGTGTCCATCTGGCTGCCACTGCTGCGCGCCGAGACGATCAGCGCGCCGGCCTGTGCGCCATGGATGACGACGCTTTTCTCGCCGTCGAGCACGAAGCCGTCGCCGCTGGCGGTTGCCGTGGTGGCGATATCATGCATATCGTGGCGCGACTGCCGTTCGCCCAGCGCGCAAGCCAGTTTCAGGCTGCCGCTGGCAACCTGCTCCAGCACGGCATCGTGGCCACCGGCCAGGGTCAAAAAGCGCGCACCCAGCACGGTGGCCAGGTAGGGCTCGACCACCAGGCTGCGGCCCAGTTCCTGCATCACCAGCAGCATGTCGACGGCCGTGCCGTCGAAGCCGCCCGCGCCGGCCGGCAGCGGCAAGGCCGTCATGCCCAGCTCGGCCAAGGTGGCCCAGGCGGCATCGGACGTGCCCGTGGCGGAATGGATGATCTTTTGCCGCGTTTCAAAGCGGTAATCCTTGTCGACCCAGCGCCTGAGCGCGTCGGCAAATTGCTGCTGTTCCTGATTAAAATGAAAGTCCATGTCGTCTCCTTCTGGCTTACAGGCCCAGGATCATCTGCGTGATGATGTTTTTCTGGATTTCATTCGAGCCGCCATAGATCGATGTCTTGCGGTAATTGAAGTAGTACGCGGCCAGCGGCGCGGCCAGGTCGTCGCCGCCAGCGCCGTGCGGCGCGCTGCCGTCAAGGAATGCCGGGTCGAACGGCAAGGCTTGCGGGCCGATGGCTTCGACCATCAGTTCCGTCAGTTGTTGCTGCAGTTCCGAACCGCGCACCTTCAGCATCGATGCCTGCGGTCCCGGTCCCTTGCCTTCTTCGCTGATGACGCGCAAGACCGTCATTTCCAGCGCCATCAATTCGATTTCCAGGGTAGCCACCTTGGCCGCAAAGGCGGGATCGTGCAGCAGCGGGGCGCCGCGCTTGCTCTGCTGCATGGCCAGCTGCTTGAGGAAAGTCAGCTCGCGCTTGGAGCGGCCCACGGCGGCGATGCCCGTGCGCTCGTGCCCCAGCAGATACTTGGCGTAGGTCCAGCCCTTGTTTTCCTGGCCGACCAGGTTGCTGACGGGCACGCGCACGTTATCGAAGAAGACTTCGTTCACTTCATGTTCTTCATCGAGCATGATGATGGGGCGCACGGTGATGCCCGGCGTTTTCATGTCGATCAGCAGGAAACTGATGCCTTCCTGCTTGCGCACCGTGCTATCCGTGCGCACCAGGCAAAAGATCATGTCCGCGTGCTGGCCCAGCGTCGTCCAGGTTTTCTGGCCATTCACGATGTAGTGGTCGCCGTCGCGCTGGGCCGTGGTTTTCAGGGAAGCGAGGTCGGACCCGGCGCCCGGTTCCGAATAACCCTGGCACCACCAGTCGTCGCAGTTCAGGATGCGCGGCAGATAGTAGGCTTTTTGCTCGGCGTTGGCGAAGGCCATGATGACGGGCGCCACCATGTTGATGCCGAACGGCAGGATCGGCGGCGTGGCGGCGCGCGCGCACTCGTCTTCCCAGATGTGGCGCTGCACGGACGTCCAACCCGTGCCGCCATGTTCGACGGGCCAGGCCGGCGCGGCCCAGCCTTGTTGCGCGACAATCTTGTGCCAGCGCACGTAATCGTCGCGGTTCAGGCGCAGATGCTGGCGCACCTTGCGCTGCAAGTCCGCCGGCAAATGGGTGTCGAGGAAGGCGCGCACCGTGTCGCGGAAGGCGCTCTCCTCGGCCGTGTAATGCAGGTCCATGTCTGTCTCCTTGTTCTTATCGGTTGCCGTGATGACTGCACGCAAGGAAGCTCAGCGCACAAAAAAGCACGACCGTTCTCAAGGATTGTACAACAGATTGGGAGGCGCGCCAGGCCTTTTACAAGGCTGGCGCGCAAGGGAAGCGGGTGGAATTGGCTGACTGCTGGCCTTGGGACCGCGTCTAGGTGTGCGACAGGATATTAATGAGCTTGCCGAAAGGGTCGCGCACGAAAAACCGCCTGACACCCCAAGGTTCATCGGCAGGACCATATTCAATGGGAAACCCTGCTCCACGCATGCGTGCCAATGCGGCATCCACGTCATCGACTTCAATGGAAAGGTCGGGCACAGCGGTATTCGAGCCGCCTTCCGTCGCGAAGCTCACTTGCACGCTCATCTCGCTTTGCGAACCATACGTCATGATCCAGCCGTGGTCCATCAACAGGCTCAGACCCAGCACGTCCTGGTAAAACGTCCGCGCCAGGCCCGGATCCGACGCCGGGAAATTTGCAACGATACGCTTGACTTGCATATTTTTCCTCCATGTCTATATAAGTCCAACCCTGCTCAATATCGCCCTCCACGTCTCCAGACGTGTCCGCTTCTGGCGTGATGGCCACTTGACGCGATTACTTGTCAAGCAACATCCCCCGTAACAGCAATTCCAATGCCGCCACTCCTTTTATCAGGCGCACATTGCCTTCCTCACCTTCTGCGATCCAGAACGCCGCTTCTGCCAGACTGCCGTAGATCAGCGAAGCCAGTGCTTCTGGGCAAGCGTCGGCCACGATGCCTCGGTGAATCAGCTGCTGGATAAGCTTTTGCATCGACTCGAGGCAATGGCGCTGCGAGTCCGGTGAAGCGCCACCGAGGACCGCCCTCGCATCGCGTAAGACGATGCGCTGAATTTCCGGTTCCAGGGCCATCTCCAGATAAGCACGGCAGCGGCTGCGAAAGCCTTCCCACAAGTCTTCGGCGCTGTCGGAGATGGCTTGCAGGCGGCCATCCATTTCCGCGTCGATCTGTTCGACCACCGCCAGCAGCAAGCCCTTCTTGTCGCCGAAGTGATGATACAGGGCCCCACGCGTCAGGCCGGCCTGCGCGGTAAGGTCGTCCATTGACGTGTCGGCATAACCGCGCTCGCTGAACACTTTGCGGGCCGTGGCCAGCAACGATGCTCGGGTTTCTTCCATTTCCACACGGGTGCGGCGAACCATTGCTTCCTCCTTGCATACGTAGCGCATGATCGTTTACATACAGTGCGTATGAATATATACTATTCATACGCACTGTATGTATTATCACTGCGACGTATCTCCATTGCAAGCAGGGCATGCGCCGTTTATCGAATGATCACATGAAGGATATGAACCATGAGTACGTCTGCCTGCGCTGCCGCACAACCCCGTGTCCGCCACCCTTGGCTGGCGGTCTGCGCTGTCGGCATGGCCACCTTTTCGGTCGTGACGACGGAAATGCTCCCGGTCGGCCTGTTGACGCCGATTGCTGACACCCTGGGCACCTCCACGGGAACCGCCGGCCTGATGATCTCGCTGCCAGCATTGCTGGCGGCCATGTTCGCGCCGCTGGTCGTGGTCGCATCGGGCAGCCTGGACAGGCGCAATATTCTCTGTGGTTTGCTGACACTATTGGTGATCGCGAACATTGCCTCGGCCCTGGCGCAGAACATGGTGTGGATGCTGGCTGCCCGTGTTCTCGTCGGGTTTTGCATGGGCGGCATCTGGGCCATCGCCGGCGGCCTCGCTTCCCGCCTGGTTCCTGCGCGCTCGACCGGCCTGGCAACGTCGATCATCTTCGGTGGCGTGGCGGCCGCTTCCGTACTGGGCGTGCCGCTAGGCGCACAAATCGGCGACGTTGCAGGATGGCGCTGGGCCTTCGGCGCCATGGCGCTGTTCAGCAGCCTGGTACTGGCGCTGCATCTGGCCGTCATTCCCGCACTGCCGGCTGCCGGTGTGGCGACCTTGCGCCAATTCGGCAAACAGCTGCGCAACAGGCAGTTGCAAGCGGGGCTGTTTCTGACCCTGTTGCTGGTGACCAGCCATTTCATGGCCTTTACCTTCGTGCGCCCGCTACTGCTGTCCATGTCGGGATTTGATACGCAATGGCTGGGCGCGCTGCTGTTTGCCTATGGCTGCGCGGGCATCATTGGAAACTTCCTGGCCGGTGTCGTGGCGGCGCGGCGCACGGCGACTACCATCGTCGCCATCTCGGGCGGCCTGCTGCTCACGCCGCTGCTGTTCCTGGCTATCGGCGACTCCGGCATCGGCGGCGGCGTGGTGTTGCTGGCCTGGGGACTGGCCTACGGTGGCGTATCGGTCGGACTGATGACCTTGATGATGAAGGCGGCGCCCGGGACCGTGGAGATCGTCGCCGCGCTGTATGTCGGTGTCTTCAATATCGGCATTGCGCTCGGGGCGTGGACCGGCGGCCAGGCCGTGGACAGGCTGGGCCTCTCAGCCAACCTGTGGCTTGCCGCAGGATGCGCCGCTGCCGCCTTGCTGCTGTCTTTTGGCATCCGCTTGGTTGACGCCGACAAGCAGCCTGGCCCTGCAAGAGACTGACTGTGGCCGCAATCAGCCGTACAGATGCAGCAGCACCTGCACGGCAACGATCTTGACGATGGTCATGCTGGGGAAAATCATCGCGTAACCGAGGTTCGGACGGTCCGACTTGGCCAGGCGGTTGGCGAACACCAGCACGGCCGGGTTGCCCGTGGCGCCGGCCGCGATACCCAGCAATTCGGGAAACGGCAGGCGCAGGAAGACCTTGCCCAGGATCACGACAAGGGCCACCACCACCAGCACCGTCACGGCGCCCAGCGCCAGCATGGGCAAGCCGTCGGCGCCCACCTGCTGCACGAAGGGCAAGCCGGACGCCATGCCGACGGAAGCGAGGAAAATCGTCAAGCCATAGTTGCGCATCACCAGGTTGGCCGACAGCGGCAAGCGCCAGCTGATCCGGCCCACCCTGCCCAGGCGGCCCAGGATCAGCGCCATCACCAGCGGCCCGCCGGCCAGGCCCAGGCTGAACGAACCGATCCACGGCAAGGGGATCGGTACCAGGCCCAGCAGCACGCCCAGCACCATGCCCATGCCCAGAGAGACATAGCTGAACTCGGCCGTGGCCGTGATGGAATTGCCGAACAGCTTGCGCACATCGGCCGCATGTTTCGCCGGCGCAATGGCCATCACCCTGTCGCCGAATTCCAGTGTCAGGAAGGGATGCGGCAGGATCATGGCGTCGCCGCGGCGTATGAACGCAATCTGCAGGGGGAAGTCTTTCGCCAGGTTCAATTCGCCCAGGGGCACGCCGACGATTTCCGCGTCCGACACGAACACTTCCGTGCCGTCGAACGCGCTGCGGTCCTTCATCAGCCGGCCCGGGTCCAGGTGGCCCAGCGCCGTGCGCGCCGCTTCCACGCCCGCCACCGTGCCCGACACCATCAGCGCGTCGCCCACGCCGAGCACGAGGCCCGGATCGGGCAAGCGGTTCTGGTGGCCCTGGCGCACGCCGATCACTTGCACGCCCGCCAGGGGACCATCGGCCAGTTCGGACAGGGCCGCGCCCGCCAATGTTGCTGCATCAATGGTAATTTCCGACACGACGATGGGCGCCGGCGGCGGCGTCAGCACGGGTTTTAATATGCGCCCCGCTAGGTACAGGCCCAGCATGGGGCCGACGACGCCGAACGGGTACGCGACGGCATAGCCGACGGCCGCGTCGCCATTGCCGTGCGACGCTTCCAGCGCCGCCTGCAAGGCAGCCGTGCTGGTCATGGCGCCGGCAAACACGCCGCTGGCCATGCGCAGAGAAATGTCAATCCACTGCCCGCCCCAGACAGACACGGCCAGGCCGCCCATGACGGCAATAAAAGCGATCAGATTGTGTTTCTGCCCCGCACCGCGCAAGCCGGCGAAAAACTGCACGCCATACTGCACGCCTATGCCATACAGGAACAGCAGCAGGCCGATGGAGCCGACCATCGGCGGCGGCACGGAGCCGGGAGCAAACGCGCCCAGCGCCAGCCCCGCGAACAGCACGCCGCCCACGCCCAGAGAAAAGCCGAACACGCTGATGCGCCCCAGCGCATAACCGGCGCCGATGACGAGAAACAGGGCGAGAATGGGCGTGGACTCCAGCGTGTGGCGAAATAATTGAAGCATCAGGCAACCTTGGTCTGGGGAAGGCCCAGTTTAGCATGCACAAAAGCAACACGATGGCGATGATGACAAGCAAGCGTGCGCGGGTTTGTACCTGAAAAACGGGCAAAAAAAAGCCCGCTATGGAAGCGGGCTGAATCTAATTCCTGTGAGGAAGTAGAGGAGACAGGTGAATGATGCCGCATCGCAGCATATCATTCCAATTGCATGTTGTGATGATGGAAATATGATTTATCAATATCTGCCCTCCTCCTCGCGCAGCGCCTGGCGCACGGCGGGACGCTCACCGACGCGCTCGATCAAGCGCCTGACTTGCGGGAAGGCCGACAGATCCACCTGCGTATGCGCCGACCAGCCGAGGATGGTGTACAGATAGGCATCCGCGATGGAATAACGCTCGCCCAGCAGATACGGCCCGCCGGCCGCCAGTTGCCGCTCGACGTAATCGAGGCGTGCGGCCAGGCGCGAGCGGGCCACGTCCTGCGCCTGCGTGCCGTATTCCGGGTGAAACAGCCAGGGGCTGAACACCTTGTGCAGCTCGGTGGCAATAAACCCCAGCCACGATTGCAGCTGCACGCGTGCCAGGGAACCCGGCGGCGGCGCCAGGCCGCTGTCCGGCGACAGATCGGCCAGATATTGCACGATGGCCGTACCCTCCAGCAAGACGGTGCCATCGTCCAGCACCAGCGCCGGCACGTACAGGTTCGGATTCACTTGCGCGTAGTCGGCGCCCGTTTCCGTGACGCGTGGAATCTTGCGAATATCGACTCTTTCCAGTTCCAGCGCGATGCCCGCCTCGACGGCCACGATGTGCGGCGACAGGGAACACGTGCCCGTTGCGTAATACAGTTTCATGATTACTCCTCGAAAAGTTACACGGACGCGGGATCAAGTTTTTCCACGTCGATGCCGTATTTGGCGATGGCTACGCCAATCTTGTTGCGCGGCAGCTGGCCCCCGTCAGCCAGCGCCGTCAGGGCGGCCAGCACGATGAAATGGCGGTCCACCTCAAAGAAGCTGCGCAAGGATTCGCGCGTATCGGAGCGGCCGAAGCCATCCGTGCCCAGGGCAACGAAGCGCCGGTCGTGCACGAAGGGGCGCACCTGGTCCGCCACGATCTTCATGTAATCGGTGGCGATCACCAGCGGGCCTTGCCGGCCGGCCAGGCATTGCGCGATATATGGCACGCGGGGCGCGCTGTCCGGATGCAGCATGTTCCAGCGCTGCACGGCCAGGCCGTCGCGCCGCACTTGCGTCAGGCTGGTGGCGCTCCACACGTCGGCGGCCACACCGAAATCCTGCTGCAGCAGCACGCTGGCGGCCAGCACTTCGCGCAGGATGGAACCGCTGCCCATCAGCTGCACGCGCGGCGTGGTTGCCGTGGGTACTGCCGGGCTTTCCTGCAGCAGATACAGCCCCTGCAGGATGCCCGCCTCGGCCCCTTCCGGCATGGCCGGGTGCGGATAGTTTTCGTTGAGCAAGGTGATGTAATAGAAAATATCCTCTTGCTCGGCAAACATGCGGCGCATGCCGTCGTGGATGATCACGGCCAGCTCGTAGGCATAGGTGGGATCGTAGGAAATACAGTTGGGAATCACGGACGACAGCACGTGGCTGTGGCCATCGTCGTGCTGGAGTCCCTCCCCCATCAGTGTCGTGCGTCCCGACGTGGCGCCCAGCAAGAAGCCGCGCGTGCGGGCATCGGCCGCCGCCCAGGCCAGGTCGCCCACGCGCTGCAAGCCGAACATCGAATAGAAGATGTAGAACGGGATGGTGGCCAGGCCATGGTTGCTGTAGGACGTGCCGGCGGCGATCCAGGAGGAAATCGCACCCGATTCGTTGATGCCTTCCTGCAATATCTGCCCATCCTTGGCTTCCTTGTAATAGCTGAGCTGGCCCGCATCCTGCGGCGTGTACAGCTGGCCCAGGTAGGAATGGATGCCGATCTGGCGGAACAGGCCTTCCATGCCGAAGGTGCGCGATTCGTCGGGCACGATGGGCACGATGATCTTGCCCAGGGCAGGGTCTTTCAGCAGGGTGCCGAGGATGCGCACGAAGGCCATGGTGGTGGACGCGCCCCGCTCGCCGCTATCCTTGAGCTGGGTGGCGAACGCGGACAGCGGCGGTATGGGCAGGGGCGCCATCTTGCTGATGCGGGCCGGGATGTAACCGCCCAGCTGTGCCCGGCGCGCGGCGAAATAGCGCGCCTCCTCGCTGTCCGGCGCCGGTTTCAGATAGGGCATGTCTTCCAGCTGCGCATCGCTGACGGGCAAGGCGAAGCGGTCGCGGAACGCGCGCACGGCGTCGGCGCTCATCTTTTTCAGCTGATGGTTGATATTCTGTCCTTCGCCCGCCTCGCCCATGCCGAAGCCCTTGACGGTCTTGGCCAGGATCACGGTGGGCCGGCCAGTCGTGCGCATGGCTTCCGCGTAGGCCGCGTGGACTTTTTCGGGATCGTGTCCGCCGCGCGTCAGCTGCCAGATTTCGTCATCCGTCATGTGCGCCACCAGCGCCAGCAGTTCCGGATACTTGCCAAAGAAATGCTCGCGCACATACGCGCCATTCTGCGACTTGAAGGTCTGGTAATCGCCGTCCACGCATTCCATCATGCGCTGACGTAACAAGCCGCTCGTGTCGCTCTGCAATAAAGCATCCCAGCCGCCGCCCCAGATGACCTTGATGACATGCCAGCCCGCCGCGCGGAAGGTGCCTTCCAGTTCCTGGATGACCTTGCTGTTGCCGCGCACGGGGCCATCCAGGCGCTGCAAGTTGCAGTTGACGACAAAGATCAGGTTATCCAGGCGCTCGCGGCCGCCCAGGGAAATGGCCGCCAGGGACTCTGGCTGGTCCATCTCGCCATCGCCGAGGAAAGCCCACACCTTGCGCCCCTGGTGCTCCTTCAAGCCGCGGTACTCGAGGTACCGCATGAAACGGGCCTGGTAGGCGGCCGTCAGCGGCCCCAGTCCCATCGATACCGTGGGGAATTGCCAGAAATCCGGCATCAAACGGGGATGCGGATACGACGACAAGCCCTCGCGGCCCGCTTCGCGGCGGTAATTGTCCAGCTGCGCTTCCGTGATGCGGCCTTCCAGATAGGCGCGGCCATAGATGCCGGGCGCGGAATGGCCCTGGATGTAGACCAGGTCACCGGCAAACTGGTCCGTATGGCCGCGGAAGAAATGGCTGAAGCCGACGTCGTACAGCACGGCCGCCGACTGGTAGGTGGCGATGTGGCCGCCCACGTTCGAGTGCCTGGCAGCGCGCAGCACCATCACCATGGCGTTCCAGCGGATGTAGGCATTCAGGCGGCGCTCGATGGCCAGGTCGCCCGGATAAGCGGGCTGGCGCGCCGTGGCGATGCTGTTGGTGTAGGCGGTGGTGACGCGGCCGGGCATGCCGCCATGCTGCGCGGCGTCATGATCGACGAGCTGGTCAAGCAGGTAGTGGGCGCGCGGACGCCCTTCCACGGCGACGACGGCTTGCATCGCCTCCAGCCATTCTTTGGTTTCCTGCGGATCGATATCGGGTACAGCGAGGGATGGGGTCATGGCAGTCTCCTGGGGGTGGCATTCATCGTCATGATCGATTGCCATTGCAATCATTGCATTTGCAATCGTTATGCCGGCCATTGTATCGCGCTATAATTGCATTTGCAACTGTGATCGATCTGGAGGAATACCGATGTCTGCAACTGAGCCTGCAAGCAAGTCCGCAACCGCGCCCGACCTGTGGTTTTCATTCGTGCGCACGCACCGTTTGATGATCCGCGAGATCGAACGCCGTCTGGCGGCGGCCAAGCTGCCCGTGTATGCGTGGTATGACGTGCTGTGGGGACTCGAAAGCGGCCCGGACGGTTCGCGCCGCATGCATGAACTGGCCGATGCGCTGGCCATCGAGCGCTACAACCTCACGCGCCTGGTGGACAAGCTGGAAACGGACGGGCTGGTGACGCGCACGCGCTCGATGGAAGACGGACGCGCCGCCTTTGTCTCCATCACGGAAGATGGAAAGATCCTGCGCAAGCAAATGTGGGCCGTGTACCAGGCCACGGTGGCCGACCTGTTCCTGGCGCAATTTGACAGCGGCGAGCAGCAGGACTTCAGCGCCGCCCTCGCACGCGCCGCCGAGGCGGCCCGCGGCGCAGGCCAGAGCAAGGTTCAGAGCAAGGCGTAGCGCCGCAGCGCGTAATCGACGAACTGCACCGGCAGCGCGCCATCGTCGGCCAGGGCTTTCAGCGCGGTGACGGCTAGCCATGGCGCACTCGTTTCCATCCGGGTATCGGCACCGACGGCGATGAAGCGCCCGCGCACGCAGCCGCCGATCTGGCTCGCGATATGCTGCCCATAGCCGGTGACGGCGATGACGGGCGCGGCACTGTCATCGAGGCAACGCCGCACATGGGCCAACCTTGGCGTGGCGCGCGGGTGGAGCAGGTTCCACTGTTCCGCCGCCTGCGCATCGCGCGCCAGGCGCGTATAGCTGGGGCAACTCCAGACTTGCGTGGCAATATCCCAGTCCTCCTTCAGCAGGCGGGCGGCATCGGCAACGACGGCCAGCATCTTCCCCGCCCCGCACAGACGCACCCGGCCTGGTGCAGGGCCCGGCGGCGACACGCGGTACATGCCCAGGCTGGCCGCTGCCGCATCGGCAGCCGACAAGGGCGCCGCCACCGCATCTTCATCTTCATCATGTGTGGCCAGGTAGTAATAGCCAGGCTGCTGTTCCAGGTACAGCGTTGCCAGTGCCGAGCGCAGGATGGCGCGCACTTCCTCGCCCGTCGCCGGGTCGAACGGCATGCAATTGTGCTGCGCGGCCAGCCAGGCGGGCAGCGCGGGGGGCACGCCTTTCGGCCAGTGCGAGGCTTGCGTTTCCGCATCATTACAGACGATGCCACGCTCACCCGACTCGGCCAGCACCGCGCGCAAGGCCGGCAGCGAGGCGGGGCTGCACAGGTAGAGCAGCGGCTTTTCCGCCTGCGTCGCGCCATGCCGGTAGCGGACAGCCCAGGCACCTGCGGACGCTCCCACTTCCCAGGCGTCGCCGTCCGAGAACGGCGGCGCGTGCGTGCCCACCTTGCGCATCCGCGCCACCACGGCGCCGCCCTGCTTCAGGCTGCCCGCCATGGCGCCCAGCGCGCGGCGCGGCGAAGCATGTACCAGTGGCAAGCCCGACGCCGGCGCCAGCGCGGCCATGCAGGCATGGGCGGCACGGCCCGTTTCGCCGCCTGGCAGTGGAGAATGGGGAAATAAATCGGGTGACTGCATGGCGGCTCCTGTTTCTGTATCGCTTGCGCAAGGCAGACATTGCCTATACGATTGCAAATGCAATTATTTTAGTTGCAATCCTTTGCGCGAGCAAGGGACACGAGATCCAACCGGAGTTCCTGCCTTCAAGGTGAAAAATGACGCTGAACAATTCTGAAACCGTGCGCATGGCCTACGCCGTGAAACTGACGAATGCGCAAGTCGAAGCGGCCAAGCGCCTGTATGCCGCGCATTTCGGCGCCACGGACAACCCGCAGGCAATGGCCGCCATCATCGCGACGCTGGCGCGCAACTACAGTTCCGCCGTGGCGGCGAATGTGCTGTAGCCCACACGCATCATGCATGACGCGGGCAAAAAAAAGCCCGCTATGGAAGCGGGCTGAATCTAATTCCTGTGAGGAAGTAGAGGAGACAGATGCATGATGCCGCATTGCAGCATCATTATCCAATTGTATGTTGTGATGACAGAAATACGATTGTTCTATATCTCAGGCATAACGGCCTCCCCTGCCCCTGCGGTCCTTATGCCACGTTGTCTCCGCGCAAGGTTTTCGCTGCCGCCACCATGTTGGCCAGCGCGGGGATCACCTCTTTCCAGCCGCGCGTCTTCAAGCCGCAATCGGGGTTGACCCATAGGCGCTGGGCGGGAATGCGCTCGGCCGCCTTGCGCATCAGTTTGACCATCTGTTCCTGGCCAGGAATATTCGGCGAGTGGATGTCGTAGACGCCAGGGCCGATTGCGTTCGGATAGTTAAAGTCATCGAAGGCATCCAGCAACTCCATGTCGGAGCGCGACGTTTCAATCGTGATGACGTCCGCATCCATGTCGGCGATCTGCGCGATGATGTCATTGAATTCCGAATAGCACATGTGCGTGTGGATCTGCGTCTCGTCGGCCACGCCATTGGCCGTGATACGGAACGATTCCACGGCCCAGCGCAGGTACTCGGCCCACTGGGCTTTACGCAGTGGCAAACCTTCGCGCAATGCCGCTTCGTCGATCTGGATCACGCGGATGCCGGCCTGTTCCAGGTCCCGCACCTCGGCGCGCATGGCCAGCGCCAGCTGGTGGCACGACACGGAACGGGGCTGGTCGTCGCGTACGAAAGACCAGTTCAGGATGGTGACGGGCCCCGTCAGCATGCCCTTCATCGGTTTGTCCGTGAGCGACTGGGCGTAGGTGCTCCACTCGACCGTCATGGCGCGCGGGCGGCTGATGTCGCCGAACAGGATGGGCGGCTTGACGCAGCGCGAACCGTACGATTGCACCCAGCCGAACTGGCTGAAGGCGTAGCCGTCGAGCTGTTCGCCGAAATACTCCACCATGTCGTTGCGTTCCGCTTCGCCGTGCACAAAGACGTCCAGGCCCAGGGTTTCCTGTTCCTTGACGCAATGCGCGATTTCCGCCTGCATCAGTTTTTTATAGCCGACTGCATCCAGCTGGCCGCTGCGGAACTGGCTGCGGGCCTGGCGGATTTCCGCCGTCTGCGGAAATGAGCCGATGGTCGTCGTCGGATACAGCGGCAGTTGCAGCAGCGCGGCTTGCTTGGCGGCACGCACGGCATAGCTGCCGGCGCGCTGGCCCAGGCTTGCGTTGCTGCGGGCCACGGCCGCCTTCACTTCCTGATTGTGCACGCGCGGCGACTGGCGGCGCGCTTGCACGGCCGCATGATTGGCGTCCAGCGCCGCTTGCACGGAGGCGCGTCCATTATTCAGCGCGCCGGCCAGGGTGCGCACTTCATCGAGCTTTTGACGGGCGAAGGCCAGCCACGACCGGATATCCGTATCCAGCTGTTGCTCACTGTCCAGGTCGACGGGCACATGCAGCAGGGAGCACGACGGCGCGATCCACAGGCGCGACTGCAGGCTGGCGTGCACGGGTTCCAGCCATGCCAGCACTTCCGTCAAATCCGTCTTCCAGATATTGCGGCCATTCACCACACCCAGCGACAGCACGCTGGTGGCAGGCAATTGCGCGATCACTTGCGCCACTTCCTCGCGGGCGTTGACGGCATCCAGGTGCAAGCCTTGCACGGGCAGCTTGCCCGCCAGTGCCAGGTTATCTTGCAGCCTGCCGAAATACGTGGCCAGCAGCAGTTTGACGTTGTTGACCTTGCTCAAGGCAGCGTAGGCCGTGACCAGCGCCTGCTGCCAGGCGCTGTCCAGTTCCGTGACGAGTACCGGTTCGTCGATCTGCACCCACTCCACGCCCTGGGCGGCCAGTTCCTGCAACAGTTGCACATAGACGGGCAGCAAGCCTTGCAGCAGCGCCAGCTTGTCGGAGTCGTCCTTGGCCTTGCCCAGCCACAAATAGGTGACAGGGCCGATCAGCACAGGCTTGGCTTTTACACCGAGCTGGCGCGCCTGCGCCAGTTGCTGCAACAGGCGGCTGCTGTCGAGCTTGAACTGCATGTCGGCCGCAAATTCCGGCACGATGTAGTGATAATTGGTGTCGAACCATTTCGTCATTTCGCCGGCGTGAATACAGCTGCAATCGCTGTCGCTGGCCGAGCGGCCACGGGCCACGCGGAAATAGTTGTCGAGCGCTGCGCCAGTCAGGTGGCGCACGCGCTGCGGCAAATTACCCAAGGTAAAGCTCAGGTCCAGCACCTGGTCATAGAAGGAAAAGTCGCCCACGGGCGCCAGGTCCAGCCCGTTCTGGTCTTGCCAGTGGCGCTGGCGCAGTTCGGCGCCCCGGCCTTCCAGCGCGGCCAGCGTGCTGTTGCCTTTCCAGTAGTCTTCCAGTGCGAACTTCAGTTCGCGTTTGGCGCCGATGCGCGGGTAGCCCAGATTATGTGTCGTGACGGTCATGGCGGTAGTGCCTCCTGGTGAAGTATGGAGACATCATAGAGGCTTTCATCCATGAAAAATAATGGTGAAACTTCATGCATCCATTATTAATATTCATGTGAGACCAGGCTCGAACGCGGCGGGGCGCAGGCAAAAAAAAGCCCGCTGCGGGAGCGGGCTGAATCTAATTCCTGTGAGGAAGTAGAGGAGACAAGTGCATGATGCCGCATCGCAGCATAGCTATCCAATTGCATGTTGTGATGATGGAAATATGATTCATCAATATCTGCCGTCAACCGTGGCCATCAGGCGCTGGCCCGCGCGATCAGCTGGTAGGCCAGCGGCGCCAAGGCTGGCGGCGCGGCGCCCTCGTCCACTTCGCCCAGGCGCTGCAGGATCGCCTGTGCAGCCAGGCGGCCGATGTCATAGCGCGGTACGCGGATCGTCGTCAGCGCGGGGATGAGTTTTTCCGAGAACGGGAAGTCGCCGAAGCCCGCCACCGCACATTGCTCGGGAATGCGGATGCCGAGGCGCGCCGCTTCGTAGATGGCGCCTGCCGCCATGTTGTCGTTGGCAAAAAACAGGGCGTCAGGACGCTCGGCGCGCGCCATTTGCTCGCTGAACACTTGCCCGCCCGCGTCGAGCGGCGCCGTCACCAAAGCTTGCACGATTTCAGGACGCAAACCCAGCTGCTGCATGGTTTCCTCATAGCCCTGGGCCCGCTTGCGCGCGCGGAAATCGCTGCCGATGCCGCTGTCCACATACACGATGCGCCGGTAGCCTTGCGCGTGCAGGTACAAGGTCATGTCGCGCCCCGTGGCGATATGCGAAAAGCCGATTTGCGGATACGGCCGCTCGGGACGGATATCCCACGTTTCGATGACGGGAATCTGCAAGCCCGCCAGCAAGGTTTCCGTGGCGGCGCTGTGGTCGGCGCCCGTCAGCACCAGGGCGCGCGGCGACCAGCCGAGAAAGGCGCGCACCACCTTCTCTTCCGTCTCGATCGAATAATCGTGGGTGGCCAGCAGCAACTGGTAATTATGCTGCGACAAGGTAGTCGACAAGCCCTGGATGGTTTCCGCAAAGATGGAATTCGACACGCTGGGCACGATGGCGCCCACGATGCGGCCCTGGGTCGACGCGAGGCCGCCGGCCGCCTCGTTGCGGATATAGCCGAGCTGGTCGATGGCGCTCTTGATGCGCTCGCGCGTTTCCTGCGACACGCGGTCCGGCTCCTTGAAATAGCGCGACACGGAAATGGCCGAGGTCTGTGCCAATTTGGCCACATCGAACACGGTGCTGCGGCCGAGGCCGCGCCGCTTGCGTACTGGGTCGTTCATGGGTACTGCCTTCTCAAAAATCGGTGATCACCACGCATCATGCCATGGCCGGCTGCACAGGGGATGCCAGAGTGGCGCCGCTGCGCCATGGCGTGCCGCGATACTGGCAGGCCGGGCCGCAGAAATTCCACCCTGGAAATTGGCGCCAATGAAATCATGCCGATAGTGTAATGGCTACGCGCATTCCCCCTGCATTAAATCTGTTGACAGCCCCCGGCGATTCAAATTATATTTCGCTGTACTTGCAATGTTAGCGCTAACAAAGACTGACAGCAAGACCCGAGACAGCCGCACTGGAACGCCATACGCAGCGCGCCAGGCAACCAAAAAGGACACACATTGAGCTCCGCTACCTCCCGCCGCACGCTGGAATCCCTGCGCAGCCAGCGCTGGCTGGCCCCAGACGACATGCGCTCGTTCGCCCACCGCCAGCGCCTGCAGCAGATGGGCTTGCGCCGCGAGGAATTCCTCGACCGCCCCGTCATCGCCATCATCAATACCTGGAGCGACCTGTCGCCGTGCCACTCGCACCTGCGTGAGCGGGCCGAAGCCGTCAAACGGGGCATCCTGCTGGCCGGCGGCTTCCCCGTCGAACTGCCGGCCCTGTCGCTGGGCGAAGTGATGGTCAAGCCCACCACCATGATCTACCGCAACTTCCTCGCCATGGAAACGGAGGAACTGCTGCGCTCGCTGCCCATCGACGGCGCCGTGCTGCTCGGCGGCTGCGACAAGACGACGCCCGGCATGCTGATGGGCGCCATCAGCATGGACATCCCCGCCATCTTCTGTCCCGCCGGCCCCATGCTCAACGACCGCTACCGCGGCCAGAGCGTGGGCGCGGGCACGCATACCAAGAAATTCTGGGACGACTACGTGGCCGGCGACATCGCCAAGCCCGAGTGGATCAAGCTGGAAGCGAAGATGACGCGCTCGCCCGGCACCTGCAACACCATGGGCACGGCGTCCACCATGACGTCCATCGTCGAAGCGATGGGCTTTACCTTGCCGGGCGCCACCAGCATTCCCGCCATGGATGCCAACCACGTGCGCATGGCCTCGCAATGCGGCGAGCGCATCGTCGGCATGGTGTGGGAAGACTTGAAGCCGTCGCGCTTCTTCACCCGCGCCGCGCTGTCGAACGGCGTGGCCGCCTACATGGCGCTCGGCGGCTCGACCAACGCGGCCATCCACCTGGTGGCCATCGCCGGGCGCGCCGGCCTGGCCCTGTCGCTCGATGAAATGGATGCGATGGCACAAAAAGTACCGGTCATCGCCAACCTCTTCCCTTCCGGCGACAAGCTGATGGAAGATTTCTTCTATGCGGGCGGCATGCCGGCCCTGCTCAAGGAAATCATGCCGCAGCTGGACTTGACGGCCTTGACGGTGACGGGCCGTACCTTGGGCGAGAATATCGCCGACGCCGTCTGCCTGGACGACAGCGTCATCCGCAAGGTGTCGCAGCCGGTGGCCGATGGCGCGGCGCTGGCCGTGCTGCGCGGCAACCTGTGTCCTGGCGGCGCCGTCATCAAGCCATCGGCCGCCAATCCGAAGTTCGCCAAACACCGCGGACGTGCCCTCGTATTCGACTCGAACGCGGAAATGCTGGCGCAAATCCACGCACCCGACCTCGATATCGATGAAAACACGGTCTTGATCCTGCGCAATGGCGGTCCCATCGGCGCGCCAGGCATGCCGGAATGGGGCAATCTGCCGGTGCCGAAAAAGCTGCTGCAGCAGGGCATCCGCGACATGGTGCGCATCTCCGACGCGCGCATGAGCGGCACCCACTACGGCACCTGCGTGCTGCACGTGACGCCCGAAGCGGCCGTCGGCGGTCCGCTGGCATTGGTACGCAACGGCGACATGATAGTGCTCGACATCGCCGCGCGCACCCTGAACATGGAGGTAACGGACGAGGAACTGGCGCGCCGCCGCGCCGAGTGGCAGGCGCCGGCGCAAAAATATGCGCGCGGCTATACCAAGCTGTACATGGAGCACGTGACGCAGGCGGACCAGGGCTGCGACCTGGACTTCTTGCTGGGCAACGCCGCCACGCCGGAGCCGCCGATTTTCTGACGCCGCCGCCTTCCCTACCTATATTAGAGAGCACAACTATGGATATCCTGGACAACCGTTTCCGCGCCTTGCTGGCGGACAAAGCAGTACCGCTGGGCAGCTGGCTGATGGCCGGCACGCCCGTGACGGCCGAAGCCATGGGCTGCGCCGGCTTCGACTGGCTGGTGCTGGACATGGAACACGTGCCCATCGACTACCAGGACGCCTACCAGATCCTGCAGGCAGTCGGCGGCACGCCGGCCTGCCCCGTCGTGCGCCTGGCCTGGAACGACCTGGTGCAGATCAAGCGCGCGCTCGACATCGGCGCGCAAACGCTGATGTTCCCCTTCGTGGAAAATGCCGGCGAGGCGCGCAGCGCCGTGGCAGCCACCCGCTATCCACAGCCGGGCCAGTCCATTCCCGGCACGCGCGGTTTTGCCGCCATGCACCGCGCCAGCCGCTATGGCACCGTGCCCGACTACGCCACGCGCGCCAACGGCGCCGTCTTCTCGATTATCCAGCTGGAAACCCCGGCCGCCCTGGCGCAGCTGGAAGAAATCGCCGCCGTCGATGGCGTCGACGCCCTGTTCGTGGGACCGGGCGACCTGTCGGCCGCCATGGGCCATATCGGCAACATCGGCCACCCGGACGTGCAGGCAGCCATTGCCGACGCGGCCCGCCGCGCGCGCGCCATCGGCAAACCCATCGGCATTGTCGGCCCCTCGCCGGAAATGGTGCACACTTTCATCAGTTACGGCTATGACTACGTGGCCATCGCTTCGGACATGGGCATGATGATGCGCCAGGCCAATGCCTTTATCACGGCCCTGAAACCGTCGCTGGCGAAAGCCCTCGACACGGGAGCCTACTAATTGTTCTGTTGCAACGCACTGTTGCAACGCACGTAACGCGCTCAGACGCGTCATTCGCATCTTTTGGAGACAAGCATGTCAGGTGTAAAACTGGAAAAGGTCGTCAAGAAGTACGACAACGGCGTCGAAGTCATTCATGGCATCGACCTGGAAATCAAGCAAGGCGAGTTCGTCGTCTTCGTGGGCCCTTCGGGTTGCGGAAAATCAACACTGATGCGCATGGTCGCGGGGCTCGAATCCATCACGGGCGGCACCATCTCCATCGAGGGACAGGTCGTCAACGACTTGCCGCCACGCGAGCGCGACATCGCCATGGTGTTCCAGGACTATGCGCTGTATCCGCACAAGTCCGTGTTCGACAACCTGGGCTTTGGCTTGAAACTGCGCAAGTTCCCCAAGGCGGAAATCGAACAGCGCGTGCGCGCCGCCGCCACCATCCTGAAAATCGACCACTTGCTCGACCGCAAGCCGCGCGCCCTGTCCGGCGGCCAGCGCCAGCGCGTGGCCATGGGCCGCGCCATCGTGCGCCAGGCCAAGCTGTTCCTGTTCGATGAGCCGCTGTCGAACCTGGACGCCCTGCTGCGCTCGGAAATGCGCACGGAAATCAAGAAGCTGCACCAGCGCATCGGCGCCACCACCATTTACGTCACGCATGACCAGGTCGAGGCGATGACCCTGGCCGAGCGCATCGTCGTGTTGTCCGGCGGCAACATCATGCAGGTCGGCACGCCGGACCAGATCTACAACGAGCCTGTGTCGAAATTCGTCGCCGGTTTCACGGGCTCGCCGCCGATGAACTTCCTCGGCGCCAAGGTGGCGCGCAACGGCGCCGGCCAGGCCGAGATCGTCCTGGGCGCGGCCCGCCTGGCCCTGCCGCTCGAGCGCCAGGCCGCATGCGGCAAGCTCGACGGCCGCGCAGTGGAATTCGGCATCCGCCCGGAAGACATCACGCTGGAAGCGGCCAGTCCCGCCAGCGCCGCCCTGGCCGCGACGGTCGTGGTGGTCGAGCCGCTGGGCGCGGAAACCCTGGTCATCTTCCAGTGCGAAGGCGGCGAATTGACGGCGCGCCTGCCGCCCACGTTTGCCCTGGCGCCGGGACAGCAAGTCACGGTACAGCTGGACATGGAGAAATTCCATCTGTTCGATCCGCAAGGGGGCGCGGTACTGCCCTCCCGATAAGCCGCGAACGACCGGCATACCCATTCCAAAAACAGGAGACAACATCATGCGTATCAAATCCCTCGTCCTGGCGCTCGGCGCCACCTTCGTCCTCGCTACCGGCGCGCACGCGCAAACCGTCAAGGTGTTCGTCGGCGGCCAGGAGCGCCCCGAAGTCATGCGCGAACTGTTCGCCAAGTTCATGGCCGCCAATCCCGGCGTCAAGATCGACCTGGAAACGGGCGGCGCCACGTCCGAACTGCAGCAGAAATACCTGAACACGGTGCTGTCGGCCGGCGACACCACCCTGGACGTATTCCTGATCGACATCATCCGCCCGGCCCAGTACGCGTCGGCCGGCTGGATCGAAAGCCTGGACAAATACCTGGGCGCCGACCGCGACAAGATCATGGGCCAGTACTTGCCCGCCTACAAGCAAGCCAATATGGTCGACAACAAGGTCGTGGCCCTGCCCGCCTTTGCCGACGCCATGTTCCTCTACTACCGCAAGGACTTGCTGGCCAAGTACAAGCTGGCGGCGCCAAAAACCTGGGATGAGCTGGCCAGCGTGGCACGCACCATCCAGGCCGGCGAAAAGAATCCGGAACTGCAAGGCATCAGCTTCCAGGGCAAGGCCATCGAAGGCGCCGTCTGCACCTTCCTGTTGCCGTACTGGAGCCAGGGCGGCGAACTGGTCACCAATGGCAAGCTGACCCTGGACAAGCCCAAGGCGGAAGCGGGCCTGGCCATGTGGCGCAAGCTGGTCGACCAGGGCGTGGCGAAAAAGAATATCGCCGAAGTGGCCACCGACGATACGCGCAAGGAATTCCAGGCCGGCAACGTGTTGTTTGCCGTCAACTGGGGCTATGCCTGGAATCATTTCCAGGATGGCGCCGACAGCAGCGTGAAAGATAAAGTCGGCGTCGTCAGCCTGCCGGCCATGGCGGGCGGCAAACCTGCCTCGTGCATCGGCGGCTGGCAGTGGGCCGTGTCTTCATTCTCGAAAAACAAGGAAGCATCGGCAAAGCTGGTGCGTTGGCTGTCGAGCCCGGAAGTGTCGAAGCAGCTGGCCATCAAGGCATCCAACCTGCCCGTCTACCCGTCCGTCTACCAGGACAAGGAAGTACTGGCCGTCAATGGCTGGTTCGCCGATGCCTTGCCAGTGGTGCAAAGCGCCCGTTCGCGTCCCGTCACGCCGCGCTACAGCGAAGTGTCCGAAGCCGTGCGCGTCAACACGAATGCCGTGATGGCGGGCGTGAAAACGCCGGCGGCGGGCGTGGCCGAGATCGAAAACCGGGTCAAGCGCATCCTGCGCTAAGGAGACCGAACCCGTGCCGCCACGACGGCGGCGCGGGCGGCACACGCATACGCACACCGCAACAGACGAGGAAATCATGAGGCAACGCACCCTGAAAAGCCGCATCACGGACCCCAGCGAAACAATGCTGGCCTGGGTCCTGCTGACGCCGGCGATTCTCTTTTTACTGCTGATCGTGGCCTACCCGGTCAGCAAACTGATCTACAACAGCTTTTTCGACATCCGCCTGTCCGGCGGCAGCCTGCCCAGTTTCGTGGGCCTGGACAACTACAAGATGGCGCTGGAAGACAGCCTGTTCTGGAAGTCCTTGAAAAACACCGTCATCATCACCGTCGTCACCGTACCGGGCGCGCTGGTGGCGGGCCTGGGCCTGGCCATGCTGGCCAACATGCCGTTCAAATACCGCTGGCCCGTGCGCCTGGCGCTGCTGCTGCCGTGGGCCTTGCCGCTGGCCTTCGTCGGCCTGATCTTCGCCTGGTTCTTCCACAGCGAATACGGCCTGGTGAACGACATCATCCGCCGCATCGACCTCTTGGTCCCCGGCCTGGGCTGGGAACCGCAGATCTGGTTCAATTCGCCCGCGCTGACCATGGCCGCCATCTGCATCACGACCATCTGGAAAACCTCGTCGTTCATGGCCCTGATTTTATTGGCCGGCCTGCAGACCATCCCCGCCTCGCTGTATGAAGCGGCCGAAGTGGACGGTGCCAGCAAGTGGAAGCAATTCACGGAAGTGACCCTGCCCCTGCTGGTGCCGTCGATGCTGGTGGCGCTGATCTTCCGCACCCTGACGGCCATCCAGTCCTTCGATATTCCGTACAACATGCCCGGCCCTGGCGACGAAACCAAGACCCTGGCCATGTATATCCAGTCCAATACCGTCGACTACCTCGACGTGGGCTACGGCTCGACCCTGGCGGTCTTCATGTTCCTGCTGTCGATGGCCACCACGTTTGTGTATCTGAAATATGTAAGAGGAGACAAAGAATGAGCGGCCTGTTTTCATCGAAGCGCCTGCGCTGGTTCGCCGCCGCGATCGTCATCCTCAACGGCGTCTTCCCCGCCCTGTGGATCCTGTTTACCTCGCTCAAGACCGAAAGCGAACTGACGCAAAAGCCGATCACCTACTGGCCGCACGAACCGACCATCGGCAATTTCATCTCCGCCTTCCAGGACCAGCCGTTGCTGACGTTCCTGACCAACAGCCTGATCGTGGCCGGCCTGTCGACCCTGCTCAGCCTGTTCATCAGCGCGCTGGCCGCGTATGCGATTGCCCGCTTGCGCCTGCGCTTCCGCGGCCTGATCCTCACTGCCATCATCGGCGTGTCGATGTTCCCGCTGGTGACGCTGATGGTGCCATTGTTCGAGATCATGCGCAGCCTGGGCTTGCTGAACTCCTACTGGGCGCTGGTGCTGCCTTACACGGTGCTGAACCTGCCCATCTGCACCCTGATGATGGTGAGCTTTTTCCAGGATATCCCGCGCGACATCGAGAACGCGGCCATGCTCGACGGCTGCACCCGGTTGAGCGCCCTGTGGCGCATCGTGCTGCCGCTGGCCGCGCCTGGCGTAGCGACGGCCGCCATCCTCGCGTTTGTGAATTCCTGGGACGAGTTCCTGCTGGCGCTGTCGATGAATTCGGCCGTGGCTTACCGCACCCTGCCCGTCGGCATCCAGCTGTACCAGGGCGAGTTCGCCTTCCCGTGGCCGATCATCTCCGCGGCACTGGTGGTGGCCATCGTGCCCATCGTCGTGCTGATCGTGATCTTCCAGGAAAAGGTCGTCAGCGGCCTGACCTCGGGCGGCTTGAAGGGCTGAGAATGGACCACCAGTCTCCCTTCACCCTGGCGCACGGCGACTGCCGCGCCGACGTCCACCCGGCCACGGGTGGCGCGCTGGCGGCTTTCCGCTGGCGCGGGCGCGACATCCTGCGCGCCGCGCCAGCCGCTGCCGACGTGCGGCAGATGGCCTGCTACCCTTTGGTGCCGTATTCGAACCGCATCGGCAACGCCGTGCTGCAGGCGCAGGAACAGGCGCATGCGCTGCGCGCCAACTTCCCGCCCGAGCCGCACAGCATCCACGGCTTCGGCTGGCAGCGCGCCTGGCACGTGGCGGCGCGTGCGGACGACAGCGCCGAACTGCTGCTGGTGCACGGCGGCGACGCCGACTGGCCGTTCGCCTGCGAAGCGCGGCAAACCGTGCTGCTCGACGCTGCCGGCCTGCGCCTGACCTTATCCGTGCGCAATGACGATACGCGCGCCATGCCCGCCGGCCTGGGTTTTCACCCCTACTTTCCGCTGGCGCCAGGCCTGCGCCTGCAGGCGCAATGGGATGGCGTGTGGAGCATGGGCGATGACCACTTGCCGGCCGGCCTCGCGCCCGTGGCGCAGGCGTCGCCATTCGCCACGCCGCAGCCCGTGGCCGGCTGGCGCAGCGACCATTGCTACAGCGGCTGGACGGGCCGCGCCAGCCTCGATTACGGCGACTACAGCGTGCAGCTGTCGGCCAGCGAGAATTGCCGCCACCTCGTGTGCTTCGCGCCCAACGACGAGCGCAGCTTCATCGCCATCGAACCCGTCACGCACGCGAATAACGCGTTTGCGCTGGCCGCGCGCGGCGCGCGTGACACGGGCATGCGCTTGCTGGCGCCCGGCGAGAGTCTGCACATCGCCATGCGCCTGGCCATCGAGGAGAGCCAGCATGCGTGAATGGCAAGCCGAACTCGTGCTCGACGCGCGCGCCCAGCTGGGCGAATGCCCGCTGTGGAGCGTGGCCGAGCAGTGTTTGTACTGGATCGATATCGCCGGGCGCCGCCTGCACCGCTACGATCCGGCCACAAGCCTCGACCGCGTCTGGTGGGTGCCGTGCGAGCCGGGCTGCATCGCCCTGGCTGAAAAGGGCGGCCTGGTGGCAGCCCTGCGCGACGGTTTCTACCGCTTCTATCCGCAGGAAGGCTTGCTCGACAAGCTGGCCGACGCCCCCTACGACAGCCGCGACATGCGTTTCAACGATGGCCGCTGCGACAGCGCCGGGCGTTTCTGGGCCGGCGCCATGTACGAACCGCGCACGGCGGAACTGGCTGCCATGTTTTGCCTGGAACGGGGCGCCACGCGCCTGGGCTGGGGGCCGCAGCAGGATCTTGGCGTGAAAGTCAGCAATGGCCTCGCCTTCGCGGCCGATGGCCAGTCGCTGTTCCAGTCCGACACGCCGAACCACGTGATCTACCGTTTCGCCTTTGACGCGGCCAGCGGCCAGGTGGGCGAACGCAAGGTGTTTGCCCGCCTGCCCGCCAAGGGAGAGGACGCCGTCTACGGCGGCCGCCCCGATGGCGCGGCGCTCGATGCCGAAGGCTGCTACTGGAGCGCGCAATACGAAGGCGGCCGGGTGCTGCGCTTTTCGCCGCAGGGAGAGATCATCGGCATCGTGCGCGTGCCCGTCACGCGCCCCACCATGATCGCCTTTGGCGGCGCCGACCTGCGCACCCTGTACATCACCAGCGCGCGCGAAGGCGCAAGCGACGACGAACTGGCGCGCCAGCCGCAGGCCGGGGGCCTCTTTGCCGTGCGCCTGGACGTGGCCGGCCGCCCCGAACCCCTTTACCGGGATTGATATCCGGATCTTCACCCTGAGGACAGCATGAACGCCAACATCACTCTCTACCCCAGCCTGCAGGACCGCGTGGTCTTCGTTTCCGGCGGCGGCTCCGGCATCGGCGCTGCGCTGGTCGAACACTTCGCCATGCAAGGCGCGCAAGTGGCTTTTTGCGACATCGACCGCGACGCCAGCGACGCCCTGGCCGCGCGCCTGGCGCCCCTTTGCCGCCATGCGCCCTATTTTGTCTACAGCGACATCCGCGACATCGCCGCCTACCAGGCCAGCCTGGCCGACGTCGAGGCGCGCTTCGGCGCCATCCGCGTGCTGCTCAATAACGCGGGCCGCGACGACCGTCATTCGCTGGCGGAACTGACGCCCGAATACTGGGACAACTGCCTGGCGCTGAACTTGAAACACCACGTGTTCGCCATCCAGCAGGTGGCGCCCGGCATGGCGGCCGCCGGCGGCGGTTCCATCATCAACCTGGGCTCGATCTCGTGGATGCGCGGGCGCCCCAACCTGGTCGGCTACACCACCTCCAAGGCGGGCATCGCGGGCCTGTCGCGCACCCTGGCGCGCGAGCTGGGCGAGCAGAATATCCGCGTCAACGCCATCGCCCCGGGCGCCATCGCCACGGACCGCCAGGCTGCGCTGTGGCGCGACCCGGAAGAAGACCGCCGTTTCATCGAACTGCAATGCCTGAAATACCGGCTCGACGCGGGCCACGTGGCGCGCACGGCCCTGTTCCTGGCGGCCGACGACTCGGACGGCATCACGGGCCAGAACATCATCGTCGATGCCGGCCTCGCGCAAGTATCTGTAGCTGGCTAAGCCCCCATTCAAGGAGAACCCTCATGTTGAACCTGCAAGACGCAAGCCTGTTGAAACAGCAATGCCTGATCGACGGCGCCTGGTGCGACGCCGATGACGGCGCCACCATCGATGTCACCAACCCGGCTACCGGCGCCGTGATCGCCACCGTGCCGCGCATGGGTGCGGCCGAGACGCGGCGCGCCATCGCCGCCTCGCATGCGGCCTTCCGGCTGTGGCGCAAGCAGACCGTCAAGGCGCGCGCCACGGTGCTGCGCGCCTGGCATGCGCTGATCCTGCAGCACGCGGACGACCTGGCGCTAATATTGACTACTGAACAGGGCAAGTCGCTGGCGGAAGCCAAGGGCGAGATCGTCTCGAACGCGGCCTACCTGGAATGGTTTGCCGAGGAAGGCAAGCGCGCGTATGGCGACGTGATCGCGCCGCCGTCGAACGACAAGCGCATCGTCGTCATCAAGCAGCCGATCGGCGTGTGCGCGGCCATCACGCCGTGGAATTTCCCGAACGGCATGATCACGCGCAAGGCCGGCCCCGCCCTGGCCGCCGGCTGCAGCATGGTCCTGAAACCGGCGTCGCAAACGCCGCTGTCGGCCCTGGCCCTGGCCGAACTGGCGCTGCGCGCCGGCGTGCCGCCCGGCGTGTTCAATGTGGTGACGGGCGCGGCGCAGGCGATCGGCACGGAACTGTGCCATAACGACCTGGTCCGCAAGATCACGTTTACGGGATCGACGGAAGTGGGCGCCTGGCTGTCGCGCGAGGCGGCCGGCACGATCAAGAAGCTGTCGCTGGAACTGGGCGGCAACGCGCCCTTCATCGTCTTCGAGGATGCCGATATCGACGCGGCCGTCGAAGGCGTGCTGATGTCGAAATACCGCAACAGCGGCCAGACCTGCGTCTGCGCCAACCGCATCTACGTGCAGGACAGCATCTACGACGACTTCGCCGCCCGCCTGGTGGCCAAGGTGGCCGAGCTGAAACTGGGGGCCGGCACCGAAGCAGGCGTCACGCAAGGCCCGCTGATCGATGAAAACGCCGTGCGCAAGATCGAACAGCACATCGCCGATGCGCTGGCCAAGGGCGGCAAGCTGGCCATCGGCGGCAAGCGCCACGCGCTGGGCGGCAGCTTCTTCGAGCCCAGCGTGGTGCTGGAAGCGAACAGCGACATGCTGGTCGCCACCGAGGAAACCTTCGCCCCGCTGGCGCCCCTGTTCCGCTTCGGCAGCGAAGAGGAAGTCGTCGCCATGGCCAACGCCACGCAGTTCGGCCTGGCCGGCTATTTCTACAGCCGCGACCTGGGCAGAGTCTGGCGCGTGGCGGAAGAACTGGAAGTGGGCATGGTCGGCATCAACACGGGCATGATCGCCAATGAAATGGCGCCGTTCGGCGGCGTCAAGCATTCGGGCATGGGCCGCGAAGGCTCGCATTACGGCATGGACGACTTCCTCGATATCAAATATTTGTGCATGGGAGGGATTTGATTATTTCAAGGTAGGCAAGGCAGGGATCAGCAACCATACTCATAAAAAACACAGGAGACAAGATCATGCAAACGACTTTACGCAAAACCACATTGGCTGCGGCCATCACCGGCGTGCTTCTCTCGGCACCATTTGTTAGCGCTAACGTGCGCGCCGACGAACTGAGCGACATGAAAGCCATGCTGGCCCAGTTGCAGGACCGGGTGGCGCAGATGGAAGCGAAAGCGGCCCAGCCAGCACCAGCAGCGCCAGCAGCAGCGATGGCTGCCGCACCGGCAGCGGCGCCCGTGAAACCGGTCACCGGCTTCAACTGGAAACTGTACGGCCGTGGCGACATCGGCTATACAGTTTCGCGCGGCAAGGATGCCAGCGGGCGCCAGCTGACCAACCACCGCCTGAACCAGGGCGAGATGGCCAGCCGCCTGGGCCTCACGGGCGCCTGGGTCTTCAGCGATGAATACAAGGCCATCTTCGGCGTCGAGACGGGCTTGAACCTGTTCAACGGCAATGCGGGCGGCGGCACGCAAAACAACACCACCTCGTCCGTGCTGTTCAACCGCGGTTCCACCGTCGGCTTTGCCTCGACCACCTGGGGTTCGATCGAAGGCGGCACCATGTACATGGCGCCGTTCTGGGTCTCGCTGGGCGCCGACCTGGCCTCGGCGCACAATTACGGCGCCAACGACTTCAGCGCCCTGTTCTCGCTCACGCGTCCCGAATCCCTGGGCCGCTACCTGAAGGATCCCGTCACGGGCAACGCCAGCAAGACGACGAGTTTGGCCGGCAACAACTCGGGCACGGCCTTGTTCTACGGCAATGCGCTGCGCTACCGCAGCCCCACCTGGAACAACATCTCGGCGGAAGTGTCGTATTCGGCCGGCCAGCAGGCGTCTTCCGCCACCGACCTGGAAAACGATGGCCGCAGCTGGGCCGCCAACGTGCTGTACAAGAAGGGCGACCTGTTCCTCGGCTATGCGCACATGGATTACCAGCAGAGCAACGACATCAGCACGGGGGGCACGCCGAACTTCCTCAAGCGCAACCAGGTCACGGACATCGTTGGCGCGCGCTACAAGTGGCACGATTTTACCTTGGGCGGCTCCTACACCTCCTACCGCGTGTCGAACGCGGGCGGCTATGCGGCCGACGCCTTCGGCGTCTCGGGCGCCTACGACCTCGGCAAGCACCGCATCGAGGGCAGCCTGGCGCACATCAGCTATGACGGCGCCAATGCCAGGGGCGCGTTCGGCACGAACACGGGCGATGGCGTGGGCAAGCCCACGTCGACAGCCTACTCGCTGGGCTACCTGTACAACTTCCAGCCGACCCTGTCGTTCTACGCGTATGCCACGCGCATCGCCAACAACAGCCATGCCAAGCTGGGCGTATTGCAGTTCCGGGGGGACAATAACTACTTCGGCTACAGCCCCGTCGAGCTGACCGCCGGCATGTTCCTCGTCTTTTAATTTAGTGCTTATTTGTTGATGCACCGCCGGCCCGCCCCACGCCACCATGCGGGCGGCCGGTTTTCACAGGAGTTGATCGTCATGCAGTACACACTACACCAGGAAAATGACAGCGTCGCCCTGCGCTGCGCCGGCCGCTTGCTGCTGCGCCACGGCGCCGATAGCCCATGCGTGTTCGTCGGCCAGGGCCGCGAAAGCATGGAAATGTACCGCGGTAACTTCGCCATCGAGGATTATGTCGAGGAGCGCAGCGCCCTGCGCGCGCTGGCCGTCACGCAGGATGGCGATGGCGCCACCCTGAGCTTTGCGCGCCATGCGGGCGACACGCCGCAACTGGTGCTGGCCATCCAATCACAGCCGCATGGCGTGCACCTGGTGGTGCGCTACGCGGCGCCGGGCTGGAACCGGCTGTGGCTGCGCCTGCCCGCGGAACAGGACGAGCATGTCTGGGGCTGCGGCGAGCAGATGTCGTACTTCGACCTGCGCGGCCGCCACTTCCCCCTGTGGACGTCCGAGCCGGGCGTGGGCCGCGACAAGTCGACGCACCTGACGTGGCAGGCGGACGTGACGTCCAAATCGGGCGGCGACTACTATCACACGAATTATCCGCAGCCGAGCTTCATCTCCTCCCAGCGCTACTGCCTGCATGCGGAGACGACGGCGTATGCGGACTTCGATTTCCGCCAGCCGGATTTCCACGAACTGCAATTCTGGGCCATGCCCGAGCGCCTGGAATTCATGCTGGCCGAGACCTTCGTCGACCTGGTCGGCGTCGTCTCGCAGCGCTTCGGCCGCCAGCCACAGCTGCCCGCCTGGCTGCAAAATGGCGCCATGCTGGGCCTGAAAGGCGGCGAAGATCACGCGCGCGCCATCCTCGCGCAGGCGCAGGAGCACGGCTTGCCCGTCAGCGCCCTGTGGTGCGAAGACTGGGTGGGCTTACGCCAGACCTCGTTCGGCAAGCGCCTGTTCTGGGACTGGCGCTGGCAGCCGCAGCGCTATCCGGACCTGAAAAACTGGATCGCCGACCTGGCCAGACAGGACATCCGCTTCCTCGGCTACGTCAATCCCTACCTGTGCAACGACGGCACCCTGTACCAGGAAGCGCTGCGGCAGGGCTTTCTGGCCACGGCCATCGATGGCGGCGCCTACCTGGTCGATTTCGGCGAATTCGATTGCGGCGTCGTCGACTTCACCAACCCGGCCGCCGCGCTGTGGTTCGAGGAACGCATCCTGCGCCAGGAAATGCTCGACTTCGGCCTGTCCGGCTGGATGGCCGACTTTGGCGAATACCTGCCGATCGACCTGCGCCTGCACAATGGCGTCGATGCGCGCCTGATGCACAACGCCTGGCCGACCCTGTGGGCCGAAGTCAATGCGCGCGCCATCGAAGCAGCCGGCAAGACGGGCGACGCCACCTTCTTCATGCGCGCCGGCTACACGGGCGTGCAGGCGCACTGCCCGCTGCTGTGGGCGGGCGACCAGTCGGTCGACTTCAGCCGCCACGATGGCTTGCAGACGGTGATCTGCGGCGCCCTGTCGTCCGGCCTCCTGGGCAACGCCTACCACCACAGCGATATCGGCGGCTACACGAGCTTGTTCGGCAACCTGCGCACGGCGGAACTGTTCCAGCGCTGGACGGAGATGGCCGTATTCACGTCGATGATGCGCACGCACGAAGGCAACCGTCCCGACGAAAACTTCCAGTTCTACCAGGATGAACAGGTATTCCGCCACTTCGCCCGCATGACGCGGCTGCACGTGGCGCTGGCGCCGACCATCCGCGCCCTGGCCGAGGATGCCGTGGCGCGCGGCCTGCCGCTGCAACGCCCCCTGTTCCTGCACTATGAGCACGACCGCGCCACCTACGCCATCCAGGACCAGTATCTGTTCGGCCCCGACCTGCTGGTGGCGCCCGTGCATGCGGCGGGCGCTGCGCGCTGGAGCGCCTACCTGCCGCAGGGCGACGCCTGGATCCACCTGTGGAGCGGCGCCGCCTTCGAAGGCGGCCAGCGCGTGGAAGTCGATGCGCCGTTGGGCCAGCCGCCCGTGTTCGTGCGGCGCGGCTGCGCACAGCAGGACTTTTTCCTGTCGTTGGCGAAATGAGCCTGGCATGAGCGTGGCGTCGCATCTGCTGTTCCTGGCCTGCGTGGCGCTGGCCAGTTACGCGCAGAACTTGACGGGCTTTGCCTTCGGCCTGATCCTGCTGGGCCTGACGGCCGTGCTGCACCTGGCCAGCCTGGGCGACGTCGCCAACGTGGTCAGCGTGCTGGTGCTGGTGAATGCCGCCATCACGTTTGGCCGCACGCGCCCGCAGCTGGCCTGGCCCGTATTCGGCCCTGCACTGGCCGTCAGCCAGCTGGGCGTGGGCGCGGGCGTGGCCCTGCTGGGCTGGTTCAGCGCGCAGCAAGTGACCCTGCTGCGCTTCCTGCTCGGTTGCGCCATCGTCGTCTGCGCGTGCATGCTGGTGCTGCGCGCCAGCGCGCGTGCGCGGCAATCCGGCCTGCCCGCCTTCCTGTTCTTCGGCGGCGTGTCCGGCGTGATGGGCGGCCTGTTCGCCAGCGCCGGCCCGCCCATGGTGTACCACCTGTACCGCCAGCCATGGCCGGCCGACATGATCCGCCATTCGCTGATCGTGCTGTTCGCCGCGAATGCCGTGCTGCGCCTGGCCCTCGTGCTGGCGCATGGCCAGTTCAGCATGACTGCCCTGTGGCTGACCCTCGAGGCCTTGCCGCTGGTGACGGGGCTGACCTGGCTGGCGCGCCGCCACCCTTCGCGCCTGCCCATCGAGCACGTGCGCCGCGCCGTCTTCGTGCTGCTGCTGGTCGCCGGCCTGGCCCTAGTGCTGCCGCCAGTGCTGTCGCTGCTTGCCTGAGGCGGCGCCTTTTTTCCTTTTACTTTTACAAGACGAACCTTCCATGTCCGCTTCCCGCTTTTCCTCCCTGCCCGCCGACTGCGACCTGCTGGTCGTCGGCGGCGGCATCAATGGCGCCGGCATCGCGCGCGACGCGGCCGGCCGCGGCTTGCGCGTGGTGCTGTGCGAACAGCACGACCTGGCGCAGCACACCTCGTCCGCATCCACCAAGCTGATACACGGCGGCCTGCGCTACCTCGAGTACTATGAATTCAAACTGGTGCGCAAGGCGCTGCAGGAACGCGAAGTGCTGCTGCGCGCCGCGCCCCACATCATGTGGCCGATGCGCTTCGTCATGCCGCACGACGCCGCCCAGCGCCCCGCCTGGATGATACGCGCGGGCCTGTTCCTGTACGACCACCTGGCCAAGCGGGCCTTTCTGCCCGCCTCGCAAGGCATCGCGCTGGACAAGCACGCGGCAGGCGCGCCGCTGAAGGCCGGCTACCGCAAGGGCTTCGTGTATTCCGACGGCTGGGTCGACGATGCGCGCTTGGTGGTGCTCAACGCGCTCGATGCGCAGGAGCACGGCGCGCACATCCTCACGCGCACGGCCTGCATCGATGCGCGCCGCGACGGCGATGCCTGGCACGCCACCCTGCAAGCCGAGGATGGCCAGCGCAAGACCTTGCGTGCACGCGCCATCGTCAACGCGGCGGGACCGTGGACGGCGCAATTTTCCGGCGCGGCCGGCGGCGGCAAGACGCAGGGACTGCGCCTGATCAAGGGCAGCCACATCATCGTGCCGCGCCTGTTCGAGCATCCGAACGCCTATATCTTCCAGAACCCGGACCAGCGCATCATCTTCGCCATCCCCTACCAGGACGACTTTACCCTGATCGGCACCACTGACGAGGAATACAAGGGCGAAGTGAGCCAGGTGAAGATCAGCCAGGCGGAGATCGATTACCTGTGCCAGGCGGCGAACCGCTATTTCAAGCGCGAGATCAGCCCCGCCGACGTCGTGTGGACGTATTCGGGCGTGCGCCCCCTGCTCGACGACAGCGCGCAGAACGCGTCGGCCGTCACGCGCGACTACCTGCTGGAAGTGGCGCGCGGCGACGCGGCGACGGGAGCGCCCCTGCTCAATATCTGGGGTGGCAAGATCACCACCTACCGCAAGCTGGCCGAGGAAGCATTGGGCTTGCTGGCGCCCCTGCTGGAGAATGGCGCCCCGGCCTGGACGGCGCAAGCGCCCCTGCCCGGCGGCGACCTGCAGCAGGAGAATCGACTCGTGGACAGCCATGATTTCGACGGTTTCCTCGCCCGCTTCCAGCGCGATCACGCCTGGCTGCCGCCCGCGCTGGCGCGCCGCTATGCGCGCGCGTACGGCAGCCGCGCCACGCGCCTGCTGACGGGCGCCGCTTCGATGGCCGACCTGGGCGAGCAGCTGGCGCCCGGCCTGTACGAGGCCGAGGCGTGCTATCTGATCGAAGTGGAATGGGCCAGGAGCAGCGACGACATCCTGTGGCGGCGCAGTAAACTGGGTTTGCGCTGCGCGCCGGCCGACGTGGCCCGCCTGCAGCAGTGGCTGGCGGCCCATCTGACGCAAGAGGTGGCGGCATGACGTATTTGCTGGCCCTCGACCAGGGCACCTCCAGTTCGCGCAGCATGGTGTTCGATGAAACGGGCGCCATCGTCGCCGTGGCACAGCGCGAGTTTCGCCAGCTATTCCCGCAACCGGGCTGGATCGAACACGACCCGATGGAAATCTGGCACAGCCAGCTGGCGACCTGCCGCGAAGTACTGGCCAAGACAGGCCTGAAGGCAGATGCCCTCGGCGCGCTGGGCATCACCAACCAGCGCGAGACGACGGTGGTGTGGGACCGCGCCACGGGCGAACCCGTCTACAACGCCATCGTCTGGCAAGACCGCCGCACGGAAGCACTGTGCGAGGACTTGCGCGCGCGGGGCCTGGCCGGCGCCATCCACGCGAAAACGGGCCTGGTGCTCGACCCGTATTTTTCCGGCACCAAGCTGCGCTGGATACTCGACGCCGTGCCCGGCGCCCGCGCGCGGGCCATGCGCGGCGAACTGGCCTTCGGCACCATCGACACGTGGCTGGCGTGGCAGATGACGGGCGGCCGCCTGCACGTGAGCGACGTCACCAACGCTTCGCGCACCATGCTGTGGAACTTGCATGAAGGCTGCTGGGATGCCCAGCTGCTCGACTGGCTGGGCATTCCCGCCAGCCTGCTGCCGTCCGTCCATCCATCGAGCCACGTGTATGGCGAAACGGATGCGGAGGTGCTGGGCAGCCCCGTCATCATCGGCGGCATCGCCGGCGACCAGCAGGCGGCGCTGTTCGGCCAGACCTGTTTCACGCCGGGCATGGCCAAGAATACCTATGGCACGGGCTGCTTCTTGCTGCTCAACACGGGCGAGCAGTGCGCGCAATCGCAGCATGGCTTGATCAGCACGGCCGCCTGCCAGGTGGGCACGCAGCCCGCGTATGCGCTCGAAGGCAGCGTCTTCATCGGCGGCGCCGTGGTGCAGTGGCTGCGCGACGGCCTGGGCGCCATCGGCCACGCGGGCGAAGCGGAAGGCCTGGCCGCCTCCGTGCCCGATTCGGGCGGCGTGGTCTTCGTGCCTTCGTTTACAGGCCTGGGTGCGCCGTACTGGGTGCCATCGGCCAAGGGCGCCATCCTGGGCTTGAGCCGGGGCAGCACGGTGGGCCACATCGCCCGCGCGGCGCTCGAAGCGATCGCCTTCCAGAGCGCCGCCCTGCTGGATGCCATGACGCGCGACGCGCAAGCGCCCATCACCGAGCTGCGCGTGGACGGCGGCGCCTGCGCCAACAACCTGCTGCTGCAATTCCAGGCCGACCTGCTGGGCATCCCCGTGGTACGCCCGCAAGTGATTGAAACGACCGCCCTGGGCGCGGCCTATCTGGCGGGCCTGGCCATCGGCCAGTACCGTGGCGTGGAAGAGCTGGCGTCGCACTGGCGCGCCGACAGGACGTTTTTACCCACCATCGGCCGCGACCAGGCGGGCAGCCTGATGCAGCAGTGGGAAGTGGCGGTGCGGCGGTTTGCGGGAAATGGGGAGGGATAGCGAGCACTTGCAGCCGCACGCATACCAACATGCCGCCTGCGAGCGGCGGCAGCACCTGATTAGCGGACAAATTAACGGGAAAGGAAGGTATTGAGTATCGACAAGGTGAGCAAAATCACTCCCGCGCTCGTGCCGACCGCCGCAACCAGGTTGCGGCTGCGCTCTTCATCTTGCAAGAATTGATGAACTAATTGTGCCATGATCGAAGTCCCTGTTTGCTTCAGGTTAGTCAGGTTAACCCTGTGTTGTCAAGTGGATGTCCGAGTATAGCCATCCGGCCGCGATGGTAAGTATCGCAGAGGCAAGCAACACGCGATAGTGGCGCAGCGTTTTCAAGCCACCGGTGAAACCACACTTTTTCGTCGGAAACACAGGTCCTGCCGCCGCAATCAGCGCATGAAAGACCAGCACGGCGACCACCAGCCAGAACGTATTCGTGCTCCACAATTGGGATACCACCTTGCCGGCTGCAGGATGCTGCAGTTCATACAGCCCGTTGACGCACATGCCCAGCCCCGCCCACGACAGTTGGCCATCCTTGATGGCAACCAGCGGATTGGCCCGCGCCTTTTCCGTCGTGGACAAGTCAAAAAGAAAGAAGGCACTCAAAAAGACGAGGGGCAATAACGTTGGAATAAACAGATTCACCAGATGCCAATCGTTCATGACGCTCCCATGGCGGCGTTTGACGCGACAATATATGCAACTTGGGATGGTGACAGCGACCAGCGCGGTGGACGATGACAAAAGTCATGCGATGGCGGTCTTGTGCAGCGTATTGCCGGTGCACAGTTCCCGGCGGTAAAACCGGGAAGGCAATTGGGCAAAAAAAAGCCCGCTGCGGGAGCGGGCTGAATCTATTTCCTTGGAGGAAGATAGAGGAGACAGATGAATGATGCCGCGTTGCAGCATATAAAACCACTTTATATTCGTGATGTCAGAAATACGCAACGGTGATATTAAGGGCAACGAAGAATTCCATGCGGCAACTTTTACATTGCCGTTTCCGTTTTTGCGTCGCCGGAACGCAACATATTCTTGATGCCGCGCAACGCTTGCCGTACCCTCGCCTCGTTTTCGATCAGGGCGAAGCGCACGTATTCGTCGCCGTATTCGCCGAAGCCGATGCCGGGCGACACGCTGACCTTGGCTTTTTGCAGCAGCAGCTTGGCGAACTCCAGCGATCCCAGGTGGCGGTACGCTTGCGGGATATGCGCCCAGATATACATCGAGGCCTTCGGTTTTTCCACCATCCAGCCCGCTTCATGCAAGCCTTTCACCAGCACGTCGCGGCGGCGCTGGTATTGGGCGCAGATTTCCGTCACGCAGCTCTGGTCGCCTTCCAGCGCGGCGATGGCCGCCACCTGCACGGGCGTGAAACTGCCATAGTCGTGGTAGCTCTTGATGCGCGCCAGGGCCGCCACCAGTTCCGCATTGCCCACCATGAAACCGATGCGCCAGCCCGCCATGTTGTAGCTTTTCGACATGGTGAAAAATTCCACGGCCACGTCGCGCGCGCCGGGCACCTGCATGATGGACGGCGCCTTCCAGCCATCGAAAGTGATGTCGGCATACGCCAGGTCATGCACCACCAGAATATTGTGCTGTTTCGCCAGCGCGACGACCCGTTCAAAGAATTCCAGCTCCACGCATTGCGCGGTCGGGTTGGACGGGAAGCCCAACACCATCATCTTCGGTTTCGGGTAGCTTTCGCGGATCGCCCGTTCCAGCTCGGCAAAAAAATCCACGCCTGGCCCCATGCGCACGGAGCGGATGTCGGCACCCGCGATGACGGCACCCCAAATGTGGATCGGATAGCTGGGATTGGGCACCAGCACCGTGTCGCCACGGTCGAGCGTCGCCAGCATCAGGTGGGCCAGGCCCTCTTTCGAGCCGATGGTGACGATGGCTTCGCTGTCCGGGTCGATGTCGACCTCGTAGCGCTTCTTGTACCAGTGTGCAATGGCGCGGCGCAAACGGGGAATACCTTTTGATGCGGAATAGCCGTGCGTGTCGGGGCGTTTCACCGTCTCGACCAGCTTGTCCACGATGTGGGCCGGCGTGGCGCCATCGGGATTGCCCATCGACATGTCGATGATGTCCTCGCCACGGCGGCGCGCGGCCATCTTGAGTTCGGCGGTGATATTGAAAACGTAGGGGGGAAGGCGATTGATGCGCGAAAAGCTGCGCGGAGCTTGGCTGTCGGTCATGGTTATCTCTGTACGTAAGCGCCCGGATCCGTCCGAGCGACGTTGGCGCAGTGGCTGCGCCTGAGAAGATACTAACCCGGCCTTGCGCAAACTGGCAAGGCCGATTCGGACAAGCTACAATACGCGCTGATCGAAAATGAGCGCACCGGTTGGTAACCCGGTAAGTGCCTGGCACCGTCCAGCATGCTCCCGCCCACGCGGACCCACGGCGCTGACCCTTGGCTGTTACACCAGCCGGGGAGGTGTTCTGGTTCGTGCATCTTTCCGCCGCGCCATCCCTCCCCTGCTTTCTATTTTAGGAATGAGACGGATGGCAACACACGACACCGCAGTAACTGGCATGACCCTGGACCGGACCGGCATCGAGCAGCAGCTGGCCCTGCCCGTGCGCCACTTCATCGATTGCGCGTTCGACGGCGAAGACTTGTCGCGCCTCGATTTGCAGGGCTGCACCTTCGAGCGCTGCACCTTTGCCGACACCAACTTATTCGCCAGCAAGCTGGCGCGCAGCACGTGGCGGCGCTGCCGCGCGGGCAGCGCCGATTTCGAATCCGTCGACGCCGTCGACGCCAGCTTCGAAGGCTGCGACCTGAACAACACGAAATGGCGGCGCGCCAAGCTGGCCTCGGTCACGTTCCGCGGCTGCAAGCTGACGGGCGCCGCGTTCGAGGAAGTGGCCCACCTGGGCCTCACCTTCGAAGACAGCCTGCTGGTGGGCGCCGATCTACGCGGCTTTTCGTTCCGCAAGGCGATACTCAAACAGCTGGATTTTTCCGACGCCTACCTGGCCGGCTGCGATTTCCGCGACGCCGTCTTCGAAGGCGGCAGCCTGCGCAACGCCACGATCAAGCTGGCGAAGTTCCAGGGCGCGGACTTGCGCGGCGCCGATATCGACGGTTTCAAATTGAGCGAAGCGGCGCTGCTGAAGGGCGCCGTCATCACGCATGCGCAGGCGGCCAACTTCATGCGAGCGCTCGATCTGGTGGTGATTTAATCTGAACAGGCAAAAAAAAAGCCCGCTGCGGGAGCGGGCTGAATCTATTTCCTTGGAGGAGATAGAGGAGACAAATGCATCTTGCGGCATCGCGGCATATCACGCCACTTTATCTTCATGATGATAGAAATACCTGTCAGTGATAACGAGGCGCCATCAGGGTTTCACGCCGTGCGGCGTGTGGCTTGCGGTAAAAATTCTCCCAGCCACACCAGCAGGGCCAGGCCTGGAAACGCCATGCCTGTCAACAAGGTCGCTTGCCAGCCATAACTTGCGTACACCCAGGCGCCAATGGCCGAGCCGGCCGCGCCGCCGGCAAAGAACAGGGCGAAATACAGGCCGTTCAGGCGGCCCCGCACTTCCGCGCCCAGGCTGAAGATGGCGCGCTGTCCCAGCACCAGGTTGGCGGCCACGCCCATGTCGAGCACGATGGAAGCGACGACCAGCAGCCCCAGCGCCACATGTTTTGACTCCGGCGCCAGCATCGGCAAGGCAAAGGCGACGATGCCCAGCGCCAGCGCAGCGGCCGTGGCTGGCAAGGTGTGGCCAGCATCGGCCAGACGGCCGGCGATGGGCGAAGCGACGGCGCCTGCCATGCCCACCAGGGCAAAGATGGCGATACCCGTTTGCGACAGGCCGAACGCGGGGCTGGACAGCACCAGCGGCGTGACGGTCCAGAACAGGCTGAAGGCGCCAAACAAGCCAGCGTGATAGGCGGCGCGGCGGCGCAGCACGGGCGTGCCCAGCAGCAAATGCCACAAGGACGCCATCAAGGCCGGATAACGCATGTTCGACACGGGCTGGCGCACGGGCAAGGCGCGGCGCAGCACGAGCGCCAGCAGCACCATCAGCACGGCGGCGCCGCCAAACACCACATGCCAGCTGGCATGGGCCGCCACCAGCGAGGCCACTGGACGGGCCAGCATAATGCCCAGCAACAAGCCGCTGACCACCTTGCCCACCGTCTGCCCACGCGTCGCTTCCTGCGACAGGTGGGCGGCAAACGGCACGATCACTTGCGCCGCCACGGAACCGAGGCCGATGGCCAGCGCGGCAGCGAGAAACACGATGGCGCCCGTGGAAAGGGCCGCCATCACCAGGGCCGTGGCCGTCACCAACAAGGCAGTGATGATCAGGCGGCGGTTTTCCAGCAAGTCGCCCAGCGGCACGACAAACAGCAGGCCCAGGGTATAGCCCACTTGCGTCAGGGTGACGATCAGCCCGGCCGCCTTGGCCGACAGGCCAGTCGAAGCGCTGATCGGCCCGACGAGGGTTTGTGCGTAATACAGATTGGCGACGATCAGGCCGGAAGCGATGGCCAGCAGCAGCACCATGGCGGGCGCAATGTCGTGGGGAGCAGAAGGTGAGGCCTTGTTCATGTTGTTTCCTCGGTTCGATAGGGATGTCGCTATTTTATGCAAAGCCGGGGCAAAGATAATTAGGGCATAATCGCCCTACACTTTTCACATAATATGAACAATGAAAGCTATCCCATGGACAAGATCAAGGCCATGCAGACCTTCGTGCGCATCGTCGAAGCCAACAGCTTTTCCAAGGCGGCCGAAACCTTGAATTTGCCGCGCGCAGCGCTGACGGCCACCCTGCAAAAGCTGGAAGCCTACCTGGGCACGCAACTGCTGCAGCGCACCACGCGCCGTTTGTCCCTGACGCCGGAAGGGGCCGAGTACTTTCGCCATTGCCTAGATATCCTGAAGGCCGTCGACACGGCGGAACTGGCCTTCCGTGGCCCTGACGCGAAAAAACCGCGCGGTTTGCTGCGCATCAACCTGCCCAATACGGTGGGCCGGCGCCTGATCATTCCCCATATCGCGCAATTCCACGCCGCCTGGCCAGACGTGCAATTGCAGCTGAGTCTGACAGACCGCCTGGTCGACCTGACGCAAGAAGGCATCGATTGCGCCTTGCGCGTGGGCACCTTGCAAGATTCCGCCTTCATCGGCAAGCAGGTCGGCCTGATGCGCTTCGTCACCTGCGCGTCCCCTGCCTACCTGGCGCGGCACGGCACGCCGCACACCCTGGCCGACCTGGCCGCGCACCGGGGCATCATGCATTACTCGGGCCGCACGGGGCGCGCCTTCGATTGGGATTTTCTTCAAGGCAAGGAGGTCGTGCGCGTACAGATGGCCGGCCCCATCGCCGTCAACGACGCGGACGCCAGCGTCGATTGCGCCCTGCAAGGGTTGGGCCTGGCACAGGCGGCCGTGTACCAGGTGCGCGCGCACCTCGACAGCGGTGCCCTGGTGGCCGTGCTGCCCGGCTGTTCGCCGACGCCCATGCCCATGTCGCTGCTGACGCCGCAAGGCCGATTGGCCACGCCCAAGCTGCAAGCGTTTGCCGGCTGGATCACGGCCCTGCTGGCTGGCCAGCCCGACGTGCAACTGCCCACGCACAAAATCTGAGACAAAAAAAAGCCCGCTACAAAGAGCGGGCTGAATCTATTTTCTTGGAGGAGAATAGAGGAGACAAGTGAATTATGCTGCATCGCGGCATATCAATCCAATTGATTGTTGGAATGATAGAAATACACCAGACAGATAACTGACAGGGCGAAAAAAAACCGGCTCCGCAAGAAACCGGTTTTTTACTGCGTGAAAAGCCTTACTTTGCCGCCGTCACCGGTGTTGCCTTGGTGTCCGCGCCATACGGCAAGACCTTGGACGCCAGGCGGGTATCGGCCTTGATCAGCGCCACTTCGTCTGCCAGGATGCGCGCCGCTTCGTTCAGCAGCACGTCCTTGGCGCTCTTCGCGGCCGTTTCAGCGTCCAGTTCCGCGCTCAGGGCCCGCTCGTCGCCCTGCAAGCCATCGTCGGTGCGCAAGGCGCCTTTCACGGCGGCAATCTGCTTGGCCGTCTTGTTGGCCGCTTTCGCGCCCTTCAGCACGTCTTTCGGATCAGGAATGACCACCAGGTCGTCGGCAGGGTTCGAAATCTGCGCGATCAGGCGTTTTTCACGGGCCTTGGCGCGCGCTTCCTGGGCATCGCGCTCCTTGCGACGCACGGTTTCATTGAGCGAAATCTGGTTTTCCTTGCGCTGCTTGACGACGAGGGCGATGTCATCGAGCAAATACTGGAAATCCTTGTCCTTGGCCACGCGCGCATCATGCTTCTTGTCCAGCAGCGGCACGATGTCCTTCAGGTCGCCCGTCGGCATGTAGGGCGCCGGCTTGATGGCTACCCATGGCAGGGCATTGTCATAGCTCGATTCGCCGAAGTTTTCCGCGTCCGACATGGCTGGCAGCTTGATGTCAGGCGTGACGCCGCGCAACTGCGTGGTGCCGCCATTGATGCGGAAGAACTGGGCGATGGTCATTTTCAGCTCGCCGAAACGGGCTTTCTCGCTGCCGCCGAAACGGTCGAGATTGAACAAGGTCTGCACCGTGCCCTTGCCAAAGCTGCCTTCGCCGATGATCACGCCACGGCCGTAGTCCTGCACGGCGGCGGCGAAAATTTCGGAAGCGGATGCCGAGCCGCGGTTGATCAGCACGCCCATCGGGCCATCCCAGGCCAGGCCGGCGCTGGTATCGCTTTCCACTTCGACCTTGCCTTCGGCATTGCGCTGCATCACGACAGGGCCCTTGTCGATGAACAGGCCCGTCAGTTCGACGGCTTCATTCAGCGATCCGCCGCCATTGTTGCGCAAGTCGATCAGGACGTTGTCGACCTTGTCCTTCTTCAACTCGGCCAGCAAGCGGCTGACGTCGCGCGTGGCGCTTTTGAAGTCCTTGTCGCCGCGGCGGCGCGCTTCGAAGTCCTGGTAGAACGTCGGCAGGGAAATGACGCCGATGCGGCGCTTGACGCCATTGTCGCGCACTTCGATGATCGATTTCTTCGCCGCCTGCTCTTCCATGCTGATTTTCTTGCGCACCAGCGGCAAGACCACGTGCTTGGCGTCCGGGCCGGCGTCGGCCGGCAGGATGTCGAGGCGCACCACGGAATCCTTGGCGCCGCGGATCAGCTGCACCACGTCGTCGATGCGCATGCCCAGCACTTCGGTGATGGGGCCGCTTTCGCCCTGCCCCACGCCGACGATGCGGTCGCCCACTTTCAGCTTGCCCGACAAGCCGGCCGGGCTGCCTGGCACGACTTCGCGCACCACCGTGTATTCGTCGCGCGTCTGCAGCACGGCGCCGATGCCTTCGAGCGACAGCCGCATGGCGATGTCAAAATTGTCCGAAGCGCGCGGCCCCAGGTAATTGGTATGCGGTTCGATCGACATGGCGTAGGAGTTCATAAAGATCTGGAACACGTCTTCGCTGTTGAGCTTGCGCGCACGGGTCGTGTAGCTCTCATAGCGCTTGTCCAGCGTCTCGCGGATGGCCTTGTCTTCCTTGCCCGCCAGTTTCAGGCGCAGCCAGTCGTTCTTGACGCGCTTGCGCCACAGGTCCCGCACTTCCTCGTCGTTCTTCGGCCAGGCGGCCTTTTCGCGGTCGAGCTGGTAGCTCTCGTCGGCCGTAAAGTCGAACTTGGTTTTCAGCAATTCACGCGCATACGCCATGCGCTCGTCGAAACGCTGCTGGTACAGGTTATAGATGGCAAACGGCGCCGTCAGGTCTTCATTGATGATGGCGTCATCGAGCTTGGTGCGCAAGGGCGCGAAACGGTCGATGTCGGCTTGCACGAAAAACAGCTTTTCCGCGTCCAGGGACTTGAAATAGCGGTCGAAGATCTTCTCCGACATGGCGTCGTCGAGCGGCATGGCCTTGTAATGGACGCGTGTCAATACGCGCGATGCCCACAAGGCGGCCTGCGTTTGCTGGGCCAGCGGCTTCATGGGTAGCGGAGGAGCGGCGCTCTTGTCCGTCTGGGCTGCGCCAGCGTGGGCTGACAGGGCAAGCACCAGGGTGACCAGCATCATTTGCTTCTTCATCGGCTTCTCCGAAAATTAGTTGAATCAATTCCAGGCGGCGCAGCCATGCATGCGCCAGCCAGCAAGACAGTAAGGGGAATACACGACTGGTCTGCATATTATTCTACAGGATACGGCCTGGCAGTCTCCCATGGAATATCAGTTTCTTCCTGGAAGCTTAAACGCGAATTAAAGGCGGCGTCTCATTCATTACAAAGTGAAACATTCGTGAGAAAAATTACATCGCCCCTCGGCGCCAAAGATCAAACGCTCCATTGAAATCGAAAAAGTCAATAGGCCATTTTTATAATCCTTGATACGGATGATGTTTTTACGCGAAAAATTGATTCCTGCGGGAAACACTTAGTAACAAAACGCAAGCAACATGCTATCATCGCGCCCTGAAATCCAGCTTGCCTGTGCGCGGCTCCCAACGCCGGCGCGCCTCAGTTTCAACAGTATTCCCCACCAGATCACCTCCCCGCGTGTCATGTCATGACCAGGAATGGCCGAGCTGATTACCCTTTGCCAGACTCACACTATGCCTACAAAATCATTCTCCCCCCGCCACTGGAGTGTCGGCGGCAAGATCACCATTTTTACCTTTGCCCTGGTCAGCCTGATCCTCGCCAGCCTGACGACCTTGATCAGCATCCGCACCTCGGCTGCGCTGGAACAGCGCGCCGAAGCGGCCGTCACCAGCGAACTCAATAGCGTCATGACCACCACGGAAGTGTTTCACACGGCCATGGTCAACGAGGCGGCCAGCTTTGCGCGCCTGTTCGCTGCCGAATTTCCCGGCCCGTTCACGGTCGACGCGGGTGCGATGGTGGCCGTGGCCGGCAAAGCCACGCCCGCCCTGGCCAACGGCGGCAAGGTGCTCAACCTCGACACGGCCGTGGTCGACCGCTACACGGCGCAAACGGGCGTGATCGCCACCATTTTTGCCGCCAATGGCGATGAATTCGTGCGCATCAGCACCTCGCTGAAAAAGCAGGATGGCGAACGGGCCATCGGCACGCAGCTCGACCACAACCACCCCAGCTATGCGCCGCTGCGCGCCGGCCAGCGCTTCGTTGGCATGGCCACCTTATTTGGCAAGCAATACATCACGCAATATGATCCCGTGCGCGATGCGGGCGGCAAGGTGGTCGGCGTGCTGTTCATCGGCTTGGACATCAGCAAGAATCTGGCCATGCTGAAAGAGAAGATTCGCCAGGTCAAGATCGGCCAGACGGGCTACATCTATATCGTCGACACGGCCCCCGGCGCCAACTACGGCCACCTGGTGCTGCACCCGAACAGCGAAGGCAAGAGCGCGCTCGAGTTCAAGGCCAGCGACGGCCGCCTGTTCATCCAGGAAATGCTGGCGCAAAAGGACGGCGCCACGCGCTACACGTGGACGGCGCCCGGCGAAACGGCTGCCCTCGCGCGCGAAAAGCAGCTGTTTTACCGTCAATTCAAGGATTGGCAATGGATCATCGCGGGCGGCACGTTTACGGACGAAATCACCCTGGAAGCGCGCCAGATGCGCAACCAGCTGGCCATTTCCGGCTTCATCGCCCTGCTCGTCTTCGCCCTGCTGCTGTACTGGCTGGTGCGCACCCTCGTGTCGCGCCCGCTGGCCGCCGCCGAAACGGCCGCCGCGCAGATTGCCGCCGGCGATCTGACGGTGCACCTCGATACCAGCAGCCTGGACGAAATCGGCCGCCTGCTGCTCGCCATGAACCGCATCAGCGACAACTTGTCGCAAGTGGTCAGCAATGTGCGCGGCAGCGCCGGGCAGATCGCCACGGCATCCGGTGAAATCGCCAGCGGCAACCTGGACTTGTCGAGCCGCACGGAACAGCAAGCCAGTTCGCTGGAAGAAACAGCCGCCTCAATGGAAGAACTCAGTTCCACCGTACGCCAGAACGTCGACCATGCCCAGCAGGCAAGCCGGCTCGCGCACGACTCCTCCAGCCTGGCAGCAGAAGGCGGCGCCGCCGTGGCGCAAGTGGCCAGCACCATGGATGCCATCCGCAGTTCGTCGGGCAAGATCGCCGACATCATCGGCGTCATCGACGGCATCGCCTTCCAGACGAATATCCTGGCCTTGAACGCGGCCGTGGAAGCGGCGCGCGCCGGTGAGCAGGGACGCGGCTTTGCCGTCGTCGCCACCGAGGTGCGCACCCTGGCGCAGCGCTCGACGGCAGCGGCGAAAGACATCAAGGACCTGATCCAGGCATCCGCCAGCACGGTGGACCTGGGCCACGCGCAAGTGAGCCAGGCCAGCGCCACCATGGACACCGTGGTGGCCAGCGTGCAGCAAGTGAGCACCATCATGGCCGAAATCGCCCAGGCAAGCGAAGAGCAGCGCAGCGGCATCGAGCAAGTCAACCAGGCCATCGCCCAGATGGACCAGGTAACCCAGCAGAATGCGGCCCTGGTGGAAGAAGCGGCCGCGGCCGCCGACGCCTTGCAGGAGCAGGCGCAGGAGCTGAACCAGGTGGTAGGCGTGTTCAAGCTGTAAAAGCGGGTCCGGTGCTAAGATGGCGCATACCACCGCGCCAGGATAGACCATGCACGACGACTACGTTTTAATTGCCCGGCTGATGATCCCCACGGATGCGCACGTCATCCGCGGCTGCCTGGCAGCGGCCGGCATCGACGTGCTGCTGACGGACGACCAGCACATGCAGGCCGACATGCTGCTGGCAGCCGCCATCGGCGGCGCCCGCGTGCTGGTGCGCGAACACGACGTGGCGCGCGCCAATGACATCCTGGCCGCCTTCGAGCGGGGCGATCTGGCGCTGGCGGACGATGCCGATGTAGGCGCGCCAGTCGCCGAATAATTTACGAGTAGATTTACGAGTAGAAACAGCGCCCGCATGCCTGGCGGTAACTCTCGTTGCCGCCAATGCTGATCTGTTCGCCTTCCTTGATGCGGCGGCCCTGCTCATCCACGCGGATGTTCATCGTGGCCTTCTTGCCGCAAGTACAAATATTCTTCAATTCCTCGATATCGTCGGCCAGCGCCAGCAGATAGGCCGAGCCGGGGAACGGTTCGCCCTTGAAATCCGTGCGCAAGCCGTAGCAGATGACGGGCACGCGCTTCACTTGCGCCAGTTGGTGCAGCTGCTGCACCTGGGCCGTGCTGAGAAATTGCGCCTCATCCACCAGCAAACAGGCGACCTGGGGGATATCGTTGAGGAAATTCGTGTCGGCATGGAAGATATCGACCTGGCGCTGCGGGCCCAGGCGCGAGGTGACACGCCCCACGCCGTAGCGGCTGTCGATGGCGGCCGTGTACAGGCGTACCTGCTGGCCCTGCTCTTCATAGTTGTGCGCGACTTGCAACAAGGCCGTCGACTTGCCCGCGTTCATTGCGGAATACCGGAAATAAAGTTTTGCCACTGCCGCCTGCCCTGTTTGTCTGGTTTTCAGGATACTGTTTAGTTCCTTTTCGAGGCGTGATTATAAATCGCAATGGCGGGCTTGCGGCAGCTTAATAGTTGTGTCATTGGTGCGGCAAGCGGGCAAAAAACGGCGCATACTCGAAGCGCGCACGCTGTTGCCGCGCTGCAGCCGATATGCGCAAAGCGCATATGCAAGCATGCAAACATTCGTTCGCCGCACTCGTCCACCCGCCTACACTGCGCGGCACGGAAGGCGGCTCGGGACACAATCCCGGGCGGCTGTTTCTCTGACAGGAGCCACCATGAATGATCGAATGCCATCCCCACCCCAGCCGCCAGCGCTATACAAGCTGATCGGCAATACCCCGCTGGTCGAAGTGACCAGGCTTGACACGGGCCTGTGCCAGCTGTTCCTGAAACTGGAATCGCAAAATCCCGGCGGTTCCATCAAGGACCGCATCGGCCTGTCCATCATCGAAGCGGCCGAAGCCGACGGCCGCTTGCAGCCGGGCGGCACCATCGTCGAGGCAACGGCCGGCAACACGGGCATCGGCCTGGCGCTGGTCGGCCGCATCAAGGGCTACCGCGTGATTCTCGTCGTGCCCGACAAGATGTCGACGGAAAAAGTGCTGCACCTGAAAGCCCTGGGCGCGGAAGTGCACACCACGCGCTCGGACGTGGGCAAGGGCCATCCCGAGTACTACCAGGATTACGCGGCGCGCCTGGCGCGCGAACTGCCGGGCGCCTTCTTTGCCGACCAGTTCAACAATCCCGCCAATCCGCTGGCCCACGAAACGACGACGGCGCCCGAAATCTGGGAACAAAGCGGCCATGACGTGGACGCCATCGTCGTCGGCGTCGGCTCATCCGGCACCCTGACGGGCCTGACGCGCTACTTCCGCAAGGCGCAGCCGAAGCTGGAATTCGTGCTGGCCGACCCGCAAGGCTCCATCCTCACCGAATACATCGACACGGGCAAGGTATCGGACACGAGCGGCTCGTGGGCCGTCGAAGGCATCGGCGAAGACTTCATCCCCTCGATCGCCGACATGGACAGCGTCACCAAGGCCTATACCATCAGCGACCAGGAAAGTTTTGATTCCGCGCGCGCCCTGCTGCTCGCCGAAGGCATTTTGGGGGGCTCGTCGACGGGCACCCTGCTGGCCGCCGCCCTCAAATACTGCCGCGAACAGACCACGCCGAAGCGCGTCGTCACCTTTGTCTGCGACACGGGAACGCGCTATCTATCCAAAGTCTATAACGATGGCTGGATGCGCGACCAGGGCTTGTTGCAGCGGGCCGTGTCGGGCGACTTGCGCGACCTGATCGGGCGCCGCTACGACGAGGGCGATGTCGTCAGCGTGGCGCCGGGCGACACCCTGCTGACGGCCTTCAACCGCATGCGTGCCAGCGACCTGGCCCAGCTGCCCGTCATCGATGGCGGCCAGCTGGTCGGCATTATCGACGAATCGGACTTGCTGCTGCATGTCTCGGGCGACGCCGCCCATTTCGCGGGTCTGGTGGGCGCCACCATGACGACGCAGATCGAAACCCTGGCGCCGTCCAGCGGCTTGCCCGCCCTGCGCGCCACCCTGGACCGGGGCTTGACGGCCGTCGTCGCCGACGATACTGCCTTCTATGGCCTGATCACCCGCTTCGACCTTCTCAACCACTTACGCAGGACACTATCTTGAGCCAGCACATTCCCCGCAAGAGCCGCCTCGCCACGCGCGTCATCCACGCCGGCCAGTCGCCCGACCCGTCGACGGGCGCCATCATGCCGCCCATTTACGCCACCTCCACTTTCGTGCAGGACAGCCCCGGCGTGCACAAGGGACTCGACTACGGCCGCTCGCACAACCCCACGCGCTGGGCGCTCGAGCGCTGCGTGGCCGACCTGGAAGGCGGCAGCGCGGCCTTCGCGTTTGCCTCGGGCCTGGCCGCCATCTCGTCCGTGCTGGAATTGCTGGATGCGGGCAGCCATATCGTCGCCGGCGACGACATGTACGGCGGTACCTACCGTTTATTCGAGCGCGTGCGCCGGCGCTCTGCCGGCCACGAATTCACGTACGTGGATCTGACGAATCCCGAAAACCTGCTGGCCGCGCTGCGCCCGGAAACGAAAATGGTGTGGGTGGAGACGCCCACCAACCCGATGCTGAAACTGGCCGACCTGCGGGCGATTGCCGACATCTGCCGCGCACGGGGCATCATCGCCGTGGCGGACAACACCTTCGCCAGCCCGCTGGTGCAGCGCCCGCTGGAACACGGCTTCGACATCGTCGTGCACTCGACCACCAAGTATTTGAACGGCCACTCGGACATCATCGGCGGCATCGCCATCGTCGGCGCGGAAGAGCGCCAGGCGGAGTGGCGCGAGCAGCTGGGCTTTTTGCAAAACTCGGTGGGCGCGATTGCCGGGCCGTTCGACAGCTTCCTCGCCCTGCGCGGCGTGAAAACCCTGGCTATCCGCATGCAGCGCCATTGCGAAAGCGCCCTGGCGCTGGCGCAGTGGCTGGAGCAGCAAAAGGAAGTGCGCAAGGTGTTTTATCCGGGACTGGCCTCGCATCCGCAGCACGCGCTGGCGCAGCGCCAGATGGATGGTTTCGGCGGCATCATCTCCATCGATCTCAATACGGATCTGGCCGGCGCGCGGCGCTTCCTCGAACGCTGCGAGGTGTTTGCCCTGGCCGAAAGCCTGGGCGGCGTGGAAAGCCTGATCGAACACCCCGCCCTGATGACGCATGCCAGCATCCCGCCGGAACAGCGGGCAAAACTGGGCATAGGCGACGGCTTGATCCGCCTGTCGGTGGGCATCGAGGATATCGAGGATTTGCGCCACGACCTGCGCACGGCGCTCGACGCGATTTGAGGTGGGGATTGTCGGATTACGCGGCGTACCGCCGCTAATCCGACCTACATGCCAGGGGATACCGTAGGTCGGATTAGCGAAGCGTAATCCGACACATCGTTGCCATGAACAGCAACGTTCACTCCCCCGGCCGGTACCTGCGCTCCAGGTGCCTGGCCACGTCCTCGGGATAAAACAGCACCTCCTTGAATTCGCCGCGCGCATACATGGCCGCCTGGTCCTGGAAGTGGGGCGACTTCGGGTCGCCGCTCTGGCCGCCGGCGAGGATGCTTTTCGCCTTGATGCGGGGGCCGAATTCCACGGCCGCCACAAAGCTGTTGCCGCGCTCGCCGTAGATGCGTCGCGTCGTACTCTTGCTGCTCTGCCCATATGCGGCCAGCGCGCCCCAGTTGCCCGACGCGTAAGGCACGGGCAGGCTGGCTTGCGCATCGTCGAACGGCTGCACCACGTCGCCTGTCAGGCGCTGGTAGCGGTTGATCTCGCCCCACGGCGTTTGCCAGTTGCCGAAATCGCGCCGCAGCTTATCGGCCGCACTGGCCAGTGCGGCCAGCCGCTGCTGCGCCGTGACCTTGTCCGTCGCCATAAAGTCGACCACGGGCACGCCCTGCTCGCGCGCCTGCTTGCCTGCCAGCTCAGCCAGCTCCTGGCCCCAGAACACGGCCAGCGAGGTGGCGGTGGACGTCAGCGAATAGCGCCAGTCCCAGGCACGCAGCAAAGCCACCTTGTCGGCCAGCGCCAGCTTTTGCGGCGAATTCTCAGGTAGCGCATCGTACGCCGCGAACAACGGCGGCAGCAAGGATTCGAACGCCGTCAGTTCGCTGTCGTAGGAGGCGGCGATCAGGCTGTCCAGGGTAAAACCCGTCCTGTTCTGGAAAACCTTGACGGCATGCAGGCCGCGCGCGTTTTCGCCATACACGGACATGTAGGCGGGATAGTCGTGCTGGCGCGGGCTGTTGGCGCCGGCCGCCGAATACGGCCAGTTGTTCGTGTTCTGGATCCAGCCATTCTTCGGATTGAACATGGTGATGGTTTGCGCCACCGTGTGCAACCCTTGCCATTCCGTGGCCGGGTCGCTGCCATCGACAGGCTGCTTCCAGTTGAAGCGCGGGTCGCGCACGGGGATGAAATTGCCATGAAAGTAAGCGATATTGCCATCCGCATCCGCATACACCGTGTTGTTCGACGAATTCGTGCGCAACTCCATCGTCTTGTAGAACGCCGCATAATCGCGCGCCTTGGTGCGCGTGTACGACTGCATGAGCGCCTTCAACGGCTCGTTCATCAGGCGCACTGCCACCCATTTACCGTCCAGCGCGCGCACGATGGGGCCGTGGTGGCTGTAGTAGACGGTGATGGTTTTGGCGCCCATGCCGCCATCAGCCAGTCTATATGGCAAGGTGATGGGCACGGCCTTCAAGGGACGCAGCCCGCCGTCATAGCGATAGAACCATGCGCCATCCCGGTCGACGATGCTTTCCAGGTATTCGTCGATGACATCGCCGCCGCCCGAGGTATGCATCCAGCCGAGACGGTCGTTAAAACCCTGGTAGACAAAGAACTGGCCCCAGGTGACGGCGCCATACGCGTTCAAGCCTTCGCCGCTGGTGACTTGCACTTCAGGGCGGAAGTAGAACGAGGTGTGCGGATTGATCATCAGCAGCGCATGGCCGTTTTTCGTGATGGCGGGCGCGATGGCGAAGCCGTTCGAGCCGCTGGGTTCAGGATCCAACCCGGTCTCCACGCTGGCCAGCGCCACGGCGGCAGGCCTGGCTTGCTGGCCATAGAACGCTTCGAGCTGCGCCAGGTTGACCGATTCGATATCGCCGCCGATGCTGCCTTCGCTGAAGCTCAAGGCCATCCACGGCTCGAAATGCGCGATCAGCCGCGGTTTCACCTGCGGATGCGTGGCCAGATAAAAATTCAGGCCATCGGCAAAGGCGTCCATCAGCTTGCGCAGCCACGCCGGGCTGGCGCGGTACTGCGCCTGCAAGTCGGCCGGATCGATGAAGAGCTTCATGCGCAGGTCGCGGTACAGCTCCCGCTCGCCCTCCACTTCCGCCAGGCGCCCCGTGGCGTTGATGTAATTGAGTTCCACGCGGGGGAAATCGTCCTCGGCCTGGGCATACATCAGGCCAAAGACGGCATCCGCATCGCTCTTGCCCGTCACATGGGGCACGCCCCACGTGTCGCGCGCGATGCTGACATTGGCGGCCTGCGCCTGCCAGCGGGCCATGTCGGCACTGGATGCCGCCAGCACGGGAGGAACGGCAACGATGCCGCAGGCGATGGCGGCGAACAGGGTACGGCTATGCAGCATGCACTACTCCAGAATCAAGTCGGCAATCAGGATGCATCGATCAGCGCGGCGATGCGCTGGTTCAATTCGGTATTTTCCGCCTGCAGCTGCGCCACTTTCTGTTTCAGGCTGGCGATCTCGCCGCGCAGGCGTTCCGCTTCGGACGGCGCCTGCGCCGCGTTTTCCGCCCACGGCTCGTTGCCCGTTTCCGGCGTATCCTGCGGCACGTGGGGTGCCTTCGGCTCGCGCGGCGTGCGCGTGGCGGCGCGCTGTTCGCGGATTTCCTTGGCCGCCTGGCGTAATAATTTCTTGCCGCCGGCGACGGCCGCGACCTGTTCTTCCGGCGGCAGGGACGCCACGGTGGCCGCCGCATTGATGGAGATCGTGCCCGAGCGGACGGCTTCCACCAGTTCCGGCGACGCCGCCTTCTGGATCTTCTCGATCTGGCTGATCTGGTTGCTGCTCAAGCGGGCCGCCTTGGCCACCTCTTCGCGCGTGCTCATGGCCGGCTTCGGCGCGTTTTCGCCGTCCGGCGCATCCTGGGCACTGACGGGCGCCGGACTGCGCGCGGCGACGATTTCCTTCTTGCGCAGGGCCAGCACGCCGCGCTGGAAGTCCGACACGCTGCGGCGCGCCAGGTGATTGTCGATCATCCACAGCATGACATCGTCGAGCGAGGTAAAGCTGGTGTTCTGGATGGTCTTGAATTCGATGCCGTGCTGGCGGCAGATGGCGTAGCGGTTATGCCCGTCGATCAGCACGTCGTTCCACAGCACCAGCGCGTCGCGGCAGCCTTCGGCCAGCAGGCTGCGTTCGAGCGCCGCGTATTCGCTGACGGTAAGCGGATCGATATACGACTGCAGCACCTGATTGATAGTGATATTCATGGTTGTCCTCAATATTGCGGCGCGATGGTCCGCGCCGGCACGAATGCTACACCATCCGCCACCCCTGGCCGGGTAAAATCACGGCGGCACAGCTCATACAAAAACACGGACCATGAAAAGAAAGTACGCCACCGCGATCATTTTTACCGTTGCCGCCATCGGCTTCACCTGGGTCAGCCCCTACATCGCCATGTACCGCATCAGCATCGCGGCGAAATCCGTGCGCCTGGAAAACCTGGCGCAGCAGGCCGACCTGCCCGCCGTGCGTGCCAGCGTGGCGCGCCAGTTGCGGGCGGCCGGCGAAACGGCCAACGAAGAGGACTTCAAGGAAATGCTCGACACCATCGTCTCGCCGCCCGGCATTACGGTATTGATCCTGCACGGCAAGCAGGGGGCGGACGGCAAGCGCCACGACTTTGGCATGGCATACCGCTCGTGGAACGAAGTGGTGCTGCGGCGCAGCGGCGCTGGCCCCGCCGCCAGCCAATTTTTGCTGCGCCGCCATGGCATCTGGGACTGGAAACTGACGGACATCACCTTGCCGCCGGAATTACTTTAAAGAAACTTGATCTAAAACAACACTTACCTAAACCTCTATATTGATTTTGGGAAATATTATGTAGAATGCCAACACTTCAGGCGCACCGGGTCGCCAGGCATCCAAAAGATTGCACAATGAAAAGAATGATGCTTCTTGCTGTAGTGGCACTGGTCGCGCTGGCCGGCGTCTTCTATGGCAGCCCGTATTTCACCATGAACAAGATACGCGCGGCCACGATGGACGAGGATACGCAGGCCCTGGCCGCGCATATCGACCTGCCCCAGCTGCGCGGCAGCCTGGGGCAGCAACTGCATGCCCTGTTCTCGGCGCCGGAAGTGGCCGACGACATCAACCCCGACGTCATCGACCCTTTGCTCGATACCATGCTGATGCCCGAGGGCATCGTCGCCTTGATGAAGCTCAATGACCGCTACGAAAAACCGATCGCCAAGGTCAGCGATATCAGCGGCCGCAAGCGTACTACCAAACCCGACTACAAACTGCGCTACACCTCCTGGGACAGCGTCGTGGTGCAGCGCGCGCACAGCAAAAGCCATATCGGCGAGCTGACCCTGGCGCGCGACGGCCTGTGGCACTGGAAGCTGGTGTCGGTGGCCCTGCCGAAAAACCTGCTGGCCGACGCGTAAGGCACCAGGCCCGCGTAGCGGCAAACCAGCGGCGGTGCGACACTGCTATCATCGGGTTTTGATTTCCAACGGAGGCAACATGTCAGACCTGGTACAACACGCCCTGACCCACGCGGGCAAACCGGCCACCACGCCGTGGGTGGTGACCCTGACCAGCGGTGAGAAACTCACCGGCCCCATTTTCCCGCTCAGCGACGGCTGCTACGCCATCGGCTTGGGACAAATCAAGTATTTTTCCAGCGACAAGGTCGCCTGCCTGAATGTATCGGGCGCCGGCGCGTTTCCCATCTGAAGACCTTGGCAATGGACCGCACGCAGGACAGTCCGCAAGGCAACGCACACCTGGCGGCGCAGTTGCAGGCGCTGGAAGCGGCGCTGCAAAGCCAGGCGGTGCGTGCTGACAGCGCCAGGCTGGCAGCACTGCTGGCCGACGAGTTCGTCGAATTCGGCAGCTCGGGCAATCTCTGGACGCGCGCGGCGACCTTGGCAGATCTGCCGGCAGAAGATTTTTGCCTGCGCAGCATCAGCGATTTCCAGGCCCGCTTGCTGGCCGAGGATGTTGCCTTCGTTACCTACCGCTCGCAGCGGCACGCCAGCAGCGCCCTGCCCGCCAGCGCCAGCTTGCGCAGTTCGCTGTGGAAGTGGCGCGATGGCCGCTGGCAAATGGCGTTTCACCAGGGCACGCCGATTCCCGGCTGATCCGCCTCCCTTCGGACGCTTTTCCCACGTCCGCTCCACCGGCGCGGGAAAAAGCCGCGCATGTCGAAAAGTTGTTTTTTTTGTCCGTAAAATCTCATTGATTTACTGAATTTTTTATGTGAAAATGATTTTAATAAATAAAACAAATAAATTATTTAAATCGGTTTTCAAGTAACGCAATCCTCACACCACGAATCCGTGTTCTGGATAGAGAAGCACTGCGCAGGCCACGACCCGTTGCCAGGCAATCGCCTGCCCTCGTCCCGCGCAAGCCCCCTTTCTAATCGTCAGCACGTATTTTTGGGAGAGACATCATGGATAAATTCACCGTACGCACCCAGCTCACTCTGGCTTTCGGCCTGCTGGTCTTTTTACTCATCGGCATCTCGGTCTTGTCCGTGCGCAGTTTTTCCATCTTCAACACCGGCTTTGACCAGTATGTCAACGGCATCACGGCCCGCGCCAATACGGCGCACCGCGTGCGTGACGCGATCGACATGCGTGCCGTGGCGGCCAGGAACCTGGTGCTCGTCACCAAGCCGGAAGACCTGGAAATCGAACGCAAGCAGGTCATGCAGGCGCACGCCGATGTCGTCAAGAACATGCAGCAGCTGCTGCAGCTGGCACAGCAGCCGGAGGTATCGGACGAGGTGCGCGCCATCATCAACAAGATCGACAGCATCGAAAAACGCTATGCTCCCGTGGCCCTAGGCATCGTGGACCTGGCGCTGCAAAAGAAAACCGAACAAGCCATCGTCAAGATGAACGAGGAATGCCGCCCGCTGCTGGCCGCCCTCGTCGCCGCCAGCAATGAATATTTCGCCCTGACGGACCAGCGCTCCGCTCTCATCCTGCAGGAAGACAACGAACGCTACATTCTCAACAGGAATATCCTGATCGGCGCCAGCTTGCTGTCCATCGTGCTGGCGGCCCTGGCGGGTTGGCTCATCACGCGTCACCTGCTCAAGGCGCTGGGCGCCGAACCGAAACAGCTGTGCGACGCCGTCAGCCTGCTTGCCGCCGGCGACCTGACAGGAAAACTCAGCGTCGCTCCGAACGATAGCGTCAGCGTGCTGTCCGCGCTGCAGCGCATGCAGGTATCGCTGACTTCGGTTGTGTCCTCCGTCCGCCAGGATTCCGACACGGTAGCCCTTGCCGCCACGGAAATTTCCACCGGCAATAGCGACCTGTCGCTGCGCACGGAACAGCAGGCCAGTTCACTGGAAGAAACCGCTTCCTCGATGGAAGAACTCACCAGCACCGTGCGCAAGAATGCGGAAAATGCCCGCGAAGCCAATGTGCTGGCCACGACCGCCTCGGACGTCGCCAGCAAGGGCGGCGCCGTGGTGGGACAAGTGATGGGCACCATGGACCTGATCAGCGAATCGTCGCGCAAGATTGTCGACATCATCAGCGTCATTGACGGCATCGCCTTTCAGACCAATATCCTGGCCCTGAATGCCGCCGTGGAAGCGGCGCGTGCCGGTGAACAGGGCCGCGGCTTCGCCGTCGTGGCCACCGAAGTGCGCGGCCTGGCCCAGCGCAGCGCCAGCGCGGCCAAGGAAATCAAGACGCTGATCGACGATTCCGTGAGCCGCGTCGATGCGGGCGCCAGGCTGGCGGCGCAAGCGGGTACGACGATGTCCGAGGTGGTCGCCAGTGTCGCCCGCGTCAGCAACATCATCGCTGACATCACGATGGCCAGCCAGGAACAGACCACCGGCATCGAGCAGATCAATCAGGCGGTGGCCCAGATGGATAGCGTCACGCAACAAAACGCGTCGCTGGTGGAAGAAGCGGCGGCGGCAGCCGAATCCCTGCGCGACCAGGCCAGCCACCTGGTGCAGACGGTGAGCATCTTCAAGACGCACGACGGCCATGTGGCGGCGCCCACGCCAGCATCTGCGCGCGCCAGCCGCAAGCCGCTGCGCCTGGTGCCGGCCCCGGCCAGCAGCACCGTCAAGCGCCAGGCAGCGCCGGCAAAACACCGTGCGGCGCAAGCGGAAACCGTGACGGCCGGCGATTGGGAAGAGTTTTAAGCGTTAAACCGATATGGGCATGCCGCCACGCATGCCCCCGTGACGCGCGCAGGAGATAGCCGCCACTGGCACCATCCCCTGTCGCGCAGCAACAACACGCCCCTGCCGAAAAAATCCGCGGCAGCTGTTGTATTTCCACTGTCCGGACATGGGCAGCACGGCAAACACCATCCCTCTTTTTGCGCTCCCGCAGGAAAGCCCATCCCCATGCCAGGCCACTTTTGCGCACGCGCAAGCCTGGCGGCACTCCACTATGCACCCGCCAGATATTGACGACAAATACGATTTTATTCGTATATTCAGTCGAAACGGATATGAATAGCCGTCGCTGGAAAATGGCATGAATACCAAAACTTTCCGTGCTAGCATGATTTTTCGTCCAGCTGGCCAGCGCCAGCTGGCAGCGTCCCAACAACCTTCACCGACAGGAGCCGTTTCATGATGACACCGCATGCCAGCACACGCGCCAGCACAATACGCCACACCCTGATTGCCCTGGCAATCACTGCCGCCTTCCCCCTGCAGGCGATGGCGCAGGCACAGGACAGCATCCCGGCGCCAGCCGCCGACGCGCCTGCGGCTCCGGCGGCACAGGCCGGCCCTGGCCAGCTGGAAACGGTGATCGTGACGGCGCAGCGGCGCGCGGAAAACATCAAGGACGTGCCCATGTCCATCGCCACCCTGAAAGGCGACAAGCTCGACACCCTGACGGCCGGCGGCGCCGACATCCGCTTCCTCAACAGCCGATCGCCCAGCGTGTCCGTCGAATCGGATTACGGCCGCACCTTTCCCCGCTTCTACATTCGCGGCCTGGGCAATACCGACTTCGACCTGAATGCCTCGCAGCCCGTGGGCCTGGTGATGGATGACGTGGTGCAGGAAAATGCCATGCTGAAAGGTTTTCCCGTGTTTGACGTCGACCAGGTCGAAGTGTTGCGCGGCCCGCAAGGCACCTTGTTCGGCCGCAACTCGCCAGCCGGTGTGATCAAGTTCGATTCCGCCAAGCCCGTCTTCAAGACGGAGGGCTACCTGAGCGGCGGCTTCGGCAAGGATGGCATGAAGAACCTGGAAGGCGCCTTCAACGTGCCGGTCAGCGACACGGTGGCCCTGCGCTTTTCCGGACAGACACAGCGCCGCGACGACCGCGTGCACAACCCGCGCCCGACCGGCACGCGCGACTTCGAAGGCTATGAAGACAGCGCAGGCCGCCTGCAGGTGCTGGTCAAGCCCACGCGCGACTTCAGCGCCCTGTTCAACGTGCACGCGCGCAACCTCGACGGCACGGCCACGCTGTTCCGCGCCAATATCCTCAAGCAAGGCACCAATGACCTGGTCGACGGCTTTGATTACGATAACTACCCGACCGACGGCATCAACCGCCAGCACCTGAAAACCAAGGGCGGCAGCATGCGCCTGAAATGGGACTTGCCCGGCGTCACCCTGCATTCGATCACCGGCTACGAAAAACTCGATTTCTTCAGCCGCGCCGACGTCGACGGCGGCTATGGCGCCGTGTATGCTCCGCCGATGGGCCCGGGCTTCATCCCCTTCGTCGTGGAAACGGCCGACGTGATCCCCAACCACAAGCAGATTTCGCAGGAATTCCGCGCCGAATCGTCTGCCCGCGGCCCGCTGCAATGGATAGCCGGCTTGTTCTACTTCAAGGAAGATATCCAGATCGACAGCATCAGCTTTGACAGCCTGGCGCCCGGCAATCCGCAAAACAGCGCCTACGCCACGCAAAACCAGAGTTCGAAGTCGTACGCGGCCTTCGGCTCGCTCAACTACACGGTCTCGGACGCCCTGAAACTGCGCGCCGGCCTGCGCTACACGACCGACAAGAAGGATTTCTCCGCCAAGCGGGTAGAAGCGACCACGGCTGGCCCCTTCAACCTGAACGACACCTCGCACAACATCAGCTGGGACGTGAGCGGCACCTATGTGCTGACGCCGGAAACCAATGCCTATGCGCGCATCGCCACCGGCTACCGCGCGCCGTCGATGCAGGGACGCCTGAACGGCCTGGCCGACCGCCCCTCGTTTGCCGGCGCCGAGAAAGCGCTGTCCGTCGAGGCCGGCATCAAGCAGGATCTGTTCGACAAGCGCGCGCGCCTGAGCGTGGCCGTGTTCCAGTACCGTGTAAAAGACAAGCAGCTGACGGCTGGCAGTGGCGCCGTCAATATGAACCAGCTGATCAATGCCGACAAGGCCACGGGCAGTGGCGTGGAACTCGATTTCCAGGCGAACCTCAGCGACTCGCTCAGCATGACTCTGGGCGGCAGCTATAACCACACGGAAATCCAGGACAAGAAGCTGTTCGTGCAAAGCTGCGGCAACGCGCAAAACAACCCGGCCAGCGGCTGTACCGTCACCGACCCGCTGGGCCCGTTCAAGGGCACGGCCTACATCGACGGCAACCCACTGCCGCGCGCGCCGGAATGGCAAACCAACTTCACCCTGAAATACAGCATTCCCCTCGCCAATGGCGAGTTCTACGCCTACACGGACTGGGCCTACCGCACCAGCTACAATTTCTTCCTGTATGAAGCGAAGGAATACAAGGCCAAGGAATTGCTCGAAGGCGGCTTGCGCGTCGGCTATAAATGGGACAAATACGAAATCTCCGCCTACGGTCGCAACATCACCAACCAGATCCAGTCGCTGGGCGCCATCGATTTCGACAACCTGACGGGCATCATCAACGAACCGCGCACATATGGGGTGCAGTTCAAGGCGACGTTCTGATAGCCGCCGGAAGCACCGCGCACAGGAATGCCCTCGGCGCCAGCTGAACGGCATTTTTCATGCCCGTCCGCTGGCCACCCCGCTTCAGCGTCCCGATAATGCGCCTATTGTGGCATTGTCGGGCGCGTAAGGCTGTCCGTCAAAGTAACGCCTGCCGATATTCGCCACCACCTTCCCGACATGTCCGGCTGACACGATGCGCATGCTCTCGTCATGCATCCCCATATTGGCCACGGTCGCGTTACTACCTATGAAATGCGGACCAAAGATACTATTTTGATCAAAACTGCTGCCGGCCATACGCGCCTTGTAGGTCACGATATTGTTTGTCGTGCCATCAGCTCCTGTGTAAAAACCGTCGCCGCTCATACCGCTTCCTTCCGTGAAATAAATATTCCGGTCGCCCGTCGGACGGCCGGCTCCGGGGTTCAGATTGACCATGCGGGGGAAACGCGCCACAAGCGGATCGCGCTTGAAATATACAAGGTTGTTGCTGAAATTGACGAAGCCATCGGCTGCAGTCCCGTCGACATAAAGTGCCGTACACTGCTGCTTGCCTGCGGGATCGGTTAGCGCCTCATCGTAATAGATCGTGTTTTGATAGACACTCAATCCCTTCCCTCCCGATATGCGCACTCCGCGAAGTCCTGGCAAGACAATCATATTGTGATGCGCAACGTTATCGAAATTCCTGGTGTTCGTGGCATCGTTGTTGGCCAGGCTGCCGGCACTGTGATAGTTGTTGGCGAACCAAATACCACCGGAAGCATAAGCAAGATGGCGCCGGTCGCGCGTCGTGCTGTAATAGCCATAGTTGTAGCGGATGATGCTGTTATCGTTGGATGACCAGAGCTCCACGATTGAATTGCCGCCGCAATTGCTGCTGTTATTCTTTTCAACGATAAGTCCCGAAGTGCAGCTGTATTCAATCGCGTTGTTAAGTACATCGTCGATGCGGTTCCCTGCCACGTAGCCCCCTTTCAGGCGTATCGCGTCTGACAGTCCAATGATAGCGATACCGTCCGAGGCAAGCACAGGACCATCGGCGCCAGCCTGGGTAGCGCGGCAACCGACCAGGCTGATATCGGTGACACTGACGATGGCATCGACCACTCCAGACGTCGGAGGCGTCACCGAAATGGAGACATTGCGTGCCTTGCGCACATCAAGGCCGCAGACATGGATGTGCCCGGTGTGCGGCACGTTCGAGTAGTTGATCATGATGCCATGCTGGCTACTCGAAACCTCCATTTGTCCCAGACGTGGATCCTCACCGCCGTAGGGGCGCACGTACAAGATGCCGTTAACGTACGCACTGCTGCCTTCCGTGATCAGGCTTGCTGCGGCGCTGCCAGAAAATGTCTTCTTCCACAGACGCACTTCATTTTGCCAGCAGTCATGCTCGATGGCGCCCATGGGATAGGACCAGATATTCGCTGCGCCGTCCACCAGCGTCCAGTTCAGGACGACCGCGCCACTCGTAATGATGGGTAATGCTTCGGCATCGCCATACGGACAAATGGTGAATGGCTTGCCAGGCGAACCGTACACGTCCAGTTGCAGGCCCATTGGGCCCGTCACGCGCAAGGTCGTTCCCCGCTTCATGCCCAGTACCTGCCCGGACATATTTCCATTAATTACCAGCATTAACTGGGCCTGCGTGAAATACGGATGTTTCAAGGTTCCCAGTCCAAGGCTGGATGTGGCGCTGGGATCGAAAAACAGGGAAGGCCGGCGAATAAACCCCTTATCGTACAGATCAATGCCGCTCAGGGTATCGTCGAGCCATGTCAATCCTTTCGGCACATTGATATCAAGGCTCAGCGGGATCGCATTCAATTCACGGCCCTCCTCTGAAGCAGTAGTAGTGTGCGGTTCGGTACTAGCGATTTTTTTTTGCATGACAACTTTCAAACAAGAAATTGAGGAAGCGTCCCGGCGTGCGGGACGCGTGATTCAAGCCTTGGGGGCAGTGATGGCAAGGATATGGCCGCTTTGCTCGCGCACCTTGGCCGGGCTTGCAATGATCGCAGCCTCGCATGAGATGGAGGTGCTGATTTTTGCCCCCTCCTTACATTGACCTTGCGGCCATAAAAATCTATGGTTATCTATCCTATGGTTACCCTCCCTTTGCAAGCTGATTGTGAATGATGCAAGCAGGCTCGCTTCAATCTGTCCGACGTCTGGCGGGAGATGATTCTTCTCGCTACGATGAGGGTCGCGCCTGTCGCCGCTTAAAAGAGCCGCCAGACCTTTGACAGCCGATTTTATGCCAGCTTATCCTTCAGACCGGTGTGCCGTTCACGTCATCCAATGTCAGCAGTCGCCACCAGATAAGCGTGCTACAAGAATGGCACGCACGTTGCGGCGCCGGGAGTGTTTGTTGAGCCTCCATTGTGGGCGCGACGAAACGCATGGCGGGGCGGCTAGCCGCCGCGCAAATGGCTTCGGCATCAATGAAGTTCGCTTCCGCACAAGCCGCCATGACAATGGTGTATGGGTAGAATTTGGCGAAAAACTCGATCAGTTATTTGCTTCTGCCCCCCTTGCGCGGCAATATTTTCCACAACGCTCCTGTCCGTGGACATGAAGACTGTATTTGCCGAGATCAATGCCGACGAGCGTAACGTTGTCCAGTAAGCACCCACCAATCTGGAGAAGTAACTCGATCAACCTGACTGACGCAAATGCGGCGCAGCATGGCGTTATCTATATCACTTGTGCTAGAATCTTGCCGCGCTGCCCGGATGGTGAAACTGGTAGACACTGGAGACTTAAAATCTCCCGCCTGTAAGGGCGTGCCGGTTCGATTCCGGCTCCGGGCACTCAGAACAAAAAACGCATAGCAGTACAAAACCCGCTTTTCTCTATTTTCATAGGGGAAAGCGGGTTTTTTTTCGTTTGTAGAAAACGCAAAATGCGGCATAGAACACCGAAATACTGCTACCATTTGCCAAAATTTACCAATGGATTTACCAAAATGGCAGCTCCGGTCAAGGATGGCAAGATTTGGCGACATCGCCTCATGGTCAAGGGTGTTCGGGTGTCAGGCACCTTTGAGACCAAGGCCGCCGCCCTCGCGTGGGAAGCGAGCCAGCGCGTCCAGCTGGCCGAAGGCAAGGCCAAGGTTGTCGAAGAAACTTGCAAGGATGCTTTTGAGCGCTACGAGCGCGAGGTTTCCAGGAACAAGGCCGGGAAGCGCTGGGAGGTCAACCGCCTGGCCGCCATGGGCGCCACATCCCTTGGCACCGTGAAAATCGCTGACGTCGATGAAACCCATGTGGCCGCCTGGCGCGACGAGCGACTCAGGACAGTATCGGGGGCAACGGTTAATCGGGAAATGAACCTGCTGTCGCACGTGTTTTCAGTCGCGCGCAAGGAATGGAAGTGGCTTTCGAAGAGTCCCACGACCGATGTGGCACGGCCGAAGGTCAAGCCACCCAGGGACAGGCTGATAAGCGAGGACGAAATTACCGCCATCTGCCTGGCCCTGGGCTGGGATCAAAAGGCCCCCGGCATGGCGCCAACGACGAAACAGCATCGCATCGCCCTCGCCTTCCTATTCGCCATTGAAACGGCTATGCGGGCGGGAGAAATATGCGGTCTGAGCAAGGCGGACATTTCGGGCCGCGTGGCCAGGTTGAAAATGACGAAAAATGGCTTTCCTCGGGATGTGGCATTATCTCCGCGCGCGCAGGAGATATGGGCGATGGTGCCGGACGGTTTTGATGTTTCGTCCGCCTCCCTAGATGCTCTTTTCCGAAAGGCCCGTGAGCGGGCTGGCGTCAAAGGCCTCACTTTCCACGATACCAGGCACGAAGCCATCACCCGCCTGGCTGGCAAGCTGGGTGTGCTGGATCTGGCGCGCATGGTCGGACACCGCGATATTCGGCAGCTCCAGACGTATTACAACGCAACTGCCGACGATATCGCGGCGAAGCTATGAGGTGTGCTTTTCTGCCCACGCGATCACCTCGCGGGCTTTGTACAGCGCCTGAGATCTCCCTTCCACCGGCAGCCGGATAGGCCGCGGGAACGTCGGCAGGCACACTATGTCGCTGCGTACACGTGCCGCTGAGCGCTTGAAATAGGTAGCCAGGCAGTTGGTATCCCAAAGGTCAACCGACAGCGGCAAAGCCGGCCGTTGCATTTTTTCGATTGCTTCGGCCAGCTTGGCCAGAACGTCAGTTTCGGTGGCGGTCATGCTTGTGCTCCCATTTTCTTCAGTGAAGTAACGCCAAGCCCTAGCAGCTTGGCGAGTAAATACTCAATGCGCGCGCCCTTGCTGAACGGCCAGCCCGGCAGCATCACCAAGCAATCGACGCTCGCCACCTGCGCCACGCTCATGCGCATGTAGCCAAGCCAGCTACCGCAGTCTGGCACCGGGTTCTCAGCAGGGTTGATCACGATGTGGCCGGCGGCACGCAGCACCACCGCCGCATGGTTGAAAGCCGGATAGTTGAATTGCGGATACCCGGTCATGGGGCCGGCGATGTATACACGCATCACTCGCCTACTCTACTGGCAGCGATAGCGGCTTCGATGGCGCGATGCCAGCTGTCGTAGCATTTCTGCGGGTAACCCTCCGCGGGCCGCGATTCTTTGCCATCGCGCTCCGCGGGAAGCCATACATTGCAGTATTCACCATCCATGCTCCAAGATATGCGCGCACCGGATTCGACCATCCACCGCAGGTATTCCGCATCCTTGGCATCGCCCTTCAACGTTTCCAGTTCATCCTTGACGGTCTTCAAATTCACCATCAGCGCCAGGCCAGCGCGTACAAGCTCGGCTTTTTCGTCATCGATATCGCCCTGCGCTGCTGACGCTATCGAACTTTCCGGCAGCGCGTGCCGGTTTTTCTTCAGTGAGCGTATTGCGTCAAATGCGCTTATTGCAGCGATTGTTTCGGATTCCCCGGCTCGCTCGGCAACGGCTTGCACGGCTAATTCCAACGCCGCATCGCGCCAGCCATCCGGCACGGCCACGGGCTGCACCGGGGCGCGGTTATGCAATGCCCATGCGGCTTTTGCGGCTGGCCCCATGACATAACCGGGTTGGTCATCAGGAAGGCTTTCCAGCTTGTCCATGGCAGCGCTCAACTCGTCGAAATCGGGCTTATGCCATTGCAGGCCATGCTCGTTCTCTTCGGCATTGTCCATCGCGTCATAGGCCAGTCTTGTGACTTCAAGCAGCATTTCCAGCACCGGCTCTTGCGCCTGCACCGGGGCGGCTGCGAGGGCGGCACGGGCTTGCCAGCCATTCCAGCAGGATTCCAGATGCTTATTCGCGTATTCATCCCGTCCGCCAGGTGATGGCGCGCGGCTGAAGTCAAGCTTAGCGGGGAAGAATCGCAAATCGTTCATTGCCTTTTCAAACGCCGCCCGTTCATCCGCTACCACTTGGGGCGCGGCGAGTTGCTCAATGTACGCGATAAGATCGTCAACCAGAGGATCGCTGCCTTTCTTGCCATCAATCCACTTCGGCAAAGCAATTTTCATTTTCATATTCGGCTTTCAGGTTATCGCAGCCAAGACGCCCAACAGGGTCGCCGCCACGTAAATCAGGATCAGGGCCGCCGCTACGCGTGCGGCGCCAGGGCTACGCTCGCTGCTCGGCACTTCGTCGTTGTCGGTCATGCTGCCTCCGTGATTGCAGGCTCGCCGGCTGGTGGCGCATACAGGGTTTGGAAGGCAGGCAGGTCATCGCCATGCACGCGGAAGCCTTCCTCGCCGAACACAAACCGCCCTGGCCATCGGCCGCCTGGAAAACTGAAGTCGACATACGCCCGCATGCCGCCGCCATACGCTGCCTCCAGGCGCCAGCCGTAGACGTACACCTCCGTCACATGGCAGCCTGGCAACTTGGCCTCGACCAGTTCCTGCAGCGCGGCACCCGCCGCCGCATTCGCGCGCTGCCGGGCGAAGTGACTGGCCATGCAGGCTTCGCAGCAATACGGATCACCGGCCGCGCTGAACGTCAATTCTTCCATGTCCCGAGTTGCCCAGTTGCTGCAGCCGTGGCGGCGGCATTCGAACTGCCACCCGGCCTCGATCAGTGCCCGGGCCGGCACAGGGCCAGGCGCATACTGGTCGTATTCAGGTGTGCGCATGCACGAATCGACGCCACCCCACTCGCAACCGATTTCTCTGCCACCTTCGCGGCGCGCCGCCGCGCTGCTGGCGGCGTAGCGAATCACGGTCATGTCCTCGCCGTCGCTGACCTGATAGGCTTTCAGGCGCTTCATGGAGCCACCACAACATTTCGTCGAGCGCATTCGCCCTCATACTCCAGCCAGGTTTCGACAGCCGCCCCGTTACGCTTCACGATATTCCCATTCTTGTCCGTCTTCGGGCCGCGGACCATAATCACTGCGCCACGAACATTCCCCGGGTCTATCGCCAACCAATCACGACAGAATTGGGGTGCGTCGAGTTCCGGACTGATCTTGGTCAGACGAGTGGTTTCCTTGAAGATCCTCTCGGCCAATGCGTCACGTAGCGAACTCCACTCTGCCATCGTGTAACTTTGGTCATTTTTTAAATCGTGAGTGGGAGTTTTCTTGCTCGCGATGTACCGGCACATCGAACGACTAACGCCATATATGCAAAAGGCTCCCATGACTATGCCCCCCCCTTTGGCGCACTTGATACAGCGGCCGTGCTGTGCCAGTTGGCGTGCAGTACTAGCCTTGCCACATGCGCACCGTTTGCGGATCAACGAATACACCGGGCCCTTGTTGTTTGCCTGGTGCTGGCGTTCAACACGCCCAAGGTCGTACATCATGCTGCTCTCCTATAGGTTTTTGTCAGGGATTGATTGACGCAATGCCCGCGCCGCATCACCGCGCGCGCCAGCGCCGCACGGTCGGCGTGGCTGCTGTCCGCCTGGCGCAGCAGGCCGAAATAGCTGTTGGCAGCCGCGAACACGTCGACCGCCGGGATGCCTGCAATACGGCTGGTCGCCTCGTGCACGGTGCGGCGCCGAGTGTGGCTGTGCCAAGGCTTGATGACCTGGCCAACGAAGTCCACGCCGCGCTCGATAGGTTGCAAGATGGTTTTGGTGGGGTTCAGGTTGGCGTGCAGCACACGCGGCAGGAACTCGTTGATGTTGGCCAGCGCCGCGCCCAGCCACTGCGGCGATTCGTGCAGCAGCAGGAAGTCGTCGACGTAGCGGATGTAGTGGCGGGCGCCGATGCGGTGTTTTGCGTGCTGGTCCAGCGCGTCCAAATAAATATTTGCAAAGAACTGTGACGACAGGTTCCCAATCGGCAGGCCCAGGTGCGCCGGCTGATTGACCAGGAGTTTGTGCGCCGGCACGCGCGCCAGCAGCTCGGGCGCGCCGCGCAGCTGGTAGTTCTCGCGTGGGTCGTGAAACAGGATCGTCTCGGCCAGGCGCAGCCACCACGGCTCGCTGACGCGAGCGGCGATCTGCCCGCGCAGCACGTCCTTGTCGATGGCGACGAAGAAATTGGCCAGATCGCACTTCAGGTAGAAGGCGGGCCGGGCCCAGTTCTGCGTGACACTGCGGATCTTCGCTTCGAGCCGCTTGGCCGCGTACATCGTGCCGCGCCCGGGTATGCAGGCGCAGGTGTCCTTGATGAACGAGGCGTAAAAGCGCGGCGCGATTTTGTTGTACAGCAGGTGGTGCACGACGCGATCACGGAAGTCGGCAGCCCACACCTCACGCGCTTTCGGGCGCGTGACGACAAAGCAGATCGACTGGCCAGGCTGGTAGGTGCCATCCTGCAGGTCATCGAACAGGTTGATCAGGTTGCGCTCCAGGTGCTGCTCAAACACCAGGGCGCTGGGGGTATTGCGCTTGCTGCGGCGGCAGTCGAAATATGCGACGGCCAGCTGCTCGAGCGTGAAGTCCGCATCGGGATGATCTGCGGACGGCGCGGGCGCGGCCCTCGTACGAGCGGTTGTTGTTGTTCTGGTTGCCATTGTTGAAATTCTGATTCCACGCGTTAGAGGGGCCGGCCTGCGTCAATTCGTGCTATCTACGTCGCCCCACCGAAGGCTATGCCGATCAGTGGAGAAACTGCGCCAGGCCTGCCTGGACGCCGCCAGGTGGTTACTGTGGTGCGCATAGCGGTGGCCTTGTGAGCCAGCGGCACGACCAGATTAAATAATTCGCACAGTCAACTCGGCCTTGACCGGGAAGATGCAGGCGACGATGCGGTGTATTTCTTCCAGCCGCCGGCCTGCTTGCCGATCATGCTGGTCAGTGCGATGGCCCGCGCATACTGCGCGACGGAGATAAAGCGCAAGTCCTTGGAAAGCCGGAACAGCAGCTCGATCACCTGCGCGCGCTCGAGCAGTTTGTCGAGGTACGGTGTTTTGTCGCCCGCGACGTTTGCGCGGAAGATCAGCACCGTCAAGCGCACGCACTCGTCGCGGATTTCCTTGCCGACCGATGCCTTGAAGTCGCGGGGCATATTTTTGGTCAGGTCGGTTGCCACCACCAGCAGGTCGTAGGCAACTTTGGAAATCGGCAGGTCGGTATGGTTGGCCATGTTGAAATGGTTAAAGGATTAAATTTCTAATCTGCGGACGGCGCGGGCGCGGCCCTCGTACGAGCGGGTGGTGTCGTTCTGGGAGCCATTGTAGAAAGTCTGAGTCCACGCGTTAGAGGGGCCGGCCTGCTCACTGGACCAGTAGTAGCGCGGTTCGAACTCGTGTTTCAGGTTCGCAAACAGCAGCGCCTGCTCGGCGCGTGTAGGCAGGCTGTGGCCGAGCTTCTTGGCCCAGTCCATAGCCGCCTGCCATTTCACGCCAGTTGCGGCGCCTGGTTGCAGGAACAGGTGATAGTCGGCGGCGCCGTCCTTGCCGAGGATCAGGCCAGCGTAGATCTCGCCTTCCTGCAGGTTCTCGGCCATGAATTGTTGTTTGCTCATGCTGGGCTTTCGAAGTGAAAGAAAATTGATGAATGATTAAATTGGCAATCTGCGGACGGCGCGGGCGCGGCCCTCGTACGAGCGGTGGCTGAAGTACTGGCTGCCATAGTGGAAATACTGAACCCACGCGCCAGAGGGGCCGGCCTGCGTGCTCGACCAGTGCCAGACCGCATCCAGCGCCTGTGCGCCACCTTCGCGGAAGTCGGCCACGCCGGTCTGCGCCGGCCGCTCTTCCGTGTAGTGCCGCCCCATCGGCATGCTGCTCGGATTTTCGCCGTCACGGAACGATGCGGAGTTTTTCCGAGCTGTCGGCTTGAGGTTGCGATAGATCAGCTCCAACTCGTCGCGTGCCGGGATGTACCAGTCATCAAAGCCTTCGATGACGCTGCCGCGCACGGCCTTGGCCAGCTCGCTGCCTGCAGCGGCCATGGCGGTCGTGTTGACCAGGCCATCGGCATAATCCTCAGCGCCCGGCACGCTTTCATCTGATGCGATCCAGCGCCCCTTGAACTCACCAAACAGCTTTGGCGACACGACCAGGGCGAATGCTTTGCCATCGACTTTGATCAGGCCAGCGAAGAAGCCGCCGCCAAATGCGGCGCCAATGGCGCCCGGGGTATTTGCAAGTGCTGCTGGGGTGTTGATATCCATGGTTTCCTCGTGGTTAAAATCAGTCGTGATCATTGGCTTGCAGCTTTTTCACATCAATACGCACGCGGCGCTGCATGTGCCGGCGGGCAAGGCATTTCAAAATCAATTCGTAGTGGCGCTGCTTCAGCATGTCGTCGAGCGACATAGTGGTTTGCAGCGCGTGGTGCGCAATTTCCAGCGCGGCGCGGTCCGGATCGGCGCGCGGCATATCAGAATCCAGTCTGATAGACACGCACCGCCTTGACGGCAGCGCCAAACTGGCCGGCGCCCAGGCGCCGGAAGTGGCGATACATGTGCAGCAGGGTGATCATCTTGCGCATGGCAATTCCTTACGCTGGTTTGACGGTGATGGAACAGGCGCCGAATCGATCCAGGGCGGCCATGTGCACGGCGCAACTATCGCTGCCGATGGCTGGATAGGTCAGCAAGCGGCCTGCACTGCGCACAGTGACCGTGAAAGCCATCATTGCGGACCACCGATAGGTGCGCTTGCAAGCAAACCTGAAACCAGCGTCGCGCCGACGATGTCGTGGTGCTGCAACGAGCCTGCCAGTTCCGTGATAAAGGCGTGCACGCGCGCATCGGGGCAGCCAGGCGCATGCTCGTGCGCTTCGCCGGCGCAGCGGCGGATCATTGAGAAGAAATCGTTGGCGCTCATGCGGCACCAATATCGTCAAGCAGGCGGCGCATCAAGCTGACCGTTTCCGGCGCCACAGCGCCAGACAGCTCATAGTCAAGACTGGCCGTACGCATCGCCCCGGCCATTTCAGCGGAATACGCCATTCGAGCAGCTGCCGTACGGGATGAACCCAGTCCGCGCGCCATTATCGAAACAAACGCAATGCGCTCGCCGCGATCATTGGCCAGACTGTACGTCAAGCTCCCGGGAAGATGCAGCGGATTCCAAGCCAGCGTTGGTGCCACGCGCGCTACGCCATGAGGGCCTGGCGCCGTTGTCGGCTGCCGGGCAGATAAGCCGGATCGATCAGCTATTTCTGCCGCATGCTCAACAGGCAAACGGCGCACGGCGCGCGCACGGCATTTGTTTGCCTCTTCGCCAAGCTGCTGGTTTTCATTCCCAAAATGCTGAGCCCAAGCCTGATCTGACGAAGCGCTATCGTGCGCGCTGGACCAATACCATTCAGGATAAAAATACTCCTTCAAATTCACTGCCAGCAAGCGCTGCTCACGCAGGCACGGCAGATCGCCACCGACTGCCCGCGCCCACTCGCTGGCGTCGCCCCAACCCACATCAACAACATCACCAGGAAGCAGCACCAGGTGCATATCGGCATGACCGGCTGGGCCTTGAATGATGCCGGCATAAATGCCACCGCCGAAGGATTCGCCGATAGCGACAGGGATAGCAACAGGCCCCTCCCCGCCGTTAAAAGGCGGAATGGGGGCAATGTCTACGGCGGTAGCTGCTGCGACGCTGATGGTGTTGTTCATGTAAGGCTCCGGCTACTGTAGAAGTGGGTCGAGCTTCAAGAGAAAATTAATGAAGGATTAAATTGGCAATCTGCGGACGGCGCGGGCGCGGCCCTCGTACGAGCGGTAGCTGTCGTGCTGGGTGCCAACGTTGAAAAGCTGACCCCACGCGCAAGAGGGGCCGGCCTGCTCACCCGACCAGTACCAGTCCGACTTGAACTGGTCTTTCAGGTTGGCGAACAGCAGCGCCTGCTCGGCGCGTGTCGGCAGCGAGCCGCCCACGGATTCGGCCCAGGTGCCGGCGGCTTCCCAGGACAAATCCACGCCCTCCCCGTCAACCAGCACCAAGTGCTGATCAGGACCGCCATCCACGCTGCGGATGATGCCGGCATAGATGCCGCCGGCAAAAGCGGCGCCGATGGCAGAAGGGATAAAGCCAGGCTGGAAGGCTGGCGGGATGAAGGATTGGCTGCCGAAATCGGCCGCTTTGGTTAAATGCGCTGCAACGGTGCTGGTCATGGCAGGTTCCTTAAGTGAAATTTTTTGAAACGATCTTGAGATCGCGAATTCTCGCTCTTGAATTGAACTATACGTATGCGTATTGTTTGTGTCAATACGAAAACGCATAATTTTTCGCATTGCATCTTCTTTGTATTTGGTTCGTATATGAAGGACGAAAAAAAACCCGCATAGGCGGGTCTTTTTTTGAGGGGGCTGTTTGATTTCGGCCGAGAAAAGAGGTGTTGCAGCGTCGGCGTCTCGCTACATCACTTCTAAATGGCTCGCGATTGCAAAGATATCGTTAATTGCTCATTTGCAGAGGAAGCGGATTTCACCCTCAGGATATGCGCCAGGGCGCAACCCGACTGGGCGCTCTTGCGTGGCCAGTATTTCAATCTGCTTTCTCTGGGCAGCGCAATGATTCCCTGCCTCGCGTGTTGCATCCGCAACCAATGTGCTTGGCGATGTCCAGAAACCGGTACCTTGGTTCAGTATCATGTACGAGTCTTGACCAGTAGAAATAACCCCTGTTTGAGTCGCGCACCCAGAGACAATGCAAATTGATGCGGCAAGGAATAATTTATTCATTATGTCCAATTTGGAAAATAATTGACTTATACATAACAAATTTGCTAATATCATTGTAGGACAATTCCTACTACGAAGATTGCGAGCTTTGTTTTTTGCCATGGAAATTTTCATCCAGAGAATCCCAAGACATCTCTTTGGGCTTTCTTGGATGCATAGAGTTTTCTAGCTCTTCTATCAGCCTCACATTTCTTTCTTGCCTGGACCTTATCATTGCTGAAAATTCGGCAATATCATCACTCCCCAAGTGATGCAAAAGGCCAAGCCACTCACGCTGCCTAGCATCCAAAAGTGGCATGTCTTCCGCAACAGCTTTGACGCCTTCCTGCTGGATGAGTTCAGTTTGAAATGTGGCAAGGTCCCGATCCCTCAAGTCCGCAACTGAAACTCCAAAGTACTTCGCCAAGGGCTGCAGCGTCTTTGTGCGAGGGTCATCACTCTCGCCGGTCAATATGCGAAATATAGTTGGCTGTGGCACACCAGTCTCAGAGGCGAGCGCATACGGGCTGATTTTTTCCCCCATCAGCCATTTCAAATTATTCCTTACAAACAACATTGATGCCTTTTTCATGTTTGAAATATACGCGGGCGAATAGTCCGCTTCAATGTTTTATGTGATACCGCATTGACAGCAATACGTTTTCGTATAAAAATGGGCGTACTTAACCATATGAATGCGTGCCATGCCCCTCAGAACACCCCAAGAACTCGTGAAATTTCTAGTTGCTGAGGGATACTCGCAAGCAGTGATTGCAGAGCGTGCGGGGGTCAAACAGCCGACTATTAGCAGGATTCTTTCTGGCGATCATGATGACCCAAAGAGCTCAGTTCTCATAAGGCTGAATCAATTTGCCGATGAAGTTCACGCACACGCCCAGATTTCTATGGGCCACGCCGGCCGGCAGCCTCCATCCCCCACCAATATCCTCGACACCGTGCCGCCGCGCAGCGTCGTGCTGCCCGCCATCCCGCCATCGCTCGATCCAAAGGAAAAGCCATGAACCGCACCACCACCCACGCGCGCTGGCGCGTCCTCCCCGTCCACCTGGTCGCCAAGCTGTTCGGCGTGCTGATCAAGGTGGAAGGCATGCCCTTCGGTTCGAACCGCACGCGCCTGGCAAACTCGCCACGCCGCGAAGATGTTGCGGGTGGACAGGTTGGTGGTCAGTTCACCGTCGGCGGCAGCGGCAGCCAGCTCGCAAATCGTGACCGGGACGCGCTGGTGGTGTTGCTGACGCAGGTTATTGCGAACTCCAGTGCCCACTTCGTAGTGGGGCCATCAGATGCAGCCGAAGCAGCCGCTCTTGCTTTTAGGGCTGGCTTATCTGCGTTCGAGGCAAATCTGCAGCCAGTTGCCCCCGAGCCGCCACAGCGTCCTCTGGGTGTGGATGGCCTGGCGGGATGCCAGGAAGCCCGCCACTCGCCTGTCTGCGCAAGCTCAGGTGGCACAGCAGAATGTGGCTGCCGGTCAGCTACCGCTGCTTGATGGCGTTGATCGTGTCCGTTTTGATAGCGATCGGGTCGATCTGTGCCGAAAGCACCTTATGGCATTTCGGGCAATTCAGAGTGATGCATTTCCAGCTCCCACCTGCCGCATACCCGGTGGGAGTTTGGATGGTCAGAGATCCGATTTGCTGATCGCAGTAAGGACAAATAGTCATGGGATACACCTTTCAAGTTGATTGCTTTGTGGAATTAGTAATTTAACACGTTGGTGTATCCCACCCTATTTTTAGTACCGCAATACCCGTAGTCCAGATCCACTTTTAAAAGGAAACCCCATGAGTACCACCCGCACGAAGTTATTGAAAACCTACCTCGACCCCGAGGAAGAAAAAACCATCTTGCAGGCGTGCGCCGCAGCTGGCGTCACGCGCAGTGACCAGGCCCGCCAGAGCCTGTTGCATTGGGCCCGCCAGCAACGCCATGGTAGCCAACAAGGCAGCCGCCGCGAAGGGTCCAATGTCGGTCCGCGCCGCCGGTCCCAGTTGCTGCCATGCCGTCCGAGTTTTGGCGTCATCCCCAAGATGCACATGCGGGTTTAACGGAATAGAGGCAGAGCCGATGTACGAAATCAGACCGATAGGCCGGCCAGTGGAGCCGGCGCAGAAAGAAGAGGCGCAGGATGAAGAAGCAAGGAGCGACGGCAGCGGATTACGCGCTGCACGCGGTGTGCGTGTGGCGCCTGAGCGACAGGGCCAACCTGGCAGCCAAGGCCCAGCCGGACGGGCCAGCGCGGCTTAAAGCTGGTTCGCAGTTGTATCGCGACACCAACAAGCTGCGCGAGGCGGCGGACAAATACATGAATACGTCCGACCCGCCGTCGTAGCGGGGCGTAGTCCCCGACAGCTACAGGATGGCCGCGCAGGCAGATATCTGGTCTGCGCTTCATCAAAAGTGCAGCAGATGCAGAGCAAGGAAGCACGAGAAAGACGGGCAGTCGCTCACCGGGTCGGGCGACACATCGAAAGCGAAATATGAACGATCGAGAAATCGAGCAGCAAATCCAGGCCAAGGGCAAGACTGCGCCGCGCATCACGCCAGCAGACATTCAAGCAGCCATCGCACAGACGCACTACTTCACGGCCGCTGACGGTGTGCGCGGCGCGGCCATCGATGGCGGTGTCGACGATGGCTCGACCCCGCCGCTGCATCTGCTGACGTTCTGCGTCTTGGTGCTGCGCAATGGTTTCACCGTCACCGGCGAAAGCGCTTGTGCCAGTCCGGAAAACTTTGACGCCGAAATCGGCCAGGAAGTGGCACGTCTGAACGCCGAGCAGAAGATCTGGGCGCTCGAAGGTTACCTCCTGAAAGAAACGCTGTTCCAGCAGGCGCAGTAAGCGCGAACGAAAAAAAGCCCGCGTACAAGGCGGGCTTCCTAAAACTCTTACTTAAAACGAACATGCCAAGAATAACATACTCCGCGTTTTCGATGAAGCCCCAGGCTGCGCAGGTGCGGCAATGACGGCGCGCTTGATGCCGTATGTCGGCTCCCGTCCTTACCTGGTGCTGCAAACGCTGCTGGCCGGTCCCGGCACCTTCTACCAGATCTGCGAGCGCGCTGGCTTTGATCTGGAAGAGTCCGGCATGGAATGCAACATGCGCAAGCATTTCGCCAGCCTGCTGCTGGCCCACATCGAGCTCAGCAACATCACCTACACCATCAAGGCATCGACGCGCCAGGCATTGCAGGGCAAGATCGCTGCCTGCGCCTGTAGCGTGGCCACGGCGCATCATCGCGGCCCGAGCGCGCCGCAACCTGTCACCGTCGTGCGTCGCCCTGATCGCGGCGATCTGGGCGCCACAGAATCACATCCAGAGAAGCACTTATGAAGCGCCCATCATTCCAGTTTTATCCAGCTGACTGGCGCATCAATTCCAAGCTGCGCCGCTGTTCCGAGGCAGCGCGTGGAGCTTGGGTCGATATCATGTGCGTGCTGCACGATGCCGATGAATATGGCATCTGCCGCTGGCCCCTCAACGAGCTGGCCCAGGTGGCCGGCGTGCCACTGAAGCTGGCGCGCGAACTGGCGGCCAAGGATGTTCTCAAGGGCGCGGACAAGAACGCTGCGGACTACGTTTTCACGCCACGTCATGCAGGTCGTGACGGTCAGCCGGTGACTTTGGTGACGTCAAACGCAGGCCCATTGTGGTACTGCAGCCGCTTCGTGCGCGACGAATACATCCGCCAACGGCGCGGACAAGGTACCCGTTTTGGTGACGAGAATACCGCACCAAACAACACTCCTAAGTCATCACCAAAGCCCCCCATTGGTGATGACTTAGGAGACGGCCCTACATCTTCATCTACATCTACATTAAAAACAAGTACCCCAAACCCCGCTGTCGCGGGGCCTGCTGCCAAGCCTCGCCTGACGGCCATTGCCTTGCAGACGTTCCTTGACGATTGCCAGCTCAAGGGGGAGCGCCCGCTGCGCGACTATTCCCCGCTGTGGACCTACACCCAGGCCGCAAAGCTCCCGGTCGACATGGTGACGCTGGCCTGGGCTGAGTTCCGCCGCCGCTTCCTGCCTGGAGGAACTCAGCCGGAGAAGCGGCAGAAGGACTGGCGCGCGACGTTCCGCAAGTACGTCGAAAACAATTATTTCAAGCTATGGGCCATCGACCGTGACGGCCAGTATTTCCTGACATCGAGCGGCAAGCAAGCCGAGAAATTCCAAGAAACCCTGGAGGCAGCATGATCGAAGAACACGCCATGCCGGCCGCCATCGAGGCCGAGCAATCCGTCATCGGTGCGCTGCTGCGCGACAACGGTGCGGTTGATCGCATGGGCGACCTGCGAGCCGCTCACTTCTTCCGCCACGAACACCGCACGATTTTTGTCGAGATCATCCGCCAGATTTCGCAGGGCATTGAGTGCGATGTGATCTCGGCCGGCGCCGCGCTGGCGCAGGCCATGCCGGACTGCATGGCCTACCTCAACTCCGTGTCGCAAAGTATGCCCAGCGCGGCGAACATCGGTCGCTATGCCGACCTGGTACGCGACCGCGCGCTGCGCCGTGGGCTGCTGGCCGCCACCGCCGACATGTCCGAAATGGCCTTCAAGCCAGACGGCCGCAGCGCCGGCGAAGTGCTCGATGCTGCGCAATCGGCCCTGGCAGCGCTGGCTGAAACGCGCACCCTGCGTGAGCCGATCCAGGCCAGCGCTGCCATGATGGCGCACATCGATGTGCTGGGCGACCGTGCAGAGCGCAAATACACCGGCATCGCTACCGGTTTTGCCGATATTGACCGCCTGCTGAACGGCGGCCCAAACCGTGGCGCACTGGTGATCTTGGGCGCCCGTCCATCGATGGGCAAGACCGCCCTGGCCCTGAACATCGCCACGAATGCAGCCGAAATGCACTCGGTGCTGTTCCTATCGCAGGAAATGCAGAATGGGGAGCTGCTCGACCGCGCCGTGGCCGCGCTCGGCAGCATCCCGCTTAGCACCGTGATCCGCGGTGATTTCAGCGACGGCGACTGGAACAATTTCACGGTGGCCAACGTGAAATTGAACGCCATGGGCCTGCACCTGGACGACCAGCCAGCGTTGACGCTGCTGGACGTACGCAGCAAGGCGCGCTTGGTGAAGCGCAAGCACGGCCTTGACCTACTGGTGGTCGACTATCTGCAGCTGATGAGCGGCGCCGGCGACAACCGGAATAGTCAGATCGAGGAAATCTCGCGGGGCTTGAAGGCGCTGGCCAAGGAATTGAACATCGTTGTGCTGGCTCTGTCCCAGCTGTCTCGCAATGCAGCAAACAAGGCGCGCCCGCAACTGTCCGACCTGCGCGACTCCGGCGCCATCGAGCAAGACGCCGATATCGTCATCTTCGTGCACCGCGATGAGGTGGATAACCCGCAAAGCCATCTGCGTGGCTGCGCCGATATCTTCGTGGCCAAGAATCGGCAGGGCCGTATCGACGACGTGCTGCTTGCCTACGAAGGCATGTACACCCGCTTCGCCGACAACAATCGCCCCCGCCCTACGCCTCCCAAGCAGCCCTACAAGCGCGGCCTGGCCGAGCACCTCTAGAAAAAAGGACCATCCGCATGACATTCGCCCTGTTCAAGGTCAAAAAAATCTGGCACTACCGCTTCCAGGTGGCCGGCAGCCGCGTGCAGCGCAGCACGCGCGAGCGTGCCAAGGCCCGTGCCGAAGCCGTGGCCAGCCGCGCCTACGATGAAGAGGTGGTGCGCACGAACGGCGGCAAGCCGGTACCAACATTGCGCGCACTGTTTGCCGAGTGGCTTCTGGTGCGCGGCCCGGTATCGAGCGCCGCCCACGTGCGCAGCGTCAGCACTTGCTACCGTCTGCACCTGTACGACCTGGGCGACCTGCTCGTCAGCGAGATCACCGCGCGCCACATCGAGCTGGCGCGCAACGAACACCTGTCCACGCGCGAGCCGGCCACGGCGAACCACTGGCTGCGCGTGATGCGGCTGGTGACGAACTGGGCAGTTGCGCAGGGCATGCTGGCGCGCCGGCCATGGAACGTGGCCATGCTCAGCACCCAGAAACGGCCTCGCAAAATCCTGCCGCTCGACGTTGCCATGCAGTGGCTCGATGCCATCGACGGCGCCGGCCGCCGCTCCCCCGCCGTCTCTACCGCCATTCGCTTCATGTTCGGCCTGGGCCTGCGCGAAAGCGAGGCCGCCAGCGCACGCTGGGAATGGATCGACTGGGAGCGCCGTACCTACACGCCTGGCATCACCAAGGGCAAAGAAGCTGAGCCAGTGCCCATGCCGGCCTGGCTGGTGGATTACCTGCAGCCGCGGCGCCAGAGCGAAGGCCTGATCACGGCGCGCAAGGATGGCAGCCAGCAGCCGCCAGGCTTTGCCCGTCGCCCTATCGCCACTGCCAACGCCCATTGCAAGACCAAGGGCATCACGCCCCACCGCCTGCGCGGCAGCTTCGCCACCCTGCTGTCCGAATCCGGCGTGCCGATCCAGACCATCCAGAAGGTGCTGCGCCACAAAAGCCCACTGACCACCATGGCCTACCTCGAGAAGAACCTCGACACCGCCGTGCAGGCGCAAGGCAGCATTGCCAAGAAAATGGGATTCACCGCACGGCGAGAAAGTGGCGAAGACCACCCCGCCGACCCGCATGAATCCTGAATAGCACGATTATCGGTAGTCATCGGTACAAATCCAGCGCACCGCCTCCAAAAATGGCGAAAGGTGCAATTAAAAACAGACTGAAAATGGGAAATTCAATGCGCCAAGAACACTACGACAGCATCAAAGGCATGCTCGACCGCTGGGCGGAATGCATGAGCGTCGGCGGCGCCGTCGGCGAAGGCGCCCGGCGCGAGTGCCTGGGCGCGCCCGACGCGCGCATCCACTCCATCGAGGATATCGAGGTCGAAGTGGACAAGCTCATAGTGCGCGCAGTCGATTTTCCGCTGTATGGGAAATTTGCCGGTTTTTGCAGCGCACCGCCGTGCTTTCGCACTATGGGCTGAACACGTTCAACGCCTGGCGTGCGGACTTTGAAGTGGTGTTCGATCTCGCCATCGAATCACTGTTTTCGCTGCTGAAAAGCCGCATCGCCTGCTGAAAGGGGCTTGCAACCAAGAAAAAAGCCGCGTATATTTCGACCTGTCGGGGCTTCGTGCGCCCGGAAATAAGCCTGCTACCAGAAATGGTCGCGGGCTTTTTGCATTCTGCGCGTCGTTTTTCATAGGAGAACTGGTCATGGGTCGCAAATCGTCGCTGACCGATGACCAGTGGGTGGAGGTGGAGCGCCGCCACTTGGTCGACGGCATTTCGATCAACGCCTTGGCGCAAGAATTTGGCGTCAACGAATCGTCATTACGCCGAAGAATAAAGCCGAATAAAGCCGAGCCGAAAAAAGCGACGAAATCGTTGCTGGCTCTAGCTGAAATGAAAGTTGAGGCCGATGCCAAGGCAAAGCATTTTGCCGAACAGCTCGGCGCATTGCCGTTCGCCAAGCAGCAGATCGTTTCGGACCTGGCGCGCAAGCTGACGAACACCAGCGAACACATGGCGTCGGCTGCCGAAATCAGCGCCGCGTCATCGCACCGCTTGTCCCGCATGGCAAACCAGCAGCTCGAGTTGGTCGATGAAGTTGACCCGATGAAGACCAGGGCGCAGCTTGAATCGTTCGCGGCGCTGCAGAAGCTGGCAAACATATCTGGCGAGATGCCTGGTCGCCTGGCTGCGTTGAGCCGTGGCCAACCGCCTGAGGCTCCACCATCGCAAGAAGAGGTGGATCAAGAGCTGGCCCTGCTGCTGGGCAGCGAGGGTGGCTGAAATCGATCTGTCTGGCATCAATATCGCCAGATTGAGCCCGGAGCAGCGCAGACGAGCGCTGGAGTTGTTGAAGTTGAAGCGCCGCTACGCCAGCGAGAACAAACTCGCCACCTATTGCGCATACGCAAAGCAGGCCGAGTTTCACGCCGCCGGTAAAACGTTCCGCGAGCGCTTGCTGATCGCCGGTAATCAGTTGGGTAAGACCTGGTCGGCTGGCTTTGAAAGCGCCATGCACTTGACCGGCCGCTACCCGAACGACTGGCCGGGCCGTGTATTTGCCAAGCCAGTCGTCGGCTGGGCTGCTGGTGTCACCAGTGAGGCCACGCGCGACACCGTGCAGCGCGTCATGTGTGGGCGCATTAATGCCATTGGTACCGGCTCGATCCCGAAGGATGCGATCAAGTCCAAGTCGATGAAGCGCGGCGTGGCCGACGCTATCGATACCGTGGTGGTGCGTTTTGGTGGCGGTGGTGATGTGCAGGCCGGCGAAAGCCTGATTGGCTTCAAGTCATACGACCAGGGCCGCGAGAAGTTCCAGGGCGAGACGTTGGACTTCTTCTGGCCCGACGAGGAGCCGCCAGAAGACATTTACATGGAAGGCCTGACGCGGACCAACGCCACGAACGGCATGCTGCTGATGACCTTCACCCCGCTGCAAGGCATGTCTTCGGTGGTCAAGCGGTTTCTGATTGATAAATCACCAGGGACGCACGTGACAACCATGACTATCCACGACGCCGAGCATTACACGCCCGAGCAGCGGGAGGCGATCATTGCCAGCTACCCGGCGCACGAGCGTGACGCGCGCACCAAGGGTGTACCGTCGCTCGGTTCGGGGCGCATCTACGCCATCGATGAGGAAACGCTCAAGGTGCCGCAGTTCGAGATTCCGTCGCACTGGGTACAGCTGGGTGGCCTCGACTTTGGCTGGGACCACCCGAGCGGCGCTGTTCGGATCGCCTGGGATCGGGACGAAGACGTGATCTACGTCACTGCGGCGCACCGCCAGCGTGAGCAGACGCCGCTGATGTTCGCGGGCACCATTCGACCTTGGGGCGACTGGCTGCCATGGGCGTGGCCACACGACGGCCTGCAGCACGACAAAGGATCGGGCGAAGCGTTGCGGGATCAGTATGCAGCCCAGGGCCTGCTGATGCTACAGGACAAGGCGACTCATCCACCCGCAGAAGGCAAAGCCGAAGGCACAGGCGGTAACGGCGTCGAGGCTGGAGTCATCGAAATACTGGACCGCATGCTGACGGGCCGCTTCAAGGTCTTTTCGCACCTAAACGACTGGTTCGAAGAGTTCCGTATGTACCACCGCAAGGACGGCAAGATCATCAAGCTGGACGATGACTTGCTGTCAGCCACGCGCTACGCCTACATGATGCGCCGCTTTGCCGTCGTGAAAGGCGGCCCCAAGCGCGCCATGTACGATTTTTCCAATTCAGCAGCATCAGGAGCAAGGGCAATTTAATGGATGACTTCCAGGAAGCGCAGGAGCTGTACGAGGACGCGATGAGCGCGACTCGCGAGCAGCGGCAGCAGATTGAGGAAGACCTGCGCTTTTCCGACCCATCGAACCCGCAGCAATGGGATGAAGCGGTCAAGCGGTCCCGTGAGCTCGACCCGGGCGGCGCGCGGCCGTGCCTGGTGATGGATCACGTTGGCCAGTACGTCGCCAACGTGGCTGGCCAAGTTACAAAGTCGCCGCCGGCAATTCATACCGTACCTGTCGGCTCCGGCGCCGACGTCAAGGTCAGTGAGCAGCTCGACGGCATGCTGCGTCACATCGAATACGCCAGCCGCGCGCAGGCTGCTTACGGCATCGCGCTGACCTCTTCCGCCCGTACAGGCGTTGGCTACTTGGTGGTGCGCCCTGAATATGTCGACCGCGCGCTCGGCTACCAGGAACCGCGCATCAGCGCTGTTGCCGACCCGCTGCGCGTGGTGTTCGACCCGTGGAGCGTGCAGCTCGACGGTAGCGATGCCACTTTCGGCTACCTGTTGACCGCCGTGAGCCAGCGAGAGTTTGAACGCAAGTACGGCGCCAAGGCCGAGAAAAAGAGCTTTGGTGCTGAGCGCCAGTCATGCGGCGAAGGTGAACGGCAATCCATCATCGTGGCCGAGCAGTGGTACAAGGAAGAAAAGACGCGTCGGATCAGCATCTGGACCGGCACCGACGGCGAGGACCAGGCCGGCAGTGAGGATGAATACTGGGCCGCGTGCCAGGCCGCCGGCGTACAGCTCCCCCTGCAGCGCGTGTACAAGGACAAATACGAGTGCGTCAAGTGGCGCACCATGTCCGGCGCTGGCATCCTGGAGACGCCCAAGAACAAGGACGACAGCGAAGGCTTATACCCGGCCGATTCCATTGGCATCGTGCCGGTGTATGGCTACTGGGGTATCGAGAATGGCGTCATGCGCTATTGCGGCATCCCGCGCCGCGCGATGAACCCGCAGCGGGCCTACAACTATCACAAGTCGGAATTGCTGGCCTACATGGGCAGCGCACCCAAGGCGCCGTGGATTGTTCCGGCGCGCGCAATCACAGGTCTGGAGCAACTTTGGGACCGTGCCTCACTGGATTCGCGCGCCTACCTGCCTTATCACGACCAGGATGAGCGCGGCAACTCCATTGCGGCACCATCGCGCCCGAATGTATCCGTCAACCTGCAAAACCATGCAGTTGGCGCTGCCGACGCACTACATGATCTTGAGGCAAGCATCGGCATGTACCAGGCTAACCTGGGTGCGCCGAGCAATGAGTCGTCCGGCGTGGCTATCGACGCGCGAAAGCAGCAAGGCGAGGCATCAACCAGTCATTTCCCGCAGAACTTGGCATTTTCGCTTGGCCAGGTGGGTCGCATAGCCGTGCAGATGTCCACCAAGCTGATCGATACCAAGCGTCAGCAGCGCATCATGGGCATCGACGCGAAGCCCGGCACGGTCACCATCGATCCGGAACAAAAAGAAGCGCTGCAAGATACAGACCAGGGCATCATCATCAATCCGAATGTCGGTGACTACGACGTGCGCGTGGTGGTCGGCTCGTCATTCTCGACCCAGCGTAGTCAGGCGCAAACGGCATTGGGCGAGGTGATGCGCACGAATCCGGATTTGACGCCAGCCATCGCGCCGCTATGGGCGCGCAATCTGGATATTCCGCACGCCGACAAGCTTGCGCAGGTGTTGACCGCCATGGCGCCACCTGCGGTGCAGGCAATTCTTGACCCGGAAACCAACAAGGCGCCGAAGCCTGAGCAGCTGATGCAGCAGATGAAACAGATGGAAGAATCGCTCAAGGAAGCCTTGAAGCACGCACACGATGCTCAGACCGAGGCCGATGAAGCCATGGAACAGGTGCACAACAAGCGCGAAGAGAACGAGGCCAAGGAGCGCGAGCTGAATATCAAGGCCTATGACGCCGAGACCAAGCGCCTGCAATTAACCAGCGCGGCCATGACTCCGGAGGAAATCCGGCTGATGGTGGCACAAACCATCGAAAGCATGCTCAGCAACCCAACCCCATTGCCATCCGAAGTACCCGAGGGCACCGAATTGGCCGCCATCCAGCAGGAGCAACAGGATCAGGTTGTCCCGCAAGAGCCAGACCCGAATGACCCTGGCCAGATGGATGCGCAAGCACCTCCTGGCATGCCTGACCAGCAGGACCCTGCTGAAATGCAGACCCAATCGAACCCGCCAAGTGCGGGTTTTTCTTTGCCTGAACCACAACCAGGAGCATGACCTTGACCACTGAAAACGCATTGCCACAAGGCGGCGACGCCGCGGCGGGCGCCACGAACAACGATCATACCGGCGCCGAACACGATAACCACCAGGATGATACCGGTAACACGACCGGTGTCGAGGACGGTGAAGACGGCGGCACGGCTGGCGACCAGCCAAAGAAGGAAAAGACCTTCGAACAGCGCGAAATTGAACGCCTGCGCCGTCGGGTCGACAACCTGACGCGCAAGAAACACGAGCTGCTGGCCGCCGTACAGCCATCGCAGCAGCAACAGCAGCACGCCGACGAGAACGACGACGAGCCCGTATCGATGACCCGCGCTGAATTGCAGCGTCACATCGCAGAGCAAGCCAAGCAGCTTGCACCAGCGTTGACGCAGCAACAGGCCGTGGTTGATCGCCGCCAGGGCGTCGTCGCATCGCTGGCGAAGGAATGGGGTACCGAGAAATTCGACACACTGGCATCCGATCTGGACGATGTGTTTGGCGGTTTAGCAGATCGCAGCGGCGCGCCCAAGCCCGCCACTGATGCGATTTTCGAATCCGACAACCCGAAAGGCCTGATCGAGTACCTGACTGACCCGGACAACGTCGAAGAAGCCGAACGTATCGCAACCATGTCGCCTACCCAGGCTGGCCGCGCGATCGCCCGCATCGAAGACAAGATCGCGGCAGCCGGTAAGGCAGGCAAGCCAAAGCCAAGCAACGCGGCAGCGCCGCTGGAAGCGCCACGCAATGGCGCTGGCAAGACCAGCAGCATGCCCGATCCATCCAACACCAAGGCCTATATCGCCTGGGCAAATGCTCAGGAACAGGCAAAACGTTAATTAGGAGCCATCCATGGCAAACGCACTCGTCACCTCGCAGATCATCACCAATGAAGTGTTGCGCATCGCGCACAACGCATCCGCCTTCCTGGGCAATACGAACACGGATTACAAAGACGCCTGGGACAAGGATCTCAAGCCGGGCCAAAAAATCAGCGCGCGCGCGCCGGTCCAGTTCATGCACCGCGACGGTGAAACCGCCGTGGTTCAGGACATCACCGAGCGCAGCGTCGATGTCACGCTGCAGCCACTGCTTGGCCTGGACTTCGCCATCGGCTCGACCGAACTCACCACCTGCGTGGGCGGTAACAACCAGGTCAGCAAAGCATTCAAAGAACGCTACCTGAAGCCGGCTGGCCTGAAACTCGCAGCCCTGCTGGATTACCGCCTGGGCGTGGTTCTCAAAAACGGTACGCACCAAGTAGTCGGTACGCCTGGCACGCCGCCAGCGACCTTTGCTGACCTGCTGCAAGCCGGTGTGCCGCTGGACCGCATGAGCGTTCCGCGCGACGGCCAGCGCATGGCTGCCATCGAACCTGGTGCAAACGCCACCATCGTGGCAGGCCTGTCCGGTCTGTTTAACAACAAGGAGGTGCTGGGCGAGCAGTATAAGACCGGCGTGATCAAGACCGGTGCCGGCCTCGACATCGCCATGTCGCAAAACGTCCCATCGCATACGGTCGGCCCGCTGGGCGGTGTGCCGCTGGTGAATGGCGCCAACCAGGGCATCATCAACGTCGGTGCGACCGACAATCCGTACGCAGCCACCACCTCGCTGGTGACGAACGGCTGGACAGCCGCCGCCGCACTGCGCTTGAATGCCGGTGACACCTACACCATTGCGGGCGTGTTTTCGGTAAACCCGGAAACCAAGGCCTCGACGGGCGTGCTGCAGTCGTTCCTGGTTACGGCTGCCGTATCGTCGGATGCCAGCGGTAATGCCACCATCATCGCCAGCCCGGCAATCATTGCTGGTGGTGCCTACCAAAACGTGACGGCGCGCCCAGCCACCGGTGCTGCGATCACGATCACCTCGGGTGCGGCCAACACGACCTACACGCAAAACATGGTCTGGCACCGCGACGCCCTGACCTTCGTATCGCCAAAGCAGGAACTGCCAGGCGGCATGGACATGGCTTACCAAGCCTCGATGGCTGACGAAGGCGGCATCAGCTTGCGCTTCGTGCGCGGCTTCGATATCACCGCCAACAAGTTCATCAGCCGCTTTGATGTCCTGTGGGGCGCCGCCGTGACGTTGCCGAACTTCTCGGTACGTCGCACCAACTAAAGCGGCCTGGGCCAGCCACACGCTGGCCTTTTCGCATTCACCCAATCAAATGGAGCACAACATGTACCCCCTCAATATGAAACTGAAGGAAGGCATCGGCTTTGCCGTTGCCAGCGACGAAGCCGAACACGACACGCTGGTCTCCGCCGGCTACGGCCCGGCTCGCGCTGGCGCCGTTGCAGTCGCGCCAGCGACGCAAGCAGATTTCGCCGCCAGTGTCCGTGCCCAGCTCGATGCGGCCGGCATCAGCTATCCGGACGGCGCTGGCTTGGCCAAGTTGGTAGCCTTGCTGCCGAAGGAATAAACAGTGGTCACCGCCCGCACCATCATCAGCCTGGCTCTCGAGGCCATGAACCGGCTTGCGCCAGGTGAGGTGGTAGATGCCGATCTCGCTGCTGCCTGCCTGCGCCGGCTCAACACGATTGCTGATGACTGGTCGGTCGGTACAACTATGCCGCCGCAGGACCAGATTGTATCCGGCATGGTCGCGGGGCCAGCTCTGACGCTGGGCATCGGGGATTTTGCGGCAATTGCGCCAGGCGACCAGGTCGAGCAGCTACAGGCAGACGACTTTCCCATGACGCCCATCACCATGGCGCAATACAACAACATTCAGCTGAAAACAACCGGCGGCCGCCCTGAGGTATGGGCCCGTGATGGCCTTTCCACCATTTTTCTGTACCCGGCCTCCAGCGGCAGCATCATCAACGTGCTGTCGCGCAAGGCATTTTCGCAATTCGCAGACATCGATACTGACTACCTGATGCCCGCAGGCTACAAAGGCGCATTTTCCGCCTCACTGGCCGTGGCCATGGCACCGACATTGATCGGCAAGGTGACGGCCGACTTGGTGCTGGCTGAGCAGCGCGCCCTGTTCCGCATCAAGAATGGCAATATTCGTCCTGCCGTGTTGAGCGCCAATCCGATGGCCCCCAACTGCGCAGGTAACATCTTGCAGGGCTGGAACTGATGGCTGGCCGCAACTACGTCGCCTGCATTGGCCCCAGCTACCACCTGGATGACCGCAAGGCAGCTGTGCAGACGGCGATCAACTGCTATCTGGAGCAGATCGAGGGTCTGGGCGAGACGCGCGTGCTGACGCAGGTATCGGCCCCGGGCCTGGCCCTGTTCCTTGACTTGGGCGCCGAAATTCGAGGCCAGCGCAACGTTGAGGGCCGCTGGTTTGTGGTGGCCGGTAGCACCTTGTTCGAGATCGTGGCCGGCGCCGCCGTCAGCCGCGGCACGCTGGTGTCGTCCAGAGGTGCCGTCGGCATGGCGCACAACAATACCCAGCTGGTGATCGTGTCCGGAGCCGTGGGCCAGGTCTACACCCTGGCCAGCAATGTGCTGGGTACGATCACGTCGCCGGCCTGGCGCGGATCAAATACGGTCGACTTCATCGACGGCTACATGATCTTTGTGGCACCCGGTACCGACCAGTTTTACATCACCGCCCTCGACGACGCCAGCAAGCTCGATGCCCTGGATTTCACCTCGGCCGACGCCCAGCCGGACAACATCGTCACCAGCAAGGTGCTGCACCGAGAATTGATCTTGCTGGGCACCTACACCACCGAAATCTGGATCAACAGCGGGGGCGCCCTATTCCCCTTCGTGCGCTACAACTCGGCGCAGATCGACGTGGGCTGCGTCGGCAAGGATGCTGCCATCGTCGCTGCAGATTCGATCTTCTGGATCGGCCAGACGCGCACCGGCAGCGGCATCGTCTATCGCATGCTGGGCCATGCCCCTGCTCGCGTTTCCACGCGCGCCATCGAGCAGCTGCTGGCCAAGTCGACCAACATCGCAGCAGCCAGCATGTGGACATACCAGGTCGATGGCCATGAATTCATCGGCATCAACGCGCCGGGGATGGAAACCACGCTGGTCTATGACGCCGCCATGCAGCAATGGCATGAACGTGCTGAATGGGGGGATGGCTGGGCGCCGCTGCGCGCTACCGACGTCTGTTTCGCCAATGGCGCGCAATACGCTGGCGATGCCGCCGGTAAGCTCTACAAGATTGATCCCGCCACCTACACCCTGGGCGGCGATCCGCTGGTGCGCGAGCGCACCTGGCCCCACATGGTCAAGGGTAGCATGGAGCCGATCACCTTCACTGGTCTGGAACTGGCATGCACCACCGGCTATGGCGGCAACGTCACGCTCGAACTGTCGAACGATGGCGGCTATACCTTCGGCCCCAAGCTGCTGCGCCAGCTCGGCGCCGTCGGGCGCTGGATGCAGAAAGTGCGCTGGATGATGTTGGGAACGTCGCACGACCGCGTTTTCCGGATCCGCTGCTCTGATCCGGTCCCATTCAATATCCATGCGGCGGCCATCGATGATTAGCGTTCCAGCACCTACCCGCATTGCCATCGGTACCGCAATGGTGGCGGGCAAGCAGGTCGAGATATACCTCACGCCGGAATGGGCGCGCTATTTCCTATCCCTTAACACCCAAGTGGTCGACACCAGCGAGGCGCTCGGCCAGATAGGTCTGCCCGGTAAGGACGGCGCATCCGGTGCCGCCGGCGCATTTGGCGCCGCGGGCGCGGCGCTGGCCTTCATGGACGACTCGGCAGGATCGGCAGACATTATCCCAGGGCCCCCAGGCATCGAGGGCGCAGCCGGCGCACCCGGCCCGGCACTGTTCTTCACTGCTGCCGACCCGGATTCGCCTGAATTCACCCCGGGGCCACCCGGCCCGCAAGGCGTGCCCGGCCCACCTGGCCCGGCCATATTCTTGTTGCAAGACGCCGAGAGCAATGATGTTCTCTGGCCAGTTAAAAATACCTAAGAGGAAATCATGGCATCGAATAAGACATTTCGCTTTGGCCCCCTGGCGCTGAGCGCGACCCTGACCACCAACCTGCTCAATCCACCGGCGGCGAGCGGCGGCGTGAATGCAGGTGCCTCGCCGCAGTTCATCATCCTGAAGCACCTGCGCATCACGAACCGCACTGCGGCCGCCGTGAGCTTCTCGCTGTGGTTGGGCGCGACCGGCGCCAATGCCGCCGGCACCGAAGCGGTGGGCGCCGGCCAGGTCGTGGCGGCCAATTCCTCGTATGACTGGTATGGGCTGCTGCGCATGGACGCGCCAGACTTTCTGGTGGGTGGCGCGAGTACCGCCAGCGCACTGACAATTTCGGGTGAAGGTGAGATCGGAGTGGCTGGCTGATGCAGATTAAGCAACTGATGGACTGCAGTGTCGCGCCATTTGAGCCAGGTGCCGATTGCGAGGCAACCAGGTCGGCAATAGCCAAACGCAAGGACGAAATGCTGGCTAGTCCCGATCTCGTGAGTCTGCCTTTCACGGAATCGCTGATTGATGGCCTCTACACGCGCACACTGTTCATCCCCAAGGGCTGCGAACTAGTTGGCAAGATCCACCGCAAGCCGTGCGTCAATATCGTGGCAAAGGGGGATATCACCATCATGACGGAAACCGGCTGCTTGAGAGTTCAGGCTGGTTACACCGTGACATCGCCAGCTGGTATCCAGAAAATCGGTTATGCGCATGAGGACACTATCTTCATCAATGTCTTCCGGACGGATGTAACAGAGTTGGCGCTCATTGAGGACGACTTGATTTGCGAGAATCATGATGCGCTCAGCGCGAAGGAAAAATTATGTCTTGGGTAGCAGCAGCAATTGTTGGGGGCACAGTGGGCGGCGCCCTCATCAGCTCGAAAGCGGCCGGCAAAGCGGGCGACCAACAGGCGGCGGGTACTGATAAGTCGCTGGCGGAGAATGCGCGTCAGTATGACCAAAATCGTGCCGACTATGCGCCATACCGCGACGCTGGCGCCAAGGCGCTCGGCACATTCGCCACTGAAAATGACACGCCGCTCGACCGGAGTCAGGTGCAACTCGAGCCCGGCTACCAGTTCGGCCTGGACCAGGGCCAGCAGGCGATCAACCGCCAGACGTCCGCCGCCGGCGGCCGTATTTCCGGCGCAGCGCTGAAGGCAGCAGCCCAGTATGGCACCGACTACGCCACCAGCGGCTACAGCGCGGCCTACAACCGCGCGAACCAGGCGCGCAGCGACCGGTTGAACCGCCTGGCGGCGCTGGCGCAGATCGGCCAGACCAGCACACAGAACGTCAGCGCCTTGGGCGCCCAGACCACGGCATCCAACAATGCCTTGACGCAGGCCGCCGCCAATAATGCGGGCGCTGCCACGCTGGCCCAGGGGAATATCTGGGGCAATGCAGGCAACCAGATCGCTGCGCTGTATGGCCGCAATGCCGGAGGCAACGCCATGCAGGGCATCACAGAAGGCGCGACGAACCAGACCGCCAACTTTAACGACTACGGCTTCGGCTACTCGCCTTGATCGGGAATTGAAAAATGGCAGACGATAATATTTTCCAGCAGTATCTGCGGCCGCCGAAATCGGTCATGGAATATACGGCTGAGTATGATGCGGCCGATTCGCGCAAGAATGCCCTGCGTCAGAACGCCCTGGAACTGGCCGCGGGCCAGCAGAAATATAGCGACGGCGTGCAGTCTCGCCAACGGGCCGACCAGCTGCGCCAGGCGCTAATGGGCTTGCCACAAGGTGCCACCGACGATCAACGCATCCAGGCGATGCGAGGCACGGCCTCGCCGGAAGGCTTCGCAGCGGCCGACGCCCTCGACAAGTCGCTGATCGAGCGCCGCAAGGGAACCGCCGCCGCCGACAAGGACGATGCAGAAACTGCTGTGAAAAAGCTGGCGCAGTCGACCGCGTTGCACAACTTTCAGGCGCAGAAGCTGGCCATGGTGCAAAGCCCTGAGGATGCGCTGGCCTGGGCTGATGAAAGCCGCGCCTTGGGTTTGTTTTCAAAGCCGGGTCAGTACGAACAAGGTATTGCTCGCATCCAGGCCGCCGCCCAAGATCCAAGAGCATTTGCGCAATGGAAGGCTGATGCAATGCGCGGTGGGCAATCGGTAACGGAACAGTTTCAGCAGGAGCTCGAGCAGCTGAAGCAGCGGGAGCAAGTGCGCCAGTTCGGCATCACTGACCAGCGCATCAAGTCCGAGGGCGATGCAAACCGTGCTGTGACGGTATCCGGGCAAAATAAGGTCGATGCGCGTGCGCGTGAGTCAGCGAGCCAGGGTCGTGTCCCCAATGGGTATCGCGCCAACCCGGATGGAACCCTCGCATTTATCCCTGGCGGCCCTGCTGATCCGGCAATCGTCAAAGGCAAACCAACCGAGTTTGAGGGTAAGAGTGCAATCTTCGGCGCTCGTGCGGAGGAGGCTGACAAGATTTTGAACTTGATAGACTATAGGCCGGCAGCAGTCAATGCAAAGCGCTCCGCGGAGGGCTTCCCGCTTATCGGTGGCGCTTTAGGGGCTGCCGCAAACAAGTTTTCGTTGACTGAAAATGATCAAAAGGCTGAACAGGCCCAGCGCGATTTTGTGAATGCAGTGTTGCGGCAAGAGTCTGGTGCTGCTATTGCCGCATCGGAATTCGACAATGCCGTCAAGCAATATTTCCCGCAGCCAGGCGACAGCGCTGGCGTGATTGCTCAAAAATCCAAGGCCAGAAAAACCACGATCCAAGGTTTGAAAAGGAACGCCGGAAACTCTGCATTCACGGCAGATTCGGGTGCCGCGAAGCCATCCCTAAACGACATTTTCAAATAATCCATGGCTACCGTTCAAGAGAAAATTGCCCAGGCTAAGGCAGCCGGTTATGGTGACGCTGAGATTGTCGGCCACCTGGCCGCCATGCCTGAATATGGTGAAAAAATCAAGGCAAGGCAGCGTCGAGCGCTGGATACAAGGCATCGGATATCGTCAATCACCTTGGCGGAAATCAGTCCTCCGAACCCGCTGCAGGGCCGGTGCCATCGGCCAATACGAATGAGGGTACGTTCCTGGGCGGCGCAAAAGCCATGACGGCTGGTGCCGGCACCAGCGTCGGCCGCCTGGCGCTCGGCGCCCAGCGTTTGTTGGGAAAATGGTACGGCGTTCTCGGTGATGCGACCAGCACCTCGACGCCATCCATGTCCGACCTGGTCACCGGGAACAGGCCGCCGCCGAACATGCTGGCGCGCGCCGGGAAATGGCTGGTCGACGATGCCGACGCCGGCCGCGCCCGTCTGACGGCCGACCTGGCGCCGTACAAGGAAGCCTATCCGATTGCCACGGGTACCGGTGAAGTGGGCGGGGATATCCTGGCCACGCTGCCAGTCGGCGGTGCGGCAGTCAAGGGTGGCGCCAAGCTGATGCAGATGGCGGGGATGGCGCGCGCCGCGCCCGGCATCATGGGCACTGGCGCCAAGGCGGCGCAGGCGGCCGGCATCGGTGCGGCGTATGGCGGCGTTCTGGGTGCAGCGCAGTCCAAGGCCGATACCTTCGCGGGTACGCTGGGCGACGCAGCCACAGGCGCGGCTACCAGCGCGGCTCTGGGTGGTGTGGCCTCGCCAATCACCGGCGCGCTGGGCGCCGTGGCAGGCAATGTGAAACAACGCTTTTCCCAGTCATCCGCCCTCGAATACGCAAAACAAAAGGTAGCCGAGGCCATTGCGCGCGACGCACGCGGCACCCTGGCGACCGGAGGCTACGTCAACCCGCTCACCCAGGTGGCCGCCCGCTTTGGCAAGCTGGGCGACGAAGCAGTGCTGACAGACGCCGCCGGCCGCAATACGAATCAACTGCTCGACACGCTGGCCACCCTGCCCGGCCGAACAAAGGAATCCGTGTTCAACCTGCAGCGGCAACGCACGGCCAGCGTGGGCGATCGCATGCGCAGCTCTGCCGAGAAAGCCCTCGATACGCAGGGCCAGCGCCTGCCGACCACCGTGGACGCTTTGATCGCCCGGCGCACGCGAGATTCGGCACCGCTGTATGCGCAGCTGCGCCAAATTGAGGTGCAGCCATCAGATACCTTGAAAGCCATCGTTGCCGACGCTGACAAGCTGGGCGCCGTAGCGCTCGGCCGCAAGATTGCGACTGGTTACCAGCAGCCCTTTACCATCGACGGAACGCCCGCAGCGAATGGCATCATGAACCAGTCCGGCAAGTGGGGAATGGGCGACCTGGATCACGTCAAGCAAGGCTTGGATGACCTATTGAAGTCCTCGAACGCGACGAAGCCTGATGGCACCGTGACGGCGCTGGGCCGCTCGATCACTGACTTGCGCAGCAAATTAATCAACGAACTCGACACGGTCACGACCGACCCGCAAACCCGGGTATCGCTGTATCAGTCCGCTCGCAACGCGTTCTCGCAACCCAGCTCCCTGATCGACGCGGCCAACGCCGGCAAGCAGTCCATCAATCAGGGTGAGTCCAGCATCAACACCGTCGTGCGAAACATGAGCGACAACGAGCTGCAGGCCTTCCGCATCGGCGCCTTTGAGGGTCTGCGCGAAAAGCTCGGCACCCAGGGCGGCCAGACCAACATCATGAACATGTGGAAAGAGCCGGCGACGCAAGAGAAGTTGCGCGCGATTTTCGGAAGCCAGCGCGCCTACCGCGAGTTTGCCGCTGATGTGGCCAAGGAGGCGCAATTGAAGCGCATCCAGAGCGTGGGAGTGGGTTCGCAGACGGCGGCGCGCCTGGCTGGCATGGGGGATATGGACACGCGCGTGCTATCCGAGGCAGGTTCCAGCCTGGCATCGGCCAAGGCAGGCAACCCGCTGGCCGCCATTGGCGCCGCCAAGAACGTCTGGAACCGCGTGGCGGTGCCCGAATCCGTCCGTAACCAGATGGGTGCCATGCTCTTGTCGCGCGGCGCTGAGGGCCAGCAGAACATGAATGCCATCGTCAAAATCGTGCAGCAGCTCAACGACCGCAATTTGATGCTGAATGGCGGCGTCGGCGCTCTTGCTGGCCAGGCCGGCGGGAGCCTTTCCGGCAATCTGTCGACTCCAGTACGCATCCAGCAGCAGTAACTCATACCCCGCGCACCAAGCAAGCCGCCCTTCCCGGCGGCTTTTTCTTTTCCAGCCTCGCTCATGCGGGGCTTTTTTGTTTCCAGGGCCAACCATGTCAGCAAGCCAGCCAGCACTTTTCAACGTCCAGGAATTCACTGATGACGGCATCACGTTGGTCGGCGGTCGCCTGTACACGTATGCTTTTGGCACTACGACACAGAAAGTGGCCTATACCGACCCAGAGGGCACGGTGCCGCAGACCTACACGGCCGATGGACTGGGCGGCCAGTATATCGCGCTCAATGCGCGGGGGGAGTTGCCGACGCCACTGTATCTGGCCAGCACTGGCGCGTACGACATCAACCTTAAACGTGCCGATGGATCGACGGTTTGGACGCGCAAGGCGGAGGGGGTGGGAAATTTAGGATTTGCACTCGCATCGCCGTCTGGATCGACGTATATCGGCAACGGCGGTGAAAGCGTGGCTCAATCGTTTGAAGCTTTGCAGCTGCTGGATTACGCGGCGGTGCGCGCTTCGACAAGTCCTCGCAAAAGCATCTATGTAACGGGCATCATGGGCCAGTCGTTTGGTGGAATTGCCGGCATGTTCCTGCGTGACGACTCCGATACGACGAGCGCCGATAATGGCGGCACGACAATTGTTCGCGCTGATGGCATTCGATACAAGCGCGCGGGCGTGGAGCGCATGAACATTCTGTGGTTTGAAGCTGTTCCAAGCCAGCTTATCAACAATTCCCCAATGATCCAGGCAGCCGTAAATGCCGGTAAATTGATCGGGGTTGGTATATACATTCCATCTGTTACGGCTATCGGATACCGAATTGACCAAGGGATTGTTCTACCTGAGTTCTTCGTCGGCATCATTGGCGATAGCTCTGTTTTTTCAACACTTAATTACACCGGACTTGGGACGGCAATTTCTTTTGCAACAACCACCGGCAAGCTCGGTGTTTACTCAAACTTTCAAGTTCAATCTGGATTATCAACGGATAGTGTAGCCACACGAAGGGCTGTTGCTCGTAATGGTATTTTTTGGAAATGTTATGGGGGCCAGGGAGAAATTAAGAATGTCCGCACTTTCGGGTTTAATGGCTTTGGGCAAAAGTACGAAGCCATTTGGGATTCAATCGTGGAAAGCCCCGTTGTCGAAGAATGCGGGAACGATCTGGAATATGCTTGGGGTGTCTTCAATGGGACAGATACATCAAACCACACAAACTTCAATCGAGTGCAGATCGAAACTTGCCACGGGAAGGCGATGTATTTTTCTGGGTTGAATAACGTTATGATCGGCCTACACTCAGAACGGACAATTGGCAACGGGACGGATTTCACCCATATCATCACTGGTGACGTTTCCGTGATCGACAGTCGAATCGAGGGAACCAGCAATGTAAAAACACAAATTGGTGTGGCTACTGGATTTTTGCAAGGACTGAAAATATTTTCTGGTCCTGTCGAGTTCCGCTACAGCAGCCGCTTAGCAATTCAAGCAATGATCGAGGGCTGCAATTTCGGCGGCGACGTAAGCATTCCATCTGGCAACCTTCGACAGTACGAATTTAAGGCATGTGGTTTTGGTGCTGCTGTCAATATTGGCTACTCCGAGAAGCAGACTGTTTTTACAAGTTGTTTCATCACCGGGGGCATGACGCTTACTGGAACGGGGTGTCGTGTTGAATTTTATGGCGGCTCCATTTCCAACAATATTATTACAACAGGCGGCGGCAATAATTCCGTGGAAATTCACGATTCTGTCCTTGCATATTATCCGACCGTGGATTTTGTCTCAATATTCAATTCAGACGTCCTCAATGCTCACGTTACTCCTTTCGGTCAAAAAGCAGTTTCCACCAATGTAATTTTTTCTGGCACGGTGACAATTGGCAGCGGCAATGTGAAATGGTCAAGTTCTGGATGTGAGTATAAAGCTGGCGTGACACTCGGCGCTGGAACGCCCGGCTGGAAATTTGGTGCCGGTGACTTCGTAAGTGGAGGATCCGTCTCGGCCGGATTACTGGCAGCCCCTTCAGGTGCAAACGCCGCATTCTCCTTGGGTGAGCGTACCTATAGGTTAATTCCAGCAGTAGGACAGCCAAAATCATGGGTATGTACCACAGCTGGAAGCGCTCCTACCCTCGCCTTTACCTCCGAAGGAAACCTGTAGGAGGAATGCGCCCCCGATTCAAAGATAGACCCGCTTCGGCGGTTTTTTTATTTCCACCACCTGAAAGAGACTACATGGCCCTCGAAACGACCGCCGCCGGCGGCGCACTGATTAAAATTTTTGGCATCCCGGTCCTGGCCGGCGCTGCCGCAACCTCACTGGGGTTCATGTTTATGTGGCCAAAAACTGCCAAGGAAGCGGGCGTGCGCTTCTTCGTCACCATTCTGTTTTCCGCCCTGATGGGCCCGGCCCTGGTCGTGGTCGTGCGCAACTGGATGCCCGGCCTGTTCGACAGCGCGCGCGCTGTCGCCGTGCTGTACGGCAGCGACCCGGCGCTGGGCTTCCTGTTCATCGCCGCGCCGCTGATGGTGGCCGCCGGCCTGCCCGCCTGGGGGTGCTGGGCGCCACGGTGCGCTGGTTCGACAAGCGCCGCGACAAGGACATTGGCGAGCT
>NZ_LRHX01000018.1:0-3650 GCF_001758645.1 Janthinobacterium sp. MP5059B | reverse complement strand
CTGAATGCGGCCCTGGCCGACGATGCCGCGGCCGTTGCATTGGTGGAGTTCAGCACAGCCGCAGCGGCCGCGGCATCGTCGGCCAGGGCCGCATTCAGCGACGCCAGCGCGTTGGCGGCGATGGTGGCGGCGCTGGCGGCGGCATTGTCGGCCAGCTGCGCCGCTTGCGCGGCCGCTTGCGAGACGTTGGCGACAGTGGCGGCCGTCGCAGCGGCCAGATCGTCGGCGACGGCGGCGGCGGTGGCCGCACTCGCCGTGATGGCGGCGGCGGCCGTGGCGGCCGCATTTGCGTCCGCCTGCAGGGCCGCATTCAAGGCGGCCAGGGCGTTGGCCGCCGTCGCTGCCGTCGCGGCGGCGGCGGCATCGGCTGCCTGCGCCGCCTGTGCCGCTGCCAGCGAGGTCGCGGCCACGCCGGCGGCGGTGGCCGCCAGCGTGTCGTCCAGCGCCGCCGCGGTGGCTGCCGCCTGGGACGTCAGGGCGAGGGTGGCGGCGGCGGTGGCGGCACTGTCGGCCGCGAGCGCATTGTTCAGGGCTGTCAGGGATGCTGCGGCCGTAGCTGCTGTCGAGGCGGCGGCCGCATCATCGGCTTGCGCCGCCAGTGCGGCGGTGTTCGACAAGCCGGCCGTGGTGGCGGCGACGGTGGCCGCCAGCGCTGCCACCAGGTCGAACGGATGGGCGGCCGAATAGGCAGCCAGGGCGGCGGCATTCGCGGCATCGTTGTTGGCGACGGTGGTCAGGGCGGCGGCATCCGTCAAGGCGGCCTTGGTGGCCGCCACGGTGGCGGCCGTGACGTCGAGCGTGTGGGCGGTACCCAGCAGGACGGCGTCGGTGAGGCCAGCGACGGCGGCGGCTGCCGTGGAGGCGGTGGCATTGACGGTCGCTACCAGGCCCAGGGCGACGGCATCCGTCAGGTTGGCCGTTGTTTGTGCGGCGGTGGCGGCCGCCGCGTCGACGGTGGCCGTCAAGCCCAGTGCGACGGCGTCGGTCAGGGCGGCCGTGGCAGCTGCCGTATTGGCGGCGGCCGTGGCGGCTGTCGAGACGGTGCCCAGTGCCACGGCATCGGTCAGATTGGCAACGGCGGCAGCGGTGCTGGCGGCCGTGTTGGCGACCGTCGACACGAGGCCCAGTGCCACGGCGTCGGTGAGGTTGGCCGTCGTTTGCAGGGCGGAAGCGGCCGCCGCGTCGGCCGTGGCGACCAGGCCCAAGGCCGTGGCGTCGGTCAGCGCGGCGGTGGCGGCTGCCGTATTGGCGGCGGTGGTGGCCGCTGTCGAGAGCGTACCCAGGGCCACCGCATCGGTCAGGTTGGCAACATTCGTCGCCGTATTGGCGGCGGCGGCAGCGGCCGTGGCGAGCAGGCCCAGGCCGGCGGCATCCGTCAGATTGGCCGTCGCCTGCAGGGTGGCGGCCAGGGTGGCGTCGGCGGTCGAGATCACGCCCAGCGCCGTGGCATCCGTCAGCGCGGCCAGGTTGGCGGCGGAGGTAGCGACCAGCGCATCGGCGTTCGAGATGAGGCTCAGCGCGATGGCGTCGGTCTGGCCGGCAGTCGTGACGGCCAGGGCTGCGGCCGCATCGGCTGCGGAAGAGGCCAGGCCCAGGGCCACGGCGTCGGTCTGATTGGCAACAAATTGTGCCGTGGTCAGCGCGTTTTGCGCCAGCGTATTGGCGGCCGTCAAGGTGGTGACGGCAGTCTGGGCGGCAAGTTCAGCGGCAGCGTCGGCAGTGGAGGCAATGCCCAGCGTGCCGGCATCGGTCAGCAAGGCCGTGGTGGCGGCAGCCGCGGCGGCCGCCTGTGCCGCGGCAGCTGCGCTGACGGCCGAGATATCGATCCCGCCCAGCAGGGCGGCCGTTTCCGCCGCCGAGACGGCAGCGGCCGCCGTGGCGATGAGCGCATCGGCATTGGTCAGGTCGGCGATGGTTTGCAGGCCGGCTGCCGCCAGCGCATCGGCGGTGGAGATGCCGGCAAGGATGGTGGCATCGAACAGGGCGGCAGAGATATCGGCATTATCGGCACCGATCTGCAAGGTATTGACCGTGGCCGTCAGATCGAGCACGCTGGTTTGGCCAGCCGTGACATTGGCGGCCAGGGCGGCGAGGTTGGCCAGATTGAACGCATTCAGGGCGATGTTGACGTCCAGCAGGCTGGCTTGCGAATTGGCGGCAGCCGCATCGGCGTCCGCCTGGTCGGCTGCTTGCTGCAAGGCGACGACATCGGTCTGGTCGGCCACTGTTTGCGCATTGGCGGCATCGCTGGCGGCGGCCGCGTCGGCAGCGGCCAGGGCGGCCGCATCCGTCTGGTTGGCCGTCGTTTGCGCGGCCAGCGCGGCGGCGGCATCGGCGTCGGAAATCACTTGCAGGGCGGCCGCGTCCGTCAATGCCGCTTGCGTGGCGGCGCCGGCGGACGTGCTGGCTGCCGCATCGGCCGTGATTTGCAGGGCGGCCGCGTCGCTCAGGCTGGCCGTGACGACTGCATTCGCCGCCACGGTGGCGGCAAGGGCTGCGGCGGCGTCAAGCGCGGCGGCATCGCTACTGGCGGCAAGGGCTGCTGCAGCGGCTGCGGCAGCGTCGGCATCGGAAATCAGGGCCAGTGCGGCCGCATCCGTCAAGCCGGCCTGGAGCTGTGCTGCGTCCGACGCCGCGGTGGCGGCGTCGGCGATCAGGCCCAGGGTGGGCGCGTCCGTCATGTTCGCTTGCGTCTGTGCATTGGCGGCGTTCGTGGCGGCGGCATTGGCGGCAGCCTGCAGGGCGACGGCGTCCGTGGCGTTGGCGATGGCAGCGTCCTGGGCGGCAACACCGGCGGCGGCGTCCGCTGCCATGCTCAAGGCGACGGCATCGGTCAGGCCCGCTTGCGTACTGGCCGCGGTGGCCGCATTCGCGGCGGCGGTGGCAGCGATACCGAGTGCCGCGGCATCGCTGGCATTGGCAGCTGCCGCCGCATTCGCTGCCGCGGTGGCGGCTGCGTTCGAGGCGGCAGCCAGGGCGGCGGCATCGGTGGCGGCCGCCGCGGTGGCGGCAGCGGCGGCGGTGGCGGCATCCGCATCGGAGATCAATGCAAGGGCGGCGGCATCCGTCAGGCTGGCCTGGATGCCTGCGGCGACGGCGGCATTGGCGGCGGCGGTGGCCGCCAGGTCCAGCGCGGCGGCGTCCGTGGCATTGGCCAGCGCCGTGGCGGCGGCGGCAGCGGCGGCATCATTGGCGGAGATGACGCCCAGCGCTGCCGCGTCGGTCAGCGCCGCCTGGGTGTTGGCTGCGGCGGCGACCACGTCGGCCGCATCGGCGATGGCTTGCAATGCCGGGGCGTTGGTCTGGTCCGCCTGCGTTTGCGCCGCATCGGCCGCGGCGTGCGCGGCGGCGGCGTTGGCGGCGGCCGTGGCGGCAGCCGCATCAGCATTTTGCGCCGACGTGGCGGCGGCGTGGGAGGNGGCAGCGGCAGCGGCAGCGGTGGCTGCCGCGCTGTCGTCATTCGTGGCGGCGGTAGCGGCCGCTTGCGCGCCGGGGACGACGGCTGCCGTGCTGGCTGCCAGCGTATCGTCGCTGGTGGCGGTATTGGCAGCGAGCAAGGCTGCTGCCGCTGCTGCGGCGGCCTGTGCCGCCAGTTGGTCGGCCAGGATGGCGGCATTCGCCGCTGCCAGCGAAGCTGCTGCCGTGGCTGC